>DATKRT010000027.1:0-19761 GCA_035532055.1 Acidobacteriaceae bacterium | reverse complement strand
CCGCTGCGCCAAAGTTAAATAGCTGAACATCGCCGTCTGCTTCTGATCGTCTCCACGCATGCTTCTGTCTTAAATCAAACCTCGGTGGAGAAAAAGTAACTCATGCATGACTTTTTCCGCAGCCTGTTTAGCCCCTGAGGGGCGGGCTCAAAGGAATAGAACCACACGCTCTACTTGAATTTAGGCTGGCGCGGCTCCTGTTTCGCCTCGCGCCGTCGGAAGTACACGCCCACCGCCACAAACGCCACCACGGCCACCGCCATCACCAGCGTGTTCAGGTCGTGGTAGCGCCGCAGATTCAGCACCAGCAGCATGCACCGCGCCGCCGCCAGTACAAACCATAGGATTGAGCGTCGCATGCCTCCGCAGCATACCACGGCCTCCCGCCCGCCTCGCTCCCGTCAACAAAACCTTCCCCCCGCCACTTACAGCAATCCAAAAAATGGCTTAAGCTGGTCAGTCCGAAGGGAGGGCGCACGAGCGATGACGTCTAGGCAAAGTGGTCTGCGTACAGCAAAGCGTCTCGATGAAGTCGGATTCTCCGACATCGTCCGCATTCGCAACAAGGTTCTTGAGCTCCGCGCCGCCGGCCAAACCGTGCACGCCTTCCACGGCGGCGAGCCTTTCTTTGAGACGCCCGAGGTCATCAAGTACGCGCTCATCAGGGCCATCGTCGAAAACAAAACCCACTACGCGCCCTCGTCCGGCATTGATCCGCTACGCGCCGCGCTCGCCAAAAAGCTCACCCAGCGCAATCAAATCTCCGCCACGCAGGACGACATCATCCTTACCACCGGGGGCGCGCACGCGCTCTTCGTCTCCTTTCAGGCCGTGCTCAATCCCGGCGACGATGTCCTCCTCTTCTCGCCTTTCTGGACGCCCATCCGCGACATGATCACCTGCGCGGAAGGCCGTGCCCTGCTTGTTCCCACCGCCTCCGCGCGCCGTAACGGAATCACGGATACGCTCGAGCGCTTCACCACCGAAAACACCCGCGCCATCTACTACAACACGCCGCAAAATCCTTCCGGCATCGTCTTCTCCCGCGCGGAAGCCGAAGAGGTCGCCGCCTTCGCTAAAAAGCATGACCTCGTCGTCATCGCCGACGAAGCCTATGAGGACCTCGTCTACGAAGGCGAGCACGTCTCCATCGCCTCGCTCCCCGGAATGGCCCAGCGCACCATCACCTGCTACACCTTCTCCAAGTCCTACGCCATGACCGGCTGGCGCGTCGGCTACGCCGTCGCCAAAGATCCCTTCATGACCGCGCTTAAAAAGCTCGTCCTCTACTCCACCAACGGAGTCGCCACGCCCATGCAGTGGGCCGCGCTTGAGGCCCTCAACATCCCGCAAACCGCGCTCGAAAAGCGCCGCGAAGAATACCGCGAGCGCCGCGACCTGCTCATCGCCGGACTCCACGAGGCCGGCCTCGAATGCGAAACCCCCGAAGGCGCCTTCTACGCCTTCCCCAACGTCACCCAGATCAGTAAGGACAGCCGCAAGGTCTGTGACATGCTGCTGGAGAAGGCGCACATCGCCACCATCCCCGGCGTCGTCTTCGGCGCGCAGGGCGAGGGCCACATCCGCTTCGGCTACGCCATCCCCAAAGAGGCCATCACCGCCGGACTCAAGGCGCTCAAACATTGTCTGCACGCTACGCAGCACAAAACCAAATAAATCCGCGCATCTGATAAAACGAAGCCATGCGCACCCTCAACGTCGGCATTCCAGCCTGGGTCAAACCCGAACTGGTCCGTACCTTCCCCACGCAGACCACTGTCATCCCTATTGAGGCCGACCTCGCCCGCCCGCTCGACATCGAGTTCTGGGTCGCGCCCGTCTACGCCCGCGAAATCACCCAGGTCCATTCCCACCTTCGCGGCGTGCGCGTCATCCAGTCTCTGTTCGCGGGTGTGGATCTGCTCTTGCCGCTGCGTTCTCCCGGCATCACCCTCTGCGACGGTCAGGGAATGCACAACATCCCCACCGCCGAGTGGGTCGTCGCCGCCATTCTCAACGTGCTCAAATTTTTTCCGCTCTACAACGCGCTCCAACAAGCGCATGACTGGCGCGGGCGCTCCCTCGCCGACGAGCACTACCGCGCGATGCATCACGCATCGCAGGTCAACTACCCGCCCGTCCTGCAGGAGGAACTCCACGGCAAGCGCGCCCTCATCGTCGGCTACGGCTCCATCGGCCGCTCCATTGAAGAACGCCTCGCGCCCTTCGGTGTCGATATCGTCCGCGTCGCCCGCAGCGCGCGCCCCGGAGTGGAGCCCGTCTCGCGCCTCCTCGATCTGCTCCCCGCCGCAGACATCGTCATCCTCATCGTTCCGCAGACTCCTGAAACCGTCGGCCTCATCGGCGCCCGCGAGCTCGACCGCATGCCGCAGGGCGCTCTGCTCGTCAACGCCGCCCGCGGCCCCGTCGTTGATACAAATGCACTCGTCGCCGCTCTTGAAGCCAAAAGAATCCGCGCCGCGCTCGACGTCACCGATCCCGAGCCCCTTCCCGTCGGCCACCCGCTCTGGACCGCGCCCAACCTCTTCATCACACCGCATGTCGCCGCTTCCAGCCCCATGATGCTGCCTCGCGCCATCGCCTTCGTAGCACAACAGGTCGAGCGCTACCTCGCCGGCCAGCCGCTGCTCAACATCGTCACCGGAGCCTACTGAGCGCATGCACCTCTCCGTCACGCACGCGGTCCTTATCTGGATCATCGCGCTCGCCGGCATCCTGCTCATGCTGCTGCGTCCTCGGCACATTCGCGAGGCCGTCTGGATCTGCTCCGCCGCCATCCTGCTCACCATCACCCGGCTCATCCCATTCCGCGTCGCCATCGCCGCCGTCGGCAAGGGAACCAACGTCTACCTCTTCCTCACCGGCATGATGCTGCTCGCTGAGCTGGCCCGCCACGAGGGCGTCTTCGACTGGATCGCCGACCACGCCGTCAGCCGCTCACGCGGGTCCGCCTCACGCCTCTTCCTGCTCATCTACCTCACCGGAGTCGCCGTCACCGCGCTGCTCTCCAACGATGCCACCGCTGTCGTCCTCACGCCCGCCGTCCTCGCCGCCGTGCGCCGCGCCCGCGTCGACCCCAAACCCTACCTGCTCGCCTGCGCCCTCGTCGCCAACGCCGCCAGCTTTCTGCTCCCCATCTCCAACCCCGCCAACCTCGTCGTATACGGCCACCATATGCCGCACCTCGGCTCCTGGCTGCGCATCTTCCTGCTACCCTCCGTCGTCGCCATCGCCGCCACGTACTTCTGTCTCCTCGCGCTCTCGCGCAAGCCGCTCGCGTCGCAGGTGCATTGCCCGCAGCAGCAGGCCGAGCTCTCCCCCTCCGGCCGCCTCGCATTCGCCGGACTCATATTCGCCGCCATCGTCCTGCTCACATGCTCTGCACTCGGTATCTCACTCGGTATTCCCACCTGCGCCGCCGCACTCGCCGCGCTCGTCCTCGTCAGCTTCAAGGACAGCGGCATCTACAAGGCCGCCGCGCGCGAAGTCTCCTGGAGCATTCTGCCCCTGGTCGCCGGTCTCTTTGTTTTGGTGGAATCGCTCAACCGCGCAGGCATGCTGCACGTCCTTGAGTCATCGCTGCGCTGGCTCACCCATCAGCCCGCGCTGGCTGCAAATCTCGCCGCGTCAGGCGGCGCGGCCCTGCTCTCCAATGCCATGAACAATCTGCCCGTGGCTCTTGCCGCGGGCTCGGCGCTTCCGCTCACGCCCCGCCTCACTCACGCTGTCCTGATTGGAGTCAATCTCGGCCCCAATCTCTCCGTCACCGGCTCGCTTGCCACCATCCTCTGGCTCATGGCGCTCCGCCGCGAAAACATTCCGCTCACCCGAAAGCAATTTTTCAAAACCGGACTCATAGTGATGCCCGTCGCACTGGTCCTCAGTGTGCTCACACTCTGGCTCGTCGCCTGACTTTACCAACACGCCGCGCCCTACATCACCAGCGCCAGATGCTCCAGCTCCGTCTGCATGCACTCCGGCGTGCAGCCTGCATTCTCAATCCGCATCACCGCGTCCCGCGCCTGTTCGGGAATCACTCCATAGCCGCGTCCTGCCAGAAACGCCGACAAAACCTCCGCCGCCTGCCGCATATCAATCCCCGACTGCATCAGCTCATTGCGTAGTGTCGCCAGCTCGCCTGCCGTGAACTTCTCAACTCTGCTGTCTGGAGTCATTGTCGTTCCCTCCGGCTCTGTCCAATTAGACACCCGAACCTTCTATGGGTTGCTGTCTTCCCAATTGCATTTCCTGATCCCGCTTCAATCGCCACAACTCTCCTGCTCTTCTCATTACGCCTTGCAACAGCCATTGGTTGCAGCACTTCAGAGTACCTGCACGTCCCACCCTGAATATGTGACCCGAAACACTTTGCGCCGCTTCATCCCACTCGCGGTCTACACTGGTTCAGTTATGTCTCAGAATCCGAAAGGCCCTTCGTGGACGCTCATGCTCGCCCTTATTGCTCTTGCCATCCTGCTGGCCCTGGCCATTGCCTACCGGATGATCCTGCCCTTCTTCCATCATTAGATGCAATCCGCACGGCTGGCACGCACTTCCAGCAACACCGGAATTCCGTCTTCCACCGGATAACTCCGCCCGCATGCCGTGCATCGAACGCTGTCCGGCTGCATCTCCAGCCGCCCATGGCACACCGGGCATACAATCATCTCCACGGCCTTGTTGATGCGCTCCTGCTCTTGCATCTAAACAGTGTATCCGGCATATGCCAGGCACACGGCCTGCAAACTCTCTCTCTCTTGTACTCAGCAAAGCATTTTGAAAGGATCAAAGTAGGCTCGGCTTCTCCAAATACACCATGCTGCAAGTTGGACTCACTGGCGGACTGGGAAGCGGAAAGACTACCGTCGCCGCTATCTTTCATTCTCTTGGCGCTCATGTCATTGAGGCCGATGCCGTCGCACGCAAGCTCATGTCACCCGGCCACGATGTCTACCGCGCCATCGTCTCCCACTTTGGTTCCGATGTGGTCCGCGCCGATTCCTCCCTTAACCGCCGCATCCTCGCCGACCGCGCCTTCCGCCAGAATCGGATTGCCGAGCTCAATCAGATCGTCCATCCGCCCGTCATTGCCGCCATGCAGAAATGGGCGGAAGACATCTTCGCCAAAGATCCCAACGCCGTCGCCATCGTCGAGTCCGCCCTCATCTTTGAGGCCGACCTGCAGGGCACTGCACCCGGCTGGCGACAGCGCTTCGACCGCATCATCCTCGTCACCGCGCCCACGGATATGCGCCTCGCCCGCTACGTCAATCGCATGTCGCGCCTTCCAGACGCGCCCTCCCAGCAGGCAATCCTGTCCGATGCCCGGCGCCGCATCGCCGCCCAAATCCCCGACAGCGAAAAAATCCCCCTCGCCCACTACGTCATCGTGAACAACGGCTCCATTGACACCACCCGCGACCAGGTCGAGCGCATCTGCGCCGAACTCGCCCACCTCTCCATCCAGTCCGCACCCGGCCACACAGCCTGACTCCGTTAAAATAGTTCTTTGCACCAACAGAGTCCGCCTCCCTTTTGCGCGTGACCCTTCTGCGCTCCTCTTTCGGGAGAAGCGCGTCTATCTCACAGGGTAAAGATTTCAGCTATGACCTTTCGCAGAATCGTAATCATTCTCCTCATCGTGGGCGGCTTCTGGTATCTCACCACGCTCAGCTTCGGCCCGCTCCAGCAGCATTTCTTCCCCGGCCACGCCATCGCCTCCGACCTCTCGCTTACTGAGGCCCACGCCGCGCCCCAGTACACGCCGCAGGAGATGAACAACATCGCCGTCTACAAGAAGGCGCTGCCCTCCGTCGTCAACATCACCTCCTCCGCGCTCACCTACAACTTTTTCTTCCAGGTCGTCCCACAGCAGGACCAGGGCTCCGGTTTCATCCTCGACAAGAAGGGTCACATCCTCACCAACAACCACGTCATCGCCGGCGGACAGCAGATCGAAGTCACTCTCTACAACAAGCAGCGCTACCGCGCCACCCTCGTCGGACACGACCCCTCGCAGGACCTCGCACTGCTCAAAATTGACGCGCCTCCTGCCGACCTCGTCCCCGCCACCCTCGCCTCCACCTCGCGCGATCTCGTCGTCGGACAGCAGGTCTACGCCATCGGCAACCCCTTCGGACTCAGCGGAACCATGACCACCGGCATCATCAGCGCCATCCGCACCATCCGCGAACCGCAGGGCCAGCTCATCGAAAACGCCATTCAGACCGACGCCGCCATCAACCCCGGCAACTCCGGCGGACCGCTGCTCAACTCCCGCGGCGAAGTCATCGGCATCAACACCCTCATCGCCACCAACCCCAACGGCTCCGTCGAGCAGAGCGCCGGCATCGGCTTCGCCATTCCCATCGATACCGCCAAGGCCGTCCTCGGCGACTTCCAGAAGTATGGACACGTCCGCCGTCCCTCGCTCGGCATCGAGTCCATCTCCATCGATCCCGACCTCGCCCGGCAAATGGGACTCCCCGCCACCTACGGCGTCCTCGTTCAGCGCGTCCTCCCCGGCGGAGCCGCCGAGCGTACCGGCCTTCGTGGCGGCAATCAGACTGCCTATCTTGGTAATTTGCGAATTTATCTCGGCGGCGACTTCATCGTTGGACTCGACGGTCAGCGGGTCACCAGCACCCAGGACATCAACAACATCATGAACCAGCACCAGGTCGGCGACACCATCTCCATCACCTACTACCGCCACGGCCACCGCATCACCACCAAAATCACCCTCGGTGAAGCCCACCAGCGCGCCGCCTGAAACATACCCGCCGGTGCTCATCTGTGCCCCACACCAGCCTTTGTGTGTGGGGTCACACCCACCGCATAACTTCTTGCACCTCCCCGCATATTCCTGCATCATTCATATGGCATGAATCCATGGACCGCCGCCGACATCCCCCCGCAGTCCGGCAAGCTCGCGCTCGTCACCGGAGCCAATAGCGGCGTCGGCTTCCAGGCCGCCCTTGAACTCGCCCGCGCCGGCGCACGGGTCATCCTCGGCTGCCGCAACATCGACAAAGCCAACGCCGCCCGCAATCGAATCCTCGCCGAAGTCCCCGCCGCACAGCTTGAGCCCGCCGCGCTCGACCTCGCCAGCCTCGCCTCCATCCGCGCCTTCGCGCAGACCTTCCTCGCGCAGCCTCGCAGTCTCGACCTGCTCATCAACAACGCAGGAGTCATGGCCATCCCCACCCGCCAGCTCACCGCCGACGGATTCGAGCTCCAAATCGGCACCAATCATCTCGGCCACTTCGCGCTCACCGGACTCCTCCTACCCGACATCTTCACCGCGCCCTCCCCGCGCATCGTCACCGTCAGCTCCATCGCCCATCGCGGCGGCAGCATCCGCTTCGACGACCTCAACTGGACGCGCGACTACAAGCCCTGGCCCGCCTACCGCCAAACCAAGCTCGCCAATCTTTACTTTGCCTTTGATCTCGACCGGCGCCTGCAGGCCACGCACCCCAACATAGCCAGCATCGCCGTCCATCCCGGAGTCGCAAAGACCAACCTCTTCGCCGCCGGCCCCGGCCAGAAGAAAAACTTTGAGGGCCTTATCGCCCCGCTCGTGATCTCGATCTTCGGGCAATCTGAGCAGCAGGGCGCGCTCCCCACACTCTACGGAGCCACAGCCCCGGAAGCCCGCAGCGGCCGCTTCTACGGCTCCCACGGCTTCCGCGAAATGCGCGGCTACCCCGTCGAGGTCACCCCCGAAGCTCAGGCCTACGACGAACCCATCGCCGCCCGCCTCTGGAATCTCTCCGAAGAATTAACCGGCGTCCACTACCAGTTTTAAGGAATCACATCGAGGGCGCCGCATGCCTTACTCTTAAGGCATGGAATGGGAGGCTTCCGCCTCAACCCTTTACGTACCGCCGCCCCACCACCCGGTACTCACCCGACACCACCCGCGCAATCGCCTCCGAGTACGCCAAGTGCTCCTGCTCCAGAATCCGCTCCGCCAGTGCATGCGCGTCCTCGTCCTCACGCACTGCGACCGCCTTCTGCAGCACAATCACTCCGTGATCCAGCTCTTCATCCACAAAGTGAACCGTGCATCCCGCCACCTGCACGCCATAATCGAACGCCTGCTCCTGCGCATCCAGCCCCGCAAACGCCGGCAGCAGCGACGGATGAATATTCAATATCCGGTCCCGGAACGCCGCCACAAACTCCGGCGACAGCAGCCGCATGTACCCCGCCAGAATCACCAGCTCCACGCCATGCTCTTTCAGCGTCGCAATGATCTCCGCATCGTGCTCCGCACGTTTCCGTCCGCGAGCCTCAATCGCCACAGCCTTCAGCCCGCGCGCCCGCGCAGCCGCCAGCCCCGCGGCATCGGCCTTGTTTGAAATCACCACGGCAATCTCGCAACCCGTCAGCCGCCCCTGCTCAATGTTCTCGGCAATGGCCACAAAGTTCGACCCGCGCCCCGACAGCAATACCCCAAGTTTTCGCATAAAACCTCTATGGCAAATCTGCGTCCTGAAGTTCCAGCCAGGTCACAACTCAAGACCGATTCAACGACAACGGCATCAGGAGCCTTGTATCAGGGCACGGCTTCAGCCGTGCCGCAAATCTCCACGCTTTTCAGGGGCTTTAGCCCCTGTGGAAGTCCGCCGCCTCACGCATAAGTAACCTTGCGCACGCCCTTCACCGTCTTGCCGATCACGTAGAACTTCTCGTTCGCCCGCTCCAGCGCGCTCGCCACCCGCTTGAACTTCTCCGCCGGAACCACCAGAATCAGCCCCACGCCCATATTGAACGTGCGCATCATCTCATCCTGCTCCACCTGGCCCAGCTCCTGTAAATGCTCAAACACCGGCAGCACCGGCCACGATCCCAGCTCCACCACCGCCCCAACACCCTTGGGCAATATCCGCGGCAGATTCTCCGTGATCCCACCGCCCGTAATGTGAGCCATCCCCGCCACCAGCCCGCTCGCCGTCAGCTTCTGGATCGCGTGCAGATAGCTCCGGTGCGTCTTCATCAGCGCCGCGCCGGCTTTTTCCTTCAGCGCATTAATGTACTGCTCCGGCTTGTACCCCGCCTTCTCAAAAAACAGCTTCCGCGCCAGCGAGTAGCCGTTCGTGTGCAGCCCCGTCGACGGAAGCCCCACCAGCACATCGCCCACCTTGATCGTCGCGCCCGTAATCAGCTTCTCGCGGTCCACCGCGCCCACAATAAAGCCCGCCAGATCGTATTCGCCATCGGCATAAAAACCCGGCATCTGCGCCGTCTCGCCGCCAATCAGAGCGCACCCGTTCGCCCGGCAAGCCTCCGCCAGCCCCACCACAATCTTTTCCGTAACCTCGGTGTCCAGCCTGCCCGTCGCCAGATAATCCAGGAAAAACAGCGGAGTCGCGCCCTGCACCGCAATGTCATTCACGCAGTGATTCACCAGGTCCGCGCCCACCGTATGGTGCACGCCCAGCTCAAACGCAATCTTCAGCTTCGTGCCCACGCCATCCGCGCTCGACACCAGCACCGGCTGCTTGAACTTCTGCAGGTCCAGCCGAAACAGCCCGCCAAACCCGCCAATCTCACTCAGCACGTTACGGTTAAAGGTGCGCTGCGCCAGATACTTGATGCGCTGCTTCGCCCGGTCGCCGCTCGAAACATCGACGCCCGCATCGGCATACGTAACAGGAGAGATCTTTTTCTTCGCTTCCGCCAAAGGATTGTCCAGGAGTGAAATTCCGGCGCAAACCCAGCCAGAACCTCAAGTTTAGCATCGGTAGATGCCGAGCAAATCTGCTGATGTAAACTGAGGAGCGTATCACGCAAAGAGAAGGCATGGAAGCCGAGACAGTAGAAGACGTAGCCAAAATATTTTCCGCAGACTGCGGCGCATAGCCGAGGCAAAGGGCGGTATTGTGAAAATTGCGAAAGCGGCCGGCGTGGAGCGCGAAAGCCTGCATCGAACATTATCGGCAAAGGGAAATTCGCGGTTGTCGACGCTCGTTGCCGTCGCAAGAGCTGTTGGATTGAAGCTGACGGTCGAGGCGGCGTAGACGGCAAGCTGCGAGGGCGTCTTCACGCCTCACAAATTCATAAGATTTTTCCTTAATTCAGTCTGGGCAGACGGGGTGCTCAGGGCTTGCGCATGCCTTTGTCCATGGCGAGGTTGGCGAGGTGGTCGGCTTGTTTGTTTTTGTTGCGTAGGACGTGCTCGATTTGGAAGGATTCGAGGCCGGCGATGCGGCGTTTGGCCTCCTCGTAGAGCGGGCGGAGGTCGGGGCTTTTGACCTTGTACTGTCCTTTGATCTGCTTGACCATCAGCTCGGAGTCGGAGATGACGCGGAGGTTGGGGTGGTCGTAGCGGAGGGCGAACTCGAGGGCGGCGAGCAGGCCGGAGTATTCGGCGAAGTTGTTGGTGCGGATGCCCAGGAATTCGCTTAGCTCGGCGACCTTTTCTCCACGCTCGTCGGTAATGTAGACGCCGAATCCGGAGGGGCCGGGGTTGCCGCGGGCGCCTCCGTCGCAGAAGGCGGTGACGGTTCCGGCACTGGTTGCTTGCGTTTGCCCACTCAAGCCTTGCTTGAGGGCACCCCCGGACTTGCGGGGGCCATCCTCAAACCTGCGCAGGGTACTGTTGTTGTGGAAGAGGGAGGCCTGGGATGCGGAGGTGTCGCGGGTCATGTGGAGAGTGTAGATGAAACCGTGGATTGCGTTTTCCTCCATGCGGGCCAGCCAGCCGATTCCAACTCCGCTTGCATGGGACGCCGGGTGGGCGTCTGAGCCGGGGATGACATTGCTTGATGGTTTTGTGACATCGAAATGAACAGGGGGTAAGAGGTAGGAATTTTTCCACCGCCAGGCTAACTTTTCGGGGAAAATGGAGTCTGCACAAATAAGGATCTGCACGAATAAGGATTGGTGTACGTACGTGAAGGACGGCACCTCAGAGGAGTACCCCATGCCCGCTGACGCCCTGCGAATAGCTGTTCCCTCCCCAGCCGAAGACGGCGGCCGAGCTCAGGCTGCTGGACGGAAGGCCCGAACCTCGCGTGTGATGGACGCGGAAGCCCGCGCGACAGAAAATGAGCTGATTCGCGAGGCCCAGCAGGGTTCGCGCGCAGCCTTTGACGCGCTGGTGCGTCAATATGATCATGCGGTGCTGCGTTTGGCGCTGCACCTGACCGGTTTGGAGCAGGACGCAGAGGATATTCACCAGGAAGCGTTCCTGAAGGCGTACCGGTACTTGGGGAACTTCCGGTTTGAGTGCTCGTTTTACACGTGGATCTACCGGATTGTGACGAACCTTTGTCTGGATCTGCTGCGGCGGCGGAAGTCGCGTCGGGAGGACCAGGCGGTGCTGATCGACCAGAGCGGCGACGAGCTGGATTTGCTGAGCAACGTGTCGGACGAGCGTGCGAGCGCGAATCCGGACCGGGAGCTGAACCGGAAGTTTCTGGGCGAGCGGATTATGGCGGCGCTGGACCAGCTGACACCGCGGGAGCGGATGGTGTTTGAGCTAAAGCACTACCAGGGTCTGCGGCTGAGAACGATCGGTGAAATGCTGAATACCACGGAAGAGACAGCAAAGAACACGCTGTTTCGCGCGACCAGGAAGCTAAGAGCAAACCTGGCGCATGTTCGATAAGAGATAGAAGCACGAGAAAGAAGCAAGGAACGGGCACGGAAGATGCCCGGTGGCCGCTTGTCGGCTGCAAGAAGTACGGCAATATTTTTTGAGGCAAGTGAGGCACAGGAAACGCCATGAAATGCGAGCAGGCGCAGGAAAACATTGCCTTGGCAGCATGGGGCGAGCTACCCGACGGGACGAAGCAGCAGCTGGAGGAGCATCTGGCGGAATGCCAGTCCTGCAGAGATGAACTGGAGGCGGTACAGGGGCTGGTGAAGGCGATGTCGCTGACGCCGGCTGAGGAGCCCTCAGCCAACATGATGGCGCGGGCGCGGATGCGGCTGGAAGATGCCATTGACGCGCTGCCGAGGGAGAACTGGCTGGTGCGGATGTCGCAGCGGTTCACGCTGGGGATGTCGCGGTTGCGGTCGGCTCCGGTGATGGTTTCAGCCCTGCTGATGCTGGGGGTTGCCGCAGGCGCATACGGCGGGTATCGCCTGGGCGCGCGCGTGCACGATTCGACGCAAACGGCGCTGATTATGAAGGCGGTGCAGCAGAATCCTGGTCCGGCCAAGATTGCGAATGTGAGCAGCATTCAGCAGGTTCCAAACTCGAACAATGTGGTGGTGAATTACAACCGCCTGGTGCCGGACTCGATTGAGGGATCGCTGAATGACCCGCAAATCCAACAGCTGCTGCTGCTGGGCGTGCGGAATCCGGCGACGCCGACGGTACGGGACGACTCCGTAGGCCTGCTGGCGGACCAGTGCCGCGCGGGTAACCTGTGCAATGCCCAGCCGGTGCGCAACGCGCTGATGCTGGCGCTGCTGTATGACAAGAGTCCCGCGGTGCGGATGAAGGCGCTGGACGGGCTGCAGCCGTACGTGGGCGAGGACATGCAGGTTCGGGACACGGTGCTGGAAGCGCTGATGAATGACGCGGACGCGCATATTCGCGCGGAGGCGATCAACCTGCTGGCGCCGGTCGAGGCCGACTCGAGCGTGCGGGACGTGCTGCATACGGTGGCGACGCAGGACTCGAATGCGCATATCCGGGACGTATCGCAACAGGTTCTGAACGCAGCGCCCCAGATCCAGTAGGGTGCTTGCCGCACGGGCACACGCGCCTTCGGCGCCTTCGTAGAACTGACGTTTGTGGCCGCTCCCGTTGGTCGGAGCTGGCTGCGCGGGCGGTGGGTGGTTGAGAGTCGATCGGCCCCACCCTTGCCGCGATGAAGCTGCGGCAAGAATGGGCCCCCCCGGTGGTGGCGGGTTGAGAAGGAAATGCGGGTTCTTCGACTGTGCTTGCCGCACGGGCGGGTCGCTGAATGGACACTCCGTTAATTTTGGCCGCTCCTTTGGGGGCGGCCTTTCTGCTTTGCGGGCTGGCTATTGCGGCTGGTTCGGATCTGCTAGTCCGGGTCTGAATCGAGGAAGATGGATTCGATGGAGCTGTTGAAGAGCCGCGCGATGCGGAAGGCGAGCGGGAGGCTGGGGTCGAACTTGCCGGTCTCGATGGCGTTGACGCTCTGGCGCGAGACTTCGAGGCGCTCGGCGAGGTCGGCCTGGCTCCAGTTGCGCTCGGCGCGCAGGACGCGGAGGCGGTTCTTCACTGGTATCTCCTGACCTGGAAGGCAAGGACGAAGAGTGCGGTGATGCAGAAGAGATCGACGTTGAACATGGGCATGGCGTCAGCGAAGGGAGCGGCCTTCCAGGCGAATCCGACGACGGTGTCGACGACCATGGGGACGGCGAAGCCCAGGAGCAAGGCGCGGAGGACGAGGGTGCGGACGAACTCGTCCTTTTCCTGCCTGAGGTAGCGAGGGATGAGGAGCATCATGGCCAGGAAGGGGATGACAGGCAGCAGAGAGAATACATAGCAAAGTGCCAGCGGTGAGGTGTGCGGACTGAAGCCGAGGTGGCCCACGTTGAAGCTGACCTCCAGCATGAACAGGAGCGCGGTGGCAATGAGGGTGACGAAAAAGAGCGTGGCGAAGCGGCGCTGGAGCGGGTTGAGCTTTTTTCGGCAGAAGAGCATAACATGTTTCCTTTCCTTAAAGACAAGTAAACATTACATAGAGGATGCGCGGTGTGTCAAGTGTGCTTGTCAAATATTGTGTTGGATTTGGCGGGAAGCCCGAGGGGCTGCCGTGAAGGCGGTGTCTGCGGGGGTGCGGCGGGTCTATTAGCTAAAAACCAGGATATTGATTCCATGATGGTTGCAGAGGCTTCGGCGCTAAGCTCTTCCAACCGAATGGGTTATTGCTAAAACCTTCCAACATAAAGAGTTACGGGCCGTTGGGGCATGGGTGCTCACGAAAAAGCGAAAGACGCAGCGGATGGCTGCGTCTTCCATGGTTTCTATTCGCTGGATAGCCGATTTGTGGAATTCACATGCATCTGGAAGTAATTGATGCGTGTTGGTTAGGTGGTTTATGGCTTGACAGGGCGTCGGCTGGGCGCGCTCTGGCGCGGTGGCCGGATCCTCACCTCTCAGGGGGCCGGAGCGCCGGGCCGGTTCAGTCGGCGCTGACGTGTGTGCGCAGGACCTGTACGCCCGAGGGGAAGGTCACGCTGTTGCTTTGCTCGGCGGTAATGAACAGGTCGAAATCCTTGGACACGGTTTCCACTTTCAATTCGCCGCTCAGATTCTTGTCTACGCCGATCGCGCCCTGTTTCAATGCCTCTCCGCCGCTTGGGCGGATCCAGACGATGTAGGCATCGGCGGAAGGAGTCAGGCTCGCTGGTCTGGCAAGATGATCTACTTTTATATCGAGCTTGACGTTTCCGTTGTCTTTATCATTTTGAACTTTCACAATTCCCACCGCCGCCGGAACGTCGGCACTGGATGTCATGTGGTACTTCTTTCCAGAAGAAAAAGGCCATACTGCGAGCAGCGCTACCATTACGATTGCAAATTTCATATCTTCTCCAGGCACCGCAGGATCGCGCGATCCTCTGCTGTATCGATCTCGATCAACCCCGATCAAGATGCAGCAGGCGCAAACGCTGTGCATACACTGCATAAGTGTGGAACAGGACGGCAGTCGAACGCTGATCACAATTGCTCATTTGTGACGGTTTCGACGGTCGGGGGGTGTGTCCTGTCCATGTCCAGGTAGCGAAGGCTGCGTCTATATCTCTTCGCGACACCGGGCCCCGGCTGCCCCGGTGGTTGCGGGCTGGATTTGCGTGCGAATCGAGTGGTTCGGTAGTTTTGTATAAATTATTGATTCTATTGGGTGGGAGGTTTTGCGGTTTAAGGTTAAGTTGTTGATTTCGTTGGTGAATTGCGGAAGGTATTGATTCTGAACGAAGTCGGCTGCGGTTGGCGGTAAGACTTTGATTCTGTTGAAGGATGTCGTAAGTTCTTTGCTTGAAAGAAGTTGCGGGTACCGTCCGGCGGGGTGGATCGGCTCGGGTTGGGGGATGGATGCGGGCATTTTGCGGCTCCGGTGCAACGGAAAAAGGCCGCGCCCTGGTGTTGCAGGGGCAGCCCTAAAATTTTTGCTTCTCTATCCATTATAGCGAATTGGAATAATTCAGATGCATTTCTAAGTTGCTGTTGGGATGCGAGTTAAAAGATTTATGGCTTGACAGGGGGTTGGCCAGGGAGCTGCCAGTTAGTGAAGCGGTCAGTTAAACGGCAATAAGGTGCGCTCCTGCGGAGCGGGGGTTTGATCCCCGGCCTAAAGGCCGGGGCTTCCACCGGGCCTCGCGATGCGAGGCGGGAGATTGGGATGGGGCTACTTGTCAAATCTCCTCTACGACACTGAATGAGGTGTCTCTTTTCCCTTGCCGAGTGCGCACTGAGTTGGTGGTGGGATTGGCAAACCGCAGGTTCTTCGACTCGCTTTGCTCGCTCAGAGTGACGTCGTTTTTGAACGGGCATGAGGGTGGCGAGTGGCGCGTTATGCCTCTGATCGGCGATTATTGTTGACATGGCGAACACTATGAATCGGCGGAAGTTTGTTGCGGGGATGGCGGTTGCTCCGTTCGCGGCACAGGCGTGGGCGAAGCAGGCGATGGGTCGCTCGGAGTGGACATTGTTTGTGGGGACACAGACGACTCCGGGGACGAGCAAAGGCATTTACACGTACACATGGAATGCAGTGAAGGGCGAGCTGAGCGGGCAGACGCTGGCGGCGGAAGTGGATATGCCGACGTTTCTGGCGCTGGCTCCGAACAAGCGGCACCTGTATGCGGCGAACGAGCGGCCGGAGCATGGCGGCGTGACGGCGTTTGCGATCGATGGGTCAAAGCTCAGGAAGATCAACGAGGTTCCGGCGCTGGGGTCGGGCACGTGTTTTGTTTCGACCGACAATATGGACGAGGACGTGTTCTGCGCGAACTACAACAGCGGGAGCATGTCGTCGTTCAAGATCAAGGCGGATGGCGGGCTGGAAGGGCCGGTGTCGCACGAGCAGTATCACGGGCATGGGGTGAATCCGAAGCGGCAGGAAGGGCCGCATGCGCACCGCGCGATTCCCTCACCCGATAACAAGCATGTGCTGGTGAATGACCTGGGGCTGGATTGCATCCACATTTACAACCTGGATGCGGCGACGGCGAAGCTGACTCCGCATGAGCCGGCGAAGTGGGAGTCGACGCCGGGGTCGGGGCCGCGGGCGCTGCAGTTTCATCCGAACGGCAAGTGGGCGTATCTGGTGTGCGAGATGGAGTCGAGCCTGTCAACGCTGCACTGGAATGCGGCGAAAGGCATGTTCACGCGGGTGCAGAAGCTGTCGTTGAAGCCGAAGAACTATAACGGGCCGATCTCGACCGGGTGCGACGTGATTTTGACGCGCGACGGGCGGTGGGCATATGCGGCGAATCGCGGGTACAACCGGCTGTCAGGCTACCGGATTAACCAGATGAACGGCACGCTGACCGAGGTGAACGATATCGATAGCGGCGGGATCATTCCGCGGTTTATTGCGCTGGACCCGACGGAGCGGTTCATTCTGGCGGCGAACCAGGTGTCGTCGAACATTGCGGTGTTCCCGCGGAATGCGAAGACGGGCAAGTTGGGCGCGAAGGGGAAGAGCTATCCTATCGATCGGCCGCAGTGCTTGAGGTTTGTGTAGGGCAGCTAAAGGGCCGGTCAGCGCGCCTTCGGCGCAAGCGAGTCAGCGAGTCAGCTAGTCAGCGAGTCGGCAAGTCAGCGAGGAAGCGGTCAGCGTAGGTGCTGCCCGCTTTTTGCTGTGCGCGGAGTTGCAGACGGAGTACTCGAGTGGGTTGTCCAGCAGGATTACTATGCGGCGTGCGCGATCCATTGATCGTTCGCATCTCGAGTTGCGATGATCCGTTCACCGCCGCTGATCGTTCGAAGCTCAGCTGACCACTTGGCGATGGCCTCTAGATTTAAGAAGCGATCCCGGGCAATGCTTGCGTAGATGAAGCGAACAAGCTTATCAGTATTCAGCTGTACAGCGTAGCGGCCGTTCTCAATTCGGGATAATGTCTCGGCTGAAATGTCGATCATCGACGAAAATTCAATACCTGAAAATTTCAGTCGCTTTCTAAGGAAGCGTAATTCCTCCCCGGTTAGGCTGGATTGCTTTTTTACCAGAGCACGCGCTAACGCGGTAAGGAGCTCAGGGAGTGCAGGTATGTCGGCGGCAGCGCTTCCGCAGCGCTTGCAGACATGGTACTTGATCCCCACCAGATATACATTGCCGAGGCCTGAACCAACATAGTGGTAAGGCTTTGCTTCGGAGGCCTCGTGCATTTCCCTATAGTCGTGGCAATTGTGCTGTAGTTCAGTCATGATTCTAAAGTGCCTCGATGCCCGAATAGGCTAGTACTTCGTAATAATTCTGATCCGGTTAAACTCGGGTTCGGCAACGATCTTGATGTGGAGCTCGTCTCCCTCGATGTCTTTTGTTCGAATCAGGTATTCCCAGTTTCTGTGGTAAGAGTCCCAGTTTGGCTCTTTTGCCAAAATCCAGCTGAGCGAAAGTCCATGCTGTAGGTCGTCGTCAGAAATATTACGGCCCGACCTTTCCTCCCGCGAATGATACGACTCTCGCACGGTGCCATAGGCCAGAATCCTCGATACGCATGCTGCAAGTTCATCGGCCGAAAGTGGGGAAACTTGACCAGAAATTGATACTACATCAAGTTTGCGACCCTGTATAGAGCCTGTTTGGGGGCTGTTTCCAATAGAGTCAACATGTTCTGGCTTGCCTTTAGTCATTGAAGACTTACCCGAATATTCCGAAACGTTAAACTTCACATCACAATTTCAGTATACACGGGGTATGATTATTCTTGACATAATCTCAAGAGCGGAGGGCGTTATGGCGCACTTCATAGTGAGGGTAGAACTCCATCAGCCCTACACGATTGATACCTATCAACGGTTGCACGAAGTGATGCGTTCCGCGTCTTTTTTTCGCATAATTCAGTCGAGTGATGGCCGCTTCTATCACCTGCCTGAAGCTGAGTATTCTCACTACGACACGGGCGGAGCAACGCCTTATCAAATTGTTGCTCTTGTGTGGCCACTAGTCGCGAGAGTCCACAGCAGTTATGAAGTCGTGGTTTCACAAGCTGACTCATGGGCCGCGCGAGGTTTAAGACCTACAAGTTGAATCTGCTTCAATCGCGTTTTCCTAAACACTCATAGGTTCGCGGAGCCAGCCGTAGAGCGGGAACTGGTTGGCTAGTTCGAGGACCTGGGCGCGGATCTTGTCGAGGGCCTGCGGGTCGTTGCGTTGCTCAAGGGCCTGGACGATCCAGGTGGCGATGGTGCGCATCTCCGCTTCCTTCATGCCGCGGGTGGTGAGCGCGGGCGTGCCGATGCGGATGCCGCTGGGCTTGAGCGGCGGGTTCACGTCGTAGGGAATGGCGTTTTTGTTGACGGTGATGCCGGCGGCGCCGAGCGCGGCTTCGGCCTCACTGCCGAGGATTCCTTTGGCGAAGACGTCGACGAGCATGAGATGGGTGTCGGTTCCGCCGGAGACGATGCGGAGGCCCTGGTTCTGGAGGGCTTCAGCCAGCACCTTTGCGTTGGTGACGATTTGCTGCGCGTAGGTCTTGAAGCCGGGCTCGAGCGCCTCGCGGAAGGCGACGGCCTTGGCGGCGATGATGTGCATGAGCGGGCCGCCCTGCTGGCCGGGGAAGACGCTGCTGTCGACGGCTTTGCGGAATTCCTCTTCGCAGAGAATGAGTCCGGCGCGGGGGCCGCGCAGGGTTTTGTGGGTGGTGGTGGTGACGAGCTGCGCGTGCGGGACGGGCGAAGGGTGGACTCCGGCGGCGACGAGGCCGGCGAAGTGGGCCATATCGACCATGAGCAGCGCGCCGACCTTGTCGGCGATCTGGCGCATGCGGGGGAAGTCGAAGATGCGGGGGTAGGCGCTGCCTCCGCCAACGATGACTTTGGGTTTTTCGGCGACGGCGATGGACTCGAGCTCGTCGTAGTCGATGGTCTCAGTGTCTTTGCGGACGGTGTAGGCGGCGATCTTGTAGAGCTTGCCGGAGAAGTTGAGCTTGTGGCCGTGGGTGAGGTGTCCGCCGTGCGCGAGCGAGAGGCCGAGGAGGGTGTCTCCGGGCTGAAGGACGGCCATGTAGGCGGCGGCGTTGGCCTGGGAGCCGGAGTGGGGCTGCACGTTGGCGTGTTGCGCGCCGAAGAGCTGCGTGGCGCGGTCGCGAGCGAGGTTCTCAACGACGTCGGCGTATTCGCATCCGCCGTAGTAGCGGCGGCCCGGATAGCCCTCGGCGTATTTGTTGGTGAAGACCGAACCGGCGGCCTCAAGCACAGCTTCGCTAACGAAGTTTTCCGAGGCGATCATTTCGAGGCCTTCGTGCTGGCGGAGGACTTCATGTTCGATGGCGGCGGCGATTTCGGGATCAGCCTCGGCGAGGGTGCGGGACATGCGGTCGGTCATACGTAGATTTTAGCTGGAATTTGGATTCCAGCTTTTAGCTTTTAGCTTCCCGAGTCTGAAGTTCATTCAACGATTCGATTCATGGGAGCGATTCGAATAGCAGCACTCAGGGGCTAAACAGGCTGCGGAAAAAGTCATGCATGAGTTACTTTTTCTCCACCGAGGTTTGATTTAAGACAGAAGCATGCGTGGAGACGATCAGAAGCAGACGGCGATGTTCAGCTATTTAACTTTGGCGCAGCGGATA
>DATKRT010000026.1:0-4040 GCA_035532055.1 Acidobacteriaceae bacterium | reverse complement strand
GCAGGGGAAAGGGCAACGTTGGAAGAAAACGTTACCATAAGCTCCCCGCGCGGGGTCAACTGAAAATTTCTCCGCCCCGCGCGACCGCCATTTTCATCCCAAAACAAAAGGGGCAAGGCCCATCCGCGGCCTGCCCCTCGGGCTTCTGCTTGTCTCTCTTTTTACCGCGATGCCACCAGCGGCCGCGTGCTCAGCGTGCCATCCTTGTAGCCCTTGGCCATCGCCTCAATCGAGATCGGCTTGTAGTCGCCCGCGTGGCCCGCCTGCCCAAACTGCGTCATGCGCTGCGCCACAACCTTCTTCATCGCATCGCGCGCCGGCTTCATGTAGTCCCGCGGATCAAACTTCTCCGGGCTCTCCCACAGCACCTTGCGAATCGCGCCCGTAATCGCCAGCCGGTTGTCCGTGTCCACATTGATCTTGCGCACGCCGTTGCGAATCCCAAGCTGAATCTCCTCCACCGGAACGCCCCACGTCGGCTTCAGCTTGCCGCCAAACTGGTTCACCACGTCCTGCAGGTCCTGCGGCACAGACGAGCTGCCATGCATCACCAGGTGCGTCTTGGGCAACCGCTTGTGAATCTCAATCAGCAAATCCATCTTCAGCACGCTGCCGTCCGGCTTCTTGCTGAACTTGTACGCGCCGTGGCTCGTCCCAATCGCCAGCGCCAGCGCATCCACGCCCGTCCGCTCGGCAAACTCCACCGCCTGGTCCGGATCGGTCTGGTGTTCCAGGCCCGATCCGCCCGCGCCGTGCCCATCTTCCACGCCGCCCAGCACGCCAATCTCGCCTTCCACCGTAATCCCGCGCTCGTGCGCAAACTCCACCACGCGCCTGGTCACATCCACATTCTCTTCAAACGTGGTCGGCGTCTTGCCGTCGTCCTTCAGCGATCCGTCCATCATCACGCTGGTAAAGCCCAGCTCAATCGCGCTCTTGCACGTCTCAAAGCTGTTGCCGTGGTCCTGGTGCATGGCGATCGGAATCTCCGGATACAGCTCGCTCGCCGCCAGAATCAGGTGGTAGAGATACCGGTCCTGCGCAAACTGCCGCGCACCCCGGCTGGCCTGGATAATCACCGGCGAATTGGTTTCCTTCGCCGCTTCCATAATGGCCTGAATCTGTTCCATATCGTTCACGTTGAAGGCGCCCACGCCGTATCCGCCCTTGGCGGCCTCGTCAAGAAGCTGGCGCATGGAAACTAATGGCATATTGATTCTCCTTCTGGGGTCGCTTCGCCGCCCATCCCCTGGCACGATCCTAAAGCTGGCACGGTCCTGAAGCCAGATGCTTCGCGCCAGACTTCCGTGTCAGACGCCTCGGCATCCCGCGCCGCGGACGGCAAAACTCCAATCGTCCTTATGGTAGCAGACGCCCGCAATCCAATTTCGTGTCCCCGCGCACAGATGCGCACCCCTCCCCGCACCGGGCTCATTCGAAGAAGCTCAGCCTTCCGATTTGCTCGCAATATTCAGGGAATTGCGCGCTCCTAGTGCGGCAGGTCCGCCGTCTCGCGCTCCATCTTCTTGCCATCCATCCGGAACGCCGTCATCACACCATCACCCTCGCAGGCAATGCTGTAGAAGGGCCCGGTCGCCGCATCAATCTCGCGCTCCAGGCTGCCGTCGAGCGGATTCACCTCATAAAGCACATAGTTCTTCGCCTCCGGACGCGAGTCAATTGCAATGCCATCCGAAAGACCCTCTCTGCGGTAACGCATGATCCATCGGTCGCTCGCCGAGATGATGCCATCCAGCACGTAGCCCTTCGGGGCCTGCAGCGGCACCTCGCGCACCACGCCTCCAGCGCCCACTTCCAGCACAGGAGCATTCGTGTGCGCCTGATACAGCAGAATGTCCTTCCGCGCCGTTGCAAAGAGCCACCAGCTCATGCTCGACTCTGCAGCCATCTCCGTGCGCATGCCGTCGGTCTCGCCCTGCGCCATCGTCGGGTTCCCCACCATCGCATTGGGCAGCTCAATGGGATGCTTGATCTCCCCATCCGAATCCAGCACCAGCAGCAGGGGCACTGCATTCACCCGGTCATAGGCAAGGGCAATGAATGTGTCATCGGGCAGCGCCGCCACTTTCCAAAAGTCATAGTGCTCCGGCAGTTCCAGCGTCTTCTTGTAGCTGCCATCCCGGTCGAACTCCACTAGATAGTCGTAATGCGCCCCAGTATAGACGTGCTTCGGCGGAAACCCAGGTCCGATCGAAACGGTGTTCGGCGCGGTCGCCTTGTCCTTCGTCGCCCTCACCAAAAGCCCAACCACAGAGTCCGAAACAAAAAATCCGCGGAGGAAGCTAACGTCGTAAAGTCCGGGCACGGCCTTGACGGAATACACACGCCCGCCCTTCGGGTTCAAAGAGTAGACAGACTGAGGCCCGAAATCCTTCGGCATGAGGAACTCGACAAACGGAATCCCGTCCGGAGAGCAAAGGATTGGTTGAACAAACGCACCAGCCGCAGGAACACCCGGAATCGGCTTCGGGTCCTCGAAGTTCAGCGCCACCGCGGGCAGATCCGCGGACGGATCAGACTGTGGTCCATCCGGCGCTTGAGAGACTTTTGGCACATGGTTAGGAGACTGTTTGGCTGCTGGAGCCGCCGGAACGCCCTGCCCCAGCGCAAGTGCTCCAGCGGTTATCAGCCAGAGAATAAAAAGAAAACATGGACGAGCAGTGCTCATGAGCCACCTTCACCGATGAGATCTTTGACTGAATGCTCATGATGCAAAACAGTCCCACGCCGTGGCATAGAAATCGGCTGATTAGCCAAAGCTAACTCGAGAGGAAGATACTCGCCTTTGCAGGTACTGACGACGATATCCTCTGTCTTTGCAAGCTGCAAAAGGTGCTGTCGCATCTCTGTGTTAGCGAGACTTCCGCTCTCATTGCAATTAATACCGAGACTGTAGCAGGTTGGATAACCCTGGCCACAGCAGTAGATAGTTGTGCAGGTGTAAAGCACACCAAATTCGCCGCCCCCACTGGGAAGTAGCTGAGTAATTGAATTCTGGCAAATAGGGGTATTGCAATTGATCGAAGCAAAGTACCAAGACTCGGCACATTGACCAACAGCAAGAGTGCTGACAAGGCACATGGAAGCAAGCGCAGAAAACGAAGATATCTTACGCATAGCTCGGTTCGCCCTCCCTTTTTAGATTTTGAAACCCTGCGGATTCGAAATGCTGCAAACTAGAAGCGAAAACGACTCGGCATTTTCTGTGGGACGCTTCTATTGCCGCCAGAAAACTCTTGCGCAGAAAATTAGCACGTTTAGTAAAAAATGTAAAGGCTTTTTCCCGAATGAGTGGATAAATAAGCTAATGACCTACTAGCATTAACTGACCTGAATTACTTAAAAATGTATCGAAGCTTTTTACAGCAAGGTCTTTAGGCAGACGATTGCGTCCCTCGCGAAATACCACCCACAATACGAACGCCGTTGCATACCCTCGCGTGGAATCGTCCCCCCTTAGGCCGACGCCCCCAGCAGCCTTCTCAGCAGCACCAGCTCGCCCAGGTGATACGCATTGTGGTCGGCCAGCAGCAGCGCCTCGCGCAACAGCGTCTGCCCTTCGCCATGCGGAATCTTCGCAAACAGGTCCTTCGTCTCGTCAGCCACCCACTTACACATCGCCTTCCGGTCCCGCCGGAAGGCACGCACGCTCTTCTCCCACGCCTTCTCATCCGGCGGCGCCGCCGTCGCCGGCCAATACCCGCCCGGCCACTCCGGCGACACATGCTTCGCATTCCGCGAAAACTCCAGAATGTCCCCCTGCGCAATCCGCGAGTGCTCCAGCACCTCCCACGCCGAGTGCTTCGCGCCCTTCGGCCGCTTTCCGCGCAGCTCCACGGGAAAATCCTTCACCGCCGCCTCAAAATCCGCATGCGCATGCCCCCCATCAGAAAATTCACCATGTGCTGCCGCAGGAGTGCTTCATTCTTCATCTCGTTTGTTCCTTTCCTTCTCGTCGCGGCTCCCTCGTCGCGGCCCCCTCGTCGCGGGTCCGGCGTTCACGCCGCATTCTCCATGCC
>DATKRT010000025.1:0-3214 GCA_035532055.1 Acidobacteriaceae bacterium | reverse complement strand
CGAGACTTGGACTTTAGGGCCGAAGAACTCATGATTGCGCTGTCCGCCCCCGGGGATCATACCTTTCCTGCTCCAATGTCGGGCACCAGGCAGGAGCGGCAGCAGCGATGCTTCGAATCGCAGCGTGACTTTGCTTCCTTCGGCCATCTTGAGGGCATGCCCTGCCAATCCGAAGCCAGTGATATCCGTGGCCGCGTGGACCTCGTACTTCAGCATCGCCTGCGCGGCCGAAGCATTGAGCCGCGCCATCGATTCGACCGCAGCGTCGTATTGATCCTGCGGCAGCTGATCGCGCTTGAAGGCCGTCATCAGCACGCCCGTGCCAAGGGGCTTGGTCAGGATCAGGGCGTCGCCTACCTGCGCGCCGACGTTGCGGATGATTCGCCGCGGATCGATCACGCCGGTCACCGCCATCCCGTATTTCACCTCTTCGTCGGCCACGCTATGCCCGCCGACAATGACCACGCCGGCCTCGCGAGCCTTCTCCGCGCCGCCGCGCAAAATCTCACCGAGCATTTCGCCCGGCAGTCCCGACTGGGGCCAGCACACCAGGTTGACCGCGGTCTTGGGCACACCGCCCATCGCATAGACGTCCGAGAGCGCGTTGGCCGCTGCGATCTGTCCGTAAGTGAACGGATCGTCGACCACCGGGGTGAAGAAATCCACAGTGTTGACGATTGCCAGATCGGCGCTCAGACGGAACACTCCGGCGTCATCGCCGGTGGCAATACCGACGAGCAGATCGGGATGAGTTCCCGGGTTGAATCGGGAAAGGGCCGCCTCTAGGTCCGCCGGACCCAGCTTGCCCGCTCAACCGGCCGCCTTGCAGCGCGCCGTCAGCCGAAGCAAATCGGCATGAGACGGGTTGCCGCTTTTGTCTGTCGCCACCTTTACCTCTCTTCAAGCTAGCGCGCCGCCGCAGCTTGAGCCGGCGCCCGCCGTGCATCCGAAGCAATGCGATCCTGTCGCGATGCTCGCACCCGTAAGCTCCGCCAGATCCTCAATATCCCAAATCGTGAGCCGCGTACCCGCACGGGCGAACCCAACCGGCACCTCCAACATCTGATTGAAGTCGCAGTCGTAGAGTTGACCGTCCCAACTTACGCTCACCAGCGTTCGACACATCAGACCGCCAACGGTCTCGCGGTTGAAGTGGTTGGCCAGCAGCCCCATGTACTCCGAGAACTTGCCCCACTGATGCAGCTGATGGGCAAAGCGCTTGATGGGCATGTTGGTAATGGTGAGCAAATGGCTAAATTCGATTCCGAAATTGCGCCCAAGCTCCTCGCGATAGCGCGCCTCAAGTTGCGCTTGCGGCGGCGGCAAAAACGCACCGACCGGGTTGTACACTAGATCGAGCCGGAGCTCGCGCCCGTAACCCAGGCGGTTAAGCCAGCGCAGCGCGTCGATGCTTTTGGAAAACACCCCTCTGCCCCGCTGCTTCTCCACATTTTCGACGCTGTAACAGGGCAGCGAACAGATGAGTGCGACCCGATTGCGGCGGGAAAATTCCCCGAGCCATTCCATGCCGGGTTCGAACATCACGGTGAGGTTGCAGCGCACGATCACGGAGCGTTCCAAGGCGCGCGTCTGTTCGACCAGTAACCTGAAGTTTGGGTTTAACTCCGGAGCACCGCCGGTTATGTCGACGGTCTTTATGCTCGAACTCCGACCGACCAGCTCCACTACCCGCTGGGCGATGGCGTGCGTCATGATTTCCGTGCGCTTCGGTCCAGCGTCAACGTGACAGTGGTGGCACGCCTGGTTGCAAAGCTTGCCCACGTTGACCTGAAGCGTTTCGGGTGCGGAATCACGCGCGAGCCGTTCATATCCATGAAGCTGCAAGGTCGCTTCGAAGTCGTGCGCCGACTCGAATTTCGCCCGCGCTTCCCTTTCAAACGCTAATTGGCTCAACTTCTACCTCGAAATCCAACGTCGCATTGGCCGGGCCTTCGGACGCAGTCTTGGACAGCGGGATAGTCTCCGGACCTGCGCCTTTCGTTACAGTCCCGGGAAAATTGACAACCGGCAGACAAGCTGGCGCCAACGGCTTGTATTCTCTCGATGCGTTCGGCACGAACGATGATCCTCGGTTTACCCGGCGAAAGGTACCGGCCCCTACGGGCTCTTTTCTAACGGATAGTCGCCCTCGAATGTGTTACGAGACCCGGTCGTGGGGGAATTTCGCGATTGTTCGGCGGACAGCGAAGGACAAATATCGTCAGGATGTTGCGCGCCATGTCGCTGGAAACTTGCGTGCGCAATAAAATGCCACGGCGGGGATCAGAATCCATTGCAGCAGTGGGAAACCGCCCATTCCGAGTCCGGGCACAACGGGCATCAGTGCCGAATAGGTCCAGTGCCGAAGCACCACCGCATGACGCCATTCGCTGTAGGCGGTGTAAATCAAGCCGAACGCACAGGCCGCTATTGCCACACGCCAGTATGAGGCGCTCCGCTCGGGCCACTCCTCATCGCCAAGAACAGTAGGGGCTCAATTCTCTTAAAGACAGCTCGCCTGGAATCTCCCGGAAGCTCGCATCACCTTCTTTTCCGAGCGTAAACGCCGTCTGCTTGCCTTTTATGTACGCACCGCAGTAGCTACCAGCGCCACCGTCGCCGGGCGGACCAGAAATCGTAGGCGATTGACTCGGGAAGGCCGGTCAAACCATTCAAAATCAAAATCCGGCAGCACCTTCTCACTTACGAAGTCTCGTTCGATCTCAGCGAAGGTTTTCATTTTGTCTCACGCTCCATGTGCAACGCCGCCAGGCTGTCAAGAGCCCACAGCGTGTCGCGGTTCCGTAGCATGTACAGCGCGATGAATGCTGTCAGGACCGGTATGGCGGCAACAAACAGATGGTGTCCTTGGCTAAAGGGACTAGTCAGCTGCCTCCAGCTCGCAAAAGTTGAAATCCCATGGAGCGCCAACCCGATGGCGTATGTGTAGCTCCTCCAGGCTCCGGCAATGAAGAGGATGCTGATGAGCACTTCGATGCTACCGATAACGTACGCTGCGGGCGTGGAGATCGGGATCTCGTAGAAACCTTGAAATATCTTGACGGTGGTGACGGGTTCGGCGAACTTGTCGCAACTCCACAGCAGGAGGAAAAATCCCAAGCCTACCCTGAGCAGAAATAATGCGGCCTGTTCTCTCCGCTGCACCCGAGGCCTCCTTCCGGCTCATGCCTATCCTGAAAGCGAACCTGCGCTC
>DATKRT010000024.1:0-11541 GCA_035532055.1 Acidobacteriaceae bacterium | reverse complement strand
TCGGGGCCGGTCTACATTCGTCTATCCGTGGGTCGTTCCGTCTGGCGACTCCACTCCGGCCTACCGGCAGTGCGGTGCGCGCCTTTGGCGCGGGTTTTTTCACAGGGCTAAAGCCCTGTGCTTCCACCGGGGCCTCGCTGGCGCGAGGCGAGAGATTGGTTGGGGAGGATTCGATCTTTCCCACCCTACGCGCGATGAAACTGCGCGTAGGATGGGGCACCCGGCGGCTAAAAAGCTTGCTCTCCCATGTCTCAGAAGCGAGACATGGGGCACCCGGCCAACCTCTCGTTCCCGATGGGGATACGACCGAGTCTCGATCCTACCGTTCCTTCACATCGCGAGGCGTAAAGCGCGGTCGCAAACCTGTCTCTTGCTGGGTTTGATTGCGGATCTGGAGCATAGCTGCGCGCTCGGTAACACCAGTAAGCCCTGCTATTCGTCTGCATGCTACCTTCTCAACCGCAATGCGTGCTCTGTAATCCCGTTCAAGACGTGCAATTTTCTCTTCAAGTCTAGAAACTTGCCTGCCTTTTGCGGCAAGCCTGAATGAAGCAATCCACCCACCAACAGCAACTACGAGCGCCGTTCCACAGCCTATGATTGCCACTGTAAAGTCTTGTGCCATGCGATGCTCCTCAAGCTCGCGTCACCCCTAGCGAACCCGCTTTCACATTAAGTTAGCGATGAACATTATTTATCACTTCCTCGGAAGGATACGACAAACGCGCTTCTCGTCAGAGGTGCTTCTGGGTTGATGCCATATCGCCAAGTCACTCCTTGACGGCCGATTAGTAATGATAAGTCGGCATGTGAGAAGCAATTCGTGGACTAACCTTCAGAGCCTTTTGGGTCGCTCCCGGGCGACCGGTAATGCGGAAGCAGCAGAGCGCTATTCTCCGGCGATGGTCATGCCGTCGATGCGCAATGTGGGTGAGGCTACGGAGCCTCGGAAGATGAGGTCGTTGGCGATGGCGGTGATGTTCTGGAACATGTCTTTGAGGTTGCCGGCGACGGTGATCTCCTGCACGGGGTAGGTGAGCTGGCCGTTTTCGATCCAGAGGCCGGATGCGCCGCGCGAGTAGTCTCCGGTGACCATGTTGATGCCCTGGCCCATGAGCTCGGTGACGTAGAGGCCGGAGGGGATGTCGCGGAGAATTTCGTCGGGCGACTGCGTTCCGGCGACGAGGAAGAGGTTATTGGCGCCGATGCCGGGGTTTCCGGCTAATCCCCGGGAGGCGTTGGCGGTGGACTTCATTCCGAGTTTGCGCGCGGTGTAGGTGTTGAGCATGTAGTGGACGAGGACGCCGTTTTCGACGATGACGTTGCGGCGGGAGGGCAGGCCTTCGCCGTCGAAGGGCGAGGTGCCGAGGCCGCCGATGAGGGTTCCGTCGTCGACGACGGTGACGGAGGGCGCGGCGACCTGCTGGCCGAGCTTGCCGGTGAAGAAGGAGGCTCCGCGATAGATGCTGTCGCCGCTGGCGGCGTTGAAGATGGCTCCGATGAGGGAGCGGGAGACTTCGGGCGAGAAGACGAGCGGGACCTGCTGGGTTTTTACGCGGCGGGCGTCGAGGCGGCGGAGGGTGCGGCGCGCGGCTTCTTCGCCGACGGATTCCGGTGAGTCGAGATTTTTGAGGGCGCGGGCGTAGGTGTACCAGTAGTCGCGCTGCATTTCGCCTTTGGAGCCGAGGGCGATGGGGCTGACGGAGATGGAGCAGGAGGAGGCGCGGTACTCGCCGGAGAATCCGCGGGAGTTGGCGAAGACTTTGCGGCCGGTGGCGGCGTCGAAGGAGCCTCCGTCGCTGTTGGTGATGCGGGTGTCTGTTGTGGAAGCACCGGGGGCGAGCGCGGCGGCCTCGGCGCGGCGGGCGTACTCGATGCGTTCGGCGGTGGGCAGCGAGTAGACGTCCTCGTGGAAGAGCTGCAGGTCGCCTTCGAGCTGGCCGAATTCGCTGGCGTCGGCGAGGCCGGCGAAGGGGTCCTCGGAGGTGACGCGGGCGAGAGCGATGGCTCCGTTGACGAGGTGGGCGATGCCTTCGGAGGTGAAGTCGCTGGTGGAGGTGCTGGCGACGCGGTATCCGTTGTTGCCGGCGACGAGGACGCGCAGGCCCATGCCGCGCGAGCCGGACTCCTTGAGGGTTTCCACCTGTCCCATGCGGACGGTGGTGGAGAATTCGTCGCCTTCGCGGATGGTCACTTCGGCGTCGTCGGCTCCGGCTTTGAGGGCGCGGGCTACGATGTCGGTGGCTAGGGTGAGGAGGTCGGTGGTGAGGAGGGCTGCTGTGCTCATCGGCCGGTACCGCCTACGGTCATGCGGTCTAGCTTTACGGTGGGCATGCCGACGCCGACGGGGACGCTTTGGCCGTCTTTGCCGCAGGTTCCGATGCCTTCGTCGAGTTGGAGGTCGTTGCCGACCATGGAGACGTATTTGAGGGCTTCGGGGCCGTTGCCGATGAGGGTGGCGTCGCGGACGGGGGCGGTGATTTTGCCGTCTTCGATGAGGTAGGCCTCGCTGGCGGAGAAGACGAACTTGCCGCTGACGATGTCGACCGAGCCTCCGCCGAAGTTGACGGCGTAGAGGCCGCGCTTGACGCTGCGCAGGATGTCCTCGGGCGCGTCGTCGCCGGCGAGCATGTAGGTGTTGGTCATGCGCGGCATGGGGATTTGCTGGTAGCTCTCGCGGCGTCCGTTGCCGGTGTGGGGCATGTTCATGAGGCGCGAGGAGAGCTTGTCGCTGAGGTAGGTTTTGAGGATGCCGTTTTCGATGAGGACGGTTTCCTGCGTGGCGGAGCCTTCATCATCGACGTTGAGGGAGCCGCGACGGTTGGGCATGATTCCGTTGTCGACGACGGTGACCTTGGAGCTGGCGACCTGGCGGCCGATGAGGCCGGTGAAGGCTGAGGTTTTGCGGCGGTTGAAGTCGGCTTCGAGGCCGTGGCCGACGGCTTCGTGCAGAAGGACTCCGGGCCATCCGGGGCCGAGGACGACTTCCATTTCTCCGGCGGGTGCGGCGACGGCGCCGAGCTGCAGGATGGCCTGACGGGCGGCATCTTCGGCAAAGTGCTCGGGAGTTTTTTCGGTCTGAAAGAAGTCGATTTCGACGCGGCCGCCGCCGCCGGAGGTTCCGCGGGTAGTTTGGTCACCGTCTTTGGCGAGGACGAAGACGCTGAGGCGGGCGAGGGGCTGGGTGTCGCTGGCGTAGGTGCCATCGGACGCGGCGATGAGGATGCGGCGCAGCTCGTCAGAGTAGCCGGCGCGAACCTGTGTGATGCGCGGATCGTAGGCACGGGCGGCGCGGTCGGCGCGCATGACCAGGTCGAGTTTGGTGGAGAGATCAGTGTCGAGATCGACGGCAGGGGCGGGGTAGAGGCTGGGGGTTTTGGTCTCGGTGAATCCGGCGACGGGCTGCTTGGCCGGGCCGCTGGCGATGAGCGCGGCGGTGCGCGCGGCGTGGAGCAGGCGCTCGGCAGAGAGGTCGTCGGTGTAGGCGTAGCCGGTGCGCTCGCCGCTGAGGACGCGGATTCCGCAGCCGGCGCTGACGCCCTGGCTGGCGGACTTCACGATGGATTCATCGACGCCGATGGAGGTGGAGGCGATGGACTCGAAGTAGAGGTCGGCGTAGTCGCCCCCGGCAGAAAGGGCCTCGCCGAGGCAGCGCTCGAGGAGGCGCTCGGTGATGCCGAATTTGTCGAAGAAGTATTTCTTGTGGTGCTGGGTATTGGGCGGCGGAGTTGTCATGGCGTCCTGGGTATTGGATGAGTCTGAGTTGATTTTAGGCTCAAGGGGTGGGTTCAGGGGAAAGGGCCATGCAATCGCGCGGCGGCAGTGCCGGAGTGGTGAAGATTCGAGGCGTGACGGGCTGCGGTCGGGCGTGCTATCACTTTTAGTATGGCAAATACTGTTGCTGATCCTCGCTACCCCATTGGCCCGCCTCCGCGTCCTGAGTCGATTGACGCGACGAATGTTCCGCACTACATCGCCTCGCTGGCAGCACTGCCGGAGAACCTGCGTTCGGCAGTCTATGGGCTGAGCGACGAACAACTGGACACGCCGTACCGCGAAGGCGGGTGGACGGTGCGCCAGGTTGTGCATCACGTTGCCGACAGCCACATGAATGCGTACATCCGCACGCGGCTGGCGCTGACCGAAGACTGGCCGGTGGTAAAGGGCTATGACGAGAAGCAATGGGCGATGCTGGCCGACTCAAAGCTGCCGGTTGAGGTATCGCTGGAGCTATTGGAGCCGCTGCACCGGCGCTGGGTGGCGCTGTTCCGCACGCTGAGCGAGGCGGACTGGGAGCGCGGGTATCAGCACGAGGAGCGCGGACGTGTAACCCTGCTGCAGACGCTGGCGCTGTACGAGTGGCACGCGCGGCACCACGTGGCGCACATTATGGAGTTACGAAAGAGTAAGGGCTGGGACTAATTTACTTGCGGGCGCGACGCCTGGGCACATAAACATTCAGTGGGGGAACAGCATACCCTCAGGGGCTAAAGCCCGCCTTGATGTTCAGTGATTTACGGCACGACTAAAGTCGTGCCCTGATACAAAACCATTGTCGTGCCCTGATACAAAACCATTTATGAGACAGGTCTGGTGATTGAGGCGATGGCTGTCGCTGCCAACGAAAGTTCCGCTGTGGAGTTGGCCCGCGCACTGGAAGAGTTTTTCGCCGAGTATCCGCGGGCGGCTGTGCTGGAAGATGGCCATGCGCTGTTCGACATGGCCTCGGCGCATTTCTCTATCACCACACAACAGGACCGTTGCTTGCTGCACCTTTGGTCGGACGAGCGGAACCTTGTCCGCACGGTGTGCGGGCTGAAGGTACGGAAGGACTCGCTGCGGGTGGAGGTACGGCGCTTTGGGCAGAGCAAGCCGCAGGTGCTGGAGCTGATGTCCAACCGTGACCGGCGCTCGCCGACGTCGCGCGAAAGCACCAGGAAACGATATTTGCGCATGCTGGACCGGGTGCTGACGCGGGCGTTTGCTGACTGGAAGCTGGATGGGTTGCGCACGGCGGCGGACCTGGAGAACAGCTTTGGTCCGGCATATTCGCGCGGGATGCTGCTGAAAGGAACGTCGGCGTGGGCGGTGATCGGGGTGAACGCCGAAGAGCCGCAGAGCACGGTGGATGGCGTGCTGACGCTGGGCGTGTTGTGGCTGGTGTATTGCCGGGAGCATGCCGGTGGGCGGCGGCTGTACGAAGGGCTGAAGGTGGTGGTTCCGAAAGGAACAGCGCAGACCGTGCGGGCGCGCATGGCGTGGCTGAACCAGAGAATTGCCAAGTGGGAGCTGTACGAGCTGGACGAGCGCGCAGAGCAACTGCAGAGGGTTGATGTTGGCGATTGCGGGAATTTGCAGTTGCACCTGGTGCATGCGTTCAACCCACAGGCGGCGCTGGAGCGAAGCAACGCCGCAGTGGAGCGCGTGCTGGGATTGCTGAAGCCGGGGATGCGGGCGGCAACGGAGGTTCGGGCACGGTCTGCGGCAGAGATTGCATTTCTGCTGCATGGGCTGGAGTTTGCGTGCATCCGGTCGGGCTATGCGCGGGGATCATTCGCGCGCGAAGACGAGATCACGTTCGGCGCGGGGACGAATGAAACTCCGCTGACCGAGGAGACCGAGACACTGTTCCGTGAGTTGATGCAGCGGCTGTTCGAGCGGCGGCATGCGGGTGGAAGCAGGCGCGATCCGCTGTACCGGCTGCAGCCGGAGCGGTGGCTGGAGTGCGAGCTGCGGCGCGACATCGCGGAGATTGAGCCTTCGATTTGCGCGGAGATAGTGTACGCGCAGGTTCCAGCCTTTGCGGCGGGCGACCGGGGCATGCTGGATCTGCTGACGGTGACGCGCGGTGGACGGCTGGCTGTGCTGGAATTGAAGGCCGACGATGATATGCACCTGCCGTTCCAGGCGCTGGACTACTGGGCGCGGGTGCGGCAACTGCATCGCGAAGGTGCGTTTCAGAAGCACGGATATTTTTCGCGTATGGAGCTGTCAGAACACGTGCCGCTGCTGTATCTGGTTGCGCCCAGCCTGCGGATTCATCCTTCTACGGATACGATTCTTCGGCACCTGTCGGCGGAGGTTCCGTGGGAGCTGATTGGGCTGAATGAGGACTGGCGGAAGCGGCGGAAAGTGGTCTTGCGAAAGTGTTCGCCACACGGGCGGACGCGCCTTACGGCGCCTGCCTGACTCGACGTTCTTCGTCCTCCTGTTGGCCGGGGCGAAGAATCACGGTTGAAGCATACAAGAAAGTGTAGCTACGGTTGCGTTAAACTAACGACCCATGACTGACAAGAATAAAATCCGCGGCAAGCATGAATTGCCAGCGGGAAAACGGGATGATTTGCTGAAGGTGTTGAAAGCTCGTTTTGAGAAACATATGAGCCATCATCAAGGTATGGCGTGGGACAAAGTGCGAGGGAGGTTGGAGGCGAATCCCGGGAAGCTGTGGTCGCTGGGCGAGATGGAAGGAACCGGCGGCGAGCCGGATGTTGTGGGCCACGACAAAAAGTCGGGCGAATTTCTCTTTTTCGATTGCTCGGCGGAAAGCCCCAAGGGCCGCAGAAGCCTTTGCTACGACCACGAAGCGCTCCAGGCGAGGAAGGAATTCAAGCCGAAAGATAGCGCCGTGAATATGGCGGCGGCTATGGGCGTTGAGCTTTTAACGGAAGACGAATACAGGGAGTTGCAGAAGCTTGGAGAATTCGATTTGAAGACTTCGAGCTGGCTGAAGACGCCTTCTGGCGTGAGGAAACTTGGCGGAGCGATTTTTGGCGACCGGCGCTTCGATCGAGTTTTTGTGTATCACAACGGCGCGGAATCGTATTATGCCGCGCGGGGGTTTCGGGGCGTTTTGAGGGTTTGACTTATTGCGCTTGCTCCGCCCACCAGGAGTCGAACTCCGCAAGCGCGCGCTCACACTGGATGCGGTGACGCTCGCGCTTGTCACGGATTTTGCGGCGGGTTTCTTCTTCGAGAGGCACAAGCAGGTCGAAGGTTATGTTGGCCGGGTCGAAGCGTTTGCCTTCGGCGTGGGTGATGTAGTGCGTGAGCGAGCCGAGGGCGGTTTGGCGCGGTGCGGGAATGGGCTGCTGATCGTGGGCGATGGCGGAGGCGAATAGCCCGGCGAGCAGGCCGGTGGCGATGGATTCGGTGTAGCCTTCGACGCCGGAGAGCTGGCCGGCGAAGAAGATGTTGGGGTGGTCGCGCATTTGCAGCGTGGGCGTGAGGACGCGCGGTGCGTTGATGTAGGTGTTGCGGTGGATCTGGCCGTAGCGCAGGAACTTTGCGTTTTCGAGGCCGGGAATGAGGCGCAGGATGCGGGCCTGCTCGCCGTATTTGAGGTGGTTCTGGAAGCCGACGAGGTTGTAGGAGTCGGCGCGGAGGTTTTCGCAGCGCAACTGCACGACTGCCCAGGGAATTTTTCCGGTGCGCGGGTCGCGCAGGCCGACGGGCTTCATGGGGCCGAAGCGCGGCGTGTCGCGTCCGCGACGGGCCAGCTCCTCAATGGGCAGGCAGCCCTCGAAGTAGTCGAGCTTCTCCCATTCTTTTTCCTTGACCTGTTCGGCGGAGACGAGCGCGTCGTAAAAGCGGTCGTACTCCTCTTTGCTCATGGGGCAGTTGATGTAGTCGGCGGTGCCTTTGTCGTAGCGCGCGGCAAAGTAGACGCGGTCCATATCGATGGAGTCGGCCTCGACGATGGGGCTGATGGAGTCGTAGAAGGCGAGGTGCTCGCTGCCGGTGAGGCGGGCGATTTCGGCGGACAGGGCGGAGGATGTAAGCGGGCCGCTGGCGAGGATGGTGAGGCCGTCTTCGGGATCGAGTTGCGTAACTTCTTCGCGGTGGATGCGGATGCGGGGCTCGGACTCGATGGCCGCATGGATGAGGCGGGAGAACTCGACACGATCGACGGCGAGGGCGTGTCCGGCAGGAACGGCGCTGGCGTCGGCGCATTGCAGCAGTGGTGAGTGGGCGCGGCGCATTTCTTGTTTTAGCAGCCAGGGCGCGGTGTTTTCGCTCTCCGACTTGAGCGAGTTGGAGCAGACGAGTTCGCCGAAGTTCGCGGTTTCATGCGCGGGCGTGTTGCGTACCGGGCGCATCTCGTAGAGATCGACCTCGCAGCCGCGGCGGGCCGCAATAAGCGCGGCTTCCGGGCCGGCGAGACCTCCGCCGATGACGCGAATCTTCATTCCGGGTTTCCTGCGAGTGCAGTGAGGGCTGCGCCCGTGACGCGCATGCGGCGCCAGTCGTCGAGCATCTCGGCGTTGAGGCTGCGATAGAAGTTGATGGCGGGCTGGTTCCACTCGAGCACGTCCCACTGCAGGCGCGCGCAGCCGCGCTCGACGGCGATGGCGGCCACGCGGCGCAGAAGCGCCTTGCCGATGCCGTGCCCGCGATACGCGGGGCGCACGAAGAGGTCTTCAAGATGGATGCTGCGGCCCTGCCAGGTGGAGTAGATGGGGAAAAACAGCGCGAATGCGGCGGGTGTGCCGTCCACTTCGGCAATGAGGCAGTCGAAGTATCGCTCCGCGCCGAAGCCGTCGCGCAGCAGTTGCTCCTCTGTGGTTTGTACGGAGTGCGGTTCGCGCTCGTACTCTGCCAGCTCGCGGACAAGGGCGAACATGAACGGAATATCGGTGGATGTGGCCGGGCGGATGTGCGTCATGATGCGATTTCTACTCCGCGTGTTTTTTGTTGCGGGGCTTCACCTTGAACCAGATGGGGGAGCCTTCGAATCCGAAGGATTCGCGGATTTGATTTTCGAGGAAGCGCTCAAATGAGAAGTGCAGCTTGACGTCGCGGTCAGTAAACAGGACAAAGGTAGGCGGGGCGACGGCGGCCTGCGTCATGTAAAAAATGCGCATCCGTTTGGACAGGGGAACTCCGGCGCGCTGGAAGTCGACGCGTTCGAGGAAGCGGTTCATCTGTCCTGTGGAGACGCGCTTGCGGCGTTCCTCGGCGACGCGAATGGCGGCATCGAGCAGTCGATTCAGGCTGTGGCTGCCCTGCTTTGCCTCTACGGCGGAGAGAAAGACGACCGGCGCGTAGCTGAGGTATTTGAGATGGTGGCGTAGCTGCTCCTCGAAGATTTTGCGATCCGCAGGCGGCTTGCCGTCGGTGCGGCCGGTGGTGACCAGGTCCCACTTGTTGACGACGATGATGACGGACCGCCCACTCTCATGCGCGTAGCCGCCGATGGTAGCGTCGGAGGCCGTGACGCCTTCGGTAGCGTCAATGATGAGCAGGGAGACATCGGCTGCCTCAAGATGACGGCGGGCCATGACGACGGAGAGCTTTTCCGCCATGAGGTGGGTCTTGCCTTTACGGCGGATGCCGGCGGTGTCAATGATGCGAAGGGTTTTGCCCTGATAGTCGATGACCTCGTCAACGGCGTCGCGGGTGGTTCCGGCAACGGGCGAAACAATGGCGCGGCTGCTGCCGGTGAGCGCGTTGAGCAGCGTCGACTTGCCGACGTTGGGTCGCCCGATGATGGCGAGGCGCGTCTCATGCTGGTGAAATTCGCCGTGGGTGCGGTGCAGATGCTCTTCCGTGGGCGCCGGAGTTTCGTCGGCCAGTTCGGTGGCGGGAGCTTCCGGTTCTTCTTCTGTTTCGGGGAAGGTGAGAACGGCGAAGACATCGTCGAGGAGATTGCCGATGCCGCGTCCATGTTCGGCGGAGATAGGGACAAGGTTGCGGATGCCGAGGCGGCGAAAGTTTTCCGCGCCAGCGTCGAGTGCGTCTACATCGATTTTGTTAACGGCAAGAAAGATGGGCTTGCCGGAGCGCACGAGCAGGCGCGCGAGGTCGATGTCGGGCGAGGCCAGCTCGGTGCGTCCATCGACGACCATTACAATGGCGTCAGCCTCTTCAAGGGCGGTCTGCGCCTGAAGGTAGATTTCGGCGGGGATAAGCGCTTCATCGTCGGGGACGATGCCGCCGGTATCGACAATGCGCGCGGTATGGCCGGCCCATTGGACCTCGCCGTAGATGCGGTCGCGGGTGATGCCTGGCTCGTCGCCGACAATGGAGCGGCGCGAGCGTGTGAGCCGGTTGAACAGCGTGGATTTGCCGACATTGGGGCGTCCCACGATGGCGAAGATGGGGCCGGAGGCGGCGGTGGTCGGCCGAATGCGCGATTGTTTGAAACGGGCTTTCTTCAAGGGGTTTGCCGATCTGAAGGTTGTGCGGCTGCGGATGTCACGATTCATAACGATTCTTGCAGATCACACGTCCCCCTCCCTCTGCGGACCAGACAAAGTCGTCAGGACAATAAAGGTACCACTGCCTCGAATTCGGCGTGACCCTCGAATGCGTCAAAAAAGTGATAAGGCGAAGATTATTCTCGAATACGATTTGTAGATCGCTCGTCGGCGGTAGGAGTTGAATTTTGTTCACCTTGCCTAAATCAAGACCCTGAATGCCCACCATTAAGTCGCTGTCATCTGATCCAACAACAATTGAGCTACCATCCTCAATTCTCCAATAGCAATCCATAAGAAGAAGATGCCATTTCCCATGTGGCCGCCTATGTCCTGGCATCAGCACCTCATCGCCAAACTCCATGGAAAGCCGGGTACCAATGGCTATTTCTACGCCCCAAACGCGCTGATGCAATATGTCATTGATCGCGGTGTTCACGTCATTAGCCATCATCCCCTTAACCTGCCATCCTCAAGAATGCCACGGGCAAGTTCCACTAGCTGGTCAAACACATGACCCTCGCTATAGTGAAAGATTCCGCCCGATGTTTCCAGCACTGATGTATAGTATACATCATGAGGCGGACCCAGCTCTATCTCGATGAGACCTTGTGGAGCGTGCTCCACCGTGAGGCGCGCAGCCGGAACACGACTGTGTCGGACCTGGTGCGGCAGGCTGCACGCGAGCGGTATTTGGGTGACGTTGAAGAGCGGCGCAGCGCGATGCGAGCTCTTGTGGGACTGCGGGCAGGCCGGGAGGATGTCCAGGACACGGAGAAGTACCTGAGAGAGCTTCGCAAGAGCGATCGGATCGAGAGACTCCATAAGCAATGACCGTTGTGGTTGATTCCGATGTTTTGATCGAGGTGTCCCGCCATCGGGACGGCAAGTTGATTTCCGCGTGGCTGACACTGACTGAATCGGAGATCGACGTGATGTATTCCCCGGTGTCGGCGGCGGAGCTATGGGCGGGGGCGTTGCCGCATGAGCATGATGTGCTCACGAGATTGTTTCGTTCGTTACGATGCGCTGCGTCCGATGAGGAAACGGGAAAGCTGGCAGGCGATTATTTGCGGCATTATCGGAAGAGTCATGGTGTTGAACTTCCAGACGCGTTGATTGCCGCAGCAGCCGTCCAGAATGAGGCGGCCTTGTGGACGCGCAACCGGAAACATTATCCGATGAAAGAAGTTACTTTTTACTAGGTAGTGTCGTCACGAGATATTGACCCACAGCATGAGACATCTGATCTGCACGGCGGCGAGGAAGGAATCGGCTCGTTTTGCGTATCGGGTAGCGATTCCGCGCCATCGTTTGAGGTGCAGGACGGCATTTTCCACCA
>DATKRT010000023.1:0-67053 GCA_035532055.1 Acidobacteriaceae bacterium | reverse complement strand
GATGCCGATAAAAACGGCTTTCAGGCACAAAACGAAAACAGGAATTCGCGGCCCAACAGGCCGAAAAGGCAAAAAATCCGCTCGGAAGCGAAAAGCGAGTCAGGAATCCAGGGTTTTTCCGCAGCCTGTAAAGCCCATCTGTATTGCGCCATTTACGGCACGACTGAAGTCGTGCCCTGATACAAGACTCAAAATCATTTTTTTAACGAATTTAAGACTCAGTACGCTAGCTTTATGTTCTAGCTGCTTGCTGTTCGCTGCTGGTCTCTTCTCGCTCTTTGCGCTGGGGCGCGCGCGGATTTGTTGCGGGATTGTAAATATTTTGCAGCGCGATGAGTGGAGATTCCGGCTGGGTTGTAGTCTGGTAAGGCATGGGTACTGCTGAGTTTTCCGGCTTACTTTTTTTAGGTTCGTTGCTAGCGGGGCTGCTGGGAGCATTGACGGGGCTGGGCGGCGGCGTGGTGATTGTTCCGCTGCTGACGCTGGTCTTCGGCGTGGACATTCGGTATGCGATTGGTGCGTCGCTGGTGTCGGTGATTGCGACATCGTCGGGCGCGGCGGCGGCGTATGTGCGCGAGGGATTCTCGAACATTCGGATCGGGATGTTTCTGGAGATTGCGACGACGCTGGGCGCGGTGTTTGGGGCGTACCTGACGACGAAGGTTCCGACGGAGGCGATCGGGTTTATTTTTGGCCTGCTGCTGCTGTATTCGGCGGTGGCGTCGTACAAAGGGAAGCATCATGATGAGGGCACGCTGAAGCCGAACCGCTTGGCGGGAATGCTGCGGCTGCACGGGGATTATCCCCATGACGGGAAAAAAGAGGAGTATGTCGCGCAGCGGGTTCCGGTGGGCTTTGGGCTGATGTTCGGAGCGGGAACGCTGTCGGGGTTGCTGGGGACCGGTGCGGGCGCGGTGAAGGTGCTGGCGATGGACCAGGCGATGGCGCTTCCGTTCAAGGTATCGACGACAACCTCAAACTTTATGATCGGCGTGACGGCGGCGGCCGGCGCGGGTATTTATTTCAGTCGCGGTTACATATCGCCGGAGCTGGCTATGCCGGTGATGCTGGGGGTGCTGGCTGGGGCATTGATGGGCGCGAAGCTTCTGGTGAAGGCGCGGGTGAAGACGCTGCGCCTGATTTTTGCGCTGGTGATTGTGGTGCTGGGCATCGAGATGATCGCGAACAGCCTGATGGGGAAACTGTGAAGAAGCTGACAGACGAGAAGCTGGAGCTAGCCGTTGGACGCATGCTGCAAACAGGTGTGCTGCTGGCGGCGGTGGTGGTGCTGACCGGCGGCATTCTGTTCCTGATCCATGCGCCGGCCGGGGCGAGGACGAACTACAGCCATTTTCACGCGGTTGCGCAGCACCTGCGCCGGCCGAACGAGATTTGGCACGGGGTGATGCACGGCGACGCGGGGAGCGTGATTCAGCTTGGTCTGCTGCTACTGATTGCGACTCCGGTGATGCGGGTGGTACTGGCGGGCGTGGGGTTCCTGATGGAACGCGACAAGCTTTATTTCTGGGTCAGCGCGATCGTGCTGGCGGTGTTGCTGTACAGCCTGTGGCATATCAGGTGAAGTAGCAATAGCCAGTCGCCAATAGCCAACCGGGCGGGACATCAGCGCAGGCGTTTGTCGAAGGGGTGCTGGTAGATTTTTTTGAGTTTGAGCAGGCGGGCCTGTTTGTGCGCGGGGTTGATGAGCACGTTCCAGGTTTCAGGGGCAAGCACACTTGGGACTTCGAGCAGGAGCGATCTCCGGGAGGCGAGCCACTTGTCTCCGATGGCCTGGGTGGCAGCGAGGTCCTTCTCCCAGTTGCGCGGCAGCGATGCGAGGGCGAGACGTTCGGGAACGATTCGGTTGGGAACCCTGATCTGCAGCAACTGGAATTGATCGGGGCGGTCTTCGGCGTCGATTTCAACGTGGACGAGCGTCTCCAGCAAGCAGGTTGCGGGGTTGAGGCTGCAGTAGACGACGGGGTGACCTCTGGAGTGCCAGCGGCCAGCGACGAGCAATCCGCCGGCGCCATCGAGCGCGGCGTGTTTACCGATGCGCCAGAGGATCAAGCGGTGTATCCGAATTCGAGCTGAAGGAGCAGGTCTTCGACGATGCGGGCCCCGGCCTCGGTCTGGAGCAGGTCGAGCGGGGTGCGGCCCTGGAAACGCTGCTTAGGCTTTCGAAGCCAGCGTCCGGCCTTGGCGTCGTCGGCAAAGACCTCTTCCGCAAGGGATGCGATGCGGGCCAGGCGCACGGCGCGATCCGATTCGTCGTGGGTGAGGGGCTCGTTGCGGGTGCGGCGGTGCGCGAGGGTGCGGCGCGGAGAGATGCAGGAGTAAATCTCCTCATCGGTGACGCCGTGCGAGGAGAGGGTCACGAGCGAATTGACGGGAAGGCGTTTTTCGACCAGGCGCAGAAGATCCAGATCGGACTTGAGGGGCCGCACGCCGAGCTTGAGGGCGATTCGCCGGTAGACCTGACGGGCGCTGGAGGCGGGTTGGGATTCGATGACCGGCATAGGCGGATTGTCCCCTGGCAATCTGCCTCAATTGTAGCGGCATCTTGCCAGGCGGTTCTACTTCTTTTTACAGGCGGTGCAGAGGACGCCGGTGATGCCTTTGTCCTGGGTGATGGTGAAGATGCGATCGATGGCGGGGAGGTGCACGGATTCGACATCGCCGCCGGGCCAGTGAATTTCGAGTTTGGTGACCTTTGTGGCAGAGCCGAGGCCGAAGTGGACGCGCTGGTCGTTGGAGGACATGTAGCTGCCGCCGCTGATGACGTCTCCGCGCTGGCGGATGCCGTTGGCGGTGAGGTAGACGGTGGCTCCGATGGCGTCGCGCGGGCCTTTGGGGCCGCCGACGAGCTTGAGTTCGACCCAGTGGTTGTGGTCGTTGTCGACGTTGCGCAGCAGGATGGCGTGGCCGGAGAGCGGATTGATGACGACGTCGATTTTGCCGTTGTTGAACAGGTCGCCGAAGGCTGCCCCGCGCGCAGGGGTGGTGATGGCGAGGCCGGTGCCTTCGACGGGCGGTACGACGACAAATTTTTTGCCGTTCAAATTGTGGAAGAGCAGCGGGCGCTGGGCGAAGCTGGTTCCCCAGTCGTGCTTGTCGACGCCGGGATAGACGTGTCCATTGGCGACGAAGAGGTCTTTCCATCCGTCGTTGTCATAGTCGATGAAGCCCGTACCCCAGCCGAGGAAGGGGATAGTTTCTTTTGCGATGCCCATGGGGTAGCTTACGTCGGAGAAGTTGGCCTGTCCGTCGTTGTGGTAGAGGACGTCATAGTCGTCAGAGAAGTCGGAGACTAAGAGGTCGTCCCATCCGGTGTTGTCGTAGTCGCCGATGGCGAGGCCCATGGCGGCGACCTCGCGTCCGTCCTGATTGAGGGCGAAGCCGGAGGCGTAGCTGTCGTCCTCGAAGGTTCCGTTGCCCTTGTTGATGTAGAGGTAGTTGGGTGTGGAGTCGTCGGAGACGACGAGATCGACTTTGCCGTCGTTATTGAGGTCGACAAAGGCGCTGGAGAATCCGTAGAACTTGTTGGGATCGCTGACGCCGGCCTTGACGCTGACGTCGGTGAAGGTTCCATCTCCATTGTTGTGGAAGAGATGGTCGGACTCGCCTTCGAGGCCGCGCGGTCCGCACATGACGGGGGCTCCGCGGTAGTTGCAGAAGCTGTAGCCGACCTGCTTGGAGCCTGGAATGGGTGGGTTGGCCATGTCGTAATGGATATAGCCGGGGACGAAGAGGTCGAGGCGTCCGTCGCCGTCATAGTCGCCCCATGTGGGGCCGGTGGACCAGTTGCCGAGGGTTACGCCGGCTTTTTCGGCAACGTCGGTGAAGGTTCCGTTGTGGTTGTTGCGATAGAGGCGGTTCTTGCCGAAGTTGGTGACATAGATGTCTGGCCAGCCGTCGTTGTTGTAGTCGCCGACGGCGCAGCCGAATCCCCAGCGGTCGTTGGTGACGCCGGCGAATTTGGCGACGTTGGTGAAGGTGCCGTCGTGATTGTTGCGGAAGAGGGCGGCGTGGGGCGGGGTGGTTTTGCCGCTGAGTGCGTCGTAGGTGGATCCGTTGACGAGGTAGATGTCGAGCCATCCGTCGTTGTTGTAGTCGAGCAGGCAGACGCCGGAGCCGTTGGCCTCAATGATGAACTTTTTCTGTGGAGTGCCCATGACGTGGGTCCAGGAGGCGAGGCCGGACTTAACGGAGTCGTCTTCGAAGACGATGGGGCCGGATTTGACGAAGCCTCCGGCGGTGATGGGGCGATTTTCCGCGTCATGAATGGGAGCGTAAACGCCACCGGTGGAGCTGCCGCCTCCGCCCATGGGCTGCTGGGACTGCGGGCTTTGCTGCGCGAATGCGGCGAAAGCAAGTGCGGCTGCGAGCAAAGCTGCGGCCGCGGGGCGAAGGCATTTAGACAACTGCGAAGACTCCTGCGCGGGTATAAGAGGGACTACGCGGTGAGGATAGCAGAATGGGGCGGAGTCGCGGATGGATCGAAAGTTGTAGATGGGCGGATGGAGCTGCGAATGCCGCAGTGCTATACTTGCGTGGCTTTAGAAAAGCGATTTACTTCCATGTCGGCCGGGGAGGAATAACGGATGCGGAAATTGGCTCTGCTGGTGCTGTTGGCGGTGTGCTGGGCGGGCTTGCAGGTTGAGGCTCAAGAGGCAGGAAAAGGCCAGGTGTGGGTGGGAAGCTGGGCGACGTCGCAGCAGATTCCAGAGCCATGGAATTCGCTGCCGTCCAGCGACATGACGGACATGACGATGCGGGAAATCTTCCACCTGTCGGTGGGCGGGCAGACGGTGCGGGTGCGGCTGTCGAATGCGTTCGGGCGGAAGCCGCTGCGGTTTACGTCGGTGCATATTGCGCGAGCTGTTTCGGCAGCGTCGTCGGCGATTGACCCGGCGACAGACCGGAGGCTGACGTTCGCGGGCAGCGCGGATGTGACGGTTCCGGCGGGCGCGGAGTATTTGTCGGATCCGGTGGAGTTGCCGGTGGCGCCGCTGTCGAACGTGGCGGTGACGTTCCATCTGGATACGGCTCCGGCTGGGGAGACGGGGCATCCGGGATCGCGGGAGACGACGTATTACGAGCACGGGGACCATGTGGCGGCGGCGAGTCTGCCGGATGCGAAGCGGGTAGACCACTGGTTTGAGGTTTCTGGTGTTGATGTGGCGGCACCGCGGGGTGCGGCGGCGGTGGTGGTGCTGGGGGATTCGATTACGGACGGTCATGCCTCAACGACGAACGGGAATGACCGCTGGACGGATGTGCTGGCGGAGCGGCTGCAGGCGAATGCGGCGACGCGGGATATTGGCGTGCTGAATGAGGGCATTGGCGGGAACCATCTGCTGACGGATGGGCTGGGTCCGAATGCGCTGGCGAGGTTGAACCGCGATGTGCTGGCGCAGGCGGGCGTGCGCTGGTTGATTGTGTTTGAAGGCGTGAACGATCTGGGCAAATTGTCGCGTGAAGGGGATGTTCCGGCGGCGGAGCATGCTTTGCTGGTACACCAGATTGAAGCGGCCTTGGGGCAGATTGTGACGCGGGCCCATGCGGAGGGAATCCGGGTGATTGGCGCGACGATTACGCCGTATGTGGGTTCGGATTACTACCATCCGGGGGCTCAGAATGAGGCGGACCGGGAGGCGGTAAATAAGTGGATCCGGACGCCGGGGCACTTTGACTCGGTGCTGGATTTGGACAAGGCGATGCGCGATCCTGCGCACAAGGACAGGCTGCGGCCGGGATACGATAGCGGGGACCATCTGCATCCGGGGCCGAAGGGCTATCGGGCGATGGGGGATGCGGTTCCGCTGGATTTGTTCAAAGGCAATTGGTGAAAACGTTACCAGCGGGCGGCACGATTCGTTTATAACTTGTTATACCGGCCGGACAAGCTAAAACGATTGTGCCGGACAGCGATTGCCTATGAACATCAAGGAAGTAGCACGACTTGCAGGCGTTTCAACGGCCACAGTTTCGCGCACGATCAACGGCTCAGACAAAGTGACGCCGGAGACGGCAGAGCGGGTGAAGCGTGCGATCGAGAAGCTGAAGTTTTATCCGAACACGAATGCGCGCGCACTTGGCTCAGGCAAGAGCAGTTTGTACGGGCTGATCATCTCAGACATTACAAACCCTTTTTTCCCGGAGCTGGTAAAGAGCTTTGAGGACGTGGCGGTGCAGTACGGGATGGAGGTACTGATTGCCAATACGAACTACGACAAGAAGCGCATGGAACATTGCGTGGTCCGGATGCTGCAGCGCAAGGTGGACGGCGTAGCGATCATGACGTCGGAGATGGATGAGCACCTGGTTGACGAGCTGAGCAGCCGGCGGATTCCGCTGGTGTTTCTGGACCTGGGCAAGGTGCAGCGCGGGAGCAGCAACGTAGCAGTGGATTATCCGGCAGGGATTGATGCGGGTGTGGCGTATCTGCGCGAGCTGGGGCACGAAGGCATTGCGTTCATCAGCGGTCCGATGGACCTGGTTCCGGCACAGGTGCGGTACAAGGGATTCATCAAGAGCATGCGGCGGCAGGGGCTTACGGTGGACAAAAGCATGATTGTGGAAGGCAACCACCGCATGGACGGCGGGCATGAGGGGATGACGAAGCTGCTCAAGAATAAGCGGCGTCCGACGGCGGTGATGACGTCGAACGATGTGACGGCGATCGGCGCGATGGGTGCGATTTTTGAGCACGGGCTGAAGATTCCGCGGGACGTCTCGATTATTGGTTTTGACGATATTGCGATGAGCGCCTTTACGCAGCCGGCGCTGACGACGATACGGTTGCCGCGCGATGAAGTGGCGCGTGCGGCGTTCAAGGCGCTCCATGGGGTTCCGAACGCAGCGATGGTCGATGGCGTGGAGTACCGGATTGAGCCGAAGCTGATCATCCGGCAGAGCACGGGGCCGGTGGGCAGATAAAGGCTGGGGATAGGGATTAGGGTTGAGTACCGGTCTGTGCGGGCGCGAGGCGAATTTTGACGTCCCGCCGCATCATTCAGGGTGCATTTCTGCCTGGGTCTCGCAACCGGGATGATACATGATCTGAAGCAAGAACAGCGTCTCGCCTCCCGCCCAAGCGTAGCTTGGACGGGGCACCCCCGGTTGTGGAGCAACCTGCACCCTAAGGGTTAGGGTGGGCCACTTGCCTTCTAGTCAATCCTTTCGTGGCGGTAGCTGGACTGGGTGAGGAGGGTGCGGATTTCCTCGATGTGCTCGCCGCCGCGGGTTTCCAGAGTGATGTCGATGATGGTGTCTCCGAGACTGACGCCGTAGTGTGTGCGGTCGTGCGCGGTTTGCACGATATTGGCGCGGGCGTCGGCGAGGATGCGGGTGAGCTGATGGAGCGCGCCGGGTCGGTCGGTGAGATGGATGCGGAGGCGGGTGCGGCGTCCGTCCTTGACGAGGCCGCGCTCGATGATGCGGGCGAGGAGGCTGACGTCGATGTTGCCTCCGCCGACGAAGACGGCGGTACGCTGGCCGCGCAGCGAGGTTTTGTGCTGAAGGAGCGCGGCGAGGGCGATGGCTCCGGCACCTTCGGCGAGGGTCTTTTCGCGCTCGAGTAAGACAAGGATGGCTTTGGCGATCTCCTCTTCGTCGACGGTGACCAGCTCGTCAACGTAGCGCTGGACGAGGGGGAGGGTGCGCTGGCCGGCGCGGCGGACGGCGATGCCGTCGGCGATGGTGGCCTCGGCAGGGATGGTGACGGGTGAGCCTGCGTCGGCTGCGCGAAGCATCGAAGGCAGGCGCTCGGTCTGCACGCCGATGACGCGGATGTTGGGGTTGGATTCCTTGATGGCGCAGGCGACGCCGGCGATGAGGCCGCCGCCACCGATGGGGACGACGACGGCTTCGAGATTGGGGATTTGCTCGAGGAGTTCGAGGCCGATGCTGCCCTGGCCCTCGATGACGGCGTCGTCGTCGAAGGGATGGAGGAAGGTCATGCTGTCCTGCGCGGCGAGGCGGAGGGCCTCGGTGCAGGCTTCGTCGTAGTTGGCGCCGTGGAGGATGACTTCGGCTCCGTAGGCGGCGGTGGAGGCGGTTTTGACGAGGGGCGTCATCAAAGGCATCACGATGCGCGAGCGGAGGCCGCGGGCGGTGGCGTGGTAGGCGACGGCCTGGGCGTGGTTTCCGGCGCTGGCGGCGATGACGCCGCGGGACTTCTCCTCGGGCGAGAGGGTGAGGATTTTGTTGAGCGCGCCGCGCTCCTTGAAGGCTCCGGTGCGCTGGAGGTTGTCGAGCTTGAGGAAGACCTGCTGGCCGGTCATGCGGGAGAGTTCTTCGGAGTGGGGGGCGGGCGAGAGGTAGATGTCGCTCTGGATGCGTTGGCGGGCCTGCTGGATTCCGTTGAGTGTGACGGGCATGGTCTGCTTCCTGTTCTCTGCTTTGCTTTTCTAAATTAAAAAACCACCTGACTCAGGGAGCCGGTGGTCTTGGGTGGTATCGGGTTCGATTCGCCAGCCGCCTGCTCCCTATGGAGAGGGAATGATCATGATGGCCGAAATAATTCGGATGTCGGTGGCCGGAATGATCATGATGCGGTTCATGCGAATGATATGATGAAAACAGAGTGAGGGCGGGAAGTCAATATGGGGGTGGTTGTGCGCGCTATTTTGACGCTTCGATTTGCGCATCCGAGGTTAGACTTGGATGCGACATGTACGACCATATTGCTGATTTGCTGAAATGGATTCTTGTTCCCGTGGTTATTTTGGGAGCCATGGCGCTTTTTCGGAAAGTCCTCCCGATGAAGCAGTATGAGGGGACGGTACAGGAGCCTTCATTTGAAGAGCTGGATGGCCGGATGGGGGATGAACCCTCATTTGAGGAGTTGGACGACCGGTTCAGAAAAATGGTGTGGCCGTTCAACCTATCCATGATTGCCATCGGGCTGGTGTTTGCCTGGGGAAGTCATGCGCTGTTTGTCTGGATCAACCATTCCCTTGCAGTTGCGGATACGCCTGCGGTATTCCGCGAATTGCCTGACAGGACGATCTGGTGGTTCTTTCCGGGTTTCGGTGCTTTGGCCCTTTCGTATGAAATCACGCTGCAGCTCCTGGCGTGGCGGAAGGGGCGAAGAGAGGCGGACCTGTACAGCCGCTGGTCGAATGAGAAGACTGCAATGCGGGGCGGCAAATATGCTGGGATGGATTCTCGCAAGGTGCTCCGATGGCTGGCTGTGATTATCGCCCTTCCAATTGGAGTAGCCACTGCGCTCGCTTTGCCTATGCATGTTTCAATTGGCCCGAATGGGATTCGCTGCTGCGGCTATGCATTCAAACCTTGCAAGGTGTATCCATATTCCGACGCAAAACGCATGACAGTTGTGGCTGGGTTCCGCGACAGAGATGGGAAATTCAGCAGCCAAGCGGGGGTTGTGATTGACTTTCGTGACGGCCGGCGATGGTCGTCAGTGGATATGGGTTCTTTCCAAAAGACTGTTGATCCGAATCTTGTTCAATTTCTTCAAGAGAAGACACATCTGATAGCTGGTTTTGCGGAGACGGAGGCGGATCTTCCGCCAGTCGCTAAGCAGTGAGCTATGGAGGTCCAGCGGAGAGATCGCCATGATTGTAGGAATCATTTTCGGAGTTTTGCTCGTGTCAGCTTTCATCGGCTGGCAGACGTGGCGATTTTGCAAACACCAAGAAAGACTAGAACGAGATACGAAGTACCGCCGTCGATGGTTTTATACGATTGCGGGATTTTTTGCCCTCCCCGTAATCAGCGTGAGCGTGGATGTGTTGAGCGGGCGAGCACCTGCGCTGTCCTTATTGGGCGTGCCCATTGATCTAGGCATAGCGTGGTTCTTTTTTCGAGCTGCGAGGCGCGTCGAGCCCTCTTCTAGGGCTGTTATTCCGAAAAGAGCGGATCAATAACCCTCAATCACTCTGCTGCCTGTTTTGCAATGGCTTCGACGGCGGAGAGGACGGGTTGCATTTCCTCGGGGAGGTTGTGGCGCTGGCGGAGCCAGGTGGGGTCGTTCCAGGAGAGTTGGACGGAGCCGTCGGGTTGCTGGGCGACGAGGATTTTTAGGGGCAGGTCGAGGGCGATGCTGGGCGCGGCGAGCATGAGCGGGGTTCCGGCGCGCGGGCTGCCGATGATGAGCAATTTGGTGGGCGGCATGGTGAGGCCGACTTCGCGGGCTTCTCCGGCGTGATCGACGAGTGAGAAGAGGGTGATGCCCTTCTCGATGAGGAGGGTCTGGAGGCGGTCGATGGTTTCCTCGAAGGGATGATGGCTGAGGAGGGTCTTGATTCCGTTGGGCATGGGCGCGTCCTTTGGTGGTGAATTGGCGTCTGTTCAGCTTGCCGGCATGGGATGACGGGCGTGTTAGAGCAGACGCACGTCGTACACTGGGCTTATATTTCATTGAGATGCGGGAAGAGCTGGAGTACGGAGCGGTTTGGGCGCTGGTGAAGCTGCTGGGCGTGTTGCCCAGAGGGGCGGCGCGCGCGGTGGGTGCGGGCATAGGCACGGCGGCGTACGTGCTGATGGGCGGGCTGCAGAAGACGGGGCTGCGGAACCTTGAGAGTGCTTTTCCGGAAACGACGGCGGCGGAGCGGGAGCAGATTCTGCGGCGGATGTACCGGAATCTGGGGTGGCTGCTGGGCGAGTTTTGCCAGATGCACAAATATACCCGCGAGAACACGCTGGGGTTTCTGCGGTATGAGGGGCTGGAGCACTATCTGACGGCACGGGAGCGGGGCACGGGCGTGCTGATTGTGACCGGGCACCTGGGGGCGTGGGAGCTGTCGAGCTTTTATCACTCGCTGATGGGGTATCCGATGGGGATGGTGATTCGGCGGTTGGACAACGCGAAGGTGGACCGGCTGGTGAACGAGATTCGATGTCTGCATGGGAACCGTGTGCTGCACAAGGATGACTTTGCGCGGGGGTTGCTGGCGGCGATGCGGCGGGGCGAGACGGTGGGGATCCTGATGGATACGAATATGACTCCGCCGCAGGGGGTGTTTGTGCCGTTCTTCGGTCGCCCAGCGTGTACGGCATCGGGGTTGGCGCGGGTGGCGCGGAAGACGGGGGCGGCGGTGCTGCCGGGATTCATGGTGTGGGAAGAGGCGGAGCAGCGGTATGTGCTGCGGTTCGGCGAGGAGATTCCGGTGGCGTCGACGGGGGATGACGAGGCCGATGCGGTGGAGAATACGGCGCGATTTACGGCGGTGATTGAGGATTGGGTGCGGCGGTATCCTGAGCAGTGGCTGTGGGTGCATCGTAGATGGAAGACGCGTCCGGACGGGACGCGGGAAGAGAAAAGATAGCTTTTAGCTACTAGCTTTTAGCTTTTAGCTGCTAGCTTTTAGCTACTAGCTACTAGCTACTAGCTTCTAGCTGCAGGGTGCAGGTGACGGCTACCGACGCTGCGCTTTGTGTCGAGTCGGGTGTGATCGGTTGTTTGCAGTGAGGAAAAGCTGGAAGCTGTACTTGAGAGGTTGCGCGTGAGGCTGGTTCAGTTAGCGGAGTTGGTGAAGGGGACGGTGAAGGGCGGCAGGCCGGGGCTGGAGATTGCCGGCGTGGCGAGCATTGCCGGAGCTGGCAAGCGGGATGTGGTGTTTGTGGAGGATGCCGCGGTTCTGAAGGACGCGCTGCAGTCGGCTGCTGGCGCTGTGATTGTGGGCGAGAAGCTGGCGGCGGAGGAGGATAAGGGCAAGGCTCTGGTAGTGGTGGCGAGGCCGAAGCTGGCGTTTGCGCGGGCGGCCAAGGCGCTGCGTGGCGATGCGATTGAGGAAGGCGTGCATCCGACGGCTGTGATTGCGGCGGATGTGGTGCGGGGGCGGCGGATTTCAGTGGGCGCGCATGCGGTGGTGGAGGCTGGCGCGCATGTGGGTGACGAGACGGCGATCGGCGCGGGCGCGGTGATTGGGCGCGGCGTGCGGTTGGGGCGCGGGTGCAGGATCTATCCGGGGGTGGTGATTTACCCGGGGACGCAGCTGGGCGATCGCGTGGTGGTGCATGCGGGCGCGGTGCTGGGGGCGGACGGATTTGGATATGTGCGGGATGACGAGACGGGGGAGTATGTGCAGTTTCCGCAGCAGGGCCGGCTGGTGATTGAGGACGATGTGGAGATTGGCGCGAACGCCACGATTGATCGCGGCGCGCTGGAGGAGACGCGGATCGGGCGCGGGGTGAAGATCGATAACCTGGTGCACATTGGGCATAACGTGCGGGTGGAGCACGATGTGGTGATCGCGGCGCAGACGGGTGTGTCGGGGTCGTGCGTGATTCGGGCGGGCGCGGTGGTGGGCGGACAGGTGGGCATTGGCGACCATGCGGAGATTGGCGAGGGCGTGATTCTGGGGTCGGGCTCGGGCGTGCTGACGCACAAGAAGGTGAAGGGCGCGGGCGTGGTGTACTGGGGCAGGCCGGCGCGTCCGCTGGCGCAGTATTTGAAGGAGCTGGCGGCGCTGGGACGGCTGGGCGCGGAGAAGAAGGCGAGTGCGAAGGCGGGGTCGGCGAAGAATGGGTCGGCGAAGAAACGAACGCCGAAGAAGAAGGAGAAGTAGAGGTGGCGGTGGTGGTGGTCGGGGGGCATTCGCGCAGCGTTGGGAAGACCTCGGTTGTGGCGGGGCTGATAGCGCGGCTGCCGGAGATGCGCTGGACGGCGCTGAAGATTACACAGTATGGGCATGGGTTTTGCACGGCGGACGGCGCGCCCTGCGACTGCGCGACGGACGACCACACGATTGCATTCAGCGAGGAGCGGGATGCGGAGTCGGGGACGGACACGGCGCGGTATCTGAAGGCGGGTGCGGCGCGGTCGGTGTGGGTGCGGACGCGGCAGGGGAGGCTGGCGGAGGCGATGCCGAGGATTCGCAGGGAATTGGCCGGGGCGGAGAAGGCGATGCCTGGGAATGCGATTTTAGAGTCGAACAGCGTGCTGCAGTTTCTGCGTCCGGATGTGTATTTGACGGTGCTGGATGCGGGGACGGCGGACTTTAAGGATTCGGCGCGGCGGTATCTGGATCGGGCGGATGCGGTGCTGATGCGGGGGACGGAGCTGGCGCCGCGGTGGGCGGGAGTTTCAGCCAAGCTGATGGAGCGAAAGCCGCGGTTTGTGATTGGTTCGGGAAGGTCTGCGGGGGCATCTTCCGGGGAGTGGGTGCCGGATGCGGTGGTGGAGTTTGTGCTAGAACGGATTGCGGCCGTGCATGGTGTGGGGTGAGTCGATTGTTCGGCAAGGATGTGGTAGAAACTGGTTTGTTCAGCCAGCAGCGGTTATTTGGAGGGTGCGGTATGTTTCTGAAGAGTCTGGGAGCAGGTTTACTGGTGATTTGCGCCGTAGGTGTGGCGGGAGCGCAGACGGCTGCGGCCCCGAATAGTCCGCCGCCGGTGAAGATGGGGCTTTGGCAGACCTCGGTGACGTCGCAACTGCAGGGGATCCACCTTCCGCCGATGGTTGTGGAGCAGCTGAAGCAGATGAGCCGGCCGGTGCCGGGCGAGCCGTATACGACGGTGACGCAGTCGTGCCTGACGCCCGCGCAATGGCGGAAGAGCCTTGAGGGCGTGAGCAAGCCGCCGAATTCCGACTGCACCGTGGATAAGCATGAAGTAAATGACCGGAATTTTTCTTTCAGCCTGAGCTGCAAAACTGAGAACGGGATGACGGTGACGGGGCATTGGGAGATGCGTGTGGTGGACAAGGAGCATGCGCACGGGTCGGGGGATGTAAAGAGCATCCAGCCGGGGGCGAAGGGGCAAAACTATACCGCGACGACGACGATCGACTCGCATTATGTGAGCGCGAGTTGTGGGGATGTGAAGCCGGGGCAGCCGAAGGTGGTGCAGTAGCAGGGAAATTCTTCGATGATCCGGGTTAACTTTCCCACCCTACGCGCAAAATCGGCGCGTAGGATGGGGGACCCAGCAGGTTGTTATTCGAAGGGTTCGCGCTTCATGGCTCCGTTGCGCTGCTTGATGAGGATTTCTACTTTGCCCTCGGCCTCGGCGAGCTGCTGCTTGCACTGATCGGCGAGTTTTGAGCCTTCCTCAAACAATTTGACGGACTCCTCGAGCGAGACATCGCCGCGCTCCATTTGCGCGACGATGGTTTCAAGCTTCTTGAGGGACTGCTCAAAGTTTTCCAACGGTGGCTCCTTGGCTGGGGGAGCTTTGTGGCGGATTGAGGACTCCGTCGATGACGTCGGCGGCGAGGGCGTAGCGTCCGAGCGGCGCGCTGACCTGGACGCCCTGCACTATTCCGCGGACGGCGGTGAGCATTTCCTGCGCTATGCGGACGCCTTCGGCACGGGCGAGATCGGGCGTGGAGGCCTGCTGCATGCGGGCGAGGATGCTGTCGGGCACGGAGACGCGGAGATCATTCTTCATGAACTCGGCGTTGCGCAGGCTGGTGAGCGGCCAGATGCCGGCAATGATGGGAATGCGGAAGGCCTCGATGCGCTTGAGGAAGGCCTCTAGAAGACGGAGATCGAAGACGGGCTGGGTGATGGCGTATTCGGCTCCGGCCTCGACCTTATAGGCGAAGCGGCGGACTTCGTTATCGATGTCGGGGACGCCGGGGTTGGCGGCGGCGGCGATGGTGAATCCGGTGGACGCGCCGATGGGGTTGCCGCCGATGTCGAGGCCGTGATTGAGGCGGCGGACGATGTTGACGAGACCGATGGCATCGACGTCGAAGACGGCTGTGGCGTCGGGATAGTTGCCGAGCTTGGGCGGGTCTCCGGTGAGGCAGAGGATGTTTTTGAGGCCGATGGAGGAGGCGCCGAGCAAGTCGCTCTGGATGCTGAGGACGTTGCGGTCGCGGCAGGTGTAGTGGAGGACGGTTTCGATTCCGACCTTCTGCTGAATCTGGATGCAGAGGCTTTGCGCGCTCATGCGTGCGGAGGCGCGGGGTGAGTCCGGCACGTTGATGGCGTGGACGCCGCGTGCGGCGAGCAGGGCCGCGCCTTCGAGCTCCTTTGCGGGATTGATGCCGCGCGGGGGCACGATTTCGACGAGGGTGACGAAGGCGCCGTCGTGGATGAGGCGGCCGATTTTAGAGCGCTGCTCGATGGGCGCGGGCGGCGTTTCGGTAACGATGGCTTCGCGCTGCGGAGCAGGCTTGGCGGTCTTCTGGGCTTCGACGGCGCGGATGGCGGACTTGATGGCGCGGATGTGGTTGGGGGTGGTTCCGCAGCAACCGCCAATGAACTGTACGCCGGCTTTGAGGAACTTGCGGGCGAAGCTGGCCATGTATTCCGGCGAGCAGAGGTAGATGTTGCGGCCGTCGACGGCGCGGGGGGTTCCGGCATTGGGCATGGCGGCCAGCGGGAGACTGGTGGCGGTGCTTAGTCGCTCGACAGCGGTGAGGACGGTGGCGGGGCCAGTGCTGCAGTTGCAGCCGATGACGTCGGCTCCGGCGGCGGCGAGTCGGGCGGCGGCGTGCTCGGGGCTGGTTCCGTCGAGGCAGTGGGCCTCTTCATCGACGGTGATCATGGCGATGATGGGGAGGCTGGGTGCGATCTCGCGGGCGGCGAGGATGGCTTGTTCGGCTTCATTGAGTGCGGTGATGGTCTCGATGACGAGAAGGTCGGCGCCGACACCGGGGCCGCCGTGGGTGAGCCCGCGGATTTGTTCGGCGAAGGCGGCGCGGGCCTCTTCGAGGCCGGTTTTGCCGAGCGGCTCAAGGTGAATGCCGAGCGGTCCGATGGCTCCGGCGACCCAGGCTTTTCCGGCTTGTTTGTCTTCGAGCTGATGTACGGCCTTACGTGCGAGCTCGGCTCCGGCGCGGTTGATTTCGAAGACCTGATCCTGGAGGCCGTAGCGCAGAAGGCGGAAGGCGTTGGCTCCAAAGGTATTGGTCTCGATGAGTTCGGCCCCGGCCTGGAGGTAGTCCTCGTGGATGGAGCGGATGAGGTCGGGTTGCGAGAGGTTGAGCTCGTCGTAGCAGCGGTTGATGAAGACGCCGCGGGCGTATAGCGTGGTGCCCATGGCTCCATCGCAAAGGATGGTGCGGCTACCGAAAATCTCCTGAATGCGGTCTGTCATGATGGGCTGGCCTTAGTGGTCATGGTATTCCAGAGGGGGCTGCATTACCAGTGAGCTGCGGGGCCAGGATAGGGCTGGCGAGACAGAGTGGCATGTGCCGCTGATATACTTAACATTCCCATGCTTGGTGAGGTCCTCAGGTTTGAAGAATAGAAGTTTTAAAGGTTTCTGGATCAGTTCAATTCTCCTGGTCACGTTTGCATCACTGCTAACCTCATGCGGTAAGAATTTCTACTTCGCTGGCCGGAGCCTGCCGCCCAGCGGGATACTGAACCGCGTACTGGTGTCGGTGGAGAACCCCAGCTTTGCTTCTCAGGGCGCGCTCTATTTCGACGATGCGTATTACGACATCCGGCATGCCTACAACACCAGTTATGGGCAACTGCAGATCTCTGGATATGCAGGATCGCTGCCGCAGACGATCCAGAACATGCCGGAGGAGCAGATTGGCGGGGTGTATAACGCCGGCAACGGTTCGTTCGTGATTGTGGACTACGCAACGGAAAAGACAGGCCAGCCGATCGCGATTCCTGGCGGGCAGTCGTCCAGCATATTCATCGACCGGTCGCGTGATTTTGTGTATGCGGCGAACGGGGCGACGCACGTGGTCTCCATTATCGATACGAGCCATGGCAGGTCGTACGTGTTGAACCTGCCGAATGCATACCGGGTTTCGATTAACCCCGGTGGAACGATTGCGCTGGTGTTTGTGCAGAATGCGGATCAGGCGCCGAACACGACGGTTGGCTCGACGCCGAGTGCAAATTTTGCGGTGTACAGCATAGTGGGACTGACGGCGGATCAACAGCTGGCCGCGGCGTCCTCCACCGATCCACAGCACTACCTGAATGCACAGGATTGCGAGCCGCAGAACCTTCCGGCGTACTGCGCGTTCCCGGTGAGTACGGGGCCGAATGCAAGCTTTGATCATCCGATCAAGGCGGTGTTTTCGCCAGATGGTTCCGCAGCGTATGTGCTGGACTGCGGGCCTGAGTGTGGAGGCACGACGGCAGGCGTAACGGAGATTCCAATTACGGGCGCGGAGCTGAATTCCAATACGTCAGGCGCGAAAGGCATCGCGCTGGTGGCGCAGAACAATATCGCGGTTCCGGGAGGGGCCACGGACGCCATTTTTAACGGCACGTCGATGTATGTGGCGGGCCAGCAATTGCAACAGGACGGACTCTTCCAGGGATTTCTGTCGGAGATTGACACTCAGTCGGGCACAGTAACGGGATTGTACGCGATCAGCGATGGCACGCATAACAAGATGGTGTTTGGCGATGACAATACGCTGTGGATCGGGTCGTCGAACTGCCTGGAAGGCGAGACGTACAAGAAGGCCCAGGCGTCGAACGGAACGCTTCCCTATGGCTGCCTGACGATGTTCAATACATCGACGGATGCGGCGACGCTGGATGCCTACAAGGGCGACGCGACGGGGATTGCTCCGGTGACCGGGCTGAACAAGGTGTATACGGCGGAAGGCGGCCAGGTGTACATCTACAACACGTCCAACATGTCAGAGCGCAACAATTCGAACGTGACGGTGCAGGGGACGGCTTCCGACGTGGCATACATGGACGCCGGTACCGACGCGAACAACACGAATTACTAGAAGCGCAAATTTGAGCAACAAAGGGCGCGGCTTTCAACAAGCCGCGCTTTTCCTTTATGGTTCTGAATATGGCGAATGAAGTGAATGCAGACGTACTGGCGATTGCGGCGCACCGCGATGATGTGGAGCAGACCTGCGGCGGGACCTTGCTGAAGCTGCGGGCGCAGGGAGTGCGGACGGCGATTCTGGACCTGACGCGGGGCGAGGCGGGAACGCGGGGGTCGGCGGCGGAGCGCGAGGCCGAGGCGGCGGAGGCGGCGGAGATTCTGGGTGTGGAGTGGCGCGGGGCGCTGGATATTCCGGACGGGCGCGTGGAGAACACCTATGAGAACCGCGTGAAGATTGTGGAGGTGGTGCGGCGGGTAAGGCCGCGAGTGGTGATTCTGCCGTACTGGACGGGGCGGCACCCGGACCACTCTACGACTTCGACGCTGGGCTACGAGGCGTGCTTTTTGAGCGGACTGAGGAAGCTGAAGACGGATGCGCCGGCGTGGAGGCCGTTCAAGATTGTGTATGCGAGCCTGTATGCGGATGTGCGTCCCAGCTTTGTGGTGGACATTACGGGGCACATTGAGGATCGGCACCGGGCGCTGATGGCGTATCGCTCGCAGTATGCGAATCAGGCGGCGGGCAGCGGGCTGTTTGTGCCGGAAGAAGAGATCAGAGAGCGTACGTTTGCCGAGGCGCGGCACTATGGGCTGCTGGCGGGCGTGACCTACGGCGAGCCGTTTGTGCAGAAGGAAGTGGGGCTGGTGGAGGATTTGACGATGATTCCGGTCGCGTCCATGTAGCGCTGGCCGCCTCCATGTGAGGACTGGCTGGGACTGGCCGTCCAGGCACACGCGGTGCTGGCCGCACGGGCACACGCGCTTCGCGCCATTCGTGATGCCGGGTTTGGTGGGCGCTCCCGCTGGTCGCGGTGAGAGTCAAAATCGATGCAAAAAAGGAGCAGGCTTGGTGGCCTGCTCCTTTTGTTGAATACCCTTCGTGCTATAGCCCGCGACCAGCGGGAGCGGCCACGCGAAGCCGCTGCCTGTACGGCCAGTCCTAGTGGATGTCGAACTGTTCGGGGTGGAGGGCCGGGTCGCTCTTGACGATGATGGTTTTGCCGGACAGCTCCTCGAGTTCAATAAGCCAGCGCGCGTTGTTGGCTTTGAGGACCTTGACGACCTCAGGGTTGACGCGAAGCATGATGTCTCCGCGGTCGAGGTGCTTATACATCTTGCGCAGCTCGGTGTAGATTTCGTTGGCGACAGTGATCGGGCCCTTGACCATGCCGGTTGCGGCGCAGACGGGGCAAGGCACGCCGAGGGTACGCTCGAGCGACTGCTTGACGCGCTTGCGGGTGATAGCGACGAGTCCGAAGTCGTTGAACTGGAGCACCTTTGAGGGCGCGCGGTCGGCCTTGAGGGCCTCTTCAAGCGTGGCCATGACCTTGTGGCGGTTCTTGCGCTCATCCATATCGATGAAGTCGATGACGATGATGCCGCCGAGGTCGCGCAGACGGATCTGACGGACAATTTCGGGGATGGCATCGAGGTTGGTCTTGAGGATGGTGTCCTCAAGGCGGGCGGTTTTGCCGACGTATTTGCCGGTGTTGATGTCGATGGCGACGAGGGCCTCGGTCTGGTTGATAACGATGGAGCCGCCGGACTTGAGCCAGACCTTGGAGCGGAGGGCCTTGGTGATCTCTTCCTGAATGCCGAACTGTTCGAAGAGCGGGGTCTCTTTGGTGTAGAGCTTGGCGCGGCGGACGAGCGACGGCTGGAAGCGGTTGAGGAAGCGCACGATGCGCTCGTACTCGGCTTCGCTGTCGACCCAGATGGTGGAGAAGTTGTCGCTGACCTGATCGCGCAGCACGCGCTCGACGAGGTTGAGGTCGTGATAGATGAGCGCGGGAGCCTTGCTGGCTTCCTCACGCTGCTTGATGTCGTTCCAGAGATTGATGAGGAAGCGGAGATCGGCGCGCAGCTCATCTTCCCCGGCGCCTTCGGCAGCGGTGCGGACGATGAAGCCACCCGAGGCATCGCCCTTTTCGTTGATGAGGACGCGCTTGAGGCGCTGGCGTACCTCGTCAGAGGCGATTTTGCGCGAGACGCCCACATGGTTGACGGTGGGCATGAAGACCAGGAATCGTCCGGGGAGGGCGATGTGGCTGGTGACGCGCGCGCCCTTCTTGGCGATGGGCTCCTTGGCGATCTGGAGAAGGATTTCCTGACCGGGCTTGAGCAGGTCGCTGATGATGGGCAGGTCCATGGTCTGCGCCGAGGCGCGGTGTCCACCACGGCCCTGACGGCGTCCGCCACCCAGACGGCTTCCGCTGCGGTCGCCCCGGCGTCCGCCGCGACGCCCGCTGCGATCACGTTCGCGCGAGGGCGTTGCTCCGTCGGCTGAGGCGGGCACTTCGCCCGCGGACTCTTCCTCGATGTCATCTTCTTCGTCGAGGCCAACCTCGCTGATTTGGAAGTCATGGCCTTCCTCGTCGGCCTCTGCTTCTTCGGCTTCAGAGATTGCGGACTCGGAGGAGAGGCGCTGATTGATGTGCTCGTCGCGGACAAAGTCGCTGATTTCGGAACTGGTATGCTCGAGGGTTTCCTCCTCCATGTCTTCGGAGTCATGTTCGTCGGCGTGCGCATGGATTGGTTCGAACTCGTACTCATCCTCGTCGATTACTTCTTCTTCGAGGATTCCGGTTCCGGGAGCGAAGCCAAAGAGATGATCTGGAACTTCGGCGGCCTGTTCGTCGTGCTCGGAGGCATATTCCTGAACCGGCTCCTGAACGGCGGGAGCGCGCCTGGAGGTTTTCTTTTCTTTCTCTTTTTCAGAAGTGCGGGCAATGCGGAATTCGCTGGGCGTTGAGGTATCCACGCGGTGGGCGGCAGAGGCGTCCTCGGGTTCGAATTCCTGGACTTCCTCGTGAAGCTCGACCTCGTGAAGCGGTTCCGGTTGGGCGACGGGTGCGGTGGTCTGAGCCACAGGCTCGGGCAGCGTTTCTACAGCAGCCGGTGCCGTGACTTCAGGTTCGCTGACCTCGGTTGCAGTGACCGCGGTCTCTTCCTCTGCGGCCGCGGTAGATGATTCGGCGACCGTGTGTGCTTCTGTGGCAGGTTCGAATTCTGCTTCTGCAGCGTACTCGTCTGCGGGCTCATCGAAGGGCACCGGAACGGGTGCGCCGCGTTGGCTTGCACGGGACTCGCCGGGGAGCAGGGAACTGCTGCCGTCCCAGGTAATCGGGACCTCGATCAGCGTGGAGGGCCTGGGCGCGACGTAGCTGGGCTTGAAGGTGGGAGCGGAGGAGGCCTGAGCCGTGGGGGCAGTATCGTCCGCGGGCTTGCCGCCAAAGCGGGAAAGCGATTCGCCGGGGAGCAGGATTCGGTTGGCAGCGGCGGCGGGGGTGTGGCGCTCGAAGGCGGCCTCATTTTTGTCGACGCGGACATCGATGGCGGGGGCGTCAAAAACGGTCTCCTCAGAGCCGGCTTCGACGGACTGCTCCTGAATCTGTGCCGGGGAACGTTCCTGGCCATTCTGATTACGGTTTTCGCGTTCGCTCCCGCGTCGAACGCCGCGTCCACGTCCACGGCGGCCACGCCAGCGGCGGGTACCGGAGGGCGATTCGTCGTCGGCTGACTCCTGGCTGGCCGGGGGAGCGGATGCCTCAGGGGCCGCGGCCTCCGGCTGGGATTGCCGTCCACGCCCGGACTCGCGCCGGGGCGGGCTTGTGGAGAGGCTGGTGCGCTCGAACTCTTCGCCGTCCTCCTGCTCCTCCATAAAGTCGGTGACATAGAGGAAGGCGTCGCGCTCGAGGCCGATGTCGACGAAGGCGGACTGCATTCCGGGGAGGACGCGTGTGACGCGGCCCTTGTAGATGGATCCGGCGAGCGTGTACTCGTTTTCGCGCTCGTAATAAATTTCGGTGAGCTCGTCGTTTTCGAGGATCGCCAGCCGCGTTTCATGCGGTGTGGAGGAAATACATATTTCTTTCGACATGTGTCTCTTTCTTGCCGGATGCTTCCGCATCAGGGCAACGGCTGAGACAGATCAGAGCGGTGAACCGGAGAGGAGTGGAGATGGCGAGTGGACAGCCGCTGGGACAAAGATGCTTTTTGGTGGAGAGAACATATGCCGGCACCGGAAACCCGGTGGAGGTCCACTGGAAAAATCAATTGTCTTACGGGAAAAGTCCGGGCACATAGATTTTGTGGCCGCTACAGCCAGAAGATCAGGCGGGGCCGTTTCCCATCTATGTGTGCTCATTCCTTCATCAATCCTGTCCGGCGCTATGATCTGTTCTGCCGGCTAAAGTTAAGTTTCTAAAAGCCTTATACTGTTGCCCGCATGGGGCGGGCATCTTGCTAAAAAACTGTTGGCGCCGGGGACTCGAGAGGCTGCAGGCAGCCTAATTCACATATCGATTCATGCGGACATTCATAACCATGCCCAGAGCCAGAAATGTGAACAGCACCGAGGAGCCTCCGTAACTCATAAATGGGAGAGGAATCCCGGTGACCGGCATAAAGCCGATGACCATTCCGACGTTGACCGCAATCTCAAATGTGAGAACGGCGACTACGCCCATGACCAGGAACGTACCTGGGAGGTCCGCGGCTGTTTGAGCGTCCTGAATCAGACGCATCAATATTAGAAAGTATATCAGCAGGACGATGACCGCGCCGATAAAGCCGTGCTCCTCGCAGAAGGCGGCGAAGATGAAGTCGGTGTAGGGGATGGGGAGAAAGTCTCCCTGAGTCTGAGTTCCCTTGGTGGCGCCTCGACCGAAGACTCCGCCATCGCCGACGGCGATTTTAGACTGCAGGATCTGGTAGCCGCTGCCTTTGGGGTCGGCGCCGGGGTTGATGAAGCTGGTGAGGCGGGCTTTTTGGTAGGGTTTGAGGACTTTATTGGTGGTGAAGGCAATGCCGGCGAGGGTGAGAGCGGCGAGGATGAGGATGGTGGCCTTTTTCCAGTCGATGCCGCCGAGGAAGAGTCCGGCGAGGAGGATGGGCGAGTAGGTGAGGGCGGTGCCGAGGTCGGGCTGCTTGAGAACAAACAGCATGGGGACTCCGACGAGGGCCATGGACTTGAGGACATCGGTCCAGGTGAGCCTGCGTCCGATGAGGCTGATGAAGTAGCGGGTAACGACGAGGATGAGGACGAGCTTGACCCATTCGGAGGGCTGGAAGTGAATGCCGCCGGGGAGCCTGATCCAGCGGCGCGCACCGAGGACTGGAGCGCCTACGACCCTGACGGCAATCAGCGAGAGAATGCAGAAGCCGTAGAGCCAGTAGGCGATGTCGAGCAGACGGTGGTAGTCGATGACGGAAAGGACGAACATGGCGGCCAGGCCAGCGAAGAACCAGAGAATCTGCTGTTTGTAGAAGCCTACGAATTTGGTATGCAGGGTGGCGGAGTAAATCTCAAATACGCTGATGACAGCCAGCACAAGGACGAAGCCGAGGAGGGTCCAGTCGAAGTCGCGGAAGGAGAGGATGCGGCGGCTCATAGGGGACTAGTGGACCACCTCAGCGAGCGTACTGGAGGCGGATGTGGCAAGGGGGTTTGCCGGCGGGGCTGCTGGGGCCGGTGGGAAGGTGATGTAGAAGTGTCCGGCGCGCGTGGAGGCGAGTTGGGGGGTGGCTGGCTGGCCGGATTTTGACTTGCCGGAGGCCGGCACAAGCGGCTTGCCGCCGAAGATGCCGGGGTCTCCGGGGACGGACCAGACGGCTCCGACGTCGATTTTTTCAGGTTTCTGCGTGTCGGGTTTCTGCGCGGACTGGCCGGGCTGCTGAGCTACCAGGTTGTGGTCGAGGCGGCGCTGCTTGTCGACGAATGCCTGGATGACCTGGGCGGCCATGTGTGCGGAGTCTGTTCCCCAGCCGCCGTGCTGCCAGAAGACAACGACCACGATGTCAGGATTGCGGCGCGGGGCAACTCCGACGAACCAGGCATTGGCGCGCTGGCTGACATCGGAGGACACCTTGTTGGCTCCGAAACTATGGCTGACAACCTGCGCGGTGCCGGTTTTGCCGGCGAAGTCGATGTCGGCGAGACGGGACGAGTAGGCGGTGCCGATGGGGGACTGGGTGACGTTGGCCATATCGTCGGTGATGATCTGCCAGTTGGCGGGGCTGATGGGAATGGTCTTGTCGCCGGAGCCGGGATAGGTGTCGAGAATGGCCTGGCGGAGTTCTTTGGGCAACTCGCTGGGGAAGACGACGTGGGGGCGCTTGAAGACGCCGCCGGAGGCAATGCCTCCGATGGTGCGGGCGAGTTGGATGGGGGTAACGGCGACGGCCCCCTGACCGATGCCGACGGAGACGGTTTCACCGGCGTACCACTTGCGGTGGAAGTTGCGCATGGCCCACTGGGGCGAAGGCATGACCCCGGCAATTTCATTGGGCAGGTCGATACCGGTCTTCTGTCCGATGCCGGCTTCGTGGGCGTATTTTGCGATGGTGTCAATGCCGAGCTTGACGGCGAGCGTGTAGTAGTAGGTGTCGCAGGAGTAGGGCAGAGCGTTGTGGATGTTGACCTCTCCGTGGTGGCGGTCGCAGGCGTAGAAGTGGCCGTAGAAGGTGGCTCCGCCCTGGCAGTTGACGGTGAGGTTCTGCGCGATGCCTTCCTGCAGGCCGGCGAGGGTCATGACGATTTTGAAGGTCGAGCCTGGAGGCGACATGGCCTGGATGGCTTTGTTGAGCAGGGGATGGTTGGGATCAGTGATGAGCTTGTTCCACTCTTCGCGGCTGATGTGGACGGAAAACTGATTGGGATCGAAGGTGGGGCGGCTGACCATGGCGAGAACTTCGCCGGTGTGGGGATCGAGGGCGACGATGGCGCCGTCGCGGTTGCCGATGGCGTTTTCCGCGGCGCGCTGAAGGTCGAGGTCGATGGTGAGGCGGAGGTTTTTGCCGGGGACGGACGGTTCGGTGCCGAGCACGCCGACTTCGCGTCCGCGGCTATCGACGAGGACGTCGCGGGAGCCATCCTGTCCGCGGAGGATGGAGTCGTAGGATTCCTCGACACCGGAGCGTCCGACGACGTCGCCGGGCTGGTCAAAGGCATAGCGGGGATCGTTGTCGAGCATCTGCTCGCTGACCTCACCGACGTAGCCGATGAGGTTGGCGGCGAATCCATCTCTGGGATAGAGGCGGCGTTGCTCCTCGATGGTTTCGAGCTCAGGCATTTCGTCGGCGTGGGCGGCGATGAATTCCTGCTCGTCGGGGGTGATGTCCTCTTTGAGCGGGATGGGCTGGAATTTGGGCGAGCCGCGGTATTTGCGGATGATGTCGTTGATCTGGTCGACGGTCATGTGCAGGCCGCGCGCGATGAGAGACAGGTCGGGCTTGATGTCGTGGCCCTGCTCGCGAACGAGAAAGCAGGAGACGGAGGGGTAATTGTCGACCAGCAGACGGCCATCACGGTCGAAGATCTGTCCTCGGGCAGCGAGGATGGGAACCTTGCGGATGCGGTTGGCCTCGGCCAGCGCGTGATAGTTCTGCGCGCCGACGACCTGCAGACGCCACAGCCCGAAGATAAGCACGGCCAGGATGAGGACGATTCCATACTGGAAGACGGCAAGCTTGTAGGGCGGGATGCTGTCTTTTCTTTTGTCGAAGATGCGGATGAAGTCGCTCATCAGTGAATCATTTTGAGTGTTTGGCGAGCTATTACGAAGAGGGTGTTTCCTCCATGCTACTCCCGCCGTTTGAGCCGGTCGAGGAGTCCGAAGAGGATGAGTGCAATGAAGGTATTGACGGCGGCACGAACCAGCTCATGCAACCATGCCCAGGGCATGGGCTGGTTGAGCATATGCCGGACCAGGACCCAGTCGATGGCGTCGTTGAGCAGCACGAAGAGGAAGATGAGGATGGAGCGGGTGAGCGGGCTTTCCGTATCGATGCGGACGCCGAGCGAGGCGGCGACGTAGCCGATGAAGGCCTTGGCGATGCCGAAGACACCGAGAGGCTGGTGGGTGAGGGCATCCTGGGCCAGGCCGATGAACGCGCCGCCAATGGTCGCGGTGATAGGCGTACGCAGCGTGGAGGCGAAGTAGATGACGATGAGCAGCGGCAGATCGAGGACGGAAAAGCGCGGGAAGAGCAGCGGGGCAAAGGACTGGAGTCCGAGCGCGAGCAGCGGCGCGAGGAGGTAGACCCAAAAGGGAAAGGACTGTGCGTCGGCCTCGCGACGCGTGGATGCCATGAGGGCCATTGCTAGCGGAGTCCTCCCTGCGGTGCCGGAGCGTTTTTGGGTGTTATCGCGGGCGCTGCTTTGCGGCGCTGTTTTGCGGCTGCCTGCTTTTGAGCCTGCGGTGCGGATGTTTGCGGATTGGACGCGGCGGCGGCGGGCTGCTGCGGTTGGGCGGTTACAGTGGTCCCCGCGTTCGCGGCGCTGGTCTGCTGTGCAGCGGTCGGTTGGCTGGCCTTACTGGTGTCCTCGGCCCCCCCTTTAACTGGAGCCCAGCGATGGCCGGGGGTCATGTCGGCAGCGGCCGGCTCGGCGTCGGGACTGAACTGATCGGGATGGACGGGGGCGGGCGGAGCGGGCGGGCGGATGGGATTGCCGTTGGCGTCGGTGGTGGTCTGGGGGTTGGTGTCGGCGGGAGCGTTGGGATCGTAGCGGCTGGGCAGGCGTTCGGAGAGGATGTCTGAGGCGCGCTTTTGGGCGGCTACGCTTTCGGCCTCGCTTTCGGCGATGTCCTTTGCTTCCTGGGGGGACTGGGAATTGCCGACGTTGGTGACGACGAGAACCTCTTCGAGTGCAGCGAGATGGGCGGCGGGGTGGACGAGGATGTCAACGAGTGGGTCGTGTTGAGGGTCGGGGACGATGCGCTCGACGGTGCCGACTGGCAGGCCGCGCGGGAAAATCTGGTCACCGCCGCTGGTGAGGATGGTTTCACCGGGCTTGATGCGGCTGTCAGGGGAAACGTCTACGACCTGCAACTGGCCGTAAGCGCGGCCCTTGAGGATGCCCCTGGTGCGGGTGGTCTGGAGGACGACGCCAACGCCGCTGGTGGGGTCGGTGATGAGCAGGACCTGGCTGGTGTGTGGGAAGACGTCCTTGATTTTGCCGACGATGCCGTCGGCGGTGATGACGGGCATGTCCTGTTTGAGGCCGTCGTGGGAGCCCTGGTCGATGTATAGGACCCTGGACTGGTCGGTGCCGCTGGTGCCGATAATCTGCGCAGGGAGTGTCTTGTAGATGTAGTGCTGCTTGAAGTCGAGCAGGTGCTCAAGGCGCTGGCCCTGTGCCGCGTCCTGTGCGAGGCCAGCCTGCTCGATGCGCAGGCGCAGGATTTGCTGGCGAAGGGCTGCGTTCTGCTTGCGGACATGGATGAGGTCGATGTAGCCGGTCCAGAGAGAGCGGGCCCAGAGGCCGGTACCGACGATAAGGCGCTCAGGAGGAGTGACGACTGCCACGACTGCATAGCGCAGGAGGCTGACGGTGGGCTGGTCGGATCCGGGGCCCGCAGGGCGCTTGGCCTGGATGGCAAGCGCCAGCAACTGCGCCACGAGCACAAGGATGAGCACGAGGGCGTTTTTATAGCGGCTGACGAAAGAATCCATGCGGTTGGGCGGCAGCGGCTGCCGGGCTACTCCTTAGTGCGCTCGCGCGGAGCGGGCGCGTTTCCCTCATGCTAAGACATTTCACCCGTGGCTGTGACAGACAGCCTGGCCAGAGGGGAAATGTTTGAGAGGCTGTTCTTAACTCTAAGGCGAGAGGTGCTGCGGGCAAAATTCTGCGATGCGAGGCAGAGTTCGCCGCAACCCTAAAGTTAATACCTGCCTCTAGTGTCCTGAGTCTGAAGTTCATTCAACAATTCGATCCATGGAAGCGATTCGAATAGCAGCACTCAGGGGCTAAAGCCCATCTGTTTTGCGCCATTTACGGTACGACTGAAGTCGTGCCCTGATACAAGACTCAAAATCATTTCTTTAACGAATTTAAGACTCAGTACACTAGTCAATCTTGATTTTGCGCAGCAGGCGGAAGTCGCTGAGCATTTTTCCGGTGCCGAGGACGACGCTGGCCAGCGGGTCATCGGCGATGGAGACGGGCAGTCCGGTTTCCTCGCGGATGCGCTTGTCGAGGTTCTTGATGAGCGCGCCGCCGCCGGTGAGCACGATGCCGCGATCGCTGATGTCGGCGCTTAGCTCGGGGGGCGTGCGCTCCAGCGCGACGCGTATGGCGTTCATGATGGTGGAGATGCACTCGCCGAGGGACTCGCGGATTTCGCTGTCGTCAATGGTGATGGTTTTGGGAACACCCTCAATGAGGTTACGGCCCTTGATCTCCATGGTTATGGGCTTGTCGAGAGGGTAGGCGGAGCCGACCTCAATTTTGATCTGCTCGGCGGTGCGCTCGCCGATGAGCAGGTTGTACTTGCGCTTGAGGAAATTCATGATGGCCTCGTCCATCTGGTTGCCCGCCATGCGTACGGAGCGCGAATAGACGATACCGGACAGGGAGATGACGGCGATATCAGTGGTTCCGCCGCCGATGTCGACGACCATGTTTCCGCTGGGTTCGGTGATGGGGAGGCCGGCGCCGATGGCGGCGACCATGGCCTGCTCGACGAGGAAGACCTCGCTGGCCTTGGCGCGGTAGGCGGAGTCCTCGACGGCGCGTTTTTCGACCTGGGTGATTTCAGACGGCACGCCGATGACGATGCGTGGGTGCACCATCATTTTGCGATTGTGGGCCTTCTGAATGAAGTAGTTGAGCATCTTCTCGGTGACCTTGAAGTCGGCGATGACGCCGTCCTTCATGGGCTTGATGGCGACGATGTTGCCGGGGGTGCGGCCGAGCATTTCCTTGGCTTCCTTGCCGACGGCCTCGACCTCGCCGGTGTTTTTATTGATGGCGACGATGGAGGGCTCATTGACGACGATGCCTTTACCGGCGGCGTAGACGAGGGTGTTTGCGGTGCCCAGATCGATTGCGAGATCGCTGGAGAAGACACTAAACAGCGAACGCAGACTATGCGAACGCGACGACCGCGACGAAAAACCATTCGATGTCATGAAAAATTGAACTATTCCTGTGAGACTCGCACTTATTGTACGGCCTATGAACGGCGGGTGCGGTCAGCGGGTGCGGTCTCTACAGGAGTTTTACGAAAAAAGACGACGGATTGCAATGGGGGTGGGGCCAGTTGGGCCAAGGGTGGGGCGGAGGGTGCCGAGTTTCCACGCTTCTTGCTATGCTGGACTGTTTCACCATGAGGAGAATTTTGTGTCTACGAAGCTCTATAAGAATTTAATCGGCGGTGCGTGGGTGGCGGCGCGCACGGGAAAGACCTTTTTGAACGTGAATCCGGCGGACTCGGAGGATGTGGTGGGCGAGTTCCAGTCGTCGGGCGCGGAGGATGTGGACGCGGCGGTGCAGGCGGCGGCAGAAGCGTGGAAGACATGGCGGCTGACTCCGGCGCCGAAGCGGGCGGAGATTCTGTACCGGACAGGCGAGATTCTGACCCAGCGCAAGGAAGAGTATGCGCAGGACATGACGCGCGAGATGGGCAAGGTGCTGAGCGAGACGCGCGGCGACGTGCAGGAGGCCATCGATACGGCCTACTACATGGCCGGCGAGGGACGGCGTCTGTTTGGGCAGACGACGCCTTCGGAGCTGCGGAACAAGTTTGCCATGTCGGTACGGATGCCGGTGGGGGTGTGCGGAATGATTGCGCCGTGGAATTTTCCGATGGCGATTCCGTCGTGGAAGCTGTTTCCGGCGCTGGTGTGCGGGAACACGTGCGTGATCAAGCCGGCGGAGGACACGCCGCTTTCGACCTTCAACCTGGTGCAGACGCTGATGGACGCGGGGCTGCCGCCGGGGGTGGTGAACATTGTGACGGGCTTTGGGCCGGAGGCGGGCGCGCCGCTTGTGTCGCATGCGGGGGTAAAGGCGGTGTCCTTTACCGGATCGAGCGAAGTGGGCCGCGTGGTGGGGCAGACAGCGGCGGCGAGCTTCAAACCGTGTTCGCTGGAGATGGGCGGCAAGAACGCGATGATTGTGATGGACGACGCGAATCTGGAGCTGGCGCTGGATGGCGCTGTATGGGGGGTGTTCGGCACGACGGGACAGCGGTGCACGGCGACGAGCCGGATTCTGCTGCACAAGAAGATCGCGGCGGAGTTCACGGCGAAGCTGGTGGCGCGGGCGGATGCGCTGAAGGTGGGCAATGGTCTGGACGAGCATGTGCAGATGGGGCCGCAGATCAACCAGCAGCAGATCGAAACGTCGATCAAGTACTGCGAGATTGCAAAGAAGGAAGGCGCGAAGCTGCTGACGGGCGGGACTCCGCTTGAAGACGGCGGGTATGACAAGGGGCACTTTTTCGCACCGACGGTGTTTGGCGGGGTGAAGCCGGGGATGCGGATTGCACAGGAAGAGGTGTTTGGGCCGGTGGTGAGCCTGATTGAGTTTGCGGACTTTGACGAGGCTATTGAGATTGCGAACGGGATTCAGTACGGGTTGTCGACGGCGCTGTATTCGCGGGACGTGAACCGGGCATTCCGGGCGATGCGCGACCTGGAGGCGGGGATAACGTATGTGAATGCTCCGACGATTGGGGCGGAGGTACATTTGCCGTTTGGCGGTGTGAAGCAGACGGGCAATGGGCATCGCGAGGGCGGCACGGGTGCGCTGGACTTCTACACGACGTGGAAGTCGGTGTATGTGGACTACTCCGACAAGCTGCAGCGGGCGCAGATTGATATGGGGGAGTAGACAGGGCTGGATGCATCCGCGATTTGGGGCAAAGAAAAGGCCATCCTTGCGTGGTTGCAAGGATGGCCGGATTTGTCTAAAGGGCTTTTAGAAAGCGAAGACGAGCGACGCGAAAATGCGTCGGCTGGCTGAGCCGGAGGAGAAGATGCGTCCGGCGAGGGCGTTGGACTTGCCGAACTCGGGGGAGCCGAGGACGCCGGTGGGTGGTGCGTAGTTGATGTCGTTGAAGAGATTGAGGGCGTGTACGTCGAAGGTCATGTTGAAGCGGCGGTTGACCTCTTTCTTCTTCTCGAAGGGGCCATGGCCTCCGCCACCGCCATTGAGTCCGCCTCCGCCGAGTCCGCGGCCGTGCCAGTGCCCGTGGAAGCCTCCGTTGAAGCCGCCGTGGGCGACCTTGGGACCAAAGGCGATGGACTTGCTGACACGCAAATTGAAGGTGAAAAGCGCGGGGCCGTCGCCGAGGTTGACGGGGATGGGCTTGTAGCTGGTACCGGGGTTGAGGTTGAAGTCGCCGTACTGCGTGGCGATGGTGTTGGTGTCTCCGGGCTGTGCGTAGGAGGGGCGGTCATTGAAGAAGGAGTCGCCGTTGACGTCCTGGCCGAGAGTGATGTTAAAGGGTTGTCCGGACTGGGCGACGATGAAGGGGCTGAAGCGCATGTCCCAAGGGGCGGTGAAGGAGCCCATGAAGAACAGGCGATTGCGGACATCAAAATGTGCGCGTCCGTAGTCGAGCTTGAGGTTGGCGGAGTCGGATGGATTGGAGCCGATGCCGCTGGTATCACTGTTGGCCCAACTGGCGGTGTAGAAGCCGAAGAATGTGACGCCCTGGCCGAAGCGGGCATTGAAGTTGGCGATGATCTGGTTCTGCTTGTAAACGGCCTCAGAGTAGTACTGGTAGACGTTGGGCTGAGCGGGATCATAGGTGGGAAGCTGCGGCGCATTGGCGTTGCGAGTGAGGAGTTGGTGCTGGCCGAGCGAGTAGAGATAGGTGACCGAGAAGGTGGAGCCTTTGGTGACCTGGCGCTCGATGCTCGCGGCGACCTGCTCATCGACGGGCGAATGTAGGCCGGGCGCGATCTGGTAGACGGCAGTCTTGCTGCTGGCGCTGCCGGCGCCTTCGCAGGATGGGATGTCGGCTGCAGTGATACTGGTGGCGCTGAAGCAGGTAGGCTCTTGAATGACAGATTCGTGCAGAGGAGAATCCGGGCTGTCGTTGAGACGGTCGGCCTGCATGATCTGGCTGAGTCCGAAGCGGTTGTAGAAGAATCCGTAGCCGGCGCGGAGGACGGTCTTGGCCTGCTTACCGGGTTTGGCGAGGCCCCAGGCGAGTCCGAAGCGCGGCGCCCAATCATTCTTGTCGTGGATGCCCGTCTGCGATTCCCAGCGGATGCCATAGCTGAAGGTGAAGTTCGGGCGGACGCTCCAGTCGTCCTGATAGTAGAGGGCGACGTCGGCCATGGAGGCGGTGATTTTGGGGTTGCCGTAGGTGAGATTGAGCTGGCTGGGGCCGCCGCCGTTGGCGTGGATCTGGGTCCAGGTTTGGCCGGTGCCGAGCCCGTAGATGGTGTTGGCGTAGTTCTGTGCGGCGGTGGTTGTGGTGCAGCCGGTCTGTCCGGAGGAGCAGCGGTTACCGCCGAAGGTGAAGGTGCCGTTGAAGCCGCCGTTGGAGGTCTCGGCGTTGCGATTTACCCGGAGACGTCCACCGATGTTGAGCGAGTGCTTGCCGGCGTCGACGGCGGTGTTGTTCTGCAATTCGTAGTAATTCGTATGGCCATTGCTGATCCCGCTGGCGCTTCCGCCGAGGGTTTCAAGGCCTGAGACCTGCACCTGCGGGGTTGTGCCGGCGGGCGTCTGTGTGGATGCATCGCGCCGGAACTCGAAGCGCGTGTCGTTGATGACTCTGTTGCCGATGATCTGGCTGTCGCTCATTTGCAGTGTGTTCTCGCTGGAGGTGGTGTTGTAGGCCTGGTCGCGCAGGCTGAACTGGCCAACGCCCTGGTTTTGTTCGCCGTCGTTGTAGTACTGGTAGCGGATGGTGAGGGTATTTTTTGAGCCAAGGCCAATGTCGACGCGCGGGCTGATATTGGTGCGGGTGCGCGGCGTGATCAGAGAGTCGTTAAAGCTGACCGGGTTGTAGTCAGCGGAGTTGTTGTAGATGCCGTTGGCAAAATCTCCGTTGACTTCGCCGGCGAGGCGGTAGGCGGTGACGATGGCATCGTCCTCAATCTGGCGGCGCTGGGCGCTGACGAAGAAGGACATGTCCTTGTTAAGGCGGCCGCTCACCGTGCCGTTGAACATGTAGCTGTAGTAGTCGGGAATGTTCTTGTCGAACGGGTTGCCGGTATTGAACTGTGACGCATTGCCGAAGACGAAGAACTGACCGTGGAGCTGGTTGGTTCCGGGTTTGGTGAGGATCTCGATGCGGCCATAGCCGAGTTTGTCGTATTCGGCGGAGAAGGGATTGCGGTTGATGCGGATTTCGCGGATGGCGGACTTGGGTGGGAGCTGGCCGCCGGTGAATCCGTCGATATAGATCTGACCGCCGTTGGGACCGGCTGCGGGACCGGCCAGAGCATTGAGTTCGTCCTGTAACTCGTCGGGGTCGTTGGAGAGCGCGTCGAGGTCACTGCCTTTAATGACGATGGCGCTGGCGTTGCTGGTGGGCGCAACGCTGACGGTGGGGGTGTTTGTATTGACGATGACCTGCTCTTTGGCGACTGCGATCCGCAGCTTGATATTGAAGAGCAGACTTTGTCTGTCAGCGAAGTTGACGGCCCTAGACTCGGAGGTTGCGAAACCCTCGGCGCGGGCAATGACGATGTAAAGGCCGGGTTTAAGGCCGGTCACTTTGTATGCGCCGGAGCTGTCTGACTTGACGCTGGCGACGGTGTGGCCGTCCGGAGTGGTGAGGCTGACGGTAGCGTTGGAAATGACGGCGCCGCTGGGGTCGGTGATGGTTCCACTGAGTGAGACAGACTGCGCGGCGGCGGTGCAGAGGCACGCGGCGATGAGAGCGATGAAGAGAACGAAATGGCGTCGAAGAGAGTTCACGGTGCTCCGGTCAAAATGTTGCGGGAAAGGAAGTACTCTCCCGTGAGTGCGGCAGAGCCGCGAGTAGATTTTCCTGTCCGGGTCTTTTGTCCGGGCAGACTTGCATAGCGATCGCCGGCGGGCAGAGGCCGGGCTCAGGGTGTACCTGCTTCACCGGCAGACTGTGAGGCGTTGCCGCCGCCTACATTCCAGGAGGCGGAGAACACGCTTTTGCTGGCGGACGGCGAAGCGGTGAGGATTGGTTCGACTCCGGCGATCAGAGCGACAGCAGTTGCGGAGCCTGGTGTGCCTTGCGTGGCGACAATCATGACGGCATTGCCTTTGTGCAGGTCAGAGAGTTGCATGGTTGGGGTGCGGGCAAGCATCTGGCTGAGGTCGTCGCCGGCATGCGAGTTTCCATTGGTTCCCGGCTGCATGTGGGCTTCTGCATGCTCCGGCATAGGATGGGCGCCACCGGACGGGGGACCGGAATGCTTGAAGCGCGTGGCTAGATATTCGGCCATGCGCTGCGGGAGTTTGTGCATCTGCGATTCGGCATTGATGTGAATCACGACGGGCTTTTTGGTGGCGAGGTCGTGGATCGTGACAGTGTTGGCGGCGGGGTCAGTGGAGATGACGGTCGCTGCGATGTTGCGGAAGGCGCCGGAGACGACAGCGTTGGCGGTGAGCTCGGTTGCGGCGGGTGCGTGCGGACCGCGGGCGCGAAGCTGGTCGCCGGGATGAATGGTGGCAATGGTGGAAGGCGTGGTGTCGGCAAACTGGATGGAATTTGGACTGTAGCGGCGGAAGGTGGTGGAGGGCGTGGTGTGGACGGTGATGGTATGCGGGCCGGAGGCGATGGTGATGGTTCCGGTGGCGGGATCGACGGTTTTGACCAGTCCTCCGACGCCTTTGCGCCAGGCGGCTTCCTCAGCCTGACGGCGCATCGCGATGGCGGACTGCTTCATGCAGATGAGCATGGAGGCGGTAAGGGACGATCCATCGGCCGAGGGTTTGACGGCCGCAAGGACGCGGTCGCCGACGGAGATGCCGCTGAGCTGGATGTGGGTGGCTCCGGCGAGGGTTTTGGCTCCCGGCTGGGTCTCAAGGATGCGGGCGTTGTCAGCGACGGTTATCGTGATGGGCGCGCCCTTGTCGGGCTTGACGGTAAGCGAGCTGCTGCCGACAGCGGTAACGGCGCCAACGACGCGTGATGGCGTGGCGGCCTGGGCCTGAGCGGCGCGGGCGGGAATGAACGGCCCAAGCGCGGTGATGCTGGCGAGCGCGGTGAAAAGAGCAATGGAACGGAATCGCATGAATGTCTTCCTGTCGCTGCGGGTTCGATTTACCAGATTCCCAGATACTTACCAGATTCCCAGATACTCAGGAGCAGGCCTGGAGAGTTGGGAACGTTTCCTTTAGGAAAAGACGAGATTTGGCAAGCAAAGTTTCAATTTTTGTGAGAGATGCGTGCCGGGTGGCTGGAGGCAGATTTCCGCAGGGAGTATTTGCGGCGCCGCGGGGGGGGGGGGAGCGTGTGTCTCTCGTCAATGAATCGATTGAGCAGGTATGATGCTTGCGGGAAGCAGTATACGAAGCTGTAAATCGCGGATACAGGACAAACAATGGCAATTGGAGCAGCAGGCAACTCGACAACCGCTACGACCACCTCGGGCGGCGGGAGCGGTTATACAAGCGCATTTGTGATGGTCACATCGCTGTTTTTCATCTGGGGATTTCTGACGTCGCTGAACGACATTCTGATTCCTCATCTGAAGGCGATTTTTGATTTGAACTATGCCCAGGTGATGCTGGTTCAGTTTGCGTTTTTCACCTCGTATGCGGTGTTTGGATTCCCGGCGGGCAAGGTTGTGGAGTGGATTGGCTACCAGCGGACGATGGTGGTGGGGCTGTTCACGATGGCGCTGGGCGCGATTTTGTTCATTCCGGCGGCGAACCTGCCTTCGTATCCATTGTTTCTGGCGGCACTGATTGTTCTGGCGGCGGGCATGACGGCGCTGCAGGTGTCGGCGAATCCTTATGTGACGGTGCTGGGGTCTCCGCAGACAGCATCGAGCCGATTAAATCTGGCGCAGGCGTTCAATTCATTGGGCACGACGGTAGGGCCTCCGCTGGGCGGCTATCTGATTTTGAAGGGCGCGGAAAAGCTGGTTCAGAACACGAGTGCGATGTCTCCGGCGGCGCTGAATGTATATCGGCAGCACCAGGCAGCAACGGTGAAGATGCCCTACATCGTGTTTACGCTGGTTCTGTTGCTGGTGGGGCTGGCAATTGCCTGGTACAAGTTCCCGCGCATTGAGACGACGAAGGACTTCCGCCCGATCAAGGAAGGCGGCAAGAAGCACAGTATCTGGCGGTATCCGCATGTGGTGCTGGGCGCGGTAGCGATTTTTGTCTATGTGGGCGCCGAGGTTTCTATCGGCAGCTTCCTGATTAACTACTTTGGACAGTCGTACATTGCAGGGCTAACGGCGCTGGCGGCGGCTAACCTTGTTCCGTTCTACTGGGGCGGCGCGATGGTGGGGCGGTTTATCGGCTCGGCGGTACTGCAGAAGATGAAGACGAACAAGCTGGTGGCGATTTGCGCGATTGTGGCGCTGGTGCTGACGCTGGTCTCGATGATCAGCGTTGGGCACGTGGCCATGTGGAGCATTCTGGCGGTGGGGCTGTTCAACTCGATCATGTTCCCGAGCATCTTTACGCTGGGGATTGCGGAGATGGGGCCGCTGACGGGCGAGGCTTCCGGCCTGCTGGTGATTGCGATTGTAGGCGGCGCGGTGATTCCGGAGATTCAGGGGATTCTGGCGGACCATATCGGCATCCACCACGCGTTTATAGTTCCGGTGTTGTGCTACGTCTTCATCGCGTATTACGGATGGAAGGGATACCGGGTAATTTTGCCGGAGAGCAGCCACTAGCTACTAGCTATTAGCTTCCAGCTTCCAGCCATTAGAATGGACGGTTCTTTCAGAACCGTCCGTTTTTTTGCGGCGGTGTGGATGGTGAGATGACAAATCTGGAACTGGATGGGCGGGCGCTGAGCCTGGAAGAGATGGTTGCGGTTGCGGTGGATGGCTGCGCGGTTTCGATTGCGCCAGAGGCCTATGGGCGGATGGAGGCGTCGCGGCAGGTGGTGGAGGAACTGCTGGCGCGGGGCGAGACGGCGTACGGGATTAACACAGGATTTGGGAAGTTGAGCGATGTGCGGATCGCTCCGGATGAACTGGAGGCGCTGCAGCGGAACCTGGTGCGCAGCCATGCTTGCGGGCTGGGCGAGCCGCTGCCCGAAGATGAAGTGCGGGCGATGCTGCTGCTGCGGGCGAATGTGCTGGCGAAGGGGCTGAGCGGGGTGCGTCCGGTGGTGGTGGAGACGCTGGCGGTGATGCTGCAGGCGCGGGTGCATCCGGTGGTTCCGGCGCGGGGGTCGGTGGGGGCGAGCGGGGATCTGGCTCCGCTGGCGCATTTGGCGCTGGCGATGATGGGCGAGGGCGAGGTGTTCTTCGGCGGCGAGCGGGTTGCGGCTGCAGACGCGCTGGAGCGGGCGGGAATTGATCCGCTGCGGCTGGGTGCGAAGGAAGGACTGGCGCTGCTGAATGGGACGCAGGCGATGTGCGGCGTGGGCGGGCTGGCTCTGGCGCGGGCTCTGCGGGTGGTGGAGCTGTTTGATGTGGCGGGGGCGATGTCTCTGGAGGCGCTGCGCGGAACTCCGGCGGCGTTTGATGCGCGGATTCATGCGGCCAGGCCGCACGCGGGGCAGGTGGCGGCGGCGGAGCATTTGCGGAGGTTGCTGGAGGACAGCGAGATTCGGGAGTCGCACCGGCAGAATGATTCGCGGGTGCAGGATGCGTATTGTTTGCGCTGCATGCCGCAGGTGCATGGCGCGGCGCGGGGCGCGCTGGGGCATGTGCGCGCGGTGATTGAGGTGGAGTCGGGATCGGCGACGGATAATCCGTTGATATTTGCGGAGAGCGCGGAGATTGTTTCGGGCGGGAACTTCCATGGTGCTCCGCTGGCGCTGGCGCTGGATTATGCGGCGATTGCGCTGACGGACCTGATGAGCATAAGCGAGCGGCGGATCGACCGGCTGATCAATCCGGATATTAACGAAGGGCTGCCGGCGTTTCTGTCTCCACATGCGGGGGTGTCGTCGGGGCTGATGATCGCTCATGTGGCGGCGGCGGCGCTGCTGAACGAGGCGAAGGTGCTGGCGCATCCGGCGAGTGTGGATTCGGTGCCTACGTCGGGCGGGAAGGAAGATCATGTGTCGATGGGCATGACGGCGGCGCTGAAGTTAAGGCAGATTGTGCAGAATGCCGAGTACGCGCTGGCGATTGAGCTGATGGCGGCTGCGCAGGGATTGGAGTATCGGCTTCCGCTGAAGCCTGCGCGGGAGGTTGAGCGCGCGTCTGGGGTGGTGCGGGAGGTGGTGGCTCCGCTTACGGAGGACCGGGTGCTGTCGGGGGATATTGAGCGGCTGGCGGGGGAAGTGCGGAAGGGAAGGATGGATGGGTTCAGGAGCAGCTAGTCAGCAGGTCAGCGAGCCAGCAAGTCAGCCGAGGAGCGGGTTGGGCGGCGAAGTGGTTCGCCGAACTCCGGTCAGCTAAAAAGCGGTCGGCAAGAGAAATCTGCGCAAGGGCCCACGTTTCAAAAGCGAGACGTGGGGCACCCACATTCCGCATGGTGGAGGATATTTGAGATGTGGGCCACGCGCCGAAATCGATCCTCCGTGCGATCCAAACCTTATGAATGAACGGCGATGTTTTACGGTTCTACCGGCTAGGGTTCTACCGGTTCGACGTAGAACATTTCGTTGGTGCGGCGGAAGCCGTTGGTTTCGTATAGGCGGCGCGCTTCTTCCGTTGAGTGGAGGGCGACGACGCGGATTTTGCGGCTGCGGGCCTCGGCGAGGGCGAACTCGATGAGGTGGCTGGCGAGTTTTTTGCGGCGGTAATCCGGCTCGACGTAGACGTTGAGCAGATAGGCGCGATGGGTGGAGCGCGGGTCGAGCGGGTGCGGCGCCCAGTCGAGGATCATGAGGCCGGCTCCGGCGACGACGCGGTCTCCGTCGGTGGTGAGCCAGCCGATGTAGATGCCGTCCTCGATGGCTTTCGCGACCCAGGGCTCGAAGTTGCGGGCCATGACGTCGAGGACCTGGTTGTCGGCGCGTCCGGCATCGACGAACATGCGGCGGCGGTGATGGGTGATGAGGGCGGCGTCGGCGGGTGTGGCCCGTCTGGTTTCCAGCATGGTGAGAAGTATACGGCAGCGAGTTAGCGGGTCGGCAAGTTAGCGGGTCAGCAAGTCAGCAAGTTAGCAAGTCAGCAAGTCAGCGGGGCAGCCCTCTGCGACGGTCAGCGAGTCGGCTATAAGGTGGGAGGGGGAAGCCTTGAACAATGGGGTAAGTCTTGGGGGGGGGTAATTCTTGTACCGGGTCGCTGGCCGGTTTTCGCTAACTTGCTGACTTGCTGCTTCTTGCTGACTTGCTGCTTTAGGATGGTGTGATGGCGGAGAGGCTGGAACTCGACAGGACGCTGCTGAAGCCGGGGATGCGGCTGGCGGTGGGGGTGTCGGGCGGGGCGGACTCGGTGGCGCTGCTGCGAACGCTGGTGGAGGCGGCTGGGGAGATCGGGCTGGTGCTGCAGGTTGCGCATATGCACCACGGGATTCGCGGGGCGGATGCGGACGCGGATGCGGAGTTTGTGGCGGGGCTGGCGGCGGAGCTGGGGCTCACGTTTCACCGCAGGGATGTGGACGCGGTGAAGGAGTCGCGGGAGCGGCGCGAGACGCTGGAGGAGGGCGCGCGGCGGCTGCGGTATGGGTGGTTTCGAGAGCTGCTGGAGGCCGGGGTGGCGGACGCGGTGGCGACGGGGCACACGCTGGACGACCAGGCGGAGACGGTGCTGCATCGGCTGCTGCGGGGGGCGTGGACGGAGGGATTGAGCGGGATTTATCCGGTGCTGGAGGAGCGGCGGGGGGTGATTGTGCGTCCGTTTTTGGGGGTGCGGCGGGAAGAGATTGAGGCGTGGCTGTCCCATACAGGACACTCCTGGCGGGAAGACGCCACGAATTCCGATATGAGCTATACGCGAAACCGGCTTCGACATGAGCTTCTTCCTGCCCTGGGCACGTTCAATCCCCAGATTCGAGGGCAATTAGCCAATCTGGCAACGTTGGCGCGGGATGAAGAGGCTTATTGGCAAAGGGAACTGACGCGGATACTGCCGCAACTTCTTTTGCCTGGAAGGCCGGTTCGCGGCGGAGGGAGGGCGGCTTCGACGGATCCGGGCGAAGCCGTTCTTTCTCTGGAGGTGGAGCGGTTGCCGGAGTCTGCGGCGGTGCGGCGGCGGATTTTGCGGGCGGCGGCGAAGGAGCTTGGGATTTCTCTAAATTTCGAGCAGACCGAGCGATTGCTGGCGATGTGCGGGCCGGGCGGAAGCCGGAGGCAGACGCTCACGGCGACGCTGCGGGCGGAGCGCTCGACGCGGGAGCTACGGCTGGTAAAAAGGAATGGCAGTCCTTGCGACCTTAGGGAGTAAAATACATCTAATTAAGGCGTGTGTCCGGAGAGGGAAGTCTGGGAGTCGTATGCGACTTCGACCGGCCAATGGCGTCTATAAGGTATAAGCGCATATCGGCAGCGACTTTTCTGGTGTAGAAGCCCATTCTCGCTGCTTTTGTCGTTGTAGCTGCGCGTGATAGAAACTTTTAGCTGCGCTTGATAGAAACGAGGTTGCCCCGAGTGAATTCGACGGTAAAACAGATCATCTTCTGGGTGTTCATCTTTGCATGCCTGATCGTGCTCTGGAGAGTATTCCAGACGAGTACGGGAAGCGGGAAGGAAAAAGCGATCCCGTTTTCGGAGTTTCTGCAGGATGCGCAGCAGGGACAAGTTACTGCGGTAACCATCGACGGCGGTGAGGCGCACGGGACACTTCGCACGGACAAGCAAGGCTTCAGCACGGTCATTCCGGCCAATTATCCGCATCTTTATGATGTTCTGGACCAGAACAAGGTCAAGGTGACGATCAAGGACAGCAACAGCAGTGCATGGTGGAGCGTAATGATCAACGTGGCTCCGCTGCTGATTCTGGTGGGGCTGTGGTTCTTTATGATCCGTCAGATGCAGAGCGGCGGGAACAAGGCGATGTCATTCGGGAAGAGCCGCGCCCGATTGCTTTCGATGCAGCAGAAGAAGATCACCTTCAAGGATGTGGCTGGCGTAGACGAGGCCAAGGAAGAGCTGAAGGAGATTATTGAGTTCCTGCGCGATGCGCAGAAGTTCCAGAAGCTGGGGGGACGGATTCCGAAGGGTGTGCTGCTGGTGGGGCCTCCTGGAACGGGCAAGACGCTGCTGGCGCGTGCGGTTGCGGGCGAGGCGAATGTGCCGTTTTTCTCGATTTCCGGCTCAGACTTTGTGGAGATGTTTGTTGGCGTGGGCGCGAGCCGCGTGCGCGACCTGTTTGAGCAGGGCAAGAAGAATGCGCCGTGCATCATCTTTATCGACGAAATAGACGCAGTTGGGCGGCACCGTGGCGCCGGTCTGGGCGGCGGGCATGATGAGCGCGAACAGACGCTGAACCAGCTGCTGGTTGAGATGGACGGGTTCGAAGCGAATGACGGGGTGATTCTGGTGGCGGCGACGAACCGTCCGGACGTGCTGGATCCGGCGCTGCTGCGGCCGGGACGCTTTGACCGCCGGGTGATTGTGGGCCGTCCGGATGTGCGCGGCCGCGAGGAAGTGCTGCGGGTGCATTCGAAGAAGGTTCCGCTGTCGGATGACGTTGACCTGCGGGTGCTGGCGCGCGGGACACCGGGCTTTAGCGGCGCGGACCTGGCCAACATGGTGAACGAGGCGGCGCTGACTGCGGCGCGCGCGAACCGCAAGGCGGTATTCATGGTGGACTTCGAACAGGCGAAGGACAAGGTCATGATGGGCGCCGAGCGGAGGTCGATGCTGCTGACCGAGGACGACAAGAAGGATACGGCGTATCACGAGGCCGGGCACGTGCTGGTGGCGGCCAAGCGGAACCATGCTGACCCGCTGCACAAGGTCACGATTATTCCGCGCGGCATGGCGTTGGGCGTGACGATGCAACTGCCGGAAGAAGACAAGCACACGGTGACGAAGGATTACCTTGAGACGCAGCTTGCCATCCTGATGGGCGGGCGCTGCGCTGAAGAGATCTTTATGAATCGCAAGACGACCGGCGCGGGCAACGACATTGAGCGGTCGACGGATCTGGCGCGCAAGATGGTGTGCGAATACGGCATGAGCAGCATGGGACCGCTGACCTTCGGCAAGAAGGAGGAGCAGATATTCCTGGGCCGCGAGATCTCGCAGCACCGTGACTTCTCAGAAGAGACGGCGCGACAGATCGATGCGGAAGTCCGGCGGCTGGTGGATGAGGCGTACCGCTCGGCGTATGACATTCTGGATACAAACCAGGATGTCATGCACCGGCTGGCTGCGGCCCTGCTGGAGCGCGAGACGCTGGATGCGAATGAGATTCGGATGGTGATTGAGGGCAAGGATCTGCCTCCGTTCACGAAGCCTTCTGGCGGCGCGGGCGCTACGGTGGAGGATGTTCAGCAGGTGCTGAAGCCGGAGCCGGGACGTACCGGGGGACTGCCGGAAGGAAGCCCTTCGCCTGCGTAGGCTGCCGCGAGAAATATCCAGACCCGCCGGGTTTTGTCCTGGCGGGTTTTGCTTTTTGACGTTGACGGGCGATTTTTGACCGCATCTTCCGTCGCAGGAATGCGTTTAAAGGAAATGAGGAAGAATGCGTAAAAAGATGAGAGGTGCGATCTGCATGCGTTTTTCGGGTTTTTCTTTTTTGCTTGCGTTGCTGATTCCGATGGGGCTGGTCCAGGCGCAGACGGGCATCCCGGCGGGTTCTGAGCACTACAAGGTTTTCCAGGGCGACAAGGTGGTGGGGTCGTCGCAGTACACGGTTACGCCAACAACGGCGGGGTACACCATCACTTCACAGGGTGGTCTTCGGCTGTCTAAGTTCAGCTATGACTTCAACAGCACGCAGTACCTGGACCACATGCTGAATCTGGTGAGCAACCAGATAACAGGAACAGTGAACGGCAGCGCGGTGACGTTCGATGTGAACACGGATTCGACGGGCCGGAAGTTCCTGATCCATGTGGACGCGAAAGGCAAAGCCCAGCAGAACACGATTGACCGGCACCAGCATCTGGCGCTGTTGCCTGATCTGGATGCGGCGGGCTACATGCTGCTGACGCGGGTCGGGCTGGAGAATCCACAGGTGTCGTGGGTGCTGATTCCGAAGGAGACGGGATTGTTGGTGCCTACGGTCTACAACCGTGATGCGGATGTGCAGGGGCGGCTGAATGGCCGAGACATCACAGTGCAGCACACGACGGTGGCAGTAAGCGCGCAGAACGCGATCAACGTGGAGCTGTTCTATACGCCGGATGGGCAACTGATGGAGGCGGACCTGCCGCAGCAGAACTTTTTTGTGGTGCGGGACGGGTTCCAGCTGATCAACCGGCCGAAGTTTGCGCCGCCGCGGAGTCCGGAGCCGAATGCGCCTCCGCCGCCGAACGGTCAGCAGCAGCAACAGCAGCAACCGCAGCAGTAGCCGCAGGAAGTTGGCATCATCAGAAAATATCCTTGGAATGACGATCCAATGCTGCAAAGAAATGTCCGGTGCTGGGAAATATTGAAAAGCCGGTCCCCCGCTTCGTCCTCCCACGCTTAAGCAAGGGAGGACTTCGGTCGAGATGACAACCGTCGATTGAGATTTGATCTCTCCCACCCTTCACGCAATGAAGCCGCGTGAAGGATGGGGCACCCTGCGGTAGTGGCGAGTTTAGATCCCGTGTTCCTCTTCTTGCTCTCGTACAATAGAGCGAGCGATTTCAAGCGAAGGAACACGGGTGCCGAACTCCTCTTCTGAACAACGTAAGCGCGTGTTGAGCGGCATGCGCCCCACGGGTAAGCTCCATTTAGGCAACTACATGGGCGCGCTCTATAACTGGGTGCGTTTGCAGCATCAGTATGAGTGCTATTTCTTTATTGCCGACTGGCATGCGCTGACGACGGACTATGCCGATCCGTCGCAGGTGGCTGAGAATATTCATGAAGTGGCGCTGGACTGGCTGGGCGCGGGGCTGGATCCTGAGCAGTGTGTGATGTTTGTGCAGAGCGACGTGAAGCAGCATGCGGAGCTGCATCTGCTGTTCTCGATGATTACGCCGCTGGGCTGGCTGGAGCGGGTTCCGACGTATAAGGAGCAGCAGGAAAATATCACGGGGAAAGACCTGAGCACGTATGGGTTTCTGGGATATCCGCTGCTGCAGTCGGCGGACATTCTGGTGTACCAGGCGGATTTTGTGCCGGTGGGGCAAGACCAGGTGGCGCACGTGGAGCTTACGCGCGAGGTGGCGCGGCGGTTCAACCAGTTTTACCGCGAAGCGAAAAATTCCGGGCGGCCGATTTTGCCGGAGCCGCAGGTGCTGCTGACGCCTTCGCCCAAGCTGCCGGGGACGGATGGGCGCAAGATGTCAAAGAGCTACGGGAACACGATTCTGCTGAGCGATCCGGAGGCGGTGATCCGGCAGAAGCTGAAGCCGATGGTGACGGACCCGGCGCGGATTCGGCGGACCGATAAAGGGAATCCCGAGGTGTGCCCGGTGTTTGATCTGCACAAGGTGTTTTCGAGCGCGGAGACGCAGCAGAAAGCGCGCGAAGGGTGTACGACGGCAGGGATTGGGTGCATCGAATGCAAGGGATGGCTGGCGGATGGGATGGTTGCGGGTCTGGCTCCGATTCAGGAGCGGCGGCGGAAGTATGAGAGCGATCCGAAGCTGGTGAGAGAGATATTGTCGGTGGGCGCGGTGCGTGCAACGGCGCGCGCAGAACAGACGATGGTTGAGGTTCGCGCGGCGATGGGTTTGGGAGCAGGGCAGAGCGAGTGAGGGCTGCGGTGACGGACGAACGGGAACAAATCGCAGGGCAGGCGGGCCAGACACCGGAAGCCGAGAGCACGCATCCGCCGGCGCAAGTTGAGAGCGCAGGTGCGGAGCAGGTTGCGGCGCCTGAGACTGCTGTGCCCGAGCCGGAGAAGGCTGCCGTGGGAAATGCGGCTGCACGGAAGAAAGAGGCGGAGTCGGCGTATCCGTTTTCCGTGACGGTGGGCCTGGTGTATGACGGGCCGCTGGATCTGCTGTTGGACCTGATTCGCAAGCAGGACATCGATATTTACGACATTCCGATTGCGAAGATCACGGCGCAGTTTCTGGTGTATGTGGAGCATCTGAAGGAAAGCGACGTGGATGCGGCGGGAGACTTTATCTACACGGCTGCGCTGCTGATCCACATCAAGAGCAAGATGCTGCTGCCGCGCTCGCCGGTGGAGACGGCTGAGGGCGACGCCGAGGATCCACGGCGCGAGCTGGTGGAGCGGCTGCTGGAGCATGAGCGCTTCAAGAACGCGGCACAGATGCTGTATGAGAAGCAGCAGGTGGAGGCGGCGACGTGGACGAATCCTGGGATGCGGGAGTTTCGCGACGCGGAGGGCACGGAGCCGGAGATGGCCGCGGACACGATGGATCTGGTGCGGGTGTTCCAGGAGATTCTGGACCGGGCGAAGAACCGTCCGGTGCTGGACGTGGAAGAAGACACGGTGACGGTGGGCCAGATGATCGACTATATGCGGCGGCGTCTGATGATGGAGGACCGTCCGGTAGCGTTGCGCAAGCTGCTGGCGAACACGAAGTCGATGCGGGCTCTGGTAACCATGTTTCTGGCGCTTTTGGAGCTGGTGCGGCTGCAGGCGATTTTGCTGCGGCAGGACCGGGATTTCAGCGAGATATATATCAAGAAGCACGAGCAGTTCGAGCAGGTGCTGAATGAGCGCATGAGCCAGATGCGCGATGACTGGTCGTAGATTTATCGATGGTGCGGTGCTGTGAGTCGCGCAGGAAGCTTCTGTAGTATTCAGAGAGGTTCTGTTTTTACCCATGAGTTTGAAAGCCAAGATCGAAGCGGTTATTTATGCAGCGGAGGAGCCGGTCACGCTGTCTCAGATTACCGGGCTGTTCCAGGCGGAGCTGCTGGAAGAGCGTGAGGCGCGGACGAGCGCAGAGGCTGCGGCGCGAGAGGAGTTTGTCTCCGAAGCCGAAGTGGTAACGCAGCCGGTGCTGGGGATTCCGGACACGGAGCCGGAGGAAGCGGGCGATGGTGATGCTGCGTCCAGGGAACCGGGAGCGGTAGAAGGCGAAGCCGCGGCGGAGCCTTCAGCGGAAGACGAGAAGAAGGTTGCTCGGCAGAAGGAGCGCGAGGCGCGTGATGAGGCGAAGCGGATTCTTGCGCCGCTGATGGCCGAGTACAGCGAGGGCGATCGCGGGATTGAGATTCGCGAGATTGCGGGCGGCTACCGGCTGGGGACCAAGCCGGAGTATCACGATGCGGTGCGCAGCTTTGTGAAGAGCCTGAGGCCACCGATGAAGCTGTCGTTGCAGGCGCTGGAGACGCTGGCGGTGATTGCGTACAAGCAGCCGATTACGGTTCCGGAGATCAGTGAGATTCGGGGAGTGGATTCCTCTGGTGTGCTGGGGTCGCTGATCAGCCGGAAGCTGGTTACCACGGCGGGCCGGAAGCAGGTGATCGGACGCCCGATTTTGTACAAGACGACGAAGGAGTTTCTGCTGCGGTTTGGCTTGAAGGACGTGAACGAGCTGCCGTCGATGGAAGAGTTTGAGAAAATGGCGGGCGAGTTGACGGATACTGAGGATGACGCGGCGGAGAAGGAGCTTCCGTTTGAGGGCGCGGCGGGCGCGGAGCCGGTCGTTGAGGGTACCTCGGAGGCTGCTGAGGGAGAGGTCGAGCCCGCAGCGACGGAGTTGCAGGAGAAGTCGCACGAAGAAGCTGCGCGCGAAGGAGCGAATGCGAATGAGTGAGGTTGGTTCTCAGGAGCGGCTGCAGAAGATTCTGGCAGCGGCCGGGGTGTGTTCGCGGCGCAAGGCGGAAGAGCTGATTGTTGCCGGGCGGGTGCAGGTAAACGGCAAGGTTGTGACCGAGATGGGCACCAAGGCGGATGCGGAGCGGGACCATATCCGCGTGGACGGCAAGCTGCTGCACGGGGCGGCGCGGCCGCGCTACTACATGGTGAACAAGCCGAAGGGCTACGTGACGACGGTGAGCGATCCGGAGGGGCGGCCTACGGTGATGCAACTGATTCGCGGCGGGGAGCGGGTGTTTCCGGTGGGAAGGCTGGACTACGCGAGCGAAGGCCTGCTGCTGATGACCAATGACGGCGCGTTGGCGAATGGGCTGACGCGGGCGGCGGCGAAGGTCGAGAAGACATATTTGGTGAAGGTGAGCGGCAAGCCGGCAGAGGCCGGGCTGGAGCAGATTCGCAAGGGCATGATGATCGATCGTGGGAAGCCGGGATCGGGCGAAGGGCGCGTGCTGACGGCTCCGGCAAAGGTGAGGCTGTTCAAGGACGCGGAGAATCCGTGGTACGAGCTGGTGCTGATTGAGGGCCGGAACCGGGAGATTCGCAAGATGTTTGAAGAGATCGGAAACCATGTGGAGAAGATTCGGCGGGTTGGATATGGGCCGCTGGTGCTGGATGTGAAGCCGGGTGAGACTCGGGAGCTGACCGAGCAGGAAGTGGAGAAGCTGCGGCGCGCGATGAAGCCGGGGAAGGCGAAGGCTGCCGCGGCGAAGGGCGGGGAGCGGAAGAGCGGAGTACGGAAGCGGTAGGCGCGGGTTCAGAGATGGAGAGACTTCAGGAAGGCATCCGGCCTGAGGATTGAAATTCCGCTGAAGCTGACCATGTTGAGCAGATGCTTGTCTCCGCTGACGATGGAATCGGCCTTTGCCTCAAAAGCACATTCCAGAATGCGGTCGTCATCGGGATCGGAGCAGGCGCGAATTTTTTGCCTCGGCTTGATTGCGTGTCCGACCTTCCAGTAGGGCGAACAGGCGAGATCGATCATTTCCGTGGGCCAGCCGAACTTTTCGGCGAGTACGCTCTCGACTTCGCTGCGGATTGGTTGAGAGTACAGCATGGCGATTCCGCGATTCTCAACGAGATCGAGCACCTGCAGCGGCTTTCCGCCGAAGAGAAATGCGGAGATGTAGACGTTGGTGTCGAGGACGACGCGGATCATGCAGATTTGCGGGAGCTTTTTTGTGCGCGGGCCGGTTTACTGCGGCGCTGCTCGCGACGGAACTGGTGAATGGCATCCACCACATCCTCTTCCGTGCGAATATTTGTCGCGAGCACAGTGGCCTGTGCGGCTGAAGTCAAAAGCTCCATTCTGCGCTGGCGCTGATACTGCCGGAGGGCTTCGCGCATCAATTCGCTCATGGTGCGGTTTTCCTGGCGGGCGAGGTCGCGGGCTTCCTTGAGCATGGGAGCCGGAAGCGTGATGGAGAGGATTTCGGTGGTCCGCATGAGTATTACTCCGTATGACTTGATGGTATCAAGCGGACACGGGCCCGTGGAAATAAAATAGAGAGAGGTGGAGGGTAGAAATGGCGAAAGCGACGTTTGGCGCGGGATGCTTTTGGGGTGTGGAGCTGCGGTTTCAGCAGGTTCCGGGAGTGACGGCGACGGCGGTTGGATATGAGGGCGGGGAAATGGACAGCCCCACGTATCGCGATGTGTGCACGGACGGGACTGGGCATGCCGAGGTGGTGGAGATTGAGTTCGATCCGGAGATGGTGAGTTATCAGGAGCTGCTGGATTTGTTTTTTGAGTTGCATGATCCGACGCAGTTGAACCGGCAGGGGCCGGACTGGGGCACGCAGTATCGCAGCGCGGTGTTTTTCCATAGTCCGGAGCAGGAGGCGGCGGCGAAGGCGACGATTGCGCGGCTGACGGCTGAGAAGCGATTTGCGAAGCCGATTGTGACGCAGGTGGTTCCGGCGCAGACGTTCTGGAAGGCAGAGGAGTACCACCAGAAGTATCTGGAGAAGCGTGGCGCGGCGAGCTGCCATATTTAGCGAGTCGGGGTGCGAGTGAGGGGCGCGTGATGCGCCCCTTTTACTTTGCGGGACGGGTATAGGTCAAGCCCGGTGGCGGTGGAGGCGGCCTCCGCGGGCGAGGATGTTGGAGTTTTTGAAGTCGATGGTGAGGGCTTCGAAGACGGGTTTGTCGAAGTCCTCCTGCTCGACGAAGTAGTGGCGGATGCCCGTGGCTTTTGCGGCTTCAAAGATGGGGCGAAAGTGGACGGTGCCGAGTCCGATTTCGGTGGAAACGCGGTCGCTGGGATCGGTTGTGGCGGGCGCGGGCTTGAGGTCCTTGAGGTGCAGCATGGAGAAGCGGCCGGGATGCGCGCGGAGCATTTTGGCGGGGTCTTGTCCGGTAGCGATGGCCCAGCCGCAGTCGAGCTCAAGGGTGACGCAGCGGGGGTCGGTTTCGGTCAGCAGGACGTGATAGCCGGTGCTGCCGTCTTCCTTGCGGAACTCCATGGTGTGGTTGTGGTAGCCGAACTTGAGGCCAGCCTTCTGCATCTTGCAGCCCATCTGGTTGAACTGGTCGGCGTTCCACTTCCAGTCGTCGAGGGTCATGGCGTGGAGGATGCCCTGCCACGCGCCGCCGGGATACTTTTCGAGGTGCGCGGGGTCTTTGGCCCAGGGAGCGGAGCAGACGACGTATTCGAGGCCGAGGGCTTTGGCGTAGGCGATGGTGGCGTCGGTGGATTTGAGCAGGTCGGCGAGCGAGTAGTGGGCGCTGACGCAGTGAAGACCGGCGTCGGCCATCATTTGTTTTACGTCAGGGGCGCTGTGGTTGTAGAAGCCGGCGGCCTCGACCTCGCGATAGCCGATGGCGGCGACGCGCTTGAGGGTTCCGGGGAAGTCTTTGGCGAGGGCATTGCGCACGCTGAAGAGCTGGACGCCGATTTGCGGGGCGGATTGGGCGGCGAAGAGGTTTTCGGCGGGGATGGTGGATGCAGCGGCGGCGAGGGCGGCGGTGGTCAGGAAGTTTCTTCTGGATATCGGGCGCATGTTTCTCTCCTTGAGGAGTGATTGGCTGCGGCGCCGGTGGGCAGGTCGCGCCAAGAGGCATCTTATATGCTTGCTGACATGGAACGCTTTTTATTGCATTCGGCAGAGGTATCGCGCATTGGTCTGGGAACATGGGCCATTGGCGGTATGGAGTGGGGCGAAGTAAGCGATGGCGATGCCATTGCGAGCTGCCTCGCAATTTTTGAACACGGCATCAACCTGATCGATACGGCTCCGATTTATGGGCATGGGCGCGCGGAGGAGCTGGTGGGCCGCGCGATGCGGCATCACGGCAAGCGCGAGAGTTTCTACATCGCGACGAAGGCGGGCCTGGAGTGGAACGAGCGCGGGGTGTTCGCGAATTCGGACCCGGTGCGGTTGCGGCAGGAGTTTGAAGATTCGCTGCGGCGGCTGGACACGGAGTATGTGGATCTGTACCAGATTCACTGGCCGGACACGACGATTCCGGTAGAGCGCGCGGCGGAGGTGCTGCTGGGACTGTTCGAAGAGGGGAAGATACGGGCGATCGGGGTGAGCAATTTTTCCGCAGCGCAGATGGAGGCGTTTCAGAGTGTGGCTCCGCTGCACTCGAACCAGCCGCCTTACAACCTGTTTGAGCGGGCGATTGATGAGGAAGCGCTGCCGTACTGCCGGGAGCACGGGATTGCGGTGCTGACCTACAGCTCGCTTTGCCGGAGTCTGCTGGCGGGCAGGATGACCCGGGAGATGAAGTTTCCCGAGGGGGACGTCCGGCTCGTGGATCCGAAGTTTCAGCCGCCGCAGTTTGCGCAGTATTTAAATGCCGTGGACCGGTTGAAGGAGTTTGCGCGGGAGCGCTACGGCAAGACGGTGCTGGAGCTGGCGGCGCGGTGGGTGCTGGATCGTCCGGGGGTAAGCGCGGCGCTGTGGGGCGCGAAGAGGCCGGAGCAACTGCATGCTGTGGATGGAATTTTCGGCTGGAAGCTGGATGAGGCCGCGATGGCGGAGATGGATGGGATTGTGCGGGAGTCGGTGACGGATCCGGTGGGGCCGGAGTATCTGACGCCGGGGGTTCGAGATTAGAAAAAAAAGCCCGCGCCGGAGCGTCCAACGCGGGCTGTGACGAGTTGTTCTGCGTTACTGGCCGCTCGCCGAGGCCACAATGCTGCCCGCATTGAGACGGCTTACGGGAGCGTCCAGTCTTGATGTGATCCGGGGGCCGAGCTGCATGGTGCGCAGGTGGTGGCTGTGGCCCAGATCATCGAACTTGAGGGTTAGCTTTTCGTTCCTCGCGTGGAAGTCAGCAGGATTGGCCGTCCAGTGGGCCGAGTAGCTCGCGTCTTTGACATTGCTGAGTTCCAGCACATTGTGATTTGCGTCCAAAGTGGCGGAGTATCGTCCGGCAGGGAAGCTCTTGCCCTGGCTGACAAAGCTGAAGGGGATGTTGACTTCCGCCCGGTCAGCGGCGAAGGCGGCGGTGGCGCAAATGGCGGCTGTGGCGAAGATGGCGGAGCGGATGATGTTGTTCATTGTTGTTTTCTCCCTACGAGAAGAGACATTAACGAGGCGGATGGAAGTGTGTCGTTAAATTGCCGTGGAGAAGTTGTCAAAAAAATTGAGGGGGAGTTTTAACGCTTGCGGAGGCGTGAGTTTGAGTTTGTGAAAGCGGGATGAATGCGAGGGTGAGGTTTTGAAGTGCGTCGTGGGCGGCAAGGGGTACTATGTTGGTCATCGATTGAGGAGGTGTGCCATGCAATCGACGCGAAGAGGCCTGATGCTGACGATGAGCGGAGCAGCTGCGACGATGTTGACGTCGTGGCTAATTTCTCCTGCTGCCGATGGACAATTTCATTCATCGCCGAGGCCGCAGCCGATGCCGTCGCCGAATGCTCCGACGAACATGAATGCCCCAATCCAACTGGACCAGCAGAACATTCCGATACGCGGGCCGGGGAATCCGATTCCTCCGGCGACGTGGAAGGAGATCAAGGATGACGCCCAGAAGCTGTATCTGATGGCAGCGAGCTTTGCGACGCAGGTGGACAATACGAATACATCTGTGATGCTGCCGGTAGGGCTGTTGAAAGAGGCGCATGCCATCGAGAAGCTGGCCAAGCATATCCGGCAACGGATGCGGGGCTAAGGGCTAGGGGCTAGTTTTGCGGAGTCTGGGAGTTGGACTGCAGGATGGATTGTGCAGCGCCTGATTGTTGCGAGCTTGCGGCGGCCATGGATTTGAGCTGCATGAAGGCGGCGCGCTCGGCGGCGGCCTGCTTGCTGAGGCCGGCGCTGGCATAGGCCCGCGCCAGGGCGAAGTGAATTTCAAGATTATTGGGTCGGAGGGTGTTTGCCTTTTGTAGTTCGGTGATGGCTTGCTGCGCTTTGTTGCTCTCGATCCAGGCGCGCCCGAGCTGGTAGTGGGCCTCAGCGGAGCCGGGCGCGAGGCGGACGGCGGTCTGGGCGGCGGCGACGGCTTCTGCCGGCAGATGCTGACGAACGCAGATTGCGGCAATAGCGATCCAGGGCAGAGGGCTGTGCGGGGAGAGCTTTATCTCGGCGCGCATCTGGGCCCGGGCCTTGTCGTATTGCGAGAGCGAGTCGAGCGCGTTGCCATAGGCGTAGTGGAGCCATGGTGTGGCGGGGTGCGCGGCGATGAGCTTTTTGAGCTGCGCGAAGGCCTGTTCATAGCGACTGGTGAACAGCATTTGCAGGACGGCTCCGGCGGACTGGGCCAGGCTGCGCTGCGCGGGCGTGAGTTCGCTGGGCAGGAGAGGCATGCGCAGCAGCGCGAGGCCGAGCACGAGCTGGATGGGATCGGCCAGAGTGGGCTGGTTGGCCATGGGTTTCAGTAGCGAAGATGCTGCGTCGAACTGGTGATTGCGAATGAGCAGGAGCGCCAGGCGGTCGCGGGCGAGCGCGACGGATTGTGCGCTGCCTTTGACTCCGAGGTTGATGCCGCGCTGGAGGTGGATGCGGGCGTTGTCATAGTCCTTGAGGGCGTATTCGGCGAGGCCGAGGACGGCCCATGAGGTGCCGTCGGAGGGATTCTGTTCGAGCCAGACTTTGAGAGCGGCAATGGCCTGGGGATAGCGGCCACGGGAGTAGTCCTGCATGGCGGCTTGCCATCCGGCGGTGCCTGCGGGGGCTTCGGAAGCTCCATGTACGGCGTAGAGCGCGATCATGCGCAGGCTGCGGACGGGGGATGCGGGAGTGAGGTGCGCGACTTTCTGGGCGGCGGCGTGGGCTTGCTGTTTATGTCCGAGTTGCAGGGCGAGGTGGCTTATTTCGATCCAGGGCAGCGGGCTTGCGGGCGAGAGTGTGGTTTCGAGCTTTATCTGGGCGAGGGCTTCGGGGAGATGACCCGCGGATGCGAGCGCAACTCCATAGGCGTAGTGCAGCCAGGGAGTTTTTGGGTACTGCCGGACGAGGGCGGCCAGAGCCGAGCCGGGGTCGGGGCTCGCGGCGGCGTCCCCGGAGGACTGAATGAGCGCGTCCTGCGAGGGATCGACTTCGGTGGGCAACAGAGGGACGCGCAGGAGCGCGAGGCCGAGAAGGACCTTTACCTGCGATGGGGGAGAGGTTCCAAAGCCGGAGTGCAACAGTGCGGTTGCGTGGGTGAAGTCGCCGCTGTGGATGAGCAGCATGGCAAGGTGATAGGTCGAGACGTGCGCGATGTCGGGATCGCTGATTCCGCCGAGGTCGTGGGCTTTCTTCAGGCTGACGAGGGCGTCTGCGTAGTCCTTGGTTTCGAATTCGGAAAGGCCGAGGATGCTCCAGCCGGCAGCGGAGCTGGGTGCGAGGGCGACGAGTTTGCGCAGGGCGGTGACGGCCTCAGGGTAGTGGTTGGTTTCGTACTGGATGGCGCCGAGGTTCCACCAGCCCTCGGCCCAGCCGGGGCGCAAAGCGACCGCCTGGGTGTAGTCGCGGACGGCTTGAGCGGTATTGCCGGAGTTGCGGGCTGCGTTGGCGGCCTGGACGAGGGATTGAAAAGGATTGTTCGCTTGTTTTGTTTGCGAGGCACTCTGTGCGGACACGGCTGCCGACCATGCAAGAGCGAGGGCTGCGAGCATGGCAAGGCATGGGATGCGAACGGAGTACATGAAGAAACTTTCTCATTGGAGGCGGTGCTTTCGCTAGTGCACGGGTGATTTTGGTATTGTTCAGGCAATGGCCCGGCAGCTTCCCCTTTTTCCTCTTCCCGTATCCCGGCGGAATTTTTTGCAGGGGGTGATTCCTGCTGCGCTTTCGCTGCGGGGGTTGCCGCTGCTTGGCGCGGGCGTGGCTGGCGGCGCGCTGTTTGAGCACATTTCTGCCGCGCAGAGCGGTATCCACTGGGTGCACACGGCGGGGAAGTCGGCGGCAAAGCACCTGCCGGAGACGAGCGGGCCGGGATGCGCGTTCCTGGACTATGACAACGACGGCTGGATGGATATTTATCTGGTCAACAGCGGCAACGCGGACTTTTATACGCCGCCGAAGCCGATCCGGAATGCGCTGTACCGGAACAACGGCGACGGAACCTTTACGGATGTAACGGAGAGGGCGGGCGTGGCCGGCGGCGGCTACGGAATGGGCGTGGCCGTGGGCGACTACAACAACGACGGCCTGCCGGATATTTATGTGACGCAGGTGGGGCGAAACATTCTGTATCGCAACAACGGCGACGGCACGTTTACGGATGTGACGGAGAAGGCCGGTGTGGGGTGCAGCGGTTGGAGCTCAAGCGCGGTGTGGTTTGACTACGACAACGACGGCCGGCTGGATCTGTTTGTGTGCCAATTTGTCGAGTTCAACAAGGACATGAGCTGCGGGCTCGACGCGAAGGGTCGGCATCACTACTGCATTCCGAAGATATTCAATCCGATGCCGAGCTGGCTGTTCCACAACAACGGAGATGGGACGTTCACGGATGTGAGCGAGGAGTCGGGGATTCGCGAGCACATGGGCAAGGCCTGGGGCGTGGTTGCGGCGGACCTGAACAATGACGGGCGCGTGGACCTGTTTGTATCGAATGACACGGTGCCGAATTTTCTGTTTATGAATCGCGGCGGCGGCAGGTTTGAGGAAAACGGCTTTGCGGCAGGCGTGGCCTACAGCAGCGAGGGCCGGGCGCGCTCGGGCATGGGCGTGGACGCCGGCGACTACGACGACGACGGCTGGATGGACCTGTTTGTGGCGAACATCGATGAGGAGATTTTCTCGCTGTATCACAACAACCACGACGGGACATTCGACGATGACGCCATGCAGGAGGGGATCGGCATGGCGACGCGCTGGATGAGCGGCTGGGGCCTGAAGTTTTTTGATTACGACAACGATGGGGACCTGGACCTGATTGTGTGCAACGGCTTCCCGGATGATCTGATCGACTCGCTGGGGACTCCGGTGACGTGGCGGGAGCCAATGCTGCTGTTCCACAACAATGGTGCGAAGTTTGCCGATATGAGCGCGCAGGCGGGGTTGGTGTTTCACAAGGATTTTGCGGCGCGGGGCCTGGCGGTAGGGGACTTTAATAATGACGGGGCGGTGGACGTACTGGTGGCCGTGAACAATGCGGCTCCGCTGCTGCTGAAGAACAACGCCGCGCAGGGAAGGCATTGGCTGGGAGTGAAGCTGGTAGGGAAGAAGAGCAATCCGGATGCGATTGGCGCGCGGGTGACGTACCAGGCGGGCGACCTGAAGCGGTCGCGGATGAAGGTGGGCGGCGGGAGCTTTATGTCGTCGCATGATCCGCGGATGGTGCTGGGGCTGGGCGCGCGCAAGAAGGTGGACTGGGTGGAAGTGAAGTGGCCTGAACCGGGCGGGGCGGTGGAGCGATTTGCGAATCTGCCGGTGGACCGCTATGTGACGCTGGTCGAGGGATCGGGCAAGTGGAGTTAAGGCATTTCTCCATTTTTTGTGGAGTTTCCAGCAGCGTACAGGGCGGGTTTAAGGGTCTGAGAAGGGCCATCTGCCGCGGAAATCCAGAGGAAAAAATTCCCGCAGATTGGGCTATACAGGTTGACAGATTCAGGGTTGGTCACCTGAGGTGCAAGCGAACGGCTATCCGTGAGTCCATCAAACGATTGAGTGGAGGCTCAATCGTTTGATTCGGTTTTCTGATTTGCCCGAAGTTCAATTTTTAAGTTGTTGATTTGTAGGGGTCGCGAGTTTTCGGTTGACAGTCGTATACTTGCAGGAGTAATCAAACGTTTCAGTTCAAGCTGTTATCGTTATCAGGGTCGGATGCCACCTGGATCAGGAATTCAGGGCCATCGGATTGAAAAGAAGAAATTAGGAACTACTTCAAGGAGGCACTCTAATGTGTAATCGGATTGAAGGCAGGGGTACGTGCAGGAAGCGGTCCACGCTTCGCATATGGGCCTACTCCCTTCTCGCGGTGCTGGTGGCGATTCCGCTCAGTCTGCACGCTCAGCAATACTCCGGAGCAATCAACGGTACGGTCACAGATTCGACCGGCGCGGCGATTCCAGGAGCAACGGTTACCCTTACCAACACCGGTACAGCCGCAAAAGCTGTCACCCATTCGGGTGGACAGGGCGAGTTTACTTTTGCGCAGTTGCCCATTGGCACATACAGCGTTAAGGTCAGCCAGGGCAGCTTCAAGGATTTTGTAGAAACCGGCATTGTGGTGCACACCTCGTCGAACACCGAAGTACCGGTGGTGATGCAGGTAGGCGGCGCGAGCCAGACGGTCACGGTCCAGGCGAATGCGATTCAGGTGCAGACGACGTCGGCATCGGTCGGTGAAGTCGTCAACGGCACCCAGATCCGCGAGCTTCCGCTGAATGGTGAAAACTTCGTCGGTTTGACGCAGCTGTCACCGGGCGTGAGCGCGGCGCAGGGCGCCAACTTCGTCGGCAAGGGCCTGGATGGCGGCGTGAACTTCTCCGTCAACGGGAACCCTTACAACATGAACCTGTTCCTGGTCGACGGTGTGAACAACAACGACGTGGGTTCGGGGCGCACGATTCTGATTTATCCGGCGACTGACACGATTGCGGAATTCAAGATGATCCGTAACTCGTATGGACCGGAATACGGCCAGGCGGCGGGTGCGATCATCAGCATCACGACGCGGTCGGGCGAAAACCAGCCACACGGCGGGACCTTCTTTTCCGGCCGTAATGACACGCTGGATGCGAACGACTGGTTCTCCAACCACAACGGCACCGGCAAGGCTGCAGAGGACCGCAAGGATTACGGCTATTTCATCAGCGGTCCGGTGAAGAAGGACAAGCTGTTCCTGTGGTGGAACCAGGAGTGGGACAAGGAAACCCAAGGCAGTTCCTTCGCGAACTGCGTACCGACTGCGGCAGAGAAGGTCGGCGACTTCAGTGCTTTTACCGGTTCAACTCCCGGTACATCCACTGACCAGTGCGGTGCGACGATTCCTGTCATCCCCTCCTATGACCAGGCGGACGGCAGCCCGCTCAAGATTGCGAGCCCCGATGCCGGCGGTCTGTTGATCGCGAAGTTCTATCCTGATCCGACAAGCGCGACGTTGGTGAATGGATCGAACTGGTCCTCGCAGCTTGCCAACAAGCTGGACTGGAGCGAGTGGAACGTTCGCGCTGACTACAACATCAACCATGCCAACCGTGCAACCCTGCGCTGGACACAGGATTCGTGGAGCAACCCGTCGCCAAACAATCCGACGGCGTTCTGGGGCGAATCGGCCTACCCGACCATTCAGTCGGGATGGAGCCAGCCTTCGAAGAGCATCATGGCGAAGCTGACTACGACGTTCTCCAGCACGATGGTGAACGACGTGGAATTCGGATTTGGACAGAACCGCATTATCACGACGCTGGGGGGCACGGAAGCCTCTACGGTTCCAGCTTTGCAGTCGGCTTATCCACCGTCGTGGCCCACGGCCATCAAGCAGAAGGATGAGTACTTCGGCGGCTGGGGCGGTTTGAACCCCTACGGGTCATACAGCACGTATGCCTCGATGTGGAACATTGCGCCTTACGGCAACCATGAGGACCTGTATGCGATCCAGGACAACCTGTCAAAGGTCCTTGGGAACCATCTGATCAAGGCCGGATTTGAATTCGGCATGAATGAGAAGGTGGAGAGCAACGGTAACGGCGCCGATCGTCCGACTCTGCCGAGCGGGATTTATTGCGCGACGGGCACGGACGGTCAGAACCTTACTGGTCCTGGCGAGCCTGCCTGCGCTCAGACGAATAATGCGCTAGCTAACATCCTGCTTCCGGGGACCGGCAGCCAGCCGCAGGAATTCGCGGTGTCGGAGAACAGCATCGACGGCATTGCGGATGTTCACTGGCATGACTTCGAGCCGTACGTTGGCGATACGTGGAAGATCACTCCGCGGTTGACCCTTGACTACGGTATCCGCTGGTCGATCCTTCGTGAACCCTATGCCGGGACCAATGGCGGCAACACCAGCCCTGCGTACAACAGCGGCGGCAACTTCCCGAACCAATGGGCCAACTGGAATCCGAAGGACTGGAGCGCATCGGAGGCAATGGCGAATCCGTCGGATGCCTGCAATGGAACGATGATTGTTCCGGGAACCACGCCGTGTCAGAACGCTGTGAAACTGCTGGCTGGCTTGGGTGTGAGCCTTCCGCTTTCCAACGGCACGCCTGGACCGAACGCGGCACTGGTTCAGGAGAACAACCATAGCATTGCTCCACGACTTGGCTTGGCGTGGGATGTGTTCGGCAACGGAAAGACGGCACTTCGCGTCGGTCTGGGCCAGTTCTATGTTCGTGAGGCAGTGGGCTTAGCCGAGAGACTGGCGAACACCGCTCCCTTCGTAATCGCCGCCAGCACCAACCGTTCCATCGATACTCCGGCGCAGTTGCAGAACCCGACGGTTTCACCGACTGGATACAAGACAACCAACGGTAAAATCGGCAACTCGTGGCAGTGGAACGTTTCGATTGAACAGGAGTTGGCGCGCAACACCACACTGCAGATTGGGTACGTCGGCAACGTCGGCGAACACCTGACCTCGATGTGGGATCCAAACGCCATCCCGTCCTCGAACTATCTGGCGGGTGCATTTCCGGTCAACACGAACGCACAGAATGCGCTGCGTCCGGCGTTCAACTTCGGGTCAATCGGCGGTTTCGCTCGCGCCGGTCATGCGAGCTACCACTCGCTGCAGGTGTTGTTCCGGGCACAGACTGGAAGCTTTTCGACGTTCCAGGCGGCCTACACCTGGTCTCACTCGATCGGCAACGTCGCGCTGGATGATTCGTCGGGCGGCTTCGACTCGCAGGCGACCACGGACCAGTCGAACCCCGGTCTGGATAAGGGCAACACAAACATCAACCGTCCGAACATCTTCGTAGCGAACGAAGTGTTCTACCTGCCGAAACTGGCGAGCCACGGACACCTGATGCAGAACACGCTGGGTGGATGGGAACTCAACAGCATTGTTACCGCTGCTGAAGGCAGTTCGCTGACCGTCTTCTCATCCGGCGCGAGCGGTGGTTGCACCTACTTCCAGAACAGCCAGTGCGTAACCGGGTACAACAGCTACCTGAATGCGCTGGTGGGCACGGGCTATACCGGCAACCAACGGCCTCTGGCCACCAATATCGGTTGCAATACGAACCGCAGCGGTGACCAGTTCCTGAACCCCGATCACTTTTCACTGATCGGATACGCAATTGGGACCTTCCCGTCGAACATGGCGCGGCGCGGTTCCTGCTTCGGTGCGCCGAACACGAACGTAGACGCCCAGCTGGCGAAGAACTGGTACATCAAAGAGAAGTACCGGATCAAGCTGAGCATGGACTTCTTCGATCTGTTCAACCATCCGAACTTCGACAGCGCGAACCTGGAAGGCGCCGGATTCTCCTCTTCTACTCCGGTGTATTGCGGCGGAGCGACAGCACCTGTTCTTGACGCGAACGGGAATGGTGGAGGTCCAGCGAACATGCCTTGCAGTCCGACCAACAACGTCATAACCAGCGCGACTACGCCTACTTTGGCCAACCCGCAAGGGTTTGGCCAGGCAAGCACGGTGAACCCGGGCAGTCCGGCGCGCCAACTGCAGTACTCTGTGAACTTCTCGTTCTAAGGGTGCGGACCGAAACGCTGTAAAAACCGAGCGGCGGGGCTTGAAAGATCAGGCCCCGCCGCTTCTGTATTGCGGGACGATTGCTGCGGTTTGCTCCTATTTCACAGGTGTTTCCGCGTATTGTTTGTATCGAGTGTGAGCGGGAGTTTGGGGGCACAGTTGGCCCGAAAATGCGCTAGTCTTTGAGTAGAGTCGCGGAGTAGAGTCGCGGAGTCAAGCCAAGAGCTTTCCGGCTCGGGAGCTCCAGTCCAACCAAATCGAAGGGTCTTTTTCGTCACATGCGGTTTCCTCGTTTTTCCGCCAAAGCTGCTGTCGCTGCCGGCGTGCTGGCTTTGACGGTTGCCTCAGTTTCCAGGGCGGAGGCGCAGTCTGCGAAGGCCCATGCCGAGGCGGCACCGCGGACTGCCGTCCGGCAACATGAGACCGCGAACCAGAAGGAACTATCGCATCGCATTCTGGAGGCGGAACGGGTGCGGAGCACGGGCAATCCGGGGGCCATCGCGCAGGCGAACAGGCTTTTAATTGCGTCGGCGCTGCGGGCGATGGCGCGGATGCGCTTGCTGGAGTCGGTTCCGGCGCAGTCGGCGGAGTTATACAAGACCTCGCTGGAGTTTGAGCGCACGCCCTCAGCCTATGCGGAGCTGGCGCGCGCGAGCCTGATGGCGGGCAAGCCGGATATGGCGATCGCGAATGCGGACAAGGCTCTAAAGGCGGAGCCGGACAACGTGGGCGTGTATCTGACGCTGGGGCGGGCGTACAGCGACACTCGGCAATATGAAAAGGCAGCGAAGGCGCTGGAGCACTCGGAGCAGTTGCAGCCCTCCATCGAGACACTGTATTCGCTGGCGATTGCGTGGCTGTCGCTGGGCAATGCGCACGGCAAGGCTGAGGCGGAAGTGGTGTTCCGGCGGATGCGCAAGATGGCCGGCGAGAGCGGCTCGCTGCATGTGCTGATCGGGCGGGCCTATCGCGACGCGGGGATGTTGAATGAGGCGATCGCGCAGTTCAAGAAGGCGATTGCAGTGGACACGACGACGCCGCATGCGCACTATTTTCTAGGGCTGGCGCAGCTCTCGCAGAACGAGTGGCGGACGACGCCCGAGGTGCAGAAGCAGATGCAGGAGGAGGTCAAGTACCATCCGGACGACTTTCTGGCGAACTACATGCTGGGATTTCTGGCGTCGAGCCAGCGGCAGTATGCGGTGGCGGACAAGTATCTGAAGAAGGCGACTACGCTGAACGTGACGTGGCCGGAGCCGTATCTGTACCTGGGCCTGAACGCCTTTGCGCAGGGCGACAATGGAACGGCGAAGGCGATGCTGCTGAAGGCGGTGAAGCTGACGGGCAGGGATGAAGCGCGGTCGAACTATGAGATTCGCAGGGCGTATGTGGACCTGGCGCGGATCTATGCGCGCGAGAGGAATGAGAAGCAGGCCGACGTATTTGTGGGCAAGGCGCGCGATCTTGAGAACCAGGTGATGCAGGACAGCCAGCAGCGTACGACCGCGCTGATGCTGAAGGAAGGCGGGAACGCGAAGGACATGGTGGGCACGGTTCCGCTGGACGAGAGGGCGGAGAGTGCCGCTGCTCCGATTGGAGCGAACGGCGCGGATGTGACAGCGCACGTGAGCGCGGGCGCGCTGGAGAAGGCCAACCTGACTCCGAAGCAGCGGGCGACGGCGGACAAGGAAGAGAGCCTGCTACGGCCGATATTGGCGCAGAGCTACAGCGACCTGGCGACGGCGGAGGCCATCGAGCACAACTATGCCGATGCGGTGACGCACTATGAGGCGGCGGAGCGGTGGGACGCGAACATATCGAATCTGGAGAAGAACCTGGGGCAGGCGGCGTTCCGCGCGGGCGACTATGCGGAGGCGGTCCACGGGCTGTCGGCGGCGGTGAAGGAGAGTCCGGATGCGCAGGCGCTGCGGGCGATGCTGGGGATGAGCTACTTCAACCTGAAGCGATATGGGGATGCGGCGACGGCGTTCTATCCGCTGGGCGAGGCGGCGATGCGCGATCCGGTGGTGGGCTATGCGTGGGCGGCGTCGCTGGCGGGCACGGGGGACTTGAAGGATGCGTCGCAGGTGCTGAAGGTCTACCAGCAGCAGACGCTGCCGAACGAGGAGCTGCTGCTGGTGGCGCAGCTGTGGAACAAGATCGGGGACTATGACCGCGCGGTTGCGATGGGGCGGCAGATATTGGCTTCGGATGCGAAGTATCCGCAGGCGCACTCGGTGATAGCGCAGGCGGACATCGGCGCGGGGAAGTGGACGGATGCGGCGAAGGAGCTGCAAGCGGAGCTGGCGATAGAGCCAGAGGATGTGGACGCGCTGTATGATCTGGGCTTTGTGAACCTGCAGGAGTCGAAGCGGGATGAGGCGATGCGGCTGTTTGGGCAGGTGCTGGCCGCGCATCCGGACTATGCGGCTGCGCAGTATGAAGTGGGGAAGATGCTGATGGATGACGGCAAGGCGCAGCAGGCGCTGCCGCATCTGGAGGCTGCGGCGAAGCTTGATCCAAGCAAGGCGTATGTCCACTACCAGCTTCAGGCGGCGTACCGCAAGCTGTCGCGCACGGCCGACGCGAACCGGGAGCTGGCGATTTACGAGAAGATGAAGGCAGCCTCGCGCGCGCAGGCACAGCAAGATATCCAAGAGATACAACAGCAGAAACACTAATGTCCAAGACCGTATCCCCAATCCGCCAAGCCTTTCGCTCCCTCGCTGTATATGCCGTTTGCGGCAGCCTGCTGTATGCGCAGGCGGGCCATCCTCCGCCAATGCCGCCGCCGCCGGGGGCGAAGGCGGCGACGTGCAAGGGGCGGACGATTCCGCAGCTGGTGGACGATACGAAGCAGGCGGGGATCCACTTCTTCCATATGTCAGACCCGTCGAAGAAGTACATTGTGGAGTCGATGAGCGGGGGCGTGATCCTGATTGACTACAACCGGGACGGCTGGCCGGACATTTACTTTACGAACGCGCCGACGGTGGCGGAGGCGATCAAGGACCCGAAGAACCTGGCGGGCGTGCGCGGGGCGCTGTACCGCAACAACCACGACGGGACGTTTACCGATGTGACCAAGCAGGCGGGGCTGACGAAGCCGTGCTTTGGGATGGGCGGCGCGGTGGGCGACTACAACAACGACGGCTGGCCGGACCTGTACCTGACGTGCCTGGGCGGGAACATTCTGTACCGCAACAACGGCAATGGGACGTTTACGGACGTGACCGCGAAGGCGGGCGTGCAGGATACGCGGTGGTCGACGGGCGCGAGCTTTGGCGACTACGACGGCGACGGCTACGTGGACCTGATGGTGACGAACTACGTGGACTTCCACCTGGATGACATGCCGGCGTTCGGCAGCGAGCCGTACTGCAAGTATCGCGGCATCGATGTGCAGTGCGGGCCGCGCGGGCTGCGGGGCGCGGGGGACTCGCTGTTCCACAACAACGGGAACGGGACGTTCACGAATGTGTCAAAGCAGGCGGGCGTGGACGACCCGAACGGGTACTACGGGCTGGGCGCGGTGTTTGTGAACCTGAACAACACGAAGCTGCCGGACATCTATGTGGCGAACGACTCGACGCCTAACTTTCTGTACAAGAATCTTGGCAATGGGAAGTTTGAGGACATCGGGTTGCAGTCGGGGACGGCGGTGAGCGAGGACGGGTCAGAGCAGGCCTCAATGGGCATTGCCGTGGGGGACTATAACCACACGGGACGGGCGTCACTGTACGTGACGAACTTCTCGGATGAGAACAGCAACCTGTTCCGCAATGACGGGGACTGGAACTTTACGGACGTGGCTTACCCGGCAGGTCTGGCGCTGCCTTCGCTGCCCTACGTGAAGTGGGGGACGGTGTTCGCGGACCTGGACAACGACGGCTGGCTGGACCTGTTCACGGTGGATGGGCATGTGTATCCGCAGGTGGACCAGTTGCCGTCGGGGGCGCGGTACAAGGAGCCGATGGTGCTGAGCATGAACCTGGGCAACGGCACCTTCTGCGACGCGAGCAAGGAGGCCGGGCCGGCGATCATGGTTCCTCGTGCGTCGCGCGGGCTGGCGGTGGGGGACTTGTTCAACAACGGGCAGATGGACATGGTGGTGGGAGCCATCGACGGATCTCCTATGATATTGAAAAATATAGGAGTTACGGGCGATAACTGGGTGAGTTTTGAGCTGGCCGGGACGAAGAGCAACCGACTGGCGATTGGCGCCCGGCTGGTGCTGAAGGCGGACGGCATGACGCAGACAGCGCAGGTGTTTTCCGGCGGCAGCTACCTTTCGCAGAGCGATCTGCGGGTGCACTTTGGGCTGGGCAAGGCGACCAGGATCGACAGCCTTACCGTCTACTGGCCGTCGGGACACGTGGACACGATGAAGAACCTGGCGGTGGATAAGTTCTACTCGGTGCTGGAGGGCTCGGGAATTGTGCCGCGCGTGAAGATTGCTCCGGACAAGGTGGCGAAACCTTAGAAGCAGCGAGGCAGCTAGTCAGCGAGTCAGCGAGTCAGCGGGTCAGCGAGTCAGCGAGTCATCCTAATACTCCACGAGCCCCTTCGCTGCGCTCACGGTTAAGGCGTGGCATTCCCATGCTGTGATCGAATCGACAGGCTTTTGAAAGATCAACCCAGCCAGTGATTCAGGTTGGAGTGCGTCTTGTTGGTGTCGTCGGTGGCGATCAGCACTTCGTTGGCCCACACGTTGGTGTGCATGCTGCCGCCCGTGCCCGGCGCGAACCGGCTGAGCTGATGCCCCGTTCCCCACTCAAGTAAAAACGCTTGAGTGGGGAATCTGCCACTATCTACAACTGTGGTACTAGTGGGAGGCGATGGCGAACAGCGCCACGCCATGAGCTGGAACCATCGCCGACACATCCCCGTTTACCCGCCCAACCTCATGCGTCCACAAATCCGTTGAAGAACAAGCGTGAGTCTCACATCCTTCCAAACCCAGGACCTTGCTCGGAACATCCAACCGCCTGGCGGCCGCGCCGGTGTTAAACATTCCGACGACTACACGTCCAGGCGACGTTGTTTTCTCAAAGACTTGCCACCCAGGCAAAAACACCACCCGCCTCGCCGCAATTCCGTCCTGATCGACGCCAATAACCGGCTTGTTCTTGAGCAGCGCAAGATCCTGACTGTCCAACTGCGTGAGGTCGGTCCCCAGAAGCAGCGGCGAAGAAGCCAGCGACCACAGACTCAAAACCGTCTTTCGCTCGTCCAGAGTCAGTCCATCTTTGGCGCCATTGCCAACTTCGATCGAGTCCAAATCCATAAAGCTTCCAGGTTCCACAAACTGACGCAGCTGAGCGGCGAATCGAAAGCGCGACTGGACATGGGACCAGTCGGTCAGCGGGAATACTCCACCGCCCTTTTCGCATTCATAACACTCTACGTCGGAAGGCGCTTCCCACTGGTTGGCATATCGCGCAGCCAAAGCCACCATCCCCGTCGGAATCTCAGTCGCATCGAATACCATCTTGCGTCCGTTTAGACGAATCGCCTTCGCCCACTCTGCGACGTTCAAACCGCCTGTAACCCGCTGATGGTTGCCGTCTACCTTGACAAAGTCCACTCCCCAACTGGCAAATCTCTTGACTTCGGAATTAAGAAAGGCCTGCGCGCCCGGTTTTGAGAAATCAATCGAGACCATGCCTCCGCAGTTATAGTTCGTCTGGCTCTCATAAACGTTCGCGATGTCACGCGCGTGGTACTTCGTGCCCTCGATTTCCGTATTCCGGTTGACAGCCTCCATCGAGATACCAGGCGTTGCGTAAATGCCAAATTTCAGGCCGAGGCTATGAACATACCTGGCGAGTCCGCTTATCCCATCGGGAAACTCAGCCTTGTCAACGACCCACAGCCCATACTGATTCACTCTGGGAGCGAACTTGGCGCCGGCGCTGGTTTTGGCGCAGTCATACCAGTAGTCGTCCAGGTTCACATAGACGTAGCCATCGGATACAAGGCCGCTCTTCACTAATGCCTTGGCCTCTTCTTTCATTCCTGCCTCGGTGGGATGCTCCCTCAGGAAGCTCCAACTGCTCCATCCCATTACCGGCTTCAGGCTCCCGAAATCCGGCCGTTCGGTGGATTGACCTCGGGCAAGAGCTTTCCCGGCCAATGCCAACGTGACAACCAGTCCAATACCCAACAAGGCGCGGCGAAATCTCCGGCTCATATTCATTCATCACCTCAGTCGATTCGTCAAAACTAGAGCCTCAATGAGACTTGAACCTGGCCGGCAGTGTCAAGGCGGAGGAAAACCAGTCAGGGCCGCCGCATCATAATTGCTAGTCGTCGGTGGCTATCAGCACTCCGTTGGCTCACACGTTGGTGTGCATGCTGCCGCCCGTGCCCGGCGTGAACTCGCTCAGCTGGTTCCCCGTTCCCCACACAAGCCGAAAGAGGGCTTGTATGGGCCACCTTCGCTTTGTATGGCCACCGGTTCCTAGTGTCCCGAGTCTGAAGTTCATTCAACAATTCGATTCATGGAAGCGATTTGAACAGGAGCACTCAGGGGCTAAAGCCCATCAGTTTTGCGCCATTTACGGCACGACTGAAGTCGTGCCCTGATACAAGACTCAAAATCATTTCTTTAACGGATTTAAGACTCAGTACACTAGGCGGGTTTGCGGGATTGCTCTTCTTCGCGGAGGCGCTGGCGGTGGGCTAGGCGGCGGTCCTCTTCTTCGTTCCAGGTGAGGTAGCGCTTCGAGGTGGTTCCGTCGGGGTTGGTGACGAGGACGGCGCGGTTGGCGAGCGGATCGGCGACGGTGCGGCCGGCGGCCTGCTCGGCGGCGACGAAGCGCTGCCAGGCTTCTTCGGCGAGCTGCTTGTTGCGTTCGATCTGGGCCATGAGCTGGTTGTAACGGCGGATGCCTTCGGGCACTGGCCGCCCCTTCGCATTGCTCAGGGCAAGCCGTCCAGGCATACGCGCTACGTGCCCGGTGGACGAAGACCCGTCTCCACCCCAGCGAGCAAAAGCACCTTGCCGGGGGGCGGGGTCTCCGGTTGCGCGAGCGGCCTGACGCTCGGCGAGCTGGGCATAGTACTCGCGAATGACGGACTGGTAGGACGGCGCGGGTTCCTGTTCGTCCTCTTTGTCATTGGTCTCGGATTCGGCGGGAGGGGGCTCGATGTAGGAGGGCGCGGCGAAGCTCTTTGCGGCTTTCGCGGGGTCGGCGGCGGTGGCTTGGAGTGTGGGGATGGGGAGTGCGGGTTCTTCGCTTCGCTCAGATGGACGGTCAAAAGCAGCCGCGGGTTCTTCGACTTTGTTGGCCGTTTCACGGCCAACTTCGCTCAGAATGGCATCCTCTTTTGTTGGTGGGTTGGGTGTGGCGTTGCCTTCAGAGCCGGCGTGGTGGGTGAGTGATGGTGAGTTGTGGCTGGGTTGGGATTCATTGGCGGATTCTTCGGTGTCGTGGCAGAAGCCGCAGCTGCAGCTGGGGTGGTGGAGCTCGCCGGGTGCGTCGCGGTAGGTTTCGGCGCAGTATCCACAGGGGCATTCGGGGCCGTGGGTGAGGACTTCTCCGGGTGCGCAGGCCTCGCGGGCAGGGGCGATTTCCTCTTCGTCGGGAGTGAGGA
>DATKRT010000022.1:0-120612 GCA_035532055.1 Acidobacteriaceae bacterium | reverse complement strand
GGGTGCGGATTGAAACGGGCGGATCGATGTCGCTAACTGTGGATGGCGTCGCATCACCCGGCAGCGATGCCGGGTGCGGATTGAAACGACTGACGGACTTACCAATATGCTCGTCCTTGGTTGCATCACCCGGCAGCGATGCCGGGTGCGGATTGAAACTCCGGCACCGTCGCGGCTGGCACGACAACACCAACGCATCACCCGGCAGCGATGCCGGGTGCGGATTGAAACGCGTACTGAGGAGGCACATGAAAAGACTGATTGTGCATCACCCGGCAGCGATGCCGGGTGCGGATTGAAACTTTATAGTCCTAAGTCTTTCAGTATTTCGTTAGATCGCATCACCCGGCAGCGATGCCGGGTGCGGATTGAAACCTTGCGGTTGACTGTGGCCTCAAGCACATCCCATGCATCACCCGGCAGCGATGCCGGGTGCGGATTGAAACCACGATGAACTTCGCTAACATTACAGCCGCCCCGCGCATCACCCGGCAGCGATGCCGGGTGCGGATTGAAACCCGTGACGACCACCGCAGCCGTGTCCCATGCCTTGCATCACCCGGCAGCGATGCCGGGTGCGGATTGAAACCCGTGACGACCACCGCAGCCGTGTCCCATGCCTTGCATCACCCGGCAGCGATGCCGGGTGCGGATTGAAACTGGAACGAGTTTGGGCATGGCGGGAGATTCCCGGCGCATCACCCGGCAGCGATGCCGGGTGCGGATTGAAACCTGAGTAACTCTGAAGCTCCGTCAGCGTTACATTGCATCACCCGGCAGCGATGCCGGGTGCGGATTGAAACAGCCAAGTTTGCGAACCGATGGTGATAAGATCGCCGCATCACCCGGCAGCGATGCCGGGTGCGGATTGAAACGACGACGCCCCGTCCATTGTGGTCGAGGAAATAAGCATCACCCGGCAGCGATGCCGGGTGCGGATTGAAACGCCGACGATGGGCCGAAGAAGTCCAACACCGCCGACGCATCACCCGGCAGCGATGCCGGGTGCGGATTGAAACGGCTCGGATAATCTGGGCTGGCGCAACAAATGGCGCATCACCCGGCAGCGATGCCGGGTGCGGATTGAAACAGGCGCATGATTGGTCCGTCATCTACGCGATAGTCGCATCACCCGGCAGCGATGCCGGGTGCGGATTGAAACTTCAACGGCGGGAAACCTACATAAGCCGCCTTCCGCATCACCCGGCAGCGATGCCGGGTGCGGATTGAAACCTGCTTTGCGCCGCCCTGAAGACGCGCAGAGCACGCATCACCCGGCAGCGATGCCGGGTGCGGATTGAAACTCACATCGCTCGCCGCTGGAGTGACGTGGTACCTGGCATCACCCGGCAGCGATGCCGGGTGCGGATTGAAACGCCACGATGAGGGAGCTGACAGAGGCCCGCGGCGCGCATCACCCGGCAGCGATGCCGGGTGCGGATTGAAACTCGCTCATCGGATGGCTCCTGCTGTGCTTGATGCGCATCACCCGGCAGCGATGCCGGGTGCGGATTGAAACAGGCGGACACGGTTTGCCGCCAGAATGACTCATCGCATCACCCGGCAGCGATGCCGGGTGCGGATTGAAACACGCGCTTGTACTCAGCCCACGCACCAGCCGTCACGCATCACCCGGCAGCGATGCCGGGTGCGGATTGAAACAAGCGATCAATTTGCTGCGCAGCACGAGGCGCATCGCATCACCCGGCAGCGATGCCGGGTGCGGATTGAAACAGGCGGCGCAATCCTGCATCTCCGGCGATTGGGTCGCATCACCCGGCAGCGATGCCGGGTGCGGATTGAAACCTCATGCGGTCTACTAAGCCCCTGATTGCTTACGCATCACCCGGCAGCGATGCCGGGTGCGGATTGAAACACGCGCTTGTACTCAGCCAAAGCCGGACCCTTAACGCGCATCACCCGGCAGCGATGCCGGGTGCGGATTGAAACTCCTCCAGTGTTTGGTCGTAGTCCTCCCAAGGGTGCATCACCCGGCAGCGATGCCGGGTGCGGATTGAAACAAGAGTGGAAGAAAGGTGAAGAACTTGCGCGCATTGCATCACCCGGCAGCGATGCCGGGTGCGGATTGAAACACGGAGTCCAGGTGAAGCGTTCCCCCATCCGTCGGGCATCACCCGGCAGCGATGCCGGGTGCGGATTGAAACGTGTTCCCATATAGACTCTAGATAACCGTCTAGTGCATCACCCGGCAGCGATGCCGGGTGCGGATTGAAACCAAAAAGAACAAAATCAGGTATCAACTTCAACATGCATCACCCGGCAGCGATGCCGGGTGCGGATTGAAACACATTGCGCTCAATCGCAAATAACTATGCTTAATGCATCACCCGGCAGCGATGCCGGGTGCGGATTGAAACACTCAATTAAGTGGGGAGCTCAATAGCTCCCCACGCATCACCCGGCAGCGATGCCGGGTGCGGATTGAAACACGCGCTTGTACTCAGCCCACGCACCAGCCGTCACGCGCATCACCCGGCAGCGATGCCGGGTGCGGATTGAAACGTGTCGCCACCGTCGAGCAGGGCGCGAACATCGGTGCATCACCCGGCAGCGATGCCGGGTGCGGATTGAAACATTTTGTTCTCCTTTCGGCTGCCCACGGGTAGGACGCATCACCCGGCAGCGATGCCGGGTGCGGATTGAAACAATCACAGATTAATGATACCGAGAACTGTAACTATCGCATCACCCGGCAGCGATGCCGGGTGCGGATTGAAACTTAAAAGCCTGCGCGCGCAGCAACTCCGCGAGGTTGCATCACCCGGCAGCGATGCCGGGTGCGGATTGAAACGCGCACCTCCGGGCCGGTGTGACCGTAGCCAATTGCATCACCCGGCAGCGATGCCGGGTGCGGATTGAAACCTTAGCTCCAGCATCATAGCAGCTTTGTGAATGCGGCATCACCCGGCAGCGATGCCGGGTGCGGATTGAAACCAATTGACACCAGCGGACACCATTAAACAGTTTCGCATCACCCGGCAGCGATGCCGGGTGCGGATTGAAACTTTGCTTTGCTCATATTGTTATTAAGCGCACCGGCGCATCACCCGGCAGCGATGCCGGGTGCGGATTGAAACTCCTCACGATCTAAACAGTGTTGAAGATTCATCAACGCATCACCCGGCAGCGATGCCGGGTGCGGATTGAAACAAATTGACAATGTGGGCACAGGAACTCCTACCACGCATCACCCGGCAGCGATGCCGGGTGCGGATTGAAACATCTCCATCAATCAAGTTGAGTACTTGGGCAACGTGCATCACCCGGCAGCGATGCCGGGTGCGGATTGAAACAGCATCGGATTATCAGATGCAAGCGTTGTTGCAACGCATCACCCGGCAGCGATGCCGGGTGCGGATTGAAACATCCAGACAACCTACACCGTGCTGAAGATCCACGACGCATCACCCGGCAGCGATGCCGGGTGCGGATTGAAACACCCTGCGCTCGAAGTATGAGGTCGTCGAGGGGGCGCATCACCCGGCAGCGATGCCGGGTGCGGATTGAAACTCGACGTCCATGACTGTGGCTCCTACAAGCTGCGGCATCACCCGGCAGCGATGCCGGGTGCGGATTGAAACTCGTAGTCGAGGACAGGGTGAGTAACGCTCTTGACGCATCACCCGGCAGCGATGCCGGGTGCGGATTGAAACCCTGTTGTTACTTCGCCTGATGCGCCAGCGTTGGGCATCACCCGGCAGCGATGCCGGGTGCGGATTGAAACAAGGATATCGGCCTTGCAGCCGAAGATGTTGGTGCATCACCCGGCAGCGATGCCGGGTGCGGATTGAAACAGGACGTCGTCAATGTTTTTCGGATCACGCAACAGGCATCACCCGGCAGCGATGCCGGGTGCGGATTGAAACATGCAGTAGAGAATAAAAGGCCCTGGAAGTTGGCGCATCACCCGGCAGCGATGCCGGGTGCGGATTGAAACATGCAGCAACAGGCTGCCTACGATGGCGGCAAGAAGCGCATCACCCGGCAGCGATGCCGGGTGCGGATTGAAACCGGAACTGCGGGGAGTTTCGTCCCTCCGTGCAGCGCATCACCCGGCAGCGATGCCGGGTGCGGATTGAAACCTTGATTGTGGCAATATCAGCCGCTGTCTGAGCGTGCATCACCCGGCTGGCTGGTTCGTTGCCGTTTGATACCAAGAAAAACGTCAATGAAGTGCTGCGTCAAGTGCGCGAAGATGAGCCGTCGCCACCCAGCACAAAGATCGCAACGGACAAAAAACGTCCTCGGCCAACGCAGCGAATCGGGGGAGCGAACCCAGGCAGCTTGCGAAGCTGCTTCGCGGTGATTTGGACTGGATCACCATGAAGGCGCTGGAAAAAGACCGGACCCGGCGCTACGGAACACCTTCGGAGATGGCAGCGGACGTGACCCGGCATCTCAACCATCAGCCAATTGTGGCGCGGCCGGCCAGCACCGCGTATCGCTTGCGCAAATATGCACGTCGCCACCGCATCGGCTTCATCACCGCTTCGGCATTTGTGCTGGTGCTGATTGTGGCGACCGTCGTCAGTGTCCGGCAGAGCATTCGCGCCCGGCGTGAAGCGGCCATTGCCCAGGCGGTGAACCATTTCCTGCAGAACGATCTGCTGGCGCAGGCCAGCGCGGAATATCAGTCGAGGACGAATGCCAGGCCGGATCCGAACATCACGGTCCGGACGCTGCTGGACCGGGCGGCGCAACGGATTGACGGCAAGTTTACGAACCAGCCCGAGGTCGAGGTGACGCTTCGCACCACGATAGGAAAGGCCTACATCGACCTTGGGCTCTACCCCGAGGCACGGCAGCAATTGGACCTGGCGCTGGAATTGAGCCGCCGAATGCTCGGGGCAGACGATCCCAGGACCCTCGCCGCCATGTATGGTCTCGGACGGGTTGCCTTCGGTCAAGGCAGGTATGCGGAAGGGGAAGCTCTCAATTTGCAGACCCTGGAAGCACGGCGCCGAGTGCTGGGGCCGGAGAATCCAGACACTCTGAAATCCATGACGGGACTTGCAGTGACCTATGCCTATGAAGGCAAGGACGCGCAGGCGGAATCCCTCTTCTCGCAGACGCTAGCGATCCAGCACCGCGTGTTGGGGCCGGAAAATTTCAAGACGCTCTTAACCATGAACAACCTGGCTGATGTCTATGCGTACGAGGGCAAGTTCGGACAGGCGGAGGCTCTCAACTCGCAGGCTCTGAAGACCCGCAGCCGAATATTTGGGGCAGAGGATCCCTATACTCTGGCGTCTATGCAGGACTTGGCTACCGACTACATGGAAATGGGTAAGTACGCAAAGGCGGAGGCACTCTACTCGCAGACGCTGGGGATCGAGCAACGTGTATTTGGTCCGGAAACTCACGATACGGCCGTGACTAAGTACAACATGGGTTGCCTTGAGGCGAAGCGTGGAAACAACGACAAGGCCATCGCCTGGATCAGCAACGCCATCGACCATGGGCTTCCTCCCTATGTTGACTTAGGCATAGCGGAGGACACTGATCTCGCCTCGCTTCATAATGACTCTCGATTTGCTGCCCTCGTTGCTCACGCCAAGCAGGTGGCTATGTCGAAGGACGCCCCGGTGCACTCGTCCAAATGAGCACTCTTTAGAACATTCCGGGCGAAGCCAGCCCAGCGAACCGCAGACATGATCGTGCTATTCGCATCACAGGCTTCATGACCAGAATGTTTATGTTGCCGAAGCTCGACCTCAAGTCGTTGCATGGCACCCCCCGCTTCATCTCTCTGGTCGCCTTTGCCAAACAACGTGCGGCCGCAGCCTCAAAATCGAAATAAATCTTGCCGGCAGAATTCGGACGCTACTTCTACTAACTTGCCTGCATGGTTTATCTGATGGTGGATAATCAACCACCAGATGGATGATTATCTACCTATTTTTGAATATCCGCCGCACTGCCGGGGGATGCATTGACAGGTCGCACAAAGAGCCGCCGGCAGCATTTTTTGCCATTTGGAGGCACCGTACACAGTCGTACGCGATAGGCTGAAGATCCAAGGATTTTTCTATGGAGACGTCGGGCTCTCCGCCACCCTCACCCTTACCGGATAGTTTTCAGGCGAGTTAGAAATTGAGGGCGTAGGCGGAAGCCCCGCCGCCTCCACCAGGCCATCTCCCTCGCTGCTGACGATTTAGCAGCCCCGCCCACATGCGAACTTGTGATGCCCGCAATGCGAGCGTTCGCCGACCGGCTAGTGGCAGTCAAGGCCAGCAAGCAGCGACTGCGGGTGCGTGGGGTTCTGGAAATAGGCCGCGGGGAACGGGCTTTGTTGCGGTGTGGTGAAGCGGCCGGCGAGGATTCGGTTGCCGAAGCGGCGGATGAGATCGACGGCGATGCGATTGCTGATGCGCTGCGCGATGAGGTTGCTGGACTGGCCAGGGCTGGGCGGCGTGGGCTGGCCGCGCTTGGTCTTGGGGAATTCGAGAATGCTGTCGGAGATGACGCTCACCTCAATAAACGGGACGTGATAGAGCGTTGCGGCGAGATTGGAGTACCAGTCGCCGTCTTCATCGAGTTCGCCAAAGGCGCGATGGACTTTGCGGATGAATGCGGGATTGGCAAGCCACATGGTGCTGGTGCCCTGCACACCGAAGTAAAAGATGCGGGGCGAGGAGCGCGGAAAGCGCGGGTTTACCCAGGAGTCAAAATGCGTGTGGGTGGCGACACGTGTGGCCGAGCAGGCCAGCCAGGGGAGGAGCTGCGGGTCGAGATAGAGATCGTGAAAAGGGCGATGATGGGCCTTGGTATCGAACTCGCCGCCGAGGACCTCTCCGGTTCTGGACAGAAAGAAATTGCCGAAGTCGACATTTTTTGCGCCGAGGACGATGTCGCCGATGCGCATCTGGCCGGGACCCAGGTGCGCGCCGGAGGTTCCCGCGTAGAGCACGGCCTTGATGTTGTAGTGCTCGAACATGGACTGTGCGGCGAGGCTGCGCAGCACCGGGCCGTCCGCGGGCGGAAGCACCAGCACAACGGGTACGCGCCCAATGAGTCCAAGGCGGAAGGTGAACGGGCCAAGGTGTTCGGTGGCCTGCGGTGTGAAGGCGTCCATGAGGATGCGATAGTCGGGAGGGCCGTTGGGGATAAGGACGCCGATGCGGGGGACCATGGCGCTGGAAAGACGCTGGGGTTGCGAGGGTTGGGCGGAGGCGCGGACGGCGAGGAGTGCAAGAGCAACGAGCAAGGCGGCGAGAAGCCTTGGCAGCAGGGAGCGGCGCGCGGCGGCGGATGAGGAAGGAAGCACACCGCGTAAGGTGTGGGGGCAGGTATGGGGAATCGGCATAGAGAACTCCAGGGAGAAGAAGAAAGTGCGCCTTGAGCGAATCGTGCCGAGGCGATTGGGCCATGCTGGGCTGTGGATCAATAAGCAGTTTCCGGTGAGTAATTTCCGGTTTGGCGGGGGTCCGCCGGCAATCAATGGTCGGTTACGGTCATATCCCCTCAACGGCCACGATGTCGGTGTTTGCCACCCGCTGCCTCAGCGCCTTCAGTGGTTGATACTCGGGATCGAGAAACAGGGCTTGCGCAGAGGCGAGGTCGGGGAATCGCAATATCACAAGGCGGGTTGGTTCCCAGCTGCCCTCCAGGACAACGAATTCTCCCCCGCGAACGATGTACTCCCCACCATGCTTCCGAATCAGGGCGGGAGCCTTGGCTTTGTACTCCTCGTAGCCGGCAGGATCTTTCGCATCGACGTTGACGATGACGTACGCGCTCATCTTCCGATCTCCTCCACATGCGAATCATAACAATCAGTCCTCTGCGAGGATAGTTGTGCGTGGTTGGCCGCCGACATGGGCGTTCGCATGAATTCCTGAATTATGCAGTGCTGCGCGCTTTTCGCACAAAAAAGTCCGGCCAGGATCGAGAGGTTGTTCGATCCCGGCCGGGAGTGGTTTGTTGCGGAGATTGTGTTTGCCGCGCAATGCCGGCGAGCCCGCATCTTTCGTCCGACTCAGGCCACGAACGGACGCGCCTTCGCGGGTTGTGCGTTGAGGATGAGCGTAGCCGGGGTGATGTGACCCCGGGCGTGGGCCTCGATGGTGATCTGGCCGGGTATTTTGGTGCCCTGCACGATGACCTGCGCGAGTCCGTTGAACAGGCTGCGTTTGGAACCCTTGTCGGATTCGTGGCAGTTGGGGTCGCCGTTGCCGACGCCGATGAGGGCCGCGGGGCCGGAGACGTGGAAGACGATGAGGTCGTCGGCGGTGGGGACCAGGCGGCCTTTGTCGTCGAGGGCCTCAACGCGGAGCACGGCGACGTCTTCGCCGTCGGCGTTGATGCTGGTGCGGTCCGCGGTCAGGCGAATGGAAGCGGGTTTGCCGGTGGTTTCGCGCTTGGCGGTCATGACAACTTTGCCGTTCTTTGTGCCGCGCGCTTCGATCACGCCGGGCTCGTAGTTCACCTTCCACTCAATGTGCTTGAGGTGCGGGACTTGCTTGCTGCCGAGGCTTTTGCCGTTGACGAGCAGCTCGACGGAGTCGAGGTTGGAGTGGACCCAGACGGAGATGGGCTGGCCTTCTTCGCCCTCCCAGTTCCAGTGCGGGAAGAGGTGCAGCACCGGGTCGTTGCCCCACCAGGACTTGTAGTAGAAGAAGGTGTCCTTGGGGTAGCCGCAGGTGTCGACGATGCCGAACTGCGAGCTGATGGAGGGCCATCCGTAGGGAGTGGGCTCGCCGCGATAGTCGAAGCCTGTCCATGCGAATCCGCCTGCGAGCCATGTGCGCGCGGCGTAGAAGTCCCACCAGACTTCAGCGGTCTCGCCCCATCCGGGCTGATTGACGTCATAGGCGCTGACCCAGTTGCGCATGGGGTCGGTACGATAAATGCCGCGCGTGGCGATGGCGCTGGCGGTCTCGGTTCCAATCATCGGCTGCGTGGGATGTGACTTGTGATACGCGTCGGGCGCGTCGAGATTGTAGTTGACCCCCTCCACATCGAGCGCTTTGGAAATGCCGGTGTAGTAGTTCCCATTGACCGCCGCGGTGCACAGGCGCGTGGGATCAAGCTCGTGGCTGTGGCGCACCATGTCTTCCATGACGGCGGTGCCGGACGGGTCCTTTTCCAGATACCACTCCTCGTTGCCCATAGACCAGAGAATGATGGAGGGCGAGTTGCGGTAGCGCTTGATCATGAGGGCAAGCTGTTCGAGGCCTTCAGGATTGGAACTCATCTGGCGCGTCTCGCACATCATCATCATGCCCATGCGGTCGCATGCCTCCACCCACTCGGGGGTGGGCATGTTGTGCGAGGTGCGGACGGCGTTGCAGCCCATCTCCTTGAGCACGGCCACGCGAAAGTATTGCAGGCGATCGGGAAGGGCAGCGCCGACACCGGCGTGGTCCTGATGGTTGCAGGTGCCCTGGACTTTGACCGGCTGGCCGTTGAGGAAGAAGCCCTTCTCCACGTCGAAGCGGATGGTGCGGACGCCGAAATTGACTTTCTCGCCGTCGATGGTCTTGCCGCCGGACTCGATGGTGACGATAGCGGAGTAGAGTTTCGCGTTGTCGGGTGTCCAGAGTGTGGGATTGGTGAAGCGGGTTGTGGCGGTGAAGGTGGCGGAGCCGTCGGGATGGACGGTTTGCGCGGGGGCCGATGCGGTGGCGACGACTTTCCCTTCGGGATCAAGAATCTTCCAGTGGATGCTTGCGTTTTCTGCCGCTGCTCCGGCGTTGAGGGCAACGGTGCCGAGGTCGAGAGTCGCGGTCTGGCCTTCGACGTTGGTGCGGACGTAGCTCTCCCACGGGCCCAGATGCAGGGGGTCGTGCTTGATAAGCCAAACGTGGCGGTAGAGTCCCGCGCCCTCATAGAACCAGCCGTCGCCGAAGGCGGCATCCATGCGCACGACGACGTAATTCTGCTCGCCGTAATGGAGGAAGTCGGTGATGTCGAAGCGGAATGGGGCGTAGCCGTTGTCGTTGCGGCCAATGAAGCAACCGTTTACAAAGACGAGCGCGTCACGGAACGCTCCGTCGAATGCCAGTACCACTCTGCGGCCCTTGTCGCTGACGGGAATATCGAAGGCGCGGCGATACCAGCCGACGCTGGTAGCAGGGTAGCGGCGTCCGAGCGGCTTGTAGCCGTGCGACTTCTGTTCCTCGTCCCATACGAAAGGCAGCTCAACGGCCCAGTCGTGAGGCAGATTGAGCGAATGCCATTTCGAGTCGTCGAATTTGGCGGTGGCGAATTTAAAGTTGCCGGTTTTGGCGAAGTCGCCCTGGCCCATTCCGAAGTCGAGGTCTTTGGAGGGGTCGTTTCCGTTGCCGAAGGTGAACTTCCAATCGAAGTCGAAGAGGAGTTTTTCTCGTGGAGAGACGGCGCCGGATGGCTGCCCGGCGGCGCTTGCAAGCACGGCGTTGGCCTTGGCGAAGGCGTTGGAAGCGATGGCGGTGGATGCGGAAAGGGCCAGCCCGGAGAGAATCAATTCGCGGCGATTGATAGTTGGCATGGTTCAACCTTTGGATGATTTAGTGGACGGTTTTTTAAGCCCATCGAAGTATAGTGCATGGCAGCTTTTGCGTGTAAAGCACACGTGCGGAAGGGCGAGGATGTAAGGTAGAAGCATCTGCCTGAATGGTTATGTATGAAGTCACTTCTACTTTCTGAATACAGTCATCTTGAAATTGCCGATCTGCCGGTTCCTTCGGTCGGGACGAATGACGTTCTGGTGAAGGTGGAGGCGTGCGGCATCTGCGGCAGCGATGTGCACGGCTACGACGGAACCTCAGGGCGGCGCATTCCACCCATTGTGATGGGGCATGAGGCCGCAGGGACGGTGGCCGCGCTGGGCAGCGAAGTGATGGGCTTGCAGGAAGGCGACCGCGTCACGTTTGACTCTACTGTGTATTGTGGGCGCTGCGAATACTGTGCGCGCGGCGAAGTGAATTTGTGCGAGAGCCGGCAGGTGGTGGGCGTTTCCTGCGGCGACTATCGACGGCATGGAGCCTTCGCGGAGTTTGTCGCAGTGCCGCAGCACATTCTGTACCGGCTGCCGGATGTGATCTCGTTTCCTGAAGCGGCGATGCTGGAGGCCGTGTCGGTCGCGCTGCACGCGGTGCGGCTTTCGCCCATGGATGGTGCGAAGACTGTGCTGGTGATTGGCGCGGGTATGATCGGGCTGCTGACCATGCAGGCGGCCAAGGCGGCTGGGTGCGAGCGTGTGCTGATTGCGGACGTGGATGCGTCACGTTTGAAGCTGGCGGAACAGGTGGGAGCAGACCATACTCTGCATGCGAGCGGGGCTGAGCTGATTGCGGAGGTCCTGCGGCTGACCGCAGGGCAGGGCGTGGACGTGGTGCTGGAAGCTGTAGGCCGGGCAGAAACCGTGGCGGCTGCGATTGATTGCGTACGCAAGGGCGGAGCGGTGACACTGATAGGGAACATTACGGCGGAAGTCGCGCTGCCGCTGCAAAAGGTGGTGACGCGGCAGGTGCGGTTGCAGGGATCATGCGCTTCGGCGGGCGAGTATCCTGAGGCGATTGCACTGATTGCGAGCGGGAAGATTCGGGTGAAGCCGCTGATTACGGCCGTGGCGTCGTTCGAAGACGGACCGAGCTGGTTTGCGCGTCTGCATGCGCGCGAGCCGAATCTTATGAAAGTGATTCTGACTCCGAACGAGATATGAGCGATTCTCTCTTTGATCTGACAGGGCAGGTTGCAATTGTCACGGGCACAAGCCGCGGACTGGGGCAGTGCTTTGCGCGTGCGCTGGCGCGCTCCGGAGCCGACCTGGTGCTGACCAGCCGCAAGCGCGAAACGCTGGCCGCCTTTGAAGCGGAGATCAAGGCAATGGGCCGGAGAGTCGTGTCACTGGAGCTGGACGTGCGCAACCACGAAAGCATAGAGCGAATGGTGGTTGATGCGGAGGCTGCCTTCGGCCAGATTCATATTCTGGTGAACAATGCGGGATGCAATGTGCGCAAGCCCGCGCTGGATGTGACCTGGGACGACTGGAACCAGGTGCTGGAGACGAATCTGCGGGGGATGTTCTTTACTTCACAGGCGGTGGCGCGGGGCATGATTGCGCGAGGCTATGGCCGGATTATCAACATTGGCTCAGTGACCAGCGTGTTTGGCTATGCGGGGCTGGCTCCGTATGGCGCGAGCCGCGGCGGCGTGCGCCAGATGACGATGAGCCTGGCGGACGACTGGGGCCGGCATGGCGTGACGGTGAACTGCCTGGCTCCGGGCTGGTTCGAGACGAACCAGAACAAAGTGCTGTATGAGAACGAAGAGTGGGTGCGCTACCTGGTGGACCGGATTCCAGTGAAGCGCCCCGGCGAACCGCGCGATCTGGAGAGCGCGGTGGTGTTTCTGGCCGCGGAGTCGAGCCGCTACGTTACCGGGCAGACGCTGCTGGTGGACGGCGGCATTTCCACCGGCGCAATGCGCGCGACGGTTGCGCAGCCGGATAAGCAGAAATAGCAAGCGAAGGATGGATCCGCGCGCACAGGGCGGAGTGAAGATTTCGCCCTGCGCCGGGATTGTTTTGCGTCACTACTGCACTTTCTTCAATTGCGTGACTACTGCACCTTCTTCAACAGAAACAGCGCGGCCTGGAAGTCTCCGTGGAGATCCGGGCTGAGTCCCTTCGACATCCAATAGGCGCCGCTGGCGGAGGCCGGCGTGCCGGGATAGGCTTTGCCGTCAAGCGCTTGCATGGAGTAAGTCGCGTGGGGGTCGAGCCCGCGCAGAAAGACCTGCGGGTACGGATAACCCATCTGGCTGGAGTGGAGAAAGGCGAAGACCACGGCCTGGCTGCGATCGCGCGCAACGGATTCGGTGACGGAGTGTTCGCTGCCGTGGAGCGGCGAGATGAGGCGGTAAAGGTCGCCGCGCTGCACGATGGGCCGGATCATCTTGTATTGCGCGATCATCTTCTTTGCGGTCGCGAAGTCCTCCGGCGTCCACTTGCTGAGGTTTGCGCCGACGCCGAGCGAGCCCTGCATGGAGGACAGGAAGCGGTACTCAAGCGAAGTGGTGCGGTTGTTGGCCCAGCTGGGCGAGTCGGTGACCCAGGCCATCATGACTCCGGGTGTGTAGGCGTAGGTGAATCCATTCTGGATGCTGAGGCGATCGAAGGGGTCGGTGTTGTCGGAAGTCCAGACCTCGTCGGTATAGTGCAGGATGCCGAGATCGACGCGGCCGCCGCCGCCGGAGCAGTCTTCAATTTCGACGTTGGGATGGCGCGCGCGCAGCTCGGCAAGAATGGAGTAGAGGTTGTCGATGAATTTGACGTAGACCTGCTTTTCCTTGTCGGGAGCGACGGCGGGCCACCCGGGCTCAGACCAGTTGCGGTTGTAATCCCACTTGAGGAAAGAGATGTCGTTGTCGGTGAGCAGCTTGTCGAGGAAGTTGAAGACGAAGGCGCGTACATCGGGACGCGCGAGGTTGAGGACGAGCTGGTTGCGGCCTTCGGTGCGCGGGCGTCCGGGGAAGTTGAGGACCCAGTCCGGATGCTTGCGGTAAAGGTCGCTGTTGGGATTGACCATCTCCGGCTCGACCCAGAGTCCGAAGTGCATTCCGAGCGAGTGGACCTTGTCGATGAGCGGCTTGAGGCCGTGCGGAAATTTTTTGGGATTGACCCACCAGTCGCCCAGGCCGGCGTGATCGTCATTGCGCTCGCCGAACCAGCCGTCGTCCATGATGAAGCGCTGCACGCCGATGCTGGCAGCCTTTTCCGCGAGAGCCTCCTGCCCGGCTTCATCGACGTGAAAGCCGGTTGCTTCCCAGGAGTCGTATACGACCGGACGCAGCTTGGGATGCGGCGCATGGGGGAGGATGGTGCTGATTTCGAATCGGTGGAGAAGCCGGGACGCGCCGCCGATGCCGTGATGCGAGAAGCCGCCGTAGAAATACGGTGTTTGCAGTTTTTCTCCGGGAGCGAGCCGGTAGCCGAAGTCGAAGGGGTTGTAGCCGCCGGTGACGCGGACCTGGCGGAGTTCGTTCTGCTCCACGGCGATCTGCCAGGAGCCGCTCCAGCCAAGCGCGCCGAACCACACGTCGCCGTGGTCCTGGTCGGGCTGCTTGCCACGTTCGATAGCGAACCATGGATTGTTCTGGTGGCCGGTGGATCCGCGCCGGCTCTCGAGCACAATTTTGTTCTCGTGAATGGGCTGGTCCTGCACATGAAATTCTCCGGCCCAACGTCCGGCGAGGGAGATGAGATGGTAGTTGGTTCCGCGCGGGAGGTTCCAGGTGCCGGAGAAGGCTTCTTCAATGGTGAAGGGTTTCTGGGTCTTGTTCTGAATGGTTGCGCGGCGGCGCAGGATGCCGGTCGCGGGATCGATGTGGTATTCGAGCGTGACGTAGATATCGAGCGAAATGTCCTTCATCACGATGGTCAGCGTATCGCCGTTGACGGCGTGCGAGGCGTAGTGCAGAACCAGGTCGCGATTGCCATTGGGGAAGGTGATCTTGATGTCGGGCGTGTAGTAGAGTCCAGAGCCCCAGCCGACATACTCGGCGGGCGTGGTGTTCACCGGCAGCTCGAAGGAGGCGACGGGCTGCGCCTGCTGCGGCTGCGGGAAAGGATCGTTCGCGCCCAGCTCGCGGCCCCAGTAAATGGATTGCAGCGCGCCCTTGTTGTTGACGCCGAAGATGTAGGAGACGCCGCCTCCGTCGATGCGAAAGACGTGGGTCTGCGCGTTGTAGCGGATCGCGGGCGCGGCATCGGCGGCATGCGCGAGGCAGGGCACGAGGAGGCAAAGCGCGGCGACGAGTGCAAGCGGTTTCAGGAACAAGCCGGAAAAACGGCTTCCGGCACTGGTATGGGGGCGTTGTCTGGGATCGATTCTATGTGTCATGGCTCAACCGACCAAACATTATCACACTCGATGAAGGCTGAGCCGGGAACGCATTTCGACAGCGGCCGCGCGATCGTGGTTAGAGCGTTTTGTCCGCGAGTGTGAGCGCGAGGCGAAGCAGATTTTCGCGCATCGGCATGGGCAGCGGCCCAAGATTTTCCGGCGTGGTCGCGGGAGCTTTATCGAGGACCTGCTCGATTCGCTGGGTGTTGAGAACGTCATGCGCGCTGGAGTTGCTGAAGCGGTGGAGAACGTCTTTGGCTTTGGCGATCTGCCCGGTCTCAAAGTAGAAGACGCCGAGCATGGAGTAGCTGCCGGGCCACTCGGGGAGCAGGTCGAGAGCTCGCTCAAATTGCGTGCCCGCTTGTGCTGTCTGTCCATCCAGGACGGAAGTGACGCCAAGTCCCCAAAGGACCTTTCCGGAGGCAGGGACGCGGGACTGCCCCTGCAAAAGCGTCATTCTCGCGTCGTCGACTTTGCCTTCGCGAAGCTGGAGCAGGGCGAGCGAGAGGTAGTTCTGATCGCTGTCGGGGCTGCGTGTGATGGCGCTGCGATACATCTCCTCGGCGCGGGTGAGGTTGCCGAGGTGCGCGTAGATGTCGGCGACGAGCGCGAGGTAGGAGTTGTCGTGTCCCTGGGCTGAGATATGCTGCGCGGTGTTGAGCGCATCGGTGTACAGACCCTTGCGGAAGTATGCGTTGGCGAGATCGAACCTGACGTCGTCGGAGTCCGGCTTCAACTGCAGGGCAGACTGGAACTGCGTGATCGCGTCGTCGTAGAGGCGATAGCGGGCGAGCAGGACGCCGACTCCGGTGAGCGTGCGGTAGTCGCCCGTCTTGACCTTGACGAGCTGCGCGATGGCGCCGCGGGCGTTGTCGATCTGGCCGGAGCGCAGGTAAGCCTGCGCGAGCATGTACAAGGCTTCGGGCTGATTGGGATGCTTCTTCAACTGCCCCTGAAGATCGGATACGTCCTGCTGATTGCGGGCATGCGCTGAGAGCTTGGAGCGATTGTCGAGGTAATCGAACAGGTCCTCATAGGCGAAGGTTTTTGGGGCGGCATTTTTTGACAGAGCTTGAAACTTAGCCAGGTCGCGTTTGGAGGCGTCTGGCTTATGCAGCTCACGTTCGACCATCGCGAGTTTGTAATATCCGGTGACCGGGTTGCGGGCCACACGGATGTAGCGCTTGAGCAGTTGCTCGGCCTCGGGGAGTTGCCTGGCCTTGATGCGCAAAGTGGCCAGATGCAGCAGGGCGTTCGGGAAGTTGGGGTCTGTGCGCAGGACCTTCTCGTACATGTTTTCCGCGGTCGTGTCATTACCCTTCTGCTGGGCAATGTAGCCGAGATTGAAGAGGCAAAAACTATTGCCGGGGTCAAGCTTGAGCCCGTTCTCGAAATCCTGCAGGGCCTGATCGAATCTGCCGAGAGAGGCATGCGACAAGCCAAGAAATCCGTAGGCACGCGCGGAGGGCTGGATGGCGACGACCTGCTGAAACACCGCCATGGCCTTGTTGACATTATCAGATCTGAAGTAGCTCTGGCCAAGCGCGGAGAGCAAGGCCGCATTGTGCGGCGCGATGGCGAGACCCTTTTGCAGCAGCGGGATCGCGTCTTCATAGTAGCCCTCGGCGATGCTCACCTGGGCCATCAGCAGGATGATGTCCGTGTTCTTCGGCGCGAGCGCATGCGCGCGCACCAGACTGTTGAGCGCGTCGAGTGGGCGGGACTCCTTCGAATAGGTTTTGCCCATCAGATACAGAGCGTCCGCGGAGTTGGGTTGGCGCGCTATCGCCTGCGAAAGTTCAAGCTCGGCCTTTGGGTAGTTGCCGTCGAGCAGGTAGGCCTGACCGAGGCTGTAGAGAATGTCGAATCGTCCCGGTGTGAGCGCGTCGGCCTTCTCCAGCTCAAGCGCCGCAGGCTTGTATTGGCCCGCCGATGCAAGCAGGATGCCGAGCGAGAAGTGCAGCTTGACGTCCGTCGGGTGCGTGGCGGAGAGGTGGGTAGCGAGATGGAGCGCGTCGGTGGTGCGCTGGGCTCCAAGATAGGCCCGGACCAGGTTGAGCTCGGTCGCCGTGTCGCGCGGGCGGACACGCTCGAAATAGGGGATGGCTTTGGCAGGCTGGCGCTGGGCCATGAGCAGGAGGCCAAGGTTGTAGTTGCCATCGCGACTGGCTGGGGCAAGGCGCAGGGCGGAGCGGAACTGCTGCCCGGCCAGGCCGGGCTTCTTCTGTGCGAGGTAGAGATTGCCAAGGTTGATGTGGGTTTTGGCGGAGTGGGGCGCGAGCTGAAGAGCCTTTTGGAATGCAGCGAGCGCATCCGCGTAGTCGCCTTGCTGACTCTCCACAATGCCGAGCAGGTTGTAGCCGTCTGCGCTGGACGGGTGCTGTTTGAGCTCTGCGATGAGCTGGGCTTTGGCGCGATCGAGTAGGCCCTGATGCATCAGCGTCTGGGCTTTGGCGAAATAGTCCGGCTGTTTATGCCGCTTCTGCGGAGCGGCCGTCGCATGAGCAAGAGATGCCGTCACGAACAGGCTGCACAGAGTGGCTGCGCGCAGGCAGGACACAATAGTTCCGGTACGACTTGGATGCAGGATGTGGCGGTTCAACTCGGTGGCCCTTTCGCGCCGCGGTACAGCGCGGTCATTTTAGCATCTGCAATGCCTGCAAAGCGGCGGGGTTGGCGGGATCGATATGCAGCAGATCGTGGATGACCTGCCTGGCCTGCGCCGTCTCGCCCTGCATGGCATAAAGGCTGGCGAGATTGAGGTATGACTGGTCGAAGTCCGGCACGCGGCGAATGCAGGTTTTGAACTGCGCTTCGGCTTTTGGATAGTCCTGCACGTGGACATAGAGGACGCCGAGGTTGTTCAAGGCTTGCGGATAGTCCGGATTGAGCTCGATTGCTTGTTTTAGATATTGCTCCGCAAACTGCGTCTGGCCCAACTGCGCGCCAAGCATGCCAACGCTGTAGTTGATTTCGGAATTGTTGGGGTCGATTTGGAGAGCCTGGGCAAGAGACTGCTCCGCCTTCTTGAAGTCACCCTGCCGGCGATACACATTTCCAAGATTGAGCAGAGCGGTTGCGTAGTCCGGGCGGAAGGACAAGGCCTGCTGGAAATCGTGAATGGCTTCGTCTGCTTGTCCCTGCTGGGCTGCGATCATGCCAAGGTTGTTCCAGGCTTCGGGGTAGCTGGGGCGCAGCTTTACGGTCTTCTCCAGATATATGCGCGCCTGATTGAGGTCGTCTCTGCGAAGGCTGAGCGTGCCGAGGTTGTAATAGCCTTCGGCGCTATCCGGCTTGGCGGCGACAACCTGGCGGAAGGATTCCTCGGCCTGATCGTAGTAGCCATGCTGAAACATGGCGACGCCGTAGGTGAAGTCATTGCGGATGAATACGTCCTGTACAAGCTGCCCGCGGAACGGGAGAGCCTTGCGCATGCGCTCAGCCGTCGTGGTGGGGATAGAGCCTACATCCTGGCGAAGCTGCCGTGGGCTCGCTGTGCCCTGATAGACCTTGACGATGAAGCCGTCCTTGTCGAGGAGGAACGAGGCGGGGATGGGCAGGTCGCGGCGGCGGTCGAAGAGGTAGCGGTAGATGATGTTGTAGACGCCGGCGATTTCCTGCGTGGCGAAGAGGACCGGGAAAGGGAAGTGGGCGCTGCTTGCAATGGATCGCGCGGCGGAGAGCTTGCTGGGGTCGTCGAGGTTGATCGCGAGGATTTGAAGTCCAGCCTGCCGCAGTGCGGATGCCTCCTGCTTGAGGCGTTGCAACTGTTCGAGACTGTTCTTCGACTTTGCCGACCAGAAGGTGAGCAGCACACCGTTGCCCTGATACTGCTGGAGCTGATGTGCGGTTCCGTCGAGGGCCGGGAGCGAAAACACGGGCGCGTTGAGCGGCTCGATCAGCCAGGTCTCGACCCGCGACGGCAAGGGCGCAGGTTTGAGGGCCGGGCCGGGCTTTGTGTAGGCGGGTGGCGGCGCGACAAATGGTTTGGCCGTGAATGTTGCGCGGCCCTCTTCCAATTCGATGCGATGGTTCGCGGGCAGATTTGAGAAGTGCTGGACGAGGCCGTTTGGCCAGCGCACGGTGGCGCGGATGCCGGACTTCGTCTCTCCAATGCCGAAGAGGACCTCCTTCGAGTGCTGCGAAAGGAAGCCTGAACCGGCCTGGAGGTATTTTGTCTGGTGCAGATGGCCGGCTTCGATGGTGATGGCGGTTCCTATCGCATCGCGGTTGCTGGTGTGTCCTCGCAGGCGAAAGGCGATGGAGTTGCCGATGTTTTCGAGCACATTGTGCAGTACGCGCAATTGCGGCGCGTTTCTGTTTTTGAGGATGACCTCGAGCCGTCCGTCATGATCGATGTCGGCGAGCACGAAGGCGCGTCCATCGTCGGGAAAGTCCAGGCCCGAGGGGCCGGAAATTTCTGCGAAGCTACCGTCGCGGTTGTTCACGAACATGACGTTGCGCGCGTAGCCGTGCCAGGTGTTGTCGGAGCGGATGAGCTCGTTGATGGCATTCCATCCGTGTTCGTAGGCCGGCGAAGAGCGGGCGTCGTCGGGAGATTTGGCCACGACCTGGCGCCAGAAGAAGCTGGCGAGGTCGGTATGGTCCGGTCCGGAGATGTAGCCGTTCGTGACGTAGAGATCGGGATAGCCGTCATGGTCGAAGTCCCAGAAGTCGGCGCTCCATGACCAGCGGCCCATCTCGACTCCTGACTTCCGGCCAACATTGTCGAACTCGCCGTTGCCGAGGTTCCGATAGAGTGCGTTTCCTTTTGCGTGACGCTGGTAGAGCGCGCGGATCGATTGCGGAGCCTCAGAGTGAAACTGCTTCTGCTCGGAGACGCGCTGGCCGGCCGCCTCCCACATGCTGGGAACGTAGACGTCCTGGAGGCCGTCGTTATCAAAGTCTGACCAACTGCAGCCCATGCCGGCGCCGACACCTTCGATATGCGCTTCCTTGGAGACAACGGTGAAGGTGCCATTACCGTTGTTGCGATAGAGCTGCGACGTGCCGAAGTCATTGGCGACGAAGAGGTCGGGGTGCCCGTCTGAGTTGTAGTCGCCCCAGGCGCAGGCAAAGCCATAGCGGTCGTTGCTTGCGTTCATTCCTGATGTCTGGGTGGTCTCGACGAAGTTTCCGTCGCCTTCGTTGTGGAAGAGGCAATTTGGCGGGCCGTTCTGCGCGTCGTAGTAGGGCACCGGATAGTGGTACTGATCGAGGCCGAGGTAGTACATGTACGTGCAGAAGTAGACGTCGAGGCGCCCATCGCGGTCGTAATCGGCTATGGCCGCGTGGGTGAATGAGCCTTGCGGCTGCTTTGCGAAACGGAACGCGTCAGGTTTGCGCCGGAAGGTTCCGTTGCCTTGATTGAGAAAGAGAATTGGGCCCGTGCCGCATACGACGAGAAGATCCTGGAGTCCAACATTGCGGAAGTCCGCGAAGAGCGCGCATGCGGTGTTGTCGAGGACGTCGACGCCTGCTTTCTCCGTCACGTCTTCGAAGGCGCCGTCGCCACGGTTACGGTAAAGCCGATTGGGAAGGCCGGCCGGCTGGCAGATGTAGAGGTCGTCGAAACCGTCGTTATCGAAATCACCGGCGGCAATGCCGGTGTTGTTATAGAGATCAATGCCGCTGGCTCCGTCAAGGACTGTACGCCAATAGTCCGCGCCGTGGAGCATCTGGCTTTTGTACGACGGCACAGTGCCGAAAGCCTGCGCGGAAACATCGACAAAGACAGGACCGTTTGCGATGGCGACGGTTTCTTCCAGCATCTCCCAGCGGTGCGCTGTCCAGGCGCCAGAGCTGTCGCGCGACCACTCGGATTCCCACGATCCGACGCGCTCTTCTCGATGACCATCATGGAAGCTGGTGACGAGGTCGTAACGCGTCTGGGTGCGAACGGCCAGTGGAGAGTCACCGATTTGCTCGATGCTGTAGATCTGGAACTCCGCTGTTTCCACGCGCGCAGCATGTCCGAGCCAGGTTTGTATCCCGCTGAGGAAGCGGGCGCGGCCCGCGACCGGCGCGGAGTCATACTGCCGCTTCACGATATCGACGCCGTAGCCATTCCGCAGTTTAGTTTCCCTGACCGAAGAAAGCGGAGAGGCGACGACGGAAGGATTGAGGAATTTTTCCAGCGGCTGCGAATCGCGAACGGAAGCCTTGAGGCCGTGACCCCACGCATGCAGGAGGGATTCAATTTCAGAAGCGTATTTTTCCGTTGGATAGCCGTCGGAGCCAGGAGCGACGAGGCGAAGGATGTCTGCCAGTTGGGATTTCTGGGGATAGTGGGGCGTAAGGCGAATGTCCGCGAAGGGGAGGGCTGGATCCCTCGTGGCGGGGTTTTCAAGTTGGCCGAAAAGCAAGGAGGCCCGGAATATGGGCGCGATTGTAAAAGCTACCGGCGCTAATCCGATGCTTTTGAGGATTGACCGTCGTGAAATGGGGTCGTTTTTGCTGCCGGGCATCATTCCTTGGGTACGCAAAGCCTATAGGCGCCCGGCTGAGAGCCGGCATAGTGGAAAAAGAATAGCACGAGAGCGCAGGAGCAAGTCCAACGGAGACAGTGGTTGGGGCGGCAGTTTCGAGGATTTTTCAGGGAATTTGGGCTGTGTAGAGATAAATCTACAACTTTTGGTTGACAAGAAATCCATGGCTGTAATACTGTTGCAGCGTTCACAATGTAACCGCTTACTTAGCGGCCGAAATTTATACTTTTGGCCGTGGACCGTGCAAGGCGGGGGATCTGGCTGATTAAGATCCGGCGCATTGGTGATTGCTGTATAGAGCGGGGCGTACGACGGTAATTGCATTAAAAAAAGTTTAGACACGCAAACAGAAATAAGTAGTCGGAGGAATTTATAGAATGGCCAGAAATCGCAACTCCTTCGCTTGGATAAGAAGATTGAGTTTCATCCTGATCGCCTGCCTGGGCGTAGCGGTATCCGCTCAGTACGTGCTTGGTCAGGTGGATGAAGGCACAATCACCGGAACGGTAGCGGACACCACAGGTGCGGTCGTTCCGGGCGCGCAGGTAACGCTGCTGAACACAGACGTCGGTTTGAAGTTGGAAGCCAAGACGAACAGTTCCGGCGCTTATACCTTTACACCGATCAGAATCGGGCACTACACGGTAACAGCCACCGCGAAAGGGTTCGCGAAAACCACGCAGTCAAACGTCACGCTGCAAGTTGCGCAGGTGCTGCAGGTTAATATTCAACTCAAGCCCGGAGCTGCGAGTGAGACGGTAGAGGTGACCAGCGCTCCGCCGCTGATGCAAACTCAGGATGCCTCGGTGGGCCAGGTCATCGGCTCAAAAAGCGTGAATGACCTGCCACTCAACGGGCGCAATTTTACGTTCCTGGCGCAGTTGGCTCCTGGCGCGCAGAGTGCTCAGGCAGATACCCGCGGCAATGCAGCCAGCGGCGCTTTTTCGGCCAACGGTCTCCGTCCCGCACAGAACAACTACCTGCTGGATGGCATTGACAACAACTCCGACACGGTTGACTTCCTGAACGGGACCAACTTTGTTGTGCTGCCGCCGCTGGACGCGATTCAGGAATTCAAGGTGCAGACGGCGGACTTCAGCGCGCAGTATGGCCGCGTCGGCGGCGCCGTTTTGAACGCAACCATCAAGTCCGGAACGAATCAGATTCACGGTGCGATGTGGTGGTTCTTGCGCAACCGTGTTCTGGATGCATCCGACTGGTTTGAAAACTACAATCACATCCCCAAGGGAGCGCTCCAGCAGAACCAGTTTGGCGTTTCGATGGGCGGTCCTTTCATCAAGAACAAGCTCTTCTTCTTCGGCGATTATGAAGGTCTGCGGCGCGTGCTGGGCACGGCGTTGACCGGTGCAGTGCCAAGTGCGCTTGAAAGGAACAGCGGCTATACGAACATGTCTGATCTGATTGCCGCGCAGTCGAGTTCGGCTCCTTTGACGGACGACCTGGGGCGCTCTATTCCTCAGGGCACCGTGATGGATCCCGCTACTACAAGATTGGTTACAGCGGGATCCACGGACCCGGTATCCGGGCTCACGGCGACTTCGACGGGTTATGTACGCGATCCGTTTACCTCGTCTTGCGGCGCCACCCCCCCGGGTGGAGTCTATTCTGTTTCTTCCTGCCCGGACCTTAACCAGATTCCGGCGAATCGTCTGGATCCGAATGCGGTCAGCCTGATGAAGCTGTATCCGTCGCCGACGTCGTCGAATATTAGTTCGCTGTTCTCCAACTATGCATCGAATCCGAACCTGTTTGAGCATCGCAATGCGTTTGATATTCGTATCGACTACGAAGCTTCAGCTAAGAATCAGGTCTTCTACCGTGTGAGCTACGTAGACGACCCGCAGTATATTCCTGGAATATTCGGTGGCGTCGCAGACGGCGGTGGATTCCAGCAGGGTATTCAGACGGCGAAGTCCTATCAGCATGCCGCAGCGTGGACCCATGTATTCAACTCGAACACAATCAACGTACTTCGTGCGGGTCTGAACCACCTGCACACGACCCGTTTCGGCCCGGTGGGTTCGCAGCTTGGCATTCCTGGGCAGTACGGGATACAGGGCATTCCCCAGGTTCCGGAAAATGGCGGTCTGCCATCGTATGGTATTGGCGGATTGGCCACCCTGGGCAGCAATGCCTTCCTCCCTTCGGACGAGATCAGCCAGACGCTCCAGCTCACGGATGATTTCACGAAGATCTGGGGCAATCACAGCTTCAAGATGGGCATCGAATCACAGCGCATCAAATTCGATACGTTGCAGCCGGGATTCTCGCGCGGCAACTTCGACTACAACGGTCAGTATGCGGACGTTCCGACGTATACCAGCGGTAACCTGGGACGCGCGCAGTTCCTGCTGACGCCGATGGCAGCAACAGTACCGAATGGTGTGGATTACTCAGGCGGTTCGGATTCGATCAACGCTTCCAACATCAACACGACGTATGACTACAAGACCTACACGGCCATGTATTTTGAAGATGACTGGAAGGCCACAAACAATCTGACCCTGAACCTCGGACTTCGCTGGGACTACTTCAGCCCGATTCAGGAGACGAACGGCGGACAAGCGAACTTTGTACCAAGCGCGTTGAACAACGGGACTCCGACGTACCTGATTCCCGCCACGGGCAAGGACAATCGGACGCTCTCGTCGACCGCGAACAATCCATCCTTGAACGGCAACGGATTTGTTGATCTCCTCGCCCAGGACGGGATCGTCCTGGAGAGGACCAACAAGTACGGGCGCGGCCTGATGCAGGTCCAAAAGAACAACTTTGCGCCACGTCTGGGCTTTGCCTACGAGGCGCGTCCGGACTTGGTGGTGCGCGGCGGTTTCGGAATATCCTACAACTCGTTTGAGAACCAGGGGTATGGGCCGAACATCGGTGAGAACTATCCCTTTGTGTATAACTTCTCGTACGGTCCGCAGGTACCGGCCAACAGTCCCGACGGACTGCAACAGGTGTCTCCGATCGGCTATAACACGCCGTGGCAGGGATGCTCAAACGCGACTCCTGGCGGGACCTATACGCTGGAGTCGGGTCTTTCCTGCATCGTGTTTTCGCCGTCTGACGTGAATGCGAAGGGCCTGGGTCTGCAAGGAGCCCAGTTCAACTGGAAGACTCCACGGACCATGAGTGCGAACCTTACGGTGCAGTACTCGATCAACCGTAGCCTGACTGCGCAGGCGGCGTATGTGTTCACGCATGCGGACAACCTGCAGGTAGGCACGAGTAACAACAACGTAAGCCAGATACTCGATGCGAATGCAAGTACGACGAATGCAGTTCCATTCCCTGACTTCTCGCACGGTATGAGTTACCAGGTAACCGCAGGCGCTAGCACCTATAACGGTCTGCAAACAAAACTCGAAGAGCAATATTCGAATGGGCTTACCTTCCTGGTGACCTACACCTTTTCGAAGACGCTGTCAGATGCCGGTGATCTGCTGAATGGTGGAAGCACAGGCGGCCAGCGCGCGCCGTCGGTGCCGGGACTCGGTCTGAACTTTGATCGTTCACTGGCCAACTTTGATATCCGGAACGTGTTCCACTTCAGCGGTGGGTACGAGCTGCCGATCGGGCGGGGCAAGAACTACCTGCACGATATAGGAAGAACGGAAAACTTCCTGATTGGAGGGTGGGCCATCAACTGGATTGCTACTCTGCAAGGCGGCCAGCCGCTTAACTTCGGCTGCGCCAACGGGACGGCTGCCGGCCTGGGCTGCAACGATCTGCTAACCGGCGATCCGAAGCTCGGCCTGCACAAGGACTCCAATGGAGTGCTGAACTGGATTGGCAACCCGAGCGCCTTCAATCAGCCTTGCGAACTGGGTGTGAATCCTCCTACGCCAACCGGTTGCGTACCCCTGACGGGTTCCGCAGCTCTCGGCCAGCGTCCGGGGCAGATTGCAGGACCGCCCTTCAAGCGGCTTGACTTCTCGACATTCAAGAATGTCAAGATCAATGAACGGTGGTCGGCACAGTTCAGGGCTGAGTTCTTCAACATCCTGAACCATCCGAACTTCAACGCCCCGAACTTCGGTGGCAACGGCGTTGTTTCAATCGGCGGTTCCGGAAACTACCAGAGTTCAACATTCGGCGAAATCGGGTCCACTCGCGACAATCCATACGATCCGCGACAGATCCAGTTCGCTCTGAAGTTGTACTACTGATATCACGCGGTAAAGCCCGGGAAATGCATGTCCACCACGGCGTGCATTTCCCGAGCGCATTTTGATAGGCTGAATGCTCACGCGGCGAATTCGGAGGTGGTTGTGAGCAGCGCAAATCGGCTTACGGTTTTCCTCCTGGGTGCACTCCTGGCCTGGACGGCTCAACCGGCAGCCGCACAAAACCAGCAGCAAAAACTGAACCAGAAATTTGAGACCGCAGTGGCTGCATACAATGCGGAGCATTATGGACAAGCTGCATCTGAGCTTGAAAGGCTCCTGCCGGATGTGCCCAAAAGCTTTGAAGCGCATGAATTGCTGGGGATGGTGTACGCTGCCCAGTCCCGCGACGGGGAAGCCATTCATCAATTAGAGATAGCTGTACGACTGAAGCCGAACTCGGCTGCCGCGAGAACAAATCTGGCCGCGAGCCTGTTTCATGCAAAGAAGATTGGGCCCGCCGGAGTGCAGTTCAGGAAAGCGCTCGAGCTGGAACCCAACGACTACAGCGCCAACCATAACCTGGCGGAGTTCTACATTCATTCCGGAAAGATCGCGGAGGCGCGACCGCTGCTTGCCAAAGCGCAGCTAATCAAACCGGGCGCCTACGATAACGGATACGACCTGGCGATGGCAGATTATCTTTTGGGGCATTATGGCGCAGCGCGCGCGGACGTTCAGAGCATACTGCGCGAACGAAATTCGGGAGAACTGCATAACCTTCTGGGGCAGATCGACGAGAAGGACGGGAAGTATGTAGCGGCAGCCAACGAATTCGAGTCGGCGGCGCACATCGATCCGAGCGAAGAGAACATATTTGCATGGGGCAGCGAGCTGCTTCTGCATCGCACCTATGAGCCGGCGGTCGAAGTATTTGGAGCCGGCGCCAGGCGATATCCAAATTCGATTCGGTTGCAGATTGGGCTGGGGATGGCATATTACGCGCGCGGGCTCTACCAGGATGCGATGACGGCACTGATGCGGGCGATCGATTTGAAGCCTACCGCCCCGCTGGGATATCAGTTCCTGTCCAAGGCATACGAAAGCTCTCCGAAGCAGGCGAGCGAGGTCATTCAGCGATTCCAACACTATGCGGAACTGGAGCCGGACAACGCCAAGGCGCAATACTACTACGCAGTAAGTTTATGGAAGGGCAAGCAACTGGAGAACTCCAGCCTGGACGTTCCGAAGGTCGAGGGGCTTTTAAAGAAGGCGATTGCGCTGGACGGATCCCTGGCGGATGCTCATCTACAGCTCGGCAACTTGTACGCGGATCAACACGAATATAAGAGATCGATTCCAGAGTACCGGCGTGCGCTACAACTGGATCCCAGCCTCTCGGACGCGCATTACCGGCTGGGCACCGATTATGTTCATGTGGGACAAAAGAGTCTTGCGCGGAAGGAGTTTGGTCTTTATCAAACGCTGCGGTCGCGGCATATGGCTGAGACAGACAAGGAAAGAGCGGCGATTGAGCAATTCGTAGTTTCCTCAAGGAGCGGTCCGCCAGCAAAGCCATGACGATAGGCGTAGTCTTGCTCTGCAGCATGGGCATAGGATGGAGTACTTACCGGGAAGAGATGTTTTATGAGTGAACAGATATTCAACGGAACAGGCATGAAATATCGCGGTCAGTCCATGAACCCGGCGGAGATTGCGGCACATCTTGGACGCACCCGGCGGGATTTTCTGCGCACCGCCGCGGGACTGAGCCTGGGAACTGCTTTGATAGGGACGGGGCCGCTGCTTCGCGCTGAGTCGAGACGGAGAAAGCGGAAGGTCATTGTTATTACGTTTGGTGGCGGCGCTCGCGATCAGGAGACCTTTGCTCCTGAGGGACAGGAGAACATTCCGCATCTGATGCATGAGCTGATTCCGCAGTCGAGTTTTTTCACGCGGATGACAAACCACGGCATACTAGGACACTACGTAGCCACCGCGAGCCTGGCGACCGGGGTGTACGAGACATTGAACAATTTTGCGGCGATTCCGCCGCATCATCCCACGGTATTTGAGTATTTTCGCAAGGACCTGAAGCGTCCTTCCTCGGATGCATGGGTGGTTGCGCCGAGCAACGGATTCAATCGCATTGGACAGAGCGATGCCCGTCACTATGGCGATGGCCTGGGCGCTACCGTGATTCTGCCGAAGCGTTTGCTGGACGCAGCCAGTGCGGGCAAAAAGGATGACTATGCGCACCTGATACATGACAACTACGAGACGCCGTACTACACGCCCCAGGTTGAAGGGAGCGAATTCGATCTGCAGCAACTGCAGACGATCCTGAAGCTTTCCGTTTCGGATTTCATGGCGCATGCCCGGACGCTGTCAAGCCCGGACGAGCTTTCGGTCTTTATTGCAAAGCGGCTGATGAAGCTGGAAGCGCCCAGCCTGCTCTGGATCACAATGCACGATATGGATATTGCTCACTCCGGGGCCTACTCGCTTTATGTTGAAGGCATTCAGCGGACCGACCGTCTATGCGGCGAGATATGGAAGGCGGTGCAGAGTGAACCAGAGTATGCGGGCAACACCACGCTACTGATACTCCCGGATTTTGGGCGGGACTCAGACGAAGACGCGGGCGGCAACGGTTTTCAGCATCACCGGACCGGAGACATTGCCTCTCGCACAACATGGATGATGGCGCTGGGGCCGGATATACGGCAGGGCATTGTGTATGAAGACCCGGTCCAATCCATTGACCTTGTACCGACGCTTGGGGCGATGATGGGATTCTCAACGCAACTGGCAAAGGGAAAGCCGATCAAGCAATTGGTTTAGTGATTATGCTGCCACGCGACCTCAAAGCCGAAGATTTTGCCGGATATCCACCCCAGGCTAAAAAGCTGGCGGTAGAGCATATCGCGGTACTGCGCGCCCTGCCGCTGAGCTTTCTGCCGAGTTTTCTGCGTCAACTGATCGATTACGACTACAAGTTTCCCCTGGAGCGAGCGGCGATCGATGCCGAGGTCAAGGTGATTGGGTCTCTTTCTCCCAAGGGGTTGAATGAGTGGTTCGGCGGATTTGCGCACATTTCACTTTCTCCGAATATGGATCGGGTTGACTGGGTGAATCGGCCCGCTGAATTTCTGGAGCAGGAGTCTGCGTACCTGTGGACGACCGGCCAACTGGATGCCTTCCGAACAGCCGCGATGGAGTATGGCAGCCGACAGCAGGCAGCAGCCCCGGCGAAACCGATCCCGATACAGAGGCTGGGTATCGCGATTCTGGGGCAGGGAGTGACGACGTACGATAAGCCTCTGTTCCGGTACTTGCGCACGGTTGGGACCTACTTTACACAGGTGGACCCCACGAACGGAGTTGCACAGCTTGTGGCGGCGGTGGAAGCCCGCGCGAAGGCGCATCCGGTTCCCTATGGGCACTGGTATGTAGACGGTGGGCAGGAGGCGGCGCACAGTCCGCAGCTTACCTCGGTCTCGTATGCGGCATTGAAGCCGGTGCGATCCTCACTTCTGCATTACATAAACAAGCAGATTGCAAAACCTGGAATGGGACCGGAGGAGTTGCGCACAGAAATGGCGCGGCTTGTGCCTGCTGACCTGGGAATGCGGGGGGGAGACCCGGTGCTGGACCGCTTTCAGGTGCAGATGTTTACCGAAGGCTCCGGAACGCAGATCTTCAGCACTACGTTTGCGATGTGGACGGCGCGTGAAGCTTTGCGCCGCGCGCAGCCACTCACCCTGCTGGTGCGCTATGCGCCCAGGCAGGCACAGCGGCCCATGAATGAGCTGCTTTCGAATACCGATAAGACTCCTGAACTGGACTATATGGGATCACTTGTGGATGCGGACATGGGTACCTACTATCACTGGATAGACCAGCAAAGGTTGACGGGGCATAACAGCTCCGCATTTCTGGCCTGGTTTGAGGGGCACAATCAGGCGGTTGTGATCGCGCCCACTCTTCCTCGAGGTGTGGAGTCAACCTCCGCGATGAACCTTGGAGAATTGCTTAAACTGGCGATGAGCTAAGGTTGAAAAGAAGAGCCAGAAACAACCACATGAGATTTCCCGAAACAACCAGATGCAATCACCGAATGAGCCATTCCTGTCTGCTGTGGCGTTTGGCCGTACCCCGGAGTGCGTGGAGCAGCTGCGTGGCGATGGCAGCGCTGATGCTTATTTTCGCTTCCGGCCTGTTTGCGCAGCAGTCCTCGTCGGCACAGGGCGGCCGCACTACGATACGGGGGGTTGTGGTGTCGAGGCAGCATCCGGTAGCGGAGGCGACGGTACGGCTTGCGCCTGAGGCCACCGGCACGGCGCGGGAAACCAAGACGGATGCGGCCGGCAAGTTTGCGTTTAAGGATGTGCCGGCGGGATTGTATCGCCTGACCGCGGAGAAGAGCGGCCAGAGAAGCGGTGCGTTGCAGCTCCCTATATCGCCGAAGCAAGCGCTGCAGCGAATTGAATTAGTGCTTGGAGGCCGCGGGACGCTGCAACCATCCGCCAAAGGCAAGACTGGTGCGGCTTTTCCGCCGATGCAGTTTGCCGACGCGCCGAATTTCAAAGTTGCCGGCATGACGGACTGGACCGCGGTAGGAGGGCACGGATCGGACTCGATTCTGCGGACTAGCGAGGCGCTTGCGCACGATACCCTGGCGCTGAAGAAGCAGGGAGAGGCTTCGAGCGCGGCCCAACGGCATGAGTCAGAAGTTGCGCTGCGGGCGGCAGTCACGAGAGATTCGAGCAGCTTTGAGGCGAACCATCAGCTGGGAGAGTTTCTGCTGAACGAGGAGCGATACAGAGACGCAATTCCGCTGCTGGCGAGGGCCTATCGCATCCGTCCGGACGATTCCGGGAATGGGTACGATCTGGCTCGCGCGTACGAAGAGTCGGGGAAGCTACAGCCGGCGCTGGAGCTGGTGAATCGCCTGCTTGCAACACATCCCCGCGCGGAGCTGCATCGGCTGGCGGGAGATATCCATGAGAAGCTGGGCGATCCGGTGGCGGCGGTGCATGCGTATGCACAGGCGGCGCGTATGCATCCGAGCGAAGAGAACTACTTTGTGTGGGGATCGGAGCTGCTGTACCACCGTGCGGTCTGGCAGGCGCTGGAGGTGTTTCGTCAGGGCGCCGAGGCCTATCCGAAGTCGAGCCGAATGCTGACGGCGCTGGGGTCGGCACAATTCGCGGGTGCGCGATACGACAAGGCTGCGATGAGCTTGTGCAAGGCGTCCGATCTGGATCCGGAGAACCAGGAGCCCTACATATTTATGGGCAAGGTCGAGGTCGCCTCGCCCGATCCCTTGCCATGCGTGCAGACGCGGCTGGCGCGGTTTGTTCACGAGCATCCGGACAACTCGACTGCAAATTACATGTACGCGATGGCCCTTTTGAAAGGCCACGAGATGTCGTCCGGTGATCGGGAAATTTCTCAGGCAGAGGCCCTGCTGAAGAAAGCTGTGAGCCTGGACCACGCGTGCGGCGAAGCGTATCTGCAGCTGGGGATTCTGTCTTTCACCAGGCATGACATCGACCAGGCGATTGCCTACTATAAGGACGCGATTGCCGGCAAGCCGCAACTGGCGGAGTCGTACTACCGGCTGGGCGTGGCGTATGACCGGCTGGGGAAGAGGGAGCAGGCGCGACATCAATTCCAGCTCCACGATGAGGTTGTGAAGAAAGAGACCAAAGCGGTCGACGCCCGGAGGCGGACGATCAAGCAGTTCCTGATCCAACAGGACAGCGTGCGGACGGTACCAGCCAGGCAGTAAGGGAGTTGCTAGGCTGATTTTGGCTTATAGGTTTTGACGATCCCGGCGCCTTCGCGAATGGTGAGAATCTGGTTTGCGGCGACCTTGGTGAACCGCTCGACTTTGTGGGTGGTGGGCCACTTGACCTCAATGACGTCGATGGTGGTTGCCTTGCCGATGCCAAAGTGCAGGCGCAGGTCGCTTTGCGACATCACGCTTGTGCCGCTGTGGACCTCATCCATCTGAACGTGTTTGCCGGTGATGACGCGGGCGCGTGCGCCGATCGCTGTCCGGTTGCAATGCGTTCCGATCAGCTTGAGCTTGATCCAGTTCTGCCGGTCGCCTTTGTTGCGAAGGAGAGACGGAAGATCGTTGAGGTTGAGAACGAGTACGTCCATGCCGCCGTTGTTGAGGTAGTCGCCGAAGGCAGCGCCGCGACTGGAAAAGCGCTCGCTGATGCCGGGGCCCATCTGGGCGGAGACATCCTTGAAGTGTCCATTGCCCATGTTTCGGTAGACGATGCGGGGATTCTTGAAGGATTCGCCGAAGTTGTACTGGTCCACTTCGGGGTACACGTGCCCATTGATCTGGACGATGTCCTTCCAGCCGTCATTGTCATAGTCGATGAATCCGCAGCCCCATGCCACATACCGGTTATTTACGCCGATGCCGGCGGTCATGCCCACGTCGGTAAAGGTGCCGTCACCGTTGTTGTGGTAGAGGTTGCAGGTGTCGTCGGCGAAGTTGGTTTTGAAGATGTCGAACCAGCCGTCGCAATCGTAGTCGGCCACGGCGACACCCATGCCGGCCTGTTCGTGGCCGTCGTTGTTGTACGCGCAGCCGGACATCACTGCGACATCCGTAAAGGTGCCGTCGTGATTGTTCTGGAACAGGATGCTGGGCTCGGAATCGACCGCGACATAGATGTCAGGCCATCCGTCGTTATCGAAGTCGTAGGAGACGGCGGTGATGGAGTAGCGCGGGCCGGGTTTGAGGATGCCCGACTTCTCCGACACATCCGTAAACGTGCCGTCGCCGTTGTTGTGGTAAAGGATGTCGGTATCCGCGGGCAGGCCGCGCGGGCCACACATTACAGGGATACCTTTCCACTGGCAGTAGGTGGTCTTGTCGGCAGGTTCAATGCTGGAGGGGGCGAGCTTGATGTAGTTGCAGACATAGAGGTCGAGGAAGCCGTCGCGGTCGTAGTCGAGAAAGGTGCAGCCCGCGCCCCAGCGAACGTGATCCTGATAGAGTCCGGCCTCATGGGTCACATCGGTAAAGGTGCCGTTTCCGTTGTTGCGGAAGAGGATGTTGTGTCCCCAGAAACAGCAGAAGAGATCGTCCCATCCATCGTTGTTGTAGTCGCCAATGCAGACGCCGGTTTGCCAGCCGGTGCGCGCCAGGCCGGACTCGGCTGTAACGTCGGTAAATGTGCCGTCGCGATTGTTTTTGTAGAGGTGAGAGGTGGGCGATTTGCCCGGCGGCCAGTGGGCGTCGAGGCGGTTGCCGTTGGTGAGATAGATGTCGAGCCAGCCGTCGTTGTCGTAGTCGAAAAATGCTACGCCGCTGCCTTTGGTCTCAATGATGGAGCGCTTGTGCTTGATGCCGCCCCACACATTCGGAACGGTGAGCCCGGCCTGCTGGGCTACGTCAAAAAACTGAACCCCGGAATGCTGCGGGTCGGTGGCTGCTTCCACCTGAAGCGGGGACGTCCATTTCCAAAGCGGAGTGGTGAGTGCGTCCAGGAGCGGAGTGCCCAGCACAACAAGGGAGGAACCCAGAAAACGGCGGCGTGGAAATGCCATAGATGAACATAATTATAGCTGTCGAAATGGGTGTGCCGTCAGCATGCCGGTTGAGTGTTCGAACTGATATAACGAGTGGTTGAGTCGAGCGCGTTGGCGGAAAGAGCCGACGGATGGACGCCAGCACGAATGGATTGGTTCGGCAGAACAGAAAATGGGGGCGACGGATCTGATGGGAAGCACTTTTTCATGCAAGGTGATTCTGATTGCGGGCGGAGCCGGAGGGTTGGGCCGGGCCATTACTCTGCTTGCGCTCCAGCAAGGCGCGCGGGTTGCGGTTCCGTACCGGCGCGAAGAGGAATTCGCAAGTCTTGCGCAGGCGGCGGGAGATGCGCGCGATCGTCTGGCTGGGTTCCGCGCGGATGTGACCGACCCCACTGCGACGGCGAAGCTTGTCCAGGACGTCGTTGCCCGCTTCGGACGCCTGGACGCGCTGGTGAACGCCGTGGGCGGCTATGCGGGCGGGCTGGCCTTGTGGGAGACGGACGCCGAGACGTTCAATCGAATGATCGATCTGAATCTGCGCTCGGCCTATGCGCTGACGCATGCGGTGGCGCCGGTTCTGCTGGCGCAGAAGGAAGGCGCGATTGTGAACGTGTCTGCCAAGGCCGCGTGGGACCATGCGGCGGGCGCGTCGGCGTATGCGGCGTCGAAGGCTGCGGCCATCGCCCTGATGGACTCGCTTGCCGCCGATCTTCGCGGCACGGGAGTGCGAGTGAACTCCATCCTGCCGAGCATCATCGATACGGCGGCCAATCGCCAGGCCATGCCCAACGCGGATTTCGCGAAGTGGCCCAAGCCCGAGGAGATTGCGCGGGTGGTGCTGTTTCTGTTGAGTGACGAAGCCCGCGTGATTCATGGCGCTTCGGTTCCAGTGTTTGGAAATGCGTAGCGGGCGACACGGTTTCGCGGAGTGAGCGATCTTTCTGTGTGTCCTGAGAGAAAAGTGTTATTTTGGTTGGCGGTAGAGTAAGCCGTTTGAAAGCGGCTGGAAGACATTCTGCTCGAAATTTTTAACCCACAATCCACTCTTGCGAAGAAGTCATGAATCAGGATAAACGGCCCTCTGAAGCTCTCTCCTCGAACGAATCCAGTAACACAACGGAAAACAATCAAGACCAAACCTGCAGCAGCCACGGGATAAACCGCCGGGAATTTCTATACATGGCGGCGATGAGCTCGGCTCTGCTGGCCTCGTCGAAGTTCGGGTATGCGCAGACGGATCCAGCGGTGAAGCCGCGCTCCTATGCGGCGTTTGATGCGCTGCCGGCCGGAGCCGTGAAGCCGGCGGGGTGGCTGCGGACCTACATGGAAAAGCAGGCCAAGCAGCTTGGCTCGCAACTGCCGAATGTTTCCTGGCCGTTCACGGAGGCGTACTGGAAGGGCGAGGAGCAGGGAGAATCCTGGTGGCCGTGGGAGCAGAAGGCGTACTGGGTGGACGGCGCGACCCGGCTGGCGACTGTGATGGATGACGAGGCGCTGAAGCATCGCGTGCTGGAGACGATCAATTACACGCTGTCGCACGCTGCTCCAGATGGATACCTGGGCCCGAAGTATTTTGAGAATCCCAAGGGCGATTTTCATCGCTGGCCGCAGAACGTGTTCTTCCGCAGCCTGATGGCCACGGCGGAGGCGAACGCGGACGGAGGGCGGCATATTGCGGACGCCATGCGCAAGCACTATGTAAACGATCCTGCGGACTACGGAGTGCCCACGCGCAATATAACGAACGTGGAAGAGATTCTTTGGTGCTATGGGCAAACCGGCGACGCGCGCCTGCTGACGCTGGCTGAAAATGCGTGGCAGGAATACATGAAGAATGTGGCAAAGGATCCGAACCATGGCGACCTGTCGTGGATGCGCGTGTACGCCGATACGCCCATCAACGCGCATGGCGTGACCTATGCCGAGACGTGCAAGCAGCCCGCGATTCTGTACAACTTCACGGGCAAGGTGGAGTATCTTAAGTTTGCGCTGGCCGCGCAGCGGCGGATCTTCGATAACCACATGCTGATCGACGGCATTCCGTCCACGTCAGAGTGGTTCCGCACGCGGACCGCGCTGGACTCGCACGAGACCTGCGACATCAGCGATCACACCTGGTCGTGGGGATACCTGATGATGGCGACCGGCGACGGCGTTTGGGGAGACCGCATTGAGCGGGCAGCCTTCAATGCCGGGCCGGGCGCGATCAGGAACGACTGGAAGGCGCTGCAGTATTTCTCCTGCCCCAACCAGTTCCTGGCGACGCTCAACTCCGACCACAACGTGATGGAGCATGGCGGCCGCATGATGGCGTACCAGCCGAATCCGGGGCAGAACACTGCCTGCTGCGGCGGGAATGTGCACCGGCTGTTTCCGAATTACGTGATTCGCATGTGGATGAAGAACCAGGACGGCGGCCTGATCGCGACGCTGTATGGGCCGTCCACACTGAAGACCACGGTCGGTCCGGATAAAGTTCCGGTGGAGATTGAACAGACGACGGACTATCCCTTCGACGAGCAGATCAACTTCAGGTTCAAGGGAGAGCACGCAGTCACGTTTCCGCTTTCGCTGCGTATACCGGCGTGGTGCAGGGAAGCGCATCTTGCGGTGAACGGTGCGTCCGTCCCCATGCCCGAAGTGCAGAACGGATTCGTCACGCTGCGCCGCAGGTTCAGTCCCGGCGACAGAATTACGCTGGTACTGCCGATGCGGCTGGCCGTTTCACACTGGCCGCAGAGCGGCGTCGGTGTGGAGCATGGGCCGCTGGTCTATTCCTTGCCGATTAAAACGAACTGGACGCCGATTGTCGAGCCGAAGTACACGACGGCGGAGTTTCCGAGCTGGGATGCGACTCCAGCGAGCGCATGGAATTACGGACTGGTGCTGAATCCCGGAAGCCTGGAGAGCCAGATCAAGATCGAACGCCAGCCGGTGCCGGAAGATCCATGGGACAATCCTCCGATTTCGCTTTCGGTTGCGGCGAAGAAGATCGAAGGGTGGGAGCTGATGGCGAATCCGGATAACCCGGCGCAAAAGTTTACGCCGTCACTGCCTGATTTGAACAGCAGCAAGGTGAGCGAGACAACGGAGACCCTGGCGCTGGTTCCGTATGGATCGACCAAGCTGCGCGTCACCATCTTCCCCAACCTGCAGGACACGGAAACGCCGGATGCCTGAGCAAAACCAGAGTTAGCGGCACCCGTGTTCTGTACCTGTGGCGCAGGCCGGGAAGGACCAGGGTTGCAGGGTTGAACCGGAAGATGCAAGAGGCTCTTTCCTTTGGGAAAGAGCCTCTTGCACGGAGACGTTCGGAGGAAAGACTGTTGTGAGGCCTAGGACCAGGTGCCTGTATTGGCGAAGGCCGCAGGAGCCGCAGCCGGGGTTGCAGCTTCATCCCGTGCACAGTAGACGTCGTGAATCTCGGGGTAAAAGACCGGAATGTCGCGCTCTTCGGCCAGGAACGCAAGAGGTTTGTCGAGCGTGGTCTCAATTTCCTTGTAGGTTGGTACGATCACACGCGTGGAGAAGTCCTGTGACAGAGCACCGTGCACTACGGTATAGAGCCGTTCCTTAAGGTCAGCGGAGCGGTCCTTTGCCGGATAGAAAAAGCTCATTTTGATGCACAGGGTTTCGCCGTCCATCATGTGCACCTTGAAGGTGCAATTTTCAGGAGTGACGGGCATGGGCCTACGGATGGAATCTGCCGCTCCCCGGATGTAGCGCGATACCGGATCATTGGGCCGCAGAAAGACAGCCATAAAGATGAACACCGCCGGAATCAATGCAACCAGCGCAAAAACCATGACAGCGGTCTCTGTTTCCACGATAGCGCCGACTACGATCAGCAAGCCGAAGAAGAGTGTGACAGCAATGGCGTAGGATACCGCGGCGATTCCATAGATGATTGTAATGGGTGTAGGACTCAGGTATTTCTCGAGTTCCCGAGCTTTTTCCATGCATGCTTGTGGCGGATTTTGACGTCTCATGCGCGTCTCCCGTTCTTGGCCGCTGGTTGGTCTAGGTGCGATGAGCGCGAACGATGGGAAGGTTGTAGAGGCGGATGGCTGAAAATACGGGATCGATGGATACACGCAAGGGGAAGCGGATTTCGATGATCCAGTGCGAGACTGGTCGACAATCCAGTTTGATCAATCATTTCAATCATATCGGCACTCACGCAGATTTAAATTAGGGACAAAGTTACATAAGAAATCAGCGAGAGGGGGATTCTCGGGGAACGTGACAATGGTAACAACACCCTTGTGAGATGTCTATAAAAAATTAACGCCCCAAAGGGGGACTTGCCGGACCCGTTTGATGTGATTTAAGTTGCTGAAATATAAGAAGAAGAGTGCGGTGGCAGCCGTATGGGCGCACTTGGGATGCCCTGAGTTGTGGTATTTTTTTTGAAACCTTAGCGCGGAACCAGGGTTGTAGCGGCGTTTGCGGGCAGGGAGGCGATGTCGTCGGACTCAGTCCCGTCGCTCAGTCCGCCGTAGCGGCGTTCGCGGCGCTGGTAGTCCTCGATGGCTTCCAGCATATGGATACCCCGAAAATCCGGCCACAGCCGGTCGGTCACGAATATCTCAGAGTAGGCGATCTGCCAGAGCAGGAAGTTGGAGATGCGCATTTCGCCCGAGGTCCGGATGAGCAGATCGGGGTCGGGCATGTTGGCCGTATAGAGGTGGCGCTGGATGTCCTGTTCGGTCAGATCCTCGGCGCGGAGTTCTTTGCGGGCAAGCTCAGCCTGGAGGGCCTTAAAGGCGTCCAGCAGTTCGGAGCGGGCACTGTAGTTCAGGGCCAGGGTAAGCACGGTGCCGGTGTTGTGGCAGGTCTGGTTGGCGGCCCACTCCATGCGCTCGCGTACATCGTCCTCCAGCTCATGGGTGCGTCCGATGTACTGGATGCGGACGTTGTTGTCGTTCATGCGCTGCACATTGTTGGAGAGATAGGTGCGCAGCAGCCCCATAAGAAAGCTGACCTCGGAGCGGGGGCGCTTGAGGTTGTTTTCCAGCGAGAAGGCATACAGCGTAAGCCATGGAAGCCCGATGCGCGAGGCTGTTTCCACCACGTACTGAACGGATTCGGCCCCCTGCTTGTGCCCGAGGAAGCGCTTGAGGCTGCGCTTGCCGGCCCAGCGGCCATTCCCATCCATAATGATGGCGACGTGCATGGGCAGACGCTCAGGATCTAGGCGGCGGTAGTTCGCCAGTTCGTCCGGTGGAAGCTCATGCACGCGGCTGGAATTGAGGGATGAGGACATGATTGCAACGTACTTCGACCCTAGCACGTCCGTACGGTGGTCGCAATGTCCTACAGGGTTCTATTCCGGGCAGTCTATTTGGGTCGCGTCATCTCAAATAAATCGTGAGTGTAGATGTAGTTGGGACCGCCCATACGGCCGATGGCGCGGAGTTTTACAGGGTCGATTTTGTAGTCCTTTACGATGGCCTCATCGACGTGGAAACGCAGGACGTCCCCAAAGACGATGGTGTTGGTTGCGCCGGCGGCATTGCTGATGGGCAGCGTCTGGCGGAGTCGGCACTCCATATGGGCGTGGCTCTCGGCCACGCGGGGCGGTTTGACCAGGTCGCTGGCCAGCGGCGTGAGGCCGGAGATCTCAAACTCGTCGATCTGGGGCGGAAGCTCGGCGGCGGCGAGGTTCATTTTGCCGGCAAACTCCTCGGAGACGATGTTCACGACAAACTCGTTGGTGGCGAGAATGTTGGTCAGCGTGTCCTTTGCCGGGCGGGGCCCGGAGCGGTGCGAGGCCACAAAGCAGACCACCGGCGGGTCGGCTGAGCAGGCCATGAAGTAACTGAAGGGAGCCAGATTGCGGACACTGTTTACGTCAAGACTGGAGACGAAGGCAATGGGCCGGGGGATGACCATGCCGATCATGAGTTTAGAAAGGTTGGCAGGGGAGTCTTTTTCCGGGCCGAATTGGAGCATACGCCACCCTGTTGTAGTGTTTCCGGCGGAGAACCGGCATCTACCCTGAGTCTACAGGATGGCGGTATGCGTAATTTATGCGCTGCGCTTCATGCGGCCCGTGGCCATCTCCCGTACCTGGTTGACGAACATCGCGCGCTGGAAGCCGTCCAGAGTGGTGACCAGCGCGGCGATTTCCGCCAGGAACGGATCGGACATGATGGCGTGGACCTCAGCATGTCTGCGGCTGCGGGCATCGCGAAGGAGCATGCAGATGTCCACTTCAAGCGCATTGGCAATCCGTTCGAGCGAGCTGAGCGTGGGCATGGCCTTGCTGTTTTCGATTTTCGAAATGTAAGTGCGGGGAACGTTCATGCGCCCCGCAAGCTGGCGCTGACTGAGGTTGTGCGAGTTGCGAATATCGCGGACCGCGCGCGCGACATCAATACGATCTTCATGGGATTCCTGCGAGGCAGGAACCAATTGCGGCTGCAGGGGCTCGGGCTCTTCAATTTCCAGGGGTTTGTGACAGCGACGGCAGAGCGAATTCGATGTGCGAAACTGCACCAAGCTACAGTGCTCACACCGAAGGACCTCCCGTGTCTCGACGGTTGCCAGGTTAGTTGCCATATTTTCAAAACGGAGTGCCAGAGCGGGGCCTCCAGCGGTAAAGAAGCATAAAGCTACAGATGCTTTGTTCTTTCGCTATTTGTGAGATTGCAACGGGGTTGTATTTCTTGTCAAGTGAAAACCGAAAATAACCTAAAAAAACCGGAAAAAGCCGAAGTGGAATGCTGAGAATGCTACTTTGAATCATGACGCGGGAAGCCAGGCTGAATGCGGTGGCGGTTAGTTTTCTGGCGGTGCTGTTCTACTGGCTGTTTCTGTTCGCCAAGCACAATGGCTATCTGCGCCACCTGATTCCGTTCGGCGATGACCCGTACGATGCAGTGGGATCGTTTGCCTGCGTGGCGGGAGCGCTGCTGGCATTTACTGCGCTGGTGCGCGCGTACTTTCCGTACCGGAGCGGGCCGGACCGCCGGCAAAAGTTATATCTGGTGCGGTCACAGATGGCAGTTGTTCTGGCCGTGTTCCTTACCGCAGCGGCCGATGCGACGGCGATGGCGCGATATCCGGAGCAGTGGTATCCGGCGTTCTGGAGCTTTGCGGTAATCGCTGTGGTTGCGGTGATGGTGGTGGCCGGGAGCGGGATTTATCTGTTGCTGCGCCCCACACTGCCGGCTGGGACAAAGGCTCGCGACGGGCGCGTGAAGCGGGCGCTGTTGATAACGTTGGGCGGGATGGCGCTGCTGGCTGCTTCACCCAGGAGCATGTTGAACGGCGTGGCGACGCATCTGCTGGTCATTGTTCTGGGCGCGGCGGTGCTGTTTGTTTCCATGCGGCTGTGGCTTCTGGCGCTGGTTCCGGATGAGGGGTGGGACGAGAATGCGGGGCAGTCGGCGCCAGCGCGAAATGTGTGGCGCCGATGGGTTGGGGTAGTGGTGCTGGGCTTGCTGGTTGGGGTCTGCGCGTTTGTGGGTGAGATTGCAGGGCACAGCGCGGCGCTGCCGATGCGCAGGCTGTTGTTTGTGGGCTCGATTTATACCGGGATCGGGCTCTCCGGAATTCTGCTGGCGTATCTGTTTCTTGGAGAGCCGCTGGGGTTTCGGCCGGAGCGGTAAGGATGCACACCACTTAGAAGTGGAAGCGGTAGCGCAACTCGGCGTAGATCTGGCGCGGGTCGTTGTAGTGGAAGCCGCCGAAGGTGAGGCTGTTGTCGAGCAGCACGCGGGTGTTGGCGACGTTAAGGGCATTCACATCAAGCGAGAATTTGTCGCTGAAGGTTTTACCCAGACTGATATCCGCGGTGGTGTGTCCAGGCAGGTAGTTGCCCGAGTAGGGGGAAGGCGGATCGGTGAATCCGTTTGAAAACCCCGATCCATAGTAGATATTAAACGCGGCGTAAACATGCCGGGGTAGGTTGCTGTTCATGCCAACATTGAGCGTGTTGCGCTGATCGTGGTCGAGCGCGGAGTAGCCGGGCGCGACCGCGCAGGCGCTGGGGTCGCCGGGTGAGTAGCAGACGAGGCCGCCGGTGACGGGACCGCGCTGTTGGGCAATCTGGTTGGAGTAGGCGAGATGGAACTGACCGTAACGCCAGAGCAATGGCGAGCGGAGCGTGGCCTCCCATGCCTGCACGAGCGCACCCTGAACGGTGACGGGGATGAAGACGCTCGACTCGCCAATGTTGCTGTGGTCGAGGAAGTTGTTGGCCCGCGTCTCGAAGGTATCGGCGGAAAACACCCAGCCATGGAGTGGAATTTCGACGCCGAACTGGTGTTCTTCGTCGCGCTCGCCGCGCAGTGGAACAAAGGTGGTGTTAGCGCCGTTGGCGTAGGCGAGTCCGGGGCCGGAGAGGCTGGTGAGCGGCGGCGGCTGGTAGAAGTGTCCGTAGAAGCCGCGGAAGACCCAGCCGAGTTTTGGAATCAGTACGGCTGCTCCGAGGCGTGGGTAGACGGCGTCCTCGCTGATTGCGCCCTGGAAGTGCGACTGGCGCTCGCCGGCTGTGAGCGTGAGCCATGTGGTGGGTTTGTACTGGTCCTCGGCGTAGGTCTCTTCAACGCCGGCGGCGACGGTGCTGTTTTGCGAGAAGTTCTGATAGCTGCCGTCGTTGAAGACGGCGCCGAAGCGATCACCTTCATGCTGGCCGTATCCATAGATGCCGGCGCGGATGGAGTTTTTGGCAATGGTGGTCGAAATGGAGGATTGCAGTCCCGCATAGTTGCCGGTCTGGTAGGAGGTGGTGGCGGCGGGCTGGTCCTGTGGGCTGGGCTCGTACTTTGCCTGATTGAAATGGTAGAAGGGCGAGACCTGCAACAGCGTGGACGAGTTGAAGGTGTGCACCCAGGAAAAGATTCCGTAGGCGTCGGTCTCGCGCTGGGCGTCGCGCAGGCCGCTGGAGTCGTAGATCTGGTTTTGCCAGTCGTTCGGGTTAGGGTCGTAGGGAATCTGGTAGTAGTCGGAGCGGAGCTGCGTGTCGAAGCGAAGCTGGTTGTGGTCGTCGTGGTTGTAGATGAAGGACGCAAAGCCTCCGTAGCCGTTTTCCGCATCGTGGACGGGCTTCGCAGCGGGCGGCTGCAGTCCGTAGTTGCTGCGGTTGCCGTTGGCGCTTAGATACCAGGCGAACTTCTCCGTGTGGTTGCCGAGGCTGACCTGGTCGTTGGTTTGGTAGAGGTTACCCACGGAGAGCACCAGCGTGCCCTGGCGGTTGTACTCAAAGCCGCTGCGGGGGACGACGTCGAAGATGCCGTAGGTGCGGTCGCCCAGGCTGGCATTGTAGCTGCCGCGGTTGGCCTCAACGTAGTCCACGTCCTTGGGGTCGATCTGCGGGCCGATGTTGCTGCCGATGTTGGTGTTGGGAAGGGCGATTCCATCGATGAGCCAACTGAGCTGATGGCCGCCGCGCATGTGCAGCATGTCGTGCGTCATGTAGGCGCCGGGGACGTAGTCGGTGATCATGGCGAGCGAGTTAGTTCGGTCGGCGCCGGGGGTGCGGGCGATGGCCTCGCGGCTGATCATCGTGGTGGGAGTGACGGTGTCTGGATTGACGACTTGCTGCTGGGCCGAGACGTGTGTGGACTGCTCCACAGTGGCGACCGGGAGCGGGAAGTGCAGGTAACTGGACGCATTGGAGATGACGGCCAGCGGCTGCCGCATGGTGGTGAAGCCATTTGCCGAGACGGTAATGATGTAGTCGCCGAGCGGGACGGAGACGAAGCTGAACTCGCCGTCGGAATTGGAGTGCGCGGTGACGACATAGGCGGAATGTGCGGCGTGAAGCGTGATGGTCGCGCCCTCAATGGGGCGATGACTTGGATCGTGGACGATTCCTTTGACGCTGCCGAAGACGGAAGCATGCGCGGGTGGTGCGGCCATCAGACACACGATGGCGGCGAGCAGGCAAAGTACGGCTGCAAACTTTGAAAACAAAATGGACTCCTCGCCGCAGTTGGGACGCGGCGGATTTGTGACAAGCGTGACGAGGGTACGGGAACGCGATCATGTTCCGATAAACGCGTTCTGACGCCCAAGTGGGATGTTTGCCTAGAGGAGCTGTTCCGGAGGGCCGCGCTTCTGGCGGGTGCGATCGAAGGAGACGTGGCGCTGTGTCTCAGCCTGTGCGACAGGGGATAGATGACGCCGGAGGCCGGCGAAGATGGATGTGGGCGCGGACGGCGTGTAGGGCGGCAGCACCATGACCGCGGGCGGCGCGATGTCGTAAGGGCATTTCTCGTGGAAGGCCCTGAAGGCACGCTGCTGCATCCATGCCATGTACATCATGCAGTGATGCTTGCCGTTTCTGCGGCAGCACGCGGGCAGGCTGGCCTCAACCGCACGAGTGCCAAACAGCGGCAGGGTCAAAGGCACGAGGAGCAGCGAGAGCAGCAGGCTGGCCAACAGGCGTCGCACAAATCCATTATCGCAGGTGACGCAGAAATGACGGTGCGATGGATCACAGACAGTTTTCGATTTCGTTGAGGGGCTGCTCTATTTGTCGCCTACGTAAAAGCCCTGGCGAGTCTGCACGACGGCGTTCTTGCGGTCAACGGTAAGGTCGATGCGGTGGTAGCCGGAGTAGCTGTCGCCCTTGGCGGGGATGAAGCCGACGATGTACTGGGCGCTTAGCTCGCCGGCGATGGCGCCGAGCGCCTGATCGAAGGTCATTTTGCGGCCCACCTCGAACAGGCGTCCGCCGGTTTCAGAACATATCTGTTCGAGGATTTTGCGCCCATTGGTTCTGGAGCCTTCGGTGGGGCGTCCGGTGGTCTGCGGGGCATTGCCGCCGGGCCATCCGCCGCCTCTGCCACCCGGATACCCACCGCCGGGATACCCGCCGCCGGGATAGCCGCCGCCGGGGAAGCCGAGGCCGCCGCGCCGCCGGGGGAAGCTGCTGTGGCTGCCGCGCTGTTTTTCACCCTCGAAATAGACGGCGTAAACGATGCTGTTGGAGCGCTGCGCGGCTTCGATGGCGGAGAAGAGCGACTCCCTGCTGCCGCTGTCGATGCCGTTGGTGAGCACGACGAGGACTTTGCGGTCGGGTTGGTGCTTCATCAGATTGTCGGAGGCAAGATAGATGGCGTCGTAGAGATTGTCTCCTCCGCCGACGTGGAAGTGGCGCTCGCCGGAGTTGCCCTGATCGGCGGCGGTGTTGCGGGACTGCGGCTTGCCGAGCTGGCCGAGCGCGGAGTGAAGCGTGTTCTTGTTGGTCGAAACGTCGGCAAGCAGATCGACCTCATGCGCGAACTGGATGACGAAGGCGCGCTGGTTGGGCACGCTCAGCAAGTGGTCGAGAAATCGTCCGGCGGCCGCGCGCTCGTCCCCGAGGGCGGTGTGTTCGGCGCCGCTGGTATCAACCAGAAGGCCGAGTGTGAGCGGGAGGCTGCCGGCAGGCTCGAAGATCCGGGTGGCGAGAGGCTTGTGATCGACGGCGAGCTTGAAGTCGCCCTGTGTAAGGCCCGGTATCAGATCGCCATGCTTCTTATTGCGGACGGTGACAGAGAGAAGGACCGGGAGTTCGCTTTGCGCCTTGGCGGACTGTGCCGCGGGAGGCTCGAGAGGCTTGCCGTTCCGATTGGTCTGGGCAAGCCCAGGCAGGGCGGGAAGCAGCCAGACGAGCGCGAGCAGCGGGGCAAGCGAGTTGCGGCAAAAAATCTTCATAAGGAAATGTACTCATGTTTAGACGAGCGATCGCGGAGTTTTGCCGCAGGGGAATACAAGAAAGGCCGCGCGTTGCGCACGGCCTTTCGGCGAATCGAACTTCTGAAGCTAGTTCTGAATAATGTGGGTGGAGGCCAGGGTTTCCCCGACCGGAGCAATTGTGGACGCAGCGGGTGTCGCGGGCGCATTCATGGCTTCAGCGTTCAGCAGGGTGCCATCCGCGCTGTTGTCCGGCCCCAGGCCGAGCTTGATGAGAGCGCGGGAGTCAGGCGTAATTCTGGTTTGCCAGCCGTTGTCAGCCTGATATTTCTGCATGGCCTTTTGGGTGGTCTTGTCCCACTCACCGCTGGGTGAGCCGGCGAGATAGTTCTGCTTGATCAGGGCTTCCTGGATTTCCCGTGCCCGATCATGCGAGATGCCGCGCTGTCCGCGGACGTAGTGATGCCGTACGCGCTTGTAGTGGCCGCGGTGGTGGTGAGGATAAAAGCGGGAATGGTGGTGGGAAGAATGCGGGTGGTGGGCGGTATCAGCACGATGAACCCGGCTTGCAAAGGCGGGTAAGGTCGCGAGAGCCATAATCAGTAGAAATGACTGGCAGGCTCGAACAGAAAGCATGCAATGATCCTCAGCGTGGAATTCTCGACTGAAACCGTATCTCCATCATACCGGACTGAGCTAAAAGGTGAGGGTATAGCCCCAGAAAATTCGTTGCAATAGAAAAATACCGGCTCCCTGGTTACTACCAGGGAGCCGGTACCAGTTTGAGTTACCGGCGCGGTTTACGGAAGCGTACCGCCCTTATACATGCTTCCCGCCGTCGGCTGCTGCGGATCGACGAGTTGGAAGGCCACGTCGTCGCCTGACTTGAGGCCGGCAACAATGGCGCGGAAGTCATTCACGTTGTTGACCGGATGCCGGTTGATGGCAGTGATTACCCATCCTTCCGGCAATCCAACTTCGTCGGCGAACGAGCCGGGTTTGACGTGCTGGATAAGGACGCCGTGCAGACCGGCCGGCGCGCCTTGCGGCAGGTCGGTAACGGAGATGCCCAGCTTGGCCTGCGCATTTTCCATGCCGCCATTTTCGCCCGAGCTGTTGCCGCTCCCCTGACTCTTGGTCAGCGCGGCCAGCATTTTGTCGCGATCGCCGATGGTCACGGTCGTGGTCGCATGCTTGCCGTTGCGGATATAGCCGAGTTGAACGGTGGCTCCCGGTTTCCGTGCGGAGATGTTGCTGATCAGGTCGTTGCCGTCCTTGATGGGCTGGCCGTCAACACTCGTGATGATGTCTCCAGCCTTGAGGCCGGCCTTATCGGCGGCGAAGCCCGGCTGCACGCTGCTGATCAACACGCCGTTGGTGAAGCCGTAGACGTGGGCCACGGCAGATGGCAGAGTCTGCTGGAAGGTGACACCGATGCTGCCGCGCACGACCTTGTGCTCGGGTCCGATGAGGTCGTTGTAGACCTTGATGATGGTGTTGGACGGCATGGCGAAGCCGATGCCTGCAAAGCTGCCCGACTCCGTGTAGATGGCGGTGTTCATGCCGATGACCTGGCCGGCCATGTTGACCAGCGGGCCGCCGGAATTGCCGGGGTTGATGGCCGCGTCCGTCTGGATAAAGTGCTGGAACTCGCCGGAGATGCCGGGGCTGGTACGGTTCTTGGCCGAGATGATGCCGGCGGTGACGGTTTGCGACAGTGTGTAGGGGCTGCCGATGGCGATGACCCAGTCTCCGACCTGTGCGCCGGCGGAGTTGCCCAACTGCACGGTGGGCAGCGGTTTGTCGGTTTTGATTTTCAGTACGGCGATGTCGGTTGCCTTGTCGAAGCCGATCACGGTGGCGCGGCGTCCCTGCATGAATCCGTTGTTGGGATCGGTGGACAGGCGGACCCAGATCTTATCGGCCTTGGCAATCACGTGGTAGTTGGTGATGATGTAGCCGTGCGGGTCGACGATGTAGCCGGAGCCGAGTGACTCACGCTCCTGGGTAGTGCTGTCACCTCCGCCGAACTGGGGCATGCCGAAGAAGTGGCGGAAGAAGTCCTGGAAATTCCCCTGGCCGTTGTCAGGCCCCTGGCCATTGTCAGGCCCCTGGCCATAGGGACCTGCGTTGGAACTGCGGGTTTGTTGCTTCGGCAGTTCCACGGTGCTGATGTTCACAACCGCTGGGGCAACTTCCTTGGCGATACGGGTGAAGTCGGTCGAAAGGTCCTTAGGCGCGGGAACCTTAAGAGGGATAGCGTCGGAGGTGTCGATCTTCGACGTAGACTTTGCTTCCTGTCCATGTACGCCGTGCGCGACGACCGATCCAATGAGAATTCCGACGGAAAGGGTGGCGAGGATTGTAAAGGTAGAAGCGAGACGGTTGTAACGTAGCCGTCTAAAGAAAGATTTCATTCTGGTCTAACCTCGTGTCTTCAAGTAGCAACGGTTGATGAGCCGTCGACGGTGCGGCATCCACCTAACCAGTATAGATCGAGCACAATATATGCAGTCTGCGATGCCTCTTGCGGTTTAGACGCAACTGGGGGTGAAACCGTCACAATGCCGGAATAACAAGGCCGGTCAGGAGATGTGTGCTCCCTCGTGCGCTGTAGGTTGGATGCGCGAAGGCAGCAATTCGGTAAGAGCTATGCCGCCGAGAATGAGCGCGGCGCCGATGCCGGAGCGCAGCCCGAGCCCCTCGCCGAGCAGGACGAGGGACGTGATCCAGGCGAAAACCGGCTCCATGGTGAGCAGCACGGCGGTGTGGGTGGCGGGAAGGATCTGCTGTGCCCAGCTTTGCACGCTGAAGGCGACGGCCGTGGCCAAAACCGCAGCGATAGCCAGGGCCACCACCACGCGGAGGCTCCAGTGGACGTGGGGATGCTCAAATATGGGCAGGCTGAGGGCCATGAAGAGCGTGGCAAAGCTGACCTGCAGCAGAGCCATCTGCTCAAAACGAATGCGCGGAGAAAAGTGCGCGAGCGCGACCACATGAAAGGCATAGGCGACAGCGCAGAAGAGCGTGAGGACATCGCCGATGTTGATGGATGAGAGCCGGTATGCGCCGTGTGGCGGCGCGGTGATGAAGAGGATTCCGACGAAGGCGAGCAATGCGCCGATAAAGGCGTTCCAGCGAGGGGTGTGTGTTCCGGCGGGGCGCAGGCGCGGAACCGAAACCAGAAGCGGCACAAAGATCACGCTCATGCCGGTGATGAAGGCGGATTTTGAGGGCGTGGTAAGCCGCAGTCCGGCGGTCTGAAACTGATAACCGGTGGCGAGCGCGAGTCCGGTGACGGCGCCGTAGAGCACGGCCCGCTTGCTGATGTGGCCAAGGTGGCGGCGATAAATGAGCAACAGGCACAGCGAGGCCAGCGCCATGCGCAGAAAGTTGAAGAGCAGGGGAGTGATGTCCGCGAGCGCGTCCTTGATCAGCACAAAGGTCGAACCCCAGATGAAGACCACCGCGAGCAGAAGGAGATGGGCTTTCATGGAGCGGGACATGCGACCAGATTAGCAGGGTGCGGTTCCGGTAACGCAGCGGTAACGGTTACTTGTACTTCACTTTTGCGGTTGGCGGAGGACGGATTGGGTAAAATCAACAAAAGTCTCAGCGGAGGAAGGAATTGCGAGTGAAGCGGGCGCTTCAGGCAGGGGTGTTTCTCCTAACGTGCGGGACGATGGTGGCTGCTGCCCAGCTCCGGTTATCGGCGCCCGATCCGGTTGTGTTGCACAACGGGGATGGAACCGTGGCTGTGCAGTTGTTTAACGTGGGCACTGCGCCTGTGCCGCTGGCGCTGCAGGCCGGCAAATTTGTGGACGATACTTCGCAGAGCGCGCTGCCCGGCTCCACGACTACCTTTGCCCCGATGGCCGGCGGGACCCTGCCGGCGACGATTGCGCCCGGCACACAAGTACAGCTTGAAGCCAATGTAAGCCACCTGACGGGAGCGGGCGTGGCCAGCGTGCTGGTATTCAATGGAACAAATTCCGTGGGGCGTTTGCATGCGGTCGAGGCGGATGCTCCGATGAACCTTTCGATCAGCGGGCCGGGCATGCCCAGAGATCGGCTGGCGCTGATCAACAACACCAATGCACAGGTTGCGATCAAGAACAACGACACAACCGCGTATCCGGTGGGCTGGAGCTTTGAGATTGGCGGCCGGGTGCTGCAGAGCGGCGTACTTCAGATTGCGCCGCATGGCACCGCGCATATCAACCTGCTGCCGACGCCGGACCTGTATTCCTGGGTGGACTATGTGCATCCGGCAAACAAGACCGCACAGTTGCTGCTGGCGATGCAGGGGCCGCCGGAGGTTCCTCGCGAGGTGCTGCCGCAGCGCACGCTGCAGGTGAATGTGCAGATGCTGCGGATGAATGCGGGATGGACCAGCATTGCGTGGCATGTGTTTGTCATGCTGGTGCTGCTGCTGGGCGGGCTGCTTTCGCTGATCGGCAATTCGGTACTGCCGAGTATCCTGCGCAAAATCCACCTGCGACGCCAGATTGCCGAGCTGGGAGAGCGCATGCGGAGCCTGAGTCCGCGCGTGGAGCCGTATCTGCGAACGTTGTTGCGGATGGAGCGGAAGCGATTGGCGCTGCTGCTCAACCGCTGCTGGGCAATTGGGCCCTCGGCAGGGGAGAGGCTGGACAGCGTGTCGGCGGCGCTTACCCGGCTGGACAAGCGGTTGAAGGCGGCAACCCGCCTGGACGAGATGCGGCGCAAGCTGGATGAGGTAATTGCGACCGCGCCTCCGTCGATTACGGACGAGATACATAACCGGCTGGAGCAGGCGGCGGCCCATCTGCATCTCTTTGTTCTGACGGATGAGGAAGTGCATGCCGCGGGGCGAATCCTGGACGGCGAAGAGAAAAACTTTGCGATGCTGAGCGATATGGACGCGCTGGCGCGCATGATTGCGACGAACTTTCGCGATCTGAAGGTAAGGCAAAAGTTTCTGCCCTACTCGTATTACAGCGATCTGAAGGCAGCGCTGCCGGGGCTCTTTGAGTTGATGAGCCAGCCCTTCGACGACTTCCGCAACATTCCGAAGCAGATGATGTTCGCGGTGGACTACGGCATCTCCGCCATCCAGATGACGTTTGACTACGCGATTCTGCGCGCGGGGACGGCCGAGGCTTCCGGCGGCGCGCGGGAGCGGCTGCTGGCGCGGCAGCCGGAGCTGATTGAGCTGCTGGGAACGCTATCCTGGCAGGCGCTGCACGATCTGCGCGCGCTGTTGCAGGAGATGCGCGAGAACCTCTACGAGCAGGACGTGCTGGAGGAAATCGACAGGCCCGGGCAGGCCCGGATTGTGTATGACCCGCGTACGGTGCGGGCGTTTGCGCCGATTCTGTTTTCCATCCGCTTCAAGGACCCGCGCTTTAACGACGCCACCGCGCTGCGGAGGCTGAACTTTAAATGGGAGTTTCCGAACGAAATGCTGGACCAGAGATGGAAGGTCAGCCACTTTTTCAAGGGCAATGAACTTAAGGGCAGCGACGAGCCGAATGTTGCGGTCACGGTACGAGTGGAGAGCCACACGTCACTGAAAGCCATCAAAGACGACCGCAAGGAGAGCACGCGGGCGCTGCGTAATTCGCTTACTGCGGCCATCGATGTCCTGCGCGCGGAGCGGCCCACCTACTCACGCGCATTTGCTGAGGCGGTGCGCTTCCTGATCGCCATTGGAGTGGCGCTGGCGGCGTTGCTCTCCGGGGTGCTCAATCAGATCAACAAGCTCGACTTTGTGCCCGGCGTGATCGCGATTCTGCTGTTGGGCTTCGGCGTGGACTCCATCAAGAACCTGCTGGTGCAAACGTCGCGCCGGGCGATGGGCTGATCGCCGGCTTATCGCATAAGCCGGACGGCCTACTCCATCGGTGGCGCCTTGTAGGGCACCTGGATGTAGTGCCGCGCCGCATTGAGCGCGCCGGAGGTGTTGTCGTTGGTCTGGATCGCCTGGCGGTACTCCTCGACGGCGCGCTGCCGCTGGCCGGTCATGTCGAAGATCTTTCCAATCTGAATGTGGCTCCAGACCTCGGTCCATTTGGGGTCGTCGTCGCCGTTCAGTGCGTCGCGGTAGGCATCGACCGCGGCCTGCATGTTGCGCTGCGTGAAGAAGACCTCACCAATGCGGTAGCTGGCGAGCGAGCTTTGCGGATTGACCTTGAGGGCCTTCTGATACTGGGCGAGCGCCCCGGTAAGGTCGCCCTGCGCGACGAGTTGCTGACCCTTGAGGATGTCGACGCGGACCTGCATATCGGATGAGTTCTTCAGGATCCAGTCATTGGGGTCGATGATGATGCGGCGCGGCCGGCCAAAGGTATCGACTACGTACTGTGAGTCGGTCCCGACGACGGAGATCACGCGGTTGGCTGTTTTGCCGTCGGTCTGGATCTGCAGCTCGACGGGCATGTTGAAGAGGTCGAGATTCTGCTTGATTTCGCCGATGGTGCGGAAGCCCTTGTTGTTGCCGAGCCGGTAGACAGCCCATTTGTTATGAAAATCGGGCGCGCCAGTGCCGTTGAGCCACTGTGAGAAGAAAGGCGTGAGCTCCTTCTGGGACTGGGCCTCGGCAATCTTCTCAAAGTCGGCGGTGGTGATGGATTTGTCGGTGTATTGCGAGAGAGTGGCGCGCAGAATATTGATGAAGCTGCCTCGGCCAACCTCCCAGACCAACATGTGGAAGACCATCGCGCCTTTTTCCAGCGTCATGGACTGGAACTCGGGCGTGAAGATATTTAACTGTCCGGCGCTGGTGAGCGGAATGGTGTCATAGGCCAGGGCCCCGGCGGAGACGTCAAGCAGCGCGGCTTCCGTAGCGCCCTCGCCCGCGCTGCTTTGCAGGTACATCAGCTCGGCGTAGCGGGACATGCCGTTGGTGATCCAGGCGTCGTTGTTGGTCGCAGGACTGATCTCGCTGCCCCACCACTGATGAGAGATGGTATTCGAGAGCAGGCGGTAGGAGGTTTTGCCGGGAATGCGATTGCCGGCCACGGCGGCAAGCTCTGGCGCCCAGTAGGCGGGGACGGTGTCGTCGGGCAGTTGCACCACGTTGATGTGGTAGGACTCAGGGAGTCCGAACGTGGACGTGAAGTAGGTGAAGATGCGCAGCGTGGACTGGGCATAGTCCTCGGCGTTCTGCTTGTATTTCTTCGTGGTGTAGACGTGAATGTTCGGGGCGGGCGAAGTCTCAATGAATTTGCCGGCGATGATGGTTCCGGGGAAGCCGGGCTTGTCCCATTGGAAGTCGTATTCGTTGGTGCCGGGCGGCACAGCCAGCGTGGGAAGAGACGCAGGCGCTTCCTTGGCGGAAGACTTGATTTTTGACTTGTGCTTGCCGGCCTTGGATTTGGCGGGGGGCGTAGTCGCTGGTGTAGCCGGAGCTGCGGCCGCGACGGGAACCGGGCCGCTGCCGACGACTTTGTATCCCTTGGGGACGTGAACCTTGATGTCGGCGGTGAAGCGGTCCGTCTGGTAGCCGACCGTGGGGAACCAGTCTCCAGCGTAAAGCAGATAGGTGATGGGGGCGCCGACGTAGGCCAGTTTGAGTCCGGGGACAGGACCACCTTCGCCTTCGAGCGCGCCGTTGTAGCTGAAGGTCCAGGTGTAGCTCTTACCCACGGTAAGGGGAGCTGCCGGAGTTACAAGTACGGTCGCGTTCGGGCCGCGCTGCCCGTTCAGCGTGTTTCCGTCTTCGTCCGTGACCTGACTGACCTTGAGTGCTCCGTGCAGGCCGAACTGCACAACCGGAGCCGACTGCAGTGCAGTAAAGGTAACGCTGGTTACGGCGGTCAGGGTGTGGTCGGCAGGGTTGATGGCGGCGTTGATCTTATATCCCGTGACGTTGATCGCGGGCTTGTCCTGCGCGTGGGCCGTGAGCGCAGCCGCAGAGAAAAGAGCGAGAACGATGGAGGCGATGCGGATGACGTGGCGAGTTTTCGAGCCGGTTCTGGTCATAGCGGTCTATCAGGGTCTTGCGATTGCAGCATCCGGGCGGCGATGTCTGCTGCCCGGTCAATGGCCGAACTGCCGGAGCCCTCACCGTCCGTGCCACTCGCCTTGAGCATATCCGATATCCGGCGGAGTTCGGACTGCATCCCGGCACGTGCGGCCTCATCCCTGAGCAATGGCTGTAAGTGTAGGACGGCGCCGGCAGCGGTAAAGTCGCTTTGGATGAGTTCAGGAACCACACGTTTTCCGGCAATTAAATTGACCATAGCAACATGGGGAACATCCACCACGCGCCTGGCCACGGCATAACTTATGGGTGAGACGCGGTACACCACGATGAAGGGATTGCCGATCAGCGCTGCTTCGACGGTGGCGGTTCCGCTGGCCACCATGCTGGCGCGCGCATGATGCAGCGCGGCGCGGGCATCGCCGGTAAGGGTGATGCGGGGCGAGGCGGGAAGCATGGCCCGGACCTGGGCCAGGTGTGCCTGCGTAAGCGTGGGAGCCAGCGGCAGCAGATATTCGTACGAATTGTCTTGCTGCAGGACCTGCGCGGCTCGAAGCATTTCGGGCAGATTTAATTGAATTTCTTTTGCACGGCTTCCGGGTAAAAGGCCAATCCATTGTTTGGACGGGTCGAGGGAGCTTTCGCGAGCGAAATCTTCGCGGCTGATGGTGGGCAGGGGCAGGTCGGCCAGCGGATGGCCGACAAAGGTGGCCTGCACGCCGTTATTGCGGTAGAAGGCCTCCTCAAATGGGAAGATGACCAGCATGCGGTCCACGTATTGCTGCACATCGCGGATGCGGTATTTTTTCCAGGCCCAGAGCTGCGGCGAAACGAAGTAGAGCACCGGAACGCCCGCGGCCTTGAGGTGGCGCGCCAGCGAAAGATTGACGTCGGGGAAGTCGATGAGGATGGCAAGGTCGGGGCGCTCCTGCCGGATGCCGGCCCGGAGCTTGCGGTACTCGCCATAGATGCGCGGCAGGTGCAGGATGACTTCGGTGATGCCCATGACGGCCACATCTTCGGCGCGGACAATGCGACGCATGCCGAGCGCCTCCATGCGCTGTCCGCCGAGCCCGAAGAATTCCGCGTTGGGAAGGTGTTTGCGAATGGCGGGAATGAGCGCCGTGCCGTAGTGCTCGCCGCTGGCCTCTCCCGCAGAGAGGAAGATGCGGGGTGTGGGCATCAGTCGGTTCCTACAGCAAGGGGTGTCGTGGCGAGCCCGGCACGGAGGTCGCTGAGTTCCTGGTCCTTGTACTGGAGTTGATACAGCCTCCAATAGATGCCGCGTTGCGCGAGCAGTTGCTGGTGGGTGCCCATTTCGCGCAGCTGGCCTTTGTGCATGACAAGAATGATGTCGGCCCGCTGGACGGTGGACAGCCGATGCGCGATGACCACCGATGTGCGGCCTGTAATCATGCGATCGAGCGCGCCGCGGACGCGGATTTCCGTGTCGGTATCGACAGAGGAAGTGGCTTCGTCGAGGATCAGCACGCGCGGATTGTGGGCCAGTGCGCGGGCGAAGTTGATGAGCTGCTTTTGTCCCGTGGAGAGAGAGTTGCCGCGCTCGCGAAGCTCCTCGTCATATTTGCCGGGCAGAGTGCAAATAAAGTCGTGGACGTTGACCTGCTCGGCGGCCATTTCAATCTGCTGGTCGCTGATTTCGGTGCCGAGGCGGATGTTGTCGCGAATGGTGCCGCTGAACAGGAACGGGTCCTGCAGCACGACGCCGAAATGCCGGCGCAGGGTGAGCAGGTCACGCTCGCGCGCGTCGACCCCGTCGATGAGCACATGGCCGTGCTGCACGTCGTAGAAGCGCATCATGAGGCTGACGATGGTGGTTTTGCCCGCGCCGGTGTGGCCCACAATGGCTGCCGTCTGGTCCGGCTCAATGCGGAAGGAGACGTCGCGCAGGATCCACTCAATGTCGTGCATGGCCTCAAGTTCAGCCGGCGTGCTGCGCGCCACGCGGGCGGCGGTTTCCGCGTCCAGCCGCTGATAGGTAAACCACACGTTGCGGAACTCGACGCTGCCCGAGCCGTCTCCGGCTTTGGGGTGCGCGGGCGAAACGATTTCCGGCTTGGTATCCAGCAGCCGGAAGACGCGCTCGCTGGCGGCCATGGCGGCCTGCAGGATGTTGTATTTTTCGCTGAGGTCCTGAATAGGACGGAAGAAGCGCAGCGCGTACTGGATAAAGGCCACCAGCACGCCGATGGTGACGACGTTGCGTATGACGCCGACGCCGCCCACCCACAGCACCATGGCGATGGCCGAGGAGCTCAGAATTTCCACCGCGGGATAGTAGAGCGCGTAGGCCATGATCGAGTCCTTGAAGGCGACCAGGTAGGTGCGGTTGATGTCCTCAAAGTCCTTGAAGGCGCGGCGCTGGCGGTTGAAGAGCTGCACCAGGCTCATGCCGGAGACATGCTCCTGCGTAAAGCTGTTGATGCGGGCCAGCGCGATGCGGACGCGACGGTAGGAGTCGCGCACGTATCTGCGGAAGATCATGGTCGCGAGGAAGATGAGCGGCAGCACGGCAAAGGTGAGCAGCGCGAGCCACCAGTTCATGCGCAGCATGACGGCGACGATGAAGGCCAGCGTGAAGATGTCCTCAAAGATGGCGACTACGCCCGAGGTAAACATTTCGTTCAGCGCGTCCACGTCGCTGGTGAGCCGCGTGACCAGGCGGCCCACAGGGTTGCGGTCGTAAAAGGCGACGTGCATCCGCTGCAGGTGGTTGAAGATCTGGCGGCGAAGATCAAACATGATCTTCTGTCCGGTCCACTGCATCAGGTAGGTCTGGGTAAATTCGCAGAGGTAGGAGATGAGCAGCGCACCCATGTAGATGCCGGCGATCTGCGTGATGCCGGTATATGGATTAGCACTGAGCCAGTGCATCATCCACTGTGATTTTGAGGTGGGATGGCCGGTCATGTAGCGGTCGATGGCGACCGCGATCAGGTAGGGCCCGGAGACGTCGCAGACGGCCTTGATCAGAATGGCGACGACGGACACGACCACCGCGAGTCGGTATGGCCTCAGATAGGTGAGCAGCCGCCGCATCAGGCGCGCATCGTAGGCTTTGCCGATGATCTCCTCTTCGTGCGCGTGTTTCGTTTTGTCCTGGTCGGCCATGCGTTCCTCTATTTTAGCGTTTTAGGCGCAGTATTCCGGTTGCGGGGAAAATCCCGCTTTTCATACAGATGAAGGAATTGCCGGGAAGCTTCTGGAAGGGAGCGGGATTTTTGCGGGGGCGAAGGTGTGGGCCCCGGCATGAAAGAATTGAAGCAGCCGTAAAACATTATGGAAACGCTCGGTCTGTATGTCTCTATCCCGTTCTGCCGCTCGAAGTGCACCTACTGCAACTTCTCGTCCGGGGTGTTTCCGTTGAGCTACTTTGAGCGCTATGTGGAGCGGCTGGAGGCCGACCTGCATGCGATTCGCGAACGGGCAGGGCAGTGGGACGCGGTACTGCCTGAGCGGGTGGACTCGATCTATCTGGGCGGGGGAACGCCATCGCTGCTGCCGGCTGGGTTGATGGGGCGGCTGCTCGCGGCGTTGCGGAGCGAGTTTGCTGTTGACGCGGAGGCGGAGATCACGGTGGAGTGCGCGCCGGGACAGATTGAAGATGCGACGCTGGAGGCGATGGCGAAGTGCGGCGTGAATCGCGTGAGCTTTGGCGTGCAGTCGTTTATTGACGAGGAAGCGAAGCATACCGGGCGGCTGCACACGCGGGCCATTGCGCTGCGCGATGTGGAGCGGGTGCGGCAGGCGGGGATCGGACGGGTGAATCTGGACCTGATCGCCGGGTTGCCGGGGCAGACGCGGGCGAGTTGGCGCGAGTCGCTTGCGGTGCTGTGCGGCGCGGAGCCGGACCACGCCAGCGTGTACATGCTGGAGGTCGATGACGATTCGCGGCTGGGGCGCGAGATTGGCGCGGGCGGACTGAAGTACTATGCGCCGCAGGTTCCGGCAGACGATGGGATTGCCGACATGTACAGCGAGGCGGTGGAGTTTTTGGCCGCGAACGGGTTGCCGCAGTACGAGATTTCAAACTTCGCGCGGGCGGGATCGGAGTCGCGGCACAACCTGAAGTACTGGCAGCGGCAGCCATATCTGGGTCTGGGGCTGGATGCGCACTCCATGTTGCGCGATGCAGGCGGCCATGCAATTCGTTTTGCTACAAGCGATGATTTGGAGCCGTTTCTGGAGTCGCCCGGATGGGACGAACCCGAGCGGCTGACGCCCGAGGAAGAGCTGGAAGAGGCGTGGTTTCTGGGGCTGCGGCTGAATGCGGGAGTGAGCCTGAGCACGTTGGGCGCAGAGTTTCGCGAGGATGCTGTGCGTCCTTTCGAGACGGTGCTGGCGGAGTTGGCTGCGGACGGCTTGATGGAGCGCGAGGGCGACCGGGTGCGGCTGACGGCGGAAGGCCAGCTGCTCTCAAATGAAGTGTTCGCGCGGTTTCTTGCCGAGCCGGTGAGCGAGGCGTGATTGCGGGCGACGTCTAAGCCCTTACAATCGCAGCATGGCCCTGAATGCTGACGCGAAAATTGACCTCCGCAGTGACACCGTAACCAAACCTACTGCCGCGATGCGCGCCGCCATGGCGCAGGCTGAAGTCGGTGATGACGTATATGGGGAAGACCCGACCGTGAACCGGCTGGAAGCTCGTGCGGCAGAGATTTTTGGCCGCGAGGGAGCGGTCTTCGTCCCCACCGGAACCATGGGGAACCAGATTGCCATCCGGCTGCACACGCAGCATGGGCAGGAGGTCATCTGCGAGTCGAGGGCGCACATTCTGGACTGGGAGATGGCGATGGTCTCGGCCTTCTCCGGCTGCCTGCCGCGCACGGTTGCGGGCGAGCGGGGCGTGTTGACCTGGGACCGCATCAAGACGGCGATGGCACCGAAAGCATACTACCGCGCGCCGACCGGGCTGATTGCGCTGGAGAACTCGCACAACATGGCCGGCGGGACTGTTACACCGCTCGACGTGTATGAGGAAGTGTGGTCGGGCGCGCGCGACGCGGGCTTGCCGACGCATCTGGATGGGGCGCGGGTGTTCAATGCATCGGTGGCGCTGGGGGTTCCGGTGGCGGAGCTGACGGCGGGCTTTACCAGCGTGATGTTCTGCCTGTCGAAGGGGCTGTGCGCTCCGGTGGGGTCCATGCTGGTGGGCAGCCGCAGACTGATGGAGCGGGCACGGTCGGTGCGCAAAATGCTCGGCGGCGGCATGCGGCAGGCAGGGGTGCTGGCCGCAGCGGGGCTGCTTGCGCTGGAAGAGATGCCGAAGCGGTTGCATGAGGACCACGCCAATGCCAAACTGCTGGCCGAGCGCATGGCGGAGCTGAAGCCGGTGGAGATCGATCTGGCGACGGTGCAGACGAACATTGTGATCTTCAAGCTGCGCGGCGTGACGGATGTGGCTCCGGTACTGGCAACGATGAAGGAGCGGGGCGTGATTGCGGGCGCCGCGGCAACGGACCAGATTCGCTTTGTAACGCACAATGACGTGGATCGCGCGGCGTGCGAGCGTGCAGCGAAGATTGCGGCGGAAGTGATTGCTGCAAGTTGTTGATCGGTGTGAGGAGCTTGAGCGCCGTATCCCGTTTGCGCGGGCGTCGGATTCATCAAAATCCACTTGCGGAAACGTTAAACTAAGGGCTGCATGAAGCATCGCACAATCAAGCATTACGAGCTTGTTCGAAAGCTGGGAACGGGCGGCAGCGGGGTCGTGTATTACGCGAACGACACGCTGCTGATGCGCCCCGTAGTGCTCAAGGTCTTGAAGCGCAACACGCTCACAGCCGAGCAGATGCGGAAGACCGTGCTGCGCGAGGCGCGCATGGCCTCGGCCATCGAGCACCCGCACGTCTGCGCCATCTATGAGGTGGGCGAGGACGGCGAAGAGGCATACATCGTAATGCAGTATGTGCCAGGGCAGTCACTCGACAAGCTGATTGCCAAGGGGCCGTCGAGCCTGCAATTGGTGCTCTCGGTGGGCATCCAGATCGCCGATGGTTTGAGTGCGGCGCATAAGCTTGGCATTTTCCACCGCGACCTGAAGCCGGCGAACGTGATGCTTACGGACGGCGGTCTGGCCAAGATTCTGGACTTCGGCCTGGCGCGGCGGTTGAATCCGCAGGAGGCGGAGTTTGATCCGGCGAAGTCCTCGCCACGCAAGTCCGATCCTGCCATCGCTACGTATACGGCGCGCGGGGGCACCATTGCCTATATGGCTCCGGAGCAGTTTGTGACTGGGCAGAGCAGCGTGCAGAGCGACCTGTGGGCGCTGGGCGTGATCCTGTATGAGCTGGTGTGCGGGCGGCACCCGTTTTCACGGCCGGATGCGGAGGAGTTGCAGAGCATTCGCGCCATCCAGTTCGTCGATCCCGCGCCGCTGGAGACTTCGCCGGAGCTGAACTCGGTAATCTTCCGGCTGCTGGAGAAAATTCCGGCGGAGCGCTACGCGAGTGCCGCCGATGTGCGCGAGGCGCTGAAGACGATCATGAAGACGCTGCACTTCGAGACGGGCATTGTGCCCGGCGATGCGGGGGCGCAGCTGACGCCCTTGTCGTCCGAAGGGGAGAAGCGCAACGCGGGCCTGCTCTCCATGCTGGCGGAACGTTTTCGCGAGTCCGAGCCCAGAGAGAAGCAGAACACACTGCTGGTATTGCCGTTCCAGAGCCTTGGGGCTTCGGAGACGACTCCGCTCTACGGGTTTGCGCTGGCCGATGCTCTGGCGACGCGCATTGCCCGGATGACGTCGCTGGTGGTGCGCCCTACAAGCGCGCTGATGAATATGTCCACCGCGCAGATGGACCCGTTGGCGATTGGCCACAAGCTGATGGTGGAGTGGGTGCTCACGGGCAGCTTTATGCGCTCGGATGCTGGTTTTGACCTGAACTGGCAACTGCTGAATGTTCCGGGCGAAAGCGTGCGCGCAGGCGGCTCGATCAGTGTACCGTCGTTCGACCTGATTGCCGTGCAGACCGAAATTTGCAATGAGGTTTTCGCTTCGCTGCAGGGGGTGGGGCAGCTGCGTCAGAATGCGGACCGCGGCACGGCGCGCAGCGAGCCGCTGGCAGAGGATTTGTCAGAGGAATATCTGCAGGCGCGCGCGGTGCTCTCGACCTTTATGCAGCGCACCGGCAGCCGGCTGGACCTGGACCATGCATTGCAACTGTTTGAGAGCGTGGTGGAGCGCGAAGGCAAGTTTGCTCCGGCGTGGACCGGGCTGGGCATCACGCATCTGCAATACGTGCGGCACGGTTTTGGCGGGCGCATGCATGTGATGACGGCGCGGAGAGCGTTTGACCGCGCGCTGGAGCTTGATCCCGGATCAGTGGAAGCGAATCTGTATCGCGTCTACATGTTGCTTTCGCGCGGGGAGAAGGAGAGCGCGCGTCACGGCATCGAGAATTTGTTGAGCACCGCGTCGAATGACTGGAACGTGCATATGGTGGCCGGCATTACGCTGCGGCTGGACGGCATGTACGAGGAAGCTCTCGATCAGTTCAATCGCTCGCTCAGCCTGAATCCCTCGAATGCGCCGGTGATCTACAACCATCGGGCGCGCGTATACCACTACCAGAACCAGATTGAGCTGGCCGAGGATGAGCTGACCAAGGGCCTTACGCTGGAGCCGAAGCATCCGCTGCTGCGGACGTCGGTGGCCTATCAGCGCATGCGCCAGGGTGATCTGCATGAGGCGATCCGTCTGCTGGAAGAGGTCATCCGCGACGATGCCAGCATGAAGATCGCCTATCCCACGCTGGCCATGTGCTACTCGCAGATTGGCGACCGCGAGCGCGCGGCATCGCTGATTGATGAAGACTCGATGGCTGCGGCCGAAGCCGACAGCGAGATGGCCTACCGGCTGGCCACCTACTTTGCCGTGGACGGAGACGAGAGTGAAGCGCTGCACTGGCTGCGGCGGGCGATTTATCTGGGCAATGAGAACTATCCATGGTTTTCGATCAACCCGGCCTGGAACCGGGTGCATGGCCATGCGGACTTTGAGCGCATCCTCGCGGACCTGAAGAAGAGCTTCAGCCGCAACCAGAAGAACTGGAAGCGGCTATTAGGGACGATCAAGAAATAGTGCGCAGATGGCCTGCGATGAGATGAAATTTGTGTCATGCGCTGTTGGTATGCTGGTCGAAACGTTGTCCACGGGGTTCGCACCACTCGTATCTTGGTTCTATCTGTTCAAGGCATCTGACCCCTTCAGGAGGATTTGGTATTGCGCAGGCTCCGCTGTGCTTTGGATTTCCGTCTCTTTTTTGCCGTTGCCACGATCATTTTATTGAGCATGTTCGGAGTGCGCGCTTTTGCGCAGACCGACGAAGTCCAGGTCTACGATGCTGTCATCGCGCCGCCAGGCATATTCAATGTCATGGTGCACAGCAACTTCACCCCGGTGGGGAGGACGCAGCCCACGTACCCCGGCGCCATCCTTGCCAATCATTCGTTCAACGGAACATGGGAATGGGCGTATGGAGTCAGGACATGGATGGAGCAGGGCCTGTATTTGCCTGTCTATTCGCCGTATTCGACGGGACGCGGCGGAGCGATTGATGGTTTTAAGATCCGCGAGCTGTTCGTGAGGCCGAACGCGCAGCAGCACAAAGTTTTCTGGGGCGCCAATTTTGAATTCAGCTTCAACTACCACTATTGGGAGTCACGGACGTATACGGCCGAGATACGGCCGATCATCGGCGCCTACCTTGGTAAATGGGAGCTTATGTACAACCCGATTGTGGATACGGATTATACTGGCGGGCCGGCGGGCCTGGAGTTCAATCCCAGTGGGCGGATTGTGTACAACTTCAATCACCGATGGGATGTTGCTGCCGAAGAGTATGACGGGTTCGGGCGTTTTCGCAGTTTTGACAAGCTGCACAATCAATTTCACGAAGTGTGGGGCGCGTTTGACCGCAATGGCAAGGTCTGGAGTATTGAAGCGGGCGCGGGCCTCGGCCTGACGGCCGGATCGGACCGATGGACGATGAAGTTCATGATCTCGCGGGACATCAACAAGGTTCCCTGGCGCATCCCCTTCCACTTCTAACAGCCTGCGGGCCGCCTTGCGCAGCTTCCAGCCACACAGCTCAGGCGTGCTGCTGCATCTCCTCAGCAGAGACGTCCTTAATGTGCGTGGCGAGATACCACTTGAAACCGAAGGGATCGACTACACCGGCCATGCGGTCGCCGTAGAACTGGTCCGCAGGCTCGTGGTCGCTGGTGGCTCCGGCGGTCAGCGCCTGTGTGTACACGGCGTCACAATCCGTCACATAGGCCATCAGGCTGACGGGTGATCCGCCGTAGTGTTTGGGGCTGAACGCGCCGATCTCGGGGTGCTCGTCGGCGAGCATGATGCAGGAGTCGCCAATTTCGATTTCAGCGTGCGCAATGTGGCCTTCGCGCTCCATGCGGAATCGCTCTTTTGCGCCGAAGGCCTTCTTGTAGAAATCGATGGCGGCAGCGGCGTCGCGAACGATGAGGTAGGGCTGGACGGAGTGATATCCGTCAGGAATGGGCTTGACTTGAGGCATGGTGTTGCTCCTTGCCTATATTAGGATGGTGCTTCGGGTCCCATTGTAGAACCGCGAAAGGAAAAAGAGGAGGCCCGGTGGGGCGCTCCTCTTTTTTGTGAAAGGGCGGTGTTTCAGTTCCGGGTGGGAGTCAACTCCATCGGCTCGGTCAGGCTGAAGACGAGTTCCGCTCCGGCGGGAACGTTGGCCGACGTAGGATGCTGGGTGAGCAGGTGGGTGGTGACCAGTCCGGCGCCGATCAGCGATCCGGCCAGCGCGCCTGCGGGTCCGGCCAGCCCGGCTCCGACCATGGCTCCGGTGCCGACGCCTACGCCGTACTCCAGTGACTTTTTGACGACGTGGCCATTGGGATGAATACCGCCCTCGCTGCCGGTCTTGGTTCCGGGGGCTTCCGAATCGATGACCTGCGCGTACAGATGGTAGGCCATGCCGTCCGGCAGAATCACGGTGTCGGGGCGGAGGCGAAGCGTAGCCGAGGGGCCTAAGTGGTGGCCCTGGGCGACTTCTGTCACACGTCCGCGCAGGACGGACCCGGCTGGGATGACCACGCTGCCGCCGTTGAGCACGTCGACTATGACGCGCCCCTGGAAGGGGGTCATGGCCGTGGTGTAGTTGGTGGAAAGCGCGTTGTCGAGGCGCACGCGAATCTCAGTGCCTTCCGGCAGGGCATAGGTCGAGCCCGGATCGCTGGTCACAATGGCGTTGTTGGCGTTGAAGGCCGACCGCGTCTGCAGGGCGGGTGTGCCGGTTGGATAGGTCCGCGTTGCCTGCTGGGGCGTAACCGGCACGGTCACGATTCCGTAGTCCGTGTTGTTGTAGCGCGAATGTTCGTTCGACGAGTTTGCCTCGGACGCGGATGAGGCGGTGCGCGCAGCCGTGGTTTGTGACGGCGGAGGAGGCGCGGTGATCTGCGGCGAAGCCTTCGCGTGGGTCACGGGTGCGGTGCTATAGGCCGGCAAAGGGTCTGCGGTAATCGTGTCATTCGGCGGCGGATGCGAAACCCCCTCGTACTGGCTGTTGTTGTTCTGCTGCTGTTGCGCAAAGGCAACCGGCGCAGCGATTACCGCCAGACTTGCGATTACCGCCAGACTGAGGAAGGTGACTGCCCATCGAGTGCCGTTGATTTTCATACCTGCTCCAAATATCGTGGCCACAGACCGGGGGATTGCTGCGTACGCCGGCTGGGGCCCGTACCTTGTATCGTATTTGAAACCTACAAGGATTAGACGTGTTGCGGGTGCAGTTGCGTGCCGGGAGCGAACCACAGCGGTTACGTCATTTTCGGAATCGATGCGGCCTTTTCAGCGCCACGCAAGGTCAACGCTTCCTGTTGCTCGCGTTGACTTTAGAATTTGCTGTTTCGAGACGCGGTGTTCCGGAAATGCGATTCCCGGAACCTGCTAAAATCACGTTAGATTGAGAAGATTTTGCGGAAGGTGTGTGCATTGGCACACGAAATGATGAGTTTCATCGACACGATCAGCGGAACTGCCGGTGAACCCATCCTTGTCGACCGCCGCCCGAAACTTAAAGACCGCTTACAACACCAGATAGCAAGGAGTCACATGACGGAGATTGTTGCCATCCATGCGCGGGAAATTCTTGATTCGCGCGGAAACCCGACCGTAGAAGCCGATGTAGTTCTTGAGGGTGGCGTTACGGGCCGTGCTGCTGTTCCCAGCGGCGCCTCGACCGGTGAACATGAGGCTGTGGAGCTTCGCGACGGAGACAAGTCGCACTACCTGGGCAAGGGCGTGCTGCGCGCCGTGGAGAATGTGGAGAGCGTGATTGCTCCCGAGCTGACCGGCATGGACGCATCGAACCAGCGCCTGCTGGACGCGACCATGGTTGCGCTGGACGGCACCTCCAATAAAGGCAGTCTGGGCGCGAACGCCATTCTGGCGGTCTCGATGGCGGCCGCGCGCGCTTCGGCCAAGGCGCTTAACCTGCCGCTGTACCGCTACCTGGGTGGCGTGAATGCGTCGGTTCTTCCCACTCCGATGATGAACATCCTGAACGGCGGCGCGCATGCCGACAACAACGTGGACTTTCAGGAGTTCATGGTGATGCCGGTCGGCGCCGAGCGATTTTCTGAAGCACTGCGCTGGGGCGCGGAGGTTTTCCACACGCTGAAGGGCGTGCTGAAGAAGAAGGGCTACAACACGGCCGTGGGCGACGAGGGCGGCTTTGCTCCTTCGCTGAAGTCGAACGAGGAAGCGATTGAGCTGATTCTGGAGGCGATTGAGCTGGCGGGCTACAAGGTCGGCGAGGACATCGCCATTGCGCTCGATCCGGCGGCGAGCGAGTTCTACGACAAGGAAAAGAGCAAGTACGTCTTCAAGAAGTCGGACAAGAGCGAAAAGACCAGCGAAGAGTTGTCGCGCTACTGGCAGGAGTGGACACGGCAGTATCCCATTGTGTCGCTCGAGGACGGCCTGGCCGAGGACGACTGGGAAGGGTGGAAGTATCTGACCGAGTTGGTCGGTGACCGTGTGCAGTTGGTGGGCGACGATATTTTTGTGACCAACACCGAGCGCCTGCAGCGCGCTATTGAAGAGGGCATCGCCAATTCGATCCTGATCAAGGTGAACCAGATCGGCACGGTGAGCGAGACGCTGGAAGCGATTGAGCTGGGCCGCCGCTTCGGATATACCTCCATCATTTCGCACCGCAGCGGCGAGACGGAAGACACCTTTATCGCCGACCTGGCCGTGGCCACCAACGCCGGACAGATCAAGACCGGTTCGGCCTCGCGTACGGACCGTATTGCCAAGTACAACCAGTTGCTGCGCATTGAAGAAGAGCTGGGCCAGGCCGCGGAGTTCCTCGGCATTGAGTCGGTGAACTTCGGCGAGTAGCTGGAATTCACGCAGTGGAATTTGAGAGGAGCGCATGACCTGAGTCGTGCGCTCTTTCTCAAGATCAGAGGGGAAAGTACATGCGGTTCGCAGCTGTTCTTGCAATAGCCCTTTTGGGTGTATCGTCCGCACTGGGCCAGTCGGCTCCGGCATCGCAGGCACAACCAGCATCGCCAGCAGGCAGCCAAACCGCATCGGCAGAGGCTCCGCCGGCACACCCGATTACGCCGCAGCAGGTGCACCAGATCATGGAGTTGTCGCATGCGGAAACGCTTGCGCGTCAGGTCATGCAACGGGAGTTCGCCGGTATGGAAAAGGCGTTTCCGCCGTTTATGCCCAAGGACGTCATCTCTGAACTTGAGCATAACCTATTGAGCATCGACTTAGAGCCAATGGCGCTGAAGGTCTACCAGGAGCATGTTTCTTCTGAAGACGCTGTGCAGATCATTGCTTTTTATAAAACCCCGGCTGGTCAACGATTTCTTGCGGCCATGCCAGCAATTACGCGCGAAATGCAATCGCGCGGGGCTCAGGAAGGCGAGCAGATTGCGCGGCAGGTGATCCAGACGCACATGGACGAGATCAAAGCCGCTGCCCAAAAGTACAAGGATGCGCATGCCGCTCCACCTAAAATCATAAATCCGAACTAATTTCATAACAGGAGCTCAGGTGTCCGTTCGCAAGAAACCCATCGTCCTTACCATCCTCGACGGATGGGGCTATCGTCCGCAGATTGAAAACAACGCCATCGCGCTCGCGCGCAAGCCCACGTACGACAAGCTGCTGGCCGAGTATCCCAACACGCTGCTGCATGCCTCGGACCACTTTGTGGGGCTGCCCGACGGGCAGATGGGCAACAGCGAGGTGGGCCACCTCAACATCGGAGCCGGCCGCGTGGTCCGCATGGATATTACCCGCATCGACGCATTGATCGCGAGCGGGGACTTCTTCTCGCATCCTGAGATCGTGGGCGCGCTGAAGTATGCGGCCGAGGGCGGGCACCAGGTGCATCTGTTTGGACTGCTCTCGGACGGCGGTGTGCACTCGCATCAGAACCATCTCTACGCACTGCTGAAGACCGCGAAGGAGCAACACGTCGAGCAACTGTTTGTGCATGCCTTTATGGATGGACGCGACACGATGCCCACCTCCGGCGTGGACTACCTGGCCGCGCTCGAAAAGAAGATGCGCGAGTACGGCATCGGCAAGGTCGCATCGGTCTCCGGCCGCTACTACGCCATGGATCGCGACCGCCGTTGGGAGCGCATCAAGCTGGCCTTTGACGCCATGGTGACGGGCAACGCCGAGGGCGGAGCCTATGCCGATCCCGTCGCCCGCGTGCGCGAGTGCTACAGCAGCGGCGTGACAGATGAGTTCATTGTGCCGTTTGTCGTGACCGATGGGCAGGGACGTCCGAACGGAGTGATTCGCGGCGGCGATGTGTGCATTATGTTCAACTATCGCGCCGACCGCGCCCGCCAGATTACGCGCGCGCTGGCCCGCAACAGCGGCCTGTCCAGGCAGGAGGGACGCGACCTGCCCGGCGCGGACGATCTGGACAACACGATTCCGCGCAACACCGTGCCGAAAGACCTGCACTACCTGTGCATGACACAGTACGACAAGCTGTTCTCGCTGCCCATGATCATCCTACCCGAGGCCATGGAGAACCTGCTGGCAAACATGATGGCACACGCGCAGCTCCGCAACCTGCGCGTGGCGGAGACGGAGAAATACGCGCACGTCACCTACTTCTTCAACGGCGGGATTGAGAAGCCATTCCCCGGAGAAGACCGCCTGCTGGTGCCGTCGCAGAAGGTCGCGACCTACGACCTCGCGCCGGAGATGTCCGCCGCGGGCATTGCCGATGGCGTCATCAAGGCTGTGGAGGACACCGCCTTCGACGTGCTGGTGGTGAACTTTGCCAATGCCGACATGGTGGGACACTCCGGCAAGCTGGAGCCGACCATCAAGGGAGTGGAGACGGTGGATGCATGCCTGGGACGAATCTATCAGGCGATTCGCCAGAACGGCGGGGCGATGCTGATCACCGCCGACCACGGCAATGCCGAGCTGATGGTGGACCCCGTTACCGGCGGCCCGCACACGGCGCATACCACCAATCCCGTGCCCTTCATCCTGGTCACCGAAGACGCGAAGGAGTACTCGCTGAGGCCGGACAGTTCGCTGCGCGACATTTCGCCGACAATGCTGAGCATGCTGCATCTGGACCAGCCGAAGCAGATGACCGGCGGCGACCTGCGCGTGCGCATAAAAAAATAGAACCAGCCGCACCACTTAACAGAAAAAGCCCTCATCCTGCGATGAGGGCTTTTTCCCGTTGCCAAATTTTAGAGTGACGCGTGCTTGCCGGGGAACCAGGTGATCTGTGCCTGGATGGTGGTGTCGTGGTGCACGCCGGGCTGGTAGAACGGCGCCACCCAGCGCTCCGTCTGGATCCAGCCGCGCACTTCAATGTCCTTCAAGAAGCGCTTTTGTACCGCGAACTGATAGTCGTTCTGGGTGGTGCCGGAGGGGATGAACTTCTGGTCGACCTTGACGTCGCGGTAGGAGAACTGCGCGAACTCCTTCGGCGAGAGATGCCAGGTGATCCAGGCCTGTCCGCCCTTGGCGTCGCGCCCGAATGCCTCGCTGAACATGTAGCCCTTGTTTGTGGTGCCCTGCTTTTGAATCGCCTCGTAGTAGAGGAAGTTTCCGTTCGCGCCAGCGTCGCTCACCGGATCGGTGGACACACCCTCAACGCGGAAGTCGAGCTGCGGGAGACCGGGGAAGTGCGAGATATAGACGCCAGGACGGACACCGGAGCGGCGTGGCGCGCTGATGGGGCTTACATCGTCGTGGGCTTCCGAGTCGGCATACAGGGTGACCCAGTTGCGCAGGAAGGGAAGCCTGTAGTCGAAGTCAAAGCTGCCGAAGCGCGCGCCAGGATCGTTGCGCGAGAACTTCTCTGCATAGGACACGTTCTGGAAGCTGAAGAAGCTCTTCAGGAAGGTATGCAGGGTGATGGGCTCGTTGCAGGGGTCAATCTTATTGGTGGTGGCGTTGTAGCAGCCGTGGCCACGGCCGCCCCAGATTACCGTGCGCTCGAAGCCCATCTCAAGATTACGGGTCGGCTTGAAGCTGATCTTCTCCATGTGCACCCACGGCGAGTTCGGAGCGGTGTGGCCCTTCAGGCTGCCGACAAAAAACTCGTAGCGGAAGGGGCCCGTGACGCGCGAAAGCAGCGGCACACGGAGAGGCTCCACGCGGTTGATCTCGAACGTGTAGGGTGCCTCGGCGTTGTTGCTCCAGGACATGGCGCCGCCGTATGCGGGGCTGAGCCACTGGTCGTTTTTGCCTAAGGAAATTTCGTGGCCGAGCAGGTGATAGGAAAGGCTGACTTCGATGATGCGGAAGTGGTTGGCGGCGGCAATGGGGCCAAGAGAAATGGTGGACTGGTCGGGATTGGTCGCGAAGTTGATGAGGTCGAGGTTCTGCGAGAGGTAGGTAGCCTGCTCCAGGGAATAGCCCGTGGCGCTGGGCGCGTGCTGGTACTCGCTGCGGAAGTAGAACGAAAAGCGTCCAGCCGCCGCGCGCGCGCTGAAGCCGGAGTAGTCGTTGAATCCGGCCTGGTAGGGACGCCCATAGTCATTCGCGATTGTCTGGCCCAGGTGGTAACTGTCGTTTAGTGGCGTGCTGGTGATGCCGCGAAAGATGTTGTACACGCTGTCGATCTGGGCATGGGCCACATGCGGGCCAGCCGGTCCTTCCTGATCTGCGGCGAACTCATCTTGCAGCGCCAGGTAGATTTCCAGGGCGGCTTCATCGTTCGGGTGACCGCTGATTTTGTCGGCGGTCTCCTGGAGCATGTGCGCAATGCTCAGGCGGGTCCAGGGGCGCATGCCCATAAAGGCGGTATCGAGGTAGCCCATGCTGTGCAGACGGTCGAGTGCCGGGTAGACCCAGCTGTCGAGCGGCACATAGGTTGAGCCGAGCGCGCTGGGGTAGACGATGGGCGACGCCGGGCTGTAGTTGGATGGAATGTCCTGCGGCTGTTGCGCCGGGGCCGCGTCTGCGGCGGTAACCTGTTCGGGTCGATGTGCCTTGACCGATTGCGCGACCACGGGGGAAATACCGGAACCGAACACAATCAGCAAAAGAATCGATGGGACAGTTCTCACTTATACCTCGGGTGATCCAGGGGATGCGCCGCTACGGCCGGATTTTGTGGCTATCGTTGTATCGGGCGTGCTTGCAACAGGCTACAGTATTTTTGAGGCGGGTGTATACGCGCCTCGGATGCGGATATGGAAGCACGGTTCCGCCGTGAACAGGGGTAATTTCGGGGATTCATTTCAGGGATCATTTTCGAAGAAACCGGGCAACGGCTTCGCCGGTTGCATGAGCGTATTTTTTCTCCAGCCGCTGCTTCCAGTCGCGGCGGAAGAGCTTTTTGGCCGCGAGATAGTGCTCGAGCCGGGCTAATGGTTCGGCGTCCTCGTCGCCGGGCCATGGCGCACATTCGAGAATGGTTGGTCCGCCGCCTTCGCGTGCGCGGTGGATCGACTCGTACGCCACGCGATAGACGGCCACCGTGTCCGCCGCATCAACGCGCATGACGGGGATGCGGCCGCAGACATCCGCCGATGGCGTGCCGCCTTCGAGGATGTAAAGCACGGGCAGAGACTGCTGCGCGGCGGCGGAGAAGACAGAGCGCATCGCCCTAGGTTCCGCGAGGGTGGTGAAGACCACCGCCACGCTGCCGCGATTTTCGAGCTTGTGCCGCAGGGCATCGCCTGTGGCCGTGGCCAGTTGCGAGACCGCGCCCGAGGCTGCATCATTGGCTTGTAGATCAAGCTTTCCATGATGCAGATAGCCGGCTAACGCGCCGCGTGGCGTCGGCGTAACGGCGTCGCCTGCGCGGAGGCAGGTGACGACTCCCGCGGTTCCGGCCCGGCATCCGGTCCAGGGCGTGTAGTCTGCGCGTGGGCGCAACTGCGTGTCCAGCATGCTGCACCTGAGCAGCGCCGCATACATTTCGCGGAACTTGTCATCGGGAATGAGAGAGAAGCCATTTTTCCCCGCAACTCTGGCGGCGTGGGTCGTCTTGTTTCCAGGCATGTGTGCTTGTTTTTCTGTGATCGAGGCGTGTAATTGCTTCGATTGTAACCCAAGCCAGAAACCGGGGATGGGATCGCTGCAGCGCGACGGATTGTTGCGCAGTAGCTTCTGCATTCCGGGCGCGATGCAAGCGGGGTTTGTGTAGCTTTTTCAACAATTTTGTGAAAAAGTCTGTGTATTTTGGGGGGCGTATGGCTCATCCGCTGCATTGACGGGGGCTCTCACACTCTGCACTGTTCCCGATGCATTCATTGTCGAACTTTAGCGGTTGATTTGCGAGGTACACCGGAAACGGCAGCAGCAACCAAAATCGCCCCGCAGCTATCCCACTTACTTAAGGAAAAGGAGAGCGAAGCGATGAGTGGTAATAGTCACCTGATAAACGCCCTCAAGGTTTGTGCCGTTTTTACTGTGGGAGTTGCGGCCGGAGCGGCCGTTGCACTGATTTATGCACCGCAGTCCGGAGATAGGACCCGCCGCCAGTTGCGTCGCGGTTTTGAGGACGCGAGCGACTACTTGCGGGATACGGCGGACAACCTCAGCGATAGCGCGGAAAGATATGTAAAACGCGGCAGGGAGATTGCCGACAACGTAGTCGATACGGCATCGAACGCCTATACCGCGGCGCGCAAGGTCGTTCCCATCTAAAGTTCTCTTCCCCAGAAGAGCAAAGGCCCCGCACGAAGTTTAGGCGGGGCCTTTTTATGTTTATTCCGCTTAGCTGTAAAGCAGTACGCCCTCGGATTTTTCCGCGCCTTCCTGCCCAACCGGGCGATAGAAGAGCTGGTTGTTCTCAAGGTAGACCTCGAGGAACGCGGGCCGTTCGGAGATGTGACCGGCGATCAATGCCTCGGACAGCGGATCTTCCACGTACCGCTGCAGCGCGCGGCGCAACGGGCGCGCCCCATAGCTGCGGTCGACCAGGGTCTTGTCGAGGATCCACTTTTTCGCGTCGTGCGTAACGGAGATGGTGATGGCCTTGGAGACCAGGTTGGCGTTCAACTGCGCGAGCAGCAGCTCGACAATCTGGATGAGGTCCGAATCCGTGAGCGACTGGAACAGAATGATCTCGTCAATACGGTTGAGGAACTCCGGATTGAAGGTGCGCTTGACCTCGCCCTTCACCAGCTCTTCGATTTTATCCATCACCATATCTTCGCGGTCGCTCTGGAAGCCCAGGCCCTGCTTGCGCTGCAAGTGCCGCGCCCCGATATTCGAGGTCATGATGAGGATGGTGTTCTTGAAGTCAACCGTGTTGCCGAGGCCGTCGGTGAGCTGGCCGTCTTCAAACACCTGCAGCAGGATGTTGAACACGTCCGGGTGCGCCTTCTCGATTTCGTCGAGCAAAACCACGGGATACGGAGACCGTTTGACGCGCTCGGTGAGCTGCCCGCCCTCCTCATAGCCCACATAGCCCGGAGGCGAGCCGATGAGCTTGGAGACCGAGTGCTTCTCCATGAACTCCGACATATCAAAGCGGATCAGCGACTTCTCTGAGCCGAACAGGAACTGCGCCAGCGTGCGCGCCACTTCCGTTTTGCCGACGCCGGTTGGTCCCAGAAACAGGAACGATCCGATGGGGCGGTGCGGCGACTTGAGGCCTGCACGCGAGCGGCGAATGGCCCGCGCCAGCGCCGAGATCGCCTTGTCCTGCGAGATCACGCGCTTGTGCAGCTCTTCTTCCACGCGCAGCAGCTTCTGCGTCTCTTCTTCCTTGATGGAGGTAATGGGCACGCCCGTCCAGCGGCTGACCACATCCTCAATATCTTCGCGGCCGACAATGCCGGCGGTTGAGTCATCGAGATGATACTTGTCGCGCAGGGCACGCAGGTTCTCGCGCTCCTTACGCTCCTCGTCGGAGTAGAAACGGGCCTTCTCGAATTCGTGGTTGGCAATGGCGTTTTCCATGCGGTGCACGATGAACTTGATCCGCTTCTGCACCTCGGTGATCTCTTCGGGCAGGGAAGTCTGGCGCAGCTTGACGCGCGCGCCCGCCTCGTCGATCAGGTCAATTGCCTTGTCGGGGAGAAAGCGGTCCGGGATATAGCGGTTGGAGTGCGACACCGCATAGCCGATCGAGTCATCGGTATAGCTGACCGCATGGAACTTCTCGTAACGGTCCTTGATGCCATGGAGGATCTTGACCGCGTCCTCCTCGCTCGGCGGCGGAACCTTGACCGCCTGGAATCGCCGCTCAAGGGAACGGTCCTTCTCAATCGACTTGCGATACTCGCCCGGCGTGGTTGCGCCGATGCACTGAATCTCGCCGCGCGAGAGCGCCGGTTTGAGGATGTTGGCCGCGTCGAGCGATCCTTCCGCCGAGCCCGCGCCCACCAGCGTATGCAACTCGTCGATGAAGACGATGGCGTTCTGGTTCTCCATCAGCTCCTTCATGATGGTCTTCAGGCGCTCCTCGAACTGGCCGCGATACTTGGTTCCGGCCACGATGAGGGAGAGGTCGAGCGCCAGCACCTTCTTTTCCGCAAGGAAGCTGGGAACGTCGCCGTCGGTGATGCGCTGCGCAAGCCCTTCGACGATGGCTGTTTTGCCCACACCGGACTCGCCGATCAGCACCGGGTTGTTCTTGGTGCGGCGGCACAGGATTTGCACCACGCGCTCCAGTTCGGCATCGCGGCCCACCAGCGGGTCAAGCTGGTTGTCGAGCGCTGCCTGGGTCAGGTCGCGCGAGAACTCGGCCAGCAGGCTGGACTCGCGGGCGCGCTGCTGCTGCGGAACCTTCTCCTGGGTGGTCCGGGCCAGCTCGTCGCGGATGGCGGCCAGCTTCAGCCCGCGCTCCTGCAAAATCTCGGCCGCAAAGCACTTCTCCTCGCGGAGCAGGCCGAGCAGCAGGTGCTCGGTACCAATGTGCTTGTGCGACAGCCGCTCGGCTTCTTCGGCGGCATAGGCCAGAACTCGCTTGCATTCATTCGAAAGAGGCAGATCGACCGAGGTCGAAACCTTCTCGCGAATCGTGGTATGTCCTTCAATCTGCTTACGAATGGATTCGACGGATGCGTGCGAGCGAAGGAAGCGGTTGGTCAGCGCCTTGTCCTCGCGGAGGAGGCCAAGCAGCAGGTGTTCCGTCTCGATGTAAGGCGAACCGAACTGGCTGGCCTCATACCGGGCGAAGAAGATTACGCGCCTTGCCTTTTCCGTGTAGCGTTCGAACATAGTCCCTCTGAAAGGCCCCTGAATCTTTCCGGTCCTGCTGGGTTAAACCCGGCAGCTCCCAAAAACACTCAGCACCTTCGTCCAAATCGCCGCTCCGGCCTTAAATCATGGGCCAAAGTTGGAGCGGCCTTCAGGCTGGGTGCGCTCTTCCGCATCCAAATCCCACAGTTGCTGTACATACTATTCTCCGCTTAACTTGCCAGCGGGGAAACATCCTGCAAGCAGCCTTTTTCCAGCCGCAAAATTCTGCTGCATCTCTCGGCTAAGGTCATATTGTGCGTCACAATGACCGACGTCAAATGGTGGGTCCGGTGTAGCCGTTCCACCAGGTCAAACACAACCCCTGAAGTTCTGCTGTCAAGATCGCCAGTAGGTTCATCAGCCAAAAGGACTTTAGGCCCTGTTACCAGGGCGCGCGCCAGCGAAACCCGCTGTTGTTCGCCACCGGAAAGTTCTCCGGCGCGATGCTCGGCACGGTCGCCCAACTCAACTTCTTCCAGCCATTCCGCGGCTTTCAGCAGAGCCGCGGTCTTTGATTCGCCGCGGGCCAGCAGCGGCATGGCCACGTTTTCGGCGGCCGTAAATTCCGGCAATAAATAGTGAAACTGCCAGACATAGCCCACCTCACGGTTGCGGAAACGTGCTGCCTCTTTGCTGGAAAGGTTTTTCAATTGAATTGAGGCGCAGTATACGTCACCGCTGGAAGGGCTATCAAGTGCCCCAAGAATGTGCAAAAGTGTACTTTTTCCCGCGCCCGACTCACCGACAATGGCCAGCATCTCGCCTTCGGCCACATCAAAGCTCAATCCGTCAAACAGCACCAGACGTCCTCGCCCGGTGGCGTATTCCTTGCGCAGATTTCTGACCTGGACCGGAACCGGGAGTTCACTCTTTGTTGTAGTTAGATGTCCAGCGGCCTCGGATCGATGCAACGCGGCCACGGAGTCCTGGTTCGGAGAGGGGGATGTGGGTGAAGACGACTCCATATCTACCTCTATCATCTTCGTGCGGCAAAGGGAAGCCTTGATTGGGCAGGCCGTTGCAGCTAATGGCGTTTCCAGTTTATTCCATTACCTGGTGGCTGGACCGGGACGGCAATCCTTGTCTAACGGTGTCGCCTGGGACGCATACCAGCAGCTTTCGGCCTTGGAAACGACCGGCATTGACTCGATGATCGTCAATTGCTGCTGCACTCGGCGCCATGCCCGCCTGCGTCTCTTGGTGGTAATGGGAGCGGTCGGATCAGAATAGTACGCCTCGATGTCGTTCTTGATGGTCGCCGGAATCGGCCCACGGACATAGACGATTCTGCCCAGCAGCCGGGCGTAGGTTTCGTCCATAAGAGCATAGGAGCCGGGACGGGCCTTATCTCCCGTATCCAGATCACGATTCTCCAGTTTCAATGTCAGGCCCGGAGCGACGTAGGGGTGTTTGCTCAGCCGTTGCAGCAATTCCTCGTAGCGGTTCACCGTCAGGTTCACGCTCTCCACGTACCTCGCTTCGGTCCCCGGCCGCGGTCCGCGAATCGCCAGGTCTGCAAACGGCCCGATCTTGGGCAGGATGCGGATGAGGAAAGCGGTCAGGTGGGTTCGGATGCCAGGCTTCTTCCGGTAGTGCTCCCAGCCGTTGTTGAAGTCGGCCTGCGCCAGACGCTCTTTGTACAGAGTGAACTCAGGCCCCGGCGTGTCCGCCGGAAAATCCTTTTGGTGCAAAACCACCTCTCCGTTGGCGACCATGGGCAGCAAGCTGCGCACGGACCACCGGTAGGTGTCCACCGCCAAGCGCTCATTGAGCATCATGGTGTTGAGGCGCAGGCCGTAGGTCTCATAAAACGACTGCTCCAGCAATCGCACCGGAACCATCAACCCCACGTGTTTCCAGTAGGCCGCGGGGGCAATGCGGTCTTTGCTGAGCTGGTCGATATCGAAGGCGAACTCGGTCCGCACATGCCCGTGAGGGCTTTCGTCGTAGGTCACCACCGGGCCGTATTTGTGCCTGAGGTTGGGAAACTCGATCGCGGTCGAGGGGTTCACCGCGTAGCGATGCCCGATGCTGTCTCCTACATAATGCGAAAGCGCGCCCAGCGCAAAGGCCAGTTCGTCAACGTTCGTGGCATTGCGAATCAGGCTGGCCACAAAATCGCCGCTGCGCACATAGTGGGTAAGATTACTGAAAAGCTGGCGGCCAAAGGGATAATAGCCTTCGTCCTGAATCAAGCAGCCGCCATAGGCGTAGGCGTGGGCCTCTTGCAGTTGCGCCGCAGTCGCGTGCGGATAGCGCGCCAGCAGCACCGGCACAATCGCGTCCTTCCATGCCAGGTCGATGATCTGCTCGTGTGTCAGCACGGAGTAGGCATCGGCCGCCGGAATCACAATCGCAACCGCCAGCAGCAAGGCCAGCGCCCTGCGCATCTTCGCGTATACCCTGACTCTATTCATAGCGCAGCGCCTCGGCCGGAAGCACGCGCGCGGCGGAGCTGGACGGATAAATTGTCGCCAGCAGAGAGACCCCCAGGGAAACCGCGGCAACAATCACTCCGTCAATCGCACGCGGCGCAAACGGCAGGTAGTCGATCGAATAGACCTCGGCAGAAAGCGGGAAGTGGTAGTGCGCGCCCAGAATGGAGACCGTATAGCCTAGGATCAGCCCCAGCGCCGTGCCCACCACGCTGATGAGGAAGCCCTGCATGAGGAAGATGCGGCGGATCTGCCCCGGCTCCACGCCCAGCGACATGAGCACCGCGATGTCCTTGGTCTTTTCCATCACCATCATGGTGAGCGCGATGAGGATATTGAGCGCGGCCACGCACACGATAAGCCCGATCACAATGAAGGTGACCACCTGTTCCAGCCGCAGCGCGTGGAACAGTTCGCGGTTCTGCTCCATCCAGTTGGTCGTCTGGAAGCCCGGCCCGGCGGCGGCCTCGATTTCCTTGCCGATGCGGTCGGCACGGTTCAGGTCGTCCACCTTGAACGAGATCACCGAGATTACGTCCGGCTCGCCAAAGAGCCGCTGTGCGTCCTTGAGCCGGATGAAGCCGAAGCTGGAGTCGTACTGATAGAAGCCGGAGTGAAAGATGCCGACTATGCGGAAGGGCTGGTATTTGGGGACGAGTCCGTAGGGCGTGAGCTCGCCCTGCGGGCTGATGACCATGACCGTCGAACCCACCTTGGCGTCGAGCGTATTGGCCAGGTCATAGCCGATGACGAGGGGCGGAACGGCGGCGTTCGCGGTAGCGGAGTCGTCCGGCGCTGACAGCGGCAATGCCGATCCAGAGGTGAGATTGTCGAACAGGTGGCTAACGGTCTTCTCCTCGCGGGGAACAATGCCGTCCAGCATGGCTCCGCCGGAGAGCGTGCCGCGCGCGACGAGTACCGGCTCATATAGCCCCGGCGCGGCCGCCGTGACGTGCGGCAGATGCCGCAGCTTTTCGAGCAGCGGACGCCAGTTCCGAATGCCGTCGTTCATAGTGCGCATCAGCTGTACGTGCGCGGTGGAACTGAGCAGACGATTCTGCAGATCGCGTCGCATGCCGCTGGTAATGGCCAATGCGATGATCAGCGAGGCCACGCCCACGGCGACTCCGGCCACAGAGATGGCGGTGATTGCGCCCACCACCGCCTGGCGGCGCTTGGCCCGCAAATACCGCGCGGCTACGAAGAGTTCAAAGCGCATAAAAGATCGAACGAAGTGCTGTTAGTGCACAATCGCCTTTGCCGTGACCGCGTTGTCCTCACGATCGAACACGCGCACCGTAATTACATGCTCAGATGCGTCCACTGGAGCAGGCGTGCCTTGCAGCCTGGATTGCAGCGGCGCATCGAAATTGAACGTTTCCGTCAGGGAATCGGCGATCTGGCCGACTGGAGCGATGTACTGACACGGTCCTGCATCCACGGAGTACTCCGCGTGCGAGATTGGGCTGGTGGCGTCCGTAGCTGTGAGCTGTACGTGAATCTTACCGTTCACCAGCAGCGCGGTCATGCCGCTGACCGCCGGAGGCGTGGTGTCGATCAGGAACTGGTCGCTGACCTTGTCGCCGGTAAGCGCCTGGCCGGGGTTATGCGACGGAGCATCGCTGGCCACAACCTTGATGCGGTAGGGCCCGTCGGGCAGCAGGTCTGCGTTAAAGCTCAGGAAGGTCGAGCGGATGTGCTTCTTGAGCAGCAGCCAGTTGTGCTCGTGCGCGCCGCGATAGTAGATGGCGTACTCCAGAGTGTCTCCGTTGTCGTCATGCGCCCGCCAGCGCACGGTGATGTACGACTTGTCCTTGAGCCCCACCAGCGGCTGACTTCCGGACGGAATAGAGAAGGTGATGACGCCAGGAGTCGTGTGAGCAGGGAAGTTGATGGCCACCTGATTTGCCTGCGCCGCGTCCATTAGCCCATGGACCACGCGGGCTCCGGGCTGCACAAGAACTTCCTTGACCACCGGAGCCACGTTCACGGGAAGGTAGTCGATACCGACCGAGGTAATGTCCGCGCCAGGAAGCAGGACCGCCTTCCACTGCACAAAGCGAGCCGGCTCGACGCCCAGCGAGCCCACGTTCGGAGTGACCTTCTTCCAACTGCTCCATGCGCGCTTGGGATTGTTGATATTGCCGACGCGCGCGTAAAGATGGTAAGCGCCGGAAGCAGGCCCGGTCTGGACCTCGGCGCGGCCCCACTTCGAGAACACTCCGGCGTCGAATACGTCGCTCCGGTAGGTGCCCTGGGCTGCATCGCCGTGGCTCATGCGGTACACCTTGCCGGTGTTGGCCGTACCGATGTAGATCCCCTGCGGCGAGTTCGCAAATCCGATGGCCTGCGCAGCCTCAAGGTGCGCGATGTCGGCGTAGGAGCCGTCCTTATAAATGCGATAAATGCGTCCGCGATTGCCGGTGGCCGCCAGCAGACCCCTGGGCGTCCAGCGCAGCGCGTACACAATGTCGTTGTGGTCTTCCCACAAGGTGCGCGGCGCGCCGTTGGGGGCGATCTCATCGATCACCGATCCTTCGGGAAGCACCGAGTTGGATCTGAGCGCGCCCATGGAGCCGGGCTGCACGATTTTGATTGTGATTCCGGTCTGGCCGGTCACCGGTAACGGGGGCAGAGTCTGGCTGCCCTTGGCTCCGACTGACGCCGCATAAATGGAGCCGTCCGGCCCGACGGCCACGGCGGTCACTTCCTGTCGCGGCGAGTCGTAGATCACGTATCCCTTGCCCGCCTGGTTGATGCGGTAGACCAGCCCGGTGCCGTCGGAGCCGGCAATCAGATTGCCCTCGGCATCGAAGGCCAGGCAGCGGATGTGCTGCTCATCGCTCTTGAAGAAAAGCTCCGGCTTGGCGTTGGGCGTTTGCGGGTCCACGCGATAGATGCCCGCAGGGCCGCCCGCTGCAATGTACATACGCCCTCGCTTATCGAAGGCGAGGTCCCAGACATACTTTGGCTTTTCCTTTGTCGATGCGGGGTCGAACACGACCTTGGCGGTGGCATCCGTCAGGTCCTTCGCATCCGGCGCAAGTTTGTAGACCTTGCCGGAGGGAAGCGTGGCCGCATAGATTGCGCCGTCCGGTCCCACGCGCACCACCTGTACGCTCACGTCCTTCGACGAAAACATTTTTGTTGTCTTGCCGTCGGGCGCAATCCTAAGCACAGTGGCGGGGCTGCCGGTTCCCACGTAGGAGTTGCCGCTCTTGTCTGCGGCAATGGACCACACGTAGGTCGAAGGAGTTCTGGTGACCAGGGTGCTCGATGGACCGGCCACGAGTTCGCCATCGCTGCGTATGGCCACTCCGTTCGGCGTGCCCTTCTCCAGTTGTTCAAACTTCGACTGGGTCCAGAGCCTGGTGCCTTGCGCATGCGCAAGACTGCTGGAAGCAATCACAAAACCGACCACGAAAAGAGACAGGGAACGCCGCATCATTCTGAGACGAGTCTACTAGATTACGCATCTGTACAATCAGACCTATGGATCAGCCCCAGTCCGATGCTCTTGTCTTCTTCGGCGCAACCGGCGACCTTGCCTACAAACAAATTTTCCCCTCACTGCAGCAATTGGCCCGGCGCGACAAGCTGAATGGCCCCGTAATTGGCGTGGCCAAGGCCGGATGGAACCTGGACCAACTGAAAGCCCGCGCCCGGGACAGCGTGGAAAAGCACGGTGGCGCGGATCCCGAGGGCCTGCCCAAGCTGCTCGACCGGCTGCGCTATGTGGATGGCGACTACGCGGATGCCGCGACCTTTGCGCAGGTCCGTAAGGAACTGGGCGAGGCCAAACATCCGCTGCATTATCTGGCCATTCCGCCCAGCCTGTTTGCGGAAGTTACCCAGCAGCTCAAGAACTCGGGCAACGCGGACGGCGCGCGTATTGTGGTCGAGAAGCCCTTTGGGCGCGACGTGGAGTCGGCCCGCAGGCTGAACCAGGTGATCCACTGCGTCTTCAATGAACGCGACATCTTCCGCATTGACCACTATCTGGGTAAAAACGCGGTCCAGAACCTCATCTTCTTCCGCTTCGCCAACATGTTTCTTGAGCCGATCTGGAACCGGCAGTACATCGAGAGTGTGCAGATCACCATGGCCGAGCAGTTCGGCATTCAGGGCCGCGGAGCTTTTTATGACAGCGTGGGCGCGCTGCGCGACGTGGTGCAGAACCACCTGATGCAGCTGGTAAGCAACATTGCCATGGAGCCGCCGCCGTGCCCGGATGTCGAATCCATCCGCGACGAGCGCGCCAAGGTGCTGCGCAGCACGCTGTCGATTGCGCCGGAAGACATTCTGCTTGGCCAGTTTGAGGGCTATCACGACGAACCCGGCGTGAAGGCCGAGTCGACCGTGGAGACCTTTGCCATGCTGCGGCTGCACATCAACTCCTGGCGCTGGCGCGATGTTCCGTTCTACATCCGCACGGGCAAAAATCTGCCTGTGACCGCGACCGAGGTCGTAGCCAAGTTCCGCCAGACGCCGCCGGTCTTTTCCGAGCAGGTGCCGCCGCAAAATTATGTTCGCTTCCGCCTGAGCCCGTCGCCGGAGACTGCCGTCGGCGCGTCCGTCAAACAGGCCGGGGACCGTCTGCTGGGCTGCATGACGGAGCTTGGTGTCGGCTCGGATTGCGGAACCGATAATCTGCTGCCTTACGAGGAGCTGCTACAGGATGCCATGCGCGGCAACCAGACCTGGTTTGCCCGCGAGGACTACGTGGAGGAGTCGTGGCGCATCCTCGACCCGGTGCTGAAGAATCCGCCCAACCCATTGGCCTACACGCCGGGGACCTGGGGCCCGCCCAATGCCATCAGCGGCGTGATTCCGCCGGGTGGCTGGGTCAATCCGCAAAACCCATCGCAGAAATAAAGAAAGGCAGCCGTTTTCAAGCGGCTGCCTTTTTGCTTTGGGAATCCCATGGGCCAGAAACTGCCCGCGGAATCCATTGCTACATGTTGCCCGCCTCGGTGCTGCGGATGAAGGCTTCCACGTTGTCGTGCAGGTGCTTCAGCGATGGTTTGTTCACATAGACCATGTGCCCGGACCGGTACCAGTCGTACTGGATGTTTTTGGCCAGCGAGTCGGGGATTTGCAGGTGCTTGTCCTCGTAGCGCGCTGCATAAAACGGAGTGGCCAGGTCGAAGTAGCCGCCGTTCACCATCACCTTCAATCGCGGGTCGGTCTTCATGGCCATGGCCAGGTCGATGGCAACGTTTGCGTTGATCCGGTTGCCGTTATGTTTCCAGTCCCAATGCCCGCCATCCAGGCCGATATTGATCTCGGGCTGATAGGTCATGTTATTCCCGTACTTCAGCACCTTGCGCACGTAGCTGTTGAATGCCGAGACATAAGCCGACGAAATGGCCGAGGACTGGGGGTCATACTCGGCTTCCCGGCTCAGTGGGTTCAGTGACGGGCCGGAGAAGCGCGTGTCCAGACGTCCGGTGGTCAGGTCGTTGCCGATCTCGAGGTTCTTGCTGAACTCCGGCCCGGATACACGGAGATTGGCCCTCATCAGGTAAGCGACTGACAGCCCGGTATACTCGTGCAGCTTTTCGGCGATGGCCTGCTTCTGCGCCTGAGGCAGGTCCGTACCCTGTTGCAGCGCGTGGGTGTAGTCGCCCATGGCAAAGGTCTCCACTTCTTTCAGCAAGGGGAGCAGTTTTGCCGGCTGGTTCGGTAGTTTGTGGTGGTACCACGCCGTGGCGGCATAGGTCGGCAGGGCTGTCTCATAGGGCAGGTCGATGCCGGGGTTCGCACCCGCCATGTCGATGTCCGAGGAAAAGTCGAAGATCTGCGAGAGCAGCATGACGCCGTTCACGTCGATGTTCTGGTCATTTTCCAGAAGATTGACCAGCACGGCCGAGCGCGTTGTGCCGTAGCTCTCGCCAAACAGATACTTGGGCGAGTTCCAACGGTTGTACTTGCCCAGGAAGCGCGCAATGAAGCGGGAGAAGGCGTGTCCATCCTCATCAATGCCCCAGAAGGCTTTCTGCGGGTCCTTGCCAAAGAAGCGGCTGAATCCGGTTCCCGGCGCGTCAATGAATACCAGATCGCTGACGTCCAGAAGGCTATAGGGGTTCGGCTCCAGCTTGTAGGGTGCGGCAGGCAGGTGCTGGTCACCGGGAGTTGAAATTCGCACCGGCCCAAAGGAGCCCATGTGCAGCCACACGGTTGAGCTGCCCGGGCCGCCGTTGTAAAGGAAGGTGATGGGCCGGGTCTCCGGGTTTGCGCCTTTCTTGAAGTAGGCGACGTAAAACATGCTCGCTGTCGGAGGCGCATCCGCGGCGTTCTTAACCAGCGCGGCGGGCGAACCCGGCTGGGGTTTGCCGTCTGCTCCCAGCGCGGCGTCCTGGGCATCGGTTGCGCCCACGGTAATGGTTCCGGCCACAGCGGTATAGGCAATGTGCTCACCGCCTGTGTTCAGCACGCCTTCGGTTGTGGAATCGGCAGGAGTGGCAGCCGTTGTGGAAGTTGCAGGCTTTGCCGGGGTTTTAGCGGTATCGGCGGCCAGCAGTGGGAGGGATACAGCAGCTGCCAGCATCAGCGCCGGCAGCACGGAGAGTTTGCGCATCAGGCATATCCTTTGAGCAGGGAATTGAGACGAACCTATTAGCCTACGCCATTTGCAGGACTTACAGAAAGCGGGCCGCATGTGACCCGCGGCACGAAGCATAAGGCCATGCCGGGAGCCAGAGGACCGTGTCGGGCGGAATCAGCGGCAACTTTGCATGCTTACGGCACGTCTTTATAATCAGCCGGGCCGTGGCGTTCAGGGGCCGGCAAACTTCCTGACGCCAAATCCGATGCCGGGCCATCTAAAATAAATTGATGTCAGACCAACTTTATCTCAGCCTTTGGTACCCCAATTTCCGGCTTGACGCCCTGCCTGCCGCGCTGGAAAAGGTTATGGATATCTTCGGCAGCGTAGCCGGCACGTCGCATGTGAAGGCGGCAGTGGTGTATCCACTCTCGTGGAATCAGACTCCGGCCTACCAGCGCATCTACGACGAGGAGCACCAGGCGGACGTGGAAGCCTCGCTGCCGCAGCATGCCATCTCTGCCGCGACGGAACTGCTGCACGACGACTTTGCCTACGAGTTCGAATTGATCTGGGAGCTGTGGTCTCCGGAGAATGCCGCCGGGCTGGACCCGGTCTGGAAGAAGGAGCCGGCCATTGTGCGCATTACCGGCTACGGTCCGGATTTCGACGATGGCGCCTATGAGCAGAATGGACAAATCCGCATCGACTTCGGCCCCGACACGCCCTTTCTGCAGGAAGAGGTGAGCCTGGATACGGAGGCCGCCACGCACGTGAAGCAGAATGTGCAGATGCTGGTGGACTTCACCAATGCCGTGCAGCAGCACGGGGGCATCTCTTCGCGGCTGCTCTGGTCGGAGTCCGGCGAGAGCCTTGCCCAGAAGCTGATTGCACGCCTGCAGAGTGTGAATTGATCCGCGCCGATTTCTATCGGCGGGGTTCCGCGGCAAGTTCTGAGAAAATAGAACCATGCGTGTGACGGTTCCAAGGCTGCGCCAGGCAATCCTGATTCTGGCCGGCCTGCTGGTGGCGGTACTGATCGGCTTCTTTGCCTATGCCCGCTACCGTATCCACCGCATAGAGCACGATCTGCCCGCCCGGCTCGGCATCAACATCCAGCAAACCGCCAACGGATACACCTATTCGCAGTCGAGCGGAGGCCACACCCTCTTCACCATCCACGCCTCGCGGCTCATCCAGTACAAGAGCGGCGGCAACGCCACGCTGCACGATGTCGCCATCACGCTGTACGGCCCGGCCGGCTCCAACCGCGTGGATAAAATCTCCGGCGCCGACTTTGACTACGACGCCAAGGACCAGATCGTGCAGGCACGCGGCAAGGTCAGCATCGACCTGCAGGGCTTTGGTGACGGCAATAGCGCAAAACAGGACCGGATCCACGTGACGACGAGCGGGCTGGTCTTCAACCAGAAGACCGGACAGGCCGATACCAGCGGGCATACGGAGTTCGCGTTTCCAAAGGCTTCCGGAAGCTGTACCGGCGCGCACTACAACAGCAGGACCGGGGTGCTTGTGCTCGACAGCCAGATTGCTCTGACGACAACCACGCAAGGCAGCCCCGCCACCATTCACGCCACGCATGCGCAGATCGTGCGGGACATGAACCAGGCCTATCTGCTCGATCCGCAGACTGACTACAAGGCGGAGACAGCCTCGGCCGACTCTGCGATGGTGCAGTTCCGTTCCGATGGTTCGGCGGAAAGCATTCGCGCGCAGGGACATGTGCGCGTGGTCCGCGCGGATGGAGCGGTGTTTACCGCATCCGATTCCATAACGCAGATGGATGAAGCGAGCCATCTGAAGACGACGGATTTTACCGGCGGCGTGAACTACTGGTTGAAGTCGAAGCAGCAAAGCATGCGCGGCACGGCGGGCTCGGGCACGCTCCGCTTTGGTCCGGATTCCGCGCTACGTCACGCGCAGTTCCATGGCGCGGTACGTTTTGTGGACCAGGTCTTCAGGCTCGCGCACGGCTCCAAAGGCTCGGCATCGCGAGATCTAAAGGCGGAAAAGCTCGATGTTGACTTCGCGCGTGGTCCGCACGGCAAGGCAGCCGTGGCGCAAAAGGCGCTGGCAACCGGCAACGCCGAGGTCACCCTGCACACCATTTCGTCCCAAGGTCCGCAGCAGCTTACCACGATGGACGGAGACCGTCTGCTTGCCACGCTCACTCCGGATGGGCGCGCCCTTTGGCAGATCTACGGCACGGGCCACACACGCATTGTGAATCGGGCCGGGGATGGCTCGACCAACGTGAGCACCGGAGATACGCTGCAGGTCACCTTTCACGTGCCGCATCCTGCCCGGCGACGGCCGGGACAGGCCGGGAGCGCTTACACCACCGCGCGCGCGTCGCAGATCGAGACCGTCGTCCAGGACGGCCACGTTGTCCTGCGGCAATTGCCCGTGCCCAGGCCGGGCGCTGCATCTCCGGCTACGCTGACCGCGTGGGCCGAACGCGCGGAGTATCGTGCCCGGACCCAGTTGCTGCAGCTTACTGGAAATCCTCGGCTACAGGATGGCGGGTCTATGCAGCTCTCGGGCGGCGTGATCGACTACCATCGCGACACAGGCGATGCGGCCGTGAGCGGCGGCGTCAAGGCCGTCTGGTCGGAACACGAAGGCTCTGCCAAGGCTGCGCCCAAACAGGGCGAACCTGCGCTTCCGGTGCTTTCACTGGGCGGAGAAGGCCCGGTGCACATTACGGCGGACCGCGCCTTTCTGCGTCGCTCCGACAACACCAGCACCTTTTATGGAAATGCCTCGACGGATGCGCGCATGTGGCAGGGAGTGAACTCCATCATGGCTCCGGTGCTTGAACTTACACGCGTGCCGCAAACATTGAAGGCCTATGGAGGGCCGGGCAGCAGCGGTCCGGTGGTCGACGCCAACTTTACGTCAGCCATTGGAGCAAAGCACAAGGTCAGCGCGGTGCGGGTGAGCAGCCGCACGCTCTTCTACTCCGAGGCTGACCGTCGCGGCGATTTCCGTGGGGATGTAACGGCGCAGAACCCGGATGGGACCATCCACGCCGAGGATACGGACATTTACCTCACTCCTGTCCGGAAATCGGGCACGGGCCACGGCATGAACCAGCAGGCGCAGCTCCAGCGCATCGTGGCGGCTGGCCGGATCGTCATCACGATGCCGGGCCGCAAGGGAGTGGGCGAGCGGCTTGTCTACACCGCAGGTGATGGCCGCTACGTGCTTACCGGAACGCCCGGGCATCCACCGTATCTTGAAGATGAGACAAAGGGTACGACCACCGGAACCACGTTGATTTTCAATAGTCAGAATGATAGCGTCGTGGTCAGTGGAGGAAAGTCGAGCGCCGTGACTGAGACGCGGGCTCCGAAGTAGATGCAGAAGCTTTCGACCGATGAAATCGGAAAATCATACAAGGGCCGCCAGGTCGTCCGCGGCGTCAGCGTTGAGGTCAGTCGCGGCGAAGTCGTCGGTCTGCTGGGCCCAAACGGCGCCGGCAAAACCACCAGCTTTTACATTATTGTCGGCTTGATCGCTCCGGAGTCCGGCCATGTGCTTGCCGATGGCGAGAACATTACGCGCGTTCCCATGTACCTGCGCGCCCGGCAGTACGGCATCAGCTATCTGCCCCAGGAGCCCTCTGTTTTCCGCAAGCTTACGGTGGAGGAAAACATCCTCGCCGTGCTCGAGGTGCAGAACATCTCACAGGAGATGCGCCGTTCGCGCACGGAAAAGCTGATGGAACAGCTCAATCTGGGGCATGTCCGGCGCACCCTGGGGTATGCGCTTTCCGGTGGCGAGCGTCGTCGCGTGGAAATAGCCAGATGCCTGGCGATTCAGCCATCTTTTATTCTTCTGGACGAGCCCTTTTCAGGAATTGATCCCATTGCGGTACTGGATCTGCAAGAAATCATCTCTGGACTGAAAGCCAGTGGCATCGGCGTGCTCATTACGGACCATAATGTTCGTGAGACGCTTTCGGTTACGGACCGGGCCTACATCATTAATGAAGGCCGGATATTTGCCGATGGAACACCGGAGCGGCTGGCTGGCGATCCCGAGGTGAGGCGGCTCTATTTAGGCGAAGGGTTCTCCCTGAGCTGATTTCTCCAGTAACACTAACTCAGAATAGACGTAGCATGGCAGCATAGCTGCAGGATGCACAGTCTTTCCATTCTGCTGGATGTAAACTGGGCAGTAGCAGGTCGAAATTTCAGGGGTCGGTCCGGACCCGGCCCCCCAAAAACAGGACGGAATGACGCTTCTCCAACCCAAATTGAGCCTGAAGGTCACGCAACGGCAGATCCTTACGCCGGGCCTGATGCAGATGGTCAGCGTGCTGGCGCTCAACAAGCTCGAATTGAAGGAGATGATCAACGCCGAGATCACCGAAAACCCGGTGCTCGAAGAAGTAGAGGAAAACGTTCCGCTTCTGGACGAGGTGGCCGGCAGGGAGATCGAGCACGACCGCTCCGTCGAGATGCGCGAAGCCACCGCGGAAGGCGAGCCGAAGACAGATCCCTTCGATGAGATTGATTTCGGGTCCTACTTTCAGGATTACCTCGATCCAGGATTTCGTTCGCCGAATAATTTCGAGCTGACTGAGGTTCCATCGCTCGAAAATTTCCTATCTCAGCCCGGGACCCTCACCGATCACCTTATCTGGCAGATCGGATCGTTGAATCTGTCGCCCGCCATTCGCGAGGCGTCTGAGTATATCGTCGGCAACCTGAACGAAGACGGCTACCTGAACGCCAGCGACGAGGAGCTGTTGGAAGGCTATCTGGTGGAACAGCTTGAGCCGGACGAGGAAGCCTCCGGGAAATCCGCCGGACGGAATGGCCCCTCCGCGCTTTCGCGGGTTTCTCCGGCCATGCTGCAACGGGCCCAGGCCAACCTTAAGACGGCCCTGGCCGTCGTTCGTCATCTCGATCCACTGGGGATTGCCACGCGCGACCTGCGCGAGTGCCTGCTGGTCCAGGTGGAAGCGCAGCAGAAGGAGTTCGTGCTGCTCATTTCCCGGCAACATCAACAGGCGCAGCTCCACGAGCAGGAAGAGGCGCTGGAGGTTGAGGATGATTCGGAGGCGGAAAACGGTTGGCTTGATCTGGCCGCGGCAGATGCTGCCAATGGGCACCTGAACGGCGCGGCGCATGCCGCCGCCAATGGCACGGCAGAGAGTGCGGAGATCGCTGCCTGCGCGAAGACGGATATCTTCGCGATGGCGTCCTGCATCATCGACAAGCACCTCATGCTGCTGCAGAAGCGTGATCCGCACGAGCTGGCCAAGCTGATGGGCAGGTCGGTGGAGGATGCTCAGCGGGCCATCGACTTTATTCGCACGCTCGACCCGCGCCCCGGTCAGCGGTACAACCGTTCCGAGGCCAGATTGATCGAACCGGATGTGGCCTTTGTGAAGCGCGGCGACGAGTATGTTGTGGTCATGAACGAAGACGACCTGCCTACGCTTCGCCTGAACCAGGGTTACCGGCGAATGATTACCCAGCCGGGAGCGGAAAAAGATGTCAAGGAGTATGTAAAGGAGCGTTATCGCTCCGCGCTCCAACTCATGCGAAATATTGAACAGCGCAAGAACACCATTCTTCGTACCTGCGAGGCCATTGTGCGCCGCCAGTACGACTTCCTTGAAAAAGGCGTGGATGCTCTCCGGCCCATGATGATCAAGGAGGTTGCCGAGGAGATTGGCGTGCACCCGTCCACGGTGAGCCGCGCCGTATCCAATAAATATGTTCATACCGCGCAGGGGGTCTATGAGCTGCGTTTCTTCTTCTCCGAGGGCGTGAATGGCCCGGAGGGGGCGGCCACTTCGCTCATGCTTCTCAAGCGCAAAGTGAAAAAACTGATCGAAGAGGAGGACCCAAGCAAGCCGTTAACCGACGATCAGATTGCGACCCTGCTGCAGGGGCAGGGGATCCAGGTCACCCGCCGTACTGTGGCCAAATACCGCGAGGACATGCGAATTCCCAGCACTCACCAGCGCCGTATCCGGAAATAAGCCGGACTCACAAGCCAATCCCGATATAGAATCGCCATTCCCGGCGGAGTTTTCCCTTTCCCGAAAGGAGCTTTTACATGCAAATCGAGTACACCGGCAGACAGGTGACCGTGACCCGCAACCTACGCAAGCAGGCAGAGACCGGCGTTGAGCGGATTGAAAAGATTCTGGGAAAAATTACCAGCGTGCACATTATTCTGAGTACGGCCAAGTATCGCCATACGGCCGAGGTGACCATCAAGACCCGGCTGACCAGAATTGTGAGCACCGCTGAGTGCACCAACATGGAAACGTCCCTGCGCGACGCGCTGGATAAGGCCGAGACCCAGGCCGTCCGCGCCAGTAAAAAGCTCCAGGCCAAAAAGCGCCAGCCCAAGGAAGAGAAGGCCACCGCCGAGCCACAGTTGTTGCGCCCGCGGCGCCCGGCCAAGCCCGCGACTCCAACCGCTGCGGCTGCGGCTGCCGCTCCTACCGCCACCACCACCGCTCCTGCCGCCGCACTCAGATCCAGCGGAAATGGCCGCGGCAAGCACGTAATTCCTGTTACCGTGCACAGTTTTCCTGCGCGCGCCCCGATGCAGGAGCCACATATTACCCGCTCCACGGACGCCGTGGCACTGCGCCCCATGACTCTGGAAGAGGCCGTGAAGGAAGCCGAGTTCCGCGACCATGATGTGTTTGTCTTTCGCGATAACGAAGGCGGCGTAAAGGTATTGCACCGCACCCGCGATGGCAAAATGGAACTGATTGAAGCACCCTGATACGGCATGCCACGGCCCAAAAAGACAGATCGAAGCAAAGCCAAGACTTCCGCTTCCCGCAAGCGCAGCCGAAGTGCTGCGCCCATCCCGGTTCCGGCGCACCCTGAAGGTGCGCGTCAACTGGTGATCCTTACCGGGCTCTCCGGCTCCGGCAAGCTTTCCGCGCTCAAGGCGTTTGAGGACATGGGCTTCTACGCCGTCGATAACCTCCCCGTGGAGCTGCTCCCCAACTTTGCCGAGCTGGTTTCGCAGTCGGTGGAGATCACCCGCGCCGCGCTGGTTGTGGATGCACGTGAAGGCCGCGGCCTGGAGCGCTTTCCAGCCATCCTCAAAGACCTGCGCCGCAAGCTCGCCGTCCGGGTCATCTTTCTTGAGGCTTCCCGTGCTGCCCTGTTGCGGCGATTCTCTGAGACGCGCCGTCCGCACCCCCTGGGCCATGGGGAAATGGTCAGCGAGGCCATCCGCGCCGAGGAAAAGCTTTTCGCTCCGGTACGCAAGGCGGCGGACATCGTTGTGGACAGCACCAACTTCAACGTCCACGAGTTGCGGGCCTATATCCAGAATGAATTCCGCCCGGAATCCACCGGCAAAAGCCTGCTGGTCTCGTCCATCAGCTTCGGCTACAAGCACGGCGTTCCTCTGGAGGCCGATCTGGTCTTCGACGTGCGCTTCCTGCCCAATCCGCACTTTGTTCCGGAGTTCCGCCATCTGACGGGGCGCAACAAAGAGGTCATCGCATATCTCGACCAGTTCCCGCAGACAAAAGAATTTCTGGATCGCGTGACCGATCTGCTGCTTTTCCTGCTGCCGCACTACATCCGGGAAGGGAAAAGCTATCTCACCATCGCCTTTGGCTGCACCGGTGGCCAGCACCGCTCGGTGATGATTTCCGAAGAGATTGCGCGCCGCCTGGCGAAACACGGCTACCAGGCCAAGACCGCTCACCGCGACATGCCGCGGTAGTGGATGGGCTGCTGTTCCAGTCCGGTCCGGCGGCCCTCACCGCACCTGTCTCGCCTCCGCTGTAAAATAGCGGGATGATTCCGCAATCCCGGCCATCTTCTGTTCTGTGCCGCCATCGAAGGCAGGATTGCGAATGAAGCGTGCGGGCCGACTGCTGCACTATGCCTGGCGCTACTGGTGGCAGGCGCTGGCCGCCGTTGTTCTTGCCGCCGGAGTCGGGCTCTTCGATGCCTTCCGCGTTCTGCTGATCACTCCGATCATTGACGATGTGCTGCATCCGCACGACTCCTCGAACAAGCTCAATATCGTCTCCAAGTTCGGCATACGCTACCACATCAACCTTGACCATCTTGTCCCGTCTCACATGCACGGCGACTGGACCATCGTCGCTTTTCTCTTTGTCGCCTCCACGTTCCTGAAGGGCATCTGCGATTACACCGGCACCTACCTGGCCAATTACGCAGGCTACGGCATGATCACCGACCTGCGCGATGATCTCTACGAGGCCATACTGCGCCGGTCGGTTTCCTTCTTTCAAAAGCACGCCACCGGAACGCTGCTCTCCGCCCTCATCACCGACATTGAGCGCGTGCAGTACGCCATGGCCTCGGTGCTGTCGGATTTTCTGCAGCAGGTCTTCACCCTGATCTTCATGGTTGCGGTGGTCATCACACTGGGCGGCTCGTTCGCCTGGATCCTGCTGATCTTCATTCCGGTAGTCGTTGCTTCCATGTACAAAGTTGGCGGACGCGTTCGCCACACCACCCGCAAGGGTCAGGACAAGCTGGCCGAAATTCAGAACATTCTGCACGAAACCATCACCGGCAATCCCATCGTGAAGGCCTTCAACATGGAGTTCTGGGAGGCGCTGCGCTTCCGGAAGGCCGCACGGCGACTGCTGCGCGCCAACCTGAACACGGTGCGCGCGCAGGCCATCAGCTCGCCGCTCATGGACCTGATCGGGGCCGTCGCCATCGCCGGCCTTCTGCTGCTGGGCCGGGGAGCCATCAGCCGCAATGCCATGACCACCGGCATCTTCTTTGCGTTCATCGTGGCGCTCTTCAAGCTCTACGATCCGGTCCGCAAGTTCGCCACCTACTACAACAGCTTTCAGCAGGCCGTGGGAGCCTCGTCGGCCATCTTCGACTTCATGGACGACCAGGACCCCATCCTCGAAACGAAGCATCCTTACCAGCTCAAGGACTTCCGCAGTTGCATCCGGTTTGAGCATGTGGGCTTTGCCTACAGCACGGACGAAGGCGAAAAGGAAGTGTTGCACGACGTCAACCTTGAGATTCAACGCGGCGAGGTCATTGCTCTGGTCGGGCCCAGCGGCGCCGGCAAGTCGACTCTCGTGAATCTCATTCCGCGTTTCTTTGATGCGACCTCGGGCCGCGTGCTCATTGACGGCCACGACGTGCGCGAGGTCAGCTTTAAATCGCTGCGCGAGCAGATCGGCAAAGTCACGCAGGAGACCATTCTGTTTAATGACACAGTGCGCAACAACATTGCCTACGGCCAGCCGGACGTGCCGCTTGCGGATGTGATGTCCGCGGCCGGGAGCGCGCTTGCGCATGACTTCATCCAGCGCATGAGCGATGGCTACGACACCATCATCGGCGAGAAGGGTTTCCGCCTCTCCGGCGGCGAGCGCCAGCGCCTCGCCATTGCCCGCGCCATCCTCAAGAACGCGCCCGTGCTCATTCTCGACGAGGCTACTTCAGCACTCGACGCAGAAAGCGAATCGCTGGTGCAGATCGCGCTCAGCAATCTGATGGTGGGCCGCACGGTCATTGTGATCGCGCACCGGCTCTCCACCGTGCGCCGCGCCACGCGCATCGCGGTGCTTGAAGACGGACGCGTCACCGCCATTGCTCCGCACGAAGAGCTGCTGCACATTTCGCCCACGTACCAGAAACTCTACAAACTGCAATTTATGGAAGTGCCGGATCTCAAGTCCCACGAACCGGCGCTATCCGGAAAGGCGGACGCATGAGCGACTCAGCCACCCTAGCAACACCCGCCGCACCTGCCACGCACAGCGTACGTTCCATGACGGGCTTTGCCCGCGTCTCCAGCCGCATCTCCGATGTACTGGGCGTCACTCTAAGCCTGAAGAGCGTAAACCATCGCTTTCTTGACCTGCATCTGCGCCTGCCCTCCGGCATGGACTCGCTGGAGATGCAACTGCGCCGCCTGCTCAAGCAGCAGTTGGTGCGCGGCCACGTCGAGATTGCGCTCAGCATTGACCGCACCCAGAGCGGCGAAGCCAGCTACGATGCCAACCTCATCACCGTCTATATCCAGACCTTTCGTGAAGTGGCGGCAAAGCACAACCTGAGCGGCGAACCGGACCTGAACGCAATCTTCCGCCTGCCCGGAGTCTTTGGCGCGGACAGCCGCGCGCCTGGCGGCGCCGACCGCGGCTCGGAGGAAGAGACGCAGGCGATTGAAGCCGCAGTGCTCCGCGAGATCGGTCCGCTGGTCGACGCGCTCAACACCATGCGCACGCAGGAAGGGCAGTTGCTGGCCCGCGAAATGCTCGCCGGGCTCAACCGCCTGCGCGCTCTGGTTGACGAAGTCGCCAGCCTCCGCGAAGACGTGCAGCAGTGGTACTTTGAGCGCATCAGCCAGCGCTTGGCCGCCATGCTTGACAGCTCCTTCGACCGCGACCGCATTCTGCAGGAGGCGGCCCTGATCGCCGAGCGCAGCGACGTGGATGAAGAAATCACGCGCCTGCGCACTCACATCGACCACTTTCGCGGCATGCTTGAGGGCGGCGGCGAGACAGGGAAGAAGCTCGACTTCCTGATGCAGGAGATGAATCGCGAGGCCAACACCCTGCTGTCCAAGACCAGCGGAGTCGCCGGCAACGGACCCCGCATTACCGAGCTTGGCCTCAGCATGAAGTCGGAGATCGAAAAGCTGCGCGAGCAGGTGCAGAATCTTGAATAAAGAAAATTAAGCAGAAAGTCTTTACCTTTAAGGAGAAAATCAAACCTTTGGCCGGCATTCTTTTTCTCATCTCGGCACCCTCCGGTTCCGGTAAATCCACCATCGTGAACCAGCTGCGTTCGCTGGTAAAAGATCTTCAGTTCTCTGTTTCCTGGACCACGCGCGGCCCGCGCGGCTCGGAACAGGAAGCGCGCGAGTATCATTTCATCTCGCGCAAAGAGTTCGAGAAGAGGATCGATGCGGATGAGTTCCTGGAGTATGCCGATGTCTTCGGCAACTACTACGGGACCGCGCGCAGTTCGTTGACCAAGGCCTTCAGCCGGGGCAAGGACCTGCTGCTGGACATCGATGTGCAGGGCGCAGCGCAGGTACGCGATAAGATGCCCGAAGCTGTCACCATTTTTCTGATGCCGCCTTCACCGGAGATTCTGGCCACTCGTTTACGCAATCGCAGTCGCGCGGAAGGTGCTGTGCTGGAAGAAGTTATCAGCCGCCGTCTGGCCAAGGCAAAGCAGGAGATTGAGAATTACCGCGATTACGGCTATATTCTCGTCAACGATATCCTTGACCGTACGGTGGAAGAAATGGCCGCGATTGTGGCCGCAGAACGGATTCTCCGTTCCAAGACTAAGCCTGGTCCTGCGGACAAGGAGTTACTTGCAATGGCGGAACGATGCCGCCAACAAAATTCTGGAGCGCGGATAGTACCGGTGCTTCAGGCTTTTGGAGTAACCCACAGAACCGTTCCCGAGGGCGCTGCAAAATAGCTAACCGGGCACGGGCAACTTTCAGGAGAAGCCATGAGTGTTGAGCAGGGATTCGATAGTAATTTCCGCTACGTGATGGTTGCCGCGCGCCGCGCGCGTCAACTGCAAAACGGCTCGCCGGCGCTGGTCAGCTCAAAATCCGTAAAGGCCTGCAAGGTCGCGCAGGACGAGATCGCCGCAGGCAAGGTGGGCTACATCAAGCGCGAGTCGCGAGTGCTCAAGCCTGAGATCAGCGCACCCGACATTCCAAGATTCGTCATCTCCTGATCGGAATTCGCAAGCCGACGCACGGCGTTGCGCCGGGCGTGTGTGCCAGTGCGGCTCGTCCCGTAGAATAGCCCTATGCAGCCTGAAGACGGAATTTCGGAATGAAAGTCACGGTCGGGGTCTCCGGCGGAATCGCCGCATACAAGGCAGCCGAGCTGGTGCGCGCGCTGCAGCAGCACGCGCTCGACGTGCATGTGGTCATGACCGAGGCCGCGAAGCAGTTTATTACGCCGCTTACTTTCGCCTCGCTTACCGGACACAAGGTCATCTCCAGCCTGTGGGCTTCGCCGTCGGCGGACTCTGACGCCAGCCTGGCTTCTGCCATTGAGCACATCGAAGAGGCGCAGACCACGGAAGCCCTCGTCGTCGCTCCGGCCACTGCCGGCATCCTCGCCAAGTTCGCGCACGGTATCGCCGACGACTTCCTCACCACGCTCTATCTTGCAACCACCGCGCCCGTCATCGTTGCGCCGTCCATGAACGTGAACATGTGGCAGCACCCCGCCACGCAGGCCAATCTTGATGTGCTGGCCAACCGCAACGTGAGCATCGTTCCGCCCGGCACTGGATACCTGGCCTGCGGCATGACCGGTGCGGGCCGCCTGGCGGAGACCAGCGCCATCGTCGAGGCTGTCCTCGCTACGCTGCACCACCGCAACGACCTCAGCGGAGAAACCGTGCTCATCACCGCCGGAGGCACCCGCGAGGCCATCGACCCGGTGCGCTTCCTGGGCAACCGCTCCAGTGGCAAAATGGGCTACGCCCTGGCCGACGCCGCCGAGCGTCGCGGTGCCCGCGTCATTCTTATCTCCGCGCCCACCGCGCTGCGCGCACCCGCCAACTGCGAGCTGGTACCCGTGACCACCACCGCCGAGATGCGCGACGCCGTCCTCAGCCGCGTCGACCAGGCCACTATCGTTATCAAGGCCGCAGCCGTCGCCGACTACCGGCCGGTTACGCCATCTGACCGCAAGCTCAAACGCACCGGCCCGCGCACCATCGAGCTTGAGCCCACTGAGGACATTCTTTCTGAAGTGGTTGCCCGCCGCCGCACCGGCCAGCTCATCGTAGGCTTTGCCGCCGAGACGGAGAACGCCGTCGCCCACGGACGCGACAAGCTGCTTCGCAAAGGCGCGGACGCCATCGTTCTCAACGATGTATCGCGCGAAGGCATCGGATTTGATTCGGACCGGAACGCCGTCACATTCCTTACGCATCACACCTCGCTCGACCTGCCCGAGATGTCCAAGCGCGACCTCGCCGACCGCATCCTGGAAGAGGTTCTCAGCCTCCGCCGCCCCTCCATACTTGTCTCAGAGACGGACTTGGTAATCGAGGAATGACCGCGCTCTCACCCGACTTCGAAGCCGCCCTGCAGGCCCGCCTGCGTTACTACCGCGACCTCGGCGTTTACAATCTTTACCGCCGCTGCGATCCTGATCCTTCACTTGAAATACTTGCCATAACCGACATAAATTACGAATCGGAGCCTGCCATTTCCGCCCGTAAATCCGCCCCTGAATCGCTCTTGGCCGGGCCGCCTTCCGCTGCCGCTCCTGCCTCCGACCGCGCCGCCGCGCTGGAGCAAATCCGTGCCGACATCGGCGACTGCACCCGCTGCCCGCTGGCCACTCAGGGCCGTCACATGATCGTCTTCGCCGACGGAGACCCGAACGCCCGCCTCATGTTTGTGGGCGAGGGCCCCGGAGCCGACGAAGATGTACAAGGCGTGCCCTTTGTGGGCCGCGCCGGGCAGTTGCTCAACAACATGATCAACGCCATGGGCCTCCAGCGCAGCGAGGTCTACATCGCCAACGTGGTCAAGTGCCGTCCGCCGCAAAACCGCACGCCCGAGCCGGCAGAAGCCAACACCTGCATGCAGTTCCTCTGGCGGCAAATTGACGTAGTCAGTCCGCAGATTATCGTTGCCCTCGGCGCAACCGCCGCCACGTATCTGCTGGGCGGCAAGGCCTCGCTGGCCAGCCTGCGCGGGCGCATCCATCAGGTGCGCGAAGCGCAGCTGATTATCACCTACCACCCCGCATACCTGCTGCGCGATCCGCGCCAGAAGGCCGAGGCGTGGAAGGACCTGCAGATGGCCATGAGGGAACTCGGCCTCAAGCCTCCCAAGCCAACGAAATCCTAGCCCTGACGCTGTACCCTTGAGGGAATGCCCGCTTACTGCGATGTCGCGCTGCCGGTCCCGCTCGATCGCGCCTTCACCTATGCGATTGGCCTGGCGGTTCCCGTTGTCGGCGCGCGCGTGCTGGTTCCGTTCCGCAATGAAAAGCTGGCCGGAGTCGTGCTGCGCCTCCATGACGAGCCGCCGCCGGTCGAGACCAAGCCGGTCCTCAACATTCTTGACGAGGAATCCATTGTTTCGCCGCAGTTGCTGGAGCTGGCGCAGTGGATCGCGCTCTACTACATCGCGCCCATCGGCGAAGTGCTGCGCGCCATGCTGCCGCTTATGAGCGAGGTGCGCAGGTACGTTCTCTTCCGCATCGGCGATCAGGGCCGTCAGGCGTTGTTTGAGGGCGCGCAACGCGGTTCCTCGCGCCGCAGCCGGCGCACGCCCGAGGAGCAGGACACCGAATACAAGGTTCTGAATTATCTTGAGAGCGGCGACGCCGTTCGCCTGGCCACTCTGCGCTCGGCCACCGGAGCCGCCCGCGAGCTGCTCAACGGCATGCTGCGCAAAAAGTGGATCACGCGCGAGACTGCTGCTGCGCCCCGTGATGCTCGCCGCACGGTGCGGTACGCGGTGCTGATCGAAGGCACACGGCTGCCCCGGCTGAACGAGAACCAGCAGGCGATTCTGGCCGAGCTGGCCGGTTCCGGCAATGATCTGCCCGTGGCCGAACTGCGCCGCCTGGCCGTGCCGCCGTCCACGCTGGGCACGCTGGTCAAAAGGGAACTGGTGCGCATCGAAGAGCGGCCCACCGACTTCCACCTGACACACCTTTCCGCGCTGCACCAGGAACAGCACACCCTCAACACCGCGCAGCAGGCCGCTCTCAGCACCATCACTGCCGCGGTTGAGTCCGCCGCGTTCCGTCCGCATCTGCTCCACGGAGTCACCGGCTCCGGCAAGACCGCCGTTTACCTGGCCGCCATGCAGCACGCGCTGGCACAGGGCAAGTCGGCCATTCTTCTGGTGCCGGAGATCGGTCTTACGCCGGCCATGGCGGCGCAGCTCCATCACACATTCGGCAGCGAAGTGGCCCTGCTGCACTCCGCGCTCACGCCTGAAGAGCGCAGTGAGCAGTGGCATCGCATCCGCCGGGGAGAGGCCCGCGTTGTTGTGGGTACGCGCTCCGCTGTTTTCGCGCCGGTCGAGAACATCGGGCTGATCATCGTGGATGAAGAGCATGACTCCAGCTACAAACAGGAGTCCACGCCGCGCTACCACGCGCGCGATACGGCTGTGATGCGCGCCAAGCTGGCCAACGCAACGGTGGTGCTCGGCTCCGCCACGCCGTCGCTGGAGTCGTGGCACAACGCGCAGCAGGGCAAGTACGCCCGCATTGAAATAAATGAGCGCGTCCAGAACCGCCCGCTGCCGGTGGTCGAGCTGGTCGATATGCGCCGCGAGTTTCAGGAGACCGGCGCGGAGCATCTCTTCTCCCGCGCGCTGATTGACCAGACGCAGGCCACCCTGGCGCGCGGCGAGCAGGCCATTATTCTGCTCAACCGCCGCGGCTACTCGTTTGTGGTGATGTGCCGCGCCTGCGGCGAAAGACTGGAATGCGAGAACTGCTCCATCGCGCTCACCTATCACAAGCCCGTGCCCGGCTCCGACGATCGCGCCCACGCCGGACAGCGGCTGGAGTGCCACTACTGCGGCTTCAAGCGCACCGTCCCGCAGCGCTGCCCCAAGTGCGACAGCGAGCACCTCTACTTTCTTGGCGCCGGGTCGCAGCAGGGCGAGGAGCGCCTGCAGGAGATTTTTCCCCACGCGCACATCGGGCGCATGGACCGCGACACGGTCCGCGGCCGCAATGATATGGAGCGTCTGCTGATGCGCCTGCACTCGGGGGAAATCAACCTGCTTGTGGGCACGCAGATGATTGCCAAGGGCCACGACATTCACGGCGTCACACTGGTCGGCGTGGTCGGCGCGGACTTTGCCCTCAGCCTGCCCGACTTTCGCGCCGCAGAGCGCGTCTTCCAATTACTCACGCAGGTCTCAGGCCGTGCCGGGCGCGGCGAACTGCCGGGCAAGGTGCTGGTGCAGACCTACCATCAGGACCACTACGCCATCCAGTTCGCGGCAAAGCACGGCTTCCATGGTTTTGTAGAAAAGGAACTGAAGTATCGCCGCTGGATGCACTATCCGCCCTATACCGCGCTGGCCAACCTGGTCATCCAGAGCCCGCGCCTTGAGGAGGCCGCCGGATGGGCTGCCGTGCTGGGGCGCTGGTTCCAGTCCACGCAGCACGACGGTGTGCGGGTGCTGGGCCCGGCCACCGCGCCGCTGGCGAAGATCAAGCGCATCTACCGGTTCCATTTTGTCCTGAAGGCGGAGAATCGCCAGGCCCTGGCGCGCACTCTGCGCGCTGCCCTGGCCCATGCCGAAACGCTGGGCGTCCCCCGGGGCAATCTTATCGCGGACGTGGACGCGGTGAGCCTGATGTAGCACTTAGTTTTAACAAACAAATAACCTTGCGCCGCGTACAACGTCAAAAGGGTGTGGCATCATAAAAAGTAGAATTGCACCCGTAAAACTAACCACTCGTACATGTATGTAGCCTCAAAAAGTGCGCGCCAGTGGAATGTCCTCGTCCTGCTGATCCTGGGACTGGCTGTAGCTGTGTTCGCCTGGGGGTTGCGCTACAAGCTTTCCTTATATAAGACCGCTTCGCACACCGTACCTCACGTCGCAGCGGCGCGTCTGCTTTCCAACCGTGAACGCCCGGCGGACACAGTTGTGCAAATTGAGCAGGCGACCACCCCTACCATCGTAGTTCTCTGCGTGCTGTTCACGTTCTTTGCGGGCTTAGTCCTTGATCCTCGCCGCCAGTCCATCTGGCTGTTGCAGCGCACCAGAGATCCACGCCTCCGACACGATCCCCAGTGTATGCGCGGGCTGTATTCGCGTCCCCCTCCCCTCACGCAGTAAGCAGCACCACACTCACGCTATACGCATGGGCCGCTTGAGGTCTGTGTAAAAACGTTTCCAGCCGTAAGGCTGCATTCCGATGGATAGGTGTATACGGAGTATGCGAAAGCATTTTTCTCTCTTTACTGTTGCTGCCGTTGTTGTGGCGGTTGTGCTCATTCTGGGATTCTGGCTCTCTGATCGCGGCCGTCCTGAGCCAACAGACGTTGACGCGCACGTGCTGCCCACCGCCAGTGTCGCTCCTGTGGAGCGCGGGGCTATCTCGCACGTTCTCTCCCTGGCGGGCGAGTTCCAGCCGTACCAGGTGGTTGAAGTTCATGCCAAGGTGTCCGGCTACATCCGTCACATTTATGTCGATATAGGCGACCGGGTCCACGCCGGCGAAACGCTTGCCGTGCTGGAGGTTCCTGAACTGGACGCGCAGCTGCTGGGCACGGTTGCCGAATACGCCCGCAGCAAGGATGAGATCACCCGTGCGGAGCATGATGTTGCGCGTGCGGTGTCTCAACATCAGTCCCTCCACGCCGACTACATCCGCCTGAATCAGGCGTCTGAGACACAGCCCGGACTCATCGCGCAGCAGGAACTGGACGATGCGCAGTCGAAGGACCTGGCTTCTGCGGCCCAGGTGGATGCGGCCAAATCCGCTCTGTCTGCTGCGGAGAACCAGTCGGCCTACGCCGAGGCGGACAACCAGCGCGTGCACGATCTGGCGGCTTATACCAAAGTTACGGCGCCGCTCAACGGCGTTATCACCTGGCGTTATGCCGACACAGGTGCGCTTATCCAGGCAGGAACCTCGTCAGATTCGCAGTCTCTACCCCTCGTTAAGCTCTCGCAGTCTGATCTGCTTCGTCTGCGCCTTCCTGTCCCCGAGGAGGATGTGCAGTACATCCATATTGGCGAGCCCGTGCAGGTGAGCGTGGGCGCGCTCAACCGTACCTTCGATGGCAAGGTTGTGCGCTTTACTCGCGATGTGAGCACGCAGACGCGGACCATGGAAACTGAAATCGACGTACCCAACCCCAGCCTCACGCTGATGCCCGGCATGTATGCCAACGCCACGCTTCAGCTTGAACACCAGGGAGACGCACTTACCGTACCCGTTACCGCCGTCATGCGGAACGGGAGTCAGGCGAGCGTGCTTATCGTGAATTCGCAGGACCGCGTGGAGTCAAGCAAAATCAAGATCGGCATTGAAAGCCCGACGCACGTTGAGATTCTCAGCGGCCTCGATGCCGGTGACCGTGTGATCACCGGCGGCCAGAGCAAGTACCAGATCGGCGAAAAGGTAAGGCCAATCAAAGCTCTGGATGCTGGGGAGGGTCAGTAGCGAATGCCGAAGTTTGCAATTAAATATCCCTACTTCATCATCATGCTCTGCCTGGTGATGACCGTGGTCGGCATCGCGACTATTGCGCAGATGCCCGTCGATCTCTTTCCGAAAATCGATATGCCCGTGGTGGTCGTCGCCACCTTCTATTCCGGGATGCCGCCCAGGCAGGTTGAAGCCGACATCACCGATACCTTCGAGCGTTTCTTTACCTACGGCAACAACATCGACCACATTGAGTCGCGCTCCATGATCGGAGTCAGCATCATCAGGGTCTACTTCCGCCCCGGAACCGACCCCAACGCCGCTCTCAGCAACATCGCTACCCTGGCCATGGCTGATCTGCGACGATTACCGCCCGGCACTCTGCCTCCGATTGTGCTGGGTATGACCGCATCGAACCAACCGGTTTGTCTGGTTACACTTAAGGGCAAAGGGCTTAGCGAAACTAACCTCAAGGACATAGGCCAGTTCGCGGTGCGCGACCAGATTGCGGACGTTCCCGGCGCATCCGTCCCTGACCCCTATGGCGGGCGCTATCGCGAAATCAAAGTCTATCTTGACCCGCTCAAGCTGGAGGCGCACAACCTCTCGCTTATGGATGTGGTCCGCGCAATCAATAAATCCAACCTGATTCTGCCCGCGGGCGACGTGCAGATCGGTCCCAAGGACTACAACATTTACACCAACGCCCAACCACCGATCAAAGAGATCAATGAGATCCCCATCAAATCGGTCGGCAATTCCTCCATTGTCGTGTCAGACGTCGGTCAGGCCAAAGACTCCGGAGCGATCCAGACCAACATCGTCCGCATCGACGGCCAGCGCTCGGTCTACGTTCCGGTGTTCAAACAGGGCGGCAATAGTAACACCATCTCCATCGTCAACGGCATCCGCAAGGTGGTGAAGCACCTGGCGGACGTACCGTCGACGCTGAAAACGGCTGTCGTCTTCGACCAGTCCGTCTTCGTCAAGGTCGCGGTCAAAAATCTGGTCAAGGAAGCCACCATCGGAATTGTGCTCACCGGCATCATGATTCTGATCTTCCTCGGCAGCCCGCGCGCCACCTTTGCCGTCATGCTGGCCATTCCACTTTCGGTGCTGGTGTGTATGATCCTCGTCCACCTGATGGGCGGCTCGATTAACACCATGCTTTTAGGCGGAATAGCGCTGGTGTTCTCACGCCTGATCGACAACTGCGTCATCGTGCTGGAGAATATCTTCCGATACCTGGAGTCGGGAGAGGCGCCGGAGGTCGCCGCCGAACGGGGCGCCAACGAGGTTGGAATGGCTGTACTAGCCGCAACCTTCACCACCTCCATCGTCTTCTTTCCAGTTACATTCTTCTACGGCGTCAGCAAGTATCTGTTCAGCGATCTTGCGTTGGCCGTGGTCTTTTGTATCTTCGCCTCCTATGCCTTCTCCATGACGGTAATTCCGCTCTACTGCGCCGCATACATCAAGTCTCCGCATGGCGCGGAAGGGCATCACCCTGGCAAACCTTCGATCTTCAAGCGCTTTGAAGTCTGGTTCAACGAGTGGTTCCACCGCATGCTGAACTCGTATGAAGCGGTTGTTAAGCGCACACTGAAGCGTCCGGTGTTCTCCACCGTTGTCATGAGCATCGGCATGGTGGTGATTATTGGAGCGCTCTTCCCGATGCTGGGGACCTCCTACTTTCCGCGCACCGATCCGGGGCAGTTTGTCATCAATGTCAAGTGCCCCAGCGGCTCTCGTATTGCGGTCAGTAACCAATACATCGCGCAGCTCGAAGGCGTCATCCGTAAGGAAGTTCCTAAGCGTGATCTGGGCATGATCGTCTCCAACATCGGCGTCACGCACGGGCCATCCGCCATCTACTCCAGCAACTCCTCGATGGACACGGCCTTTGTACAGGTCAGCCTCAAATCGGAGCACTCGAAGAGCAGCTTCTACTATATGGATCGCGTCCGCCGCGCAGTCTCCGCGCAGATGCCTGAGCTGACGACCTTCTTCCAGACCGGTGGTCTGGTGAACGCGGTTATCAACCAGGGCCTGCCGGCGCCCATCGACATCCAGGTCATCGGGAATAATTTGAATCAGTCCTTTGATCTCGCACAGAAGATGGCCGACCGACTTCGCGCCATTTCCAATATCTCCAGCGTATACATCCCGCAGAATCTGCGCTATCCCGGTCTGATGCTGAACATCGATCGTGAGAAGGCCAGCCTGATTGGTCTAACGCCGAAGTCCGTGGTGGACAACGTCATCACCGCGCTGACTTCTGACAGCGTGATCGCTCCGAGTTACTGGATCGATCCCAAGACCGGCAACAATTACCTGCTGACCGTGCAGTACCCAACCAACCAGATCGACCACATGACCATGGAGGACCTCCGTCAGATTCCACTGCATGGCGACGGAGCCTCCGGCTACACGCCTCTGCAATCGGTCGCCACCACTACGCCCATTAATACGCCGACCGAGGTCGATCACTACCAGCTCCGCCGAGTCATTGACATTTACGTGATGCCGCGCGGAAAGAACCTCGGCAGAGTCGGCAAAGAGGTAGCAAAGGTCGTCGCCTCCGCCAAAATCCCGCACAACACCACGATCAGAATCCGGGGTGCTGTCGACGGCATGAATCAGTCCTTCAAGCGATTCAGCATCGGCATTATCATCTCCATCGTGCTGGTTTATCTCATCCTGATGGCCCAGTTCCGCTCCTTTGTGGACCCGTTCATCATCCTTATGGCGGTGCCGCCGGGCGTCGTTGGCGTGGTCATGATCCTCTATATGACCGGCAGTACGCTCAACATTATGTCGCTCATGGGCGTCATCATGATGGTCGGCATCGTCGTTTCCAACAGCATCCTCATCGTGGAGTTCACCGGAACTTTGCACAGCGAGGGCCTGCCGCTGCTGGAGTCCTGCGTTGAAGCCTGTAAGGTGCGTCTGCGCCCCATCCTCATGACCTCGCTTGCCACCATCCTGGGCATGATCCCCATGGCTCTTGGGCTGGAGGCGGGCAGCGAGCAGTATGCGCCATTGGCCCGTGCCGTCATTGGCGGGCTGGGTATTTCCGTTATCATCACCGTCTTCCTTGTGCCGGCTGTGTATCTCATCGTGCACAGGGAAAAGGAAAACAAGGCCGGCGACCAGGAGGCAACCGCATGAAAACCCACTACGGCATTGTTTTTCTCGCCGCCATCGCGCTCCCGCTCGCCGCGGGAGCACAAATTGTAGCCGGACTGCCCAACGCGCCTGCGCCCGTCATGATGGCGCAGGCGGCGCAGTCCTCACAGGCAGGGTCCATGGCCGCGTCAAAATCTGGTCCAGGCTCAGGCTCGCTGCCTGCGCTTACGCGGCAGCTGGCCGAGGCCATGGCCATCCGGCACAATCCGAACATTACAGTCGGCAAACTGCTCGCGCTCGCGCAGCATCAGGTGGTGCGCGAGGCCCGTTCGGCCGACTTACCGAACCTGACCGGCAATATCACCGCGGTGGACGCAAAGAACGGCAGCCGTGTCTCTGCCGGATACCTTTCCGCCTCGCGTCTCATGGAGCACGCGGGCGCCGGCGGGACACTGTCGCAGCTCATTACGGACTTCGGCCGCACGCACAACCTCATCCTCTCGCAGAAGCTTGAAGCGAAGGCCCAGGACGCCAACGCTCTGGCGACGACGGAGGACATTGTGCTGGCAACGGACCAGGCCTTCTACAACGCGCTGGAGGCGCAGGCGCTCGTCAAAGTTGCGGCGCAAACCGTGAATACACGCCAGACAACCGAGACACAGGTCAGTGAGATGACGCGCAACAAGCTCAAGTCCACGCTTGACCTGAGCTTTGCGCAGGTCGATCTCTCGCGCGGCAGGCTGTTGCAGCTCGATGCGCAGAACAATGTGGATTCGGCCATGGCTACACTCGATGACATTCTGGGCCTCGACCACAGCGTCAAGTTTCATCTGGTGAAGACCCGCGCCACGGCCCAGTCTCCGCCAGATCAGGCCGGGCCGCTCATTGATCAGGCGCTGAAGCAGCGGCCTGACCTTCTGGCATTGACCTATCATCAGCAGTCGGCCACCAAGCTGGCGCGGTCTGAGCGTGAGCAGATGCTGCCCAGCATTCGTGCGCTGGGTACGGTCGGCTCGGTTCCTGTCCGTACCGACCAGTACTACACCAGCAATTGGTGGGGGGCCGTCGGCGTGAACTTGAACATCCCCATCTTCAACGGCTTTCTGTACAGTTCACAGGCTAAAGAAGCCACATACCGTGCTGAGGCTGACTCCGAGGCAGCCCGCGCGCTGCGTGACCAGATTGTGCGCGATGTACGCATGGCCTGGCTCGCCTCAAACACTGCCTGGCAGCGCGTGAGTGTGGAGCAGCAGTTGGTGCAGGAGGCGAATCTCGCGCTCAAGCTGGCGCAGACCCGCTATAAGCTGGGCCTTAGCTCCATCGTTGAGCTGAGCCAGGCGCAACTGCAGCAAACCCAGGCACAGATCGGATATACGAACGCGCAGTATCAATACCGGCTCTCGCTGGCCACCTTGAACTATGAGACCGGCAACCAGCCGTAAGCTCCGTGCGGATAAGCAGAGAGGGCATCCCGTGGGATGCCCTCTCGTATGACCGGAAAGCGGATGGCCTATGGAACGCCGGAGCCTACCGAACGGCTGTCGTATTGAGTGTTGTTTCTTAGCTGGGTCGCGTACTGGACTGTAGTGTGCAGGTCGACCACATATCCCTGTACCAGGACGCGCGCCGAGACCACATCGGTATCGGTCCGGATTACTGTGACATACGGGCTGTTCTGTGCCGCCACGAAAACGCTTCCAGCGGGATAGTTGTAGACCGATGCAATCGACCGGATTCGCGGCTGCACCATGGTGCCCGGATTCGTCGGGTCGTCCACCGGGGCAAGCTGAATCGTTTTGAGCGGCTGGAAGCTGGTCAGGCTCACCACCGTGACCGTTCCGTCGCCCTCGTTTGCTACGTAGGCCTTGGTGCCGTCCTGCAGGACAGACACGGCGGCCGGTTCAGGCCCCACCGGAATGGTCGCCAGTACCTTGCCGAACGTCGCGCTGTCGTTGCCGTAAATATCCAGACTGGTGTCAATCACGCTGATTGTGTCGTTGTCGTAATTGGAGACGACAAGCAGATTGCCGGGCGTATAGAAGTCCGCATATACCGGCCCCGCATTGCAGGGAGTGGCGCCGTTGCACAAATTGATTGTGCCCGTCCCACTGAGATAGGGCGAGGCGTTGATTGTGTCCAGTTGGTTCAGCTGGTCGTTGATCACGGATATGGTTCCGCTGCCGCGGTTCAGGATGAAGGACCGCCTGCCGTCCGCTGTGGTCACGCCGTACACCGGACAGACGCCGAGCGGAATCCGCGAGGAGATGCTGGATGAGGTGGTCTCAATGCCGTCCGCTTCGCCATTCACGCTTACAGACGATGGATTGGCGCAACTGCCCCAGGGGATATTGCCGGCGGAGTTGAGCGTGTTGCCCTGGCTGATGGAATATACCCGCTGGGACTTCGGTATCCCTGTCATATTGATGACGCTCGGCGCGATGTTGGTGATTTCAACCTTGAGTGACGGTGGACTGCCGGACATAGCCGCGACCGCATTGCGTCCTTCTTCCACAACATACTGCTCACCGGGAAAGGCAAGCGCATTGATGGGAGCTGAGCCTTGCAGCAGGGTGCTGGTTGAGACGTACTTCGTCATCAGTGACCCGCTGATGCCCGCAACGCTCAAGGTGCCGTCGCAATTCTGACTGAAGGCATTGAATCCGTCTGAGTCCAGCGCAAAGGTCAGCGGACCGTTGCCCTGCGTTGCCTGGGCTGCCACGCTGTCACCTGTCGCATCCACTACCGTAATGACCCCCGGGCTGCTGTAGGCTTGCGAGGGGCAGGGCGGCGCCGTTGCTGTAGCAGACGCCTGCATAAGGTCCGGCTGCGAGTAAACTGCAACGTACGACGGTGGTTGGGAAGCAGGGCCGGTTTTGACGACGGGATTGATAACGGGACGATACTGGTTGCCGCAACCGGCCACACCAGCCAGAACCAGCACCCCCAAGGTTGCCGGCCATTTCATGCTCTGCACTCGCAAATACCTCACTCCGCTGTAAATCCTGTTAGAAAGATGATTGTAAATCACCGCTGGCATTCTATTCAGAGTTCCGGCGGGAGAATCATCCCATGAGCCGTAGGAATCAATCCGTCACGCCCCTGCGATGGCAGTCGCAAATGCTGCTCGCGCTGGTCATTGTGCCGGTAACCGCGGCGGTGGCGGTGGAGGGTATTTTTTTTGCACCGGGCTCCCCATGGCTTCCTGTCCGGGCTCTGGGACTGGGAGCCGTGCTGCCCCTGATGGTGTGGAAGTCGCGGGCCGCCACCCCTGGCGCGGCGCTCTGCGGTGGACTCTACGCTGCCACCCTGCTGCTGGTCGGCCCCGGGTGGCGCACCCCGTTCTGGCCTTTGTTTGCACTGCTTATGCTTACTCTGGGTGCCACGCGCTTTGGCCGCGTGCATAAAGAGGCGCTTGGCCTTGCCGAAGCACGCCACGGACGCAATGCGGCGCAGGTTACTGCCAATCTGGGCATTGCCGCCCTGGCTGCCGTCGCCCTGCGCTTCAGCCTCAGCCTGGCTACGCCCGCAATCCTCAATACCCGCGCGCTGCGGCTTGCACTGGCTGCGGCACTCGCGGAGGCCGCCGCGGACACGCTTTCTTCCGAACTTGGAGAAGTCCTGGGCGGGGAGCCCCGCATGCTCACCACCTTCCGTCGCGTGCCCGCCGGGACCGACGGAGCCATCAGCCTGGCCGGAACCCTGGCGGGCGTCACCGCGGCCGTCGTCATTGCTGCCGTTGCGGTGTTTGCACTCGGTCTTACCCTTGGGCAGGCGGCGCTCGTCATCCTGGCTGCCGTTGCCGGATTGTTTGTGGATAGCTTGCTTGGAGCGCTGCTTGAGCGCCGCGGCTGGCTGAATAACGACGCCGTGAATTTCCTCTCCACGTTTGTCGCCGCGCTGCTCGCCTATTGGATGGGTTAGCCGGGGATCTGCTGGTCTCCGGGACGGCTCAGAGGCACAGGGTCAGCCCAACCCGATGAGCCACTTCATCCGCCAGTAGGTATAGCTCAGGACTTCATGCAGGTTGCGATCCAGCCGGATGGAAAAGGGAAGTGTCCGCAATTCCCGGCGCGGCGACGTGTACACATGCAGTCCCATGCTTTCGCACAGTGCATGCACCCGGAACAGATGGGTCCCATCGCTGACCACTACGACGCTTCTCAGGCGATTTTTGCGGGCAATGACTGCCAGCCTGCGCGCGCTCTGCTCCGTGTCCCGGCTTTCGGTTTCGGCAATAATCGCGGAGTCGGGTACGCCATGCGCCATCAGGTAGTCGCGTCCCACGCCGCCCTCGGAGTGAAGATCGGTTGCTGCGCCGCCCCCCAGCGTAATGATGAGTGGAGCCAGTTTCTCCTGATACAGCGCCAGACCGTGGTCCAGCCGGGCGCGCAGCACAGGAGAAGGACGCCCGTCATACTCTGCCGCGCCAAACACGGCAATTGCATTCGCAGGACGGGCCTGATCGTGCGTGGCGTAATAGCGGATTTGCGACTCCACCCACAGCACCCACACCCCGGCGAGCAGCAGGGCCACCACGATCGCCCAGGCAAAGCGGTGCAACGGCTTTGCCGCCCCTGCAATACGCGAGGAACGCGGATTAGACATGGGAACAATCATCGAAAAACTTAAGGCAGAAGTTCAGTTCTGCAACGTCAGGGCAATCTCATGGGTAGGAATTGCGCCTTCTCGTATCACTGTCCAGACGCCTTCGCCTTCGGAAAGGTCAACAATCGTCGTCGGTAAGCTGCGTCCGGTCGGCCCTCCATCTATAATCAGCGGAATTCGGTCGCCAATCTGGTTGAGCACGCAAACCGCGTTGGTGCACTCCGTCATGCTTGCCAGATGCGCGGCGGTCGCCGTAATCGGCATGCCGAAGGCTTCCACCACGGCCCGCGGAATCGCTGCAGCCGGCACACGCAGAGCCACGTTGCCGGTGTTGGCTGTGCTCCGCAAGGGCAGCCGCGAGCTGGCCTTGACGATCACCGTCAGGGGGCCCGGCCAGAAGCGTTCCGCCAACTTGTCGAGGTTCGTTCCCAGATCGCGGGAAAGCTCATAGGCCTGGCTCAAGCTGGAGATCAGCAACGACAGCGGCTTATGCTTCAGGCGGCTCTTAATCTCGTAAATCCGCTCGACAGCGCGCAAGTTTACCGGGTCTACGGCCAGTCCGTAGAACGTGTCTGTGGGCATTCCAACCACTTTGCCCATTCGCAGGCACGACACAACATACTGCACCCGGTCCTGCTGTGGCTCGTCCGGATCAATCCGTAAAATCTCGGCTGACAAATTGTCCCTACCCTGAGGAAGTAATCATGATGCTAGCCCGGCGAATGACTTAGAATCGCACCCATGTCCTCCGCTCACAAGCGCGCGCATCACATACGCATTGTACAGAGTCGGCAGAATGCTCGGGTGAAGGAACTACGTGCGGCCTTCGCGCGCAACTCCAGAACCGCGAGCGGACTGCTTGCGATTGAGGGCGAACACCTGTTGCAGGAAGCCGCGGCCAGCGGCCTCAAATTTCATACCATATTCATTCAGCAGGGTTTTGAGGCGTTACTTGACCGCATTGACATCGCAGAAGCAGCAGACGTGCTTGCGCTTCCACCAGAGGTCTTCGCCAGCGCAGTCCATACGGAGTCGCCGCAGGGAATTGCCGCGCTGATTCATCCGCCCGCGTTTACTTTGGATCAGGTCCTTGCCGCTCCGCGCCCGCTCGTCCTTATCGCCGCCGGGTTGCAGGACCCCGGCAACCTCGGCACGCTCATCCGTTCGGCAGAGGCTTTCGGAGCCACCGGCTATGTGGTGCTCCCCGGCACCGTCAGCCCTGACAATCAGAAGACTCTGCGCGCGTCCGCCGGGTCCATCTTCCGGCTTCCCGGCGTCATCGCCTGCGAGGATCATCTTTTTTATCAGTTGGCCCAGCGCGGCATTCGCACTTTCGCCGCAGTTGCAAATGGCGGCCTGCCTCCCGCGCAGCACAACCTCACCCGGCCCTGCGCGCTCCTCCTCGGCAACGAGGGCAGCGGAATTCCCCCGGCCATCCTGGGCCGCGCGGATGCACAAATCACCATCCCTACACCCGGCCCGGTTGAGTCACTCAACGCAGCCATCGCCGGCAGTATCCTGCTGTATGAAGTCGCCCGCCATGAGCCTGTTTAATCCACTTCCCGAGCCTGCTTCGGTGGCGTCGCTTTCCGCGCCGCTCGCCGAGCGCATGCGCCCGCGCAGCCTGGACGAGTACGTGGGCCAGCAGCACCTGCTGGGCTCCGGCAAGCCGCTTCGTGTGCAGATTGAAAGCGATGATGCGTCGTCCATGGTCTTCTGGGGACCGCCCGGAGTGGGGAAGACCACGCTCGCCAGGATCATTGCGGAAACCACCCGTGCCACCTTCATCCAGTTCTCTGCCGTGCTCTCCGGCATTAAGGAGATCAAGCAGGTCATGGCCGATGCGGAGAAGGCCTCGCAGTACGGCTCGCGCACCATCCTCTTCGTCGATGAAATTCATCGCTTCAACAAGGCGCAGCAGGATGCTTTTCTTCCTTACGTCGAACACGGCACCATCCGGCTGATCGGAGCGACGACCGAAAATCCATCCTTTGAGATCATCTCGGCGCTGCTTTCCCGCTGCCGCGTCTACACGCTGCGCGCACTTACCGAGGACGAGATCATTACCCTGCTCACGCGCGCCCTGAACGACAAGGAGCGAGGCATGGGAAGCATGAACATCGCCGCGGACGATGCGGCTCTGTGCCTGATCGCGTCGTATTCCTCAGGCGATGCCCGCAATGCGCTCAACGCGCTGGAGATTTCGGTCAAGCTGGCTGCGGCGCGAGGCGAGAAGGCTGTCAATCCGGAAATAGCGACCGAGGCGCTGCAGCAGCGCACGCTGCTTTACGACAAGCAGGGCGAGGAGCACTACAACCTCATCTCGGCGCTGCACAAGTCGGTCCGCAACTCTGACGTGGACGCATCGCTCTACTGGCTGGGCCGTATGCTGAAGTCCGGCGAAGATCCTATGTACTTGGCCCGCCGCGTGGTCCGCATGGCGGTTGAGGACATCGGCCTGGCCGCGCCGGAAGCGCTCAACCTCACTCTCTCCGCGCGCGACGCCATGCACTTTCTCGGCTCGCCCGAAGGCGACCTGGCGCTCGCGCAGGCCGTCGCCTACCTAGCCCTCGCGCCCAAATCGAACGCCATCTACACCGCCTACGGAGCCGCCCTCGCCGATATTGAGCAGACCCGCGCTGAGCCCGTTCCGCTGCACCTGCGCAACGCGCCCACCAAGCTGATGAAAGCCCTCGACTACGGCAAAGGCTATCAATATGCCCACAATGAAGCAGGGAAAGTCGCCGATATGGACTGCCTGCCCGACAGCCTGAGGGGCCGTCGTTATTACCACCCCACCGCCGAAGGCCGCGAGAAGCTCCTCGCCCAGCGCATGGAGGAAATCCGCAAGGTCAAGGAAGGGAAGCGCAAAGATGGTTAGCATATGCCTAGGCATATGCTAAAATAGCGTCATGGCGCAGACACACACATCCCGTCACGTCCGGCTCTTCCGCAACGGACGCAATCAGGCCGTCCGCATCCCTCGCGAGTTCGAGCTGCCCGGCGAAGAAGCAATCCTGCGCAGGGAAAAATCCGGCTGCCTGGTTATCGAGCCCGTCCGGACGAAGACTTTGCTTCAGGTTCTTGATTCCTGGAAACCGCTTGAAGAAATAGATCAGTTTCCAGAAATTGAAGATCGTCTTCCCGAAGACGTTGACCTCGGATGACGCGCTACCTGCTCGACACCAACGCCATTTCTGACGTGTTGAAAAATCCGCGCAGTGCTGCGGCCGATCAGATCCGCTCCCGCTCTGTTTCCGATCAGGTATGCACCAGCATCATCGTCGCCTCTGAACTGCACTACGGCGTTGCCAAAAAGTCCTCAGTCGTCCTGGCTGCGCGAGTGGAGGAACTGCTCGCTGTTATCGAGATCATGCCTTTTACCGCCGATGCCTACCGGCATTACGGAAACCTCCGGGTTGAGCTGGAGCGCAAGGGCACTCCCATCGGAGCAAACGATATGCTCATCGCGGCGCACGCTCTCGCTACAAACAGCGTTCTCGTTACCGGGAATCAGCGCGAATTTGCGCGCATCCGTGGACTTAAACTGGAAAACTGGAGTGCTCCCCGGCGCAGAACTTGAAGCCACGCCAGCTTGTTCCCTCCGCCCCTAGTTGCGTTGGAAATCCAACCTGCGCCCTTCCGCGCAAGACTTCCGCGCCAGCTCGATCAGCCGCGTTGTCCGCCAGACCTGCTCCGGCGTGACATCCAGCTTCGCCTTATCCAGAACCGCGTCGCGCACGTTGGCATAAATGCCGCGATAATCTCCTGCCGCCGTCTTGATCTTGCGTACCGGCTGTCCCGGAATATGCAACTCGCCCCACAGCGACTCCGGATCCTCGCCAAAGCCCGCATCACTGAACTTCGCACCCGCCTTCAGCGCGTTTTCCTGCGGATCGAGTCCCCACTTCACAAAGCTGCCCTTGGTTCCATGCACCACAAACCGCGGCCCGCGCGCAGGGGCTGTCAGCGTGGAGCGCAGCAGCGCCGTCACGCGGTCAAACCGCAGCATCACGTCAAAGGCGTCGTCCGTTGCGCCGTTCTCGCGGTCAATCCGCACATCGGCCCACACCGTTTCCGGATTCCCAAACAGCGCCGTCGCCTGATCAATCAAATGCGGCCCAATATCAAACAGAATTCCGCCGCCCGGCACGCCGCTCTCGCGCCACGCATTCAGCCGCGGAGCCTCGCGGAAGCGGTCGAAATGCGACTCGAACGAGACCACGCGCCCCAGATCTCCGGACGCCAGCACCTGCTTCAGCGTTACAAAATCCCCGTCCCAGCGCCGGTTCTGGTAGGCCGTCACCAGCACGCCCTGCTGCCGTGCCTCGTCAATCAGTTGCCGTGCCTCATCGGAGGTCAGCGTGAACGGCTTGTCGATCACCACATTGCGACCCCCGCGCAGGCATTGCAGCGCGTGCTCAAAGTGCGAATAGCTCGGCGTCGCCACCACCACCAGCCGAATCGAGGCGTCCCGCAGCATGTCGTCAATCGAGCGGCAAATCTCCACGCCCGGATACTCCCTGGCTGCTTCGTCTCCCCGGCGCTGCACAATGGCGGCCAGCTCCAGTCCCGGAGTTTCCGCAATCACAGCCGAATGGAAAATCTTTCCGGCCATCCCAAATCCAATTACGCCTATGCGAAGGTCTTTTGTCATGTGTAAATTGTCTCAGAAGTTGAAAGTATCGGTTTCAATACCGGGAAGCCCGTGCTGTATGCTCCCGGCCAGATGGAGAACCCGAGGTCAAACTTCCACGGGCGCGGAGTACGTCTGCCTGGACGGCAAGTTCCCGTAGCGCGTACGAACATACTCGTCCAGAATCTTCTTGAAGTCCGCGACAATGGTGTCGCCGCGCAGCGTGGTCATCAGCCGTCCGTCCACATAGACCGGAGCCTTCGGCTCCTCGAAGGTGCCCGGCAGCGAAATACCGATGTTCGCGTGCTTTGACTCGCCCGGCCCGTTCACCACGCAGCCCATCACCGCCAGCTTCAGCTTTTCCACGCCCGGATACTGCGCGCGCCACACCGGCATCGAGTCGCGCAGGTAGTTCTGGATCTGCTCGGCCAGCTCCTGGAAAAACGTACTCGTCGTGCGCCCGCATCCGGGGCAAGCCGTAACCTGCGGCGTAAAGCTGCGGATGCCCAGCGACTGAAGGATCTGCTGCCCGGTCAGCACTTCCTCGGTGCGGTCGCCGCCCGGCTTCGGCGTCAGCGACACGCGAATCGTGTCGCCAATGCCTTGCAGCAGCAGCGGAGACAGCCCCGCCGTCGAGGCCACAATACCCTTCATGCCCATTCCGGCTTCTGTCAGCCCCAGATGCAGCGGATAATCGCACCGCGCCGCCAGCATCCCGTACACGTCAATCAGGTCGTGCACACCACTTACTTTTCCGCTGATGATGATCTGGTCGTGCCGCAGCCCATAGCGCTCCGCCGCCGCCGCGGAATCGAGTGCCGACCGGCACATCGCCTCCATCATCACGTCGCGCGCATCGCGCGGCTCGGCCAGCTTCGAGTTCTCGTCCATCATGCGCGTCAAAAGGGCTTGATCCAGCGATCCCCAGTTCACGCCAATGCGCACCGGCTTCTGGTTCTCGACCGCGACCTCAATCATGGCGCGGAAGTTGTCGTCGTCCTTGCGCCCAATCGAGCAGTTGCCGGGGTTAATGCGGTACTTGGCCAGCGCCCGCGCGCATTCGGGATACTTCTTCAGCAGCTGATGTCCGTTGTAGTGGAAGTCGCCGATAATCGGCACATTCACGCCGCGCCCCGCCAGCCCTTCCACAATCTCTGGAACCGCCTTTGCCGCCGCGTCGTTGTTCACCGTTACGCGAACCATCTCCGAGCCGGCCGCCGCGAGCGCCGCAACCTGCTCAATAGTGCCGGTCACGTCCGCCGTGTCCGTGTTCGTCATCGACTGCACAACCACGGGTGCGTCCGAGCCTACGCGAACGTTCCCAACCTTGACCGTAACGGTCTTTCTGCGCTGAATATCGGGCATAATTCCTCACTCCAAGTTTACCCGGTAAGCTCAGCCCGCGCGACCATTGAACGTGCAACGGTCGCTATCATAGGAGCGAACAGAAGAAGGGAAGTGAGGCGCACATGATCACCGATACGATACCTGCCGACCTGCAGCAGACCTGGACCACCGTTGACGACTACATCCACCGCATGGTCGTCCCATCGGACGAATCTCTCGACGCCGCGATTGCCAACAGCACCGCCGCCGGACTGCCTGCGATTGCCGTCACGCCCAGCCAGGGCAAGCTGTTGCACCTGCTGGCCCGCAGCATCAACGCAAAGCGCATTCTTGAAATCGGCACCCTCGGTGGCTATAGCACCATCTGGATGGCCCGCGCGCTGCCCGCCGACGGCCGCCTGATCACGCTCGAATACAGTCAGAAGCATGCCGATGTCGCCCGCGCTAACATTGCCCGCGCCGGGCTGGCCGATAAAGTCGATCTGCGCCAGGGGGCCGCGCTCGAAACCTTGCCGCGCCTCGCTGCGGAGAATCCTCCGCCCTTCGACTTTGTCTTTATCGACGCGGACAAGGAGAACAACGCCGGATACTTCCAGTGGGCGCTGCGTCTTACCCGGCCCGGCTCGCTCATTCTGGTCGATAACGTGATTCGCGACGGCGCCGTCGCCGACGCCTCAAGCACCGACCCCATGATCCAGGGCATCCGTCGCCTGAACGAACTGCTCGCCAAGCAGAATCGCGCCTGTGTCACGACCATCCAGACGGTCGGCAGCAAAGGCTACGACGGATTTACGCTGGCGCTGGTGCTGAACTAAGCGGCGGGCGCGTCTGCATGATTTGAGCCGCTGGGTGCGCGGCAGGTTTGTCTTTTGCACGAAGCGCGTGTACCTGGACGGCGAGTCCCTAAGGGGTCACCACCACCGCGCCGTCAAACTTCTCGCTGTACAGCGCCTCCAGCGCGCGATTCACTTCGGCCAGCGGGAACACCGTCGTCCTGGGCTTGATCCCGATTTCGCGCGCCAGCTTCACGAACTCGCGTCCGTCTTCGCGTGTCATGTTGGTCACGCTGCGCAGTTGCCGCTCGCCCCACAGCAGCCGGTCATAGTCGAACTCGGGCATGCGATCCAGATGGATAGCATTGATGGCCACCACGCCGCCTTTGCGCAGCGAGGCCAGCGCCGCCACCACCACATCGCCGCTCGGCGCAAACGTTACGGCACAGTCCAGCTTGGCCGGAGCCTTTTCCAGAGCATCACCCACCCAAACCGCGCCCAGCTCCCGCGCCAGCTTGCGATGCGACACACCACGCGTCGCCACAAACACCTCGCAATCCCAGGACTTGAGAACTTCAATCGCCAGATGCGCCGACGCGCCAAACCCAAACAACCCAACCCGGTCGCCACGCTCGACACCAGCCACCTTCAGGCTGCGATAGCCGATGATTCCCGCGCACAGCAGCGGAGCCAGCTCTACTGCCGTCGCATCGTCCGGCAGCGGAATCAGAAAGTCCGCGCGCGCCACGGCGTATTCCGCATAGCCGCCGTTGACGCTGTAGCCGGTAAATGTGGGATGGTCGCACAGATTTTCCATGCCTTTCCGGCAGAGCAGGCAGGTCCCGTCCACACCGCCCATCCACGAGACGCCCATGCGCTGCCCGGCCAGCCCTGCCGCCACGCCCGCGCCGGTCTTCTCCACACGCCCCACAATCTGGTGCCCGGGGATCACGCTTTCGCGCAGCGGCTTGAGCTCGCCCATGGTGATGTGCAGGTCGGTGCGGCACACACCGCACGCCTCCACGCGCAGCGACACCTCGCCTTCGCCCGGCTCCGGCGCCGGCCTGTCTTCAAGCGCCAGTGGAGAGTCCGTTTTGATTGCAGAAGTGTGAAGTACAGCAGCGCGCATGATTTTTGCCTTTCCCCGGTTAGACGCTCCGTAGGCAGGACGCGGCTACCCGTTTGCATGCAGTAATTTATAGGTGTCTGCTTTCTCGAATCTCGGCTATGATCAGTGCATGCGCGTCGAGATGGACATTGACCCGCGAAAGTTTATCGGCCCGTGTATGCTGCTGGCCGGCTGGGTCATCCTTATTGTTGCCGTAGTCGCATTGTCCTCACTGGGCGCGCGCACGGCCTTAATCCTCTTCGGATTGCTGATTGAACTGATCGGCTTCGCGTTTTTCGTGATCCATCGCAGCCAGCCCTCGGGAGAACGCAATTGATCCAGCTCCCTGTTTCCACTTCCGTTCTTTGTGCGCTGCTTATATGCGCACTGCCCCTGGCCCTGGCCGGGCTCGCGCTCGTCTATGCCGGATTCAGCGGCGCACGCAGCGCCTCGCAGGTCCTGCTTGGCTCGCTCAGCCTCGCGGCCATCGCCGCGGTTGTCTACTACGTGGTTGGATTCGCGTTGCAGAGTTATCCCGGCGGAACGTCCTATGCCATGCAGTTCGGTTCCACCACCTGGGACTGGATTGGCGCGCATAAGCTCTTCTTCCACGGCCTTGACTGGAACGGCACCACGGCTTGCTTTATCGCCGGATTCCAGATCTTCGCTGTCGGCCTCGCAGCCATCATTCCCTGGGGCGCGAGCACCGGCCGCTGGCGCCTTTCCGCTGCCGCGGTCTCCACGGTTCTGCTCGCGGGGCTGGTTTATCCGGTCTTCGCACACTGGGTCTGGGGAGGCGGCTGGCTCGCGCATCTCGGGGTGGGCTTCAATCTCGGCGGCGGATTCGTGGATCCAGGAGGCGCTGCGACCATCCAGGTGATCGGCGCAATCTGCGCGCTCGCCGTGCTTTGGCTCTTAAGGCAGGAAACGGGCGGGACGGCTGGTGGGGGCCTGCAAATCACCCCCTCGTCTCGTGACGATAGCTATATCCTGGTCGGCTGCATGCTGGCCTTTGTCGGGTGGCTTGCCCTCAACTCACTCGGCGCGGTGCTCTACGTGGGGCTTACCAGCGACGCGCTCGTTCTCGTCGTCATCAACACGTTTTTCTGCGCGGCTGCGTCGCTGCTTGTTGCCCTGATGTTCGCGCGGGTAAGCGAGGGGAAACCGGATGTGGCCCTCTGCGCCAAAGGCTGGATTGCGGGTCTGGTGGCCAGCAGTGCGGTAGCCGCTTACGTAAAGCCCGGTTCGGCGCTTGTGATTGGGGCCATTGCCGGGTTCCTCGCGCTGGCTGTGCAGTGGATTCTTGAGGCCTTCTGCGATCTCGACGATCCTGCGGGAGCCGTCGGTGCGCACGGCGTCGCCGGACTTTGGGGACTCTTCGCGCTGGGCCTCTTCAGCAATCTGCCGTCAGGGCAAACGCTGGCGCAGCTTGTGGGTATCGGAACCCTGATCGGACTCATGCTGCCGGTGATTTACGGCATCAACTGGCTGCTCGATCGCAAGCTCATTCACTTCAGCGCGGTGACTGAAGACGAGTAGCCCGGCGCTCGCCGATGCTATATTCCAAGCAATAGCTTACCCCGCCAGGCTCTGATCCCTAATTCTGATCTCTGAGGCATCGAATGGAAAAGTCACGCAGAAAGTTTCTGGTTCAGTCCGCCGGACTCGCAGGAGGAATTGTAGCCTCCGCCGCTGTCCCCAACGCTAGCGCGCAGAAGTCGCCTCCGGCCAAGCCGTCTGCGCCGCCTCCCGGACAGCCGCCCGCCTTCGGAACCGCGCCCGCCGTCGGCCCTGAGGTCTCTGCCTCAACCTTCGCCGAGGCCGAAAAGATTGTCCGCGTCGAGTTCACCGAGCCCCAGCTCGCTGAAGCGGCTGCGAACTGGCGGCAATCCATGGCGCCGCTCTACGAGTACCGTACCGGCCCGCGCAAGGTCGCAATTGAAGACGGTCTGGCGCCCTATTCCACTGTGCGCGCCGTGCAACCCGGCATGTCCTCTGGCCCCACGCAGGATCGTTTCGTCCGCAGCCACACCGACCCCGGCCCGCTGCCCGCCAGCGACGAAGACATTGCCTGGGCCCCGGTCGCGCATCTCTCGCGCTGGATCGAGCAGCGCAAGCTCACCTCCGAACGCCTCACCAACATCTACCTCGAACGCCTCCGCCGATTCGGTCCCAAACTTCGCTGCGTCATCACGCTTACGCCCGAACACGCCCTCGAGCAGGCCCACCGCGCCGACGCGGAAATCGCCGCCGGGCACTATCGCGGCCCGCTGCACGGCATTCCCTGGGGCGCCAAGGACCTGCTCGACACCGCCGACATCCGCACCACCTATGGAGCCGAGCCGTTCCGCAACCGCGTGCCGTCAAAGAACGCCGCAGTGGTCGATCGGCTCGACGCCGCTGGAGCCGTGCTTGTCGCCAAACTCAGCATGGGCTCGCTCGCGCTTAACGACGTCTGGTTCGGCGGACAGACCATGAACCCCTGGCTGCTCGAAGAAGGCTCGTCCGGCTCCAGCGCCGGCCCCGGAGCCGCCACTGGCGCGGGCCTGGTCGCTTTCGCCATCGGCAGCGAGACCGAAGGCAGCATCACCAGTCCCAGCGTGCGCTGCGGCGTTACCGGCCTCCGCCCCACCTTCGGCCGCGTGCCGCGCACCGGCGCCATGACCCTCTGCTGGTCGCTCGATAAACTAGGCCCCATGGCCCGCAGCGTGGAAGACACGATGTTCGTCCTGGAGGCCATCACCGGCCCCGATCCCGGCGACCTGGAAAGCGTCCCCAGTCACCTCGACTTCGATGCCGCAGCCTCTGTGCGCGGCCTGCGCGTCGGCTACTTCCCCAAGTGGATGAACGAGCCGCCCGCAACCGATGTCGATCGCGCCGCGCTGGAAACTGCGCGCAAGCTGGGCATGGTGCCCGTAGAGGTCTCGCTGCCCGACTGGCCCTATGGCGACCTCAACATCATCCTGTTTGCTGAGGCTGCCGCAGCGTTTGACAAAATCACCCTCGACAACCAGGTCGCAACCATGAAGATGCAGACGCCCGACGCCTGGCCCAACAGCTTTCGCCAGGCGCGCTTCCTGTCGGCGGTTGACTACGTACAGTGCGACCGCTTCCGCCGCAAGGTTGCAGCCGAGATGGCGCGTGTGTTCTCAGATATCGACCTGCTGCTGGTGCCGTCTCTGCGCGACGAAACCCTCACCATCACCAACTTCACCGGGCAGCCGTCGCTCACCCTGCGCGCGGGCTTTGTGGAGGTCTCCGAGGCGCGCAGCGACTGGGCGCCCAACCCAGCCATGCCGTTGCCCAGGTTCATTCCGCCGCGCCGCGTTCCGCAGGGAGTCACGCTGATGGCGCCGGCCTTTGAAGAAGGACGGCTCGGTACTGCCGGCATCGCGCTGGAGCGGGCCTTCGGTGTCGCTGCGGAACGGCCCGCAGGCTTCTAACATTTCCGCGCACGCAACAAGGCCCGGCGTTTCCAGCCGGGCCTTTATCGTTCTTGCAATTCGCTACCAGCTCGCACAGCTCAACCCCTTACCGGCACGCCAAGTTCGCGATTCTGCGCTTCCGCAATGAATGCCTCCGCGTTCTTCACGCCACACTCAATGCCGCGGAACTCCATCATCTTCGTATGCAGCGGCCAGAACATTGTCGCCGGAAGCTGGCTCTTATGCGCGAAGCACGCGTCGTGCTTGATCGCGAGCGTCGCGTCGATGTCCACGTAATTGGTCGGATGAAAATTCTGCGTCTGCTCGCCCGCGTCCACCTCGTAGTAGTAGAGGTCGAACTGCTTGCCGCCCGTGAGCCATGCGTCATAGGTCAGCAGGGAAGTCGCCCGGTGGTCGCGATGCGAGTCGACCGGCCATTGCGTAAACACAATGTCCGGTTGCTCGGCGTCCAGCAGCTTGCGGAACTCCGCGTAGCGCGTGTTGTTCACAAATGTGTCGCCGTCAATCTGCCCGGCAAACACCGGCTTCGCCTTCAGAATCGCGCAGGCCTTCTCAGCCTCGGCGGTGCGAATCCGTGCCGCTTCGGCATGTGTCTTGCCCGGAATTCCCGCTTCGCCGCGCGTCAAATAAATAATCGTCACGCTGTGTCCCTCGCCGGTGTAGCGCGCAATCGTGCCGCCGCAGCCCGTCTCCGGATCGTCCGGGTGAGCCCCCGCCACCACAATCTTCAGCTTGCACCCATTGTCTTTCGCCTCTGCCCCCAGCGCCGGAAGCCCCGCTCCCAGCGCTCCCGCCAGCAGCGACGACCGCCCCAGCAACTCTCTCCGTGTAATCCGTCCCACTCGTTTCTCCATTCAGCACTTGCAGTATGTGGCGTAGTCACAGAAGCGATTACTCGGGTCTGCGATGTAACCATTATCAACCTCGCGCAGGGTATGCTTCACCCGTATTGATTGCGATATCATCGTCACAAGTGGCCCTGTAGCTCAGGTGGATAGAGCAACGGTTTCCTAAACCGCAGGTCGGAAGTTCGAGTCTTCCCAGGGTCACCATAAA
>DATKRT010000021.1:0-94377 GCA_035532055.1 Acidobacteriaceae bacterium | reverse complement strand
GCCCTCGGGATCGCTTCCGAAAGCCCTGCAACACCCTATAAACACTGGCCAGACCTGCATTGCAAACAGATTTCATCCGGGAAGAAGCGCAAATCGCCAGGAAAGACGCTACGACGCGGCGAATTTCAACGAGTTCCTAAGGCGCTGGTTCCGAATACACCCTTACGTAGTCCACTAACATTTGTTGCGGAAAAACCGTAGTGGCGTCGGGAGACCCCGGCCAACTGCCTCCGACTGCCACATTCAGGATGAAGAAGAATTTGCCATCCTCAAATGGCCACACCGCCCCTGCTGGCAGACTGGCTGGCGTATAGGTCGCATACACATTGCTCGGATCATCCACATAGAACTTGATCAGCTTCGGCGACCATAGAATGCCGAATGTATGAAATGCATCGGCAAACTTTTCATTGTTCGGCAGCGCATAGGAAGTCGTAACGTGAGCGCCCGTAAAACCTGTTCCGTGAATCGATCCATAATTCGTGGATGGAGTCTTTCCGATGCTCTCCATAATGTCCACTTCGCCGCATGCCGGCCAGGGTTTTGAGTTGATGTCATCGCCCAGCATCCAGAACGCGGGCCACATGCCCTGCCCCGCAGGCATCTTGATCCTTGCCTCAATCCGCCCATACTGGAAACTCTGCAATCCCTCACTCTTAATGCGCGCCGAGGTATAAACCCCGCTCGATGGATTACGAGCAACCATGTGCAGATACCCATCCGTTCCCACATACATATTCGGGGTCTTTGGATCGCAAGGGGCCGTCGTCGATCCGTAGGCGCAGTAGGTCTCCAACTCGTTATTTCCCCAACCACCGCCTCCGGCGTCATAGATCCAGTTCTGTGCATTCGGGGCGCTCTGCGCCGTCGCTCCGTTGAACTCGTCGCTCCACACCAGCGTTTCTTTCTTGACGGTGTTCCCACCCGACGAACTGCTGGTTCCCGGCGAGACAGCGGCCCCACCGCACGCAGACAGCAAGAGAATCATCGGAATGCAGCTAAGTGGACGTACTACCCTTCTCAATTCCAAAATCATGGCCCTCCTTAAACCCCGACAATTATCGCAAAAATACAACGGGGCAGGCGGTGAGCCTGCCCCCTCTGCGCTTTTTTGTTCACGCAGCTAACTGCAAATACATTCTTCCTGCCCGCAGTAGGAACAACATAAACAGTTACCGCCCGCGATCGACGGGATCACCAGAATTTCATCGCCGTCCTGGAATGCATACTTCTCGTTGCCCAGAAAGCGGATGTCCTCGTCGTTCACATAGAAGTTAATAAAGCGCCGTACCTGGCCCTGTTCATCCCGCAGGTGCGGCTTCAGCGCCGGAAACGTTGTCTCGATCTCTGTGATCAGCTCCGGCAGGTTTTGCGCCTTCGATTCAATCTCCCGCGCGCCATCAGTATGCTTCTGGAATGCGCTCGGCAATACCACCTTAACGGACATTTACCCCTCCCACTAACTCACGATCTTTGCTTCTATCTTCCACATAGGCCACAAAATCAGCCAGCTTCGGGCGTATGGCCTGTTCCTCCCCGTAGGCGCCGGTCAGCGCATCGGTTGTCTTCAGGCCGTTGCCGGTAATGCAGGCTACCGTCAGCTCGTCCGGCTTGATGCGACCGTGCGCATACAGCCGCGCCGTCACCGCCGTTGTTACTCCACCCGCCGTCTCGGTAAACACGCCCTCGGTCTCCGCCAGCTCCTGGATCGCCGACACAATCTCCACGTCGGACACATCCTCGGCCCAGCCGCCGCTCTCGCGAATGCACCGCGACGCATACGGCCCGTCCGCCGGATTCCCAATCGCCAGCGACCGTGCAATCGTCGCAGGACGCTGCGGCTCAATCACCTCCGTGCCCGCCTTTACAGCCTTCGAAATCGGCGAGCAGCCCGTGGCCTGCGCACCAAAGAAGCGAACTTCCTTTTCCTCCACCAGACCCAGAGCAATCAGCTCCCGGAACGCCTTGCGGATCTTCGTAATCAGCGACCCGCCCGCCATCGGAACAACCACGTTGTCCGGCAGTCGCCACCCCAGCTGCTCCGCAATCTCAAAGCCCACCGTCTTCGATCCCTCTGCGTAGTAGGGCCGCAGGTTCACATTCACAAATCCCCAGTTGAACCGCTCCGCAATCTGCGAGCACAGCCGGTTTACGTGGTCGTAGTTGCCGTCAATCCGGACAAGATTCGCGCCATACACCTGGGTGTTCAGAATCTTCGCCGGCTCAAGGTCAGACGGCACCAGAATGTAAGTCTTCAGCCCGAGCCGTGCAGCCTGTGCAGCCACCGCATTGGCTAGGTTCCCAGTCGATGAGCACCCCACCGTATCGAACCCGAAAATCTGCGCATTCGCCAGCGCCACTGAGACCACGCGGTCCTTGAAGCTCAGCGTCGGCATGCACACCGCGTCATTCTTGATGTAGAGATTGTTCGCCCCAATCCGGCGGCCCAGCCTCGGCGCCTTCAGCAACGGAGTCCATCCCGCGGGCGTAGTCGGAACATAATCCTCCGGCACCGGCAGCAGCGACTGGTAGCGCCACATGCTCGAAGGGCCTTTCGCAATCGCCTCACGCGTAAAGGTCTTACGCGCGGCGTCAAGGTCGCACTGGACCTCAAGAGGAGAAAAACATTCCTCGCAGATGGAAAGCGGAGCGTTCGCGTACGTCTTCCCGCATTCCCGACATCGCAATTCGTAGGCAAAAGCCATTCGGTCCCTCTTTCAGAGGGGCTTCGGATACATACACGGGCGCGTGTGACGAACTCTGCTTGGTCTTACGATACTGCTACTACAAAACTGGATTTGGCGAGATGCGATCTTGCGTTGCATCCCCGAATCTCATGTTCCCCGCCTCCGTTGCCGGATTTAGGAGAGAGTTGACACCGATGTCTTAGATTGCCTAAGCCGGTTGTCGTGGCGTCACTGGGCCCGTCCCTCAGCCACTCTTCATGAAATTCAGGCTCGCTCTTTAGGAGCAAACTTGAATACTTAGTTTGTAGCATAGCCGGTTCTGCTCCGCAAGTAGTTGGGCTCCGCTCCGCTAACTCCGCTCCGCCGGAAGCCCCGCCTCAATCGCCGCCCGCACCGCCGCCAGTAACTCTTCCCGCCTGGCGTAGTCCTTCGGTTCGATCGGAGCATGAAAAATCACCCTCGCTCTTCCCGGATGCACCTTCAAACTTCCCTTCCGCATCAGCTCCCCGGTCCCCACAATCGTCACCGGAACCACCGCCGCGCCACTCTCCATCGCCAGATAAAACGGCCCTCTTTTGAACGGCAGCAGCCGCCCGTCCGGCGACCGCGTGCCTTCCACGAACGAAGTCACGTGCACACCTGACGCCAGCACACGAACCGCCTCCCCCACGCTCCTCTTCGCGCTCTCCACCGCTCCATCCCGGCTCACCGGAATAAAGCTCGCCAGCCTCATCCCATACCCCAGCGCCGGAATCCGCATCAGCGACTGCTTGAGGAACACCGACGTCCGCCCCGGCAGCAAAGGCAGCAGCACCGGAGGGTCCAGGTTTGACGCATGGTTCGAGAAAAATAGGTATCGCCGCTCCGGATCGAGCTGCGCCCGCCACTCCGCCTCCACGCGAATCCCCGCCGCCCACAGCCCGGCACGCATAATCGCCATCGCCCAGCCGTAGACCCGCGAAACATCTCCCGTCGCGAGCATCCACGGAATCCCCACTATCGCCGCAGGAATCCCCAGCGCGAGGTAAACCGCCAGCACTGTCAACGCGGCCAGCATTCAGCCTCGCTTTGCTGCCGTAAGCTGCCGCAGCCGCTCCGGAAGCTTCTCGTAGATGCCATCAAAGCCACCATTCGACAGAATCGCAACCACATCTCCATCCCGCAGCTCCGGCGCTATGGCCTCAACAATGGCATCCGCATTCTGCAGCAGCGCAGCTTCACGCCCCAATCTCCGCAATGCCTCAACCACGCGCTCCGGCTGCAGCCGCTCTTTCACCGGAATGCTCTCCATCTTGAAAACTCCCGCCAGCACCACGCGCTCCGCCAGCGACAGGCTCTCCACCAGCTCCGCCTCGAACACATTGCGCCGCAGCGTGTTCGAGCGCGGCTCCAGCACCGCCCACAGCCTTGCCCCCGGATACGCCTCCCGCAGCGCCTTCAGCGTCTCGCGAATCGCCGTAGGATGGTGCGCAAAGTCTTCGATGATCGTCACGCCATCCACCTCGGCCCGCACCTCCAGCCGCCGCTTCACGCTCTCAAACGTCGCCAGCGCCTCGGTCATCGCATCCAGCGGAACGCCCTGCCCAGCCGCCAGCGCCACCGCCGCCGTCGCATTCAGCGCGTTATGCGCGCCCGGCATCCCCAGCCTGAACTCGCCCCACGCCTGCCCGTCGCGCCACACCTTCCACCGGCTCTCCGTGCCAGCATGTGTCAGGTCCCGCACCTGCCAATACGACTCCGCCTTGAACCCATAGCGTTCCACCTTGCAGAAGGCCTTGCTCAGGCACTCGTCCACATTCGGCGCGCCGTCATATGCCACAATGCGTCCCCGCCGCGGCACCAGATTCACCAGCCGCTTAAACGCCGTCTTCACCGCTTCCAGATCGCGATAGATATCCGCATGGTCAAACTCCACATGCGTTAGAATCAGCGCATCCGGAAAGTAGTGCATAAACTTCGGCCCCTTATCAAAGAACGCCGTGTCGTACTCATCACCTTCCAGGATCAGCGGACCGGTCTCGCGCAACTGGAAGCTCGTCCCAAAATTCTCCGCTACGCCGCCAATCAAAAACGAAGGCGTCAGCGCCGCATTCCCGCGCGAAGCCACCTCATAAATCCACGCCAGCATGCTCGTCGTTGTGGTCTTGCCATGCGTGCCCGCCACCACCAGCGACTCCCGCCCCACCACAAATTCGTCATGAATCACCTGCGCCAGCGATGCAAACGGAATCCGCTCATCCAGCACATACTCCAGCTCCACATTGCCCCGCGAAATCGCATTGCCCACAATCACCAGGTCCGGCCGCGGCTCCAGATTCTTCTCCGCAAATGGCTCTGCTAATGAAATGCCCAACTCCCGCAGCAGATCCGACATCGGCGGATACGCCGCCTGGTCCGATCCCGTGATGCGATGCCCCTTCAGTTGCAGCAGTCCCGCCAGCGATGCCATCGCCGTGCCGCAAATTCCAATCAGATGGATATGTCTTTGCCCCTGCATCTCCGTCAACCCTGCACCGCCGGCTCCAGATAACGCAGCACCGGCTCATCCTCAAGATTCAGCTCCGCACGAATCCCCAGCGGCAGCGTCACATTGCCATGCGACACATGCCCCGACCGCAGCCCAATCGCGATCGGCCCATCAAACCAGTCCAGCACGCGCAGAATCACCTGCTCCAACAGATCCGGGCTCGTTCCCGGAGACGCGCACTCCAGCATCTCTCCAAACACAAAGCCGGTAACCCCATCCAGCTTGCCCGCCAGCACCATCTGCCGCAGCATCCGGTCAATCTGGTACGGCTTCGCTGCCACATCCTCCAGAAACAGCAGCTTGCCTTCTGTCTGCGGCGCAAAGGCGGTGCCCAAAGCCGCTGTCAAAATGCTCAGACATCCGCCATAAACCATGCCTTCGGCTCGCCCAGGCTTCAAAATCCGCAGCCCCTCCGCGGCTCCTGCCTCAACAATCCCGCCACCGAGCGCGGCATCCAGGCTCGCCTCGTGAACGCCTCCGTCGCGCGACCAGTCTCCTGCAACCAACGGCCCGTGAAATGCCGGCAACCCGGTCTTATCCAGGATCCAGGTCTGCAGCGCGGTTAGATCGCTGTAACTCACCAATGGCTTTGGATTCGCCTGTATCAGATCAAGATCCAGATCTTCCAGCAGATAGTTCGATCCGTACCCGCCCCGTGTCGTGAAAATCGCTTCGATACTCGGATCTGCAAACGCCGCGTGCAAATCCGCCAGCCGTTCCGCCGTCGTCCCCGCAAAATATGGAGGCTCTTTCCCCCGCGCATGCTCGCCAAGCACAACTTCAAAGCCATGGGCTTGTAATGCCGCCACACCCTGATCGATGCGCTGCATATTGGCGCTGCTTGCGGGCGCAATCACGGCAACACGCGCGCCCTTATGCACGGCCTTAGGTTTCACCACGCCTCTCCGTTCGCAATCAGTTCCGCCGGCCCCGTCAGCGTGATCTCATTGCCTTCGCCGACCCACTCAATACTCTGTTCGCCCCCCGGCGCACGCACCAGCAAATGAGGACTCAGTCCGCGCCTTGCAATCGAAGCCGTCGCCGTCGCGCACGTCCCCGTGCCGGATGAGGTCGTCGGCCCCACCCCGCGCTCAAAAATTCGTATCTCAATCGAATTTGTATCCATCACACGCACAAATTCCACGTTGGTCTGCTCAGGAAAATCCGCATGAAAACATACCTCCCGCCCCAGCTCCTGCCAGCTGCGGCCATGCGTCTCAAACTCCGGCCCATCCACAAAAATCACAAAGTGCGGATTCCCCGTCGACACCGCCACTCCGCCAACTTCGGTCCCATCCGCCAGCTTCACCGCCTTGTCCGCAATCACCGGCACGCCCATGCCCTGCGCAAACTCGAAGTGGCTCCCATCGGCCTTCACCACGCGGCAATCACGCGGCCCCGCATCCGTATCGATCCGCACCGTATCGCCGGCCTTCAAGCCCTTGTGATGCGCCATCCAAGCCGCAACGCAGCGCGTCCCGTTGCCGGAAATCTCCGCGGCAGACCCATCCGCATTCACCAGCCGAATCGTTGCCGTCCGCTCACCCGTCCACTCCGCAAACTCCACGCCATCGGCGCCAATGCCGGTATTCCGCGCGCACAGGCGCACCGCAAGCACCGCATCGGCCTTGCCCTCGACAATCAAAAAATCATTGCCGCAGGCATGGGCCTTGGTAAATCCCGTCATGCATCCTCCATCGGGAAGGTCGTTATAAATTCATCTGGGGCTGATGCTACCAGCCTTATGCAGGTCAGAGCTGTAAAAGCGCACACAGGGCTGCCCGGTCGAACACACAATATCAATCAGCGTCAGCCCTTCCGGGTGTGCCTTGACCGCTTTCGCCACCGGATCATGCGCCGTCGTAATCACGTAGTCCGCAGCCTTGGCAGGGTCCTTCAGCGCCGGCTTCCAGCGATAGTAGTCCGACTCGTTGATCGTGCGCTTCAAATCAACTCCAGCCTTCTGGTAAGCCCCCGGATGCTCCGAGAGATACGCCAGAATCGTGCTCCCCGGACGTAGTTCCTCCAGCCCCCGCGCATACGCCGCTTCAAAAGGAATGCGCGTCCGCGAATTGGCAATCATCTCCTGCAGAACCAGAGGAGTCGCCCTGACCAGCACATAGCTGTTGCCAACAATCAGCAGCGCAAGGATCGCGACCGCCCATCCCGTAAACTTCGTCTTGCGCGCCGCAATCCATTCCACCACCCAGGCCGCCAGGAAGCCCAATGCCAGCGCAAACACCGGCAGCATCTCCATTCCGTAGCGCGTGTTGTAAAACGAGTGCGGCCACCACAGCGGAATAAAGATCGGCACCGAACCGTAAGCCACCGAATACGCATAGAACGGCAGCGGAACCCACAACAGCGCGGCCCCCAGAATGTGCTGCGCCCGGAAGCGCAATCCCGCAATCAAGCTGCCCGCCGCGGCCAGCAACAGCAGCAGGTCCGTAAGGTGTTTCCAGATCGCGCCCAGTTCTGCCGACTTCAGGAAATACAGACCCGCAACCCACATACTGTGCCAGCCCGGATAATGCGGCGATCCCGGCGTCGATGTCCGTATCTCAATGGCCCGCGCCGAATAGGGCCCGCGCAAAAAGTCCAGAAAATCGCCAAACTGCCGCGCGCAATACCCCATCCACAACAATGGACAAACGCCCAGCATAACCGTGAAAAGCACAAAAGCTCCGCCCAGGCGCGTCTTCCACAAATCTCGCCGCCGCAGGAGAGGCACGAGCGCGACAATCCAGGTGAACGTCGCAAAAATCCATCCGTCGTAACGGGTAAACGCCGAGCAAACCAGAACCAGCCCGCAATACGTCAAGTGTCGAACCGCGCGCGGTATCTCGTTCCGGTCAATGGCCCGCAGATACTCCACCAGAAACACAACCGCCCAAATCATCTCCACCAGGCACAGCGGCTCGTTCAGAGCTGTCGTCTGCGCGTAGAGCAATCCAGGATTCAGAGCGAAGAAAAGCAGCGCGATCAACGCCGGCTTCGGTTTCAGCCACATCCGCGCCAGCCGGTAAATACCCGCGCAGCCAAAAACGTACGCGCCCATCGACGGAAACGCTCCGGCCAGCCCCGACTGCCACCAACTCATCTTCCAAATGAATGGAACGATCAGTAAATGCGGTAGCGGGAGCCACACAGACCCTAACTGGCTCAGCCCGGCGTCGGTGGAATCAATCAGCCGCCGCGCAATCGCCATATGCGCCACGGCGTCGCCGGAAAGAAGCAACAGACCCCGCGAGAAGCAGTATCCGAGCGCAATGAGCGACACCAGCAGCGCGCTCCATGCCACGGCAAACGTCTCTCCACGCAGCGCCATCCGCGCTTCGTCAGCGGGAGAAGCTGCCTTCTTACTCAAGGTGCGAGAGTTTGCGGAAGAGCGCAAAGCGTTCCTCAACTTCGTTTGGATCAAGCTGCTGCAGGCGCTCCGTGCCAAACCGCTCCACGGCGAAGGAGCCCATCACGCCGCCATAGAACATGGCCCGCTTGAAGACTGCCGGGGTCAGCTCTTTCTGCGAAGCGATGTAGCCAAAGAATCCCCCCGCAAACGAGTCGCCCGCACCCGTAGGATCAACCACCTCTGCCAGCGGCAGCGCCGGCGCACGGAATGGCAGGGAAACGCTGTCCTCTCCTGGAAACAGCCGGTCGCTGAAGAACGCCGTCGCGCCGTATTCGCCGTGCTTCACCACCAGGCTCTTCGGCCCCATCTCCAGAATCTTCTGGGCCGCTGCAACCAGATTTCCTTCCTTCGCGAGCAGCTTCGCCTCGGTGTCATTGATCAGCAGCCCGTCCAGGTCCTTTAGTACCGCCGACAGATTCTGCGCGTGATCATTGATCCAATAGTTCATCGTATCGCCGCAAACCAGCTTCACACGCGGCATCTTTCTGCGCACATCCGCCTGCAAAACAGGATCAATGTTGGCAAGAAATAGAAACTCTGAGTCTTCATACGCAGCCGGAATCTTAGGCGTGAAGCTCTGAAACACGTTCAGCTCCGTATTCAGCGTCTGCGCTTCATTCAGGTCTTTCAGGTACGACCCGCTCCAGAAAAAACTCTTGCCCTCGGTATGCTCAATCCCGCGCGTATCAATTCCCCGCCGCTTCAATATCTCCTCGTGACCGGCGGTAAAGTCTTCGCCCACCACCGCAATCACGCGTACATCGGTAAAGTAGCTTGCCGCCAGAGAAAAGTGCGTTGCAGCGCCGCCGACGCAGCGCTCTGCGCGGCCCGAAGGAGTCTCAATCGTGTCAAAGGCGACACTGCCTACTACCAGAATCGACATTCGTTATGCTTGCACGCTTTCGTTCAGATATTTGCCAACCAGCAGATTAAGCCTGGCTTTCGTCTCCGCCGGAACCAGCTTGCGATCGGTAAGAATCGCATATTGCAGCGCCGAAGCGCATCCGCACTGGCGCTCACGCGGCATCGCCGCGACAGCCGCCTTCACCACCCTGGCGGCATTCACCGCGTTCTGATGCAGAACCACCACAATCTGGTCCACGGTTACGTCGTCATGCCCTTCGCGCCAGCAGTCGTAATCCGTCACCATCGCCACCGTCGCATAGCAGATTTCAGCTTCGCGGGCCAGCTTGGCCTCCTGCAGGTTGGTCATGCCGATCACATCCGCGCCCCAGCTCCGGTAAAGGTTTGACTCAGCTCGGGTTGAAAACTGCGGCCCCTCCATGCACACGTAGGTCCCGCCGCGCTTACCCACCACGCCTTCCCTGGCGCAGCCGTCCGCAACTGCCTTTCCTACCGTCGCGCATACCGGATCGCCGAAGGCCACATGCGCCACCAGCCCGTCACCGAAAAACGTCGAAACGCGATGGTGGGTACGGTCAATAAACTGCTCCGGAATCACAAAATCTGTTGGCTTGTGCTCTTCCTTCAGCGACCCCACCGCGGAAACCGAGATAATCCTCTCCACTCCCAGCTTCTTCATCGCGTAAATATTGGCGCGAAAGTTCAGCTCGGATGGAAGCAGGCGATGTCCGCGCCCATGCCGGGCAAGAAACGCCACCTTCCGTCCCTCCAACTCGCCCAGAACAAACGCGTCGCTGGGCTCGCCAAAGGGTGTCTCCACACGCTCTTCGTGCACGGCCGTTAGCCCGGGCATGGCATACAAGCCGCTGCCCCCGATAATTCCAATCTCTGCCTGTTGCAAACCTGGCTCCGCAATGAACATGTGGATTATAAAAACGCGAAAGTTCAGTATAAATGCAGTGCCGCGCGCATCACCCCACAGCTTTGCATAAAGTCCACCAGCCCACCCGTCAGGCTGCGCATGGGCTGTACGCGCGCGGTCACGACGTTGAAATCATCCCCCTTCTGAGCACCCACCATCAGGAAGCCCAGCTTGCGCGCCAGCGGCAAAGGAAAGCTCTCGCTCACAAACACCAGCCGCCCGTGCGTGGAAATCAGCATGGGACCCTCGTTGGAGTTGTAGATCACTTCCTCCTGGCCAGACTCGTCCCTGGTGTCTTCCACAACATGGGAATACTGTTGCCCCAGCTCGCCCGCATACATCTTTGCAAATGCCTGTGCGGCCTCCGGAGTCTTCCATTGCGAGAGATAAAGCAGTGCCGTCGATGCCGTCGAATCCTTGTCCGGAGCGGACTTCTTCTGCGCAACGTAATAAATGCCACCATCCCACTCCGGAGCCAGTCGCGCAGCCATATTGGGGCCGCCATACAGTTCTGTCAGCATCCTTACGTCAAGCTGTCCCATTACCCCCACGTCATAGGGGTTGTACTGCGCATCCAGCAGCCCGTGCACATCCGGCATTGTAAGCACCGGAACCTTCACATGATCCTCATACGCGCGCGGGTTCATGATCTCGTAGGTCGAGGACGGTGGATGGTCCAGCACGCCGGCAAACGCACCCTTTCGCCCCTTGTCCACCAGCATGTCCACTTCGAACTTCAGACCCGCCTGATAGGGAAAGAGCAGCGAATCATGCAGCACAAGCGGAGCCCGCGCCAGTACCGGTGAACTGGCCGACGTGCCCTGGGCGTCCGCCATCTTTTTTACGCCCTCCGGATTCGTAAGGATGCTGCGGCCAAACGGCTTCAGCTCGTAGTCCACATAAACCGCCATCGCCTGGCCTTCCAGCACGGCATCCCGCGCCGTGTCCGTCTCGTCCGTAGCAATGTGCCGGTTGTCCTCTGCAACGTTCTTTGACCGCGCATCGCTGCTCTGGTGGTCCCATTGGGTCAAATTCACGCGCTGGTCCTGCAGGGCATGCGTCAGCTCGTGCGCCAGCACTGGCTTTTGCTCATCCGGAGCCACCCAGTCCAGCAAATTCACGGTCTTGGTCTTGCTGTCGTAGTAACCGGCAATCTGCTCCTTCAGAAGACTCATCAGAAACGGCTCCAGATGGAAATCCTCATCGAGCATGCCAAACTTCTTCAGCACAATCTCTGACCGCTCCATCCTGCGCGCATCCTTGCCGTTCTTCATCTTGTCCTCGAGATATTTCTCCACCGCGGCCCTCGTCGTCAGCCGCCGCTTCACCTTGTGCACGATCGGCAGCTCGGTATCTTCTGAGGCAAAATGCAGAATCGTATCAACCGAGGCAAATAGCTCCCTGGCCTGCTGCGGAGTGATACGCATCTCTGGCTTCGGCCCCTGGGTCGGCTTTTGGCTTGGCTGCTTCTGCGCCGAACTGCTTTGTCCTGCGTCCTGCTTCCCCTGCGCAGTGCTCTGCCCCAGTGCCACGCCAACCGTCATCCCAACCATTACCAGCAGCGCAGTTGCGCGGCGCAATCCCAGTATGCTCATTCGTTTCCCTTCTATAGCGAGACTATAATTTTCCTGTACCCATGGCCATGAACGTTCCAGCACAAATCGTCGGCGCCGCTCCGCAGCTCACTCCGCTTGCGGCGCATCTCCGTATCCCCGCCGCCGCCGCCGTGGACTACCTCGGAGCACAATCCACCCGTGTTTTCAGCACTTTGGATCAGGAGCTTACCGCCCTCACGACCACCGCCGCACTCTACGACCTCGGATATAACTCGTACCTCAAAATCACCGGCTCCGACCGTCTTCGCTGGCTCAACGGTATGGTCACCAACACCATTCAGGACCTGCCCTGCGGACACTGGAATGCGAGCTTCCTGCTCAACGCACAGGGCCGTATCCAGGGCAATGCCAACATATATCGCACACCTGAAGAACTCTTATTCCAAACCAGCCGTGCACAAATCGCACACCTGGCCGCCCACCTCGACCACTTCATCATCATGGACGACGTCGAGCTGCACCCATTAGACGATGTCCAGACCACGATCGGCATCGCCGGCCCGCACGCCGCGCGCATTCTCGCCGATCTGGACCTCGCTATTCCGGAAGAAGCCGCCTTCACTACCGTCACGATTAATGGCACAGCCGCAACCCTCGTACATGCGCACAGCCCCGTTGTTCCGCGTTTTGAACTCTGGCTGCCGGTATCCGCGCTTCCTGATTTATGGGCCACTCTTCAAAGGAAAGGCGCAGCCCCCTGCGGCGTCGCCGCACTCGAAGCCCTGCGCATACTGGAAGGCGCCCCGCTCCACGGTGTCGATATACAGCAGCGCCACCTGGCCCAGGAAACCGCCCAGATGCAAATGCTCAACTTCAACAAGGGCTGCTATCTCGGCCAGGAGATCGTCGAGCGCATTCGTTCTCGCGCCACCGTGCACCGTACCATTCGTCAGTTTTCTATTGAGAATGCCCCCGAGTCACTCGAACCAGGCCAGAACATCGAGATCAATACCGACGGTGCGGAACGCAATCCGATCGGCGAACTCACCAGCCTGGCACACTATGCCTTGCCGTCTTTTCGAGGAGCACTCGCACTCGGCACCGTCCGCACCGAGGCCATCGAGCGGAAATTGAACCTCACACACAGCGGTGGTGTCGTAACCTTACTGGATGCGCCACCCGCACTGACCAATTAAAAGGAATGTAATGTCAGAAAAACCACCTCAGTTTACTGTTACCGATCGCCGCAAGTTCACGCAGGAAGGCGAACGGCGCGATGACGCCTTCCCGGAACCCACCCCGGAACCCACCCCCGCAAAGTCCGCCGCAGCAACACCGGAACCCGTTCCGGGACCGCGCCTCGTCTCCCCCTCTTCATCCGCTGAGCACGCTCCCAGGTCTGCAGAGCCTGTGGCTGAAACTCCAGAGCCTAAGGCCGAGGCCGAAGCCGAAGAAGCAGCAGAGGCTCCAGACCATGTCAGCCCGCAGGAGGAAGCCGCCGCACACCACGCCTACCAGCAGTCATCCGAGCACATTGACACCATGCTGCGCGCGGCGAATCCCGCTGCCGGTGCGCCGCCGGCCGTCACCTTCGAGCACGTCATTCAATCCATTTACCTCTCTGCTGTCGTCGCGCTTGGCGCCGGTACTGAGACGGGACAAAAAGCCCGCATCGATATCCTCGGCGCTCGCCAGGGCATCGACATGCTCGGCGTCCTGCAGGAAAAAACCAAAGGCAATCTCAACGACAAGGAACAGCGCCTGCTTCAGAGTGCTCTTTTTGAGACCCGCATGATGTTCCTCGAGATCACCAACGCCCTCGCCCAGCAGGCCGCGCGGCCTCCGCAGGAGAAGAAATAACCCAAACTGAATGAAAGCGGAAATTGTCATCCTCGGCAGCGGTACTTCCATGGGAGTGCCCACGCTCGGCTGCAACTGCGCCGTCTGCACCTCTTCGGACCCGCGCAACTCTCGAAGCCGTCCATCCATTGCCGTCCAGTGGACAAACGGGACAGCGGTAATTGATACCGGGCAGGATTTCCGCTGTCAGGCGCTCCGCGAGGGCATCCAGCACCTTGACGCCGTCCTCTACACCCATGCGCATGCCGACCACATCCTCGGCATGGACGACCTGCGCCCGCTCAGCTTCAAGCACTCAAATGGTCTTCCAATTTACGCGGATGAAGCCACCTCGGCGGCCCTTCACCGCATCTTTGAGTACACCCTTTCGCCCAACGCAAAGTACCTCAACAGGGCCCGCGTCCATCTCCGGCCCCTCAATGGTCATGAGTCGGTGGACGTCGCTGGACTTCGCTTTCAGCGTGTTCCCATTCTGCATGGCGACCTTACCGTGGGCGGCTACCGCTTCGGCTCCGCCGCCTACCTTACTGACATGAACGCCATCCCCGACAGCAGCCTGCCTCTGCTGGAAGGCCTCGACACACTCATCATCGACGCCCTCCGCTGGCAGCTTCATCCCAGCCACAACAGTGTGGAGCAGGCCCTGGAATGGATCACCCGCATTCGCCCTCGCCGCGCTTTTCTCACGCACATAGCGCATGAGCTTGAGCATGTCGAGACGGAAGCCAAATTACCCGGCCACGTACGCCTCGCCTATGACGGCCTGCACATCCCAATTGAGATTTAGGGCCTAACCGCATGCTCATCGTTCGCTCACTACAGGATTTGCCATCGTTTCCGCGCCGCTCCGTGCTTGCCATCGGCAACTTCGATGGTGTCCACCGAGGCCACCGGGCCGTTCTTCAGCAGGTACGGGAGCGCGCCGCCGCGATCGGAGCTGCCTCGCTCGCGGTCACCTTCGACCCGCATACATTGCGCATCCTCCGCCCCGATCAGGCCCCGAAGCTCATCACGCCGCTCCCGCAAAAGCTCGATCTGCTTGCCGACACCGGCATCGACGCCACCGTCGTCATCCCCTTCACACGCGAATTTTCTCAGCTCTCTTCGCTGGAGTTCGCCCGCAATGTCCTCCTGCAATCACTTCAGGCCGCGGAGGTACACGAGGGCGACAACTTCCGCTTCGGTCACAACGCCAGCGCTGGATTGCCCGAGCTCACCCAACTCGGCCGTGAACTTGGCTTCACCGTTATCGCGCAACCTGCCCTCTATGTACGAGGGCTTCAGGCCTCGAGCTCCATCGTGCGCCGCTACATCTCAGCCGGAGACATGACGACCACTCGCGCCCTGCTCGGTCGCCCATTTTCCATCCACTCCACGCCGGTACGCGATCGCGGTCTGGGCTCCCGCCTTACCGTCCCAACCATCAACCTCGCGCCTTATGATGAATTGCTCCCCGCCGACGGGGTCTATGTGACGCGCATGAAAATCGGCAATCAGGAGTTCGATGCCGTCACCAATGCCGGCCGCCGGCCTACCTTTGGCGAGAACGCCTTTGCCGTCGAATCCCACCTGCTCGATTTTCAGGAAGTTGACCTTACACCGGAGACACACATCGAGCTCTGCTTCTTCTCGCGCATCCGCGCTGAGCAGAAGTTCGCATCGCCGGATGCCCTCAAGGAACAGATACTCAAAGACGTCACCCATGCCCGGCGTTATCTGCGCCTCGTCAAATAACGGCCGTCACAATTTCAGCCGCGCCTCAAAATCCTTCGCCACCGTACGCAACCCGTCTTCGAGTGATGTCTGCGCCTGCCACCCCAGCGCGCGAATCCGGCTCACATCCAGCAATTTCCTCGGGGTCCCATCCGGCTTCGACGCATCAAACTCAAGCTCACCTTCAAAGCCCACCACCCTGCAGATCATCTCTGCCAGCTCGCGAATCGTCAGGTCCTCGCCCGTTCCCACATTCAGCAGCGGCGGATCATCCTCCCGCAGCAACAGGTCATACTTCTCATCCGGAAGATTCATCAGGAACACGCACGCCTGCGCCAGATCATCGCTATGCAGAAACTCCCGTCGCGGAGCACCGCTTCCCCACACCGTAAGCTTCTTCTGCCCCGCGGCCTTCGCCTCAATGGCCTTGCGCAGCAGCGCCGCCAGCACGTGCGAGGTCTGCAAGTCGAAGTTCTCTCCCGGCCCATAAAGGTTCGTCGGCATCGCGGCAAGAAACCTGGTCCCAAACTGCCGGTTATAAGCCCAGCACATCTCGATACCCGCGATCTTGGCTACAGCGTAGGACCGATTCGTCAGCTCCAGAGGCCCCGTCAGCAGATACTCCTCGCGAATCGGCTGCGGGCACAGCTTGGGATAAATGCAGCTCGACCCCAGAAACAGCAGCCGCCGCACGCCGCTCTCCCGCGCCGCATCCAGCACGCTCATCTGGATCGCCAGGTTCTCGCGAATAAAGTCCCCCGGCATTTCGTTGTTGGCTAGAATTCCGCCAACTTTCGCCGCCGCCAGAAACACATACTCCGGCTGCTCGGCCTCAAAGAACTTCGCCACATCATCCGCACGCGTCAAATCCAGTTCCGCGCGCGTCCGCAGCGCAAAATTCGTATAGCCCCGGCGCACCAGTTCACGATGGATGGACCTGCCCACAAGCCCGCGATGCCCGGCGATAAAAATTCTGCTGCCCTTGTCCAATTGATTCTCTTTCCGGGTTATTCGTGAGAGCTATACGCGGTAAATCCGTGCTTCTTCACCAGCGCGTCGCGTTCAGCGGAAGTGCGGTCCGCATCGACCATCTCTTTCACCATGTCTTCAAAGCTCGTCTTCGCCTTCCACCCCAGATCGCGCGCCGCCTTCGACGGGTCACCCAGCAGCGTCTCCACTTCTGTAGGCCGAAAATACCGCGGATCGACCGCCACAATCACATTCCCGTCGCGATCCAGCGCCTTTTCTTCCAGCCCTTCGCCTTCCCAGTGCAGATCCATGCCCAGCATGCCCGCCGTCAGATTCACAAATTCCCGCACGCTGTGCTGCTCCCCGGTCGCGATCACGTAGTCCTTTGGCTCATTCTGCTGTAGCATCTGCCATTGCAGCTCAACGTAATCGCGCGCATGGCCCCAGTCTCGCAATGCGTCAAGATTCCCCAGATACAGCGTCTTTTCCAGGCCCGCATGGATCCGTGACAACGCCCGCGTAATCTTGCGCGTCACAAATATCTCACCCCGCACCGGCGACTCGTGATTGAACAGAATCCCGTTACAGGCATAAATTCCGTACGCCTCGCGATAGTTCACCGTAATCCAATAGGCATACAGCTTCGCCACCGCATACGGCGACCGCGGATAAAACGGCGTCGTCTCCTTTTGCGGAACCTCCTGCACCAGCCCGTACAGCTCCGACGTCGATGCCTGATAGAACCGCGTGTGCTTCTCCAGCCCGCACACTCGAATCGCTTCCAGCAACCGCAGCGCGCCCAGCGCATCCACATTCGCCGTATACTCAGGCTCCTCGAACGAAATCTTCACATGGCTCTGCGCCGCCAGATTGTAAATCTCATCCGGCTTGACCGTCTGAATAATGTGCAGCAAAGACCCTGCGTCAGACATATCCCCATAGTGCAGAATCAGACGCCGGTTCTCGACATGAGGATCTTCGTAAAGATGATCGATGCGCTTGGTGTTGAGCAGCGAGGACGGACGCTTGAGCCCGTGCACCTCATATCCCTGCTTTAAAAGAAACTCAGCAAGATACGATCCATCCTGTCCGGTAATTCCAGTAACCAGAGCCTTCTTCAAAGCTGGTACGCTCCCCTGACGTAGTTTTCAACCCCTTCATTCTAGCGAATCGTCCTGGCGAATCGCCGGGCAGTAAACTTTGTGCCCTAATTTACAGCCGTATCATCCACCACTCCTTTCAGGGCGGCCTCAAATCGCAGCAGGACCGCATCCCGCGCCAGCTCCTTCTCTGCGTAGACTCTCGCCGCATATCCCATCCTCTGCCGCAGCTCATCCTTCCCTGCCAGCATTTCCGCAGCCTCGGCCATCGCCTCTACATTCCCGGGCTCCACCACAATGCCGCATCCCTCCACCGCCCGCGCAATCTGGGTGCCTTCCGCCGCGGTTGCAATCACCGGACGCCCGCTGGCCAGCATCCCCGTCAGCTTGGACGGCATTACCAGATCAGCGGCCCCAGCCCGTTGGGGCAGCAGATGAATATCGGCGGCATTCAATAGCTCATTCAACCTGCCCACCGGCTGCAGCGGCAGGAACAAAACATTTTCGCTACCCGCAACCGCCTGCTCCAGTTGCGCGCGATACGCTCCGTCCCCGCAAAACACAAAATGCAGGCGCTTCTGTCCGCGCAGCCGCGCCGCCAGCTCCGGCAAAATTTCCAGCCCCTGTTTAGCGCCCATATTCCCCGAATAGAGCAGCACGACCTGATCGTTCCCAAGGCCCAGCTCCTTGCGCAGTAAGTTTGGCTCGCTCATCGGGAAAATGGACTCCACATCCACCCAATTCGGGAAATGCACAACCCGTGAAGGCTCTACCCCCTTTTGAAGCAGCCTCTCAACCATGCGCGGAGAAATCGTCGAAGCACGCGAGAAGTACCGTGTCACCCATCGCTCACCCGCCTGCGCCGCCCGCTGAATCGCTCCACCCGCCGGAAGCAGTCCCAGCTCAAACGCGGCATCCACCTCAAAGTCCTGAACATGGAGCCACGCCGGCGCTCCAGCCAGCAGCGCCGACGCCAGCGCCACCGGCGCGCACGTCAACGCCGGCTCCACCGTAAACACCGCGTCGGGCTGCCAGGACGCGAGCGCCAACATCACCGGCAGGCTGCTCACGGCAAACGACGATAGATGCACCATCCGGCTCATTCCACGTGGCCTCGCAGGAACCCAAAGCGGGCAGCGATAGACCTCAACTCCCGCTGCCGACCGCTCCCTGCTGTATTTCCACCACGAATACCCCTCGTCTACCCGCCACGCCGGATAGTACGGCGGCGCCGTCACCACGCGCACCTCGTGGCCACGCGCGGCAAGCCATTCCATCATCTCGCCCGAATATTTACCTATCCCGGTAAGCTCCGGCGAATAATTCAATCCCAGAAAAAGGAGACGCAAACGTTTTCTTTCCTGTCAGGTTTTAGTCCAGATGCCGTTTAGTCCAGATGTCGAGTCTGCCTCACCAGCATATTCAATATCCACCGAAAGTTTCGCTCGTCGGGCTTTTTCTCAGCCAAAGAATTAAAGTAGCTGGTGAGCATGAGTTCCTCCTTCAGCCGCCGCATTGTCTCGCAGCCGCTCGCCGCTGCTGGAGTCGTCCTGCTCGTCCTCTTCGCCGTCATGGCCATCTTCGCACCGTGGATTGCACCGGCAAACCCCGCCTCCATCGACCTGATGCACCGCCTGGCCCCACCCAGCGCCGCGCATTGGTTCGGCACGGATGAGCTGGGCCGCGACATCCTCTCCCGCATCATCTACGGTGCACGTCTTTCGCTCACCGTCGCCGTTTCCGTCGTCGGCATCTCGTGCTCGCTCGGGATCATCCTCGGCGGCATCGCCGGCTACTACGGCGGCGCCACCGACACCGTGATCAACATCTTCGCCATGAACGCCTTCATGGCCCTCCCCGGAATCCTGCTCGCCATCGCCTTCGTCGCCTTCCTTGGCCCCGGCCTCGTCAACCTCATTCTCGCGCTTTCCATCGGCGGATGGGTCGGCTACGCCCGCCTGGTCCGCGGCCAGGTCCTCGCCGTGCGCGAGCGCGAATTCGTCGAGGCAGCCCGCGCCCTCGGCGCCAGCGACCTCCGCATCTTCTTCCGCCACATTCTGCCCAACATCATTCAGCCGATTATCGTGCAATCGGCCATCGGCATGGCCGGAGCCGTCCTCGCCGAAGCCACCCTCAGTTTCCTCGGCCTCGGCGTCCCGCCGCCGACCTCAAGCTGGGGAGAAATGCTCAACGACGCCCGCTCGCACCTCTTTGACGCGCCCCACCTCGTCGTCTTTCCCGCCATCGCCGTCATGCTCTGCGTCCTGTCCTTCAACTTCATCGGAGACGCTCTCCGCGACTACCTCGACCCCCGCACCCGCATCGGCGTTGGACTCTAACCATGCTCACCGGCGTCATCCGTGTAGGTGTTATCTCAGATACGCACGGCCTCCTTCGTCCGGAAGCCATCACCGCTCTGCGCGGCGTCGATCACATTCTTCATGCCGGAGACGTTGGCAACGCCGAGATTCTCGACACACTCCACACCCTTGCGCCTGTCACCGCCATTCGCGGCAACATCGACGCCTTCGGACCATGCGCACAGCTTCCACCCACCGAGTTCATCGATCTCGCCGGGCACAGCCTCTACATGCTGCACAATCTTGCCGACCTCGATCTCGACCCATCCGCCGCAGGCATCTCCGCCGTCATCAGCGGGCATTCCCACCAACCGCTCATCGAGTACCGCAAGGGTGTGCTCTACTTCAACCCAGGCAGCGCAGGCCCGCGCCGATTCTCGCTTCCCATCTCTCTCGGCTTCCTGGAGATCAACCGTCGCGGCATCACACCACAACTCATTCAGTTGTCTGCTAAGTAGTACGCACCGCGCTCGTCACAAGAGCACGTCAGCCCACCAACACCGGCTCCGGCTCCAGCCTTATCCCAAACCGCGCCTCGACCGCCGCAATAATCCGGTCACGCAACGCAAATATATCGGCGGCCGTCGCGCCTCCGAGATTCACCAGCGCCAGCGTGTGCCTGCTTGAAACCCCAGCCGCACCCAGCGCATAGCCTTTGTGGAAGCCCGCCCGCTCCAGCAGCCACGCCGCCGGAATCTTCACCGCACCGCCCGCCGCCGGGTAATGCGGCGCATCGACAGCTTCCTGCGCAGCAATGCGCGCATAATGCTCCGCTGAAACCACAGGGTTCTTAAAAAAGCTCCCCGCGCTCCGGCAATCCGGATCGCCCTCAACGATGTACATGCCCTTTCCGCGCCGAATCTCCCGCACCGCCGCGCTCACCTGCTGCAGCGATGGCGCAGCCGAACCCTGAAAGGTTCGCTTTAAGTCCGCATACTCCATCCACGGAGCACCGTTCTTCCGCAGCCGGTAGCTCACCCGCGTCACCAGATACTTCCCGCGCTCCGTCGTATTAAACCTGCTGCGCCGGTACGCAAACCCGCACGCAGCGTTGGTGAACTCCTCAAACTGAAGCGTCGCCAAATTTAGCGCCCGCACCCGCTCAACCGTCTCCGCAACCTCCTGCCCGTACGCGCCCACATTCTGGATCGGCGTCCCCCCCGCCGTCCCCGGAATCCCCGCCAGGCACTCAATCCCCGCATACCCGCGCTCCACCGCGTAGGAAACAAATCCGTCCCAGTCCTCGCCGGCGGCAACTTCAAAGGCATCTCCCTGTTGCGCAATCCCCTTCAGCGCCACATGGACCACAAGCCCCGCGAACCCCTCATCGGAAACCAGCACATTGCTCCCGCCGCCCAAAGCAAAAAGCGGCAGGCCGCGCTCCCGCGCAAATCCCACCGCTTCCACCACGTCCTCTTCGGTCGCCGCCTCCGCAAACCACCGCGCCGGCCCCCCTATCCTGAAGGTCGTATACGGAGCCAGCGGAACCTGTTCAAGAAATTGCATGCGCTTCGCTATTCCAATGCACGGTTTAGATCTCGTCCACCATACAGCACCCGCAAAATCGTTACGGCATCCGCCGTGACACGAAAAGCAATGGACACCCGGCGTTCAAATCCTACGACCCGCAAACCACTGGCAAGGTGCTTCCACGACACTCCCCGTTCCGGGAATGTTTCCAGCGACAGACAAAACGCCCGAATCCTCGCCGTATAGTTCAGCGCCCGCTCGTAACCGCTGCTTGCAGCGATAAATCTGTAAATGGATAAGAAGTCAGCTTCCGCGCGCTTAGAGTAGACAACCGTGTGATTCACGCGGTCTTCCGCATATGCTTCTTATGCTCCGCCAGGATCGTCTCTGCCAACTGCTCATCAGGAATCACCTGACTCGGATCGGCATCAAGCTCCTCGCACACTGGCACAACCTCTTCCCGCAGCCAGTGCTCCATCGCCTCGTCGCGCTCCTTGAGCGCGCGCAGGCCCGCCCGCACTACTTCGCTGCCGGAGGCATAGCCGCCCGACTTCACCAGCTTATCGATGTATGTGGTCTGCGCAGTGGGCAGGCTGAACGTTCGCTTTTGAGAAGCCGCCATCTTAAGCCCTCCTGAAAAAGTCCGCTCCGGTATGAAAGTATCATACCGCCGATTCACCCCGTCACAATCTCCGAAAAATCCGCAATCGACGAGAAAGCATTTTGAATTTGAGCTATCAATTTCAGGCGATTGCCTCTGACCGCCTCGTCATCGACCATCACCATGACCTTGTCAAAGAACAGATCAACGTCCGAACGAAGCGTCGCAATTAGCTCCAATGCTTCGCGGTACTTACGAACTCTTCGCAGGTTCTGAAACTCCGAACCAATTTGACTTGCCCGCGAACTAAGCACCCTCTCAGCATCGTCCATGAAAAGCGACTGATTCGGAAACGATATCGGGATGGGTCCGCTCTTCTCTTCGGCCTGCCGAACAATGTTCTTCATCCGCTTGAATGCCGCCGCAATCGCCGCAAAATCCTCCGACCCGCGAACCTCACTCAGCGCCTCAACCCGCGCCACAGCATCGCGCACATCATTGACTTCCGCCGCCAGCACCGCATTCACCACGTCATAGGCAAACCCGCGCACATCGCGCAGATAAAATTCAACGCGTTCGCGAAAGAAGGCGGCGACCTTCGCGCTTTCTCCCATGTCCGCGGCTTTCTCCAGATCGGAAAGCGTAAGCGGCAACTCCGACTCAGCCAGAATCTTCACAACGCCATTTCCCGCGCGCCGCAGCCCGAACGGATCCTTCGAACCCGTAGGCTCCAGCCCAATCCCGAACATCGCCGCAATCGTTTGGAAGCGGTCGGCAAGCCCCAGAATCTGCCCCTCCACCGTTGGCGGAATTGGATCCTCCATCCCCGCCGGCGAATACTGCCAATAGATCGCCTGCGCCACCGCCTCACCCAAGCCCTGCGCCCGCGCATACAACCCGCCCACAACGCCCTGCAGCTCGGTAAACTCCTTCACCAGATCGGTCGTAAGATCGGTCTTCGCGAGCCGAACCGCCTTCAGCAGTGCACCTTTATCAACTGCTACGGCATCGGGAAACAAGCCTGCAAACTGTCCCGCCACATCCGCCAACTGCTCCGCCACCCGAAGATTCGCCTCCGTCTTGTCCCAGTAACTCCCCAAATCCTTCTGGAACGTCACCGACTTCAGCATCTCCACGCGGTCGGTCAGCGAAATCTTCTGGTCGAAATCCCAGAAGAACCGCGCATCGTTAAACCGCGCCCGCAGCACCCGCTCGTTCCCATGCCGAATCACCTCGTCCGCGCGCTCCGCAGGCCGCGTGTTCAGCACCGTCAAAAAATAAGGAGCTAGCTTGCACTGCGCATCCTCCACCGCAAAATACTTCTGGTGGTCGCGCATCACCGTCACCAGCACCTCTTCCGGAAGCGTCAGATACTCCGCCTCAAAGCTGCCCAGCAGCACCGTCGGCCATTCCGTCAGGTGAGTCACCGTATCCACCAGCGGCTCGTCCTCGCGCCATCGCGCCCCTGCCACCGACCGCGTCGCCGCATCCAGACCCTTGCGAATCCGGTACCGCCGCAGCTCCACATCCGCCGTCACATGCGCCGCCTCCAGCACCCCCAGATAATCCCCCGCATGCTCCACCGTCAACGGCTTGTCGCCGTTCAAAATCCTGTGCCCATACGTCAGGTTCGCCGCATGCACCCCGGCAAACTCCACGGGAACAATCGCATGGTCCAGCATCGCCAGCAGCCACTTCACTGGACGCACGTACCGCTCCGGCTTCCCCGCGCGCCAGTACATATTCTTCGGCCAGTAAATCGACGCAATCTCTTTCGGCAGTTGCTCCGTCAAAATCTCCGCCGCCCCGCGCCCTTTGCGATGCGCCGTCGCCGCCACATACTCACCCTTCGGCGTCGTCACCTTCTTCAGCTCGCTCAGCTCCACGCCGGCCTTCTTCGCAAACGCGTTCGCCGCCGGAGTCGCCTCGCCATTCTTGAAAGCAACACTCCATGAAGGCCCAGTAAGCTGCTCTTCCATATCAGCTTGCGCAGCAGCAACACCCTTCACCAGCACCGCCAGCCGCCGTGGGGTCGAATAGCTGTGGACCTTATGCTCCGCACCCAGCAAACGCTCGCGCGTCAGCAAGTCTCCCACCCTCCGCGCAAGCTCTGCCTGCGCCGGAGCGATCATCCGCGCCGGAATTTCTTCAAGCCCTACTTCAAGTAAAAAATCTGACATATCTCTGTCTTTACTTCCCACTCTCTAACCGTGCTTCCTGCTGCGCCACATACGCCTTCGCCACGCCCACTGCCAGCGCGCGAATCCTCCCAATCACTCCCACCCGCTCCGTGACGGAAATCGCGCCCCGCGCGTCCAGCAAATTGAACAGGTGCGAGCACTTCAGGCAAAGGTCATACGCGCCCAGCACTGGAAACCTCCGCTGCTGCGCGTGTATCTCCTCAATCTCCGGCGTCACTTCGCCCTCGTGCACCACGCGGTCATGAATCTTCTCGTGCCGCTCCGCAGCCTTTTCGGCCTTCGGATTAAAGCTCTGGTTGAACTCCGCCAGCAGCGCCTGGCATTCGGCCTCATATAGCCGCAGGTGCTCCCACAGCTTCTCAACCTCTGCAGCCTCAAAGTTATAGACCGAAAACTGCAACTCTTCCTGTAGCCGAATCTCCCCGTACGTCACGGCCTGGCCCGTCTTCGGGTTGCGCGCCCACACTATGTCATAGATCGAGTCCACATCCTGCAGGAAAGCCGCAATCCGCTCCAGTCCATACGTAATCTCGCCGCTGATCGGATCCAGATCAATCCCGCCGCACTGCTGGAAATACGTGAACTGGGTAATCTCCAGCCCATCCAGCATCACCTGCCAGCCAATCCCCCAGGCCCCCAGCGTCGGAGACTCCCAGTTGTCTTCTTCAAACTTGATGTCGTGCTCCGCCAGATCAATCCCAATCGCCTCCAGCGACGCCAGATAGACCTCCTGAATGTCTCCCGGAGGCGGCTTCAGAATCACCTGGAACTGCGTGTGCTTATAAAGCCGGTTGGGATTCTCCCCATACCGCCCATCGGCCGGACGCCGCGAAGGCTGAGCATAGGCAATGTTCACCGGCTTGGGGCCCAGCACGCGCAGAAAGGTGTCCGGAGACATGGTTCCAGCCCCCACCTCCACGTCGTAGGGCTGTTGAAGCACGCAGCCGCGCTCCGCCCAAAAGCTCTGCAGGCGGAACAGCAGTTCCTGAAAGGTAAGAGGCGCGGTCTTGGCAGGGGCAGTCGAGGTCGTTATCGTTGCGGGCACAGTATGCTTTTCCGTTGGATTGAGCGCGTGGACCGAATCAAGGCCCTTGCTGCTTCAAATTCTAACTGAGTTTCTTCTCGGTCATTTCCGGCAGCGCCTTCAACCCCAGGTCGGCCAGCGCCGGCAGACCCATGCTGATCCGCACGGCATCGGCAACATGACCCAGTTCCTTCGGGTCCAGCGTCTCCTCAATCTGAATCTCGTATTCATAAAACGGCGTGATCGGAATCCCATTCAGCAGCGCCCGTTCCGACACAACCTTGTAGGTGCTCTTCCAGATGAAGCCCCGTTTGGCGTTGCTCTCAAAGCGCTCGAAGGTCAGGCTCTCGATCGCCGCATCTTTCCCCTGCTGGAACGACTCCGCCTTCTCCGCCCTCAGCCGCTCCTCAAACGCGCCCAGCCGCCGACGATGCACCGTCCACAAATAGGTGAACGGAACCGCGGCGGCAAAACCAACCGCAAACCAGATGCATCCCCAAATCAGATTCATTTGCGCCATAACCCGTCCAAGCCTTTCTCTAAGCAATCTGCTGCAATGCCAGCCCCGACCGTACTCTGCGCTCCAGGTGCCGCTCCAGTGCCTGCAGAGCGAACCGCCGCAAATCCGCAGCCCGATCCCGCGTCCACTCTTCTTCTGCCAGCGCCGCAATCGGCTCCTTGAAAATCCGTGCAGCTATCCGCAGCGACTCTGCCGAAAGCGCCCTTGCCCCCGGATGCCGATGCTCCGCGCACACCAGCCCGTCGCGCTCACTCTCAAAATACGCTGGCCCGCCCGCCAACGGCCCCGCGCACATCGTGCAGCGCCCCAACTCCGGCATCCATCCCATCAGCCGTACCATCCACAATCCAAAGTAGGTCACCGGCAGCCATATCCGTTCCACCCGCGTCCGCTCCAGCACCGACACCGTCAGCCGGAACACGGCATCCTGCGGATCACGATCCTGCAGCGTCTCCTCCAGCACCTCGGCAAAAAAAGCCAGCGCCGCCGCCCGCCCATAATCCACCGGATCCGCCAATGGCGAAAACACGATCTCGCACGAATCCAGCCTAACCAGCTCCTGCCGCGGCTTCTCCACATAGCTGGCCAGCACGCAAGTCATCGGCTCCAGCGCCCCGCCAAACCGCTTACGCGACTTTGCGGCGGACTTGGCAACGCCTTTCAGCTTGCCCTGCTCCCGCGTAAAGAACGAGACAATAAGGTCCGCCTCATGCACCGGCCAGGTGCGAAGTATCAGTGCTTCCACCACGATCTAAGCCTACATCTTCCTGCTGGCAGCGGCTTTGGAGCTGGCAGCGGCTTTGGAGCCGCCCCCCGCATCAAATCATAAAGAATGTAAATACTCCGCATTAGTAATTTTTCTACCCCTGTTTCCTTTACGGCCCGGCACGATTACTCTGGAAACATAGCCAGATCACCCCCTCGATCTTCTGACTCTTAAAGCGGCCGTCCCTGACCCAGCCGCAATCGTGGAGATGGCTGTGCGCCAACATCATTCTGAGGAGATCCATGTCAACTGAACTTCGTAATTTTCTGTCGTTGTCGTATGAGGAGCTCGAAGAGCTAAACCTCAAGGCCAAAGATCAGCGCCGCAACCGCGTCGATCCCGGCAAGATCCAGGAAGAGCGGCTCAAGTATCTGACCGACCAGAAGGGCATCAAAGCCGTCACTGTCTTCTTCAGTGACCTCGAAGGCCGTCTGCACATGCTCGACTATGACAAGAAGTTCCTCATTAAGAGCTACGACAACCTCACCTTCGACGGATCATCCATCCGTGGCTTCACCGCACAGCGCGAGAGCGATCTCCGCCTCGCCATCGACTGGAGCGCATTCTACTTCGCCCCCGCTGACATCTTCGGCGCCGGCAAAGTTCTTGTCTTCGGCGAAGTGATCGATAAGAACGGCACCAGCTACTCCGGCGATATGCGTGGCGTGCTGAAGAGCTTTGCCAATGAACTCCATGCGAAGCACGACTACACGCTCAACGCCGCCAACGAAATTGAGGGCTTCCTCTTCGCGGGTGTGGACGCTGAGCGCCGCTTCCCTGAAACCGGCAAATTCGAGTACGTCAACACCGGGGGCTACTACCACTCCCTACCCGGCGATCCGCTGCGCACCTTCATTGACACCACTGCGGAAGTACAGCGCGCCATGGGCTTCGAGAATGAGAAGGACCACCCTGAAGTCGCTCCTTCTCAGTTTGAGATCAACTACGGATACGGCGAGGTCGTTGCCGCTGCCGATCAGATCCAACTCTATAAGCTCATCTGCCGTCAGGTGGCCACCAGAATGGGGATGACCTCCAGCTTCCTGCCCAAGCCTGTCGTAGGCGTCAACGGCAGCGGCATGCACACCAACATGTCCATCAGCAAGGGCGGCAAGAACATCTTCTGGGATCCGAAGGGCGAGGAAAAGCTCTCCGCCTTTGCCTGGGAGTTCGTCGATCGCGTCCTGACCCACGGAAACGATATTTGCCTGATGCTCAACTCCAGCGTCAATTCCTATCGCCGGCTCGATCCGCACTTCGAGGCGCCCAACCAGATCAAGGCCTCGGCTGTCGATCGCGGTTCCATGGTGCGCATCCCCATCGGCAATGAGAAGTCCTCGCGCGTTGAGGTTCGTTCAGTCGCTCCCGACGCGAACCCCTACCTCGTCCTCTACTCGATCTTCAGGTCCGGTCTCGACGGTGAGACCTCCCAGATCACCAACCTGCGTCAGGCCGAGCGCTATCTGCCCGATAACATCTACACCGCGCTGGAAAACTTCCGCGACTCGCCCTGGACCACCCAGCTGCTCGGCGAGGATGTCAAGGGTCGCTTCGCAGACCTCAAGCAGGCTTCGGCGGACCGCTGCCCACGCCTCCTCGGGACCTTCGTCAAGCCCTCTGAAGTGCAATTCCATCACGAGGTCTATAACCAATTCCTCTGGAACCAGTTCTAACTGGCAAACACCAATAAAAAGCCCCGGACCGCTGAGCGAATCCGGGGCTTTCTTCCTTTGAATTTACTTTTGTTCGAGGATCACACCCGCTGGAATCACAGCAACCGCTACCTCCAGCTCATTCTCATTCGACAAATGTACGTTGCGCCTCTTCTGGGTTAATGTCCCCGAATTCGATCCTGTCACCGAACTCGTAAGGCTCAGCCCCCTTACAAGGTGTTGCCCACTGTTGCCGCCTTTGCTTGACGACCCCGATTCCTGATTCGGATCCGGCATTCCGGCTGCTCCGCCTTGGAGCCTGCGGCTGCCGAACTGCTGATTGGCTGAAGCATTGCCTTCACCCATGACTGGCAGCAGGGAGTAAACCCTCACGATAATCGCTTTCACCGCGATCTCCTTGCCGCCTTTCAGCTTCAGCTTATCGATCGTAACCGCCAGCGTTGAATCGCTGTGGTGTTTCGATGGCGTCGCGGAATCCACATGACCTTCAAGGATCGAACCGGTTGGAATTGCCGTCCCATTGTTCAACGTCGCTGGAGACACTGTTTTCAACGTAAACTCGTCGCCCGGCTTGGCCTTCTTGGCATCAACCGTCTTCTGCACAGTCACAAGAAGAGCTGCCATATGGATTGGGCCGCTATTTGCGTCCTGGCCATAAACTGGTCGCGCCAAGGGAAGCAGCGCAGTCATTAGGGCGGTCATCAGCGTTGCTGACAAAATCTTGTTGCGTTTGATCATTCTCCAATCCTTCCTCAACTGGCAATTCAAGCGCATCGGGCCGTTCACCCTTTGCGCCGCAATTTTAAGATACCTCGAACACGCCTACCCTCGTCGATGGCCGGTTCCGCCACCAGGACTGCAATCCGTATTCGCTGGCGGATACAAACTGGAAGCCCCCCGGATCAGTTCCGTGGTCCGGGAACCTTCTGCTGCTTGCGTACCAGTGTACTGAGTCTTAAATTCGTTAAAGAAATAATTTTGAGTCTTGTATCAGGGCACGACTTCAGTCGTGCCGTAAATGGCGCAAAACTGATGGGCTTTAGCCCCTGAGTGCTCCTGTTCAAATCGCTTCCATGAAGCTAATTGTTGAATGAACTTCAGACTCAGGACTCTAGCTACGGGAGCTTCATTCCCTTGGGAACTACTGCCACAGACACCTGGATCTGGTTCTCGTTGGAAAGCCGGACATTGTCTCGCTTCTGCGTCAGCGTTCCCGATGTCGGATCATTCACGGAACTGGTCAGCGTAAGCCCCGGAACCGGATGCGGCCCCGATGAAGCACCATGGCCCGCGAGTGAACTGTTCATCATTGCAGAATCTTTCTTGTTATTCTCGAACGGCCCCGTGTGCGGCTGGCCGCTGTCATTGCCTAATTCCTTTTCAAAGCTTGCCACTTGCACAATGGTCGCTTTTACCTGAATTTCCTTGCCGTCCTTCAACTTGAGCTTGTCGATGGTTAGAACCAACGTTGAATCGCTGTGATGCTCAGACTTTGTCGCTGAATCAACATGCCCCTCCAGGATTGAACCGATCGGAACAACAGTCCCGTCGTTCAGCGTCGTACCCGTCACAATCTTTACCGTGAAAGCTTCCCCCGGCTTGGCCTTCTTGGCATCCACCGTTTTCTGTACGTTGGCCACCACCGTGGACATTTGAATGTTCACTGGAACTTTGACCTGCGCGTGGCCATAACTCGGTTGTCCGAAGACGAGAACACCCGTTACGAGCACGGCTGAAAGTACCCCGGACAATACCTTGGTCTTTGTCATCATCCTCAATTCCTTTCAATTCAAAACCTGTGGCTGGAAAGCTCAAACAGATCTCGATGCGTAATCCTCAGCTGCCGCATTCCAGAATACCGCTTATAAAGAATGACGTTCCATAGAGCAATCCGCCTACGTCTCCCCCAGCAGAAATGACTGGCCTGAAAAACTCTCGCAAGCGCCCCCAATACACAGCGCGCAGCCCTCGAGCTGCGCGCTATTAAAACAAGGTTGGTTTACCGCCCGAAGTGCGCTGCGTTCTTCGCTGTGAAGTCGGCCCATTTCTCGGGCAGATCATCAGCAGCATAAATCGCCGATACCGGGCATACAGGCACACAGGCGCCGCAGTCAATGCACTCTACTGGATCGATAAAGAGCTGCTCTGACTCGCCAAACTGGGCCTCGTCCTTCTTGGGGTGAATGCAGTCTACCGGACACGCATCCACGCAGGCCGTATCCTTGGTGCCAATGCAGGGTTCAGCGATTACATATGCCATGACTCAATCCTCTTGGGGTTTGTGATCTCAACCAGAATAATTGTACCGCGAGCGGACTTTTGGCAAACGTAGCTCCGATCACACAGCATAAAAAAATAGATGGCCCCCGAAAAGAACTGGACAGACCATCCATGAAACCGTTTACCTTATTAGAGATTCTTACGAGGTCCGCATGCGCCACTTTCTCTCAAAAACATTTTGCGCCCTTTCCGCCGCTGGCCTCATGCTTGCCATAGCGGCCGCGCAATCAACACCCTCTGTCACACTCACAATTCATGCCAACCAGGTCAAGGCTCACGCCAGCCCCATGCTGCACGGCCTTATGACCGAGGAAATCAATCACTCCTACGACGGTGGCCTTTACGCTGAGTTGATCAGCAACAGCGCGATGCACCCCAACGACTCCTGGGGTGCTGCCATTCCAGAATGGTGGCCCGTTGAGCAGGGCGACTCCGCCGCCTCCTTCACCGCCGATAAAACCACCGGCCCCAGCACCGCGTTACCCTTCAGCCTTAAGCTGACCCTCACCCAGGCCTCGGCCGCTGCGCCCGCCGGCATTGCGAATGGCGGCTACTGGGGAATCCCCGTTAGCCCCGCCACCACGTACCGCGGCTCCTTCTACGCAAAATCCAGCGGCCCAAGTGGCCCAATTCACATTGCGCTGGTCAACAACAATACCGGACTTGAGGCCGCGCACGCCGACATTCCGGCGCTCACCACCGCCTGGAAACAGTACCACTTCACGCTCGCTTCCAGGGCAGAGGAAACCTCTTCGCACTACCGGCTTGTAATCACCGCGTCACGGCCCGGAACCATCTGGTTCTCCCTTGTCACTCTCTTCCCGCCTACCTACAACCATCGTCCCAATGGCAACCGCATCGACCTCATGAAGATGCTCGCCGCCATGCACCCAACCTTCCTGCGCTTCCCCGGCGGCAATTACCTCGAAGGCAACACCATTAAGGAGCGCTTCGAGTGGAAGAAGACCATCGGCCCTCTCGTCGATCGCCCCACGCACCTCAGCCCCTGGGGATACCGCTCTTCCGACGGCTTCGGCCTGCTCGAATTCCTTGACTGGTGCCAGGATCTCCACATGCAGCCCCTGCTCGCCGTCTACGCCGGATACTCGCTGCGCGGACAGCACATCACGCCTGGGCCTGACCTCGTTCCCTACGTCAACGACGCCCTCGACGAAATCCAGTACGTCACCGGCTCAACATCCACCAAATGGGGAGCCGAGCGCGCCAAAGACGGTCATCCCAAGCCCTTTGTCCTGAAGTACGTCGAAATCGGCAACGAAGACACCTTCGACAAATCCGGCAGCTACAACAACCGCTTTGCGCAGTTCTACAAAGCCATCAAAGCCAAATACCCCCAGCTCCAGCTCATCGCCACAACGCCCGTAACCAGCGTCAAGCCCGACGTCCTCGACGAGCACTACTACCTCTCCGCTCAGGAGTTCTTTGCCAAGGTGCATCAGTACGATCACACCGACCGCAACGGCCCCAAAATTTTCGTCGGCGAATGGGCCACCATGGAAGGCACCCCTACGCCCGACTTCGAGGCCGCTCTCGGCGACGCCGCGTGGATGACCGGAATGGAGCGCAACAGCGACATCGTTATCATGGCCAGCTATGCTCCGCTCTTCGTCAACATCAACCCAAGGGCCCTGCAATGGACGCCGGACCTCATCGGATACAACGCTCTCAAGAGCTATGGGTCACCCAGCTACTATGCGCAGGTGATGTTCGGCGCCTGGCACGGCGACCAAATTCCAGAAACCGAACAAACAGGTGTCGATCCAAAGTTCTTCTACTCCGTCACCCGAGACTCGAAGAATGGCGAGCTTTACATCAAGCTGGTCAATGCCAACTCCAATCCTCAGACCTTGGAGATTGCAATCGATGGCGCAAAAAAAATCGGCCGCAACGCTCCGGTCATAACCCTGAGTGCCCACACACCAGTGGCGACCAACTCCATCAACCATCCCCGCAACATTGTTCCGGTGGACTCGCGCTTTGAGCGGGCATCCTCCAAATTCAACTACACCCTGCCCGCCTACTCAATTCAGGTTCTCCGCGTCAAAACCGAGTAGCCTCCAAATGGAAAGAGCGCAGGCCCTGAGGTCTGCGCTCTTTTTCTTTTCTGCGATCCATTGTTATTTCCTGCGGCCTGGAACCACCTCAATCTGAAACAACCTCGGCCACAGCTTTCCCGTTACAAAAATACGGTTGTGCGCCGCGTCGTATGCAATCCCGTTCAGCACCGCGTCCCGGCTGCGAACTTCAATCGCCGGCAGCAACCCCGCCAGATTAATTGTGCCCAGCACCTGTCCATTTGCCGGCGATATCCGCATAATCTTGTTCGTCATCCACACATTGGCATAGATCTCACCGTGAATATATTCCAGCTCGTTCAGCTGATCCACCGGCTTGCCGTGGTCCGTCACGTGGATGCTCCGCACCTCGGCAAACGTCCTCGGATTCAAAAAGTGGAGCGTCGAAGTTCCGTCACTCAGGATCAAATTGCGTCCATCCTGGGTCAGTCCCCATCCCTCCCACGGATAGTGGAAGGTCCGGATCAGCTGAAACGTCGCGCGGTTATACACAAACCCAAGGTGCGCCTTCCACGTCAGCTGGACCAGCGTGTTGCCCCAGTTGGTCAGCCCCTCGCCAAAATAGCGCGACGGGAGGCTGATCTCGTGCATTACCCGGCCCGTCGCAAGGTCTTCTTCGCGCAGCGTCGACTGCCCATTCAGCCCGGTGCTCTCATACAGGTGCCCGTCCAGGTAGACCAGCCCTTGCGTAAACGCCTGCGGGTCGTGCGGATACGTATGCACCACGCGGTAGCCACTTGCGGCCCATGTAGCGTGTCCAGCAAAGCCCAGCAACAAACTCACAGCAATCAGGCGCGCAAGCGTCGCCGCGAATTTCTTATTCATGCAGTCGGTATCCTCTTTTAAGTCTTTTGTGCCGCTCGCGCTGCCGCAAACTCCGCCGGCGTTGGAATCGGCTCCAGATCTTCCCCGGCAAACATCGCGCGAAACAATCCCACCATCTCGTCCAGCAACAGGCCATTCGTCGCCAGAATCTCTTTGCTGTCCAGCCGGAACCCGCCGCCGTCAAAGCCGCTCATCGTGCCCCCGGCCTCCGTCACCAGCAGCGCTCCCGCACTCGTGTCCCACGGATTCAAATTGAATTCCCAGTACGCATCCAGACGTCCGCACGCGGTATAGGCCAGATCCAGTGCCGCCGATCCTGCCCTCCTCACTCCGTGCGAACGCAGCGTGAACTCCTGGTAAAAGTGAACGTTCGGGCTGTTATGCCGCTTGCGGCTTGGAAACCCCGTCGCCACCAGCGCCTCGGCCAGCTTCCGCGTCCGAGACACATGAATCGGCGCCCCGTTCAGATACGCCCCTTTGCCCTTCTCTGAGGTAAACAGCTCGTCCCGCAGCGGATCATAGATCACCGCCGCCACAATCTCACCGTCCTGCTCCGGAGTCGCGGATGCCGAACGCCGCTCCAGCCCCATAGACACGCAAAAAGCTGGAAACCCGTGGGCAAAGTTTGTGGTGCCGTCCAGTGGGTCGATATACCACCGGTACTCGCCGTCCAGATGCGACCGCGTTCCCTCTTCCCCATAAATCCCGTGGCCGGGGAACGCAACCTGCAGCCGCTCCACAATCAGCTTTTCTGACGCGCGGTCGGCCTCCGTCACCAGATCCACATCGCCCTTGTATTCCATGGCGACGCCTTTGCGGTAGAAGTCCCGCAATAGTCCACCGGCTTCCACGGCAATCAGTGCGGCGGCATCGGCAATAGGCATGGCTTGCGCGCCGCTCATCACGATTCTCCTTGCAGGGTTGCATCGCCCTGGGCCGCTTTCCGGCCATTGCGGCGGCGGGCATCCTCCCCGCGCTTGGACAGCTCCGAAATTGTCCGTATCTGCTGCTTATAGATAAACAAGTTGGGCTTGCCTTCGCGTGTCAGCCGGATCATCCGGTCATCGAAATACTCAATCCATCCGGCCACGCACTCTCCGTCGCGCAGCTTCACATTCACCGGAACCTGCTTCTCGCTCAGGTATCGCAAATAAAGCGTCTCCTGCCCGGTATCGCCCAGTGGCGGTGCTTTCTTTTGCCTATGCGATTTGCTTGTCTCTGGCATGCGTCCATTCTAGCGGCTGCACGAACGTGCTTGCAGCCTGCGTTTCATCGCTCAATGCACCGCGTCCGGATAATAGCCCGTGCGGTTTGTTACTTGATAAGGGCCATTCACGCTCGCCGGATGGATCAGCTTCACTGATATCTTCCGGAACTGCGAGCCGGATCCGCCCTCGCTCCCGCTTCCGCCACTCGGGTAATACCCCAGCAGGTACTGCGTCCGCAGCGCCTCGGACACCTTCGCAAATGCCTTCCTCAGATCGCCCGCATTCGCGTAAAAATACTCCCCGCCGGTCTCCTGCGACATCGTAATCATGGCATGCTCGCCGTCCTCATTACGCCCGGCATCGGCAAGGATCGGCAGGTCAATAATGCTGTACACCATCACCTGCGCTCGGCGGGCTGCCTGCAGGGCTTCCGGATAATCCACCTTGTTCTCCGCATTATTTCCGCCATCGGAGATCACAACCAGCACCTTTCGCCCATGCCGCGGAGCCAGACTTTGCGACGCCAGATAAATTGCGTTATACAATGCCGTCGCCGGACCCACATCCAGGTGATTTAATCCTTCCTCAATCCGTCGAACGTCGCTGGTGAACGGAACCACCTCGCGCACTTCCGAATTGAAGTCCATCAGATCGAGCCGGTCGACGGGACGCAGCATCGTACGTACAAAATCCCGCGCAGCGGCTTTTTCCAACGGCAGATCCTTGCGCGTGCTCCCGCTCGTATCAATCGCCAGCACTATCGACAGCGGAACATTCGTCTGCTGCTCAAAATATGCAACCTTCTGCGGCCGGCCATCTTCACTTACGGAAAAATCGCCTTGCACTAAACCGCTCACCGGCGTGCCATACACATCCGTCACATTCACGTATACATCTACCAGCCGGACATTCACATGAATCGGCGGAGCCGTTCGCATCCCCGTGGACGTCTCCTGCGCCAACGTCTCCTGCGCCAACGGAGCAGCGGCCGTCAAAACGAACAGCCCCGCAGCCAGCAGAAATCCCGCCAGGATGGAGCGACGCCTCAAGCGGATATCTCCGGCGGAAAAGGATCGCCGTCCGCCCAGACAGCACCGTCTTCAAAGTGCTCTTTTTTCCAGATCGGCACCGTCTTCTTCAGCGTATCGATCAGCCACCGGCTGGCCTCAAACGCCGCCGCTCGATGTGCGGAGGCAACGGCAATCAGCACACTCGTCTCCCCCACTTCAAGCCTCCCCAGCCGATGCACCACCGTCACCTCTCGAATCGCAAAGTCTTCCGTCGCTTTGGCCGCCAGGGTGCGCATCTGCTCAAGCGCCATCTGCTCGTACGCCTCATACACCAGGTAGAGCGTCCGCCGGCCGCGGGTATTGTTCCGGACAATGCCGTCAAAAACCACAACCGCACCGTCTTCGCCCTGTTTCAGCTTCGCAACTAGACTTTCAGCGTCGATACGCTCTCGTGTCAGCGCACAATGCGGTGGCGCTCCGCCGCTCACCGGAGGCAGCAGTGCCACTTCATCACCCTCCCGGAGAGGATGGCTTGCCTGCACATATTCGCGGTTCACCGCCACAGCCAGGGAGCCCCATATCTTTTCGTCCTGCTGGAAAACCTTGCGGAAATGATCCAGCACCTCCTGCACACGCGCCCCATCTTCAAGCTCGAGCGCTGCAGAAGCGCCGGGAATAAGGTCTTTCAGAACCCCAAAAACAAGCACACGCACGCGCATATTACATCCAGAATATCTGCTTTATTTAGACGTGCGCTCTCACCGACTGTTTTCCTCCTCTTCTATCCCGCTTGCGGCAAACAGATCATCCTCCGCCGGGTACCACAGCCGCCCGCCCGCCACACGCGCAAACGGAGTCATCCGGTGCGCTTCGCGCCGGCTCTTCCCCTGGCTGGAATAGGTGATGTCCTCCACCGCAATGCCGCGCACCAGCAAGGCATCGCCCACCAGCGACCGGTGACAGCGCCACGGAACCGCCTCCGCGCACAGCAACGCCGTGTGCTCCACCGGCACGCTCGCGAGCAGCGCCTCCAGGGCTGCGGCAAACTCTGCGGTCTGCATGTAATCGGCATACCCGCGAAAGCTGGCGTTTCTCCATCCCGTATTGATTGAGTCCTTACGCGCATGCCGCAAGCCGCCAAGCTCGCGACACCAGAGATACTCGATCCCCGCCGCAGCGAGCGCCGGCGCAAGATTCTCCTGCGCAAATTGCGGATTATGCCTCGACTTCGGCACAGTCCGGATATCGGCCACCACCTGTACGCCATTCTCTCGAAGAATCGTGAGAAAGACTTCGATGGGTAGCGTCGAATGCCCGATCGTAAACATCAGGACCTACTCTCTCACCACAAGTCGAACAAAAAACGGCCACTCCCATCCTCAGGAGTGGCCACTCATTGCATCTTTCGGAAGCATCTTCCGGAAGATACTTCTAGACCATGGCATGCTGCAGTACTTCCTCCCGCAGCTTGGCATCGTGCTTCTCCTCTTGAATGGAGGCGGGAAGTACAACCGCCAGCACCTCTTCAATGCGGCTCGCATAGTAAATGTCCATTCCGGCGATTTGCTCCGGCGTCAGGTCTTCTTCCACATTCTGACGGTTGTCCGCGGGCAGAATCACGTTCTTTACCCCCGCCCGCTTCGCGGCCAAAAACTTCTCCTTGATGCCGCCCACAGGCAGTACATTGCCGCTTAGCGTGATCTCTCCGGTCATGGCCGTCAGCGGAAGCACCGGCGTGTCCGTCATCAGAGACACCAGCGCAGTCGCCATCGTCACGCCCGCCGAGGGCCCGTCCTTCGGTATCGCTCCCGCAGGCACATGGATATGGATGTCCGTGTCCTTGGTGAAGTCTTCTTCCAGACCAAGCAGCTTGGCATTCGACCGCACCCAGGTCAGCGCAGCCTGCATGGACTCCTGCATCACACCGCCCAGTTGGCCGGTCATCGTAAAGCTTCCCTTGCCCTTCATCCGGTTGGCTTCAATAAACAGCACATCGCCGCCGGCCGGTGTCCAGGCCAGACCCACTGCTACGCCCGCACGCTTCGTGCGCTCCGCGATCTCTGTGTCCACCCGGACCTTAATGCCGCCCAGAAATTCCTGCACGATCTCGCGCGTCACCGTCATCTTTTCCGTGTTGCCTTCGGCAATGCGCCGCGCCTGTTTGCGGCACACCGTTCCCAGCAACTGTTCCAGCTTCCGGACTCCCGCCTCCCGCGTGTAGTGCCGGACAATGTATCCCACCGAGTCCTCTGGAAACTCGATGTTCTCCGCCTCGATGCCGTTCTCCCTTATCTGCCTCGGAATCAGATATCGGAACGCGATATGAATCTTTTCCTCTTCCGTGTACCCTTGCAGATCGATAATCTCCATCCGGTCCAGAAGCGGCGCCGGAATCGGATCCAGCTGGTTTGCCGTGCAGATAAACAGCACCTTCGACAAATCGAACGGCTGGTCCAGATAGTTGTCCCGGAAGGTATAGTTCTGCTCCGGATCCAGCGTCTCCAGCAGCGCCGACGACGGGTCCCCACGGAAATCCTGGCCCAGCTTGTCGATCTCATCCAGCATGAACACAGGATCATTCGTGCCCGCACGACGCAGGTTCTGGATAATCTGTCCCGGCAGCGCACCGATATAGGTCCGGCGATGCCCGCGGATCTCCGCCTCATCGTGCATCCCGCCCAGCGAAACCCGCTGGAACTTCCGGTCAAGCGCGCGCGCAATGCTCCGCCCCAGTGAAGTCTTGCCCACTCCCGGTGGCCCCACAAAGCACAATATCGGCCCCTTCATGTCCGGCTTCAGACGCCGGACCGAAAGGTAGTCCAGAATCCGGTCCTTCACCTTTTTCAGGTCGTAGTGGTCTTCCTCCAGAATCTGCTTCGCCTTGGCAATATCCACCTCCGTGCCCGACGACTTCGACCACGGCAGCACCGCAAGCCACTCGATATAATTCCGCGTCAGCGAGTAGTCCGCTGCCATCGGAGACATCCGCGACAGCCGGCTCAGCTCCTTCAGCGCCTCTTTCTCGGTCTCCTCCGGCATCCCCGCGACTTCTATCTTCTTCCGCAGCTCTTCGATGTCCTTCTGGCTCTCGTCCGCATCGCCCAGCTCCTTCTGGATCGCCTTCATCTGCTCGCGAAGATAGTAGTCCCTCTGCGACTGCTGGACCTGGTCCTGCACCTCCGACTGAATCTTGTTCCGGAGTTGCTGCACCTCCAGCTCCTTGGCCAGATGCTTGTTGACGCGATCCAGCCGGGCCATGACATCCGGCGTCTCAAGCAGCTCCTGCTTGTCAGACGCCGCCAGGAACGGCAGCGAGGACGCTATAAAGTCCACCAACCGCCCCGGCTCCTCGATGTTCATCGCAATCGTCTGCAACTCGTCCGACAAGGTCGGTGACGCTGCCACAATCTGCTGGAAGGCCGTGAGCACATTCCTCTGGATTGCCTCCAGCTCTGACCCCGTCGCCGCCAATACCTCTGGAATCGTCTCGATGTCCGCCGTCATAAACGGCTCTACCTGCAAAAATCTTCCCAGCTTCACCCGCTCCGTGCCCTCGGTAAACACAAACAGGCTCTGGTTCGGCATCTTCACCACTTTGTGAATCGTCGCCAGCGTTCCATAGGCGTACAAATCACTGGGCTGCGGGCTATCCATCTTCGCATCCCGCTGCGCTACCACCACAATCCGCTTCTCATCACCCAGTGACTGGATCAGTTGAATTGAACTTTCCCGACCCACCGTAAGTGGCAGCACCGCATGAGGAAACAAAACCGTGTCTCGCACGGGAAGCACTGGCAAAGCCCGGCCCTCAGAATCTACTTCACGCTGGCCTGGATCGCTGGGCTGGATCACGCTCAAAAAATCGCTCACCGTTGAGTCCCCCTCTATCAGATAATTAGCTATTAGACTCCGCAAATTAAAATCGGTCGCAAACACCCTGATCCAACCGATACATAAACTGGAATCAACGAGTTAGCCTTGGAAAGCAATGCCCGCACACTTCCAGTGAGCCTTCCGCCTTCCTTCACACCATTCAAAATACAAGATCCAGCATCTCTCGCGTCTCTTTCTTAGGATGCACTTACGCACTTCAGCCTAGCCCCGGTTCCACCTAATCTTCATCGGCAGTTCAATTTGGAAGTTGAAAGGCGCGGCCCCTCTCAGTTGGCGCCCGTCGCCGCTCGATATCTTCCCAACTCCTTCACCATCGAGCAGTGCTCAGCCAGCAGATCGAGCGCAGCATCCGCAATCCTTGCGGATGCGAGCTGATAGTCCGCGTAGAAAACGTACTCCCATGGCCGTCCCGGCACCGGGCGCGACTCGATTCTGGTCAGGTTCGTCCCCTGGCTGGCAAACACCTCCAGGGCATTCACCAGCGTCCCAGGCCGATTCTCCACGGTAAACGCCAGGCTCACCTTGTCGGGTTTCAGATCCGGCTTCACTGCGCGGCGCGGGCGTATCAGAAAGAATCGCGTGAAGTTCTCCGCGTTGTCTTCAATTCCTGCGGCCAGAATCTGGCCGCCATAGTATTCGGCAGCCAGCACACTGGCAATCCCCGCCGCCTTCGCATCCTGCCGCTCCATCAGATGCTTCACGCTACCCGCGGTGTCATAGAAGGGAGTCGCAGTCATACCCGGCTGACCGGCCAGAAACTCCCTGCACTGCGCCAGCGCCACAGGATGCGAATACACCCGTTCGATCTGCTCAATGGTTGCCCCCGGCGTGGCAATCAGGTTGTGCCGAATCCGCAGCAGCGACTCGCTCTCTATCGCAACGTCATGCATCAGCAGCAGATCATAGTGCTCCGCCACCGACCCCGCCAGCGAATTCTCGATGGGTATCACCGCCGCATCCGCGCTGCCCGCCTCTAACGCGGTAAAGACATCTCCCGATACCGCACACGGAACAATGGTTGCCTCCGGAGCAACACATATTGCGGCTTCATGGCTGAAGGACCCCGGCTCTCCCTGAATCGCAATTCGCATCGATACTCCCACTTCCTCAGAACTCAGATTGTACGGCAACCTCCTCCACTTTCCGCGCACCTTAATCACTACGTAGAGCAAACGCAAAAGTAAGAGGAGAAGAAGAATGCTCTGGACAATTTTCGTAATCCTGCTGGTGCTATGGCTGATAGGCTTCATAGGCTTCCACGTGCTCGGAGCCTACATTCACATTTTGCTGGTCATAGCCCTCGTCGTATTAGTGATCCAGCTGATCAGCGGCCGGCGCGGAGTATAGTGCTCGCACCTCAAGCGCCTTAACTTTCAACGCACGACAAAATAGCCACACACGAAGACAAATACAGGAGTAGACCATGAATAAGGATCAGGTAAGCGGCAAGGCCGATCAAGTAACAGGCTCGATCAAGCAGAAGGTGGGCCAGGCTGTCGGTAACCAGCACTTGGCCAATCAGGGCCTGGTTGACCAGACCAAGGGCGCCGCCAAGGAAGTATGGGGCAACGCCAAGCAAGCCGCCCACGACGTTACCAAATCTGAAGAGCATAACAGGAAGAATCAGGCCGACGACCTGCGGGATACCCTGTCGGACAACGTGAGCAAGACCAAGAAGCAGATCAACAGCGCGATCGACCAGCAGAAGCATCAATCAGACAAACGCCGTTCTGCTTAAACCATTCTTCCCCGTAACTCAGACTGCCGGAGCCCGCGCCCACGCGCGGGCTTCACTTTTATCTGCTCCCGGCATGTCGAAGCAGCAAGTCCGCCGCTACAAAGCAGAAAAACACCATGGAGATCACGCCGTTCATCGTGAAAAATGCCGCGTTCAACCTGCGCAGGTCGCCCGGAGAAACAATCAGATGTTCATACAGCAGCAGCGCGGCCACCGCCACCACTCCAAACCAGGCAAAGTGCCCCAGCGCAAACGCCCGCACCAGCCAGATCAGCAACCCCAGCATCAAAACATGCAGCAGCCGTGCAATCCAGAATGCCGTTTCAACTCCCCACTTTGCCGGCACGCTGAATAGCCCATGCGTCCGGTCGTGTGCCGCGTCCTGGCACGCATACAGCAAATCAAAGCCCGCCACCCAGAACATCACCGCCAGCGTCAGAATCAAAATCCTCGTGTCCAGCGAGCCCCGCACCGCAATCCACGCCGCTGCCGGAGCCATCCCCAAAGCCAGCCCCAGCACCAGATGCGACCAGCGCGTAAACCGCTTCGTGTACGAATAGGAAAACAGCACGAGCAGCACAAAGGGAGAAAGATACAGCGTCAGCCGGTTCAGCTCGGCGCAACCCAGAACAAAAATCGCCGCCATCACGACCGTAAAACCGCCCACAAAGCCGCGCGAAAGCAGCCCCGCCGGAATCGCACGCATCTTCGTCCGCGGATTCTCCGCATCCAGTGCCGCGTCCGCCCAGCGATTAAAAGCCATCGCCGCTGACCGCGCCGTCACCATGCACACAATGATCCACACAATCTGCATCGGACGCGGCAGCCCGTTTGCAGCCAGCATCGCCCCGGTCAAAGCAAACGGCAGCGCAAAGATCGAGTGCTCCCACTTGATCATCTCCAGCGTGGTGCCCACACTTCGAAAAAAACCCATGCCTCCAGTCTATCGAATAGAACGATTGCTAAAAAAAAGGCCCCGCGAGAAACGGGGCCTCATAGTGGTCAATACTTTATGCTATTTCTGGCCCTGCTTCTGACCCCTGACCTGCAGGTCATTCGTCACGTGGAAAACACCAGAAACGCTGTTCGCGCGGATTCCGGCTGTATCTTTATCCGACTGCGAGTTCACCATACCGTACAGCGTCACATTCCCGTGCTGAACCGAAATGCGGATCGGCTGCAACGGATCAATCGCATACTTATTCAGCGATGGAAATCCGTAAACCGCTCGATAAACGGCCATCCGGATGTGATCGTCCATCTGGGACACCGGATCGACCTCAATATTGTCGATCACGTCCTGTACGCCCTTGATGTTCGAGGCGGTGGCCACTGCCGTGTCCGCGTCCACCGGGCCATAGGCGTGCCCGCCCAGCGTCACCACGCCATTGCGTACGCTCACGCTGACGGCATTGAATGGCGCCGACGGCCAGCCGTTTCTATCAAATTGAACGGCCTTCACCACCTTCTGTTGCAGCTCCGCATCGGAAATGCTCGGTCCGGCAACCTGGATCTGATTCTCTACCGCCTTCACTCCCTTGATGTGTTGTACACGCTGCATCGCCTGGTTCTTGGTGTCGAAAACACCTACAGTGCCGGTCAGCTTCACCATACCGCCTTGAACCGACACCTTCACGTCCTTGAACTTTGAATTCTTCAAGGCCTTGTTCAAAATTTCCGCGTGCATGTTACTGTCCGCCGCGCTCGCTTGTGCAAAAACCAGCGCATGCGGTGAAAAGGTTCCCGCTCCAAACAGCAGAAAGCCAGCAACTAGCAGCGGAATCATACTGCGTGTCATCATCCTCATCGCCAGAACTCCTCCTTACCGTCATTTGCCAAACAACCCAGCACACGTGGCGCTGCTACATGCAACGTGCACTGAGTGAGACTTTCAATACTCATGAGATGAGTGGCTTGGGCCGTAGGATGCTAATTTGCTTTGATCAATTGCACAATGCGGCCGCAGCTTTTAAGTGGCGCGCCACGTATCCAGGGCACGCTCCAGACGCACCCCGCGCGAAGCCTTCAGCAGAATGACGTCGCCGGAGTGTGCATTCTCGCGCAGCCATTGCCCGGCCTCCGCCGGCGTCTCGAAGTAAACCGCCACCCGGCCCGCTGCCTCCGCCGCTCCCTTCAGAAACTTCGCATCGCCACTCACTCCGGCAATCACATCCGTCCCGGCATCCGCCGCAAATTTACCGCAGCTCGCATGCAGTACAGCCGACTCCGGACCCAGCTCCAGCATGGCCCCGGCCACCAGAATCCGCCGCCCTCCCGCGCCCACCGGCATTCCCGCCAGCGTCCCGATCATCGCCTTCAGCGCCTCCGGATTGCTGTTGTAGCAGTCATTGATCACCGTCGCTCCGCCGATCGTCATCACCTGCCCGCGCTTGTCTTCCGGCTCCATTTCCGCCAGCGCCGCGCAGCATTCCCGCAACGAAATTCCCGCTTCTATCCCGACAGCAACCGCGGCCATTGCGTTGGCCACATTGTGCTCACCCAGCAATCGCAAATGCAGCGTGGCCTTTCCCGCTCCTGCATGCACCTCGACGGTCTGACCCTTTGCACCGCGCGCAACAATCTCCTGCGCGCGTGGATCAGAACACGGCCCTCGCCCGAAGTAAACCACCTTTCCATGGAAATCCCGCCCGAACTGCGAAACATACGGATCATCGCAGTTCAGGAAGGCCACTCCTTGTGGCGGCAAAGCGGCAACCAGTTCATACTTCGCGTGGGCAATCCCGGTAATCCCATCCGTGAAATTCTGCGCATGCGCTGTGCCCACGTTGGTCACCACTCCCCAGTCAGGAGCGGCGATATAGGCCAGCGCCGCGATCTCGCCGGCGTTCGACATACCCATCTCGATCACTGCGATCTCATAGCTCGCATCCAGCTTCAGCAATTGCAGTGGCAGTCCGAATCCGTTGTTCAGGTTTCCGTGCGACTTCAGTACGTGAAAGCGCTGGCTCAACACCTTGGCTACAGCTTCTTTTGTCGTTGTCTTTCCCGCCGACCCCGTAATCCCGATCACGCGCTTGCCCCAGTGCCTGCGCACCGCGGCCGCCAATTGCTGCAAGGCCCGCAGCGTATCTTCTACAACAATAAGTGGACGGGACCCCGCCGATGCCCGTGCATCTTCGAGCGCCTCGCGCGAAACAACTGCCGCCGCCGCGCCTTGCTCCATCGCCGCCTTCACAAAGGCATGCCCATCCAACCGCTCCCCTTGAACGGCAAAAAACAGCTCTCCCGCGCCGATCGTGCGCGAATCTATTGAATAGCCTGTAACCGGACTTGTCTCGGCAGCCGAGCCATCCAACTCGCCGCCGCACCAGCGCGCGATCTGCCGTAACTCGAGCTTCATGCACCTGCCCCTTCGCGCTCCTAGGCGCGCTCTGCGCTCAGGTCCTTCAACGTCTCCAAGGCAACCTGTGCATCATCAAAAGGAACTGTACCGCTCTTAAGTGTCTGCGTCTTCTCATGGCCCTTGCCCGCCAGCAGGACTATATCTCCAGCACGGGCTTCTTCCAGCGCCATCCGAATCGCCTTTGCACGATCAGCTTTGAGAATATACCGTGTGCCGGTCGCGTCAAGTCCAGGCGCGGCATCCGCCATAATCGCTTCCGGATCCTCGCTCCGAGGATTGTCCGAGGTCAGATAAACCACGTCACTGCCTTCCCCTGCGACGCGACCCATTAAAGAACGCTTTGTCTTGTCCCGGTCCCCCCCGCATCCGAAAAGGGTGATGACTCTTCCACTGGTTCCATGCACGAATTCCCTCGCCGCCGCTGTCAGGTTCCGCAAAGCATCATCCGTGTGCGCATAGTCCACCACTACGGTAAAGGGCTGCCCGCCATCCACCGTCTGGAAGCGTCCCGGCACGCACGACAGCACGGCTACCCCGCCTCCAATCTCATCCAGCGACAGACCACGGGAATACGCAGCCGCACAAGCCGCCAGCAGATTATATACATTCACTTTTCCCGTAAGCCGGGTCGCCAACACGGCCTCGCCCGTCGGCGTCTGCAAGTTGAACCGCATCCCGCCCGGCCCCATCGTCACATCCTCGGCGCGAAACTCCCCAACACCCAATCCGTATGAAAATACCTCGCTGCCTGCCTCTCGCGCCGTCAGCGCAAGTTCGGCTCCGCGTGCATCTTCAACGTTCAGCACCGCCACTCGCGGAGGCTGCCCCAGGCTTCCATCAAACAGCTTCCGCTTGGCCGCAAAGTAGTGCTCCATCGTGCCATGAAAATCCAGATGGTCGCGCGTCAGGTTGGTAAAAATCGCCGTATCGAATGGCAATCCTTCCACGCGCCCCTGCTCCAGCCCGTGCGACGACACCTCCATCACCGCCTCGCTCGCGCCCGCATCCACACCCTCTCGAAAAAGCTCCAGCAAGTCGCGCGACTCCGGTGTCGTGTGCGGCGAAGGCCGCACCGCTCCCGCCACGTGATACTCAATCGTCCCCACTAGAACCGTCTGCCGTCCGGCATGGTTCAGCATCGCGTCTACCAGAAACGCCGTCGTCGTCTTGCCGTTGGTGCCGGTCACACCGGTCAGAGCCAGCTCGCGCTCAGGATGCAAAAAAAAGTTTGCGGCAATTCCCGCCAGAGCCTCTCGTCCGTGCCCAACTTCGGCCACCGCCACTTCCGGATGCAACCGGGCCGTCTCTTCAAATGCCGCCGCCGAGTCCGTCACCACGGCCGCAGCGCCTGCTTGAATGGCTTTTTCTATGAACAGGTTTCCGTCTGTCGTTCCGCCTTGCATCGCCACAAACAGCGAGCCCGCCTTCACCCGCCGCGAGTCATACTCCACTCCCGCAACATCGGCGTTTCCGCCGGCACGGCGCGCACACTCAACCTCTCGCAGCACGTCTTCAATGCGCATAACAAACAGAACTCACTCGTTTTGGATTGTATAGATGGAATGCGATGCAGCGAAGGCCATACCCCGGCAACAAATCGCCAACCAGCAAATCCACGACTAACAGCAGTGGCTACGCCAGGCCTTCGCCCCGTGCCGCGAACCCCTTCACCGCTCGAACTGCACCACCACACTTGTCCCCGCCGGAACCACTGTCCCCGCTGCCGGAACCTGCTGCCGCGCAATTCCCGAACCCACAAGCTGCACACTCAGTCCTGCCGCACCGGACTTCTCAATCACGGTTCGCACCGATTCCCCCAGGAAAGATGGCACCTCGACCCTCTTCGCCGAGCGTAAAACAACTCCCTCGTGCGCACTTCTCTTTCCCCCGGAAACGGCGGCGTTCCGCGGCTGTGAAGACGCGCCTGAAGCGATCTCCGCTTCCCGCCCTTCCCGCTTCGCACCATGCTGGGCATGTTCTGTCGCGGCAGCCGCATCCGCATCGGCTTTCGGCGCCGCTCCGGCTTTCTCAGACTTTTCCTCTGCCTCCGACACCGGCAGAAGTGTGGCCTCCGTCACCCTCTGCCGTAGCGGATCATCCGCCGGCAAATGGTTCACCTCGTCAAACAGCGAATTCAGGTCGTCCAGGTGCTGCTCTGGCCCGTCATCTTCCACCGGAGCCTTCTCGATCGCCGCCATTTCCTGCGTCGTCTTCAGCGGCTCGTCGTGCGGAACCCCCAGGTACTCCAAAATCTGCTGCGCCAGCTCATGGAATACCGGAGCACTGGCGGACGTTCCATAGTGATACTTGTACGACGGCGAATCCATCACCACGACAATCGCAATCGCAGGATCATTCACCGGCGCGAAACCTACAAAGGACGCAATGTAGTTTGTCTTCGAATAGGTGTGGGTGCGCGGATCAATCTTCTCCGCCGTTCCCGTCTTTCCCGCTGCGCTGTAGCCGTTCAATTGCGCGGGAATTCCCGTTCCGCGCTCTACAACGTCCTCCATCATCTTGCGCATCTCAGCCGCGGTTATCGTCGAGATCACGCGGTGCGCGCCATCCGGTAGCGGATTGGGAAGTTCATGACCAGGATGAAATGCCACCGGAACCAGATGCCCGCCTGACTCGTCCTGTGTATTTTGCATCAGGATATGCGGCGGCAAATACATCCCACCGTTCGCAACCGTCGAGGCCATCGTGACCACCTGCAACGGCGTCACGCCAATCTCCTGCCCCATCGGGATCGAGCCTATCGTCGTCGGATTCCACCGCTTGGGCGGCTTCAGCAGCCCGCGCGTCTCCCCAGGAAGCTCAATCCCCGTCCGCTGTCCAAACCCAAATGCCCGGATATACCGGTAGAAGCGGTCCTTCCCCAGCCTCTCTGCCAGCTCAATCGCCGCCACATCGCTCGACTGCTCCAGTGCCTGCGTCGCTGTCAACACATTTCCACGCGCCGCCTCGTAGCGAATCGCATCCCGGTCGTCATGCACGATGCGGCCCGCTACATTGATCTTCCCCCCCAGCGTCGGAATCCTCGACTCCGGCGTCACAACCTCCTCCTGAAGCGCCGCCGAGTAGGTCACGATCTTGAACACCGACCCCGGTTCATACACATCACTCACCGCCCTGTCGCGCAGCAGACTGGCTTCTGTGTGCCGGTATTTGTTCGGATTGAACGTTGGCCGCATGGCCATCGCCAGTATCTGTCCCGTATGCGGATCCTGAACAATAATCGTGCCGTGCAGTGCATGCGTCAGCTTCATGTTTTTATCAAGAGCGCGCTCCGCCATGAACTGAATATTCTGGTCGATCGTCAGAACCAGGTTCTCCCCCGGCATCGGATCCCGCTCCGTGCTCCCCAGTACATGCCGCCGCGCATCCACCGCGGTCAGCATTCTCCCCGGCTCGCCGCGCAGCTCCTTGTTGAACTCTGCCTCCAGACCTCCCAGCCCGTTATCGTCAATGCCCACGTAGCCCAGTATCTGCGCCAGCATCACATTGTCTGGATAGAACCGCTTGAATTCCTTCTGGAAGTAGATGCCCTTCAGGTTCAACGCCTTCACCTGGTCCACAACAGCGCTGCTTTGCTTGCGCGCAATCCAGGCAAAATCCCGCGACGCTTTCATCCGCCGGAAAATCCTGTGTGCTGTCGTGTATCGGTCCAGGGGATCCGTGTGGACAATCCGGGCCAGCTCCGCCGCCTCCGCACCCTTGTGCTTGATCTCCGACGGAACCGCATAAATCGAGTCCACCAGCACCGTCATCGCCAGCGCATGCAGGTTCCGGTCATACAGAATGCCCCGTCGCGGAGCCACCTCAAAGCTGTGTTCCTGCTGCCGGGCCGCCTCTTCCACGTAGTAGTGGTGCTTGAACACCTGCAGCCATACCAGGCGCGCACAAATCGTACCCGCCCAGGCCGTCAGCAGCGCCAGCACTATAAACACACGCAACCGGCGCATCGGCGTCACGACGCCAGGATCAGTAATGTACTGGGAAGCATTCGGGGAGGATGAACGATGCTTCACCGCTGCACTGCTCCCCCCTCAAAAGAATTCAGACAGTTCAAGCGAAATCGCTTCAGCGCATCGAAGGCAGCAGCGGATGTGTCTCCGCAAGCGCCGGCCCGCTCGAATCGAAGGACGCATCGGAACGAACCACTTGTCCCGGCGTGGGAACCGTCAGACCGAGCTGCCGCGACAGCGCGTCGATCCTCGCCGGATCGCTCAGCTGCGCTTCCGTAAGCCTGAGCTGCCGGTTCTGCTCCTGCAGCTGCCGCATCTGTGCCTTCTCTGACTCAATCCTGTATCCGTACTCCAGCCCGCTGAAGTGCTGCAAGCCATACATCATGATCAGCCCGAACAAGACAAACATCACGCACGCAAAGGTGCGCATCTCCTTCGTCCGAGCCGGATCGGGCGCCTTCACAATCCGCGAATTATCAAACCGCTTGGCAAATAGCACTTCCGGCGTCGGACCACGGCGCGCACGCATCTGCGCCGCCATCAGGGCGCAATTCCGCTCAGCCGCCTGCTCGGCAGCCCGCCCCGCGTTCCTGGCGCCATACTCCAGCATTTCCCGCGCTCCAATTACCTGTGTCGCCATAACTCTTTCTCCAAATTGCCAGTACCACTCAACTTCAGCCCCCCTAACGGCCGGGCCAGGACCGCTGATTGGGGGAGGGGAACTCACTTGGGTAACGTCTTGCACTTTCGCCTGAAAGTTTTGGCAGGACGGCCCCGGCCCGACTTCGTTCAACTTCACGGTCAGCCAATTGCCTTCACAACGGCTGACTTACTTCCTCTCCGCTGCCCGCAGCTTCGCGCTGCGCGACCGCGGATTGCGATCCGTCTCCTCCGCCTCCGCCGTCACCGGCTTCCGCGTCAAAACTTCATAAACTCCCTGCTGCGCCCCTTCGCGCAATGCATCTTTGGCAAGCCGGTCTTCCAGAGAATGAAAACTGATCACCACCAGTCTTCCGCCCGGTTTCAACAGCCTCGGAGCTGCCTTCAGCAGCGCGCCTATCTCCTCCAACTCGGCATTTACGTATATTCGGAGCGCCTGAAAGGTCCGCGTCGCCGGATGAATCCCATGCCGGGCGCCCTTCGATTTCATCGCCGGGGCCGCAGCCGCTACCACTCTGGCTAGTTCTGCCGTAGTCGTGAACGGCCGGGCCCTGACAATGGCTCTGGCGATTCTCCGCGACCTCCTTTCCTCTCCGAATTCGTAAATCAGATCGGCAAGCTCTTTTTCGCCGGCCTGGTTTACCACTTGTGCGGCGGTCGGCCCCTCCCGCGGATTCATCCGCATGTCCAGGGGCCCTTCCGCCTGAAAACTAAATCCTCTCTGTGCCTCGTCAAAGTGCATCGAGCTTGCCCCAAAGTCCGCCAGCAGCCCATCTACGCTGCCCGGCTCCATCAACTCCGACGCATGCGAAAACTCCACGTCATGGAAGACCATCTCCGGCATCGCCGCGCCTGACTCCTCGCCCAGCGCCTTCAGCCGCTCCCTGGCCATCGCCATTGCGGCTGGATCGCGGTCAAAGCAGATCAATCTGCCACCCGCGCCAACCAGCCTCGCAATGGCGCTCGCATGCCCGCCATAACCCAACGTCGCGTCTACATACACGCCGCCGGGCCGCACATTCAGATATCGGATCGCATGTTGTAAAAGAACCGGCACATGTCGCTCTTGCTCGTTCATGTGCTCCCCCTCAGGGGCTGTTTGCTATAGCCCAAAACCTGCCAGCGCCCGCTCATCTTCTTCCGTCAGCGGATTCGCGTCCATATTCGCAACGAACGACTCACGGTTCGCCACTTCCAGATACGTCTGGTTCCCGAAGACCACTACATCCGCCACCAGGCTTGCCGTCTCGCGAAGAATCTGCGGCAGAAGTACCCTGCCCTGCGCATCCATCTCCGTTTCCTGGCCAAAGTAGTTGTAACGGTCCATCAGCTTCCTCTTCGCCCGATCGAAATTGGGAATCTCCGCCAGCTTCTGCTCAACCTTCTCCCACTCCGCAATCGGATATACCTCGGCTACCCGCCCATCCTTGCTCGTGATGTAAAAGCGGCCGTTGTACTGCTCATCAATCCGGCGCTTGAACTCCGCCGGCAGCTTGAGCCGCCCTTTTTCATCCACTCGTGTTGGGTGATTACCCCGAAACATCCTTTTTCTCTCCGGTCGAAAGCTTGTCCTGTATCGCCTTCCCTACTCACCATCGGCCAAAACAGGATCAGGTCCACTTACTTGCTCCACTTTCAACCACTTTCTTCCACATCCTAGACCAGCTATCCCCCCGTTCCAAGTGGAAAAACTGAAGATTTACAGTAAATTTCTGCCCAAATTGGCCCGGAATTCCAAATAAACCGGAAAAACCATCGCAGAAGTGGTCAATCATCCAACGACCACTAGATGTAGTGTTTACACTTTTGGTTCCTGGTTGCCGTAAGGCCCTTGCAAGATTTCCTCGCTCGCGGTAGGCGAAAATTAGGCAAAAGCTGCCGCATCTCCATAGCCCTGAACACAATCCTAGACCTTAATAATCCTAGACCTCATCGGACGGCATAGGCCGACTCTCACTCCGGACCGCGCCCTTCCCTTCCCGGCTCCGGTACCGCAGCACAAGGTGGAATCCAAGATACGCCACCACCGCCAGATTAATCAGCGTAATCGTGACTCGCACCCACGTTACATGCTGGACAAGGCTGTAAATCTCAAGCGGCAAAAAGAACGCCGACACCACCGCCGTTACAAACTCCGCCCAGGTCTTCCGCAAAACCAGACCCACTCCCTCCAGCACATCCAGCGACGCATGCGCGAACACCACCGCGCTGATCTCCTTCAGACGGTGCGGACTCATCAGCGCCGCATGGTTCAACACCAGGCTCGCAACCCTGCCCTCAGGATCGAACCGCAGAGCAATCACCAGCCGCGTCAGCTCATCCACCACGCCCTGCTGCAGCAGGCGCATCACGCCCACGCCCAGCATCACAAACAGCAGCGCCTCCACCAGCTTCGCCGCGCCGATCACAATCAGCCAGCGTTCGTAAACGGATATGCGGGCATGGCCCTTGTGCGCTCGATCTTTCATCGCTCTGGTCATTCTTCAGAGTAAACGCTCCCTGTTGCAGCAAGCCCGCTAAGACCCTTCTGCGATCAGCGCGCGTGGATCAATAGGATTTACTCGCGGCAGCTACTTGCGAAAGCAGCAGATGCGCTTCGAACTCCATTGAACTATGTCTAAGGAACTATGTCTAAGGAACTATGTCTAAATCGCCAGCAGCGCCCGGCGCTTCGCCTTCAGATAGGGAGCAAGTTGCTTGAGCGCAGCCTCCACGCTCACCCCGTTGGCGGCCCGCAGTTGGTCCACCTTGCCGTGCTCCACAAAATGGTCCGGCCAGCCAATCCGCACCACCGGAACATCCAGATGCATCTCGTTCAGCGCTTCCAGCACCGCGCTGCCAAACCCGCCCATCAGCACGCTGTCCTCAAACGTCACCATTACAGAAACTTTGCGCGCATACGCCGCCAGCATCTCCCGATCCAGCGGCTTCACAAAGCGCGGATTGATCACCGCGGCCGAGTGTCCCTGTTGCTCCAGCTTGTCTGCTAGCTCCACCGCCATTGGCAGCAGCGCCCCCAAACCCCAAATGGCGACTCCATCGCCTTCGCGGACCACCTGCGCCTTGCCGATCGGCAACGCCACCGGCCGCGCCTTCACCGCCACGCCTGGCCCAATCCCGCGCGGATACCGCACCGCCGATGGCCCCTCGTGCAGCATGGCTGTATACAGCATGTCCGCCAGCTCGTCTTCATTCGCCGGGTCCATATGGACCATGTTTGGAATCCCGCGCAGATAGCTGATGTCGAACAGCCCGTGATGCGTCGCCCCATCATCGCCGCTCAAACCGCCGCGATCCATGCAGAACACCACCGGCAGATTCTGCAGGCACACGTCATGCACAATCGGATCAAACGCCCGCTGCAGAAACGTCGAATAAATGGCGCAGAACGGCTTGTAGCCCTGCGTCGCCATGCCCGCCGCAAAAATCACCGCATGCTCTTCCGCAATCCCCACGTCAAAATACTTCGTCGGATGATATGGCCGGAACAAATCCAGCGCCGTTCCGTTCGGCATCGCACCCGTAATCGCGACGACCTTGTCGTTCTCATCCGCCAGCTTCACCAGCGTCTTCGCAAAAACCTCGGAATACGTCTGCTGCCCCGCCGGCTTGGTTTCACCCGTCTCCGGGTTGTACGGCCCCAGCCCATGGAACTTCTTCTGCTTGTCCAGCGCCGGCTGAAAACCCCGCCCCTTCTGCGTAATCGCATGCAGCAAAACCGGCCGCTGCTGCTGCTTCAGAAACTTGAACGTCTCAATCAGCAAGCCGACATTGTGCCCATCGATCGGCCCGAAATATGTCAGCCCAAACTCCTCAAAGAAGACCGACGGCCACAGCATGCCCTTCGCAGCCTCTTCGGCGCGCTTCACCACGTTCAAGGCAGCCTTGCCGCCCAGCTTTTCCAGCAGCCTTCCTGCACTCTCATGCAGGTGACTCACATGCTCGTTCGTAACAATCTTGTGCAGATACTTAGCAATCGCGCCCACATTGCGATCAATCGACCACTCATTGTCGTTCAGCACCACAATCAGCCGCTTCGTATTGTCGGCAATGTTATTCAGCGCCTCAAATGAAATCCCATTCGTAAACGCCGCGTCCCCGGCCAGCGCGACCACGTGTTCCTTGCCGCCGGCCAGGTCCCGGGCCACCGCCATGCCAAGCGCGGCAGAAAGCGACGTGCCCGCATGGCCCGCGCCGTAGGCGTCATGCTCGCTCTCCGTACGCAGCATAAAGCCGTTCAGCCCCCCCGGCTGCCGAATTGTCTTGAAGCGCTCCCTGCGACCGGTCAGCAGCTTGTGAATGTAGGCCTGATGGCTTACGTCAAAAACAAACTTGTCCTGAGGAGTATCAAATACATAGTGCAGAGCCAGCGTCAGCTCGACCATACCAAGGTTCGGCCCCAGGTGTCCGCCGGTCTTGGCAAGTGTCAGGATCAGGCACTCGCGAATCTCCTGAGCCAGCTTCTCCAGTTGCTCGACGCTAAGTTTCTTGATGTCGGCGGGAGAGTAAACGGTATCGAGTAATTTGCCCATGGAAACGAGCCGGGGATCCTCACTTCTCAGCGATCAAAAAAAAGACCCGCAACGGGCCATTTTGCCAAAATTCATCCGTCTGCAATCAACACAAGTATAGCAAGCTGCCATGCGGCTCACGCATCACCTGCGCATGTGCTTCATTCCACACTTCATAGTATGCCAACCCACCGCTCCGGGTCGCACGCATTCTCTCGACCGGCTAAAATGTCCTGGCCTGAAGCTTTGCTACAGAAGTATGGAAAAAACAGCCAGCCGGATCATGGAAAGCCGAGCTCGACGCCGGCAACCAGAAACCCCCGAAAAAGAAAGACGGCTGCAATCTCCCTTAACTTCTGTAGCGGCAAGCCCGCCGCTGGCGGCTACACTATACCCTGAGAACGATGTTCGAATTCCTGCTCTTCCGCGGCGTCTCCATAGTCGTGCTGATCCTGGGCAACGGCTTCTTTGTTGCGGCTGAACTTGCCATCGTCAGCGTCCGCCACACGCGCGTTGAGCAAATGATCGCGCAGCATCGTCCCGGCGCGCGCCTCGTCCATCAATTACAGGAACACCTCGACGACTTCCTCCCGGCCGTCCAGCTCGGCGTAACCCTCTGCAGCCTCGCCCTCGGTTGGCTCGGCGAGCCGGTCGTCGCGCAGATCTTCGAGGCCTGGCTCGGCAGCCTGCCCCACTCCCACATCTACGCCCATCTCATCGCCGTCCCGGTCGCCTTTTCCTTTATTACCTACCTGCAGGTGCTTCTCGGCGAGCTCGTCCCCAAGGCCCTGGCGCTTCGCAAAACTGAGCAGGTCGCTGTGGCCGTCGCAGGCCCCATGGATGTATTCATCCGCCTCACCCGGCCCGCCATCCGCCTCATGAATACCTCCGCGCGCGCAGTCCTTCGGCTCTTCCACACGCCGGCCGCGCATCAGGCCGCCGTCCACTCTCCCGAAGAGCTCAAGCTCATGGCCACCGCTGCCCGACGCAGCGGCATACTGCCCGAATATCAGGAAGCCCTCATCCATCGCGCTGTTGAAATCAATGAAACCCCCACCCGCGAAATCATGATCCCGCGCCAACGCATCTTCTCCTTACCATTCGATATGCCGATTGAGGACGCCAGCGCCCGCATCGTCGACGAGCAGCACTCCCGCGTTCCCGTCTACGACCCCGCGCGCGGCCCCGAGTTCATCGTCGGCCTGGTCTACTCCAAGGACATCTCCCGCCTCATGCACTTCCGCGCCTCCGCCCGCACCCGCTTCAGCGGCACGCCCTTCGTTGAGTTACAACTCAAACAGGTCATGCGCGAAGTCCTCGTCGTACCCGAGACCAAGCCCGTCCTCGATCTCCTCCACGAGTTCCAGGCCCGCCGCCGTCACCTCGCCATCGTCGTCGACGAGTTCGGGACCACCGTCGGACTCGTCACCGTCGAAGACGCCATCGAGCAGCTCATCGGCGAAGTCGAAGACGAGTTCGACATCGCCGCCAAAAAAGTCCTCACCACCGCCACCGGAGGCATGGTACTCGACGGCAGCGTCAACCTCCGCGACCTCGAAACCCAGATGCACTGGAGCCTGCCCCGCGAGGCCGGTGTCGAAACCCTCGCCGGATTCCTCCTCGCCCACCTCGGCCGCATCCCCGGCGGAGGCGAATCCATCGAGTACCAAGGCCGCCGCTTCACCGTGCTCGAAATGGCAGGCAAACGCATCAGCAGCGTCCGTATTGAGAGCACCACGACTGCGCCCAAACCCGCTTCCGCCTCTCCGTCTCGCATGGAGAATGCCGGCTGATGAAGCTTCCCCGCGCAGTCCGTTCGCTCCTCTTCCGGATCGTCTACACCATCCCCGTCGTCTGGCTGGTTGTCTCCGTCGTCTTTCTTCTCATCCACATCGTCCCCGGCGACCCGGTCGAGCAAATGCTCGGCGAAGGCGCCCGGCCCGCCGACATCGTCGCCCTCCGCCACGCCTTCGGACTCGACCAGCCTCTCGGCAGGCAATACCTCCACTACTGGGACGGCGTCCTCCACGGCAATCTCGGCCACTCCATCCGGCTCAACGACTCCATCACCCACCTCGTCCTCACCCGCTACCCCTACACTGTCGAGCTCACCGTTGCCGCGCTCATCATTGCCATCCTCATCTCCGTCCCCGCCGGAATCGCCTCTGCCCTCCGCCGCAACCAATGGCAGGATCGCACCCTCAGCTTCGTCAGCCTCCTCGGACTGTCCTTTCCGCCCTTCGCCCTCGGCCCCATCCTCATCCTGCTCGTCTCCATCAAGCTCGGCTGGCTCCCCGTCAGCGGAGCCGGCGGACTCACCCATCTCATCCTGCCCGCGCTCACCATGGGCAGCGCTCTCGCCGCCATCCTCACCCGCATGGTCCGCACCGCCATGCTCGAAGAGCTCAACCAGGACTACATCCGCACCGCCCGCGCCAAGGGCCTGCCCGAGCGCGTCGTCATCCTCCGCCACGCCCTGCGCAACGCCCTCATCCCCGTCATCACGTTGCTCGGACTCCAGTTCGGAGCACTTCTCGCCGGAGCCATCGTCACCGAAAAAATCTTCAGTTGGCCCGGCATCGGACGCCTCACACTCGACGCCATCTCCAACCGCGACTACCCCCTCCTACAGGGCTGCATCCTCGCCGTAGGACTCACCTACGTCCTCGTAAACCTCGCCACCGACGTCCTCTACCTCGTCATCAACCCGCGTATTCGGGATTGACGCAAACTGCAATCCCGACGTTGGCGACCCACGCCGCGCTCATCGCAAAGATTCGTCACAGCTCCATATCACCGGCAAACCATCCCGAACGAAAGCTCGGACTTTTAGAATCAACTGAAACGGGTGAGTCTATTTGCTCCGAGCTAGCCTTGATTCGGTTGCGCCGGTACAAGCTGCGAGAACGTCTTTTAGCTTCCAGATGGCTACATCCGTCAGTTGTTTGTCAGGAGCCGCTGCCAGCCAACGGTCATCCGGGCTAATGGCCATATCATCATAGCCATTTGCTGGCGTGGAGCATTCCAGTTCCCCGTCGCTATTCCAGATTGCGAGACCGGTGCCCGAAAAGGTGAGAATCTCTGATCCCGCCCGGGTGAAGGACGCAAAGTTCGTGTACCCTCCGCCGATTTGGGCGAGTTCCTTTCCCGTTGCCAGCTTCAACAACCGTGCCGAATTAGGGCCGCCGATTATTTCCATGTCTTTGGCTGAGTTAACTGCGACGGTCGTTACATAGTCAGGTCCATTCGGTAAATCTCGGACGACCCGCCAGTCTTCAGTGTCCCAAGTGACCAAATGACGGTAGTCGCCACCGACCACAAGCGATCCGTCTGATGAGAATACCCCTCGACGAGTGTTGGCCAATGTTGCCAGAAGCGATCCGGTTCTTACGTCGAAAGCCTTAAGGTCAAGTCCGTTCGTTGCGACAAGGAGCCAACGGCCAGCCGGATCGAAGGACAAGGTTTCAACCACATGATCCGAGTCATTGGACCACGGGATTGTCCTCTGAACTTTGCCCGAGGTCATATCCACGAGTTCGATACCATTACCGTCCTTCGCCAACCAGCGACCGTCTGCTGAAAGTGCAACAGAAGTGCCTCCCCGGAAAGCACGTACCTTGCGTCTCGCGCCCACATCCCAAACATCGACTATTCCGGGCGTGCTGCCGACGGCCAGAAACCTGCCGTCAGCACTGAACGAGAGCGAGGATACCTGGATCATGCTGGTTCCGGCGTACACGGCGAATGATCCATTGGGCCCGAAAGCCGTATGAGGCCTCTGCGAATGCAGCTTTTGATCGTGAAGGATGAACGCGGGTTTTGGAAGCTCGAAACTCCGTTTGTGCACTGACGGGGACGAGCTTTGGCCCATGCCTGCCACAGAAATTAGAAGTACCGCCACCACGAGAGCGAGTCCCCTTTTCATGTCACGGACAGTCTAATGCATGGACTCGCCGGCGAGCGCCCTCATCCGCCGCAGGACCAGCTTCAAGTAACCCAAAGTCAAATTGGAAACATCGGCACTACACCGTCTGTCCGGCAGCTTCCCAGCTAGTCGACCATTCCACCCTGGAACCGCCGCAACGCACCCGCCAAAGTCTCTACAACAAGACATTGTACTTGTACGGCAATTTGCCGTATCCTGAACAAGAGCGAAAGGAGTCGCTATGCCAGCCGTCGCAACTAAGAAAAAATTAATTCGTGACGCGCGCCTGGAAGCCCGCGTTTCCCGCGAAACCAAGGCGCTCTGGGAGAGAGCGGCTGCGGTTCAGGGAAAAAAGATGACCGAGTTTGTGGTCAATAGCGCCGTAGAGGCCGCTCGCCGTGTTTTGCGCGAAAGCGAATTAGCGGACCTGACGCGGCGCGACAAGATTGCGTTCGCCGAGGCTCTGCTGAACCCCCCAGCCCCCAATACAAGACTGCGGAAGGCCGCAGCTCGCCACGCGAAGGTATTTGGGAGGTAGACCATCTCAGATCTCAAATTTCACCCGATCGAGCCGTTCACAGCACACCACAAGAAGCTGCGAGCGGCTTTTTCGTGTGGTTCATCCGAGCTGGACAGATACATCAAGCACCAGGCAACTCAGGACATCGAGCGGCGAGCCTGCGTAGTTTATGTGCTCACGTCCGAAGACGGTCGGCTAGCCGGTTTTTACACGCTCACGCAGGACAATATCGCGTCCGAAAACGTTCCTCCAGAGCTGATCAAGCAGCTGAATCTGCCTCGATACGAACAGATCGGTGCCACATTGCTTGGAAGGCTTGCACGCGATCTGACCTACAGGGGCAAAGGCATAGGGGAATTGCTCTTGGCGGACGCCCTGAAACGGGCTCTAGTGATGAGTCGGCAGATTGCCTCCGCAGCTGTTGTGGTCGATGCCAAAGACCAAAAGGCCCACAGGTTTTATAAGGATTTTGGGTTCATCCCGTTCCCGGAATCCGAAAAACGGCTGTTCCTGCCCATGGCGACAATCGAACAGCTCTACCCAGGGATCTGAGCCAAAGCTACAAAAACATAAGCCCTTTTGCATGTGCGGACAACATGGCTCCCAATGCAATCTTTCACCCGGAACTTCCTTGCCCGCTCCTGCGTACCTCAATCTTTGGAGGAACCATCATGCATCTTCGCCGGGCAATCGCCATCCTCGCCCTCGCACTCACCCCCACGGCCCTCTTCGCCGCCCAGGGCACATTCGACAAGACGCTCACCGTCACCGGCCCCGCCACACTCACCATCGGCACCGGCTCCGGATACATCCACATCACGCCCGGCCCCGCAGGCTCCGTCCACATCATCGGATACGTCCACTCCAGCATGGGCTGGTTCACCCACTCGCCTGAAGCCATTGTCCGCCACGTCACCGGCAATCCCCCCATCGTGCAGAACGGCAATGACATCGAAGTTGGCCAGCATACTCACTTACAAAATGTCTCGATCGACTACGTTGTAACCGCGCCCCGCGGCACCACCGTCAACGCCGGCTCCGGCTCCGGCGACCTCAACATCACCAACCTCAGCGCGCCCCTCAAGGCCTCCACGGGCTCTGGAAGCATCTACGCCAATGACCTCACCGGAGACGTCGCCCTCGGCACCGGCTCCGGAGACATCCACGCCTGGATGAGCGGCGCGCACTACGTGAAAGCAGAAACCGGAAGCGGCACAATCCAGCTCGAAGGCGTCACCGGCGGCCTGTACGCGGAGACCGGCTCCGGCGACATCACCGCCTCCGGATACCCCGGCGACGGCTGGAAGCTTGAAACCGGCTCCGGCTCCGTCACCCTCAACACCGGACACAGCGCCTACAACCTCGACGCCAGCACCGGCTCCGGCGACGTTCACTGCGATCCGCCCCTCACCACCCACGGCACGCTGAATCACCACCACGTCACCGGAGAAATCAATGGCGGCGGACCCATCGTCCGGGTTGAAACCGGCTCCGGCGACATCCACATTCACTAGCGTACTGAGTCTTAAATTCGTTAAAGAAATAATTTTGAGCCTTGTATCAGGGCACGACTTCAGTCGTGCCGTAAATGGCGCAAAACTGATGGGCTTTAGCCCCTGAGTGCTGCTATTCGAATCGCTTCCATGAATCGAATTGTTGAATGAACTTCAGACTCGGGACTCTAGGTAACGGACAACATAAGCAGGGAATACACGCAATCTCCGGCATAACTCGCTGATTCCAGGTCATCGATTCCCATCGATCACCCCTTGGATGATTTCCAGCATCTAAGACTTTCATACGTGGAAATTAAATTGCCCCGCCACGCTTGGTGTTGGCGGGGTGCCAGCTTTGTGGTTGAAATGATTCTCTTCCCCTGGGTTACCGCGAACCGACGTCCGAATTGGCATACGCTAAATGTCTTCGTACTGATCTGTCTTGCACTTGCGCTTACTGCGTGCGGAACCAGCCTAAGCACAAATCCGTCTTCCACCACCATCTCCTCCGTATCGGCCGCGTGCACGCCCTCGAGCGTTGCCCCAGGCGCCACTTCGCAATGCGCGGCAACCGTCAATGGCACAGGAAGCTACAGCTCCGCCGTCACCTGGACTGCTAGCCCCGGATCCATCACGTCAAGCGGCCTCTTCACCGCACCCGCATCCGCCGGAATCGTCACCATCACCGCCACCAGCACTCAGGATTCCCAAATAGCGGGCTCCACCTCCATCACCGTACAGTCATCCTCATCCTCATCCACCATTACGTCCGTATCGGCCGCGTGCACGCCATCGAGCGTTGCCCCAGGCGCCACTTCGCAATGCGCGGCAACCGTCAATGGCACAGGAAGCTACAGCTCCGCCGTCACCTGGACTGCTAGCGCCGGATCCATCACGTCAAGCGGCCTCTTCACCGCGCCAGCATCCGCCGGAACCGTCACCATCACAGCCACCAGCGTCCAGGATTCGTCCCAATTGGGTAAAGCCACGATCACCGTGCAATCCCAGGCCCCATCCGGAAATCACGTGGTCATGGTCATGGAAGAAAACCAGAGTTATTCCACCGTTGTGGGCAACACCACATCCTGGCCCAGCCTGAACAGCCTCATATCCAATGGCGCCCTGCCTACCAACTACTATGCAAACACGCATCCCTCCATCGGCAACTACTTCTGGCTGACCACGGGACAAGTGCTCACGAACAATGACAGCTCCACGCAGGTCTGGAACGTTGATAACATTGCGCGCCGCCTGCTGGCTGCCGGCGTGTCGTTCAAAATCTACGCCGAAGGTATTCCCTATGTTGGATACCTGGGCGGAAACACTGGACTCTACGTGATTCGGCATAATCCGTTCGCCATGCTCTCTGACATAGCCGGCAACCAACAGGTGGCGAACCAGCATATCTGGCCCTTCTCGCAGTTTGCTACCGATCTGGCCAACGGCAATCTTCCCCAGTTCTCCTTCATCATTCCCAATATTGACGACGATGCGCACGACGGAACTCCCCTTCAGGCAGACACCTGGCTGCAGACAAATGTCGTCTCGCCGCTCTCAAACGATCCCGCCTTCCAACCGGCAGGCAACGGCGTGCTCATCGTGGACTTCGACGAGGCAGCCACCACTGACACCACGCACGGAGGCGGCCATGTCTCTCCCGTCTTCTGGGGACCGCTCGCAAAGACCGGCTATCAGCAAGCATCCTCCACCCTCTACCAGCACCAAAGCATGCTGCGTACCGTCATGCAGATTCTGAACTTGCCCAACCCTCCCGCCGCCGCCGCCTCGGCACCCGCGATGTCCGAGTTTTTGAAGTAGAAGTAGCCGAAACTGCCTGTGACCCGGCCCGGTTATCGCTGGCCGCCTGGCGCCTCCAACCTGCCCCATCCGTGGATTTTGCCACGGCGCTGAGTTGCTCGACTTGCTCTGCCCATTCCTTTCCCGCCCCGAGTATGCGACAATTTGCCTGTCATATCACAGACAAGTTCTGGTATTCCCTAAGGAACCACCCAATGTCTGATTCAGATGTATCGAATCTTCTGTCTGTTCATATCGAGCGCACCACCTATATTGCAGTCGTGCGTTGCTCCGGCAAGCTGGTGGCCGGTACGCAAAGGTACTTTTACGACACCATCAGCGAAATCATCCCGCAGAGTAAAAAAATCCTTCTCGATATGGAAAAGCTTTCCCGTATCGACAGCACGGGTATAGGCGCACTCATCCGTCTCTATGTGTCCACCCGCTCGTCCGGTTGCACGCTGGAGTTGGTGAACGTCGGGAAGCCCATTCGCGATCTGCTCGGGCTCACGAATCTCTTCACCGTATTCGCATACAGCGGATAGCCCTCCGCCACAGGCCTTCATCCTCCTGACCCGGCATTAAATCTTCGTTCCCTTCCCCCGCTTCCCCGTGCGACAATCGCGGGGATTGTTATCCCATCCTGCGAGGGGAGCTACGAATGTCCACCGCCGCCTGTCCTCTGACGATTGAAATTGAGTCCACACCAAATGCCGCCGTTGTGAAGTGCCACGGCAAACTGATTGCCGGTGTAGGCGACGCCCTTTACGGACCGGTCAGCGCCCTTTCCCCTGACCACAAGCGCGTCGTAATCGACCTCACCGATCTCACCCGCGTCGACAGCCTCGGCCTCGGAACCCTCGTCCGCCTTTACGTCTCTGCCCGCTCCGCAGGCTCAACTCTCGAGCTCATCAACATCGGCAAGCAACTGCGTGAGCTGCTCGGAATGACCAACCTGTTTCAGGTCTTTGCGACCATGGGCGAGAACGGCATCAAAATGGGCTAGGCCACCGCCGACGGCGACTCTGAAGCCTCACTTGTAATCCACAGGGCCGGCCTGCTATCAGGGCAGAGTGACCTTCATTCGGAAACGCCTGCGCGCCATCACTTCTCTTCTCGCCCTCACCCTTGGCCTCGCGCCGCTCCATGCCCAGATCAACAAGGACTGGACCACTCCCCAGAAGCCCTTCCGCATCGCCGGTAATCTCTATTACGTCGGCAGCCGCGACCTCGCCGCCTATCGCATCACCACGCCCGCCGGAAACATCCTCATCTGCGACGGGCGCAAAATTTGCCTCCGCCCGGCTTTTCGCCTACGCTATGGGCATTGTGGACTATTCCGACATCATTACCATCGAATCAGGAAAGCGTCGCGGGAAGCCATGTATACGTGGCCTGCGTATCACAGTCTCCGATGTACTCGATTACCTTGCATCCGGAATGACACACGATCAGGTCCTTCAGGATTTCCCTTATCTGACCGAACAAGACATCCGCGCATGTCTCGCATTCGCGGCAGATCGTGAGCGGAAACTGGAAGTCCTCTCAGCGTGAAGCTTCTTCTGGATGAGAACTTGTCACCCCGGCTCGTTGCCTCTCTCGCCGATGTCTATTCTCATTTGCAACATGTCCACAACTGCGACTTGGGATCGGCGGGAGATACCGCTATATGGGATTATGCGCAAGCTAACGGCTATGTGATTGTCTCGAAAGATTCAGATTTTGCTGAGAGGAGCATGCTGCAACGGAACCCCTCGAAAGTGATCTGGATTCGTGTTGGCAACTGCTCAACGAGCGTGATCGAAACAATGCCACGCGCCGCTGTGGATAACATCCGCATTTTCATTGAGACAGACAACGAAACCTGCCTCATTCTCACGCAAAGTAGTCCCCCTACCCAAACAAAAACTCCTTCGTCCGCAGCTCCTTGATCCGGTCCCGCAGCTTCGCCGCCTTCTCAAACTCGAACTTCCGAGCAGCCTCCCGCATGTCCGACTCCAGATTCCCGATATGCACATCCAGCTCTTCCTGCGACCTCAACTCCGGCATCGCGTCCGTCTCTTCCGTCAGGTCCGCATACTCCGCCTTCATAATCCTTGCCAGCGCCATATCCGTCGGGCGAATCACCGACGTAGGCGTAATCCCGTGCTCTTCGTTGTAAGCCCGCTGCACCTCGCGCCGCCGCGTCGTCTCCCCAATCGCCTGCTTCATCGAGTCGGTCATTCGATCGGCATACAGAATCGCCCGCCCGTTCACATGCCGCGCCGCGCGTCCCATCGTCTGAATCAGCGACCCCGCAGACCGCAGAAATCCCTCTTTGTCCGCGTCCAGAATCGCCACCAGCGAAACCTCCGGCAAATCCAGCCCCTCGCGCAACAGGTTGATCCCGATCAGCACGTCATACTCGCCCTTGCGCAAGTCCCGCAGCAACTTCACCCGCTCCAGCGTCTCAATCTCCGAGTGCATATACCGGCACCGCACGCCCACCTCAGCGTAGTACCCCGCCAGGTCCTCGGCCATCCGCTTCGTCAGCGTCGTCACCAGCACCCGCTCGTTCTTCGCCGCGCGGTCTCGAATCTCCGCCAGCAGATCATCAATCTGCCCCCGAATCGGCCGTATCTCAACCTCCGGATCAATCAGCCCCGTCGGACGAATAATCTGCTCCACCACCACGCCGCCGGCCTTCGTCAGCTCGTACGGCCCCGGCGTCGCCGACACATAAATCGTCTGGTTCACCCGCGCCTCAAACTCCTCAAACTTCAGCGGACGATTGTCCACCGCCGACGGCAGCCGGAACCCATAATCCACCAGGTTCTGCTTCCGCGAACGGTCCCCATGCCACATCCCATGCAGCTGCGGAACCGTCGCGTGCGACTCATCAATAAACACCATGAAGTCCCGCGGAAAATAATCCAGCAGCGTCGGCGGAGGCTCGCCCGGCAGCCGCCCTGAAAAATGCCGCGAGTAATTCTCAATCCCGTGGCAATAGCCCATCGACTTGATCATCTCCAGATCGAACCGCGTCCGCTGATGAATCCTCTGCGACTCCACCATCCGGCCCTGCTGCTCCAGGTCCTTCTCCCACCACTCCAGCTCTTCCAGAATCGAGTCCACCGCCGTCCGCTTCCGCTCCGGCTGAACCACATAGTGGCTCTTCGGATAAATCGGAAGCCGCGCATACTTCTCCTTCACCGTCCCGAACAGCGGATCGATCTGCGCCAGCGAATCAATCTCATCCCCGAACAGCTCAATCCGGTACGCGTTCTCGTCATACGTCGGATACACCTCAATCACATCGCCCCGCACCCGAAACGTTCCGCGCCGGAAGTCCGCGTCATTCCGCTCGTACAAAATCTCCACCAGCCGCTTCGTTATATCCTCGCGCCGGATCTTCTGCCCCTTCTCCAGCAGCAGTAGCATCCCGTAATACGCCTCCGGCGAACCCAGGCCGTAAATGCACGACACCGACGACACAATAATCGCGTCCCGTCGTTCAAACAGCGACCGCGTCGCCGACAGCCGCAGCTTGTCCAACTCCTCGTTGATCGTGGCTTCTTTTTCTATGTAGAGATCGCCCGCCGGAATATACGCCTCCGGCTGGTAGTAGTCGTAGTACGACACAAAGTACTCGACCGCATTCCCCGGGAAAAACTGCTTGAACTCGTGGTAGAGCTGCGCCGCCAGCGTCTTGTTATGCGCCAATATCAGCGCCGGGCGGTTCAGCTCCTCGATGATCTTGGCCATCGTGTAGGTCTTGCCCGAACCCGTCACGCCCAGCAGCACCTGGTGCTGCTCGCCCGCAAGCACGCCCCGCACCAGTTCCGGAATCGCCGTCGTCTGGTCGCCCCGCGGCGTATAGTCGCTCACTAATTGAAAGTCCACACTCCTATCGTAGCGAATCTTCCCGTCGTGCAGTCCGCCCGCCCGGCACCGTCAGACGCCGTCAAGTTCAGGCAGAACCCGGCCGCCCGCTACGGATTCAACGCCGCGTCAAATCCCTTGCCGTCCGTCATCACCACGCCCACCCGCGAGTCCGCGCAGCCGTAGTACAAAAACCACTTGTCCTTGAAATACACCAGCCCTTCGGAGAACGTCGTGCCCGCCTTGTACTGCCCAGTCATCTCGTAGGGCATCTCCGGCCACAGCACCGGCTGCGCCGACCGATCCAGCAGCTTCTCCGGATTCGCCGTGCTGAACAGCGCTTCGCCCGCCGCATACGATCCCGGTCCAAGCTCCTTGTCGCGATCCGGCCCGCTCCCGTTCTTGCCGTTGTAAATCACCAGAATCCCCTTCCGCGTCAGCAGCGGCGGCGGCCCCACCTCAGGAAATCCGCTGTCAAAGTGCCCACTCCGCGGCCCCAGCACCACCACTGTGTGGCCCTTCGCATCCTCCACCGGAGTCCAGTGAATCAAATCCTTCGACGTCGCCAACCGAATCTGCTTCTCCCCCCAGTACATCCAGTACTTCCCATGAATCTTCGCCGCCACCAGCTTTCCGCCCTTCAGCTCCGTAACAATCCCGGCTGACTTGTACAGAAAAGTCGCATACTTCGGCCCCGCATCCTGGAACGCCGGCCCCCACTTCTTCCAATGAATCAAATCCCGCGACGTCGCAATCCCCACGCGATAATTCTTGCGGTTCCACTGCGTGTACGCCAGCACATACGTTCCGTCCGAGCTCTCCACAATGCGCGGGTCTTCCGTCCCGCCCGGCCACTCGCGCGCCTTCTGCGCATCATTCGACGGATAAAACACCGGCGTCGAACGCCGGTCAAAATGCATCCCATCCGTGCTCGTCGCCATGCCTATCCGCGACGTATGCCCGCCAATCTCCATCGCGCCCGTGTTGTCCTCCGCGCGATACAGCACCACGATCTTCCCATCGCGCACTATTGCCGCCGGATTGAACGTATGCAGCGCTTCCCAATGCACCAGAGCCTTCCGGATTGGCCCCATAAACGTCGCCTTCACATCTGGAACAATCACCGGCTCGCCCTGCTTGGCACGCACAAGCGGCCCCAGCATCCAGTTCGGCAGAGTCTTATGGGAATCCTGTGCTTCCAGGCAAAGCACGGAAGTGAAGATCAGAAAAACCGCAAGCAACGTCTTTAATTTCGTCATAGATTGACCCACCCGAATTACCCCTCTCTCGTTCCTGAAAAATCAGCGGTCACGCCCTCACCTGTATCGCAAGCGTAAAACCCGCACTTCCTTTGGGGAATACGGGCGGTGAAGGTTGCTCTGTCGCGCGTCGGCGCCGGCACATTCACGTTGTAAACTCCCAGCGGATTCTCCGGCGTCGGCGCCACCGTCGCATTCACCACCGCATCCAGATTCTCTGCCTGCCGGTTCACCGAAAGCAGAAACATCGTGCTTCTCAAATGCGGTAGCGGCCCGGTTAAATCCCCTTCGTAAATGCTCCGCGACTCAGGGGGCTTGCTCGGCGATAGCCTCTGTTGCGCAGCCATCGACGAATTGCGATAGAGAAAGTTGAATTCCCCATGGTAATGGCTTCCCGCCTGCTTCGGAGCCAGCTCAAACCCGCCCGTCGCATCGGTCGTTGTCCTGGCCACCGTCAAGCCACTCGGCGTCGTCAGCACCACTCGCGCCTCTGCAACCTGCGACACAGCAGTTGCCGGCAGTCCCATCAAACCAATCAATACATATACAGTGAAACAGCCGCTTGCGGTCAGCCTGGAACGCAACAAGAACCTAACCTCATCAATGTTGTGGACGCAAAGCGCCCGTTCCTGTCCATTGCCGTTCAGAGAACGTGGGTATGCAAAGCAGGGTCTGCCTTCCAACGGCAAAACAATGATACGTATGCGTCGATCTGTGCCCCAAAAAGTACTAGCTCGCCTCTTCACGCTTCGTCTTCGCATCCCGTACGGCAGGTGCCGTACAGAATTTCGAAGTAGACCAGGCAGTCGATCGTCTCCTCTTATGGTTGGACCACGGCGCCCATCGCCATCGCCCACTCCAACGGTGCATCGACCAGGCAGTCGGAGTCGACTGTTTCCAATGTATGCGATGAAAGTCCAAACCTGCAACCGATTACAGATGTTCCCGCATTCCGCGCGGTTAAAACATCCACGACGGAGTCACCCACCATCACCGTCTGCTCCGGCCTCGCCCCCGCCTCGCGCATCAACGCCTGCAAACCCTCAGGGTCAGGCTTCTTCGTCGCAAAGCTGTTGCCGCCATAAATCTCGAAAAAGTACTTCCGCAGCCCCAGAGCATCGCAAATCCGCTGCGCCGGACGAACCGGCTTGTTGGTCAGCACCGCAAACTGCCGCTCTCCACCATCAGGCATCGTCCGCAGCACATCCAGAGCCGCAAACACCCCGTCATAAACGTAAGTATGGTCCAGCATGTGCGTCCGGTAACAAGCCAGAAACCGCTCCAGCCCGTCCTCCACCAGCGTTTCGTCCTCCGGATCGCCCAGCGCCCGCCGCACCAGCATCCCCGCGCCGTCGCCCACATACTCGGCAATCACCGCCTCCGGCAGCGCATTGCGTCCCATCTGGCGCAGCATCGCATTCACCGCCGTCGCCAGGTCACGCCGCGAGTCAATCAGCGTCCCGTCCAGATCAAACACCATCAGCCTGATCGCCCCGGCAGCTATCGGATTCACCACTTCCAGCATGTCTCGATTCTATCGGCAGTGTTGGACGCAACCAGGTCCGGCCTTCGTCTCAGCCCCAGCGCCCAAAGTTGATCAGCGCGTGCAAAAACACCCCGTACCAGACGTTTTCCGTCTTCACGTAAATCCAGCCGTATATGGAGCTGAGGATCAGCGACATCATTCCCGTGATCATGACATCCGAGAAGGAAAATCCAGCCGTGGCGAACACAATCGCATGCAGGAATGCAAAAATCCCCGCTCCGGCCAGCACACTCACCTCAACACGAAAAAACACCATCTCCCCCAGCCGCGTCTGTTGCAGCGAAGTCAGCAGTGCCGCCCGAAATACCAACTCCTGCGTTACTGGCTCTTCCAGAATCGTCCCAATATGGTTCAGCTTACCCACCAGAGTCAGCGGACTGAACAACCCATCGCTATAAGCAAACAGAATCGAAATAAAAAATGCGCCTGCCCATACCAGGATGAACGGAAATATGGCATCCAGCGGCTTCCCCACCGGAAACTCCGGCCGCTGCATGATTCGGCGCCACAGAATAAACCCAAGAACCAGCAGATACGGCACAACAACAAGCACACTCGTCAGCGCCGATTTAAAGGGGAAAATCCGGTCCAGAATCACCGCAATCAGCATCACGCCGAAATAAACGCCGCAGTTGATCCCTGCGTCCTTCAACGGCTCCGGGTCGATGACCTTTACGACCCGTTTATCGCTGATGCGTATGACCTTAGCCAATCAAATCGTCCAGTAGCAGAGTAGAGATTTTTGACATTTCTGATTGTAGCGGCACCACGCCTGTCAGTCAGGCACCTTTCTGCGCTGCCGGTTACGCACGTCCCTACTCCGCCAACCCGTTTCGCTCGCACCACACCGATAAAGCCTTCTACACCTCAGCCTTTCCTTGCGCAAGCAACTTTCCCCGGCGAATTTTCAAATCAAGTCAAACGTTTTATCCATCGCTCTACGCGGTGCCGGTTTGGCAGTCCACAGGTGTACGCCCTTCATAGACCGCCACGGCCACGCGCCGCCGCCGCCCACAGCTTCAGTGTTTAATCTGACAGTATCTCCAGCGCATCTCTGCTAATCTGAGTAGTTTGCTTCACCAGCAAGGGAGCTTTAACCATGGCCTTCAAATTCAAAGGTGTCGACTTCATCGGCTTTGACAATCTTCTCTCCGAGGACGAGCGCCTCGCCCGCTCCACCGCGCGCGACTTCATCGAGGACAACCTAATCCCCATCATCGAGGAGTGCAACCGCGAGGGCCGCTTCCCCCGCGAGCTCGTCGCCCCCATGGGCCAGCTCGGCTTCTTCGGAGCCAACATCGAAGGCTACGGCTGCGCAGGCATGTCCAATGTCGAGTACGGCCTCGTCATGCAGGAACTCGAGCGCGGAGACTCCGGCGTCCGCAGCTTCGTCAGCGTCCAGTCCGCCCTCGTCATGTACCCCATCTACACCTTCGGATCTGACGAACAGAAAGACTACTGGCTCCCCAAACTCGCCACCGGAGAAAAACTCGGCTGCTTCGGCCTTACCGAGCCCGACTTCGGCTCCAATCCCGGCGGCATGCGCACCCGCGCCGTCAAATCCGGAGACGAATACATCCTCAACGGCGAAAAAATGTGGATCACCTCCGGAACCATCTCCGACGTCGCTATCGTCTGGGCTAAAGTCGCCGACGAAAATGACAAAGTCCGAGGCTTCCTGGTCGAAACCGACCGCCCCGGCTTCTCCGCCTACGACGTCCACAGCAAATGGTCTCTCCGCGCCTCCGTCACCTCCGGCCTCTCGCTGCAGGACGTCCGCATCCCCGCCAAAAACCTCCTCCCCGGCACCGGCGGCCTCAAGTCGCCCCTCATGTGCCTCAACCAGGCCCGCTACGGCATCGCCTGGGGAGCCATCGGCGCAGCCATGTCCTGCTACGACACCGCCCTACAGTATTCGCTCCTCCGCAAGCAGTTCCGCGACCAGCCCATCGCCTCCCACCAGCTCGTCCAGGAAAAACTCACCTGGATGATCTCCGAGATCACCAAGGGCCAGCTCCTCATCCTCCAGGTCGGCCGCCTCAAGGACTCCGGCGCCGTCGATCATCAGCACATCTCCATGGCCAAGCGAAACAATGTCTGGATGGCCCTCGAGTGCGCCCGCCTCGCCCGCGACATCCTCGGCGGAAACGGCATCACCGACGACTACCCCGTCATGCGCCACATGATGAACCTCGAATCCGTCAAAACCTACGAGGGCACCCACGACATCCACACCCTCGTCATCGGCCAAAGCATCACCGGCATCCCCGCATACTAGGAGTCTGCTGACACTATTGGGGCGGCATCCTACCCACCAGGGGCAGGACTACAATTAGGGTCATCGCGATGACGCGAAGGCCTCTTCGCATGAACTAACAGGAGTACCGCGAAAGCCGACGAAACCTTAGCGGAGAAGCTGCCCAGCGCCCATCCCGACCAAAGGGAGAGCCACGAAAGCGGGCAACAGAATGGCGCGAAGCGCGTTCGCCCGTGCGGCCAGCACCGCGTTCGCCCGTGCGGCCAGCACCTATGACCCTTCACTTGCCCAAGCTGGAACGACGCCCCGAGCTCGACGCCCTTCGCGGCCTCTTCCTCGTCTGGATGACCCTCACTCATCTCCCCACCCACATGAGCGACTTCGTCAACCAGCCCTTCGGCTTCATCTCCTCCGCCGAAGGCTTCGTCTTCATGTCCGCCCTGCTCGTCGGACGCATCTACATTTACGAAATGCAGCACGACGAGGCCGGAGTCCACTTCAAGCTCCTCCGCCGCACCCTCAAAATCTACGGCTACCACCTGCTGCTGCTTTTCCTCGCCTTCACCGTCGCCGCCGCCTACGCCGTCCACAACCATCGCGCCGCCATCACCAACCTGCTCAACTTTTACCTCGCCCACCCCGGCACCGCCATCCTCGGATCGCTCCTGCTCCTCTACTGCCCGCCCCTGCTCGACATCCTCCCCATGTACGTCACCTTCCTGCTCTTCACCCCCATCATCCTCTCCCTCTCCATCCGCATCGGCTGGAAGAAGATCCTCGCCGCCAGCATGCTCGTCTGGTTACTGGCTCAATTCGGTCTCCGCGACCTCGTCCATAACTGGATCGTCCATATCACCCACCTCCACATCCCCCTGCAGGAGACCGGGGCCTTCAACCTCTTCGCCTGGCAGGCCGTCTGGATCATCGGACTCTGGCTTGGCGCCGGACTCGCCCGCGACTTCATCCCCTTCCGCTACATTCCTCGCCCGGCAGTCATCGCCTGCTTTGTCATCAGCATCCTGTTCATCTTCATCCGCTACGGATGGCTCGGCCCCCACCTCACCCAGCAGGCGCTGGGCCTCCAGCTCGACAAGTGGCAAATCGGCCCGCTCCGCGTCCTCAACCTTATCTGCTTCAGCGTTGTGGTCTATGCATCGCGCAAGTACGTCGTCAAAGCCGTCTCCCGCGAACCCTTCCTCACCCTCGGCAAGGCCTCGCTGCACGTCTTCTGCGCACACTTATTCTTCGTCTTCGTCGGCCTCGCCCTGCTCTATGGAGAAGTGGCCCAGCTTCACGGCTGGACCGCCGTCATCCTCGTCACCGTCACCTTTGTCTCGTTGATCGTCGTCGCCATCCGCGACGTCCGCCGCCGCCACGCCAAAAAGAACCGCGCCAAGCCGCCAAACCCCGCACCGGCAGTCTAAGCGCCGCCTTCCCGTTCGTGATTTCCAGCGGTATCCTCTAGCCATGCCGGAACTCGCCCAGCACCACGAGCAGCCAACACATTCGCAGCCAACCTGCGCTTCGCCACACCGTTCCACAATCTATTGGCTGCAGGGCATCACTCTCGCCTGGATGCTTGCCGAGTGCATCCTCTCGCTCTACGCCGCGGCCGCCGCGCACAGCCCCGTCCTGCTCGCCTTCGGATCAGACAGCCTCGTCGAACTGCTCTCCGCCACGGTCGTCTTGCTGCCGCTTCTCCCCGGAGTTGCCTTCTCCGAACGCCTCACCACCCGGTCCGCTGCCGTTCTGCTTTACACCCTCGCCGGAGTCGTCTGCATCATCGCCGCGCTCTCGCTGGCTCTCCAGCATCACCCGGAAGTCAGCATCCTCGGCATCGCCGTTACCGCCGCAGCCCTCATCGTCATGCCCGTATTAGCCTGGCTCAAACGCCGAGAAGCGCGACGCACCGGAAACACCGCTCTCGCCGCCGATGCCGTCCAGTCCGTCACCTGCGCCTACCTCGCCGCCATCACTCTCGCGGGACTCGCCGTCAACGCCCTCTTCCACATCGCATGGTTCGACTCGCTCGCCGCCCTCGCCGCCGTCCCCCTGCTCCTCAAAGAAGCCCGCGAAGCATGGCGAGGCCACTCCTGCGGTTGTTGCTGAATTGGCAAGCATTGCCAATTTTGTGTAGCCTGTAAGTCAGCGAGGCTCCCATGCCCACACGAAATGTAAACCTCACCCCCGAACTCGACCGTTTTATCGCCAGAAAAATCAAGGGCGGCCGCTACGAGAACGCCAGCGAGGTTGTGCGCGCAGCCCTGCGCACCCTCGAGCGCGACGAGCGCGAGTATGAAACAAAGCTCAAAGCGCTGCGCGCCGCAATCAAAAAGGGAAGAGAAAGTGGAATAGCAGAGCCGGGTAGCTTCGACCGCGTGCGTGCTAAATACGGTCTTCGTCCGATCGGAGATTGACCCTGGCACGCTATCAGTTATCAAAAGAAGCCGAACTGGATCTGGACGGTATTATCGGCTATACCCTCAGCACATGGGACGAGCAGCAGGCAGATCGATACACTACGGAAATTCGTGATTGTTGCCGCCTGTTGGCGAATAAACCCGAGATTGGCCGCCTCTGCCAGTGGGATCCACAAGGTCTGCGCCGTATGGAGCACAAAAGCCATGTCATTTTCTATGAGAAAACGGGAGACGGCATAATGATCGTCAGAATCCTGCACAAATCAATGGAGCCTCAGCGCGCAATTTTGAAAAGAAACGCGAAGTAGTCCTCACACCGCAACCGTAAACGTATCTTCCGCCCGCGTCACCGAGCGATACAGCGTATCCCGCTCCACCGGAACCCGTCCCGCCGCCGTAATCAGCCGCGTCAAATCCTGCCGCCGCATGCCCTGCGGAGTCGTCGCACCGGCATCGTGATAAATCTTCTCCTCGATCACCGTGCCGTCCACGTCGTCCGCGCCAAACCGCAGCGCAATCTGCGCAATCTTCGCCGTCATCATCTGCCAGTAGGCCTTGATGTGCGGAAAATTATCCAGCAGCAGCCGGCCCACAGCAATCTGCCGGATGTCCGTCAGCCCCGTCGTCCGAGGCAAGTGCGCCAGCGGCGTGTTGTCCGGATGAAACGCCAGCGGAATAAACGTCTGGAACCCGTGCGTATCGTCCTGCAGGCTCCGCAGCTTCAGCAGATGGTCCACCCGGTCCTCATCGTTCTCAATGTGCCCGTAGAGCATCGTCGCATTCGACTTCAGCCCCGCCTCGTGCACCATCCGCGCCGTCTCCAGCCACTCGTCGCCGTCGATCTTGTGGTCGCAGATAATATGCCGTACGCGGTCCGCAAAAATCTCCGCGCCGCCGCCCGGCATTGAGTCCACACCCGCATCCTTCAGCTTCTTCAGCGTCTCCGGAATCGTCAGCTTCGCCCGTTGCGCCAGGAACGAAATCTCCACCATCGTGAACGCCTTAATGTGCACCAGCGGAAACCGCTCCTTCAGTCCGGCAACCAGGTCCAGAAAATACTCCAGCGGCAAATCCGGATGCAGCCCACCCACAATGTGGAACTCCGTCACCGCCTCGCTGTAGCCTGACGCCGCCGTCTCCCACGCCTGCTCCAGCGCCATGGTGTATGAGCCTTCCGCGCCCTTCTTGCGCCCAAACGCACACAGCCGGCACGCCGCCACGCACACATTCGTCGGGTTAATGTGGCGATTCACATTAAAGTACGCCACATCCCCATGCATCTTCTCGCGGACATAGTTCGCCAGCCACCCCACCGCCAGTATGTCTGGCGACCCATACAGCGTCACCCCATCATCAAAGTTCAGGCGCTGGCCTGCAAGCACCTTCGCGGCAATCGGCTCCAGCCGCACATCGTCTGTCTGAAAGGGCCTTGGCTCAGTCATGGGGTTCACTCACTTCTTTCTCTTCTTATGATAAAACACCTGCCGGTAATCAATCTGGTGGGACTTTCCGGCTGTGAACTTGCGTACTTCGCTGTTACCATTCGTCAGTAGCAGTTCATCCACGCGTCACTCATACCCAGGTTGCACCACCGGCAATTGCAACATCAGGAATAGCAGGAAGAATCGCAAAACCAGGATTTGTTCATTGCCTTATTTCATGAAGCCTTTATCGCGCCTTCTCTCATTTGTTATTCCACTTGTAGCGCCATGCGCCGTCTATTGTGCGCTGGCCGTGCCCGCTGCTGCCCAGGCGAATCAGGCGTCCGGCCTGGCCGTGTTTCCCAGCCTCTCCACCTACAACCTGGCCAGGGAAAAACTCAACCTTCCCGCCGACTTCGCCGCCCAGTTCGACCTGCTGCTCATCTCCTTCAAGCCCGAACAGCAAACCCAAATCGATACCTGGATGCTCGCTGCCCAGGCCCTCCAGCACACCAACTTCGATTTACGCTGGTATCGCATGCCCGTCTCCGCCAACGAAAATATCGTCTTCCGCTGGTGGGACAACGCCTCCATGCGCAGCGACGAGACCGATCCCGAGACCTACCCCTGGATCGTCCCTCTCTATGTCAATGTAAACAGCTTCCGGCGCGCGCTCCACATCCCCACCACCCGCAAAATCGCCGTACTGCTCGTCAATAAGCAGGGCCGAGTTCTCTGGCGCGCCGAAGGCCCGGTGACGCCCGAAGCGCGCTCATCCCTCATCGTCGCCGTCAACGCCGCAAAGTAATGCCGCCTGCAGCGCGAACACGCTCCTGAAGCACGCATCCCCGCAACCAGCGGAAACCGGGGCTCTCGTAGACAGGTCATCGTCTGCGGGGTGGCGGGAGCGGCCTCAAACGTCGGTTCTGCGCTTGGGCCCGAAGGACGCGTCAGACTGGACGGCCAGTCCCCCGCTCCATCACCAGCGCATCCAGCTTGCCCATGTAGTAACCTCGAATGCGCCCCGCCGGGCTGAAACCCAGCTCCTTGTAGAAGGCAACCCCACCGTCGTTGTCTACCGCAACCTCCAACTGCAGTCGCGACACGCCCGCTTCACGGCAGCCCTCCATAACGGCATCCATCAGCAGCCGTCCCACGCCCTGCCTGCGGCGCGACGGATCCACATCAATTGTTACGATATGCCCAACCGGCTGGCCATGGTGCATCCGGGTCTCGGCAATGGCAAACCCCGCAATGCCGCCCTCGTCCGCCGCCACCAACGATATCCCCGCCGGATGAAACAGAAAAAACTTCAGCTCCGCCCTCGAATAAGCAATTCCCGGCTGGAAGCATATCTGATCGAGAGTGAACAGTGTGTCCACATCCTCGCGCGCGACCGGGCGTAACTCAATCACGATTATTTCTTCGCCACTTCCTCGGCCAGCACGCTGTCAGAATGCGGCTCCACCACCACACCGTCATACAGCGACGCCGCCACCAGCCGGCCGTTCATTGAGTGCACCATCCGCACCTTCCAGCCCGCGTCCCACCATTGCCATGTACGATTATCCGGATTGATCGCGAAAATCACATCCGAGCTGCGCGACGTAAGCACCACTCGCTGCAACCCCGGGTCATAGCGAATGCTGTCGATCTCCCGCACCGGAAGATTGTGGATCGCGTGCCAGGTCTTTCCATGGTCGTTGCTGTAGAAAGCGCCTTGCCGCCCCCCTAACCACAACGTGCCGCTTGGTGTCGTCGCCAGCGCATCAATCGGCGACAAGCCTACCGGCATGTTGACCGGCTTCCATTGCAGACCCCCATCCCACGACAGCCGCAGTCCGTCGAGTTGCGCCGCATACACCGCACCATTGCGGTAATCCATCAGCCGGTAATCTCCGTCCTTCAGAATTGGACCGGACCACGTCGCGCCCTGCGTCATGCTGCGGTACACCCCTTGCGTCGTCGCGGCATACCATACTGGTCCAAGCACTGAGAGCGCGTTCACCTGCCCCTCGATTTGCCCATCGCTCTTCGGGGCCGTAACTGACTGCGACACACGCCGGCTATGACGATAGACATAGACAGTCTTGTGCTTGACGTTGACCACCAGGTTATCCGGAACCCACACATCCCCATTCAGCCGGAAGATCCCACTGTTGGTACCGGCATAAATCGTTCCGTCCTTGGCCTGCGCCAGACTGAAGATGTCGCGCCCGTCCAGTCCCTCGCTCCGCTGCCTCCAGCTCTTGCCGCCATCCTTGCTCACAAACACGCCGCCGAAGCTCTTGCCGTTCACCACTCCCGCATACATCGTGTCAGGATGCTTCCTGTCTGACAGCAGGGCCATCACCTGTCGCTGCGATACTCCGTCGTTCGAGGCGGTAAAGCTTACCCCGCCGTCATTGCTCGCCAGCACACCACTGCGATCCGTCGCCAGCAACACGCGCTGCGGATTTTTCGGATCAATGTAAATGTCATTGATGACAATATTCGGGGCCGTCATGCGCTTCCACGTCGCACCCGCATCCACCGTCTTGTAAAGACCCTCGGTCGTCCCGGCGTAGATAATCGATCGGTTGGCTGGATCCTGACGGAACGACCGGGTACGCCGCGCCGATGTCGGTATCCCCTGGATCTTCCGGAACAACGCCCCTCCTGTATCGCTCTTGTAGATCCCGGAACAGGCACTCATGTACACCGTGCTCGGAAACTTCGGATCAAGCAGGATCGAGAAAATATCGGAGTCGACAATCAACCCCTTCTTGATATTGCTCCAGGTCTTCCCGCCATCCGTCGTCTTCCACGGCAAATGCCAGGTTCCCACATAAATCGTCCGGGAATCGGTTGGATCGATTGCGATTGACTCAATCTTCCGGATCTCAAGGCTGCCCGGCGGGCTGATCTGCTTCCAATGCAGACCGCCGTCTTCCGTCCGGTACACGCCGCTGATCGCGCCCGCCACCAGAATCCGGGGATTCGTATTCGCCTGCGCCAGCGATCGCACCGATTTTCCAAGTATCTCAGGACTGGCCGTCCACGTATGCCCACCATCATGGCTGATGTATACGCCGCCGTTCATGTCGTCCATCTGCCACACGCCCGCATACAGCGTCCTCGGATTCGCGCGGTCCACCAGCAGATTGTCCACCACCAGGTCATCCACTTTGCCCAGCCGCGCCAACCGCGTCCACGTCGCGCCGTCGTCCTTCGATTCGTAGACCCAGCTGTTCGTCGTGCCCATATAAAGATGGTGGGGATCCTTAGGGCTCCAGGCAAAGGATCGCGCATCCCCGCCCGTCGGTCCAACAGAAATCCATCGGGAATGGGCTGCTGCACGGGCAGCAGACGGTAAGAAAACAACAAGGGCAATCAGGCCGAGGAAGGGGAGCAACGAAAATTTTCGATTCATAAACTTCAGTTCAGAATTTTGATCGGTCACGCTTGCTGTCTCTCATAATAAGCGACTCCCTGGGCGCTTGTGGATAACAACAAGGGTTCCGGCCAAAAGGAAAGGCCGCCCGAACTTCGGACGGCCTTCTGGTTAAATCTACCACTCAAGTAACGGCCTACTTCTTTGCCGCGGCCTTTTTGTGGTGGCGATAGTGGTGGTGAGAGTGGTGGTGACGCATAGGCAACGCATGGCGTACTTGCGGCTTCACAGCCGATTCGTCCACCGCGGTAGTGCCCATTACATCGGAGTCGAAGTTCGCTCCAGCAGGAACCAGGTAGTTCTCAACCTCGTTCGCTCCAGAGTTGCCCGTCCGCACCGAAATGCGGCTGGCATCGATACCCTTCTCCGTCACCAGGTAGCTCTTCGTGTTCACCGCTCGCTGAGACGCACGCTTGGTTCCCGGCTCCTCGCTACGATGATGATGATGCCACACGGTCACCGGCGCTGAGTTGCCGACAACCACCAGCTTCGCATCCGGAGAACGCTGCAGGTTCAATGCCACGTCGTCCAGGCAGCCCTTCGCGTCGTTGTCCACGCGAGCCGGGCGCCGCTTGTCATGCTCAAACTGGATCGAGCACAGCGTCTGCGTCTTCGGTGCAGGTGCCGGCGGAGCCGCCACACTCACCGTCGTCGTGCTGGACGCCGTCTGTCCCTTGTCGTCGGATACGTTACACGTCACCGTGATGTCGCCGGACGGTGCACCCGTCGTCGACAAGGTCGCGGTGTTGCTCGTCCCGCTGATCGATCCTGAGGACGCCTGGTAGCTGTAGGTCAGCGAACGGTTCTGCGGACTCACACCCGTCGCCGTGATCGTCGAGCTCTCGCCCGGGTTCACCGTCGTCGGATTCGCCACGCAGCTTACTGTCGGCGGCTCAAACTGCTTTACCGTGAAGTGCGCCGCGCAGTCGGCAAACTGGCCCGGCTTCTTGCCTTCCGCCACGTGGCCGGTCACCGTGTAGCTGCCCGGTGCCAGGTTGTCCGTGTGAATCGTCGTCGTTGAGCTTGTACCACTCGCGCCTGAACCCGACCAGCTGTAATCAGCCGTCTTCTTCGGATTCAGGTACGTGGCCGTTCCGGTTATGGTAACCGGCTCGCCCGGATAAACAGATTCAGGGCTGGCTGAGCAAGCGTACTGTACCGGCGTCGGAGGCTTGATCCCGAAGTGGTACACAAGTCCGGTGCTCAACTGGGCCGCGTTTGCGTTCAACCGGCCTCCAGTAATGACCTGGTTCCCGTAGTTGATGTGCATGTACTGGTAATCGGCCTGGAAAAGTCGATACGACCAATGGTGGTTGAACCACGGCAGCTGGTAGTCAAGTCCGCCACCTAATTCAAGCGAAGGACCCCACTTGTAGGGATGCTCTGCAACGAGTTCGTCGTTCGGACCGCCAAAACGGGTCACGCCCGCCAGACCGTGCACGAAAGTCTCCGCACTACCGTCCTCAAACGGCAACCGGTAGATAAGGCCGCCCATCACCGACTGATAACCGTCGTTCTGACCCTCTTCGTGATTCGAATACTCGAGCTGTGCGCCCACATGGCGGCTGAAGTAATAGGCTCCGCTCGCAATTGCTCCAGCATTCACAGCCGCTGGCCGGGAAGAGAAATACGTGCCGTCCGGGAGTGGCGTGTTTACCGTCGCCTTGGGTGCGCCGTATGAATATCCGGCGAAAACATCAACCTTGGATGGTTTTTGCTGCTGGGGTGCAGCAGGTAATGACGACGAACTCTGCCCGTATAGCAATGATGCGCCAACACCTAGCACGCACCCGGCAAGCAGAATCCGGCTTAGTGAATGGAACAAACGAGACTGCATGCGTGTTTCCTCCGCAACCTATGGGAAGTCATACAAAATGGTGAAATAAAAACGTATGGAAAGTAAGCCAGAAATCGACGCAACGGGCAATATACACCCCAAAATCACCAAGATTAAAGCTATCACACCTTCGCATTCTTAGAGCATAAATTCTTCAACGAGTTGCCTCAATTTTAGCCTTCCAAATGACAACTTCAATTAAGGCTCCTGCGCTGCAGACCACACCCCTAAGTCAGAATCCGGCTCATCCTTATGGCAATATCAATCACACCGCAGTACGCCCCCCCATGAAAATCAATTAAATATATTATTTCCATGCATTTACTGTAGGTTAAGCGCCCTCTTCAGACTGCCCCGCTCCTGCTGAATCTTCTCCTGCAGCAGCGTAATCGCATAGATCAACTGCTCCGGCCGCGGCGGGCATCCAGGCACATATACGTCCACAGGAATCACCTGATTAACCCCCTGCAGGAGTGCATAGTTGTTAAACACCCCGCCCGAAGTTGCGCATGCCCCCATCGAAATTACCCACTTCGGCTCCGGCATCTGGTCATACAGCCGACGAATCACCGGCGCCATCTTCTGCGACACCCGCCCCGCAATCACCATCAGGTCCGACTGCCGCGGAGACGGACGAAATACCTCCGCCCCGAACCGTGCTATATCAAACCGCGATGCCCCCATCGACATCATCTCAATCGCGCAACACGCCAGCCCAAACGTCATCGGCCAAACCGAACTCTTCCGTACCCAGTTGATCGCCGCGTCCAGCGAAGTCAAAAGAATTCCCTCCGGCTCTTCATAGCCGTAGCTCGCCTCTTTCAGCTTCTCGCGATTCTTTCCGCTGCTCTCCAGATTCCCAAACAGATACCGGTCCTGTGCCATCTCGCTCATATCTTCCAATATAACGCCTCGCAACCCTGGGGTCGTAATGCCTTCCCGCCCACCTCTGCCGGCACACACCTCTGGAATGTCGCCGTTCACCTTTTTTCTTGTTTTCCATTTCCCGCAAACCATGTAAAAGTAAATCATTCGTATTGCTCAGCCGCCGGTCCACGTTGCCCGGTCTCCGGATATATCCAGCAGAATCGATCCCTGTCGAGCGATAGCTCTGCATACAGGCAAACGGCTGCAATAAACCTTTTGGGAGTGTCATGCGTTCTCGTGCTTGGAGGATTTTCCTCGTCCTTACAATGTTTTCCAGTTGCGCCGCGTTCGCGCAATCCGCCGCTCCAGTAGCGGACCAGCTAGCCCGCCTTCAGGCCCAGATCGCCCAGGCACAGTCCGCGGCAGATAACAGCTGGATGCTCGTCAGCGCCGCCCTCGTCCTGCTCATGACCGGCCCCGGTCTGGCGCTCTTTTACGGAGGCCTCGTCCGCCGCAAAAACGTCCTCTCCGTCATGATGCAAAGCTTCGCCATGATGTGCATCATTACCGTGGTCTGGGCGCTGGTCACCTACAGCCTGGCCTTTGACTCCGGAACCGCCTTCATCGGCGGCCTGCACCATCTCTTCCTCCGCGGCGTCGGCCTCAAGCCCGACCCTGCCTACTCCGCCACCATCCCGCTCCAGACCTTCATGATTTATCAGCTGATGTTCGCCATCATCACCCCGGCGCTCATCACCGGAGCCTTCGCCGAGCGCATGAAGTTCAGCGGCATGGCGGTTTTCCTTACCCTCTGGTCCATCTTCGTCTACTCGCCAATGGCCCACATGGTCTGGGGTAAGGGCGGACTCTTGAATGCCGCGATGGGCGGAAGCATCCCCTGCCTCGACTTCGCCGGCGGAACCGTCGTCCACGTCACCTCCGGCGTCTCGGCCCTGGTCTGCGCCCTCTATCTGGGCAAGCGCATCGGATACCCCCGCGAGGCCATGCCGCCCCACTCGCTTGTCCTCAGCTTCATCGGAGCCTGCCTGCTCTGGGTCGGCTGGTTCGGATTCAACGCCGGCAGCGCCCTCGGCTCCGGCCCGCTCGCTACCAGCGCCTTTGTCAATACACAGTTCGCTGCCGCCGCTGCCGCCCTCAGTTGGGCCGCCGCCGAATGGATGCGTAGCGGCAAACCCAGCGCCCTCGGCGCTATCTCCGGAGCCGTCGCCGGACTCGTCGCCATCACTCCCGCCGCAGGCTTCGTCCAGCCCATGTCCGCCCTGGTCATCGGCGTCATCGCCGGAGCCTTCTGCTTCTTCATGGTCGTCAAGGTTAAAACCTGGTTCGGATACGACGACGCACTCGACGCATTCGGCGTGCACGGAGCCGGCGGAACCCTCGGCGCCATCCTTACCGGCGTATTTGCCACCAGCGCCATCAACCCAATTTTCAAGGACGCCAAGGGCAATCCGCTCCCCTCCGGCGTCGTGGACGGCAACTGGCACCAGCTCTTCAACCAGTTCGTCGGCGTCGCCATCGCATGGACTATTTCCATCATCGGCACCTACATTCTGCTTAAGTTGGTCGACTCCACCATCGGTCTACGCGCAACCCGCGAAGACGAGATGGAGGGTCTCGACGTCACCCAACACGGCGAGGAAGGTTACGAGTATGCATCGTAACCTCAACAAACCTGATACTCTTTTCTGTCCGGGAATTCTTTAAATATGGAAAAGATCGAAGCAATTATTCAGCCCTCCAAGCTCGATGCCGTCAAGGATGCTCTCCTTGAGGTCGGCATTGAAGGCATGACCATCCTGGAAGCCCGCGGCCACGGCCGGCAAAAGGGCCATACCGAGTTCTATCGCGGCCGCGAGTACACCGTTGATCTTCTCCCCAAGGTGAAGATTGAGATGGTCGTACCCGACGAACTCGCCGAAAAAGCCGTGCAGGCCATCCTTTCTTCTGCCCGCACCGGCAAAATCGGCGACGGCAAAATCTTCCGCTCCAAGATCGACGACGCTATCCGCATTCGAAATGACGAACGCGGCAGTTCCGCCCTCTAGGAATCGGTTTACTGATCGAATCTGCGCCAGCGCTTATACCCGCTGACGCCGTGGACCCTTACACACTGGTCGCCGGCAACCACCGGCGACCCCTTCAGCGGCTTTTTATCTAGAGCGTACGGATTCACCGGCAATCATTAGAAACGGCTTCAGCCGTTCATCCTCTTCTTCACCCTTTCGAGCCTTAAGCTCCCGGGTTTCGCTCTCGACGCTGGCAAATACAACGGCTTTCCAGTAGGGGTATTGGAAACTCAATGCCCTAAAGTGGCTTTTCCCTCAAGAAATAGCCGCCTTGCACGCTACAGAAAACTATCGAGTTACTGGAAAACCGCCGTGAGCATCTTCCAATTTATAGTAGCTTCGTGACGCCCATGAATGCGCCCGTCGTCCCTCTGCCGCACCTCTTCGACCTCTATCAAAAAGAGAGCGCTGACCTGCGCCAGACTTTCGAGCGCACCGGCAACGGCGCCACCGCCATCCGCCGCCGAGCCGCCATCGTCGACAACATCGTCAGCAAAATCTGGACCAGCCTCACCTCGGAAAAAGAACGCACCAACATCGCCATCGTCGCCACCGGAGGCTTCGGACGCCGCGAACTCTTTCCCCACTCCGATGTCGATGTCCTCTACCTGTGCGGAAATGACGCCGTCGAGCGCGACTCCCATCAGATTTTGCGCTCCGTTACTCAGGCCATGTGGGACGCCGGACTCCGCGCCAGCCCCGCCACACGCACGCTCAAGGAGTGCGACAAGGTTAACCCCGATAATCTCGAGTTCACCATCTCCCTGCTCGACCGACGCTTCCTCGCCGGCGATCTCTCCCTCTACCACCGTCTCGAAAACGATGTCCTCCCCACCCTCGCGCTCCGCGACTGGGACGTCATCGTACAGAACCTCACCGAAATCGCCCGCGCCCGGCACGCCAAGTTCGGCAACACCATCTTCCACCTGGAACCTAATATCAAGGAGTGTCCCGGCGGCCTGCGCGACTATCACCTCGCGCAATGGCTCACCCTGCTCAACGCCCTCCACCAGAACAAAGCCTGGCCCAAGCCCATCGGCAACAGCCTCTACGGTACACACTCTGAGCGCGAATACGCCTTCGACTTCCTCGCCTCCGTCCGCTGCTTCCTCCACTACCGCCACAAACGCGACAACAATGTCCTCGACTGGCACTCACAGGACGAAGCCGCCTCGCTCAGCATCGGGCTTGAAACACTCGGCTCCGCCGACCCCGCTTACTGGATGCGCACCTACTACCGGCAGGCCCGCACCATCTTCCGCCGCGCTGCCCTGCTCATCGATGAGCTTCCGCCGCCGCGCCGTTCCTTCTATAAGCAGTTCCGCCGCAAACGCACCCCGATTCCAGGAACCGACTTCCTCCTTGAGCAAGGCCACCTCGTGCTGTCCGAGACGGCTGAAGGCATCGACGGCGACGCTATCCTGCGCATCTTCGGCATCATCGCCATGCACGGCTACAAGCTCAACCAGAACGCCGAAGACCGCATCGTAGACAACCTCCCCGTCCTCGCCGTGCAAATGCCAGAGGGCCCCTACCTCTGGAACTGCCTCCGCGAGGTCCTGCTCGGACCCTACGCCGCGCACGCCCTCCGCACCATGCACGCGCTCGGCATCCTCGAGCTGCTCATCCCCGAGTTCCACGGTATCGATTCGCTCGTCATTCGCGACTCCTACCACCGCTACACCGTCGACGAACACACCTTCCTGGTCATCGATAACATCCACGGCCTCCGCCAGCCGCACCACGACTGGGAAAAACGCCTCGCTACTCTGCTCCCCGAAATCGACCGCCTCGACCTCCTCCTGCTCGCCATCCTCATGCACGACACCGGCAAGGCCCGCCGCACCGGAGACCATGCCCTGCAAAGCGTCGAGCTGTCTGAGAATCTCTTCGCTCGCCTCGAATTCGACTCCGAGGAACGAGAAACCGTCCGCCGCCTCATCCGCAGCCATCTCGACATGTCCGCCGCGCTCCGCCGCGATGTCTTCGCGCCGGAAACCATCCGCGCCTTCGGCAAAAAAATGAACTCCCAGCAGCAACTCAAAGCGCTCACCCTCATGACCTACGCGGACATCAAGGCGGTCGCACCCGAAGCTCTCACTCCATGGAAAGCTGAAAACCTCTGGCAGCTCTATATCGCCGCCTCCAACTTCATGGACCGCAGCGTCGACGAGGCCCGCTACCATGTTCAGCAGGACCCTGCGCTGCTCAACCGCATCACCGCTCTCATGCCCGAAAAGGCCGATGAAATCCGCGCCTTCCTCGAAGGCCTCCCGCAGCGATACCTGCACACCCGCCTGCCCGACCAGATCCGCAACCACTTCAAAATGGCAGCCGCCCTCGCCGACGATCCCATCCAGATCGCCTTCCGCGTCCACCGCCAGCTCAACGGAATCACCCTCATCACCCGCGACCGCCCCTACCTCTTCGCCGACATCGCCGGCGTCCTCTCCGCCTGGGGCATGAACATCGTCAAGGCCGACGCCTTCTCCAACGAAGCCGGCGTCATCGTCGACAATTTCCAGTTCACCGATGCCTTCCAGACCCTCGCCCTCAATCCCTCCGAGGTCGATCGCTTCCTCGCCAGCATTCGTGACGTCGTCTCTAAAAAGGTGTCTGTCGAAAACCTCCTCAAGGCACGCAGCCATGCGCTGCGCCGCACTCAGGTCAAGGTACCCGTCGATACCCGCATCGAATTCGACGACGAGTCTTCCTCGCACAGCACGCTCATGCAGGTCGTCGCACAGGACACACCCGGACTCCTCCGCGCCATCACTCTCGCCTTCGCACAGTACAAGTGCAACATCGCCGTCGCCCTCATCGACACCGAAGGCGAAATGGCCATCGACGTCTTCTACCTAACCGCCAACGGCAAAAAACTAAGCAAATCCCTCCAAAAACAGCTCTCCGCCTCCCTAACCCAATCCCTCAACGCATTACGCTGAACTTAAGTGCGACCAATGCGGATCAATCCTAAGGTGAGGAACCAAAATGGGATAACCCGCATCTTTGGAGCCTTAATTTCCACATCGATTTCCGTTCGATTTCTCTAAATTGACAGTGTTCAGGAGCAAAAATGGAGGACAATAGATTGTCCTCACCGGAGTGGTGAATTATGGTGTAATGAATTATGAGGGGCGATATGGTGCTCAAGGATTCGCAAAACATTAAAAATGAAGAGTCGTCGGTACGCGCCTCAATCAGCTTTCCGCGACATCTATATCAATCGCTCGAAGAAATCGCGCAGCAAAAGAAGGTGTCCTTGGCTTGGGTTGTCAGGGATGCCGCAGAGCGGTATGTTTCCGACCAATGGCCGCTCTTCAAAGGAAAGGTGTAAAGTGCCCGCATTCTATGAATTCTTCGCTGGCGGTGGCATGGCCCGAGCGGGTCTCGGAAGCCATTGGTCATGTCTTTATGCGAACGACTTTGACGAAAAGAAGGGAGCAGCCTACACCGCAAACTGGGGAGCACAAGAACTGGTAGTTCGTGATGTAGCGGGGTTGACCACGAAGGACATTCCCGAAGGCGCAGACCTGGCGTGGGCATCCTTCCCATGCCAAGACCTTTCTTTGGCTGGGGCTGGAGCAGGCCTGAAGGGTGAGCGCTCCGGCACGTTTTGGAAGTTCTGGCAACTTCTGATGAGCTTAGATGAGGAGCAACGCGCCCCGAAGACTGTCGTGCTGGAGAATGTTTGCGGAGCCCTCAGGTCGCATAATGGAAAGGACTTTGCGGCCATTGCCTCAGCGCTCGTCAAGGGCGGTTATCGATACGGCGCGTTGGTCATAAATGCAGTGCGTTTCGTGCCCCAGTCGCGCCCACGCCTCTTCATTATTGCCGTCAAGAACGATGAGATCGTTCCAGACATGCTCAGAATGCAGGAGCCGAACTCGATCTGGCATCCACCGAACCTTGTTCGGGCCTATGACAAACTACCAGAGAAGGCAAAGGCTGCGTGGTGCTGGTGGAGCCTTCCCGTTCCGCCGCCACGCAGATCCACATTCTCCGACTTTATTGAAGAGGAACCCCAAGGCGTTGCTTGGCACACTCCGGCAGAAACGAACCGTCTGCTTTCCATGATGAGTCCGCTCAATCTCCGAAAAGTCGGGCAAGCGAAGCAGCTTGGGTATCGAATGGTCGGCGGAATTTATCGGCGCACGCGGGCAGATGAGAATGGAGACCGCGTGCAGCGCGCTGAAGTGCGTTTTGACGATATTTCTGGTTGCCTGCGTACGCCGGTCGGTGGCTCCAGCCGGCAGACGATTTTGATTGTCGAAGGTGAAGTAGTACGTTCCCGTTTGCTTTCGCCACGCGAGGCCGCGCGACTGATGGGGCTGCCGGACTCCTACATCCTTCCCAAGAATTACAACGAGGCATATCACCTGGCCGGAGATGGAGTCGTTGTTCCCGTTGTTCGGTTTCTAGCAGAGCATTTGCTGGAACCGATTATTGCATCGGAGAAAAGGCGCAAAAGGCAGGCGGCATAATGGCGCGTGCGCACCAGGAGGAGCTTGCGGCCTTTACCGCAGAAAATAGTTTTCGTGGAAAAGGCCCAATCTCAGTCGCGTTGGTCGTTACCCAACACGCAAAAACGATGGGCTTACCGATCGACCCAGCCACACTCATTACTGAAGGTGGCGGCCAGGTTCAGGGACTTGGCAAAGGCGCCGTGCAATCCATTCTGAAGCGGCATGGCATCGACCGCGTGCTTGCCGCCGAGGGCGGCAGAACCTCCCGCGGCAGCCTTGGAAACATGCGTGACTACGTCGGGTTTTTGAATGGCTTGAGCCGGAAGGCGAGTGTAGACCTTGAGGCGGTCGAAGCATTTTGGATTGACCGCGTCCAGGAATTCTTTGCAGGCAAGCCATTCAAAATCAAACTGGATGCGTCGCGCAGTTTGCGCACTGTTGTGCGCGATGTCATCGCACAAGCTGAAGAGCGTCAGAAAACAACACCCGGAATGTATTACGCCGGAGCCGTACTGCAGCATCTCGTGGGCGCAAAGTTAGACTGTGCGTTAGGCAAGGGACATCTTCAGCACAACAGCTTCTCTACCGCTGACGCGCCTAGAGAACGAGCGGGAGACTTCTTTTTGGGGGACGTTGCGATCCATGTCACCACTTCTCCTGGTGAAGCAGTCATTGACCGTTGTCGGGAGAATCTCAATGACGGTTACCGGCCCATACTGGTGACCATCCAGCGCGGAATCAGTGTTGCTGAAGGTTTGGCCGCGAACGTTGGCCTTGCAGATCGAGTTGATATCTTCGAGATCGAGCAGTTTGTTGCGCTAAATCTTTACGAACTGGCAAAGTTTGCGGCGGAAGGCCGCAAGACCGCGGTGACCGACCTTGTGTCCCGATACAACGAAATCGTTGAAGAGTTTGAAACCGACCCGAGCCTAAAGATCGAACTACGCCGATGAAAGAAGATGCGCAGACTCGCAGCCGAATCATGCGCGAAGTCAAGAGCAAAGACACTACGCCAGAACTCATCGTACGGCGCATGGTGTACGCCATGGGCTATCGGTACAGATTGCATCGCAAAGACCTCCCCGGAAAGCCAGATCTCGTGTTTCCGAAGTCGCACAAGGCACTTTTTGTGCATGGATGTTTCTGGCATGGGCACGACTGCGCTCGCGGCTCGAGAATGCCTAAAACAAACACCGAATATTGGCGTAAGAAGATAGGACGCAATCGCATCCGAGACGCTGCGAACATTGCTGCGCTGAAATCTGAAAAATGGAAAGTGGCCGTCATTTGGGAGTGCGAGCTTAAGGAACTGCTGCGAATTCAGAAACGCCTGGCGAGGTTTCTAAGGTAAATTTCGGATGGGGTGGCAGACTCCGCGAACCTGTAGCTCACTTCCCCATCAACCGCTCAACCTCATCTCGCTGCGGCATCGACGGAGCCGTCCCCGGACGCGTCACCGAAATCCCCGCCACCGCGCACCCAAACCGCACCGCCCGCACCAGATCCATCCCCTCCGACAATCCCACCGCCAGCCCCGCATTAAACGCATCGCCCGCGCCCGTCGTGTCCACCACCGGACCCGCGTCGTACGCCGCCACATGTTCCGTAATCTCCGCAGTCTTCACCAGCGCCCCGCGCGCTCCCAGCGTCACTACCACATTCTTTGCCCCGCGACCCAGCAGCGCCGTAGCCGCGCGCTCGGCGTCCTCCATGCTCGCCACCGGAAGCCCCGTCAGCATCGCCGCCTCGTTCTCATTCGGAGTCACATAGTCGCACAGCTCAAACACCGCATCCTCCAGCGCGCACGCCGGCGCCGGATTCAGCACCGTCGCCACCCCGCACTCCCGCGCCACCCGCAGCCCATGCTCCACCACCGCTACCGGAAGCTCCAGTTGCGTCATAAACACCGCCGACTCCGCAATCCGCCCCCGCGCCCGGTCCACATCCTCCGTCCGCAGCGCGCTCGCCGCCCCCGGAGTCACCACAATCGCATTCTCTCCCTTGCCCGCTTCAATCAGAATCGCCGCCGCGCCCGTCGCCCGCTCGCCATCCACAATCACGAACTCCGTATTCACACCCTCCGCCTCATACATCCGCAGCCCCATCTCGCCAAACGTGTCCTTGCCCACTCTGCTGATGAAGCTAACCCGTCCGCCCAGCCGCGCCGCGCCAATCGCCTGGTTCGATCCCTTCCCGCCCGGCCCCAGCCGGAACGCCGACCCCAGCACCGTCTCGCCCCACGCCGGAAGCCTTCCCGTCTCAAACGCCAGGTCCACAACAAAAATTCCCATGATCACAATCGGCTTGGCCACGCTCACATCACTCTCCCGCATATCAGGCATGTACGACCGCCCATCTTACACACGCACCACCACAATTTCGAATGCCATCTCCGCGCCCCATCGTGTACCATCAACCCCGCTCACGCAAACAGCCGCAGAGGAACCGCTCATGCTCGTCCCGCTCACCTTTGGCCTCGCCCTTTTCATGATGATCACCAGCACCATCTGCTGGGGATCGTGGGCCAACACCTTCAAGCTCACGCCCCGCTATCGCTTCGAGCTTTTCTACTGGGACTATTCCATCGGCGTCGTTCTGCTCACCCTGCTGCTCGCCTTCACCATGGGCTCCACGCCGCACGGCCCCGCCAGCTTCCTGCTCAACCTCCACAGCGCATCCGCAAGCAATCTCTTCTACGCCGCGCTCGGCGGATTCATCTTCAACATCGCCAATCTGCTCCTCGTCGCCGGAATCGAAATCGCCGGACTCGCCGTCGCCTTCCCGCTCTCCATCGGCATCGCGCTCGTTGAAGGAGTCGTCCTCAGCTACGCCATCCAGCCCAAAGGCAGCCTCCCGCTGCTTGCCGCCGGAGTCGCCTTCGCCCTGCTCGCCGTCATCCTCGTCGGCCGCGCCTACGCCAACCTCGGCAGCCGCGCCAACAGCGCCGTCTCCCGCAAAGGCGTCGTCATCTGCATCGTCTCCGGCTTTCTCATGGGAGCCTTCGCTCCCCTCGTCACCCGCGCTCTCACCGCCGACCACCCGCTCACGCCCTACACCACCACCGTCGCCTTCGCCCTCGGAGCCTTCTTCTGCTGCTTCTTCGTCAACACCTGGTTCATGCGCCACCCCATCACCGGCAGCCCCGTCGCCTTCGCCGACTACTTCCGCGCGCGCCCCGCATGGCACGCCATCGGCCTCATCGGCGGAGCCGTCTGGGGCATCGGCCTGGTCTTCAACCTCGTCGCCGCCAACCTCGTCGGAGTCTCCGTCTCCTACGCCATCGGTCAGGCCTCACCCATGATCGCCGCCCTCTGGGGAGTCCTCGTCTGGAAGGAATTCCGCGGCTCCAACACCCGAGCACGCCTCTACCTCGTCGCCATGTTCGCCTGCTACCTCGCCGCGCTCATCCTCATCGCACGCGCCTACCAGGCCGGTTAAGGACCTCTCGCTCCTCGCACAAAACGCACCTGCCTTCGGAGCCGCCGCTTACTTCAAATAAGCCCGCACCAAATCAACCAAATCCTCAGCCAGCTCCGTCATCGGAACCGTGCTCTTCTCCGCACCCGTCATATGGTGGCGAATGTGGTCTTCCAGCACCTCGCCCATCAGGCTGTTCACGCCGCCGCGCACATTGGCCAGCAGCATCAGCACGTCCGCGCAGTCGTCCTCCGCCGTCAGCGACCTCTCAATCGCCTCCACCTGCCCCCGAATCCTCCGTATCCGCGCCACCAGCTTCTGCTTGTCCTTCGTCGTCTGCGTCATATGCAATCACCCTCCGCTGCATCTCATTATATGGTAGGGGGGTATGGTATAAAGAACCAGACGCAATTTGCCCGGCCTGCCCTGTAATCCGGCTTTAAAGCGAATACGCCATCGTCCTCTGGAGAACTGCCCGCATTGCTGCGTCGCATCACCATCCTGCTTCTCGCGCTGGCCTCCGCCGCAGCCGCGCAGTCGCACGCACCACTCCCTGCGGCGCCTCAGCCTCGCATCACCGCACCGCGCTTCATCGCTCTTAGCTCCACCCCAGACCCGCAGGCTCACACCGCAACCACCAGCGCGCCCGCTCCACCCGAATCCCTCACCGTCTTCCCCCACCCCGGCGACACCCGCTGGTACATCGCCGGACAGACCAACATCATCTTCCAGGCCCATCCAGCCTTTCACTCGCCTTACGAAGGCCCCAACTCCTTCACCGCCCGCGGCGAATACAAAACCTCGCTCCTCGGAACCATCTACACCGGCATCCAGGCCCACCACAATCTCCGCTACAACACCGACCTGCTCCTCGACATCGAAAGCTCCGGCGGTCGCGGCCTAAGCCAGGCCCTCGGACTCGCCGGCTTCACCAACCTCGACGTGGTCCGCAACCCCAACCTCGGTCCCGCTCCCTATGTCGCCCGCGCCCTCATCCATCAGACCATCGGCCTCACCAGCAAAATGGTCCCCTCCGACCGCAACTTCATGTCGCTCGCCATGCAGGTTCCCGTCCGCCGCTTTGAAATCTATGCCGGCAAGCTAAGCCTCCCCGATCTCTTCGACATCAACGCCGTAGGCAGCGACAGCCATCTACAGTTCACCAACTGGACCATCGACAACAACGGCGCATGGGACTACGCCGCCGACACCCGCGGCTACACCGTCGGCGGAGTCCTCGAATACGACGACCGCGTCTGGAGCGCCCGCTACGGCATCTTCGCTATGCCCACCGTCGCCAACGGCATCGCCCTCGACTGGGCCTTCAGCCGCGCCCGCGCGCAAAACTGGGAGTTCGAGCTGCGCCACTCCTTCATCCCCGGCCGCGCCGGAACCACCCGCATCCTCGCCTACGTCAACAACGCCCACATGGGAAGCTACCGCCAGTCCGTCATCGACTACCTCAACGGTTCCACTCCCACCCCCGACATCACCAGCACCGAGAAATTCGGCGCCGTCAAATACGGCTTCGGTTGGAACAACCAGCAGGACATCACCTCCAGCCTCCGCATCTTCTCCCGCTTCGGATGGAACCCGGACAAGCACGAGTCCTACGTCTACACCGAAGTCGCCCAGACCATCAGCTTCGGCGGCGACTACAACCTCTCGCAATGGCATCGCCCCAACGACAAATTCGGCGTAGCCTTCGTCAGCAACGCCATCAAAAAAGACCATCAGAATTATCTTGCTTACGGCGGCCTCGGCTTCCTGCTCGGCGACGGACACCTCGACTACGGCCGCGAAAACATCGTCGAGAGCTACTACAACTGGCACATCCGCTCCGGACTCTACGGAGCCATCCAGCTAACCCACATCAACAACCCCGGCTACAACCAAGACCGAGGCCCCATCTGGGTCCCAGGCCTCCGCATGCACATCGACTTCTAACGGTTACAGCGACAAATCAAGGCTGAACAGTGGATTTTGGCGCTGTACGGCAGCCTGCATGGACTGAGCGGCCCATCGGTAACAGGTTAAAAGCCTCTGACTCGGCTAGAGACCTGATACAGAATACTCACCCATGCACCTCCGCCCCACCCAAACCGGAGCCGCGCCCCACGTCGCCGCGCGCACCCGCCTCATCAGACACGGCAATCCGCAGCGCCCACCTCTGGCTCCTCGACGAAAACACCCGCATCGCCTCCTCAAAAAAATGACGAAATCGTCATCGCGGCCTACCGTTACGCTTGCGCATCCGCCGCGTCTATCTAACGCGTACACGTATCAGAATTTGGAAAGAGGTCTGTTGCTTGTTGAATTTCCAGCGACCGTGCAAGACGATCATTAAGCTCTGTGTTGTCTTATCAGTGCTTTTCGTCTTCTCGCACGTCACAGCACAGGCACAGGCAGCAATTACGCCCGTTTCCTACACCGCCGCGCTCCCCAATGCGCCCCTGCCCGCACAAGCATCACAATCCAAACCAGTTCCCGCTCCGGATTCTTCTCCTGCCCCGGCCATCGCCAGCATCTCGGGAACCGTCCTGGATACTACTGGTTCGGTCCTGGAGGGCGTCTCCGTTACGCTCCTCACGCCAACCGGCATTTCCCTGCAAACCGTTCCCTCCGGGACTGACGGTCAATTCACCTTCTCCGGGCTTTCCCCCGCCGTCTACCAGATCCAGGTATCCGCGCCGGGAATGCGCACCTATACCTCAAGTCCCGTCAACCTCAAGCCTGGCGAATTTCACTTCCTGCCGCCAATCAAGATCGCCGTCGCCATGCACTCCATTAACGTCACCGTCATTGGCAGCAAACAGGTGCTCTCCGTGCAGCAGGTCAAAATCGCCGAGCAGCAGCGCATCGCCGGCGTCATCCCCAACTTCTACACCACCTACGACTGGAACGCGCCGCCCATGCTGGTCAAGCAGAAATTCCAGCTCGGCTTCCGCTCCGTACTCGACCCCGTCTCGTTTCTCGCCGTCGCCGGCGTCGCAGGCACGGAACAGTATTTCAACGTCTTTCCCGAATATGGCGGCGGCATCACAGGCTACGGCAAACGGTACGGAGCCGCCTTCGCCACGCACTTCACTGCTGACATTCTCAGTAGCGCCGTCTATCCCTCTATCTTTCATCAGGACCCGCGCTACTTCTACAAAGGAAAGGGCAACTTCGGCTCCCGCGCTCTCTACGCCATCTCCTCCGCCTTCATCGCTCGTGGAGACAACGGCCACCTGGAGCCCAACTACTCCGCCATCCTCGGCAACTTCTCCGCCGCCGCCATCTCCAACCTCTACTACCCCGCGGCCGAGCGTGGCGGCTCGCTCGTCCTCTTCAACGGACTGGCAGACACCGGCGCGGACGCCGCCCTGAACCTCATCCGCGAATTCGTCCTCAAGGGCCTCACCTCGCGGGCCACAAAAAACCTGAACGGCGAGCCCGGCAATTAGCCTCCCACCATCAAGCGGCCCGCTACATCCTGGCCCCCGCGGCATAAAATCCCCCTACCCACTCCCCAGCCAGACACAATACCCCCGCTTTCGCACATTTCACGAAGAGTGAGCAAAACAGAACAGATTTCAGCTCCTGGCCATGTCATGATGGTGGCAGACTACACTCTGTCCAGACCGGGAGCAGTTGCCTCTTTCCTCTGAGAGCAAGCTACTCGGAATCCTCTCGGCCCTCAATTGTTGTATTGCCGCAGTGGACGCACTTCGCACTTTAACCAAAGCCGTAGCTGCAAGTATCATATCGAGCAACGGATTGGACCCAGTTCTCGTTGTCCTGCCTCTGCGGGACCGGATCAAATATATAAAATCCAGCCCCGCAAGGCAGAAAAAAACGGCTTGGGGTCTTCTAACCTCTACAGGCCCTGGATTGTGGCCGCCGTCTACCATTCTTCAGCGTTCGCCCAACATGCAGAGGAATAGCCTCAACGGCCTTCTAAAACGGAATTAATTATGGTTAAACCAGCATCAACGAACTTTGACCCGGTC
>DATKRT010000020.1:0-100093 GCA_035532055.1 Acidobacteriaceae bacterium | reverse complement strand
TTGGTTCGGATTATCCGGCGCAGCCAGCACCCCGGCGGTAACTTAGCAAGTCCAGCGAACAGGCGCGTAGCTCAGTTGGTTAGAGCGCTACCTTGACACGGTAGAGGTCAGGAGTTCGAGTCTCCTCGTGCCTACCATTTTTTCAATTACATACGCTGGTACTTCCGCACTCAAACCTTCATTTGTGTCGTGCCTTGTGTCGTAACCCTTTTTGCGGGCAAACTTCGGAACTTTAACCGGGTCGCCAAGGGTACAATTGGCAGCGTGAGCTGCGACCTGTCGAGCAACGGATTCTCGATTACCAACGCCTACATTGTCGGCCTCAACGGCGAGCAGGTGTCGGAGACGAACGGCGCCGGCCAGTGGTACCACACCAACGTCTTTGCCAAAAGACAACTGCTCGCCACCTACGGCGCGAGCGAAACCTACTTTGCGCTGAACGACTGGCTCGGCACCAAGCGCGCGGAGGTGACTCCGGACGGCGATCTCACCACCTTTGCAAGCCTTCCTTTCGGCAACGACCTTACAACCGCGACAATCGTGGGCAACCAGCCGGATGCAACCGAGCAGCACTTCACCGGCAAAGAACGCGACCAGGAATCAGGAAACGACTACTTCGGGGCCAGATACTACGCATCTACGACGGGCCGCTTCCTCTCGCCAGACTGGTCAGCAAAAGTCGAACCGGTACCGTACGCGAAACTCGACAATCCCCAGAGCCTCAACCTCTACGACTACATGCTCAACAATCCGCTCGGAGGCGTCGATGCGGATGGGCATCAGGTGAACCCGACTCGTCAGCAAGTTATCAGCGAGCTAAATCACTTAGCCAAACAGTATGGCATCCCCTCAGATGTAGTGCGAGCAACTGCGAGAACCGAGAGTGGATTCAATATCCATGAAGTCAACAACAACGTGAACGCAAAGGGAAATATTACAAGCACCGACTACGGGGTCATGCAGGTAAACAGCAAGAACATCGGTGGTAGCGTCAAAGGGCCAGGTGGCAAGACTTTCACTATTTCCGCATCAATCAAAACGGATTGGAAAGCCAACGCAAAGGCCGGAACAGCAATTCTTGCCCAAGGCTACAAAGCCGCAGTCAAGGAACAACCGAACGGGACCGCCGAAACACGAGCAGAGCAGGCGTATTCTGCCTACAATGCTGGACCAGGCGGCCGGAACCGATACATGCAAAAGAACAGCAACGGAGGCTTCGCTGATGCAAGAGATGCGCATTTTGACAAGAACTATCAGGCAGAACACACCAGGAAGCCTTAAGCCATACCGATTCAGCGAGCAATTACTCCGTGGTCTTGTGCCGTCTCGGATGTCGAGAGCGTGGTTCCTTTCGGTCGTCCTCTTCTGCGGACTGGTCCAGGCGCGCGCGCAATCGACCCGACCTGTGCACCTGGTTAAAGTGGGAAGCATCGCGGGCGATTCTGGAGTTTTCGCCATACTAAATGGACTGGTTACGATGTATTCCAACGGCAGCCTGCGAACTCAAAACGGCGCCGACGCGAGGTGGAATTTGGCTGGTCCCGGAACGAAATATTTATCGTTCTCCATTAATCGCGGAAAGATGACCGCCACCGATGACAAGGTACCGTTAGCCGCAACACACGGTTTCGCAATGTGCGATCCACTCAATCAGATAAATCTCGCAAACACCGCTGACGAGGATCTGCTCAGATTGCTTCCAAAGAATGCCAAAATTAAGTCCGTCGATGGGGCGAACACTCCGCTGGCCTTCGTCGTTTATTCAACCGGCACAAGCACAATCAGGTATGACACTGACGTCGCTCTGGTGCGTCACACGGATGGCGGAAAGTATACCCTTCTCTCGAGCGCCATTGTCTCACACGAAGGAAGCTATTGCGGGATGGAAGAAATCGGAGCGGACTATCGTGCGCTTCTCATTGACGAGCCTTCAGGGAGCAGCGATTTTTCCGTCGTTTACCTGTTTGGTGCTGTCCGCTGATCCGGCAAACAACGCGACGCAGAATCAGGCACTAACCCCTACAACGGCAACGACTACTTCGGGGCCAGATACTACGCCTCTACGACGGGCCGCTTCCTCTCACCCGACTGGTCCGCGAAGGTCGTGCCCGTACCCTATGCGAAGCTCGACGATCCGCAGAGCCTGAATCTTTATGCTTACGTCGGCAACAATCCGTTGAGCAGAGTTGACCTCGACGGGCACTACTTATGCGCCGACGGTGCGAAGTGCAACTCTGCGAATGACAAAGCATTTCAGAGCAGACTGAACAACCTCAAGCTGGCACAGAGCGGCCTAAAGAAGGGTAGCAGTGGGTACAACAGGATCGGCAAGATACTCGCCTATTACGGCGGAACTGGCGATGCTAAGACGGCAAATGGCAAAACAGTCTCGATTGGATTCGCGGGTAAAGCAAATACAGGCGGATTGACGAGGGCCGTTAGTGCTAGTACGATCAGCGTCAATTTTGCCTCGAATTTTTCACAAGAGGCCAAGGGAAATAGCCTCGGAGCCACAGTGCTTGTAGGACACGAGGGCCAGCATGTAGTAGACGGTGCTCCGACGGGTACTGCTCGGTTCGGAAGCGAATTCAACGCTGAGAAGACTAGCCAATCAATCCTTGATGGTATCAATCCCAGCATCCCTTCTTTTCAGATCAGAGGGGTAACAGTTTGGCGGCCAAATGGCGGCCCCTTGCATCTGTCGGACGATGCGGGCACAGCTTTTGCGGTGGCCGCGAAGGATTACAAATATGACCTGCAAAATGATCAATAAAATAGCCTTTAGTCTGATAGTTCTACTATTTTGCGCCACAGGAGCAATGTCTTCTGGGCAGGCCAAAAGGCCCCTGACCGTTTCTGGTTGCAAACTCCTCAGATATCCAGGCCGCTACAGTGGGAAAATCGTATCCGTACGAGGCAGATATACTTGGGGCTTTGAAGTAGATAACCTCACTTTTGACTGTCCCGGAAGCATAGAGATTCAGCTATCACTTAGTGCCCCCGATAAGCAAAAGTTCGGTTTTGTGACCGACAGGGCAACTATGGACGCTATGTCGCAACTGCCTCCCGGAGAACATCCCGGAGACAATCTAACGGAGAGAAAGCAACGATACTCTCTGGTCACAGTCGTCGGCCTATTCAGATGCCACTATGATTTTCCGACATGTAAGGGTGCCACAAGGGACAATGGATCTATCGTTGTGAAGTCCATGCGATTCCATACCCCTATGTCAGAGTCTCGTCCCTTGATGAAGCCGGGCGATGGGCATCCTTAATCTCGATTTCGAGACCGGAGATATCGTTATGATCCACCTTGGCATATCTATGATGCGCTCCGCAGTTTCGGCGACAGAATACGTGCATACCCAACCCCATAGCACCGGCAAAGAAAGAGACTCCGAGTCTGGCAACGACTACTTCGGGGCCAGATACTACAGCTCCACGATGGGCCGCTTCCTCTCGCCGGACTGGTCGGCGAAAGTTGAACCGGTGCCGTACTCGAAGCTGGATGATCCGCAAACGCTTAATCTGTACAGCTATGTGCGCAATAATCCCTTGGGTGGCGTCGACCCGGATGGGCACTACTTTGTCGTTGGTGCACACGATCAGAGGTTCTATCAGAAAGTATTGACCGACTTGTATCGACGTCCAGGCGGTCGTGCACTCGTCACTTCGCTTGCAAACTCAGATCGTCCGGTATTGTTGGATCGCCAGTCGTTTGATACTGCAAACACCGGCACAGCAGGAAAAGCGACAGCACTGGCAGTTAGTGGCCAGCCGGGTGTTGCAGGAGTTCATGTTTCTGTCGGTACGGATGCTGATTTGATGGCGGGTGCCAAAATGGCACCCGGCAAAGTGTCACCCGACGTGACGACGGGCCATGAGTTGGAGCATGCGAATGATGGCATCACTGCTGGGCAGAATAGCCTTCAGGCAGGTGCGGCTGCCATGGCTGCTGGGGACGCGCCAACTTCGCCGGGCGCAAATAACACGGTTGGAGGAACGGCTCAATCACGTGCCGAGACGATCATGGGTGAAAAGACCGATATGAGCGGAAAGGAAGCAGGAGCTGCTGTTCGAGGCATCTTGCAGTCGGGTAACCAGCAGTGGCAAAACAGCGCGAATAGGTCAAATATCTGTTCGCAGAATCAGGGCGCTTGCCACTGATGGTTGACGAGGGAAACCCTTGCGGGAGATGCACTATGAACAAGCTCATTTATAGACTCTTTTCTCTGGCGATTGCGATGGGAATGGGTTGCGCGGGCGGTGTTGCGCACGCGCAGAATCCCTCCACCGTTATCAGGGTGCTCGATGCAAGTGGCGTTGAGGGAATCGCAGGTGTGGTTCTTCTGGTAAATCCGGGCGATGCTCGAAAATCGGTAGCCTTCGTCACGAACGCGCAGGGTGAAGCGATTACGCATGACTTGCAGTGTGAAATCTGTACTATCAGCGCTTTTGATCCGCGCGGCCTGTTTGCCAGCCGAACAACGGAGTTCTCAAGTTCCAGTTCTTCGTTTAGCCTCGTGATGCAATTGCGTCCACTAATCGATACAGTCGGCGATCCGAAAGCTGTTTCCATAGAGCTCGTGATCAACGACTCCAAGGGTGAGCCGCTGGCACAGAAGAATGTGGTGATTCGGCCAACTGTGATGACGCTGGAGAACAATCGAGTCTCTGTTCAAAAAACTGACTCCACAGGGCATGTGAATGTCCAGTTGCGCGCCGGCGACTACACAGTCGGTGTTCTGAATGGAGGTACCGCATCAGAAGTCAGATTCGAGATCGCTCCTACGAAGAAACTGTGTTCCAGTGGCAGGACAACCTGTATCGTGGCAACGCCTCAATCTCCCCACCACATGAAACCTGTTAGCCTTCAGCTTCCAGCTACCAACTTGAGTTCCCTCGTGCATGAGTCTGGTCACGCTGATCCGTCGAAGCCGCAATGAGCTGTTGTCGGTGTCCGTGGTGAAATCCGTATCCCGACCAGCATCCTGACGAGCGGCGCTGCTCCGCATCGGCAGTAACAGGGACACGTCACCCCCAGATGGGAGCTGCAGAGTTACCGCGCGGTAACTCTGGGGGAACGTGAATGCAATCAGCGCCATGCAGCGCGCGACCGCGCCAACACAGGCGTTTACGTGTTTACGTGCGTCAACGCGCGTGGAATGAGCAGCTAAGGGGGAAATGAGCCTGTGCGCGGTTACCGTGCGGTAACCCGAGGTTGCTGCGGCGTAAACCTGTTGAAAGCAAAGGATCGAGGCTGAACCGGCATCGCGGGCGCGCTTCGCGCGTAGCCTCCGCTGCGGTGGCCGTCAAGGGTCTCCGCTTCGCTGCGATGAACGCGCAAAGTGCGCGCGCCCTTGACCGCCATCCTCGCTGCGGCTGTTTTGCAGCTATGAGAAAAATGTATTTTTCTCATGTTCCACATGAGCGGGTCCACGGCGACGATGACGGCGGCGATCTGCGCGGCGGCGGCGCAGTTCCGGTCCGGCACCGCAGCGAGCAGCGCCGGGGCGGTGGCGGGCATCGGTGGCGCATCCGGCGATGGGTTGTGAGATAGACACCATCCCTAAGCCTGACGGCTTAGCGTGGCCGGGTTGCGGCCCGGAGCCGGACGGGAATCGAACGGAACCCGGCCACGATCCGAGGTCATCCGGCATCGGTTCGAGGCGGGTGGCCCAGCCTAACCCTTGTGACGCTAGTTCCCCACAACCGAGGGTGCCCCATCCAAGCTCTGCTTGGGTGGGAGGCACAATACTTCGCCCGATGACCCTGGTCTCGCCCTTGAGACCAGGGATAGATCGAATCCTCTTTTACCAACCACTCGCGGGCGGGCGGCCCCACATCTCGAAAAGATGTGGGATAGCAGCTAGGCGGGTGCCCCAGAGCTTGCCCTGAATTCACGAAGGGTCTCGCTTTTGAGAACTTGGGAAGCCTTTGGCTCGCGCAGGGCAGGCTCTGGGGCACCCTCATTCAGTATCGTGGAGGATATTTGAGATGTGGGGCCACCCGGCTTATCCCTCCCATACGGAGCGGTCTTCGGTGATGGTCAGGGTTCGATTGATGGGGAGATTGTGGAACTCCTGACGCTTGCCGCTGGGCCATGCGATGGTCAGCGAATCGACCTTTGCGGCTTGGCCGAGGCCGAACCATGCTTCCGGCATGTTGCAGGACAGATACGAGCCCTGGATGCCGTATTGGCAAAGTTGCCTTACGCCATTTGACTCGAGGACGAGGCGCGCGCCAATTCCCTGGCGGTTGCTGCGTGTGCCGCGCAGGTGAATGCATAGCCAGTGATTGCGGTTGCCGCCGTCGTTGCGCAGCAATATGGCCGGTCCGTGGTTGGTGGTGATGACTACATCGAGGTCTCCGTCCAGGTCGTAGTCCGCATATGCAGCTCCCCGCGCATTCATGGGAAGGGTGAGGGCGCTGCCGGCTACTCCGGAGGCGGCGAGATCAAAGAATCCGTCGGCTCCTTTTGACCAGAGCAGGAAGGGACGCTCCGCGGCAAGCTTGGTGGTGTCGGCCTTGTTTTCGAAGGTCGAGCCGTTGGTCACCAGCAGATCGAGCCAGCCGTCGTTGTCGAAGTCGAAGAAGAAGGTTCCCCAGCCGGCATCGGAGTAGGAAATGGATCCGCAGCCATACATCTCCGCAACATTGGTGAAATGGAGCAGGCGCGTCGCTTTCTGCTGATTCCACAGGTTCAGATAAAGCGCGTCGCCCTCGCCGATCCAGTGAGACAAGAACATGTCGAGATCGCCGTCGCGGTCAAAGTCGCCGATGGCAATTCCCATGGTGCCCCGGTATTCCTCCGTCCATGAAGCGGCGCTGATGTCCTTGAAGCGGCTATTGCCGAGATTCTGGTACATGCGGTTGCTGGAGATGTCGTTCCCCACATATATGTCCTGGCGGCCCGACAGCGTGAAGTCCGCAAAGGCCGCGACGAGGCTGCGTCCCTGCGGGTCATCCACATGCAGATGCGGGCCTACATCGGTAAACGTGCCGTTGCGGTTGTTGTGATACAGGCGATTCGACATGGGGGCAAAGGAGGAGGGATTCAGGGTAAACGGGACGTCGGTTCCGTACTCCTGGGAGGTTGCGTCGGGGGGCACGCCTTTCAGGTTGTAATCGACATAGTTGGGGACATAGAGATCGAGCCAGCCGTCGTTGTCATAGTCGAACCAAATGGGGCTCATGCCCCAGCGGTTGTTGGCGACGCCGGCGCGTTCGGTCACATCGGTGAAGGTTCCGTTTCCATTGTTGTGATAGAGAACGGAGCGCCCGTAGTTGGAGACGTAGAGATCGAGCAATCCGTCGTTGTCATAGTCGCCCCAGGCAGCGCCCATGCCAAAGCCGCCCCGGTTGGCGACGCCTGCGTGTTCGGTTACATCGGTAAATGTGCCGTTGCGATTGTTGCGGTAAAGACGGCTGATGGGAGAGTTGGGGCCAACGGGCTGGCCCCACGGTCCCGGCTGGTTGACCAGATACAGATCCGGATAGCCGTCGTTGTCGAAGTCTCCCCAGGCAGCGCCCGAACCCATGTCTTCGGGTAGCTGGTGGGTTCTCGCGCCCTGCGAGTGAACGAAATTAATGCCTGCCTGCTGGGTTACGTCAGTGAACACTACATGGGGGTGGACGTCGGGCAGTGTGCGGGCCTCGCTGTTGAATATCCGCTGCACGTGTCGTTTGGGATGTCGATTGCATCCGGCGAGAGTTTGCAGCAGCAGGCCCGCACCCATCATGGTGAAGGTACGGCGATTCATTTTCCTCCCCTGCGTGCGCCAGCTCCGATGCGTGCGCCAGTATGAAGGCCACTCGCACCTTTTTTCGCCGGATGGGACTGGCTTGCCGCCGGACCGGGAATCTGGATGGTTGTGGAACTGTAGGAGAGATCCGTGATGGGCGCCTTGCGAAACTGTCCGGGGAAGGCGAAGTTCATGAAATATTGATTCGCCTTGCGATAGCGCAAGATGGAGGTTACCTGCAGCGGTCCCTGCACGTGTTTGGGCAAAGTGAAATGGTAGGCATACATGTCGGAATATCCGGGAGGAATGGAGCGTTTAAAGATGGTTCCGACGTAGTGCCACAGGTGATGGCGGAGAATCGGGTGACCTTCAGGATTTACACCTATGGAGCGGATCACGATCGTGCCCGGCTCGATGTGATTTTGCGGCGTGAGCTGCCCGGAGTGGAAGATCACCTGACCGGATGCGTCGCGGACCTCAACTTCGATCCAGGCGCGAATCAGGTCAAGCGGGCCGGTGGCGAAGTTGTGGCCGGCTTTGTTGTTGGTGACGACGGCACGCAGTTGCACCTTTTCTCCGGGCTTGGCTGAAGCCGGTCCGATGATCTTAATGGGAATCACCGGTCCTTTGGGCCAGATTCGGGCGATGGCCGGAATCACTACCTGGCCTTTGAGCCAGGCATTGACGCGCTTGACCTGTGCGGCTGCGTCATACGTGTGCAGCAAGGCCGGCATGATTTGATTGGAAGCGGCGAACCAGTGGTTGTGGTGTTTGTTGCCAAGGCCGATGGCGTGGTCGTAGGGATCCGCCAGCGACGAATTGGAGGCGGTTACCGTGTACATATGGCAATCCTGACAGTGCAACCGATTCGCATGGTTGGGATCGGTGTTCCACTTGCCGGTGCGCCATTCGTCGTATTGATTCTGGAGCTGTACCCATCCGACGTGATTGATTTGCTTGTTGATGAACTGCTTATGGCAGGACGCGCAGGAGACCGGATTGTCCGCGAGGGTCAGGTCGTAGTCCTTGTCGTGATGCCAGGGATAGGCGCGAATGAGGAAGTGGGTGATCGCAGTGCGCAGGCGCCCACTGCCGTACTCGAAGAGGTATGGAGTAGGCGGCGCAAAGACATAGTTGCCGTTTCCCTGCACATCCACCCGCTCCATGGAGTGGCAGACCACACAGGAGTCGCCCTCCTTAAATCCGGGCGCCTCGACGCCCGTGCTGGCGTCCTTATAGGCCGAGAGCAGGGAGACGGGGTCATGGCAGCCGGCGCAGTAGCGAGCGGCGGGAGTGCCCTCCTCCTTGATCATTGCGGCCTGAACGCCCTGGAAGAGGATGTCCTGCGAAGCCCAGGTGTGCGCGCTGGCCTGCGCCTCGCGGTAGATCGCGGTGTGGCATCCGGAGGCTCCGCAAGACTGGGATTGGGCAAGAACAGCCGCGGGGACCGGATGTCCGCTTGCTGTGGTTGCCAAACTGGGCGCGAAGGGATTGGGCCCATACGGCAGCTTGTAGCCTTTCGGCAGTTTAGCCCGGCTAAGGTTCGGCGCGTGGTAAACGGACGTGGCTCCAACGACCACAAGCGAGAGCAGGGCCGCGGTTGAGGCGGCGATGATCCACATTCTCCTGCGCCCCGCGGAAATCGCGATGGCCTCTTCCCCGGTGGCCGCTTCCTGCGTGCCTTTGATGCGCTTCTTGATTTCGGGGAGAAGGTGAAGCACCACCAGAGGCACTGCGACAATACCACTCCAAAGATGGATACGATCCCAGACGTGGTTGATATTCAGGGAGAAGAAGGCTTCCCAACTAAGCAGCAAGCCGCTTCCCGCATTCACGGCCAGGGCCCAAAAGCCGCCATAGGCGCCGATTTTTTGTACGCGCCAGGGTGTATTGCGGCTTGCCAGCCAATGGCGGAACAGCCAGCTCGCGAGCGGCAACAACAGGAGCAGGCCGAATGCCGTGTGCAGCAAGACCGCTACCTGCGCTGTCACGCTGAAGGGCAACAGCCAAATGGCAAGTCCCGTAAGGAGGAGAAAGATCAGCACCCCTCCCAGCAGTCCGAACCCGAGGATTCCTTTTCCGAAGATCAGCTTGTAGCGTGCTGAGGTGGCAGAAGCATTTGCGTCACTCATTTTCTGGAACTCCCTCAAAATGTTGTTCGACCCCCGACGCCGACAAAAGGCAGGCAGAACCGGCACTCCCGTTCGATCGAGCGACCGATCCAATTACGCCCGCACTTCCCCAGCCTTGTGCATTGGGGCCGTCAGACTTTTTATCTGTATCTTTGCTTCGTCAGGTTTTTACCGGCGTATCTTCGCCCACTTGCTTTTTGAACTCTTCTACTCATGCCTGAGGAAAGTCTTTTGCTTCCCCCTCCAAAACTTGGTGGTGCCGTTCGTCTTTTGCCGATTTTCGATGTCTTACTACTTAGGCATATTCCGCGATCCCAGAGCATAAACATCGAGTGCTGCATCTGAAATTAAGGAAATGCCCATGTTTTTATTCAGAGAACGAATCGTACTTGGTTTGCTAAATGGTGCATCATACGGGCTTCAACAGACGAGGTGCTGTGACAGCCGACACGAAGATTAGGCGAAAGCGGAAGAATGCCGCAAGGGTGCGGAGGCATCTATGCATCTACACATTAAAGTTCGTTGAGGAGTGGCATGGCAGCGTGACCGCCGAACAGGCTTTGAACGGAGACAGGCCGGACTGAATTAAGGTTAGTTTCAGGTTGACGATGTACAACTTATAAGTGTGCCTCCGTCCTCGTATTGAGCCGCGAACCAGTTGGATCGGGTAGCGCGGGTGGTGTGCCGACACAACTGGCCAGGCTGGAGTTGGAGATATGAGCAAAACTCGCGGGAGGTTTTGTTTGGGGGTTCTCTGTGCCCTGCTGTGCCTGCCTCTCGGCGCCGCAGGGCAGAGTATTCCTGTCTCCTCGTCCGTATCCGCAACCAGGGCTGCGCAGGCCGGCCCGGCGGAAGCCGTTCTGTCTATTACGCTGCAGGATGCGATCGAACGGGCAAGGAAGCTGAGTCCGGTGCTCGCAACTGCGCTGACAAACGCCAAGATGGCGGCAGAAGCCACGGTGCAGACGCGAGCTGCGAATCTGCCGAACGTGACGGGCAACAGTCAGTATCTCTATACCGAAGGGAATGGAACCCTCGCTTCCCGATTTATCGCGAACAATGGCGTGCACGAGTACATTGCGCAGACGGATGTTCATCAGGCAGTGTCGGCGCCGCTTTTGATTGAGTACCGGCGCAGCGTGGTGTTGCAGGCAGTAGCGCGCGACCAGGCGACGATTGCGGAGCGCGGACTGGTGGTAACTGTGGTGCAGGCGTATGCGACGTTGTTTGGGGCCGAAGGCAAGCTGAAGACCAGCGAGGATACGCTGCAAGCGGCGCAGCGTTTTGTTACGATCACGGCGCAGCGCCAGAAGAACGGCGATGCAGCCCACGCGGACGTTCTAAAAGCGCGGATTCAGGCGGACGACAGCCAGTCGGCGTTGACCAATGCGCAACTCGCGCGTGACCAGGCGCGGATCGCGCTGGCGCTTCTGATCTTCCCTAAGGTGAATCAACCGTTCGAGCTGGCAGATGATCCGAGCCAGGTGTTGACGCTTCCGCCGCAAGACCGGGCAAAGCAGGAATCCGCGACGGCAAACCCGCAGATGGATGCAGCCCGCAAGGCCCGCAAGGCCGCCGGTCAATCATTGACGGCAGCGCGCCTGGGATACCTGCCATCCTTATCGTTTGACTATTACTACGGCATAGACGCGAATCAATTCGCCACCATGGGGACTTTACCGGACGGCAAGAGGATTCAGAATCTGGGATATTCCGCGCTTGCCACACTTTCCATGCCGCTATTTACCTGGGGCTCGATCCACAGCAAAGTCAAAGACGCAAAAAGTCAGGAGGACCTGGCGCAGGTGAATCTGGATTTTGCCAGACAAAAGGCCAAGGGTGATTTCGACTTGTTCTATCGGGAAGCGCAAGCTGCGCAAAGTGATCTGAAGATAAGACAGGAAGCGTACTCTGACGCCCTGGAGAGCAGGAAGCTGACCTTGCTGCAGTACCGGGCCGGGGTGGCGACGGCTCTTGAGGTGGTCACGGCCGAGGCAACGGTAGATACAGAAAGCACCGCGCTCTATGATGCGAAAACTCGCTACGCAACGGCAATCGCCAATCTCGCCACTTTGACGGGGGTACTGTGAAGAACGAACGGTTCAGGATCGGAATCATTTCCGGTTTGGCGGTGGTCTTGATGGCCGGTCTTGCAGGCTGCTCGGGCAAAAGCGGTGACTCGCCGGGCAATGCGCCCGCTGTGGCGGTGCAAACGTCGAGCGCAAAGAAGCAGCCGATTCAGGAAGTATTTCAGGGCCAGGGCATCCTCTATCCCATCCATCAGGCTTCGCTGGCTCCCAAGATTGCGGTACCGGTCGAGCATTTCTACGTCAACCGGGGATCTCGCGTCCACGCAGGCGAGCTGTTAGCGGTGCTCGCGAACAAGGATCTTTCCGCAGGGATGGTAACCGCGCGCGGGGCCTACGATCAGGCCCTGGCCAACTATGAGGCGACCACTTCGTCCACGCTTCCGGAGGAGATTCAGGTGGTGGAGGCCGCAGTGGCGGACGCAAAGAGCAATCTGACGAACCAGCAGAGGCTCTACCAGAGCGAGTTGAATCTGTACCGCGAAGGCGCCATTCCCCGCAAGCAGGTGGATGCGACGGCGGTGACTCTGACCCAGGCGAAGAGCGCATGGAAGACAGCGCAGAAGCGGCTGCACGATCTGAAATCCCATGGGCTGACACAGCAGCAGCGCGCGGCCAAGGGGCAGATGGAGTCGGCGCAGGGGCAATATCTGAATGCGGTTGCGCAACTTGGGTACAGCGAAATACGCAGCCCGATCAATGGTGTTGTCGCGGAACGCACCGTATACGAAGGCGACATTGTTCCTGCCGGTACACCGCTGCTGGTGGTCATGGACACGTCGAAAGTCATTCTGCGGTTGCATATCCCGCAGGCTGAAGCGGCCCAACTGCACCTTGGCGATCCGGCAACGCTCAGCGTGCCGGGCATCGACGCCGGGGTCCCGGCAAAAGTCAGCATCATCAGTCCTGCACTGGACCCGAACAGCACGACGGTCGAGATCTGGCTGGAAGCCGATAATCCGCATCACAAGCTGACGCCGGGAACCTCGGTGAGCGCTTCAATCGTAGTGCGCAAAGTGCCGGACGCGCTGGCTATACCCGAGTCTGCTGTTCTGGTGGGCGATAACGGAGAGAAGCGAGTGATGGTGGTGGGCCCGGACAGCGTGGCCTATTCCCGTCCGGTCACTACGGGGATTCATGATGGGAGTCTCGTGCAGATTCTTAGCGGGCTCCATGCCGGAGATCAGGTGATTGTCGGCGGAGCCTACGGCCTTCCTGACAAGACAAAAGTGAAAGCGACACCTGAGAAGAGCGGCGCCGCAGGGGAGCAGGGCTAGCGATCCATGGAAGAAAAAGCTCCCGTACAAGACGACAAGAACCTGCCTTCCTCCGGGGATGCTCCGGAAAAAGGTGCATGGTTTTCCATATTCTCCAAGGCGGTGATTACGGTCATTGTCGCCATGGCGGGAGTGGGTATCTATGCGGCGTTCAGCATCCCGATTGCTGTTTTTCCGACCACAAATTTCCCCCGCGTGCTGATCGCGATCGACAACGGTGTGATGCCGATTGATCAGATGATGGTGACGATTACGCGTCCCATTGAAGAGGCCGTCAACAGCGTTCAAGGGCTCCGGACGGTACGGTCCATCACCAGCCGTGGCTCGGCCGAGGTTGATCTGTACTTCAACTGGAAAGTGGACATGTTCCGGACTCTGCAGCGGGTGTATGCCGCCATGTCCCGCGTGCAGTCGGGGTTGCCGCCCACGGTCAGTATCGATATACACAGGCTGCGCTTCTCCAGCTTTCCGATTCTCTCGTTCGGAATGACCTCGGACAGCATTCCTTCCTCAAAGCTTTGGGGGATCGCGACCTACCAGATCAAGCCCCGGCTGAACCGCGTGAATGGCGTGTCTTCGGTCCTGGTTCAGGGCGGGGATGTGCCGGAGTTCGACATTATTCCCGATCCCGCCAAGCTGTTGCGGACGGGCATTACGGTTTCCGATATTCTGGCGGCGGTCCAGAAAAGCAATCTGATTGAGTCTCCCGGCCTGATCTCCTCGCATCATCAGCTGGTGCTCGATCTGGTGGACAGCCAGGTCCATGATCCGAGCGAATTGGCGAAGATTGTTGTCAAGCGAACGAGCTCTGGCGTGCCGGTCACAGTAGGTGATATTGCGCAGGTGAAGCCTGCGGTCGCGCCACGCTATACGGTTGTTACTTCTGAAAACAAGCCTGCGGTCCTGCTCAGCATCAGTCGCCAGCCCGGCGCGAACACGGTGACTGTATCGGACGGGGTGTATGCCGAACTTGCGCAGATCAAGAAGACCCTGCCGCCGGGAGTTCACTTTTCGGTTTTCTACGATCAGGGTGAGTTGGTGAAGGAGGCAATCGCGAGCGTTCGCGATGCCATCCTGATTGGAATCATTCTGGCCTGCATTGTTCTGGTGCTCTTTTTGCGCGACTGGGGCAGCTCGCTGGTTGCCGGGCTGGTGATTCCTGTAACTGTGGCCGTGACCTTCCTGGTGCTGAAGGTGCTTGGCGAGACCTTCAATTTAATGACACTGGGCGGCCTCGCGGCAGCAGTGGGTCTGGTGATCGACGACGCGATTGTGGTTGTTGAAAACATTGTGGTGCACCGGGATGCGGGGCAGGGCCGGAGCCTGGCGATTCGCAGCGCGCTTTCGGAACTGAAAGTTCCGCTGGTCGGCTCAACAGCCACGCCGGTGGTCATTTTTCTTCCCTTGATTTTGATTACGGGTGTTACCGGGGTGTTCTTCCGGGCGCTTGCGATCACCATGGCATCGGCGCTGGTCACCTCATTGATCCTTGCCCTTACATGGACGCCGACCCTTAGCCAGTATTTTGTCCGGCGCAAGGACCTTGTACCGGCGGATGAGCAGATCGGGGAGTTTCAGTCGCCGGAAGACCAGGCGGCACGTATTCTAGCCGCCGAAGAAGCGAGCATCGGCGGATGGATGAAAAAGATAATCACCTTCTACGAGCGGGTGCTCAAGCTGGCTCTTGATCATCCGTGGTGGCTGGTGGCGTTTTCGCTGCTTCTGGTTCTCGGTTCGTATCTCAGCTACAGCGCGCTGGGCTCAGGCATGCTGCCCAAAATGGACGAGGGTGAGTTTACCGTGGATTACGTCATGCCTCCGGGCAGTTCGCTTGCAGAGACGAATCGCGCGCTGGAGCAAGCCGTCCACATCATCCGGTCCATTCCCGAGGTGGTGGCGACGTCACGCCGCACGGGTTTGCAACTGGGACTCGCGGCAGTAACAGAAGCCAATACGGGCGACATTTCGGTTCGTCTTTCGAATCATCGGAGCCGCAGTATCTACACCATCATGAATGAGGTTCAGGACAAGGTATCTGCGCGGGTGCCCGTGCTGGATATCGACCTGCATCAGACGCTGGAAGATACGATCGGTGATTTGACGAATGCGCCTCAGCCGGTGGTCATCAAGCTGTTCTGTGAGAATCCGGCCACGCTGCGCAAGTGGGCCCCGATTGTGGCGGACAAAATCTCGAAGGTCCCCGGTGTTGTCGGCGTGCTGGACGGAATCGACAATACCATCAGCAGTCCGGAGACGATCTACCATATCCAGCCCTCGGTCGCGGCGCAGAACGGTTTTACTCCGGAGGAGCTTTCCATGGATACGAATGCGCTTCTGGATGGCGACGTTGCGCCGATTCCGATGATCGTTGGCAACCGCATGTACAACATTCGCGTGCGTTTCCCGCAGCAGTTCCGGGCCACTCCGGGCGTCATGGATAATACGGTTTTTCTAAGTTCCACGGGAACGACTTCATCGCTGGGATCGCTGGTTACGATTCAGCACCTTCCCGGGCAGACCGAGATTCTAGAGGAGAATTTGCAGCGGCTGGATGAAGTGAGCGCGCGGCTTGAGGGCTCCAATCTTGGCAAGGCGATTCCGCTGGTCAAAAAGGCGGTTGCTTCGCTCAATTTGCCGCCCGAGATTCGCGTGGCGTACGGCGGTACGTATGCCTCGCAGCAGCAATCGTTCCACGACTTGCTGAAAGTGCTCTTCGCCGGAATGCTGCTGGTCTTTTTTGTGCTTTTATTCGAGTTTCGCTCATTCTCCGCGCCTGTTTCCATTATGGCGTCCGCGGTCATGTCCACGTCGGGCGTCTTCCTCGCGCTGCTGATTACCGGCACGGAGTTCAACATTTCGTCCTTCATGGGACTCATCATGGTTGTGGGCATCGTGGCCAAGAACGGCATTCTGCTGCTCGATGCGGACGTGAAGTTCCGCGATGCGGGGATGCATCCGCGCGAAGCGATGATTCAGGCCGGGCGCCGCCGTTTGCGGCCGATCATGATGACGGCGGTTGCCGCGGTCTGCGGTATGTTCCCGCTGGCGCTCGCACTCGGCGCCGGTTCGCAGATGCTGCAGCCATTGGCCATCGCGGTCATTGGAGGCATCCTGATCTCAATGGTGCTTTCGCTCATCATCACACCGGCCGTGCACTACTACATGTCCGGCAAGGAAGAGCCCGCTTAAAGCTGGTCGCAGACCGCGCCTGCTTCTATCTGTCCTTCATTCCTGAGTGCAAAGTTAAACCCCTCGGCTGTAGACCGAGGGGTTTGGGTTAAAGACTACGGAGATGGACTCAGCCTGCGAATTACGGCTGCCCCACAGGGCCCGGCTCCGAGCGGCCCAGTGTGTCATACAAGGGCTGCGCGGGTGCGATCTCCGGGTTCTCCTTCACCACCGAGATGGCCAGGATGCGGACGTTGCTATTCTTCGGCAGAGTAATGGTTTTGGCCCCGGCGGGCAGAGTCATCGAGTATCCGAACAGGTAGGAGTAGGAGTACGCGACGTTCTTTCCAGCAGAGTCGTGATGGTGCGAGCAGTACCAGACGAGTTCCGCGCGTTTGATGTATCCGGGCCGGATACCGACCATCTTTGCGTAGTCGTCGTGCTCGGTGTGTGCCGGGCGGCCCATACGCGCCGTCACGGTTACATCCTTCGCGATCCACTGGCGGTCATCCCACTGTCCGATGAATCCGCCCCAGTCCTCGACCTTGAGCGTGTCTGCATGGTCGCCGACCTTGAAGGCGGCTTCCTGATCGGGGCCGGTAGCGGCAGCGAGAATGTAGACGCGGTTATAGTCGCCGTGCGGCAGAACGATTGTCTGTCCGTTGGCAACTACCGCATCCATCGCGCCGGTCCTGGCGGGCGCAAGGTGGAAGTCCACGCCGTGGAAGGCGACCGTTGAAGGAAGCATTTCCGCGGGCAGCGCATTGCCCTTGCCGTCGAATCCACCGGTGATCTTGCTGCCGGTGTTGCTGGCGGCGGCAAGATCATAGTGCAGCGCAACCGGCTCCGACTTTACCGGCGCAACCCGGGCCGTAGCCGGCTGCAGGCGAACCGCAAAGGTGCGGGGTTGGTATGCGGTGAAGGAAGTTACCAGGTCGCCGTTTTTGACGACAGCCGGACCCAGCGGCTGTTCCTGGCCGTTGACCTCGCGCGCAGAAGTGATAGGCGAAGCAAACGCGACGCGGACATTCTGCTCCGGCTTGCCATCGAGTTCCACCATGCGGATGACAAACTCATTGCTGTTTTCCGCACGCTTAAGAGCCATGATGCGAATGCGGGGATTGCTGATTTTCACGAGCGAGAACTGGCGTCCCAGAGCGCCGGTGTGCTTTGCGCTGGTGAAGGCGATCAGCGGATCGTTCAGTTCCTGACCCTGCCAGTCAGTCTGCGCAGTCTTCCAGTCATCGGCGTGTCCGGCGATGCCGTACACAAACTCGTGATGGCCGAGGTCCTGCGTGGCCTGGTCAGGATAGCCGCCCTGCACACCCGGAGTGCGGATGAGCGTGAGGCGGATGGTGTTGTCGTTCAGCTTGTCAGATCCATTCTTGCAGTCGGTAAGAATGGTCGCGCCGAAGGTGCCGGTCGCATCGGTGAGGTCGATCCACTGATGCGAGAGGACCTCGAACTTGCGCGGGCGCGCATTCGGACGCTGAATGGTGCCGATGCCGAGGTTGTAGGTGGCCATCTCGTTGTGCGCCGTCAGCGGGAAGACCGCCTTCAGGTTCGACTCACGAGTGTTCCAGTTGACGTCGTTTTTGATCACGACACGCTTGCCTGCTTCGCCAGCAGAAAGCATGATCGTCTGCACGAATTTCGAGCCTGCGGTTTCGCGGCTCACTTCGACCGCAACGCGCGCGGGACCGTTCTCTACAACACGGATGGTTGCAGGGCCGCTCACATACTGGCGTGGAGGCGCCTGCTCCTGCTCCCAGTCCATGTTCCAGGCCGGCCACTGGGTGGGATTGTCGTAGGAGATGGCGAGCCGCATGGGACCGGCGAGCAACTCCTTGCCGATCGCCTTGTCGTAGATGCTGGAGATGTCACCGTTGCTGTCGATGGTGACGCGGTAGTACTTGTTCTCCAGCGAGTGGTTGGTGACGTGAAGTGAACTGGGTGTGGTCTTACCGGCGCGCACGCTGTACACCGCATAGCCAACCGAGGGCACGCGAGCAAGGAAGACTACCTTGCCGTTGGAGATTTGCGCGAGCACCGAACGGCCGTCCGGGCCCGAAACGGTAACCGACTGCGGCATTCCGCCGGGGAAATCAACCTTGGCGGAGACCAGCCCCTGCCGCTCAATGTTGAGCGGGTTGTAGACCACGACGGGAACGCCGGGAGTCTCAGTGTTCATGGCGGCGGCAACGGCTTCTGAACCGCTGCGCACGACACCGGCGAACTGATTCATCGCGATTACGTCGTCGTTCCATGCGAACTCATAGGATTTCGGAGTCGCGGTACCGGCTGCCAGATCGTGGAACTGGCCGCCCATCACCAGCGTCCAGGCATCATTGAGGCGCTGAATGGGATACGTGCGGCCGCCGAGCCAGGATGCCGCAACGGATGCTTTCTCCGCAGCGTCGGCGAGCAGTTCTTCTTTGCGCAGCCAGCGCTTCTGGTATGCCTGCGAGGTGAGCGAACCGGCAGAGTGATTGGTCAGCTCCATTTCACCTGTGTATTCCGGCAGACGCGCTTCTTCCGCGGGAGTGATGTCGAGGAACATCTGGTCCGCGCGGGCGGAGATGACGTGAACCGGTCCGTTGCCGACGGCAACTTCCGGCCAGGTCGGATGATTCTCATGGCGGAAGCCGAGGTATCCCGGCGGCGGCATGCTGGCATTGCCATGCGTGACGATGGCTTCCAGACGGGCTACAGAGGCATCATCCGGCGCACCGCCGATGTCGCCGGTTCCGAAGTAGTGGTAGTCCGTGTAGACGCCGGTAACCTTGCCGTTGTTTTCAACGCGTCCGGCCCAATCGCCCTGGAAGCGGTTCAGGGCTTCATCCTGTTGAATCTTCTGCAGACTGTCCAGCTTATGTTGTAAAGCGAAGTACTGTTGTATTTCACCAGGAGTCGGTTGTTTTTGACCACTCGCGTGTTCCGCTTCGTACTTCGCGCGCAGAGCCTTGATCTGGTTCTGCAAATCAACAATCTGAGGATTTGGCTTCACAGGCGGAAGCGGCTTAGTGAGGTCCGTGTAGATGCCTCCGGAATAGGAGCCGGGATTGAGGGCCGCGATCACCTTTTCGCCATCCGGGCCAACCCAGACGCCGACATTAAAGGGAGTTCCCACGGGTGTCTTCTCCATGGAGTCCGGACCGCCTCCCGGAGCCGAAGAACCCCAGGTCAGCTTCTGCGTGGAGAAGCCCTTGATGCCTGAGGTGGCCAGGATGGTGGGCAGGTCCGCTGGGAATCCAAAGCAGTCGGGCAGCATGTATTCCGCGCTGGCTTTGCCGAATTCCTTGCGGAACCAGTCGTTGCCATAGAGGATCTGCCGGATGAGGGACTCGGCGCTGGGCGCGTTCACATCGCCTTCTTCCACTGAGGATCCGGCGGGATACCAGCGGCCCTCGGCGACGTACTTCTGTACCTTGGCGAAATCGGCAGGGTAGTACTCCTTCATCATCCGGTAACGGTTTGATCCCGTGAAGTTGAAGATGTAGTGGGGATATTTTTTGAAGAGCTTGAAGTTCTCATGCATGGTATTGGGGATGTACTCGTCAATGACCTGCGGGTACTCCCAACGCCACTCGGTATCGAGGTGCGCGTAACCCACTACATACAGGGTGGGCTGCTTTTCGAGGTTGGGCTTGGAGGTCTTTTGCGCTCCTGCTGAGCCGATGAAGAAGGCGCCAGCTATCAAAGCCGACAATGTAAATGCGATTTTTCGCGACATGGCATTTCTCCAGGAATGGTTGGAGGATTTTTTGGACCGTGTACATGGCACATCGGGGTCCGTAGAAAAGGGTTACGTGGAGTTTCTGTTCGTTTGCATCAGAAGTTCTGTTTGTTTGCAGCAGAATTGAGGCTGATGCCAGTATGTTAGGTGCTATCGGCGAGGCGAAACGATACATGGTATCGTTTCCATCGTTCGGCGCCTCAAGATAGCCGCTGGAAATGCTCCCTGTCAAGCCGTATTGGAGCCCGACTGGAGTTCGTACCGGGCTCTGGCCGCCGGGCCCAATTGCCATCTGTTTGGTAGAAGAGTGGGAATGGTCGGGCTGTAGGCTCTAAAGGGCTCTACAAAAACGTTTAAGCGCAATTTCTGAAAAGCATCAATAAAATCAGTAAGATGCTGTGAAATACTAAAAGCACGTGGCCTACAGCAGTTAACGCAGTAGGCCACATTCTGCGGCCCCGGATCATTTCCGGCTAAAGCTGAGTGCGAGAGGGCTGAATTTTGGAGCGCAGGGTGCAGGTTGGACTTGTCGAGGAATGCTCAAAAAATGCAATTTTTAGCACAAGAGTATTGACAATGGGAAATCTGTAGACCTATAGTTTGGGCTGCTTGGAAACGATACCACGCAGCACTCTCTATTTTTTTAGATTTGCTCCAGGCAAGTTGCGACGTGTAATCCGAGTTGGTTTCGGGACAAATTTTCGAGTGTGGGTGCCCGACTGACGCATGTTTTTTTAACCAAAGCAAGGACCAGACCGAAATGCCTCGGATTCGCCGGTCTGGCCTGTTTCAAAAGCAAGAGGCAGTTACATCTTTCGTAGGAGGACAGAGACAAACATGACATTTGGAATTAGGTCTCATTCCAATCGTTGGTCGCGGATCGCGCTACGAGCATCGCTTGTAGCGTTCACTCTCGCTTGTCTGCTTTTGACAGCGCGAACACTTTCCGCCCAGGCAGTCGCCGGCATGACGGGTACGGTCACCGATACCACAGGTGCCATTATTCCGAATGCCCAGGTGACGATCACAAACTTAGGTACAGGCGTGAAGACGCAAGTATCGACGGGCAGCGCCGGTACCTATACGGTTTCAGGTCTGATCCCCGGAACATACACGCTGGCTGTTGCAGCGCCGGGATTTCAGAAGTACGTTCAGACGCAGATTCACATTGAGGTGAGTACGACAGCCACCATCAATGCGACCCTCAAGGCTGGTTCGAGCACGCAAACGGTCGAGGTAACTTCGAACCCCATCGCGCTGAACACAACCCAGCCGCAAATCGGAACCGTTATCGAGCCAAAGGTTGTGGCCTCGCTCCCGTTTGAGGTTGGAGGCCGTGGCCGTCAGATCGATTCGGTGCAGTTTCTCGCTCCTGGCGTTACGGGCAACACCTTCTCGCACCGCGTAGACGGCGGCGTCGACTTCGAGCAGGAAATTCTCTACAACGGTATTCCTGCCCCGCAGCCGGAGACGGCTGGCTACACGACGAACTTCAATCCTCCGTTTGAGATGGTGAACCAAGTCAAGATCCAGCGCACTACGTTTGCTGCGCAGTACGGACTGGGACAGGGCGCGCTGAGCTATCAGATGGCGTCCGGCACGAACCACTACCATGGCGATCTGTTTGAGATCAACCGTAACAGCATGTTTGACTCGGAGGGCTTCTTCAACGGCCCGGCATGGGGACTTCCAGCCCGTGTTCCAACCGACCACGAGAACAACTACGGCTTCACGGTTGCCGGACCTGTCTCGATCCCGAAGATATACAACGGGCGCGACAAGACGTTCTTCCACTACAGCCAGGAATGGTACAAGCAGAACAACATGAACACCTCTCCATCGACTGTTCCTACAGCGCTGGAAAAGACCGGCGACTTCAGTGATTTTGTCGACGGCGGCACCGGCCTTGTGATCCCGATCTATGTTCCGCCTGGGGTTACCTGCGGCGGCCTTACGCCGGGCCAGCAGTTCCCTGGGAACAAGATACCCGCGGCCTGTATCAGCCCCACCTCGCAGATCCTTTTGCAGTATCTGCCGGACCCTGATAGCCCAGGTACCGGCGTAGGCGGGCTGAACAGCAACAAGAGCTACACTCCGTTTAACAATCCGCACATCCAGCATGTCTGGGGCTACACCATTGACCAGGTGCTCACGCCTTCGCAGAGCATACACTGGAGCCAGTGGCGCAACAGCTTCAGCAACTGGAGCTTCGATAATTCGCCGATGGTCGTCGCTCCCAATCCGCTGAACAGCATGAAGTATGAGCCGGCTCTCGGCAGCGGCTTCCTGCTGAACTACGACTACACCATTTCTCCGAGAATGATCCTGACGCTTGGCGCCGGATGGATTGGCGAAATCAATAACCAGTACAACCAAACCAAATACAGCTTCCCTGCTGTCCAGGGTGGCGTCATACCCACAAACATCACCTTCGGCGGACAGCATGCACCGACAAGCTGGGGCACCAGCGGCGCCTGGCTGCAGTCGATCAACCGCAAGCTTGGCGTTGCGCTTGTGGGTAATCTGCTGTGGACCAAGGGACGCAACACCTTCAACATCGGTGGTGAGTTCCGTCGCGCCCTGCAGGACGATAACGAAGAGCAGACTGCTGGCGGACACTTCAACTTCAGCAACCTGGAAACTTCGGATCCCAACAGTCCGAACTTTGGCTCCGAGGGCAGCGGCTTTGCCAGCTACCTTCTGGGACTTCCTGATTCCGCCAACCGCAGCAATTCGCAGGAACTTCGTCTGCGTAACCTTGATTTCTCACCCTACTTTCAGGATGACCTGAAGGTGACCCCGAAACTGACGGTCAACCTCGGTGTGCGGTGGGACATGATGGTTCCGTTCACCGAAATGCACAACAACATTGTGTACTTCGATCCGAGCATTCCCAATCCGGCAGCGGACGGTATCCTCGGTGCTGTTACGAAGTTCGGCAACTGCACTGGCTGCGCGGGCTTCAACCGTGCGCCCATGCACTGGGGCCACATCGGACCGCGCTTCGGGTTCGCGTATCAGATCAACAACAAGACTGTTGTGCAGGGCGGATTCAGCATCGCCTTCCTGGACGGCGGCGCTTATGAGTACGGCACCAACAAGGTGGCTGTGAACTACGGCAACCTGCTGGTTGGCTCCTATGCCGTGAACTCATCGGGTTCGAACGTGTCGGCCTACGGGAGCTGGGACAGCAACATCATGCCCAATCCGCCGGCCACTGCGTTTAACCCCGGACTGGGTGTGGGTGGTCCACAGGTCAACGTCTTCAGCAAGAACGATGGCTTTGCACCTTACAGCCAGCAATGGAGCGTGAACCTGCAGCGCGAACTGCCGTACCAGATGTTCGCAACCCTGGCCTGGGTCGGAAACCGCGATATTCATCTTCCGAGCCAGCTCAACTCGATCAACCAGATCAACCCGAAGTACTTCGCTCTCGGCAATGATCTAAATCTGAACTTCTCTGACGGTTCCGCGCAGGCCGCTGGTTACCAGGCTCCCTATGCGGGCTTTGCCAGCATGTGGGGCTCTTCGGCTACGGTTGCACAGTCCCTCGTTCCTTATCCGCAGTACGGATATCTCTTCAATAACTTTGAAGGGAAGGGGACGGCGTTCTACCAGAGCATGCAGTTGCAACTTGAGAAACGCTTTACGAATGGGTTGTCGTTCCTCGCGGGTTACACACTTGCCCGGGAGTACAACAACACCGGCAGTGGATTCTCAAGCTTCATCTCGAATTCTCTGAACAAGTACAACCAGAAGCTCGAGTGGTCTCCGACCTCCGGTGCGCCTCCGCAGGCCTTCAAGGTCAGTGGAACGTATGAACTACCGATTGGCCCTGGCAAGCGGTTCTTCTCGAACCGTGGTGTCACGGGTCAGGTACTCGGCGGATGGCAGGTGGGCTGGATCCTCGACTACGAGTCCGGCACTCCGACGGGAGTGGGCCAAAATCTGGACTTCCCGTATCCCAACGGCGGCGGCCAGCGTCCAAACCGCAATACGTCGGTTAGCCTTGGCACCGCTTCATACAATAAGGCTCTGCAGGGTCTCATCAACCATACCCAGGAGCAAATCTTCAATCCGAACGCATTCACCAAGGCTCCGCAGTACACCCTTGGCGATTCATATCGTACATATAGTGCGCTGAAGAATCCGGCGTACTACATGGAAAATGGAAACGTTCGCAAGCACTTCTACTTTGGAGACCGTTTCCAGGGAATTCTGGACATCTCCTACTTCAACCTCTTTAACCGGACCCAATTGCCCGGACCTGATACCAACTTCAGCAGTGGAACCTACGGCCAGGTAACTGGAACGTACTCAAACATCAGCAACCGTCAAGGACAGGTTCAGTTCCGGTTGCAGTTCTAAACCTTGCGGCGGAGGCATAACCCTGCCTCCGCCGCAATGCTTTGCCCCCTTCCTGCGGCAGCGCCTTTAGTGGGTGCTGCCGCAGGTTTTATAATTACGAATACATGCAGATGAAGATTTTTCCGTGTTCCGCGCGCTGGAGCATTTCTCGAGTCGGTGTATGGTAAAGCCAAAGACTCTAAAGTCAACGCGACCAACAGGGAACGGTGACCCGGAACGCTGCAATCAAGGCCGCGCTTACTTGAAAAATGCCGTAAAAGTGCTTATATACGGCGTGTGTCTGGCCGTGATTGTGACTGCACCGCTGGTTGCCCAATCGTCCGGAAATGAAGTAACCCCTGCCGTGCAGCGGCTCTACGCGGAAGCCAAGGCTGCCGAACAGCAAGGCAACGCTGCTACAGCCATCGCAAAATACCGCGCGATGATCCGTTTAGCGCCCCACCTGGCGCCTGCCTACAACAATCTGGGGATGCTCTATTTCAACGAGCACGCGTATGCCAAGGCCGTTCCGGTCCTCGAGAAGGGGCTGCGGCTGAATGCGAATATGCCCACCGCGACCGCGATGCTGGGCCTGAGTTATTTTGAACTGGGCGAGAACCACAGGGCGAAGCCGCTCCTGGAGAAGGCTCTCCACGCCAACCCTACAGACGACAACATTCAAATCAGCCTTGCTCATGTACTGCTCAGCCTCGGAGAGAATCAGGAAGCCATAGAGCACCTGAATTCATACCTTCACCGGAACCCGAAAGACCAGGAAGCATGGTATGTGCTGGGCAAGACCTACCTGCAATTGTCGGAAGATGCACTCGCCAAGGTAAATGAAATCAACCCCAACTCCTACGTGGCGCATGAGGTTGCAGGCGAGATCGACGAGAGCATGAAGAACTACGACGGGGCGCTGGTGGAGTTCAAGAAGGCGGTAAGCCTTGCCCCGCAGCAGCCGGGGACACATCTTCGCCTGGGGAATATCTACTGGGAGATGGGTAAATGGCAATCCGCTCAGCAGCAGTTCCGCACGGAATTGACCATTGCACCCACGGACTGCATCGCGCGCTGGAAGCTGGCCGACTCCATCCTGCAGGGGAATGGCTCCAATGACGAGGCCCTCAAAGAGCTGAACCAGTCGATCTCCAGTTGCCCGAATCTGATGCAGGCCCGTGTCGACCGTGCTCGTGCGCTGATCAAGCTGAATAGGCAAAATGAGGCCTTGCCGGATCTGCAACTGGCGGAAAAGAGCAGTCCTGATGAGCCGTCCATTCATTTTCTGCTGGCGTCGGTGTACCGCGCTGAAGGTCAGACGGTAAAAGCCAGACAGGAATTGCATACCTATGGAGAACTGCAGCGGCAGGCAAGCGCAGCCGTGGCCGAAAGAGCCAATGAAGAGATTACGGCCAAGAGCGAAAGCCACTAGCTGGCTTGCAATCTTGACTCTGCTGCTGGCCGGTGCGGGACAAGGGCTGGCGCAGATGGGGCCGCCGCAGACGGGACAGCAGGGTGGAACGAGCACGGGTGGCGTCTACGCGCCGGTGCACGATGCGGAGAACCGGCCGATTACCGCAGGTGGCTTTGCCACAAAAGGCACGATCGTCTTCCAGGATGTTACCCGCCAATCGGGCCTGGCCTCGTGGAAATACTCCAGCGGGACTCCAGCGAAAAAATACATTGTAGAGTCGCTGGGAGGCGGCGTGGCGCTGTTGGATTACAACCACGACGGCTGGCTGGATATCTATCTGGTGAACGGGATGACTTACGACGCCATGGACGGGAAAGCCAGCCCGCCGCAAGCCGCTCTGTTTCGCAATAACCACGACGGCACATTTACCAATGTGGCGGTACAGGCAGGAGTAACCAATGACCGCTGGGGAGTTGGTGTTGCCGTGGGCGATTTTGATAACGATGGCTGGCCGGACATCTATGTGACCAATGTTTCCGGAGGAAATCGGCTGTACCACAACAACCATAACGGGACCTTTACCGATGTCGCACAAAAGGCCGGCGTAGCTGTAGGAAACTGGTCTACAGGCGCCACGTGGGGCGACTACGATGGCGATGGCTATCTCGATCTGTTTGTCCCCGGATATGTCTCGTATGACTTCAAGCACCCGCCGGCTGCCGGATCGGACCAGGTCGCTTCGAACAATTGCCGGTTTCGCGGTGTTCCGGTGTTCTGCGGGCCTCGCGGGCTGCGCGGCGCACACGATCATTTGTTTCACAACAACGGAAACGGCACATTTACCGATGTAAGCAAGAAGGCCGGGGTCAATGATGCTCCGGGCTACTACGGTCTGACTTCCCTGTTTGTCGATCTGGATGGAGACGGCAAGCCCGATCTGCTTGTAGCGAATGACTCAACACCGAACTATCTGTACCACAACAAGGGGAATGGCACCTTTGAAGACCTGAGTTTCGAATCAGGCTACGCGGTCAACGGTGAGGGGCGTCCGACGGCAACGATGGGGATTGCCGTGGGCGATTATCTGAATAACGGGAAGCTGGACATTGCGGACACGGATTTTTCCGACGACTACGATGTGCTGTATCGCAATGACGGGTCGCTTTTATTTGACGATGTGAGCTATCCGGCAGGCATCGCCAAGGCGACCATACCGTTTCTGGGATGGGGCGACGGGTTTATCGACTTCGATAACGACGGCTGGAAAGACCTCTTTATCGCCAATGGTCATGTGTACCCACAGGTCGATCAGCACGATTGGGGCACGAGCTTTGCTCAACGGCCCTTGCTCTTCAAAAACCTCAGGGATGGGAAATTTTCTCTAATGCCCGCGGTTAAGGGCAGCGGTCTGGCAATGGTGATGCGCGCGCGCGGTGCTGCTTTTGGAGATCTGTTTAATGACGGCAAAATTGATGTGGTCATCAACAATCTGGATGGCCCGCCTACCCTGCTGCGCAACGTGGATCCCGACCATAACCACTGGGTTGAATTCCACTTGATTGGCGGTCCCGGAGAGCCGCGCGATGCGATAGGTGCTTCCGTCTTTCTTACTGCTGGAGGAATCACACAGCGCGGAGATGTTCTGAGCGGAGGTAGTTTTGCTTCGTCGAGTGACCCGCGCGTGCATTTTGGCCTTGGGAAGGCGAGCCACATTGATGAACTGGAGATTCACTGGCCCGGAGGGCGCAAGGAGAAGGTGGTGGTTCCTGCACCGGATTGTATCTACACAATCGAGCAGGGGCATGGAATTACCGGGAAATTGTGTTTGAAAGGGGCGGGGAGTTAGTCGAATATGTTCACGCGTGTTTTTCTGCCAAATCCGGCTTACTTACCCGTCGCCATTAACTGGGCAAGACCTGCACGGCCTGGTGTCTGGCAGGGTGGCAGCGCATGCGTCCGGAAGCTGGGAAGACTCGTCTATACAACGGAGATTTCTCAGGTTGTGATGGCGGCAGGTGCAATGCGATGAAGACAGGGCGTTTCATCCGGGCATGGTTTATGGTTCTGATGGCCATCCTATGCGTGTGCGCAGCTATGGGACAGCAAGCAGAAGATCCGTTGGTGGCCGCACGCAAACTGGTGATGGGAGGCCACGTTGCAGAATCAGAAAGTCTGCTGCATACGTACATCGCAAAGAATCCGACGTCGGCAGATGCGCACTTTCTGCTTGGATATGTGTATTTCCGCGAGAAGAATCCACAGAAGTCCCTGGCCGAATTCACAGCGGGCGCGCGTTACCGCTTTCCGGCAGCCGATGACCTGAAGGTTGTGGCTTCGGACTACGTGCTTCTTGGCGATTTTCCAGATGCTCAGAAGTGGTTTTCGAAAGTTGCGGAGGAAAAGCCGAACGATGCAGACGCCTGGTATTTGCTGGGGCGCACGCAATACAACGAAGATCAATTTGCTGACGCGATTGCGAGCTATGGGAAGGCGCTTGCACTGAGGCCTGGCTATCTTGAGGCAGAAAACAATATGGGGCTGGCATGGCAGGGTCTGAACAAGATGGATAAGGCCATGGCGGCATATCGGCAGGCAATTGCCTGGCAGGCCGATCATCCGCGCGACCCGCAGCCCTATCTCAATTTGGGAGTCCTGCTGACAGATCAAGGCCATCCGGAAGAAGCCATCCCATCGCTGCGGCAGGCGGCCAGGCTTGCTCCAGGAAATCCAAAGATCCACGAAGAGTTCTCCCGAGCCCTGGAGGCCAGCAACCGTCTGCCGGAAGCACAGCATGAGCTCGAACAGGCGGTGGCTCTTGCGCCTGAGGCCTCGGGGCCGCATTTTAAGCTGGGCAGGCTTTATCAGCGTGAAGGCTTGCGAGAACTCGCGCAGCAGCAGTTTGCAATTTGTCAGAAGCTATACGGCAAGCACTCTCCCACTGGCACTCCCAACCCGTATAAGCCGCATTAGCAGTCATTCCATCTGTAGTTGAAGTATCGGGCCCGCAGGAGGTATGCAATGCAGAGTACACAGATGTATCGGCGCCGTGCGTCTTGTACAGCGCAGAGAAGGATGTGGCCGTGACTGCAAATCCTGCGCGCATGGATTTCTGGAATAACTTGATCAGAGTTACAGGTACGCGTCTGTTATCGTTGAATCGCAACCCTTATACATTCATAACCGGTGCGCAAGACCGAAAGACAGGAGCCTTGTGGAGGCATGCTGCAATTCACTTGGATCACTCCTGGCCGGTAGCCGCCTGATGACTGGACCACATGGCTAAGAAAGAGAAACGTCCAACACTGAGTGAAGTAGCCGCGGTCGCGGGGGTCGGGACCACAACGGTTTCGCGCGTCATCAACGGCGGACAACGCGTGGATCCAAGAACGCTGGCCCGTGTGCAGAGCGCCATCGACGCTTTGGGGTTTATGCCGAATCAGGCTGCGCGTATCCTTAAGGGCGATCGCACGCGAACCATCGGACTGATTATTCCCAGCATTGCTGATCCATTTTTCGCGGCCTGCGCCGAGGCTGCACAGGGAGTGGCCCGCGCCCACGGCTCGCTCCTGATCGTCACGACTACTCAGAATGATCCACGTGCCGAATTAGAGAGTGTGAATGTTCTGATGAGCCATAGCGCGGATGGGCTGATCCTTGCTCCGTCGAATTCCGAGAGCGCGGGTTTACGCCACGCGCTGGCATGTGCTGGAGTTCCGGTCGTGGCCATCGACAGACCGCTGTCCGGCTCTTCTATCCCTTCCATTGTGGCGGACAATTTTGTAGGCGCAAATTCTGCGACGCGACATCTGATCGAACATGGTTACAAGCGCATCGCCTGCCTGACCGGAGAGTTGAATCTTTACACCATCCAGGAGCGCATCAGCGGTTATCGCCAGGCGGTGGAATCGGCCGGACTTCCCTTCCTCATGGATACGTCGATCACCGACTATAAGTCCACGGAACGCGCGGTGGAGACATTACTTGCTGGGCCGGATCGGCCTGATGCATTCCTGACGCTGAAGAACAGCACCACCATGTATGCATTCGAAGCGTTGCAGAAACTTCATTTCACCATTCCAACCTCAGTTGCCTTGTTTGGCTATGACGACTTTGAGCTGGCGGAAGCAGTCCGTCCGTCCATCAGTGTCGTTCAGCAGCCGATTGCAGAGATTGGGCGCACTGCCGCAGAGCTTCTTTTTGAAGAGCTGCTCAGACTCCATAAGGACGGTCGATTTGTGGAGCCGGCCTACCCCAAGCAGGTTCAACTGGGGACACGACTGGTCCTGCGGAGTTCCTGCGGGTGCACTCCGGAAGCGCATTGAGACGATATCCTGGGGCGCCACAACGTTCCTTCAGGAGTTGGCTCAAGGGGAATGCACCACGAAGGAAGGGGTTGCTATATTCAGGCAGCAGGCCGTTACATGTATATAGTTTAGAGGGGATGAGCGTCTTGATTTTTACTTATGGCGGGAGCTCCGGATTTTTAACGCTGCAGATTCGTGGGGCATAGATGCTAAAATTCCAGCCAATCCCACTTGCAATGAACGCGATGTGACATGAAGAAGATGGATTACTACGAATTTCTTCAAATAAGTCCAAACGCCGAGGATGAGACCATCCATCGCGTCTACAGGTTTCTTGCGGCCCGGTACCATCCGGACAACCCCAATTCGGGAGATGCCGATCAGTTTGCGATTCTGACACGGGCCTATGAAGTGCTGTCTGATCCGGCCCGCCGTACGCGCTATAACGCGGCCCGCGAAAAAGAGCAGGTTCAAGCCGAGCCGTTATCCAGCACCATTGACTTCATGGACCACATGGAAGGTGAGACGAACCGGAGGCTGGCGCTTCTGGCGGTGCTCTATTATCGGCGGCGCTCGAATCCGAATGCGCCTGAGGTTCCTCTTGCAGAGGTAGAAGCCCGGCTGGGTTTTCCGCGCGATTATCTGGATTTCACCACGTGGTATTTGCGAAAGAAGGGTTACATCACGCGGGCTGATAACTCAGACTTTATGCTGACGGCAGAGGGCGTGGACTTTGTAGAAACGCAACGGGTGAACCTTCCCATCCTGAACAGGTTGCTGACACCGGGCGAAATAACTTCCGCGCCGGAGGGCGTGGAAGCTGAAAAGCCAACGTCCGACTCAGACCATAAAGCCCTGGGACGAGCCCGTAAGGGCGAGCGGCGTGTGGTAGGCGAGGAGCGTCGCGTAAGCCAGATTGACCGGCGTACGAACGAAAGTGATCGGCGCCAGGGGAGGCCTGACCGGCGGGAGCATCCCATTGAGCGGCGCATGAATGTTCTGGATCGGCGGAGAAACCCGCCGGAACGGCGCGTGGATCAGAACGAGCGTCGCGTGAGTGCAAGGGATCGCCGCACAAAAACTTCAGAAGAAGACAAACAGGGATAGGTATCCCAAAGCCTTTGCCGGTATTTTCCGGGCAGCGCACAGGGATTAAGCTCCGGCCCCAGCGAAATGTTCTTCGATTTCTTCCAGGGTCTTGCCTTTCGTCTCCGGCAGGAAGAAGACCGCGGTCAGGAAGTAGATCACCGTGAATCCTGCAAACAGGAAGAACATGGCCGAGTAGCCGTATTTGCTGGCTACAGGCAAAAAGATCACTGCCAGCGTGGTGGAGACCAGCTGATTGATGACCAGCGCGATGCTCATTCCATTGGAGCGGATGCGGGTAGGCATAAGTTCAGACAGCGCGAGCCAGACGCAGACGCCGGGACCTGCCGCATAGAAGCCAACAAAGATGTAAAGGAAGATCGCGACCAGCCATCCATGGCCTTCGCTGGGGATGGTTCCTACAACGGCGCGTTCAATTTTGAGCGGCGCAGTTTTGGCGGTGGCAAGATTCGCGAACGGATTCTTGAAGAAGGCTTCGACCTTGCCCGAGGGAAGGCCTTCGCTTCGAGTGATGTGAATGGGTGTGGCGGCAGTATCGTCGGACCGGACAATGTTGGTTGCCGCGGTGAATCCGCCGTAGGAATAGATGACGGCGAGCGAGGCGTCCGCTGGATTGATGGAGGATGCGGATTGGCCGCCGGTGGCGGTCAGAATCTGCTTGGCGGTTGCAGGCGTGAAGTGGAAGTCAAGCTTCTGTCCGGAGTTGACCAGGGACTGTACCGCAGCGCGGCAATCGACGTTGTGGCTTTCTGTCTGGCGGAAGAAAAAGCCAACAACCAGCATGGAGATTACGATTCCAGAGGTCCCGATAATGAGCAGGAACTTGCGGCCCTTCTTATCGACGAGCGTCATGCCGATGATGGTCATCAGAAAATTGACGACCGTAAAGATGACATAGCCCCAGTGCGACTGGAGGTCGGACAGGCCGCTCTGAATCAGAATATTGGTGTTGTAGCCGATGATCGAGTTGATGCCGGTAGCGGTATTGCAGAAGAGGATGACGCACGCCAGCAGGAATGGATAGACATACTTGCGCTGGAGAAGGGATTCCCTGACTTTTTGTCCAGCGGAGGACTGCACTTTGGCGGCGTTGGCCGTCTCCTGCATCTCCCGGATTTCATTGTCGGCCTCTTCCGGGGTGCGCGAGCGGAGAAGCGCGGTGCGGGCGCGATCAAGTTTGCCGCGGCGGAAGAGCCAGCGGGGAGATTCCGCAACGAAGAAGGTACCGATCACGAAGAGTACGCCGGGCGGGAGCGATACCCAGAAGATGTTACGCCATGCCTGTCCCTTGAAGGCGAACACGGCCGCGGCGGACCCTACATGCTGGATGGCTTCAACACGATAGCTGTAGTAGATGCCGATGAACGCGGCGGCAACGATGCCAAGCGTAAGCAGCCACTGGAAGATGCCGGTGCCTTTGCCGCGTACGGAAGAGGCCAGGCATTCGGCGAGGTAGAGCGGAACCACCACGCCGATAAGTCCGCCGCTTGTTCCCTGCAAAAGGCGGCCCCAGAAGAGGGGTTGGTATCCGCTCGACAAGGCGATAATGGGGATGCTGATAACGAACGCGACTCCACTCAGGGTCATCAGCAGCTTGCGGCCCATCCAGTCGGCGAGCATTCCGGCAAACAGCGTGGAGAAGACGCTGCCCAGCAGCACCGCCGCCACAACCACGGAGAGCTGGCCCGCGCTCAGGCCGGAGGTAGCCTCAAGATACGGCAGCGCACCGCCGATGATGCCCACGTCCACGCCGTAGAGCAGACCGCCGAGTCCGGCGACCAGCAGCAGCAGCATGTTTTGTAGTTTGTAGTTTGGCGTGGGAGACGAGAGGACGGCGGCGCCGCTGCTGGTATTGGACATCGGAGTGGTCTTTTCTCGCGCTTTCGAAAGTAAATCTTATGCTTAGTTAAGCATGATAGAGCCTGAACCGGGAAAATACGACGGGGAGCGGCCCGAAACCATCAGGATGAGGCTTGAATGTGCTGAATATGGTGGGGACGGCGCCGCTACTACCTGGCCTTAAAGTTGGCAGACGAACTGGAGGCGGGCTTGAATGCAATTGGCAAAACGCCGCGCCAGCGCGAGAACGTACCGCACTCGCCGGCGTGGCGCTTTGAGCGATTCAGGCCGTAGGCAGCGCAGGCTCGGGGGCCGGCACATCCGCGAGAATGTCAATCTCGATGCTGGGCACATTGAGCATGGTCTGGTGGATCAGGCAGTGATGCACGGAACGGTCCATGGCAAGAATCTGATCATCGCTAAGCGACACGGGCGTTTTGACCTGGATGACAAAGTTGCCCAGCCGCGCAGGCTGGCGAAGCTTTTCTGCTTGTACGGTCACCTCAAGCCCTTGCTGATCCAGCTTGCGGCTCTTAAGGAACTGCGCGGCATAGTAGGCGGCACAGGAGCCGATGGATGCAAGGAACAGCTCGGGTGGTGTCATGGCTGCGTCGTCGCCGCCGTTCTCAGAGGGCTGGTCGCTCACAATGATGTGGTGCCGTGCCTGGATCTGAAACCGCGCGTTGCCTTTGTGTATCACCTTAATTTCCATGGATCTCTCCTCTGCGGCGATTGGGCCGCTTGCCGTCTTGCTTGCTGTGCGGCGCATTGCTTTCGGGGCCCAGCATGGACTCAATCATTCTGACGCAGATTGGACAAACCCTCCGCAGCCACTGACGCCGCTCCTCATTGGTGGGCAATTGTTCGAGCGCGCTCCACGCCTTCAGCATTGCAACTGCCAGATGTAGCTCGGCCTGCGGCCGTCCGGCCTCCACGAGAAACATCTGCCGGTAGACTTCGTCGCGCAGAGGATCTGACCGGAGAGATTCGGAAGTAGCCGAATGCTTGTTGTGGCGCGGCATCACTCATCCCCTTTCTGCCATTACCAGCCATGAATATTTACCGATATGTTGCTCCGTCCCATCGCGGAAGGCCGCCTGCCTCAGATCCTCCCTTGCTGTTTCCGTCGATAGCCTGTGCTCAAGAGGCGGACCGGCAATGCGTTCCACGTCGGGCCGCCAGTCGAGAATCGCGATTCGACCCGAAGGCTTGAGTATGCGGTTTGCTTCGCGCAGCACGGCGGCGCGATCATCCAGCTCATGCCACACATTGGCGATGAAGAACAGATCACAGGCGGCGTCGGGCAGGGTAGTGGCTGTGGCTTCTGCGTGGACCAGCTGGATATTGCCCAGTCCGGTTGCCTCAATCTTTTTCCTGATCCAGTCAAGCATCTCTGCCTGAACGTCAACGGCGTACACCTTGCCTTTTGCGCCGGTGATCTGTGCCATCGGCATGGCGAAGTAGCCAGTTCCCGCGCCGATATCGGCGACGGTTTCTCCGGGCTGCACGGCGACCGCGGTCACGACCTCCGATGAAGGCAGCCATTCCTGCCGCGCCGGATCTTCAAGGCGCTGCGCTTGTGCCGCGGGGAAACAGCGCTCATGCATGCTCATTCACCTTCTTCACCGGGCATGCGTTGGGCAGGCCCATCAAACGGAAGATGGTCATGGCCGGGCACCAGTTCGTGAGCGCGGATTGGAAGAGGTTAAGGCCTACGAAAGCCGTTAACCAAAGCCAATAGTGTGAGACCCAGTATGCCAGGCCGAGCGAAATCAGTATGACGGCTCCTGCCAGTAAGCGAAGTGCACGTTCAACGGTCATAGCGAACCTCCTCAGGTTGCAGGTTGGAAATGGGGGTGTGGCTGTTTTTTTTCTCCTTGCCGGCGTTGAGCATGTAGTAGAGCACCGGCACGGCAGGCAGGGAGAGAAATGTAGAGGCAACACTGCCAGCGATCAGCGACAGGCCGAGTCCCTGAAAGACGGGATCGGGCAGTATAACGCTGGCGCCAACGATGACGCCCGCTGCGGTGAGCAGAATGGGGCGCAGGCGGATGGCGCCGGCATCGATTACGGCCTCTTTCAGAGGCATGCCCTGTCGCCGGCGCAGCTCAATAAAGTCGACAATCAGAATCGAGTTGCGGACGATGATGCCGGCTCCGGCGATGAAGCCGATCATGGAGGTCGCGGTGAAGAAGGCTCCAAGCAGCGCGTGCGCAGGCAGGATGCCAATCAGCGTAAGCGGAATGGGAGCCATGATGGCCAGCGGTGCGGTGAAAGACTTGAACCATCCGACGACGAGTACATAAATGAGGATGAGCACGGCGGCGAACGCCAGGCCAAGATCGCGGAAGACCTCAATGGTGATCTGCCACTCGCCATCCCACTTCATGGAGTAGTGATCGGTGGTTTTCGGCTGCACGGAGTTGTAGCGGACCAGCTTGTATCCATCCGGCAGGGTGAGCTTGTCGAGTGCTTTGTTCATCTTCAGGATGGCGTACACCGGGCTTTCTTCGGCTCCGGCAACGTCGCCCGTGACATAAACAACACGCTTCAGGTTCTTGTGGTAAATGTCCGGTTGCAGAGTTGTGTGTTCCACGTCCACCACCTCGCGCAGTGACACCATGCTGCCGTCGTTCCCGCGCAGCTTGATGTTCTCCAGTGCCTGCTGCGAGGAACGGTCAGGACGCGCGAACTCCACCACCTCAGGTACCGGCTCGCGCGTGGTCTGTGAGTGGAGCAGCCCGGCCTGCATTCCGGAGGTGGCCAGCTGCAGAGCCTGCGCGACCTGCGCAACGGCGATGCCGTGCAGCGCCGCTTTGGCCTGATCGACGTGCATCACGAGCTCCGGCTGCGGGTCCTGCATGTACCAGTCGGTATCGACGACGCCCTTGGTCTGCTGGAAGATCCTTTTCACGTCGCGAGCCACGGCAATCTGTCCCTTGAGACTAGGGCCATAGACTTCGGCGACGAGCGTCTGCAGGACCGGCGGGCCGGGGGGAACTTCGGCAATCTGGATGCGAGCGCCGAACTGCCCGGCGATTTTGTCGAGGCCCGGGCGCAGGCTCTTGGCGATGTCATGGCTCTGCTCGTGGCGCTCGTCGGCGGGCAGCAGGTTTACCTGAATGTCGGCCTGATTGGGCTGGCGGCGCAGGTAGTAGTGGCGCACCAGTCCGTTGAAGTTGTAAGGCCCGGAGGTGCCGGCGTAGATTTGATAGTTTTCGACATTGGATTGCTGGCCAAGGTATGTGCCCAACGCCTGAGCGACCCGGGTGGTCTGCTCGAGCGGCGTGCCGTCGGGCATGTTGATGACCACCTGGAATTCACTTTTGTTGTCGAAGGGCAGCATTTTGACCAGCACCATTTTGAGCGGCACAAGTGCCGCGGCAGCGACCAGTAGCAGAACAACTATGCCGAGAAACATCCACCGGGTGGGGGCACTGTTCGTCAGCGGATGCATGACACGACGATAAAACTGAAGGATGCGGCCTTCTTTTTCCGGTTCGAGTGTGTGCGCTCCGGCCAGATGCTTGCGGCCCAGCAGGCGCATGGCCGCCCAGGGTGAAACCATGAATGCCACCGCCAGCGAGAACAGCATGGCGATGGAGGCGCCGACGGGGATGGGCCGCATGTACGGTCCCATGAGGCCGCTAACAAACGCCATGGGCAGAATGGCGGCGATCACGGTAAAGGTGGCGAGGATGGTGGGGTTGCCGACCTCGTCCACCGCTTCAATGGCGACCTGGCTGAGCGGACGCCGGCAGTTGGCGGGCATGCGGAAGTGCCGCACCATGTTTTCGACGACGACGATGGCGTCGTCCACCAGGATGCCGATACTGAAGATGAGCGCGAAGAGTGTGACACGGTTGAGCGTGTAGCCCAGCAGGTAGAAGATGGCGAGCGTGAGCGCCAGCGTGACCGGAATGGCCAGCAGCACCACGCCGGACTCGCGCCAGCCGAGGAAAAGCGCGATGAGGAACGTGACGGAGAGTGTGGCCAGCAGCAGGTGTTCCAGCAGTTCATTGGATTTGGCCTTGGCGGTTGCTCCGTAATTGCGCGTGGTGGTGATGTGGAGGTCCGCGGGCAATTGCACGCCGCGCATCTGGCCAATGCGCTCGAGTACCGCATTGGCAACGTCCGTGGCGTTGGCGCCTTTTATCTTGGCTACGGCGAGGGTGACTGCCGGATAATCTTTGGCGTCTCCAGCCTTGGCGTGCCCCGTCGTTGTACCGAACAGAACGTAGTCATGCGGTAAGGCCGGGCCGTCGATGATCTTGTCTGCAACGTCGCGCAGGTAGACCGGGCGGCCGTTCTGAACGCCGAGCACGACTCCGCCGAGATCTGCTGTGTCCTTGAAAAAATCACCGGCGTCGACGAGTATCTCCTGATTGCCCTCCGCAAACTCACCAGCCTGGGTGCGCGCGTTGGCTGCCTGCAGGCGCTTGACCACCGTGTCCGGATCGATGCCGAATGCCGCCAGCTTGGCGCTGCTAAGCACCACGCGCATGGCCTGCGGCTGTCCTCCGATCACGGTGGTTTCCGATACGTCCGGGATCTGCCGGATGGTGTGCTGGATTTCGTCGGCCATCTGGCGCAGTTGATAGCCGTTGTAGTGGCTGCCCCACAGCGTGACCGCAAGAATCGGCACATCATCGATGGAGTGCACCTTGACGAGCGGCTTCGAGACCCCAGGCGGGATGCGATCGGTGTTGGCGTAGAGCTTGTTGTACACCTTCACAAGGGCATCCTGTTCGGGAGTACCGACGAGGAAGCGGACAATGACTAGGCTCTGTCCCGGGCTTGAGATGGAGTACACGTACTTGACGCCGGGAATCTGGTGCATCAGGCTTTCGATGGGGTTGGTGACGCGCTCTTCCACCTCATGAGGCGAGGCTCCCGGCATGGCGGTCATCACGTCGAGCATGGGGACCTGGATCTGCGGGTCCTCCTCGCGCGGAATGGCCATAATAGCAATAAAGCCGAGCACCAAAGACGCAATCACAAGGAGCGGCGTCAGCTTGGAGTTGAGGAAAGCATGCGCAAGCCATCCGGCGATGCCGTGCGGTTGGGTGGGAGCGTCCTGTGTGGGAGGAGTCGAATTCATTGCTGCTCCTCAATCTTTTTTCCGGCCAGATCGTGATCGCCGGGGTTGTTCACTATCGTCTCCCCCGCAGAAAGGCCAGATAGCACCTCGACGTCGTTGCCTTGGCGATTCCCCAAAGTTATATAGCGAAGCTGCGCGACTCCATTTGCATCGAGCGCGTAGACGCAGGCCAGCGAGCCGCGCATAACAACAGCCGACTGCGGCGCAAGAATCGCTGCGTGGAGAGTCCCAGGCAACTGCGCGCTTCCGTACATGCCGGCGCGCAGGTCCTTGATTCGGGGAAGGTCCAGCTTCAGCAGAAAGGTGCGGCTGGCAGGGTCCGCCGCGGGAACGATCTGCGCCACCGTGCCGGTGATTCCGCTTGCGGCGGCTCCGTCGATGGATACGGGAATCTTCATGCCTGTGCGAATGGAGCCGATAAGGGACTCGTCAACGGAGGTGTAAAGCTGCAGAGAGCCAGCGCTGTCGAGCTGTAAAAGTGGCACGCCAGGACCGGCTAACGTTCCGGGATCGGCCATACGTGCCGTGACCACACCCGCGAAAGGAGCGCGGATCTGGGTATAGCCGAACTGGGTCCGGGCGCCGGCGATGGCCGCCTTCGCCTCATCGCTCTGTGCCTGCAATGCCTGCGCTTGCAGCGCGGCAATCTGTGACTGCTTCTGGACCTGATCAAATTCCTGCGGGCTTACACTTTTCTCCTGCTTGAGCATCTGGTAGCGGGCCAGCGTGCTGGCAGCCAGCGTGGCGCCGGTATGGGCGGCCTGCTGCTGCTTTTCAACTGCGGCCTGCGCGGCCATGGCGCGATTGAGGCCGGCCCGCTCTGCGGAATCATCCAGCGTGATCAGCAACTGTCCTGCACGAACATGGTCGCCCGCCTGTACCCACACGCGGCGGATATTGCCCGGCACCTGTGCCGAGATGGTGGCCGTCTCGTTTGCGTGCACGGTTCCGGTCAGTGGAATTGAGTGCGGGACCTGCTGTTCGGTCACCTTGACCAACTGGGCCTGCGCCACGGGCGGCGATGCCGGCTTGGCCGGATTGGATTGCGAGCAGCCCAGCAACAGAGCTGGAATGGCAAGCACGGGTGCGGCAAGAATGAGAGATGAAAATCGTAGCGTCATTGCAGGTTCTCCGCTGAGTTGGGCGTGAGCGTGCCCGTGGCATATAAAAGTTCCGCGTAGGCGACGGTGTTCTGGTACGCTGCGCGCCAATAGTCATTCTGGCTTCGCCGCTGCGCATCTTCTGCGTGCAGCATGTCGGTGATGGTTGCCAGGCCGGCCCGGTAACGATTGCGCACAATGCGCAGGCTCTCGGCTGACTGCTTCATGGAGGCCTGGGCTGTCTGCACCATGCGCTCGGCGGTCCGGTGCTGGGTCCACGCCTGACTTACGGCAAGGCGGATCTGCTGCGCACCGGCGCGTTCCTGTGCTGAGGCCTTCTGTTGCGCGGCCTGTTGCTGCATCAGGTGCGCACGTTTGCCGAGGGGCAAAATGTCGATGTTGAGCTGCACGCCGGCCACCCAATGATTGCCGCCGTCGCCGGCAAAGGTGTCGCGGTCCGTCTCCCAGTTGCCGTATGTGCTGACTGTGGGGTAAAAGTCCGCGCGCGCGGCGGACACGGCAGACTGTTGCGCGGTCTGCTGCTGGCGCAGCGCCTTGAGATCGGGCCGGGCCTTCAGCGCGCTGGCGATATCGTCGGCGAGCACGCCGTCAGGGTAGTTTTGCGCCTGCAGCGGCTTGAGCGTGGAGGCCGGCAGGTTGTCGACGCCCATGGCGGCTTGCAGAGCGGCCCATGCGGCGTCTGCATTGCCCTCGGCGGCGATCAGTTCCTGCTGCCGCTCGGAGAGGTTGACCTGGGCGGACAGCATGTCGGAGTCAACCGCCAGGCCGGCCTTGACGCGTGTCTTTGCGTCATTCAGCAGTGCCTGTGCGGTGGCCGCTTCATGGCGGGCCACGTCAATTTGCCGTTCCGCGTAGAGCACCGACTGGTAGGCCTGGACCACGCCGAGCACGATGCCCTGGTTCGCCTCGTTGCTCATGGAGGCAGCGCTCGCCGCGGCGAACTTTGCGCTCTTGATCTGGTTCTGGGTTCCGAACCAATTGAAGAGCATCCATGAGCCACTGGCTTCGGTAGCGAAGTTACCAATGGGGGAGGGCCTGTTCAGGGCGTTCAGCGCAAAGTCGGACTGGCTGAACCGCTGCTGCCGCAGACGTGTGCCGAAGGCATAAACGGGGTCATTGCCGCGCGAGATATTTTCAGAAAAGTTAAGACGGGGAAAAAGCCCCGTGCGTGCCTGTCTAACGCCTGCCTGAGCCTCTTTGACTCCGGCTTGCGCCTCGGCGGCGTTTGGGTTCTTATCCAGCGCGATGGCAATCGCCTGCCGCAGGGTGAGCGGCGCAGCCTGGACATTCTGGGCAATCGCCGTCTGCCGGGCTGGTGCGACAAGCAGCATGGCCACCGCTATAAGCCATAAAGTATTGATTTTTCTAAAGATTCCCGTCATCCTCTGGGCGCTCCACGGCCTCCGTTCATATACATAGAGACCTTAAACCGATAGATGTTACAGGTTTGGAGGAAGATTTTGGGTGGGGGGTTGGAAGACCGGTGCGGATCAGCTTGCGATCAGGCGCAGGTATTCTTCGGCGAGCTGTCTGCGCAGGGCCGCGCAAACCTCGCTGTTCAGAGGGATATCGAGATTCCGGCAGCGGTCAATCGCACGCTTCAGGTCGCCGATGAAGGCGATACATTCAGGGCATGCCGCGATGTGGGCCTCCATCTGGTTACAGGATTTTGGCTTCAGCCGCCCATCCAGATATTCCGATAGGTTGCCGAAGAGCTCAGTGCATTCGCGCGGCCGTTTCTGTTTAGCCTTGCCGCGAGTGGAGGCGCTCTGCACGGCCCTGCTGAGCAGCTTATCCATCTCTTTGCGGACCAGAAGCCGGGCACGATGCAGCCGCACGCGTACGGTTCCGGGCTTGAGGGAGAGGATTTTCGCCACCAGCTCTGTCTCAAGCTCCTCCATGTCATGCAGCACCAGCACAATGCGGTATTGCGGCGGTATTTTCAGGACAGCCCGATGAACCATCTGCTGGTCCTGCCGCTTCAACGCATTCTGTTCGGGGCTGGCGGCAGACGCTGCAAGCAGCGCGCTCAAATCGGCCTCGTCCGGCATCAGGTCCTCCAGTGCCACGGACTTGCGATAGGAGAGCTTCTTCCTGCTCCGCCAGCAGCGATTTTTGGCTGCGGTGTACAGCCATACGGAAAGCGCCTGTGGGCTGTTGATCTTCGCGAGGTGTGGAAGCGAGCTTACCAGTACCTCCTGCATGGTGTCTTCGGCGTCTTCGCGATGCCCGCAGACCTTCATGCTGAAGGAAAAGACTGTGTCCTGCATGAGTTGCAGCGCCCTTTGTACGCTGGCGGCGTCTTTCTTCTGCAGCAGTGGGATGGCTTCCTTGAGTTCCTCGCGCATGTTTTTCTCGGGTGAACCAATGCAACAGGGGTGTGCCACTAGTGTAAGCTCCCCGGCAATATGGAGAGCACGAGTAAGGCTCCAGCGTGGGTGGATGTGGCGCGTGATGCGGGCCAGAGGCTCTGGCCCGGACCGCAGTGGATTGGTTAGTGCTGCTGCGACGCAGACTGCACGGATGACAGGAGCTGTTGCATCTTCAGGTAAACGGCGTTCGTCCAGCCAAAGCCGATTTCGTTGGTGGTGTAGCCGGTGGTGACGTTGACGTGAGCGGAACCCGTTACGACATTGTATTTTTCGCGAATGTTGTGCTCCCTGAGGTAGCTCTGCTCGATCGTCCGGCTGAACTCGCGGGCGATGCGAAACGCATCCACGTTATCGCCGGCCTTGTGCAGGCCGTCAATGTCAATCCAGTTCACGGGCGCCCATCCGTAGGGCAGGTCCCACTGCAGCCCGGTGTCGTCCATGCTCATCGCAATGCCGCCGGGATGCTCCAGCAGGTGCAGGTGCGCCTCAACTAGCTTGGCCTGTGCGGGGCTGGCCGCGCCCGCCCACAGAGGATAGAACATCGTGGCATAGACATAGGTGGACTGGTGATGCGTCATGAAGTTGTAATCCATGTACATGCCGTCTTTCGAGTCCCAGAGATAACGGTTGATGGCCGCGCGGCGTTTTGCGGCGCGAGTCTTCCAGACCTTGACGTCCGCCGTCTTGTGCAGCGTGGCGGCGATGTGGGCCATGTCCGTCGCGTACTTGTAGAGCAGGCTATTGAGTCCCACGGGCGCATAGTATTGCGTGGAGCCGCTGAAGGGTCCATAGCGGAAGCTGGGGTCAAAGCCTGATTCGCGCATGGCGCGATCGGCTTTATAGAAGGCGTGGGTGAGCCAGTGTCCGTCTACGTGCGCGCGGCCGCAAACTTTGGATACCTCCACATTGCAGCTCAGTTCCGCCACCCGCGGCAGCTCGGCGGGCGTGGGCGAGTCGGGCAGCGAGACAAGGTAGCCGGGGTCCTGTTTGGGATGCGCGAGCAGCCAGCGGATCACATCGGAGTAGTAGGTGCTGTCGTCGGCCATTTCCGGCACCGGGCCATTGCCCAGATCAAAGTACCGCGCCAGGCCGGTATTGCCTGCGCGGTGGAAGGGCTTGGTCCACAGGCTGTAGTCGCGCTGCGCGTCTGTATAGACATGGGCCAGCCAGGCATGCAGGTCAGCCTTTTCTTGTGGCGTTTTTGCGCGCCTGGCCTCGGCGTTATAAACGGCGAGGATCATGGAGCTGAAAAAGGGAGGCTGCGAACGAGTGAAGTAGTAGGTGCGGTTGGCGTTGAGAATGCCGCCGTAATGCTCGATTTCAAACGAGAAGTTCTCCACCATATCGCGCGCCAGGCCCACGCGTCCGTCGCGGACAAGACCGAGGATGATGAAGTAGCTGTCCCAGCCGTACATTTCATTGAAGCGGCCACCGGGAACAATATAGGGGTGTGGCAGGTAGAGGAGTCCGGGAGCCGGGATCTCCGATTGCCTGATCTGGCCGAGATGCTCGATGCGGATCGGCAGCCGCTCCACGCGCACCTTGCACCTGGATTGCAGGGCGACGACGTCCGCCGGCATGGGCAGCTCTTTGGGCAGGTACAGCACCGGAACCGTCTTGATCTTGGAGTCTACGACGGAGTGGCAGTCGCTCATGGAGCGGGTGAGGGTGTTCCATGTATGGCTGATGTAGGTGGTGATGGGTTCCGGCGCCTTGCCGGAAGTGGAACTTGTCTGTGCCTGCCCTGCTGCTGCGATAACAAGAGCGACAATACAAACAACGAAAGCCTGCCGAAGTCGGTTCACGGTTGTGATCCTCCGCAGCCCCTATTCTCTCAGGTAGGACTCGGGATGGGACAGTTAAAAATAGCTCTCTATCGAGTGGCGGAGGCTTCGATAGGAGCATTTGAATTCACACATTTAACCGCGACGGCCGCTCCGTAGCTGCTGCCGGCAAGGGGGTGCGGGCAGGATGGCTGGTGTGACGTAGCCCCGTCGCATCTGTGACGGATATCACTGTTTTGCCCGCCGTGCTGGGGCTATCTTCAACACTGTCATCCAGACATGGGCGAAAGAAGATGCAGGCCGTGAGGCGGCGGAAGGTGGAATGAGGCACACAGTCATCATTGGCGGAGGGATTACCGGACTGGCGACCGCGTTCCACTTGCAGCGCGCCGCGCAGGGCAGCGTGGCTGTGACACTCATTGAGAGCTCACCACGGCTCGGCGGAAAGATTGCATCGCGGCGCGAAAACGGATTCCTGATCGAGGGCGGTCCGGATTCGTTTATAGCGCGCAAGCAGGCGACCGTGGATCTGTGCCGTGCCCTTGGGCTAGGGGATGAGTTGATTGGCACCAGCCCGGCCGAGCACTCCACATATGTGCTGAGCGAGGGCAGGCTGCATGTGTTTCCCGACGGCGCTATTCCTCTGCTGAAAAGCGACCTGATCTCGTGGCCGGGCAAGCTGCGCATGGCGGCTGAGCTGGTTCTTCCATCGAGGCGCGAAGACGGAGACGAGAGTCTGGCGAGCTTTGTACGCCGGCGCATGGGTTCTGAGGTCCTCGACAAAATGGCGGGGCCGCTCCTGGCCGGCATTCACTCCGCGGATCCCGATTTCTTGAGCCTGCAAAGCACCTTTGCCATGCTGCCGGAGATGGAAAAGAAATACGGCAGCGTCCTGCGCGGCTATCTGGTGCAGAAATGGCTGCGTAGCCGCAGCAGAAACGGACAGGCCGCGCGCAAGAACAGTTCGATGTTCATGACGATTCAAGGCGGGCTTGACCGGCTGGTGGAAGCTCTGGCAACGCATCTGGCCACCGCCGATATCAAGTTGAATACCCGCGTGCTCGCGGTAATGCCAATCGGCGATCACTATGAGGTGCTGCTGCAGGATGGCTCCTGCCTGCGTGCGGACGATGTTGTGTTTGCCACGCCGGCCTATGTATCGGCCGCGCTGTTACAGGAGCTGAATCCAAAATTAGCTGAACAACTTCGGGCCATCCGGTATGTTTCTACGGCGACGGTATCGCTGGGTTTCCGTCAGCAGGACCTGAAGCAACCGCTGGATGGGTACGGCTTTGTGGTGCCGCACCTGGAAGGACGAGCGATTACAGCGTGTTCCTGGTCTTCCGCCAAGTTTACGGAGCGTGCTCCGGAGGGTTATGCACTGATGCGCGTGTTCATGGGCGGCGCAAGAAACGAAAGTATCGCCGAGCAGCAGGAGGCCGTCCTGGTGGAGATGGCGCGGAAGGAACTCCGGGGGATCATGGGGATTTCCGCGGAACCCGTAGTGAGCCAGGCGTACCGGTGGCACAAAGGGAATCCGCAGTATGACGTTGGCCACCTGGCGAGGGTGGAAGAGATGGAGCGACTCGTGGAGCGGTATCCAGGGATGCATCTGGCAGGCGCGGCTTACCGCGGGGCCGGTGTGCCCGACTGCATTGAAAGCGGGGCTCGCGTCGCACTGCGCATAGCAGAGAAGGTTTCGGTATCCAGCCAACAGCAACCGAAGTACAGTTTTCAGGAGCATGCATATGGTTAGCATTCAGGGAGTCTCAAGGCCTACTACCGCAGGTCCGCACCCGAGCCATGGGGGAGCGCACGACTACGCAAAGAATCCGATGATTGTTTATTGGGAGATGACGCAGGCGTGCGCGCTGGCCTGCCGCCACTGCCGCGCCGAGGCCGTGACAACCCCACACCCAGGCCAACTGACGAATACCGAGAGCCGGATCCTGCTGCGCCAGATCGCTGCTTTTGGCAATCCGCTGCCGCATCTGATCATGACCGGTGGCGATCCGACGCGCCGCGAGGATCTTTTCGAGCTGATTGATGAAGCGAGGAGCCTCGGAATTTCCGTGTCGATTACGCCGAGCGCGACCCAGGATCTGACATTTGAGAAGCTCACGCGGCTGAAAGAGCATGGCATCGACAGCCTGGGGCTAAGCCTGGATGGCTCAGATGCGGTCCGCCACAATGCCGTGCGCGGGGTGGACGGCTGCTTTGATTGGACCATGGACGCCCTGGAGAATGCGGGCAAGCTGGGCTTTCCGGTACAGGTCAACACACTGGTTTCGCAGGAGACCGTGGATGATCTTCCGGCAGTGTACGAGCTGCTGAAGACAAAGCAGGTCATGCGCTGGAGTCTGTTTTTCCTGATCGAGGTGGGAAGAGGCAAAACATTGCAGCCGATTGCCCCGGAGCAGGGCGAAGAGCTGATGCGCTGGGTGTTTGATTTGTCCCGCGAGGCGCCATTCCAGATCAAGACGACGGAAGCGCCATCGTTTCGCCGGTTAGCGCTGACGGAGATGCTGGCTGAAGGGATGACGACGGCGGAAATCAAAAAAACGCCGGTCTATCGCGGGTTCGGCATCCGCGATGGCCATGGAATCATGTTTGTCTCGAACCAGGGAGATGTATGCCCGGCCGGATTCCTGCCGCTGGCCGCGGGCAACATTCGCAAGGACGACGTGGTCGATATCTACCGTAACTCGCTGTTGTTCCGGTCCCTGCACACGCCAGATCAGTTCCGGGGCAAGTGCGGCGAGTGCGAATACCGTGGAATATGTGGCGGCTCCCGGGCACGTGCGTTCGCCTGGTACGGCGATCCGTTGGCCAGCGATCCTTTCTGCTCCTATCAGCCAAGGGCAGCGGCGGAGCCGTTCTAAGCGTAGTACCGGGAAAGGCGCTGCATGGTGGAAGCGCAGCGCCGCCGGTAATTATGGATGCACGGCGTAGACGTGGTGCGTCCGGCCGGTGATCGCTGGATTCTGCTCGGCTTCAAGGTCGAAGACCGTAACCACATTGCGACCCTTATGCAGCCAGCAGCCGGGCACGTAGTCCGACTGCTGCGGGCCGATGTTCCAGACGCGCCCCACCGCGTGTCCGTTTACCCACAGAAGTCCCTTGCCGAGCTCGCTTACGTCCAGATACGTGTCGCCTACCTTGCTCAGGGTAAAGGTTCCCTGATGAAACGCCGGGCCGGAGGCTTTGGTCTGCGCCCAGTGCTTTACCGGAGGCGTCGCCATGCGCAGCGGGAAGTTGTCCCAGCCTTCAAGCCTCGCCCCATTCAACGTCACAGGAAAGATCAGGCCTTTGCGATCGGTTGGGAATTGGTGGCCGAAGTTGATGCGCCCGGTGTCTTCTACCAGGATGTCGAGCTGTGCATCTGGTCCGATTGCATTGAGGGTGGTTTCATGTTGTCCAAGGCGCCGGTCGAGCGTTGCCACCGGATGCCCGTTGAGATAGACGACTGCGTAGTCGCGCGCTCCGCCGATGTCGAGCGTTCCGTGGACAGGGCCGTGCAAGTGAGTGCGATACAGCATGTATCCCGTCTCCATTTCGAAGTCGGAGAAATGCAGCGGGTCCTTGCTGTGCACCGGCCTGGGCAGGTTACTCCACAGCGAGGATGCAAGCGGCAGCCGGAACGGCGCCACGTGAATCAGGGGCGCTGAAGCGGGGACAGGCGGCAGAGCGCCGGTGTGATACTTCGCAAGCAGCTTGCGAAACGCGTAGTAATGCGGCGTGGGATGGCCGGCTTCGTCCAGCGGCGCTGCGTAGTCATAGCTGGTTGTTTGCGCATCGTAGTGCCCGTTATCGACGTTGGCGCCGTTCATAAAGCCCCAGTCGGTGCCGCCGTGGAACATATAGATGCTGATGGAGTAGCCGTGGGAGAGCACCCAGTGAATGTCCTTCAGTTGTTCCTCAATCGGCGCGCCGGTGTGGTGCGGATTGCCCCAGCTATCGAACCATCCAGGGTAGAACTCGGCAACGTACATCAACCTGGAGTGGGGGCGGAATTCCAGCAGCTTCTTGAATCCATTTTGCACACTTCCGGGGCCGACATCGATGGCTGCCGGCAGATCGGGAAGCGTGCCGCCCCAATCGCCCGGCCCGTCGCCGGTGTACAGCACCACGCTGCCAAAGCCGGCGTTAATGTTCATCTGCTTGACGGCTTTGACGTAGGCCTTGTCCTTGCCGAAAGAGCCGTACTCGTTTTCCACCTGCACGGCGATGATGGGGCCGCCGTTGGTCCAGAGCAGCGGCTTGAGTTGCTGGCCCAGGCGGTTCATGTAGGCAGCCGCCGCATGCATAAAGGCGGGATCGAGGGTGCGGACCTTCATGGTGGGATCTTTGAGCAGCCAGTTGGGGTATCCACCGAAGCTCCATTCCCCGCAGATGTATGGGCCGGGGCGCAGAATGACGTAAAGGCCGGCCTTCTGCGCGTCGCGAATGAACTGCGCAACATCGTACTGGCCGGAGAAGTCCCACTGGCCTGGGTGTGGCTCATGCACGTTCCAGAAAGCGTAGATTGTGACTGCATTCAGGCCCATGGCCTTCGCCTTTTTCAAGCGGTCGAGCCAGTAAGGGCGCGGAATGCGCGGGTAGTGCATCTCCCCGGAGATGATCTGCACGGGCTTGCCGTCGATGATGAAATGACCGCCGCCGACGGTAACGGTAGGGTGTGTTGTTGCGGGAGACTCAGCATGGACATTCGGTGCACATGTCAGCGCGGCAACCGCAAGGATGAGCAGGTGGAGAAGGCGATTTCGAGTCATTTTCATTCGTCCGTATCGGGCCAATGGCGAAGCCGCGTGGGCATGCGCCAGGAGATGATTTTGCGAGCATGGAAACGGTGTCTGAGCTGTTGTGCCCGGACTTCTGCTTTTGCCGCCCGCGGCTGATTGCCCCTTTCGGGTCACACCAGTTATAAATGAACTTGCTCCCTGGGCGACGTCAGCCAAGCCCAATCTCTTATCCCACGCATGCATCTCTTCGATATCACAATCGCCGGTGAACTCAATCTCGACCTCATCCTGTATGGATATCCGGAGGAGGTCCCTGTCGAGAGGGAGCTGCTTGCGGACGACTTCAAGGTGACACTGGGAAGCTCTTCGGCGATTCTTGCGCATAACCTGGCAGTGCTTGGTGCAAAGGTGGGCTTTGCTACCTGCACGGGCAACGATGACCTGGGCAGGATTGCGCGGGAGCGTCTCACCGGTAGCGGCGTCGATCTCTCACGGGCGCGAGTGCTTGATGCAACCGGGACGGGTGTAACGATTATGCTTCCGCACGGCAAAACCCGGCACATGTTTACCTATGCAGGGACAATTGCCGCGCTGGCCCTGGCTGATCTGGACATGGATTATCTTGCTTCGGCCCCGCATTTTCATCTTTCGTCGCTGTACTTGCAGCGCGGCCTCACCGCGGATGTGCCGAAGCTGTTCGAGCAGCTCAAGCAGGCGGGGCTGACGATTTCGCTCGATACCAACGACGATCCGGACGATCGCTGGGGGTATCCACTTCAGGAGATTCTGCCGCTGGTGGACGTCTTTCTGCCGAACGAGCGGGAACTGCTTCGCATCACAAAGAAGGACACGCTGGAAGCCGCGTTGGACGAGCTTTCGCCTCGGGTCCGCTGCATTGCTGTGAAGTGCGGCGCGCGCGGGTCGGTGGTGAAGACGGCGGATCGGTTCGTAACCGCTGATCCGGTTGCTGTAAGCCCGGTGGATACCATCGGAGCAGGCGATAGCTATAACGCGGGCTTTCTGTTTGCGTGGCTCCAGGGGCACAATCTGGAGGAATGCGCCCGTGCAGGCAATATCACCGGGGCGCTTTCTACACTTCGGGCCGGCGGTACGGAGGCTTTCCGTGATGCATCGCTAATGGCGGAGTTTTTGAGCCGGAACAGCTTTCCGATTCCGGCAGAAAAGAGAGCCTGAAATGAGTGACGGGCAGAACACGGAGCAGGACAAGTTTGTCGCGATGGTGACCGCGAAGGCGGAGATTTCGTTGCCGCTGGGGCGGTTCCAGCCGAAGTCCGCTCTGGTGACCGCAGATCACACGCCGCAGCAGGCGCGCTTTGCGGCCATTGATTATCACAATCATCTGGATGCCATGGACCCGCGTGAAGTGTTGCGCATCATGGATGCGTGCGGTATCGAGCACATCGTCAACATCACGATGAAGACGGGTGATGCCGCCTTGGCGATGATCGACAAGTTTGCCGCAGCGGATGCGGGCCGCTTCTCCACCATCGGCTGGATGGACTGGTCCGATGTTACGCATCCGGAGTTTGTGCCGCGCACGCTCGACCGGCTGGAACGGATGGTTGCGCGCGGAGCCCGGGGCATCAAGCTCTGGAAGGATTTGGGGCTGAGTGTTCGTGACGCCGATGGCAATCTGCTGCGGATCGATGACGAGCAATTTGCGCCTATTTTTGACAAGGCCGCGGAACTTGGGATCCCGGTCATGTTCCATACGGCCGATCCCGACGCTTTCTTCCTGCCTATCGACGAATACAACGAACGGTATGAAGAGTTGGCTGCGCATCCGGAGTGGGGTTTTGCGGACTCCTTCTTTTCCAAACAGCAATTGCTGGACCAGCGCGACCGGGTCTTTGCCCGGCATCCGGGAACAACTTTCGTGGCTGCGCATGTGGCGGGATGCAGCGAAAACCTGGGCAGAGCGGCCAGCCTGCTCGAAACGTATCCGAACGTGTATGTCGACATCAGCGCGCGCGCATCGGAACTGGGGCGCCAGCCGTACACCGCGCGCGAGATATTCCTTCGCTTCCCTGATCGGATTCTTTTTGGAGCCGATCTTTTGCCCGAAGAATCCATGTATCGGCTGTATTTTCGGTTTCTGGAGACAGCGGATGAGTATTTCGACTATCCATCCCATGCTTCGCGGCAGGGCAGGTGGAATATCTATGGGCTGTATCTCCCGGAGGAAGTCTTGCGCAAGGTGTACCGGGAAAATGCTCTGAAGCTGCTTCGTCTTTCGTCCTAGGCATGTTCCGGCACTGGTTTACGCATCCTGTTGCGCGCACAAAGGCGGGAAATGTCCTACAACATTCAATGGGAAGATTTGCTTGGAAATTGCAACCGCTGAGGTAGCTGCGCATGAAAGCTCTGGTGAAATCCCGCTCGGAACGCGGGCTTTGGCTCGAAGATGTTCCTGAGCCGACCGCTGATCTAAACGACGTCAAGATTCGCGTTTTGGCTACGGGTATTTGCGGTACGGACCTGCACATTTACCAATGGGATGAATGGGCGCAACGGACGATTCCGGTTCCGCTTGTGATCGGGCATGAATTTGTAGGCGAGATTGTCGAAGTCGGCTCGAACGTGACCGACTTCCATCCTGGTGACCGGGTGAGTGGCGAAGGGCATGTGGTTTGCGGACGCTGCCGCAACTGCCTGGCTGGCAGAAGGCATCTTTGCGCGCACACCAAAGGCGTGGGCGTGAACCGCGCCGGAGCTTTTGCGGAATACATTGTGCTGCCGGTAACGAACATCTGGCGCCACTCTGACCGGGTGCCTCTGGATGTGGCGGCCATCTTCGATCCGTTCGGCAATGCAGTTCACACGGCGCTGGCATTTCCGGTGTTGGGCGAGGATGTGCTTGTGACCGGCGCGGGGCCCATCGGAATTATGGCGGCGGCGGTGGCGCGCCACGCCGGAGCGCGCCATGTGGTGATTACGGATCTGAACACGTATCGCCGTGAGCTTGCCGTGAAGGCGGCTAGGCCGACCATGGCCGTCGACCCGCGAGAGATCTCATTGGAAGAGGTGCAGAAGAAGCTCAGCATGCACGAGGGGTTCGACGTCGGGCTGGAGATGACGGGCAATCCCCAGGCCTTCCGGCAGATGCTGGCAAACATGAGCCATGGGGGCAAGATCGCCATGCTTGGCATTCCTTCTCCCTCAGAGATGGCGATTGACTGGAGCACGGTAATCTTCAGCCAGCTCACGATTCGCGGCATCTACGGGCGCGAGATGTACGAGACCTGGTACAAGATGACCTCGATGCTTGAGTCGGGGCTGGACATCAGCGGCGTAATTACCCACCGGCTGGACTATACCGAATTCGAGAAAGGTTTTGAGGCTATGCGATCCGGGGAGTCCGGCAAGGTGATTCTGCACTGGCAGTGAGCGGCAAGGCTGGGCCGCCAAACCAATATGTGAAGCGCATGCAGCCGGCCACGAATCCAACTCCTACCCTGCTTCGCGTTAAGATTGGAGTTGAAGTAAATTAAGGAGTATTTCGATGGTTCAATCTCACGGCTACGCCGCGCAACAAGCAACTACGCCTCTGGCGCCCCACAGCTTTACCCGCCGCGATCCGACGGAACGCGACGTGGTGGTGGAAATTGACTACTGCGGAGTCTGTCATTCGGATATCCACTCAATCCGCAACGAGTGGAAAAACGCAATTTATCCCATGGTTCCGGGCCATGAGATTGTTGGCCGGGTCACGGCGGTAGGCAGCGGGGTCACGCGCTTCAAGGTGGGGGAGCGCGTAGGTGTGGGCGTAATTGTCGACTCCTGCCGCACCTGCCCAAGCTGCAAAGCGAACGAGGAACAGTACTGCGAAGTGGGCATAACGCTCACCTACGGCGCGTATGACAAGTACAATTCACTAACGCAAGGCGGCTATTCGAACAACATCGTGGTGGACGAGCATTTTGTTCATTCCATCTCGATGAAGCTTGACCCCGCGGGCGTTGCGCCGCTGCTGTGCGCGGGCATTACCACCTACTCGCCGCTGCGCCACTGGAAGGTGGGTCCCGGCATGAAGGTGGGTATTGTGGGCCTGGGCGGCCTGGGACACATGGCGCTCAAATTTGCGCACTCCTTCGGCGCGCACGTAGTCCAGTTCACCACATCGGAGTCGAAGGTCGCTGACGCCAAGCGCCTTGGCGCCGACGAGGTCGTGATTTCAAAGGACCCCGACGCGATGAAGAAGGAGGAGAACAGTTTTGACTTCATCCTGGATACAGTTTCAGCAGTGCACGACCTGAACGCCTATCTGGCGCTGCTCAAGCGCGACGCGACCTACTGTCAGGTGGGTCTGCCGGATCAGCCTCCGGTGATCAACATGGGGAACCTGCTCTTCAAGCGCCGCGCGATGTCCGGTTCGATCATCGGCGGCATGGCAGAGACGCAGGAGATGCTCGATTACTGTGCCGAGCACAACATTGTTTCCGATGTTGAGGTGATTCCTATCCAGAAGATCAACGAAGCGTTAGAGCGCGTGGTGAAGGCCGACGTAAAGTACCGCTTTGTGATCGACATGGCGTCGCTCAAGCAGTCGTAAGCAGCAAAAAGCCCCGGAGCGCGTGTGCCGGGGCTGCATCAAGCCACGAAAAGAGCGAGTGAGAAATCACTCGCTCTTTTTTGTGGAGGAGGATGTTAAAGCAGCGCTGCTGGTGGATGCGGCAGGCTTTGCTTCAGTGCTTGAGGCGGCCGGTTTGCTGTCGCCGGATGATTCCTTGCCGGATTCTGAGGACGAGGCAGACTTGGACCCGCCTTTTCTGGCGTAGTCCGTCACGTACCAGCCGGAGCCTTTGAACTGGATGGCCGGAGCGGAGATGAGCCGCTCCAGTTCGCCCTTGCACGCCGGGCACTCTTTCTCATCCGGAGCGCTGAAGCTCTGGATTTTTTCAAATTGATGACCGCACTGTTTGCAACGATATTCGTAGAGCGGCACGATGGGTTCTTCCTTCCTGAAGCTTCTATTCTACCGGCTGCGGCTTGGCGCCAAGGCTGGCCACGCGCACCTCGTGGATTGCGTCCACTGCGCGCAGTGCCTTGAGCACGTCTGCGGTAACTTCGCCGTCAACCTGTACCACTGCCAGCGCGGTACCTTGCGGCACATGGCCCTCGCGGCCCAGGGCAAAGTTGGCGATGTTGATCTTGAAGTCGGCCAGAATGGTTCCAATGCGGCCGATCACACCGGGTACGTCCTGGTTCCGCAGCGTAATCAGGGTGCCTTCCAGCGGAGCCTCGATATCAATGCCGTTCAGCCGCAGCAGGCGAGCCGAGGTTCCATGCAGCACGGTACCGCTGGCGGTGACGTCGCCATTTTGTGTGTGAATGGTGATTTTGAGCACGTTGCCTGCGCCGCCCGAGGCTGCCGGCTTCTTGTCCTCGTGAATGCGGATGCCGCGCTCCTGCGCGACGGACGCCGCGTTGATGCGGTTGACGCCCTCAGCATGGCCCAGGATGCCCTCAATGGCGCTGTTGCGGATGAGGTCGGTTTTGCCCTCGGCAATGCGGCCGTTGTAGGAGATCTGTACGCTCTCAAAGTTGCCATCGGGGAACTGCGCGAGGAACGCGCCAAGCCGGTCGGCCAGTGTGATGTACGGCGCCAGCTCGACATACTCTTCGTGCGACAGCGAAGGCAGGTTGACCGCGTTCTGCACCACGCCCAGCTTGAGATATTCGCGCACCTGCAGTGCGATTTGCACGCCCACGGCCTCCTGGGCCTCGGCGGTCGAGCCGGCGATGTGCGGCGTAAGAATGACGTTTTCGAGATCGAAGAAAGCGGAGTCCTTCAGCGGCTCCTTATGGAATACGTCCAGCGCGGCACCCGCGACCTGACCGTTCTTCAGTGCCTCAGCCAGCGCCTCCTCAATAACCAGCTCACCGCGGGCGCAGTTAATAATGCGCACACCCTTCTTCATGGTCGCCAGTGTGTTCGCGTTGATGATGCCGGAGGTTTGTGGCGTGAGCCCCACGTGCAGCGTGAGATAGTCGGCTTCGCGGAAGAGTTCCTCGGTGCTGACCAGAGCGATGGAGTTTTCGCGCGCGATGGAGGCGGCGACGAACGGGTCGTGCCCGATGACTTCCATGCCGAAGCCGCGTGCCCTCCGCGCAACTTCCAGACCGATGCGCCCGAGTCCCAGGATGCCCAGCTTTTTGCCGCGCAACTCCACGCCCTGCAAGGACTTCTTCTCCCACTTGCCGGCATGCATGGTGCTGTTGGCTTTGGGGAGCTGGCGCGCAAGGCCCAGCATCAGGCCGATGGTAAGCTCGGCGACGGCAATGGCGTTGGCGCCGGGTGTATTCATTACCACAATGCCGCGGCGGGTGGCGGCTTGTGAGTCGATGTTGTCCACGCCCACGCCGGCACGGCCAATCACGCGCAGCTTGGGTGCGGAGGCGAGCAGGGCATCATCCACCTGCACGGCCGAGCGGACCACCAGGCCATCGGCGTCCGCGATCTCCGCCGCAAGGCCATCCTTGATTTTGTCGTGCGTGACAATCTGCCAGCCCGGCTCGGCCTGAAACACAGCCAGAGTAGCCGGAGAAACTTTTTCGGCGAGGACGATCTTCATTCTTCTCCTTAAGAGTTGAGGAACCCTGCTTGTGCAGGGTCCTTTGAGTAAACAGAATTACCGTGCGGCAAGTGCCTCTTCCGCAGCTTCTTTTTTGGCCCAGGTGCGCTCCGCATAGACCTTTTGCGCCGCAATCAACGCCTTGCCGAACTCAAAGCCCGGCAGCTTAAGCGTGGAAATAGCCACCTGCTCCAGCGCTCCGATCAGAGCAATCGTGTCCATGTAGTCGAACAGGCCGATATGCGCAATGCGGAAGATACGCCCCTTCATTTCGCCCTGACCGTTAGTGATGACGGCGGCAAAGCGGCTCTTGAGCTCCTTCACGATCACGCCGGAATCCAGACCTTCCGGCGCGTGCACGGCGGTTGCCGCCGCGGCTGGCGAGCTGGGTGCGAACAGCTTGAGCCCCAGCGCCTCAATGGCCGCGCGCATCATTGCCGCGCAGGTCTCGGCGTTGTCCACCAGGTTATTGCGGCCGGTGGCCAAATCGCCGCCGCCCTGGGCCGTGATGAAGTCCAGTGCCGCGCCCAGCGCCGCGATCAGCGCAACGGCGGGGGTGTAGGCCGACTCGCCCTTCTGCGCGCTCTTGCGTTCCTTGCGGAGATCGAAGTAGTAGCGGGGGTTCTTCGAGGTTTCGGCGGCTGCCCAGGCGCGGTCGCTCAACGACAGGTAGGCAAGGCCGGGAGGAATCATGACCGCTTTCTGCGATCCGCCGATCAGGACGTCGACGCCCCAGCCATCCATGTCCAGGTGCGTGGTGCCCAGGCCGGTGATCGCGTCCACGATCAGAAGGGCACTGCTCTCCTGCGACTTCAGCAGCTTGGCCATTCCCTCTACGTCGTGGCGCACGCCGGTCGAGGTCTCCGTGGCCTGCATCAGCACGGCGCGGGTATCGCTCTTCAGCGCCTGGCGCACTTCGTCCAGCGAGAATGTCTCCCCATAGGGCGCGGTCACCTCGTCTACCGTGCAGCCGTATGCCTTGGCAATGGCCGTCCAGCGCTCGCCGAACTTGCCGGCAGAGAGCACCAGGACGCGGTCACCGGGCGAGGTCAGGTTGGAAACGGACGCTTCCATCGCGCCTGTTCCCGAACAAGCCATCAGCAGCACGTCATTCTGGGTGCCTACAAAGGCTTTCAACTGCTCCAGTACGCGCACGTAAAGGGCGCGAAACTCAGGCGTACGGTGATGAATGTCAGCCGCGGCCATGGCGAACTGCGCAGCAGGCAACAGGGGCGTGGGGCCGGGCGTAAAAAGTCGAGTTTTCCGAATCATCGGTGGTATTCCTCTGGAAATGTTTGGATGGGTTGCTGTCGGTCTCTTGACGATTTGTATATGCCTTTATTTTACCGGGGGAGCGCGACAAGCGCTTTATTTCTATAATGGAAAGTTAGGCATTCAAGCGACTCCACTGAAGGCTATCTGGAACGGAGAAATGGCAGAAGCAGGACTGGCAGCCCACATTGAAAAGGACATCATCGCCGCCATGAAGGCGCGCGACGCAGAGCGCACCACCACCCTGCGCATGGTGAAGTCCGCCCTTAAAAACAAAGAGATTGAGAAGCGCCAGCCGCTGACCGAACCCGAAGTCCTGCAGATCCTCACCACCCTCATCAAGCAGCGCCGGGAGTCGGTCGAGCAGTTCACCAAAGGCAATCGTCCCGAACTGGCCGCCAAGGAGAGCGCGGAGATTGTCCTGATCGAAGCCTACATGCCCAAGTCCGCCAGCGAAGATGAGATCCGCGCGCACGTGCTGGAGGCAATTGCCGGGATTGCAGCGAAAGGCGCTGCGCCGGGTCCAAGAGACATGGGCACTGTGATGAAGGATGTGCAGGCGCGCATTCAGGCTGCGGGCGTCCGCGCCGATGGGCGCCAGGTGAGCGAGATAGTAAAGACCGAATTGGCCAGGTCCTGAGTCCCGGCGTAAGGCCGGACCGCCAAACCTGATAGCATCGCAGTCGAAAGACTAGCCCCAAGGGAAATTGTGGAGGAATTGTATGGATCAGTCCCAGAATGCCCCCAGCGGCGCGCGCCGTAACGAAGACATTGCCCTCGATCTGTTTAAATTTGTCGCCAACACCACCGGGGCGGGTCGCGTAACGGCGCCATCCACCGGGTTCACGGCCACATCGGCTCCCAAGCCCGAGGAACACGTGGACCAGTTGCTGGAGCTGTATGCACGCTGCCTGAAGACCGTGTCCGGGAACAGCACGTCAGGGAATGCTCAGTAACTCCTCTCCATTGCGTGTCGCGGTCTGCGGCGCAGGAGCCTTCGGCGGCAATCATCTTCGTGTCTATCGCGAACTGGAACAGGCCACGGGGGCCGTCCGGCTCGCTGCGATTCTTGAGTCCGATGCCGCGCGAGCGCAGGCCTTGGGCGATGAGTGGGGCGTGCCGGTCTATACCTCACTCGAAGCAATGCTGGCGGCGCGCAGCCGCGGGGACCTTGCTCTGGACGCTGCGTCCGTCTGTGTGCCGACCTCTCTGCATCATGCCGTTGCCGCTCCGCTGCTTCATGCCGGAATCGACCTGCTCATTGAGAAGCCCATCGCCGCGAGCGAAGCGGAAGCCAACGAACTGGTGGATTTGGCAAAACGCTATGGCCGCGTGGTACAAACCGGGCACCTTGAGCGCTTTAATCCGGCGATTCTGGCCGTTCAGCCGTTGCTTAACCAGCCCATGTTTTTTGAGGCGCACCGGCTGAGCGTCTTTACGCCGCGTGCTCTCGACGTGGATGTGGTGCTTGACCTGATGATCCACGATCTGGACATCGTATTGAGCTTTGCCGCTTCTCCGGTGCAGGAGATTCATGCGGTCGGGCTGCCAATCCTCTCCAACAAGACCGACATTGCCAATGTGCGCCTGGAGTTTGAGTCCGGCTGCGTGGCCAACTTTACGGCCAGCCGCGTCAGCACCGAGCAGGTCCGCAAGCTGCGCTTCTTCCAGCCGCACCAGTACATTTCGATCGATTACGCCCGCAGAGACGTGCTGGTGATCGATGTGGATGCCAGGTCGGGGGTAGCGGCGCCTGCGCATCCGTCTGCCCTGCCGACGGGCCTCGCCGTTAACAAGCCAACCGTTTCTCAGGCCGAGCCGCTTCGTCTCGAAATCGAATCATTCCTCGACGCTGTTCGTACGCGCAGCATGCCTCTGGTTTCCGCGGAAGACGGCCGCGCCGCGCTGGCGCTGGCCCTTGCGATCAACCGCGAGATTGCTGCGCACGCGGAACGTGCCGGGCTGGGTAGGTTTGGCAAGGGATAGAGCGTAGGCTCGTCGGCAGCGCGTCTAGTGCAGTTCCTTCACAACCGTTCCCGAAGGCGGCTTCAGCTTAAACTGGTCGTCGTTGAGCGTCAGGTTGGTGATGATCTTCTCGAAGGCGACCACGATCTGGTATTCCTCAAGCGGCCGTTTGATGGTAATCGTGCCGGGGAATCGGATCGGGCCGAAGGTTTGGTCAGGGCCATAGACCGCTTCCGTCTGAATGGAGCCCTTCGCATCGTAGATATCTTCTTCGTATGGGCGGAGATCGATGCGGCTGAAATGGATTACGCGTTCCGGAATCAACTCGTTGCTATTGCCCCTGCGGCGCAGAACCGAAAGAACATAATCCGGCTGGATCTCGAGTTGCTTGGTCTTCGGGTTGATCTTCGTGTTCGTGTCTGAGGTCAGAGCAACCAGATCATCAGGGCCGATGCAATTAATCAGCAGCGAGTCGGAAAAAACATTTGGGCGGAAGTTCTCCAGCGTATTCCTGGATGGTGTTGTAACGGTATTCGGCCCTTCGAACACCTTATTTTCGTGGGGAATCCAAAGCTTGAAGGTTTTTCCGTCGGTGGCCATGTCAAAGGCGCGCGTATGCAGCACGGGAACCAGGCCGATGACCCGGAGCGCCTCCGGCTTGCGCAGCAAAATGTAGCCGTTGAACGAGGTGTAGGTTTTTTCTTTGCCTTTGCGCGGGCCTCCCACCGTGGCCTGGAAGACAACCGTGGCGCTCAGCGAATGAATCGTCTGGCACCGGTCGTTGATGGTCCTCACCAGTTCGTCCGCCGTGGCTGTCATTACGGCGGAAGGCATTTTGGCCCGTTTAATGCGGCGCGTGTGCACCAGGCAGCCGTTGAGAAACGGCAGCAGAAGCAGCAACAGCAGCGCGCTGGTTGTTCGTCTTCCCATCAATGCGGACGGCTCATGTTCATACGGAATTGCAATTCTTTATTGTTCCATGATTGCTATTGCGAATGCGCGTCGCGTAGCGATTTGCGGTAGGCTGCTACGTCGTGCTCATGCTGCGCAAGCGTGGCAGAAAACCGCGACTTGCCGGAGGGATTGGCGCTGGCCGCGACAAAGTATAGATAATCCGTTTGTGCCGGATGCATTGCCGCCTTCAATGAACCCGCTCCCGGCGAGCAGATGGGCCCCGGCGGCAGCCCCGCGTGCTTGTAGGTGTTGTAGGCGGAATTTGACTGCAGATCGGATTCATAAATCGTTCCCCTGTAGTCACCCTTGAGCAGCGCGGCGTAGATCACCGATGGGTCGGTCATGAGCGGTATGCGCTTCGCCAGCCGGTTTATAAATACGCTTGCCACCAGTGGACGCTCGGATGGAATCGGTGTCTCCCGCTCAATCAGCGACGCCAGCGTAACGATGCGATGGTCGTCATTGTGCAGCCCAAGCTCCTTGGCTACCTGGCGGAAGCGATGGATCATGTCCTTCTGGATTTCTGTTGGCGTGGCGTGACGCGAAAACCGGTAGGTGTCGGGGAAAAGATAGCCCTCAAGGCTCGGCGCCCTGGGATCGAGATCGGCGATCAGCGGCACGTTGGCGCGGGCGGCGGCAAGGAATTTGGCCTTGGGGCCAAAGCCTGCATTCTGCAGGCGTTGTGCGATGTCAAAAAGATTGGAACCCTCGGGGAACGTAACGCTTATGGTGTAGATGTCGCCGCGTTCCAGCCGCTGATAGACTTCGGCCATCTGGGCCGGGTGGTCAAAGCTGTACTCGCCGGCCTTCAGTGTCCCGCCCTCCACTTTGTGCAACAGGTCAAACGCGAACCGGCTGCGTATGACTCCGCTCTGCTGCAAAAGGGCAGCGATCTTCCCCGTTGGCGTTCCCTGCGGAATCTCGACAAAAGTCTGCGAGGAAGGTCCGTAGGGAGCCATCGCGAGCCAGGCCGCGGTTGCAACCGCGGCGATCAGTAGTAGCAGGAAAAGACGTCGCACCTGAAATATCCGGATCCTGTTGATTGGATTCCCTCAATTGATTTTATGATGCGGACAATTTTTTGCGGCCGGTCTTTGCAGCCGCCAGGTAGCTTTCCAAAATCAGGACCGCGGCAACCTGATCCACAACGTCTTTGTGCGCACTGCCTGCGCGTCCGGCTGCATGCAAATGCCGATGCGCCTCGGTTGTCGTCAGCCGCTCGTCCCAGAGATGTACGGGCAGCCCGGTTGCTTCGTGAAGCATGGCGGCAAACGCCTGAGCCTTGGCGGCCTGCGGGCTTTGGTCGCCGGACATGTACAGCGGATTTCCAACCACGATGTTCGTGCAGTGATACTTGCGGATCAGACGCTGAAGCGATTTCAAATCCTGTTTGCGGTTGGAGCGGATCAACGTCAGCACCGGCTGCACGGTGATTTCCAACTCATCGGAGACGGCGACTCCAATGCGGCGGTCCCCGAAGTCAAGGCCCATCCATCGTTGCACGGCATGCTCCATGGTAAGGATGATACGCATTTCTGCCGGAGCCATTCGTTATAATTGAATTTTGCTATACAACCGGCTGAAGCCATAGCCCGGCAGCCATTTCCATTGGCTGCCTACGGATTATTCAATGCCTGAACACATTAAGAAGAAGCTCCTGGAAGAGATTCGCCAGCTTGAGCATGAGCTCGCGCATGAGCTTCCTGCCGAGATTAAAAAAGCGGTCGCGCTCGGGGACCTTAGTGAAAATGCCGAGTACCACATGGCCAAGCAGCGTCAGGAGTTCGTGAACGCGCGCCTGGGCCAGCTGAAAAAGCGCATGGCCGAGCTCTCGCTGGTGAACCTCTCGAATATTCCAAGGGACCGCGCCGCCTTCGGCTCCACGGTGATCGTCTACGATGTCTCGAAGGACGAAAAGATCGAGTACCGGCTGGTAACCAGCGAGGAGTCTGACGTCAACATGGGCCTTATCTCCACCACTTCGCCTATTGGCCGCAGCCTGATTGGCAAGCAGGTGGGAGATATAGCCATCGTCATAACCCCCAACGGTAAGCGTGAGATGGAAGTGCTGAAGCTCGTGACCATCCACGACGCTGCGGAAAAGTAGCGCCAGGAGTACGGCGCAGTGAGTACAACCCGATGACCAAGACATGGACGAGCGCCTTTGGCCGTACCTGCGGAGTGCTTCTGCAGGCGATTGTGAATGGCCTTGCGCTCACCCGCATTTCGCCCAACGTTCTTACCTTCGTCGGGCTGTTGATTAACACCGCCGCCGCCGTCCTCTTCGGTTTCGCCAATCAACAAAACTACGTCCGCATGTTTCTCTACGCCGGGCTGGTCATCATCGGCGCCGGCATCTTCGACATGGTGGACGGACGCGTCGCCCGCCAGACCGACCAGGTCACCGTCTTCGGAGCCTTCTTTGATTCCGTCATCGACCGTTACTCCGACGTGGTGCTCTTTTTCGGGCTACTGGTCTTTTACGCACGCGGCAACCGCCTGTTCTACGTCTTCCTCGCCGCCTTTGTCATGATCACCTCGCTCATGGTCAGCTACACGCGGGCCCGTGCCGAGGCGCTCATTGGCAAGTGCAAGGTCGGCTTTATGGAGCGCCCCGAGCGCATCGTCCTCATCATCCTCGGCGCGCTCTTCAATCGCTGGGATGTGATGGCTTCCGTGCTGTGGGTACTCGCGGTGATCTCGACGATCACCGTCATTCATCGCATCCGCTACACCTGGCAGATGACGCGGCCAGGAACCGGGCCGCAGCTCAGCAGCCAGAATTAATCTTCAGCCGCGAATCCCAAGCCTCTTGCTCACCCGGTTCAGCGTCTCCAGCGCTTCGTCCAGTTGCTCCCGTGTGTGTTCGCTGGTCATGATGGTGCGGATGCGCGCCTTGCCCTCGGGAACCGTCGGGAACGCAATGCCCGTGGCCATTACGCCGGCATCAAACAGCGCCTTTGAAAAGTCCATGGTCGCGCGCCCGTCGCCGATGATGATGGGCGTGATCGGCGTCTCGCTCGCCGGGGTGGTCACGCCCCCAATATCGAAGCCCAGCCGTCCCAGCTCCGCCTTGAAGTAGCGCGTGTTCTCCCACAGCCGGTCGATCCGCTCCGGCTCGTTCTCCAGCAGATCGAACGCCGCGATGCAGGTCGCCGCCACCGAGGGTGGATGCGAAGTGGAGAACAAAAACGGCCGCGCCCGGTGGTAGAGAAAATCAATCAGGTCGCGCGATCCGCACACATAGCCGCCCAGCGCGCCAATGGCCTTCGATAGCGTGCCCACCTGCACGTCCACGCGCCCGTGGCAGCCGAAGTGGTCCACCGACCCCCGTCCGTTGCGCCCCAGCACGCCCGAGGCATGCGCGTCATCCACCATCATGATCGCGCCGTACTTGTCCGCCAGGTCGCACAGTTTGTCGACCGGCCCAATGTCGCCGTCCATGGAAAAGACGCCGTCGGTTATCAGCAGCTTCCGCCCCGGCTCGCCGGCAACTTCTTTCAGCAGCTCCTCCGCGTGGGCCGTGTCCTTGTGGCGAAAGACCTTGATCTTGGCCTTCGACAGGCGCGCCCCGTCAATAATGCTGGCATGGTTCAACTCATCGGAAATGATGAAGTCCTCTTTGCCCAGAATCGACGAGACCGTGCCCGCATTCGCCGCAAATCCGCTCTGGAAGACGACGCAGGCCTCGACATTCTTGAAGCGCGCGATTTTTTCTTCCAGTTCCATGTGGATCTTCATGGTCCCGGCAATCGTCCGCACCGCCCCCGACCCGACCCCATATTTCCGCGTTGCTTCAATCGCCGCCTCGCGCAGCTTGGGGTGTGCGGTCAGCCCCAGGTAGTTGTTCGAGGCCAAATTGATGACCCGTTTGCCGTCGTACGTGCACGCCGGAGCCTGCGTATCGTCCAGAACCCGCAGCCGGAAATGGGTTCCGCGGGCTTTCAGATCGTTTAATTGGGCGGTGAGGTGCTGTAGCTGGGGGCGCTGGGAAAGCTGTGAACTCATAGATTTGCCTCGCTGTTCATCATCGCTGAATTGGGTGCGAAAATAAAATCGCAACCTGTCATCGTAGAGCATTTCGCCATCTCCAGATACAATGAGAGCTTGGCAGCATACCGCTTCCTTTTGAGAGAGCAGAGAACCATACGAATGATTTTGCAGTTCTTGCGGCACAGCATCAGCAGGTCAAGCCTTCGCAGAGCGGCGGGCCTGGCAATCGCATTCAGCTTCTTGGGTATCGCGCACGCGCAGGTGGCAACGCATTTGCAGCTCTCCAGCCAGACTGGCGAGCACGGCGTAGCCTACACCGCCAGTGTCAGTGATATTGCAGGGAGCCCGGCGACAGGCGGTACCGTCAGCCTGGAAAACGCGCAGGGTGCTTCGTTCGGCTCGGCCTTTGTGAAGAACGGGGAAGCTACGCTCACGCTCAATCAGCATCCTGCCGGGCCCCTCTATGCGGTCTACAGCGGGGATTCTGCGTTTCGTGCCTCCACCACAACGGCGCAGGTCTCAAGTAACGCCACCACCACCAGCGCAGAGCCGGACTTCACCATCACCGCCAACCCGACCTCCCTTACGCTGAGTCCCGGAGCGTACGGAACGGTGGTGCTGACCATTACGCCGCAAAATGGCTTTAGCGACATGGTCACGCTCTCCTGCTCGGGGAACCCGGCGGCCTCGGCCTGCAACTTCAGCCCCGTTACGCTGACGCCGCTGAAAGGCGCTTCCGCAAGCAGTTCTCTCCAGATCACTACGCAGGCCTCTTCTGGAGCCAGCCTGGTTTGGCCTATGAGCCGCTCGCATACAGCCTATGCTTTGGTTCTGCCCGGCATCCTGGCGCTCATCGGACTCGGCGCAATCCGCAGGCGCTCGGGACTGAACCTGCTCAGCGTGATCGGCGTAATTGTTCTGCTCGGCGCCAGCACCCTTGGTCTCAGCGCATGCTCGCAGCGTTGGGGCTACCTGAATCACCCACCAGCCGCCAATTTCGGAATCGCTCCGGGCACCTACACCGTCACCGTAGCCGCCTACTCCAACAACGGAGCCGCCGTTACCAGCCACACGCTGGACATCGCGCTCACGGTCAAGTAACAGAAAATTTAAATCGATGCAGCAAAACGGCGTGCCCTCGGGCACGCCGTCGCTTTATAGAGAGAAGTCCTCAGTACTTCGGCAATTTCGGGTCGATGTCGTCCGACCATTTGAGGATGCCGCCGGCCAGGTTCCAGACCTTGGCGAAGCCGTTCTGCGCGAGGAACTCGGCCGCACGCTGGCTGCGCGCGCCGGACCTGCAGTGGATCACGATCTCACGTTCCTTCTCGAGCTCGCCAACACGTGCCGGAAGGTCGCCCAGCGGGATCAGCTTGGCGCCCAGATTGGCGATCTGGTACTCGTGCCGCTCGCGCACGTCCAGCACGAAAAGGTTATCGTTGTTGTCCAGCCGATTCTTGAGCTGCACTGGAGTCATCTGGGGGATACCGTTCTGTACGGGTGTTCCGTTCACTTCTTCCGCCTTGGGTTCTGGAGTAATGCCGCAAAATTGCTGGTAGTCGATTAATTTTTTCACGGTCGGGTTCTTTCCGCATACCGGGCAGTCCGGATTCTTGCGCAGCTTGAGCTCGCGGAAGCGCATCCCAAGAGCATCAACCAGCAACAGTCGCCCGATCAGGGAATCGCCTTTGCCGAGGATGAGCTTGATAACCTCGGTTGCCTGAATTACGCCCAGCAGCCCCGGCAGAATGCCCAGCACCCCGCCCTCGGCGCACGAGGGCACCAGCCCCGGCGGTGGCGGCTCAGGGTACAGGCAGCGGTAGCAGGGGCCGTCCTCGGTGGCGAACACGCTGGCCTGGCCCTCAAACCGAAAAATCGACGCATAGGAGTTGGGCTTGTTGCCGCTGAGCACGCAGGCGTCGTTCACCAGGTAGCGGGTAGGAAAGTTATCGGTCCCGTCCGCCACGATGTCGTAGTCCTTGATGATGTCGAGAGCGTTCTCGCTGGTGAGCATCGTCTCGTGCTTCACGATGTTCAGGTACGGATTCAGCGCCTTCAGCTTGTCCGCGGCCGAGTCGATCTTGGGCCGCCCCACGTCCGCTGTGGAGTGGATAATCTGCCGCTGCAGATTGCTCTCGTCCACCACGTCAAAGTCCACCAGACCGAGGGTTCCGATGCCCGCGGCTGCCAGGTAGTAACTCAACGGCGAACCGAGACCACCTGTGCCCACGCACAGTACTTTTGCGGCCTTGAGTTTCTGCTGCCCTTCCATGCCCACTTCAGGAAGGATCAGGTGGCGCGAGTAGCGCGCGATTTCGTTGTTATTCAATGCCGGCAGCGTGCCGGGCTGTTCCAATGTAGTTGCCATATAAATCTCTTTTCAGGAAGACCTTTCAATTATTCCACTGACATCTGTTTCCGGCCAACGGGAGGGCTACTCATGCCAACCTTTCAAAGGCGCGAAGCGCATCCGCCCGTGCGGCCAGTGCCGCCCGCGCGGCGAGCACTCCGGACGGCCAGTCCCCCGTGCGGCGAGCACCCTCCCGCGATCGAGGGGATGATGGACAGCGCGTCCTGTTCGCCTACCCTGGTTGCATCCTTCTCGGGCAGATAGCGGATGTCCTCGTCGTTCAGGTAAACATTCACGAACGAGCGCAGCTTGCCCTCGTCCGAGTACAGATGCTTTTTAAGCTCGGGGTGCTTGGTGGTCAGGGCACTCAGGGCTTCGCCTACAGTCGTAGCGCTTACGCTCACCGTGTCCTGCTTATTGGAGTAAACGCGCAGCGGAGAAGGGATATGAATCTTCATCGGGAACCGTCCTTATCGGTTGAAGGAATGCGTGTTGAGCAGCCGGGTCGTGTACCCGGACGCGAATCGCGGTGGCCTATGCTGCCTGACCCACGCTCAACATCGCTCGGCTTCCAGTGCGGCGACCTTCATCGCTTCGTTCTCAAAGGCTTTGTCGTCTTCCCCAGTTCCGGCCAGCAGAAAGGAGTTTGTTGTTTGTGCCACGCCCTTCTCCACCGCCGTAATCACATACGAGCAGCCGATCCAGTGCGCTTCGGCAAGGTCGGTTCCAGACCACTGCGCCGGATGATCCGGGTGAGAGTGGTAGAACCCGACGATGTCCAGCCCGCGCTCGCGGCCCTGCCGCTGAATCCTGACCAGCTCCTGCGGAGCGATCTGGTAGCGATTATGCGCCGAGTCGGTGCGAATGTTGCCCGCGCGCACCGCCTCCTCGACGTCATTCACGCCGTTCGCTGAATGGCCAAGCAGCACGCCGCAACACTCATTGGGATACGTCTCTTCCCCATGGCGTCGTATTGCGTCGTAAATCTGCTCGTTCAGCTTCAGCATCGCTTCGCTTACTCCTCCCAAAAACGTTCGCTCAGGTATTTATCCGCCGAATCGCAAAGGATGGTCACGATTACGGCTTCGCGGCCCTGCGCCGCTTCCTCTTCGGCAATCTTCAGGCAGGTTGCCACCGCCGCCGCGGCAGAGACTCCGATCAGCAGGCCCTCCGTGCGCCCCAGTCGCTTGGCCATGGCGTAGGATGCTTCGGTCTCCATCTCCATATTACGATCAGCAAGCCCGGCGTCGTAAATCGGCGGCACTATCGAGGTTGCCATATGCTTCAGGCCTTCGAGTCCATTGAAGGGCGAGTCCGGCTGCATGGAGATGCACTGGATGGCCGGGTTCAGCTCCTTCAGCCGTCGAGTTGCGCCCACAAATGTGCCGCTGGTGCCCAGCCCGGCAACAAAGTGGGTGATCTGCCCGGCGGTCTGCTTCCATATTTCGTTCGCCGTCCCGTTGTAGTGGGCACGCCAGTTGGCGTCATTGCCGTACTGGTCGGCGTAGTAGTAATTTTCCGGCTGTTCAACAGCCAGCGCCTGAGCCTTACGGATTGCCCCATCGGAGCCATCGGCCGGGTCGGTCCAGATCACGTTGGCGCCATAGGCCGCCAGAATCCGCTTGCGCTCCGGCGAAACATTCGACGGCATGCACAGCGTAACCGGGAAGCCCATAGCCGAGCCCAGCATGGCATAGGCAATGCCGGTGTTGCCGCTGGTGGCATCCAGAAGGTGCTTGCCGCCATGTTTGCCGGAAGATGGTCCCAGCCGCCCTTTGCGCTGCGCCTCGGCAACGATATTCGATGCGGCACGGTCCTTTACGGACCCGCCCGGGTTTACCCACTCAGCCTTGCCAAGGATCTGAATTCCGGGCAGATGCGCCGCGATCCGCTCCAGCCGGATGAGCGGCGTATTGCCGATCCGGTCCAGAAGGGCCGTTCCCAGTGGCGTGGTCATCGAATTGGTCAACGTTGCCGTATGTTGCGTCGCCATGCGTTGCGGTGCTGCCCAGGTTATGCGAGAGTGAAAGTGAGGCGGAATGCCAGCTCTAGTTTAGCTTTTTGCGGCCATACCTCAAAATCATTCCTGGACGAAATTTACCGCTATGCCAAAGAAAATCAAGCCCCGTAGCTATGAAGAAGTTCTCAAGCAGCTTAAGAGTTTTCAATTTGATGTTCGTGAGGTTCCAGGAGTCGCAGGACGCGTCCAGGTTTCTAAAGACGGCTGCGCGGCGATCATCGGCCGTGACCCCAAGGGCGGCGTCGCGCTGTTCCACAAGCCGGGCATTCTGATGGGCGATGAGATCGCCATTCTGCTCGATCGCGGGTTCCAGAAGTTCTTTAAAACCAGCAAGCTGGAAATGGCTGCCACCTATGATCGTCTGAAGGCGGAACACCGCTTTGCCGAGGAACTGGACGAGGTCATCGGCGAAGTTAGCCTGTATAACGAATCGCTGGGATCGGTCAGCGACGAGTACATGTATGACCGCTTAAAAGGCCGCGACCAGGACGCTCCCGCCAAGGGCCGGGCTCCGTGGGAACTGGCCGCAGGCGCCTCCAGCGGCCACTGATCCGCAATCGGCAGCAGGTATCACCGGCGAGCGACGCATCCTATAGGACGTCTGGTTCTTAAATAACCGAGGAAGGCCTCATGCTCACCAGCTTGATGCTTCTTGCTGTCCTGCTCGTCTCCCCGTTGCCGGCTCTACCCCACGCGCCGCGCCAGTCGCACGCTTCGCAGACGGACACCCCGCCCATCCCCGCAGCCCGTGCGGCGGACTCCTACGCCATCTACGACATGCTGCTGCCGGGAGCCTCAGCCGACAAGATCGTGCGGGCCGCGTCCATGCACTGGGTCATTGCCGATACCACCGTGAACATCGCAGACATGGACCCCGCCATCCCGCCCGATGGCCTGCTGAAGGCGCCGCTCAACAACCGCCGGGGCTTTGAGGGGGCGTTGGGGGACTTTGAGACGCGCAAATACCAGCGCTACCGGCTCCAGACCGGAGAAGGGCATCTTCGCAGCAGCCTCGCTCTGGCCGATGCGGAGCAAGTCAGCAGCGTGCGCCATGCGGCGACCGGTTCGAACGGGATGATCTTCTTCAGCGCCGTCTACTTCAATCCAGCACGAACCGCCGCCCTGGTCTATGTCAACGACTGGTGCGCGCACCTTTGCTCGACGGGGCAGTGGGTGTATCTCGAAAAGCACGGCGGCCAGTGGGCGCGCCGCTCCGGCCTGGTCCACGGCGGCGGATAGGCTCCGGGCCCAGGGCTCTGCAGCCGGCTCAAAATCGGCTCCTGCCCTGCGGCAGCCACGCCGGTTCTCGCGGAGCTAAACTGGAGGAGCTATGTCTACAGAAACCCTTGAAGCCGTTCCCGCCCTGACCTTTGAAGAAAAACTTGACCGCCTTGCCGATGTCGCCGTGAACGTGGGCCTGGGTCTGGCCAGCGGGCAGGAGCTTGTGATGACCGCGTCGCTCGATACGCTCCCGCTCGTTCGCCGCATTACCGCGCACGCCTACAAGGCTGGCGCAAAGTATGTCACTACGCTGCTGGCGGACGAGGCGTCCGCGCTGCTGCGCTACCAGCATGCGCCGGACGAAAGCTTTGACTATGCGCCGGCTTGGTACTTCGACGGCCTGGCCGCTGCGTACAGGAGCGGAGCCGCGCGTCTGGCCATCGCCGGAGGCAATCCCGGCCTGCTCTCGCAGCAGGACCCCGAAAAAGTAGGCCGCGCCAACCGCGCCGTGTCCAGGGCCTACCGGCCCGCGCTCGAATACATCACCCGGCACGACATCAACTGGACCATCGTCGCCGCCGCCACGCCCGCCTGGGCCGCGACCGTCTTCCCCGAGCTACCCGCCGATCAGGCCCTCGCGAAGCTCTGGGACGCCATCTTTGCCGCATCGCGCGCCGACCTCCCCGACTCCGTTGCCGCGTGGAAGACACACGACGCCAACCTGCACCAGCGCTCAAAACTGCTGAACGACAAGCGCTACTCCGCGCTGCACTTTAAGGGCCCCGGAACCGACCTGCGCGTGGGTATGGCCGATGACCACCTGTGGCTCGGCGGAGGCACGACCGCCGGTAACGGCCGGTACTGCATCCCCAACATGCCGACCGAGGAGGTCTTCTCCACGCCGCACAAAGACCGCGTGGACGGCTACGTCACCAGCACCAAGCCGCTCTCCCACCAGGGAACCATGATCGAAGGCATCCAGGTGCGCTTCGAGGGCGGACGTGTGGTTGAGGTCAAAGCGTCGAAAGGCGAAGAGGTCTTGAACCGCATGATCGAAACCGACGACGGAGCCCGCCGCCTCGGCGAAGTCGCGCTGGTACCGCACTCCTCACCCATAGCCCACAGCGGCCTGCTGTTCAACAGCACGCTCTTCGATGAGAACGCCGCCTGCCACATCGCGCTTGGTCAGGCCTACAGCACCTGCGTCAAAAACGGAGACAAGCTCTCGCAGGAGGAACTGGCCAAGCTCGGAGCCAACGAAAGCCTGATCCACGTGGACTGGATGATCGGCTCCGGAAAAATGGACGTAGACGGCATCACGGCTTCCGGCACCGCTGAGCCATTGATGCGGCAAGGGGAGTGGGTGTAACCGGTGCTATGTAACGGTGCCAATTGACACATTGCCGTCCCGGCTCTAGCCTCAGCGTATGGAAATTCATCTAGACCCCGAGCAGGAAGCACAGCTCTCGCAGCTTGCGATGCAAGCCGGCAAGAACCCGGAGCAGCTCGTGATGGAGGCCGCCCTGCGGCTGATCCATGAAGACAGCGCGTTCCGCACGGCTGTCAGGGCGGGGATTGCCCAGGCCGACCGCGGGCAGCTTCTCTCAGAAAACGAGATGGAAGCGCGTCTTCAGCGCATGTTCCAGCCCTGATGCAGATTCGCTGGACCTTCAACGCAGCAGAGGATATGGAGCACATCTGGGACTATCTGCGCGCGCATCATCCAGAGTTTGCCGAGCGCACAGTTCGCAAAGTTTATGATGAGATTCGAACCCTCGCGCAAACGCCTCGCCTCGGACGCATTGGACGAGAGTCCGGCACGCGAGAACTGGTGATATCCGGGCTGCCGTACATCGCTGTCTATCGCGTAAAAGATGAGACAGTGGAAGTTCTTCATATCTTTCACGGAGCCCAGGACCGGTCCTGAACGTTTTCGGAACAACAAACAAAAAACCTCACGGATTGCTCCGTGAGGCTTCGTATTTAGCCCAGCCCTTACGCCCTGCCGATAGGCGCGTGGCCCTCCAGCGAAACCCCCGCCCTGTTCTTCACCTCGAACAGCAACTGGTTGTTCAGCGGATCGGCCTCCACCCTGATGTGGTCCCCGTGCAGCACCTCGCCGTCGAGGATCTTCATCGCCAGCGGGTCCTGGATCAACCGCTGGATGGCCCGCTTCAACGGACGCGCACCGTAGGCGCGGTCGTAGCCGGTCATCAGCAATTGGTGCCGCGCATCGGCTGAAAGCTCCAGCGTAATGCCGCGGTCGGCCAGCAGTTGCTCCAGGTCCTTGAGCCGCAGATCGACGATCTCTGACAACTGCTCCTCGCCCAGCGGACGAAAGATCACAATGTCGTCCACGCGGTTCAGAAACTCCGGACGGAAGCTCTGCTTGAGCACGTCCAGCACCTGCTCGCGCGCGCGGTCAAAGGCCGCTTCAGTGTTGAGCGATTCGCCCTGCAGCGCCTGTGACCCCAGGTTCGAGGTCATGATGAGCACCGAGTTCTTGAAGTCCACCGTGCGGCCCTTCGCGTCCGTCAGCCGCCCATCGTCCAGCACCTGCAGCAGCACGTTGAAGACGTCCGGATGCGCCTTCTCGATCTCGTCGAACAGCACCACCGAATACGGACGCCGCCGCACCGCCTCGGTCAGTTGTCCGCCCTCGTCGTAGCCAACGTAGCCCGGAGGCGCGCCGATCAGCCGCGCCACCGCATGCTTCTCCATGTACTCCGACATGTCGATGCGCACCATTGCCTGCTCGTCATCGAAGAGGAACTCAGCCAGCGCGCGCGCCGTTTCCGTTTTGCCCACGCCGGTCGGGCCCAGGAAGATAAACGACCCAATCGGCCGCTTGGGGTCGCTCAATCCCGCGCGCGACCGCCGAATGGCATTCGCGACCGTCTTCAGCGCATCCTCCTGGCCAATTACACGCTCGCGCAAACGGCTCTCCATCGCAACGAGCTTCTTGACTTCGCCTTCGAGCATCCTGGACACAGGAATCCCCGTCCACTTGCTCACAATGGTGGCGATGTCCTCTTCTTCAACCTCTTCCTTCAGCATGCGCGGGCCGGAGACCTCATCCTGCAATGCCGTCAGCTTCTTCAGTTCATCTTCGAGCCTGGGCAGGTCGCCGTACTGGATCTGCGCCGCGCGCTCAAGGTTGCCGCTCCGCGTCTGTTCGTCGGCCTCAAAGCGCAGCGCCTCGATTTGCTTCTTGACCTCGCTCAGCCGGGTGATCGCCTCGCGCTCCTTCTGCCAGCGCGCGCGCAGACCCGTGGTCTGCTCACGTAGCGCGGCCAGTTCGCGTTCCACCACCTCCAGGCGGTCTTTGGAGTTCTTGTCCGTCTCGCGCTTCAGCGCGGCCTTTTCGATTTCGAGCGACGTAGCCTCGCGCTCAAGCTGGTCAATCTCTGTCGGGACAGACCCGATCTGGATGGCCAGTGAAGCCGCGGCCTCATCCACCAGGTCAATCGCCTTGTCCGGCAAAAAACGGTCAGAGATGTAGCGATGCGATAGCGTCGCCGCCGCCACGATGGCCGAGTCCTTGATGCGCACCTTGTGGTGCGACTCGTAGCGTTCCTTCAGGCCGCGCAAAATCGCAATCGTGTCTTCAACATTCGGCTCGCCCACAAACACAATCTGGAAGCGCCGCTCCAGCGCCGCGTCCTTCTCAATGTACTTGCGGTACTCATTCAGCGTGGTCGCGCCAATGGCCCGCAGTTCGCCGCGCGCCAGCGCCGGCTTCAGCATGTTCGAGGCGTCAATCGCGCCCTCAGCCGCGCCCGCGCCCACCAGCGTATGCAACTCATCGATGAACAGAATGATCTGCCCGTTCGAGTCCTCAATCTCCTTCAGAATCGCCTTCAGGCGGTCCTCAAACTCGCCGCGATACTTTGCGCCAGCCAGCATCGAGCCCAGGTCAAGCGAGATCACCCGCTTGTCGCGAAGAATTTCCGGCACATCTCCATGCACAATGCGCCTCGCCAGACCCTCAACGATTGCGGTCTTGCCCACACCCGGCTCGCCAATCAGCACCGGATTGTTCTTCGTCCGGCGCGAAAGCACCTGAATCACGCGGCGAATCTCCTCGTCGCGCCCAATCACCGGATCGAGCTTTCCACGCCGCGCAAGCTCGGTCAGGTCCTTCGCATATTTTTCGAGTGCCTGAAATTTCGCCTCAGGATTCTGGTCGGTCACACGCTGCGCACCGCGCACCGTGGTCAGGCTCTTCAAAATGGCATCGTGGGTCGCGCCAAAGCTGGCCAGCAGCAGCTGCGCTCCATCATTTTTGGATTCGGCCAGCGACAGCAGCAGGTGCTCGGTCGAGACGTACTCGTCCTTGAAGTTGCTGGCCTCTTTGAACGCCTGCTCAAACACCTTGTTCAGCGCTGCCGATGCTCCCGGCTGGCCGCCGCCGCTCACCTTGGGCAGCTTGCCCAGAGCCTCTTCCACCTTCGCGCTCAGCTGCCCCACCGGCACGCCCACCTTCTCGAGCACGGGCGCAATAATGCCCTCGCGGTCAGCCAGCAACGCGGCCAGCAGGTGCAGCGGAAGAATTTCAGGATTGCCGTGCTCGGCTGCCAACTGGCTCGCGGCCTGCACCGCCTCCTGCGATTTCACCGTGAATTTTTCCCAACGAATTGCCATAAATTTCCCTCAAACTCAATTGACGTGGACAAAACATCGATCCGCCGTGCGCCCCGCCATTCCAAAACATCAGCGATACGGCCGCCAACGGAAGTAGAAATTACGCGCTGACCGCCATATCGCTGACAGATTCATTGCAGACCGGCACCCGGCCGGCTGCTTCCTGGCTGCCGATTACGCCGCCGTTTTGCCCTGGACCTGCTTGGCCGCTCCGCTCTCCACCTGCTTGGGCCCGCCGCCCACCTGCACCTTGATCTGCTTCGGCTTGGCATCGGCCTTCTTTTCCAGCTGGATGCGCAGCACTCCGGCATCGTAATCCGCTTTCACGCTGTCCGGATTCACCGTATTTGGAATCGTGAACGCGCGATAGAAGCTGCCGTAACGGCGCTCAATGCGGTGGAAGTTCTCTTCCTTCTCTTCCTTCTCGAACTTGCGCTCGCCGCGTACGGTCAGGTTGTTGTTCTCCATCTGGATGTCCAGGTCTTCCTGCTTCATGCCCGGCACTTCCAGCTTCAGGACGATGTTGTGTGCATCCTCATAGATATCGACCGGCGGAACGAACGATGCCGTCGAAACCAACTCATTCTCGCCCGTCCCGCGGTTGTAGTCCGGGAAGAGGGAGTTCAGACGATTCTGCAAATTCATTACTTCACGGAAGGGATCCCAACGAGTGATAGCCATAATCATTCTCCAAAATTCTGAGGTATAGGCCGGTAGCGAGATCGGCCTTTAAACTATCTGATGGGCACTATAGCATAGCGGTTGCATAAAATATGAGTGTTTTGCTATCACATTGTGATGTATGGCCTTGAACTCAACACCCGCCAAATCTATTTCGTAGTTAAGTCATTGAAAAATATATACATTTATCACCCTGTAGGATGAATGCCTCGGGTGTCACGTGCGGTTCCAACCTAGGAATCGGCATGGCACTCAGGCCTTCCAGGAGGTCATATTCCGCTCTGGAGGGCCGCAGTATTCGGGAAGATAGCAATAGTTTTTGATGTCATCAATCGTTTCCCTCTTGACCCCGCCCCTCTCGTTCCTGAGAATAGGGAAGTTGTTCCCAAACTGCTTTCCTGAGGATCCCATGGCCGCATTCCTGCTCGTCGTCGCTGCTGTTCTAAGCCGCGTCCTTCCCCACCCCTGGATGAACTTCACGGCGGTCGGAGGCTCGCTGCTCTACTTTGGAGCGCGCCGTCCGCTGCGCCAGATGTGGATTCCGGTTCTCGCGCTGGCGGCCACCGATTTCTATCTGACGGTTTTCTTCTATGGCTACGCGTTTCGTATGTCGGATTATCTGCTGACCTGGGCCTGGTATGGCGCCGTAATCGTTCTGGGATACATCCTGCTGGCGCGCAAGACCTCGGCTGCCCGCGTTGGAGCCGGAGTCCTGATTGCGCCCACATCTTTCTTCCTGATCACCAACTTCGCCGTCTGGTTCGCCATGCCGCAGATTTATCCGCGCAGCCTGGGCGGACTGGGCCTTTCCTATGCCGCTGGCCTGCCGTTCTACCAGAACGACCTGCTCTCAACCACCATCGTGGCTGGGCTGGCCTTCGGACTGCCCGCCATGGCGCGCATGCTGGCGCAGTACCGCCAGCAGCCGGCGAGCATCTAGTCTTACCACGAACTACAAAGAGGCGGCCTGCGGGCCGCCTTTGTTTTTGTTGGAGAAAGTGCGGCTTTACTCTGGCTGAAGAACAGCCGACAGCGCTTTTCGCGCAGCAGCCACCGTTGCCCGAACATCGTTCATCGTGTGCGCCGTGCTCAGGAACGCCGCCTCAAATTGGGAGCAAGGAAGCCAAATACCCTGTTCCAGCATGGAGCGGTGGAAGCGGGCGAAGGCGGCTGTATCGGACTTGGCGGCTGAGGCGTAATCGGTCACCGGATCGGCGGTAAAGAACCAGGTGAACATCGCACCGACGCGGTTGGCCACCATGGGCACGCCTGCCTGCCGGGCTTCCGCCAGAATGCCACTGACCACGGCTTCGCTCAGTGATTCGAGCCTGGGATAGACCTCATCGCGGTGTTCCAGCAAGTAGCCTACGGTTGCGAGACCGGCGGCCATGGCCAGCGGGTTTCCGCTCAGCGTGCCGGCCTGGTACACCGGGCCCAGCGGGGCCAACTGGTCCATAATGTCGGCCCGTCCGCCGAAGGCCGCGCAGGGCAGCCCGCCGCCCAGAATCTTGCCCAGTGTGGTCAGGTCGGGAGTGATCCCGTAAAGCTCCTGTGCGCCACCCGGTGCCACCCGGAAGCCCGTCATGACCTCGTCCACGATCAGCAGCGCACCTTCACGATTGGTGATCTGGTGGAGTGCCTGCAAATAGCCTGCTGCTGGCAGGATGCATCCGGCATTGCCCACCACCGGTTCCACGATGATGCATGCAATCTCATGCGGATGCGCATCGAACGCGGCCTCGACGGCCTGTGTGTCGTTGTAAGGCAGCGCCAGCGTAAGATGAGCAATCTCGTCGGGAACGCCCGGAGACCCCGGAATCCCCAGGGTCGCTACGCCCGATCCGGCCTTCACCAGCAGCCCGTCGGAGTGGCCGTGGTAGCAGCCCTCAAACTTGATGACATACTTCCGCCCCGTATAGGCCCGTGCCAGCCGGATGGCGGACATGGTGGCCTCGGTCCCGGAGTTCACGAAGCGCAGCTTCTCGATAGAGGGAAATGCACGCGTAACCAGCTCCGCCAGGTCCGCTTCCGAAGCAGTCGACGCGCCAAAACTGGCGCTGCGCCCCGCTGCCTCGCGAACCGCCGCAACCGCCGGGGGAAAGGCATGGCCCAGAATCATCGGCCCCCACGACCCGAAGTAGTCGATATAGCGATTGCCGTCCGCGTCCCACAGGTAGGCGCTCTCGCCGCGCTCCACAAAGGGTGGGTCGCCGCCTACGGAGCGAAATGCCCGCGCCGGAGAATCAACTCCGCCGGGCAGAAAGTGTTCCGCGCGCTTTTGCAGTTCACGGGAGCGGGTAAGAGTAGCTGGCATAAATTCAGTATAGAAGTTGGGCTGGCTACCAGTTCTTGCGCTCTTCCAGATAGATTTTCGTGTAGTCCAGGTAGTTTCTGGCGTACTTCAAAATCATGTCGCGATCGTCCGGCGTGAGCGCGCGGCGCACTTTGCCGGGAACCCCGGCCACCAGCGAGCTGGGCGGGATCACCATCCCCTCGGGAATAAGCGCTCCTGCCGCAACAATCGAGCCCTCGCCGATGCGGGCGTTGTTCATGATGGTCGCGCCCATGCCGACCAGGCAGGCGTCTTCGACCACACAGCCGTGGACCGTAGCGTTATGCCCAATGGTGACGTACTCGCCCACGATCACCGGATACAGGTGCCGCATGCCGTGCAGCACGGCGCAGTCCTGTACGTTGGAATGCGCGCCCACCCGGATCGAGTGCACGTCGCCGCGTACTACCGCATTCATCCACACGCTGGCATGCTCGCCCAATACGACGTCGCCGATAATCTGTGCGGAAACGTCGACGTAGCAGCTCTCCGGAATGACGGGCGTATGGCCCTGGTACGAGCGGATCATGTGTTCAGTGTAGCCTCTATCTTTAGGCCCCGACCGTGAACATGGTTCCGCGAATGCGCGAAGCGCGTGTGCCTGGACGGCCAGTCCATCATTTATCCTCAAGAAGACCATGTCAGACGACGCAATTCCGCAGCTATCCGGCTACAGCGAAGCCGAACTCGACCAGGCCTTTGCAGCCATCTCGCGCGAAGTCGCCGCTTCCTCCGCTGCGCTTGAATCGCCGGAGGCAGTCGAGCAGTTCCGCCTGCACTGGGTAGGCCGCAAGCAGGGCCGGCTGAAGTCCATCAGCGATGCATGGCTCAAGTCCGCTCCCATCGCAGCTAAAAAGCTTATCGGCCAGCGCTTCAACACGCTCAAGGCTGAGATTGAGCAACAACTCGATGCGGCCGGTGCTACCAAACACACCGGCGCGCTGGCGGCCGAGGCCATCGACATCACCCTGCCCGGCAGGCGCCGCAATCCCGGAGCTGAGCATCCTCTGATCAAGACGCAAAATGAGCTGATCGGAATTTTTCAGCGCATGGGTTACTCGGTCGGCGTAGGCCCCGAGGTCGAAACCGACTACTACAACTTTGAATCACTCAACTTTCCGCCCGGCCACCCCGCGCGCGACACGCAGGACACGCTGGTTGTCGTCAATCAGGAGCGCAAGCCGCTGCGCGACCGCCTGCTCATGCGCACGCACACCTCACCCGTGCAGATCCACACCATGGAGCAGCAGCCCCCGCCGGTGCGCATCGTCATTCCCGGCAAGGTGCACCGCAACGACGCAGCCGACGCCACGCACTCGCCCATCTTCCACCAGCTTGAGGGGCTCTGCGTCGATACCAACATCACCTTCAGCGACCTCAAGGGCACGCTCGACCACGCCATGAAGGAGCTCTTCGGCTCCAGCGTGAAGACGCGCTTCTTCCCGTCATTCTTCCCATTCACTGAGCCTTCCGCCGACGTGCAGATCAGCTGCCCGTTCTGCGGAGGCAAGGGCTGCCGCAAGTGCAAACACTCCGGCTGGATTGAGCTGCTCGGCTGCGGCATGGTGGACCCCGCCGTTTTCGGCTTCGCCGCGCAGAAGCAGCCCGCCTACGACCCGAAAAAGATCAGCGGCTTCGCCTTCGGAATGGGCATCGACCGCATCGCCATGATGAAGTACGGCATCACCGACATCAGCCTGATGTACTCCGGAGATCTGCGCTTCCTGGAGCAGTTCGCATGAAGCAGCAAGCCAGCGCTTCGCAAGCGGGTCAGCAAGTCAGCGACAAGTCGCCTGTCCGTACACGGCATTTTCGGGATTTGCTGGTCTGGCAAAAGTCGATGGTGCTGGGCAAAGCCGTTTGTTTGAAAACAGCGGAATTTCCGAAACAAGAGCAGTATGGAATTACCAGTCAGATGCGCCGGGCTGCGGTGTCGGTTCGAAGCAATATTGCCGAAGGGCATGGAAGGCTGTCTGACGGCAGCCTCAGAGTATTTCTGGGACAGGCGCGCGGATCGCTGTTTGAGTTGGAGACGCAAATTGAGCTGGCACGCGATCTGGAATATCTGCAGACCAAAGACGCAAAGGACTTAATTGGAGCTGAGTCAAGAAGTTGGGAGAATGCTGAACGGCCTCATTGGGGTGCTTGGACGCTGACTCGCTGACTTGCTGACTTGCTGACTTGCTATGAAGATTCTCACTACGTGGCTCCGCGCATATCTCCCCGGCCTGAACGTGTCGGACCGTCAGCTTGCCGACGACCTTACTTTGCGCGGCATTGCCGTCGATGGCGTGTTTGATCTGAACGCGGCCGCAGGCGCTGGCGCGAACGGTTCGCTCTTCGAGATGGACATCACCACCAACCGCGTCGATGCCATGAACCACTACGGCATTGCGCGCGAGGCGGCCACCATCTACGGCCTCATGCTCAACCCGCTTCAGACGGAGTTGCCGTCGGCCAGGCCCGGCTCCGGCCATCCGGTTCGCATTGAGGAGCCAACGCTCTGCGGACGCTTCACCACCCGCGTTCTGCGCGGCATTCGCGTGCAGCAGTCTTCGGGCATTGTGGCGGAGCGGTTCGGCCTGCTTGAGCAAAAGCTCATCTCGAATGCCGTCGATGCGACCAACTACGTCATGCTCTCGATGGGCCAGCCCACGCACGCGTTTGACCTCGACAAGGTCGAAGGCGCCATCGTGGTCCGCCGCGCGCGCAAGGGAGAAAAGCTCAAGACACTGGACGAAATCGAGCGCACGCTCGATCCGGAAGACCTGATTGTGGCCGACGAGAAGAAACCGCTCGGGCTCGCCGGAGTCATGGGGGGATGGGACTCGCGCATTACGCCGGAGACGAAGCATGCCCTGATTGAAGCGGCCTGGTTCGATCCAGTCAGCATTCGCCGTACCTCCAAGCGTCACCTGATCCATACCGACGCCTCCCACCGCTTCGAGCGCGGGGCCGACTTCAACGCGCCGCCGGTTGCGTCGGCTCTGGTCAGCCGGATACTGCTGGAGGCTGGCGGGCACATCGAAGGCGACTTCATCGACGTCGTGATTCCTGAGGCCGAGGCGCGCACGGCAAACCGTTCCAGCGTGTCATTCGCGGTCAGTGAAGCGCGCCGCATTCTGGGGCCGACAGAAGACTCCGAAGGCATCACCGCCGCGGCGGCCGACGCCATTCTTGCAGGTCTCGGCTGCGGCCTTCAGGCGCATACCGGAGAGACCTACGACGTTACCCTGCCCAGCTGGCGGCTTGACCTGGAGCGCGAGATTGACCTGATTGAAGAGGTCGCGCGCGTCTACGGATACAACCGCTTCCGCAATACGCTGCCAGCCTTTGCCGGCTCCGTCGTCGAACTGCCCTGGGCGGAGAAGGAGTCCGTCGTCCGCAGCGCACTGCTTGCGCTCGGATGGACAGAGGCCATTTCTTCCACCTTCTGCGCCGCAGCCGACGCGGAGCTGTTCGCCCCACGGCCCAACTCCGCCGTGGCGATGGGCAATCCACTCAGTGAAGAGGCTGGGATGCTGCGGCCATCGCTGGTTCCAGGCATGGTGAACATGCTGGCGCTCAACCTGAACCGCGATGTGGAAGATGCCGCGCTCTATGAGATGGGTACTGCCTTCAGCGGCAGCACGGAGAAGGTGGACGAGCAGCCCGCATTGGCCATTGGAGCCACTGGACACGCCTTTGGTTCGGCCCCGGCAGACTTTTACGACCTCAAGGGTACAGTCGAAGCGCTGTTCGGTACATTCGCCTCACGTTCGCTGTACTTCGATGCGCTGCTTCTGCCCGCCTGGCTGCATCCGGGGCGCGGCGCGCGCGCTGTGCTCGACGGCAGCACGGTTGCATATTTTGGCCAGCTGCACCCAGCAGAGGCTGAACGCCGCAAGCTCAAGCAGCCGGTTTATGTTGGAGAAATCTATCTCGACCGGCTCTACAAGCTGGCCCTGCGCCAGCCGGCCGTGCTGGAACTCTCGCGCTATCAGGCTGTCCGGCGCGACTTCTCGCTGCTGTTTCCGGATTCGGTCACATGGGCTGCGATTGACCGGGCCCTTGGCGGCCTCAACCTTGCCGAGCTTCGCAGCTTCGCGCCCAAGGAGATTCTGCGGGATGCCAAAGGCGAGCGTGTCCCGGCAGGCCATTTTTCGTTGTTGCTGGGCACTGTCTTCCAGTCGCAGGAGCGTACCCTGCGCGAGGAAGAGCTGCAGCAGTTCTCGCAGCAAGTGATTGCTGCCATGGAGTCCATCGGCGGAAAGCTGCGCACAAGCTAGTTGCTGGCTGCTCCCGTCGTATCCATTACGGCACGCGCCGCCCTTTCGCCAGAGATTTTCGCAGGTTTCCACCAGCCGCGGAGAGATATACTGCGCGAAGAGCCAATGTTTATCCCCCAGAGGTGCCTCTATGTCTTCGCTTGCTGTTGAAGAAACCCAGATTCCCCTTGCCGCCGATGACTTTAATGCGCTCGAACAGCGCGTGCTGCGCATGGTTGAGCTGGTCAGGAGCGAGCGCGAAGCCCGTGCTGCTGCCGAGGCGCGCGTCCAGTCGCTTGAGGAGAGTGTCAAGAGCCTTGAAGAAAGCGGTTTGAACGCCGAGCAGCGTGTGGTTGTGATGGAAGAGCAGTTGGAGGAGTCAAACCAGAAGATTGCGCAATTGACCATGCAGAGCGCGCAGGTGACCTCCAGTGTTGAGTCGCTTGAGCGCGAGCGCGAGGCGGTGCGCGCACGGATAGGAAAGCTGCTGAAACATCTTGAAGAAATTCCTGCGTGATGTGCCGCGCCGGAAGTTCATAGACAGGAAGGGCCACGCCATGACCGAACCGAATCAGGACAACTCCATCTCGGTCGATATCTACGATCAGACCTATCATCTGCGCGGGCAGGACACGGACTATATCCGCCACCTGGCTGACATCGTGGATGTCAAGATGCGCGCGGTAGCCTCACACGGCAAGACGGTGGATTCATTGCGCGTTGCGGTGCTTGCATCCTTGAATATCGCCGATGAGCTGGTTACGCTCGAGAAGAAATATATGGCGCTCACCGGACAGGCGAGCCAGACACAGAGCTCGCTGCGCACGCGCGCCCATTCGCTCGCAGGCTTGCTTGACTCGGTTCTTGACGAGGGACGCAAGATCGGCTGAGCGGCTGCTTCCCTAATCGGGTCAGGCGTGCGAAAACAGTGTCCGCGCCCGGCTTGCAATCCACACCGCCACTCGGTAGCATCCATCTCAGAGACCGGCCTGCGAAGCAGGTGTGGTAATTCTCGCTGGTTGAACCTACATTCATTGAACAGGGAACTCGACTCGATCATGTTGGCTTGGTGTGCAATGTCCGCCAGTCCGGAATGCCTAAAGAGCCTCGGCGAGCTCCCACCGTCTTAGGACGGGTTCACCGGCGCATTACTACACGGCCCAGCGGGTCGGTCTTTGCTTTGCCTTACACACTTTCTTGCATCCACTTCTATTCCATCTCGGCCGTTTTGCCATTCCGACCTACGGAGTCTGCACCGCGCTTGCACTTGTCGTCGCCTTGCTCGCGCTGCGTTACTTTGCCCGTTTGCTCGGCCTGAATGCCAACGCAGCCTGGAATCTCGGCCTCATTGCAATCCTGAGCACGCTTGTGGCTGGACGCCTGCTGCTGGTGGCCGACTATTTCAGCGCATTCCGCCGTCATCCCTTCTGGATTCTCGGTCTCACCTCCAGTCACAGCATGTGGATCGACAGCGTCGCGCTGATCATCGGTCTTGGCGCCGGTCTGCTCTACGCATTGGCTGAAGGACTGCCCCTGCTGCGCACCCTTGACTGCATTGCGCCTTCGGCTGCACTCGCGCTTGGGTTCAACCGCATCGGAGCCTTCCTGGCGGGCCTCGACTTTGGCCTGCCTACCGTACATGCATGGAGCGTGACCTACACCAGTCCCATCGCGTCCTTCTGGTATGGCACGCCGCTCGGAGTCCCCCTCAATCCAGTGCAATTGGATCACGCGCTCCTCTCATTTCTGTTTTTCATCGGTCTATTGTGGTGGCTGCCGCAGCGCACACAGGACGGCGAGTTGTGGGGTGCGTGGCTCTTTTTCTATGGCCTCGCCGCATACTTCCTTGCCTTTCAGCGCATCGTTACGCAGACGCAATGGGCGATTCGCTGGCCGGTCGCGATTGCCATGGTCCTTGCCAGCATGGGATTTCTGGTGCGCCGCAGGCCGCGCGCCACGGCGCAAGACTATACTGTGGCGCAAGACTATACTGTGGTGGATGATTCGCCCGGTACTTAGACTCTGCGCCCTGTTCGCCCTCGTTCTTACTGGTCTGTTTTCCCCTGCGCTGTGCGCCCAGTCCAACCTGCCCAAGCCCATCTTTCTGTGGCCCAACGGCGCTCCTGGCGCGCTCGGCAACACTCCGGTTGACCAGCCGCGCATGTACGCCATGCTGCCCAGGAAGCGCTCAACCAGCGCTGCCATTCTGGTCATTCCGGGTGGAGGCTACGGGATTGTCGCCATTGGACACGAAGGCTTCCAGATCGCTTCCTGGCTCAACCAGCAGGGCATGGCTGCCTTTGTCCTCGACTACCGCGTCAAGCCTTACCACTATCCTGCTGAAATCGATGATGGACGTCGTGCCATGCGCCTGATTCGCGCCCATGCCGCCGAGTACGGCATTGATCCTAACCGCATCGGGGTGTGGGGTTCCTCTGCCGGAGGTCATCTGGCTTCTTCGCTGGGCACGCATTGCGAGGCTGACTCGGAAGTACTCTATGCCGCGAAGTCCGATGATCCGGTCGACAAGGTTTCCTGCAAGCCCGACTTCATGGTGCTGGCCTACCCGGTTATCGGCATGCAGGAGCCAGTCACACACACCGGCTCGATGGAAAATTTCCTCGGCCCGCATCCTGCACCGGGCCTGGCGCGTGAATACTCCAACCAATATGCGGTCAGGCACGACACGCCGCCGGCATTTATCTTCGCAACCACGAACGATCCCGCGGTTCCCATCCAGAACGAAATCGACTTCTATCAGGCGCTGGTCAAGGCACATGTCCATGCCGAGCTGCATATCTTCGACTACAGCAACCACGGCTGCGGCCTCTGCGGGTCCATCCTCCCGCTGCGCGCCTGGCCTTCGCTGCTGCGCACCTGGCTTATCGACCACAGCTACCTGCCGCCGGACGCGCCGCCCGCGCCTGCGCCCGTGCCGAACTGGCCGGTGTGGCCAAAGGGATTGACTGGTCCCGGCATGTACAAGTGATGCCAGAATCTTCCCTGGTTGTTCCGGCCGATGCCGCCGGAAAGCGCCTCGATGCGTGGCTTGCCTCGCAGCTCGACAACGTCAGCCGCGCGCGCGTGCAGTTGCTGCTGTCCCAGTCCAAAGTTCTCGTCAATGGAGTACCCGCTAAACCCTCGCTCAAGCTGCATGGGGGTGAGGCAGTCGAGGTCCTTGGCGCCCCTACACTGCCGCCTCTGCGCGCCATGCCGGAGTCGATCCCGCTCGACATTATTTACGAAGATGAGGATCTCTCGGTCATTAACAAACCTGCGGGCATGATGGTCCACGCCGGCTCCGGCGCTACCGACGACGCGCGCAATCGCGGCACGCTGGTCAACGCTCTGCTGAGCCACTACGCGGAGTTGTCCCATTCGCACGACCTGGTGCGCCCCGGCATCGTTCACCGGCTCGACAAGCAGACCAGCGGCCTCATCATCGTCGCCCGCAATGACGCGGCGCATTTGCGCCTTGGCGAAATGTTTTCCAGCCGCCGGATTCGCAAAACCTACACCGCTCTTGTCCACGGCTCGATCAAGCAGGACCGGGGCACCATCAACGCCTCCATCAGCCGCGACGCCGTGCGCCGCACCCGCATGACCACGCGCCGCGACGTTGGAGCCCGCACCGCCATCTCGCACTACGATGTCCTGGAGCGCATCGATTCGCGCTTTGGCAAGTTCACGCTGGTTTCCGTTCGCATTGAGACGGGGCGCACCCATCAGATTCGCGTACACCTGGCCTCCATCGGCCACCCTGTTGCCGGAGATACACTCTACGGCGCTCCAGCGAAGGTCCCGAGCGCCGGGCAGCGCAAAAAAAATACTCCTGCGGCGGAGTACATTTCGCTTGACCGCAACTTCTTGCATGCCGCCGAACTTGAGTTTCCACATCCTGTCACGGGAAAGCAAATGCATCTACACGCGCCACTTCCACCGGAGCTGGATGCTTTTCGGCAAGCGCTGATCACCGCAGTTTCACAGGGCGTAGTTGGGTCGTAGACTCGTTTACTCCGTGCGATCCGGTGCAGGCATTGCGTACCGAATAGCGCGTCGGGGACAATTGCTGCGGAGGATACTTACGAATGAAGGTTCTTTACACCGCTGAGGTTACCGCCGTCGGAGCTCGCTCCGGTCACGCCACCAGCTCCGATGGACTGCTCGATGTTGCGCTCGCGCTTCCGCCGCAGATGGGCGGCAAGGGCGGAGCCACAAACCCCGAGCAGCTCTTTGGCGCAGGCTACGCCGCATGTTTTGGAGGGGCCGTTGAGTATCTGGCCCATCAGCAGAAGCTCACCACCGGAACAGTCACAGTGAAAGCGAAGGTTGGTGTTGGTCCGTTCGATCCAGGTCAGGGAGAGGGGTTCACGGTGTGTGTGCACCTCGACGTCACTCTACCGGAGCTGACGCAGGAGCAGGCTGAGCAGCTCGTTACCGCTGCCCATCGCACCTGCCCCTATTCAAATGCCACACGGAACAACATTGAGGTCACGCTTACTGCGCATGGGGGAAAGTAAATCCGTCGCGCAGTACCTCGTCCACATGAAGGCAGTTCTGAGAGGGGTCGATTTGCCGCATCAGCCCGCATAGCACCTTGCCGGGCCCGACCTCGATAAATTGTGCCGGTCCCTGTGCAATCAGCCGGCGCATGGACTCCACCCACCGCACGGATCCGGTCACCTGCCGGATCAGTGCGTCGCGCAGCATCTCCGCGCCTGACATCAACTCCGCATCTACGTTGACGGCAACCGGTACGCGCGCGTTCGAAAAGCTGAGTTCACGCAGGAGGTTTGCCAGCCTGTCCTGCGCCGGCTGCATGAGCGCGCAATGGAAGGGGGCGCTTACCGGCAGCGGCACCACGCGCTTTGCGCCGCGCTCTTTGGCCAGTGCACCCGCGCGTCCTACGGCCGTCGAAGCCCCTGAAATCACTGTTTGTCCTGGTGAGTTGAAGTTCGCCGCAGAGACAACCGAGCCCGTTTCGGCGGCAGCGTCCGCGCACGCCCTGGCCGCATCTTCTGAGCTCAGCCCCAGCACCGCCGCCATGGCGCCCTCGCCGGGGGGAACAGCCTCCTGCATAAACTGTCCGCGGCTGCGCACGGTCTTTACTGCATCGGTGAAGGAAAGCACTCCCACCGCTACATCCGCCGAGTACTCACCCAGCGAATGGCCGGCCACAAAGTCCGGGTTGATTCCGCGTTCTGCCAGTACGCGATGCGCCGCGACGGAGACGGTAAAGATCGCCGGCTGGGTAAACTCGGTCAGCTTCAGTTGCTCTTCCGGCCCTTCAAAGCACAGCCGTGACAGCGCAAATCCCAGCGCGTCGTCCGCCTCTTCAAAGGTCTGTTTTGCAATGGGAAACTTCTCTGCCAGCTCGCGTCCCATGCCAACGGACTGCGAACCCTGTCCTGGAAAAAGAAAAATAAATTTCGTGCTCATGCGCACACTAGTGTATCGCGTACGCTGCTGCCGTGGTCAGCGCTGCTGTAAACGGAGGCCGGAGGTCATTGCCCGAGGGGCGAGTCATGCGATAGGGTCAAGGTATGGAGCAGCTTTGCCATCGTTGCGGCGGAACAATACCGGGGCCGGAACCTTTTTGCCCACACTGCGGCGCGCCGCAGCTCCGCTACGAGGCTCCAGAGGAGCCCGCGCCCGCGGCCAGCGCCTTTCCCGCGCAACGGCTGGGTCCGCGCAGCTTTGACTCTGTCTCCTGGAGGGACGCCATCCGTTCCGCCGCTCTTCTTGCGATTCCCGCCGGCGTGTTCTCCGCACTTCTGGGCTATGAAGTGCTTTGGCTGGCTGGCGGAGGCTGGGTTGCGGTTTCGATGTATCGCCGCCGCACCGGTATTCTGCCCACCGGCAAAATGGGCTGGCGCATTGGAATGCTCCTCGGCCTGTTTGCCGCGGTTATCTCCGCCGGATTCAATGCAGGTGCTCTGATTGTGCAACGCTATGGCTTCCATCAGGGAGCAGTGATTGATCAGCGTCTCCATGACGCAATTGGCAACGGCCTCAAGATGTATTCGAGCTTCCTGGCTAATTCGAGTCCCGACATGGTGGCAGCTGCACAAAAGTCGATGCACTTCTGGATGACCCCTACCGGGGTCGCCGCGCTTGTCCTTAGCAACGCCGCGGAGATGACTCTTTTTATGCTGTTGTTTGCCGCAGTTGGCGGGGCGCTGGCCGCGCGTTTCAATGCCCGGTCGCCCCAGCACAGTGTGCGTTGATCCGCCGGAAGTCGCCGGTCCCGGCTCCCTGCTTCCACCTGATACAAAAACTTGCCCCGCATCGCCACACCCTCGTATGATCGGCAAGAGCCTTGAACTATGCCTGAAAGCCAATCCGCACCCCATTTGCGAGTTAAAGGCCGCATCATGTCGGCCTCTGAGATCGAGCGAACCCTGGTTCGGCTCGCGCACGAAATTATTGAGAAGAACGACGGCGCCGGCAACATCGGGTTGGTCGGCATACGGCGCCGCGGTGTACCGATTGCCGAGCGCCTTGCCGGGATGATCTCCAAGATTGAAAAACACCCCATCGATACCGGCGTGCTCGATATCAGCTTCTACCGGGATGATCTTTCCACCAGTGGCCCGCGCCCCACGGTGCATCCCGGCGCGCTCGGGTTTGATATTACTGGGCGCAATATCATTCTTGTGGACGACGTGCTGTACACCGGCCGCACTATCCGTGCTGCCCTGGATGCACTTTTCGCGCACGGACGCCCGAAGCGGGTGCAACTTCTGGTGCTCATCGATCGTGGTCATCGCGAGCTGCCGATCGAGGCCTCGTTTGTGGGCCGTACAGTGCAGACCAGCGATCTTGAGATTATTGAAGTCAAGCTCAGTGAAATCGACCATGACGAGCAGGTGGTGCTTGTCGAACGTACGGACTAGCGCATTTACACAACCCGCAATCCCCCGCAGTAAAACGGAAAATATTTCCAAGCATGCCGGCAAAAAAGAAAGTTTCGAGCGCCGCGCCACGGCCCAAAGCAACTGCGCCGACAGTCGCTGAGTCCGCCATTCATCCAGCCTCGGTACTATCCGTTACGCAACTTTCCCTTCCGGATGTGCAGCACATTCTCAAGCTTGCTGACGAGCTCGAGAAGGAGCCGCCGGCACGCCGGAACCAACGCCTCTTCAAGCGCCGTGTTTCGCTGCTCTTTTACGAGTCCAGCACGCGGACCCGCACTTCGTTTGAAATTGCCGCCAAATCCATGGGAGCGGACACCACACTGGTCAGCGACAAGTCATCCAGTATTGAGAAGGGGGAATCGCTCAAGGATACCGGCCTGACTCTGCGCGCTCTTGGGGCAGAATGCATTATCCTGCGCAGCCCCTACTCCGGCGCGCCGTGGCTGCTGGCACAGAGCACCGGGTTGCCTGTCCTGAATGCGGGCGACGGCATGCACGAGCATCCTTCGCAGGCGCTGCTCGATCTGCGCACCATTCTCCAGCGCCTGAAGAAGTCCGGCCCGCTCACGCCGACTACGCTCAAGGGCATTACGCTCACCATCTGCGGAGATATCTTCCATAGCCGCGTTGCCCGCTCCAATGCGTTGCTGCTGCCGCGCCTCGGTGCGCGCGTCATTCTGTGCGGTCCTCCGCCCCTGTTGCCGGAAGCGGCAGCGCAGATCGCACCAGCGGACGCAACGGGCAGCATTCAAATTGAGCGCGATTTCAATCGCGCACTGGAACAGTCGAACATCGTCATGATGCTTCGCATTCAGGCTGAGCGCCTTGCCGGGCTCGCGCTGGATCTCTCAGAGTACAAAGCACGCTACCAGGCCAATGCCGAGCGCATCGCGCAATACGCGCCCCAGGCCGTCATCCTGCATCCGGGCCCCATGATTCGCGGAATGGAAATCACCAGCGAAGTCGCCGACGGCCCCCAGGCCGCCATTGAACAGCAGGTGCACAACGGAGTCGCCATTCGTATGGCTCTCATCTATCGCGCTCTCGGCGTCGCAAAAGCAGGGAGGGCCCGATGAAACCCATCCTCATTCGCAACGGACACCTCATCGATCCTTCCAGCGGCATGGATTCGCCGCGCGACCTGCTGCTCGCCGATGGCAAAGTTGCCGCCGTGGACAAGCCCGGCAAAATCAAGCAGGCCGGCGCGGAGGTCCTCGACGCCAGGGGACTCGTAGTTGCCCCCGGCCTTGTCGATATTCATGTTCACCTGCGTGAGCCTGGCCAGGGATACAAAGAGACCATCGCCACCGGTACCGCCGCCGCCGCCGCCGGGGGCTTCACTTCGGTGTGCGCCATGCCCAACACTATTCCGGTAAACGACTCGCCGGAAATCACGCGCTGGATGCTTTCGCCTGAGCGCAACGCCGCCATCCACGTCTTCCCCATCGGCGCAGCCACGCGCGGCTCAATGGGAGAAGCGCTTACCGAGTATGGCTCGCTCCACGCGGCTGGGGCTGTCGCCGTCACCGATGACGGCAAGCCCATCCTCGGCGACCGCATTATGCGCGAAGCCCTCATCGCGGCCGCGCGCGCCGGCATGCCCGTCATTCAGCACGCCGAGGACACGCGCCTCACCGGCGGCTGCTCCATGAACGCCGGCCCCGTCGCCTTTCGGCTTGGTCTGCGGGGAATGACGGTTGAGGCGGAGTCGAGCCTTGTCGAGCGCGACATCCGGCTGCTGGCCGAGATCCGCGACGTGCGCGCCCACCTTCATGTAGCGCACCTCTCCACCAAGGCTGCGCTGAACGCGGTTCGCAAGGCCCGCCGCAACGGTCTCCGTGTAACCTGCGAGGTCGCGCCACACCATTTTGTTCTGAATGAAGAAGCCGTCGGCAACTACAACACCTACGCCAAAATGAATCCGCCGTTGCGCGCCGAGGCGGACCGCGAAGCCATGATCGAAGGCATTCTCGACGGCTCGGTTGACGCCATCGCTACCGATCATGCGCCGCATGCCGCACACGAAAAACAGCAGGAGTTCGAGCGCGCGCCTAACGGCATTACCGGACTCGAGTCCGCGCTTGGCCTGGCCATTGCCGTCTTACACGTTAAGCACCGCATGCCGCTCAGCCGTGTTGTCTCCCTGCTCAGTACGCAGCCGGCGCATGTGCTTGGACTGAAAGGCCGGGGCACGCTGGCCGTTGGCTCACCTGCCGACGTGGTTCTGTTCGACCCGCTGAAGAAGTGGGTCTTCCGCGCAACAGCATCGCGGTCCAGGTCAAAGAACACGCCCTTCGATGGTTGGACACTGCAGGGCAAGGTCCACGCCACTATCAGTGAGGGTCAGGTCGTGTATCGTGATTCCGGAAAATAGATCGCAGCGCTGCGCCGCTGGCTTACTGCACGGTGATTACCGCCAGCCCCATCGGCGGCAGCGTTAGCGTAAGCTGTCCGCTTTTCAGGCGGGCGACTTCCGGTGGACCCGGTTCAGATGCTTTTTTCAGCGCAACAATCTGCTCCGGCGTCGGATAGCGCGGCTTACCCATTTTGTTCCATGCGGCCAGTGTGTCACCGTGCTGTGCGTCCGAGCGCTCAATGCTTACCTGCGCATCCGGCGCAACGCCTTTCAGCTCCAGCGTCACCTGTTTGTCGCTGCCCTTCGCACCCGGCTCCACAAGGTTCCACGCAGCAATCACCAGCGTGCCATCGTCGCGGCGCGTCACCAGTACATTTTTCTCCGGCTCGGCAATCCGCTCGTCCCCCAGCTCGTGCAGCATGGCAAAGGCGTTGAATGCTGGCTTGGGAATCTGGTCTTCCGCAATCAGCCCATAGCCTCCGTAGAACGGAGTCTTCACCGGCCCACCCTCCTCGAACACGTCGGAGAAGGTCCAGTACGACATCATGTCCACCTTGCCGTCACACTGCCGAATCGTATCCGCCAGCCACGGCCCCATGTAAATCGAGTCGGTGATCTCTGACTGGTTCATATACGTCGCGTTGAACTCGCTCCAGATCAGCGGAATATGCGGACGGGCCGAAGCCAGAATTTGTTTGTGGACCTTTTCGACCGCCGCGCACACCATCTGGTGCGGGGCAATCGGCCGGTTATCGCCAAAGATGTTCTGCGACGAGTCATTCCCGTAGGCATGCGTCGACACAAAATCCAGCGGCACATGGTTCTTTTCGGTGTGCGCAATCAGGTCACCGACCCATGCTGCCTGCGCCGTCGCCGGGCCACCGACCCGGATGCGCGGACTCACCGCCTTAAGCGCGCGTGCTGTGTGATCGTACAGTTCAAAGTACGTCTGTTCCTTCGGAACTCCGGCCCAGAAGCCAATGTTCGGCTCGTTCCACACTTCGAAGTACCATTTGGAAACCTCATTGATTCCGTAGCGGTTCACAAGGTGCTGCGCGAAGGCCGTCATCAGCGCATCCCACTTGGCGTAGCTCTTCGGGGGAGAGACGACCGGCTTATACCAGAACCCCTGATAGTCCGGCTTTGCCGCCAGCGCTGTCGGCATAAAGCTGATCTCGACATACGGCCGCACGCCGTTCTTCAGTAGCCCGTCGTAGATTTGGTCGATGTAGGAGAAGTTGTAGACCGGGTTCCCGTGCGCGTCCTCGCTGTACAGGCCGTTTTCGTCGTCCAGAATTGCGTGGAAGCGCACATACCGGAAGTCGGTGACACTTTGTACGGTGCGCAGGTCGGCGCGGTAGTCGGCGCGCAGAGACAAATTGGCCCGGCCCGATCCGAACATCTGCTCCCAGAAGTGCGGCAGCGGAGTGGTCGGCGCGTGCGCGTTGATTGGGATGGTCTCGGTCGCCGCCGGAGCGCCGCTCGGTTGGGCAATGGCGGCTGGGATAATAACCGCCAGCAGAAGAGGCAGTATGGTTCCGCGCATGCAATGTCTCATGCATGCCAGTGTATCGGGAACCGCCTGGTCCGTGCTCTGGGCTTATCCGTGAAGGATGCGCGCCGGGCCCGCCTCCGGCCCCAGCACCTTGATCTTTCGCGCCAGTCCCAGAAGACCCAGCAGCCGGATGCCCCAGTAGTTGAAGTCCAGCTCAAACCAGGCCATGCCGTGGCTCGATGAGACTGGATGGGCGTGGTGATTATTGTGCCAGCCTTCGCCGCCCGTCAGTAGCGCGACCCACCAGTTGTTGCGCGAGTCATCGCGCGTATCAAAACGACGCGAACCCCAGATATGGGTTGCCGAATTCACCAGCCAGGTTGAGTGCATTCCCAGGGTTACGCGCAGGAAGATGCCCCACAGCAACCATGACCATCCGCCGGCCAGATACAGACCCACGCCCAGCGCCGTTACCGGTATCCAGTGATACCAGCTAAGCCACACGTAAAAGCGGTCCTGGGTAAGATCGGGCGCGTAGCGCTTCAGCAGGGAGTTTCTATTCCGCAAAGTGCCTTGCAACAGCCAGCCCATGTGTGACCACCACTTGCCGTCGCGCGGCGAGTGCGGATCGCCCTCGCGGTCGGTGAGTTGATGATGCAGACGGTGCACTGAGACCCAGTAAATCGGCCCTCCCTGTAGGGCCAGCGTGGCGCACAGTGCCATTGCATACTCCACCCACCGGGGGGTGACATAACCGCGATGGGTGAGCAGCCTGTGGTAGCACATTGCAATGCCAACGTTCTGCCCCAGTACCCACAGCACGGCGGCAATTGCAAGCGCGGACCAGCTGAAAAAGAACAGAGCAGCCACCGCCCCGGCATGGAAAACCGCAAGCCAAATGCCCAGCAACCAGTTGAAGTGTTTCGAGCGGCTCTGAACCAGAACATGTGAATCTGCCTGTAACGTTTCGACAGGAAGAGTATCAGCAGCGGACACGGCTTCGGCGGGCAAGGGAGTCTCCGAATGAGGATTTCCTCTTAACCCTAGTCGAAGCCTCTACGTCTGTACTGTAAGACTTGAGTAATATCCCTCGAACGCCTGCTCGGGCAGGTACTCTGCCGGTTTTCTCAGGCGTGGTTTGGCGCTTCAGCCCGCGCCTGTTCGTCCAGCCGGCCAAAGATCATTTTGCCCGATGCCGTTTGCAGCACCGATGTAACGGCGATCTCAACCGAGTGGCCGATCATGCGCCGCGCGTGGTCCACCACCACCATCGTGCCGTCATCCAGGTAGCCCACGCCCTGGTTCATCTCCTTGCCTTCTTTCAGAATTGAGACGCTCATCCGCTCGCCCGGCAGCACCACCGGCTTGAGCGCGTTGGCCAGGTCATTGATGTTCAGCACTTCCACCGCGTGCAGGTGTGCCACTTTGTTCAGGTTGAAGTCGGTGGTAAGAATCTTGCCGCCTATCTCCTTGGCGAGTTCAATCAGCTTCTGGTCTACTTCGCGGATGTCAGGGAAGTCAGTTTTCACAATCTGCACGTCCAGCTTGCCGTCAGTTTGCATGCGCTGCAGTATGTCCAACCCGCGCCGCCCTCGCTGACGCTTCGATCCATCCTGCGAGTCGGCCACCATCTGCAGCTCGTGCAGCACAAACTCCGGCACCAGCAGCGGCCCTTCCAGAAATCCGGTCTCGGACATGTCGGCGATCCGGCCGTCAATAATTGAACTGGTATCCAGAATCTTCAAGCCGCGCCGCCCCGCGCCGCGCTCCTGCGCAAACAAATTCCCCAGCGCACTCAGGTTCAGCAGGTCCCCCTTGCTGGCGCCCACAACCAGCCCGATGTACGACATCAGCAGCAGGATGAAGATTTCCAGCGCGCTTTGTGTCTGTCCGCCGGGCAGACTGTTGCGCAGCACCAGGGAAAAGAAAAAGGCCCCCAAAATCCCCAGAGTGCTGCCCATCACAGCACCCAGAAGCCTCTTCAGGCTCATGGCTCGCACGCGCAGCTCAAACGCCAGCACCAGCAGGGCAAGGGCCACGCCCAAACCTGCGGAAATCCATGAGGGCAGCCCAAATGGACGGAAGAAATAAAAAACAAAAGACAAAAGCAATACGAAAATAAAACGGATAAATATTAGATCCATAAGGCCAGTGATCCTCCTTGCAGGCAACCTCTTCCAGACGAGGGAGAACCTTCACGCGGAGTATATCCACCTGGCTACAAAGAGGCAAAGCCCCAATATGGGAGCGTCCACAAAAGACGCATCATTTATCTACGGCAACTCCGGCGCAACCCCTGCTGATCCGTACCCATAGGCGTGGCTCCAATGCCTGAAAATGCGCCTGTGCGTCGCTTCGCACTGTAAAATAAGAGAGCATTCCACCGAAAAGGAATCCATGTCTACGCAACTCGAAAGCGCACTTACCCAGAAGATTGAAGCCGCAGCACATGCGGCGAACCTGGTCATCCTTTCTGCTGAGGCTGGGCAGGATTCCAAAGGCCACCCCACTGCCTGTTTCCGTCTCGGCTTGGAACAGGACACGGCCCACGACCGCAGCCTTACCCTGGAGTTGAGCGAGTCCTTCGACTTCCACAAGCCCGGCCTGCTTCCGGAGATGACCACGCACCTCCGCGAAGAGGCCCGCCGTCTTAAGAATCCGCGCCCCGACGTCTATGTCACGCTGGCTGGTCTGCCGGTCCGCTTCAGCGGCTTCAAGTGGCCGTTCCACCGCTCCACTTCCGGCGCCGACACCTACATCGTCCACGGAACCGTGCATCTTGAAGACGGTCAGAACTCGCCGCTCCATACGCTCGTTTCCGCCAGCATGACCGTTACCTTTGCCGAGATCGTGCCTGCGCCCGAGCAGCCCTACGCCGAAACCTTCATCTACAACGCCGTGCGCAAAATCCTCGACCAGGGTCAGCTTGAGCTGCTCAAGGGCGGCAACCGCCAGCCCGTTCCCGTGACCACCCGCTACTACTCGCGCTGGCAGAAGAAGTTCTTCTTCACCGACACCAACAACCAGTCCCGCCAGGACTTTATCGCGCTCAAGGTCTACTGGCTTTCCGGCGCGCTCGGCGGCAGCCAGCCCGTCTGGATCGCTGATCCGCGCGACGCTCAGTACCTCAACACTTCGACGGATGAGCTCATGCAGATGGCCGGCGACCTCTCCCGCCAGGGCCTGCTCAAGCTCGACGGAGATGGCGCCATTGCTACCCCCACTCTGCTCGACCGCGCTCCGCTTTACCATGAGAAGCTGGATGCAGCGCTCGCCATCACCAAGCCCACATTCAACGAAGAAATGCGCCACGGCCACACCAATATGTGACCTTGCCGCGGGCAAAGGAAAAGGGGCGGGCAGGGATTCCTGCTCGCCCCTCTTGATTCGGAAGCAGAATTAACCGGCCGCTGCAGCCGGCAATATGTCCTCCACGTCCACCCACTGCGTCGGATAATTCCCCGTATAGCAGGCCACGCAGAACTTGTTTCCCTCGCCGCCGTCGCAGGCCTTCAGCATCCCATCCATTGAGAGATAGGCCAGCGAGTCGGCCTCAATAAACCTCTGAATCTCGGCAATTGAGTTGTTCGCCGCAATCAGTTCGCGCTTGCTGGGAGTGTCAACCCCGTAATAGCAGGGCGAAACCGTCGGTGGGCAGCTGATGCGCAGATGCACTTCCTTCGCGCCCGCCGCGCGCACCATGCGCACAATCTTGCGGCTCGTCGTCCCGCGAATAATCGAGTCGTCGATCAGAATAATCCGCTTGCCCTCAAGCAAATTCCGCACCGGATTCAGCTTCAGCTTCACGCCGAAGTCTCTAACCCGCTGCTCCGGCTCAATAAACGTGCGGCCCACATAGTGGTTGCGGATCAGCCCAAAGCGGAAGGGAATGCCGCTCTCCGCCGCATAGCCAATCCCCGCCGTCACGCCCGAGTCCGGCACCGGAACCACCAGGTCCGCATCCACATGCGACTCGCGCGCCAGTTGCCGCCCCAACTCCTCGCGGCTCTCCTGCACCCAGCGGTTGAATATCTTGCTGTCTGGCCGTGCAAAGTAGACGTGTTCAAAAATGCAGCTCGACTGTTCGATCCCCGAAGAAAATTTCCGGCTGGTCACGCCGTCCTTCGTCACCATCACCAGTTCGCCCGGCTCCACATCGCGCTCAAACTTCGCTCGCAGCAGGTCAAACGCGCAGGTCTCCGACGCGAACACAATCGTATCCGGCCCAACCGGATTCTCAATCCGCCCCATCGACAGCGGCCGGAACCCGCGCGGATCGCGCGCCGCAAACACCCGGTCCCGCGTCATCATCACAATCGAGAACGCCCCATCCACCTGGCTCAGCGAATCGGCAATCGCATCCACCAGCGTGTTGGCCCGCGAGTGCGCAATCAGCTGCACAATAATCTCCGAGTCGCTCGTCGTCTGGAAGAACGCTCCATCGCGCTCCAGCCGCGTCCGCACATTGCCCAGGTTCACCAGGTTGCCGTTGTGCGCAATCGCAATCAGGCCCTTGGTGGACTCCACCCGGATCGGCTGCGCGTTCAACAGCGCCGAGTCGCCCGTCGTCGAGTAGCGCGTATGGCCAATCGCCATATCGCCCTTCAGCTTGTCCAGAACATCGTCGGAGAAGATTTCGGAGACCAGCCCCATGCCCTTGATGTTTGAAAGATTCTTGCCGTCAGCAACGGCAATTCCCGCCGACTCCTGCCCGCGATGCTGCAAAGCATACAGCCCCAGATAAACCTGCCGCGCCGCATCCGGATGCCCATGAATCGCGACCACGCCGCACTCTTCCCGCAGCTTCGGATCATCGTCAGCATCACGCGTTAAGCGCAGCGCATCCTCGCCGCCGATGATGCGCATAGCCTCATCCGGAATGCCTTCGATAAGAAGCTGCTTCACGCCAGCACCTCGTTCGCGGTTGAGTCGTGCAGGGTAGATTCAAGAGATTCGGCGAACACTGAGCGTAATTCCTCGATGGAAGCATCGACCCCGGCATTCGCAAACGGGATCGTAAGTCGAGCACCGCCTGTCGAGCCGATGTGCTGGGCAAAGATCGAACCTGCTTCTTCCGCAATTTGGCCGATGCGCTCGAAGTCCTCCGCCCGACAGGTTACGATGACTCCGGTTGCCGTCTCACCAAACAACTCGAAGCTGACCCGCAGGTTGTCTTCCAAGTGAGAGGGAAGTAAGCTCGCGCCGATACCGGATGCAATCGCCGAGCGAGAGAGCGCGACGGCGAATCCCCCATCAGATAGGTCGCTTGCGGAGTGAAGCAGGCCTTCCTCCGCGCAGTGTTGCAGCACGCGTTGAAGAGCTTTTTCATCCAGCAGGTCAAGACGCGGAGGCTTACCCCAGATGCGATGCAGGAGATTTTTGCTGAACTCAGTGGACCCAAGCTCTGTGACGATCTCGTCACGCTTTTTCTCTGCCAGGGCCACGGCGCCCATAAGGAGCACTATAGAGTCGCCTTCCCTCTGAAAATCCGCCGGAACCGCCTTCGTTACATCATCCAGAATCCCAACCACCCCAAGCACCGGTGTCGGATAAATCCCTTCGCCCTTCGTCTCGTTGTAGAGCGACACATTCCCACCCGTGATCGGAGTCCCCAGCGCTGTACAAGCCTCAGCAATGCCGTCAATCGCTGCCGACAACTGCGCCATAATCTCCGGCTTCTCAGGGTTTCCAAAGTTCAGGCAGTTCGTCGCCGCCACCGGAGTCGCACCCGTACAAGCCACCTTGCGCGCCGCCTCCGCCACCGCATGCATCGCGCCCAGCTTCGGATCGAGGTAGCACCAGCGGCTGTTCCCGGCCAGCGCCATCGCCAGCCCGCGCTCGTGCCCCGGCGTGCCAGTGCCCTTAATGCGCATCACGCCCGCTTCGCCGCCCGGCCCCTGCACCGTATTGGTCTGCACCATGGTGTCGTACTGTTCGAACACCCAGCGCTTCGAGCAGATATTCGACGACGCCAGCAGCTTCTTCAAGTCCGCGGTGTAATCACGCGGCTTCTTCAACTCCTCCAGCACCTCCGCCGGAGGATCAAGCGGCACCGGAGCCTTCCACGTTCCCACCGGTCGGTGATACAGCGGCGCATCGTCTGTCAACGACTGGTTCGGAATATCCGCCACCACCTCGCCGTGCTGCAGAATCCGCATCCGGGCCTCGCCGATCACCGTGCCCACAATGCTCGCGTCCAGACCCCATTTCGCGAACACGTCCAGAACCTCCTGCTCGCGGCCCTTTTCCGCCACCAGCAGCATGCGCTCCTGGCTCTCGCTCAGCATGATGTCGTAGGCCGACATGCCGGTCTCGCGCTGCGGAACCTTATCCAGTTCCACTTCCAGCCCCACGCCGCCGCGCGCGCCCATCTCGCAGGTCGAGCAGGTCAGGCCCGCCGCGCCCATGTCCTGAATGCCGAGCACCGCGCCCGTCTTCATCGCCTCCAGGCACGCCTCCAGCAGCAGCTTCTCCATAAACGGATCGCCCATCTGCACGTTGGGTCGCTTCTGCTCCGATCCTTCCTTGAACTCTTCGCTGGCCATCGTCGCGCCGTGAATCCCGTCGCGCCCCGTCTTCGCTCCGACATAAATCACCGGATTGCCAACGCCCGTCGCCTTCGCGTAAAAAATCTCGTCGCGCCGCACCAGCCCCAGCGCAAATGCATTCACCAGCGGATTGCCCGAGTAGCACGGCTCAAACTTCGTCTCGCCGCCCAGGTTCGGAACGCCAAAGCAGTTGCCATACCCGGCAATGCCGCTCACCACGCCTTCCATGATGGAGTGGTTCTTGTGCACCAGCTCGGCAGCGGTCTTGTCGTCTTTTTCAATTGGCCCAAAGCGCAGCGAATCCATCACCGCCAGCGGCCGCGCGTTCATCGTAAAAATGTCGCGCAGAATGCCGCCCACGCCCGTCGCAGCGCCCTGATGCGGCTCAATATAAGAAGGGTGATTATGCGACTCAATCTTGAACGCGCACGCCCATCCATCGCCTACGTCGATAATGCCGGCATTCTCGCCCGGCCCCTGCACCACGCGGTCGCTCTTGGTGGGCAGCCGCTTCAAATGTACGCGCGATGACTTATACGAGCAGTGCTCGCTCCACATCACGCTGTAAATGCCAAGTTCGGTCAGGGAAGGGGTACGGCCAAGCGCCGCCAGAATGCGGGAATACTCGTCAGCAGTGATGCTATGCTGGGCCAGAAGTTCGGGCGTAACGGCGACCGGTTGAGGGGCCACTGCGGATTCGGATTTCATGGCTTTAAAACACTATTGTCGCATGGCGGTGGCTGCCTCTGCGCGCTGTCTTGCCTCCTGCGCGTCCCAGGCCGCGCGAACCGTCCTTATATGTTGCGGAGTCGTCCGGCAGCAACCGCCCACCGCCTGCGCTCCCGCCGCAAACCAGCCCGCGGCCTGTGCGCCATACTCCTCCGCGCTCGTCGTCCCGTACCAGCGCCGGTTCGCGGCATCCCAGGCCTCGCCCGAGTTGGGATACACAATCACCGGCTTCTCCGTTGCCGTCTTCGCGTGCTCAACCAGCGCGCCAATATATCCCGGCTGAGTACAGTTAACTCCAACCGCAACAACCTGTTCCGACTTACCAGCCAAAGCGGCGCACTCCGCCAGCGACTCGCCATGAACCACCCGCTCGGCATCCCGGCACACAAACGACAGCCACGCCCGCAGCGCCGGATACCGCCCCAGTGCCTCCAGAATTGCCCACGCCTCTTCCTGCGACGGAATTGTTTCAAATGCCAGAATATCTGCGCCGGTCTCTGCCACCACATTCAGCCGCCGCGCATGAAACTCCACCAGCTCAGAAAATCCGATGTTGTAGATGCCGTGAAACTCCGCCCCGTTATGCAGAGCTGCCCCGTAGGGCCCCAGCGAGGTGGCAATCAGCACCGGCCGCTCGGATTCGCGTGCATACTCTTCCCGTGCCGCCTCGGCAATACGGCTGGACTCACGCAGCGCCCGCGCGGCATCTTCCGCCGTCCGCCCCAACTCCGCATAGCCCTGAGCAGAAACCTGATAGCTCACTGTTGAAATGCAGTCCGCGCCGGCGCGCAGATAGTCCAGATGGACCTGTCGGATGATCTCAGGAGTCGCATCCAGCACATGGGCCGACCACAGTGGGCCGGAGATGTCGCACCCGCGCCGCTCCAGCTCGGTTGCCATGCCACCGTCCAGCACATGGACCTGCGAAAAATCAAGTTTTGCTGCGGTTTGCACGGTGCCATTCCTCCCCTGGGGCTGGGACGTTTTTCTGGTATAGTCAAGAATAGCTTGCGACGAGCGGGAGCGACCAGGGACCCGTGCTGCGAGCGCCATCCAAACAAGTTCGGGGAGTGGCTCAGCCTGGTAGAGCACCTGGTTCGGGACCAGGGGGTCGGAGGTTCAAATCCTCTCTCCCCGACCATTTATTTACAAGCGGATGCAGCCTTCTCCGGGATTGCCAAAAATCCCGATGTAGACGATTTTGTAGCGGTGAAAACCTCTAACGACATTGACACGGGCATTCGTCGGCACATACTTTAAGTGTCACCATCCGACGACATCCACATATGCCCACCAAGAGACTGACGCTTTCAATTTATCTTTTGAAAAATGGCATTACTGAGGCCACCGCCCTCAAGGCAACCGACCCCGAAAATGCACATACGGCGACCTTCAGAAACGGACAAACGGGGTCGTTATACATTTTGCCGACACACCGCAGCAGGCCACCGTGGCATTCATCGCTCGCGGAAGTGGTCGAAGGCCTGCCTGAAATGT
>DATKRT010000019.1:0-4448 GCA_035532055.1 Acidobacteriaceae bacterium | reverse complement strand
GCAAATCATCACTGCCTATTCCGGTCAACAGCACATCGAGCAGGTCTTTCGCGGACTCAAGGATGGCGACTGGCTGGGATGGGGACCGATGTACCACTGGACCGATCAGAAGATCCGCGTCCACGCCTTCTACTGCATGCTCGGAATCTCGCTGCTGCAGTACCTGCGCCGGCAGGCTGAGCCCGCCTGGCCAGGGCTCTCCACCGAACAACTACTCGATCAGTTGAGACAGATCCAGAAGTACAACCTGCTCTATCCGCCACAGGGCGAAAAGGGGCCCCACCGCGTTGCCACGGTCCTTTCCAAACAATCACTCATTCAGCAACAGCTCACCGCCACTCTGGGCCTCGATCAGCTCGGTAGTACCCAACGTGGGTAATACAAAAATCGCCGCATAAACTGCAAAACGCACAATTACTTACTCGTGTCTTTCCCGGATTCGCAGTAAACTCCCGCTAGCCAAGAATCGTACGCGTCACCTGTCCCGCGACCCTCAATACGGAAGTTGATGGAGGTCAGAACCGGAAGGCATCAAGAGCTGTCCGCTGATCTCAAGGGCAGCGGACCGTGGCAGGCGTCAAGGAACCGGATGGCGTACTCGGTAAGCTCATACCAGCCGTCCACTTCAGAACTCACCTTCATATCAAGCCCTTCATAGTAGCTATTCACTTTGTAGTTTCTTCGTATCAGGCCGAGCCGCTCATAGATGTCCGGTTACACACCCGGTGGAATGTCGAATTCTTTTGGCCCGATATAACTTCTGGCCCCGAAGGCCCACAGCACAAGTTCCGTCCCATCGGTAAGGCGTTCCTTCTTGAAGAATCTGAGGGTTCCTTGGCAGATGGCTTCCAGATGTCGCGCTTCATCGGGCGTGAGTTGCTTCAGCGTCTCGATGAACGATGGTGATACCGAGTCGGTCTGCTGCGATGCCGTGGCGAGTAGTCCGGGTGCGTTCGGCCAACACCATGGTTGATAGGGCCGGCGGACGAAGGATAGGCTACTTTGCCATTCTGGCGGCGTAGGCCGTAGGAGTGAGTTCGGCCAGGGCTTCAATGGTCACTTTAGCTCCGCGCTGGGTGAGCGAACTGCACCTCAGCACCGGCATCTTGTAGCCTCGCCGCCGCAACTTCCGCAAGGTAACCAACCCGTCCATCACCGGCATCTCCACGTCGAGCAGGATCAGGTCGGGGCGAAGAAGTTCAAGACTGTTCAACGCCGATTGGCCCTCGGCTGCAGTTCCTGCCACTTCGAGGCAAGGATCGGCCGCAACGACAGAGCGCAACAGGCTCCGCATCACCGCCGAGTCGTCCCTAATGAGAATTCTGCTCCGGCGATCGGCAGTCATCGGTCAGGCCTCCACCAGACCCAGCATGGTCAGCTTGTCGTTCAGAGCCTCTATGCGCGTATGTATAGCAGTTAGCTGCTAACTTCCAGCTTCCGGCCAATAACTCATAGTCATTGACCCATCGCGCTGCATTTGCCGACCTAATTGGAAGACAATCAATCTAACTCAGTGCTTCTGAGCTAAGAGCTGGCAGCTAGGTCTCTGACCGCTAAAAGATGTATCAATGTTGGGTGCCCCAGGTCTCGATTTTGAGACCTGGGAAACCACGATCTCAAGGTACAAAATCATGCGGTCAGGAACCTAGAAGCCAGAAGCTGAATTGCCTAGGCCGCAGCCAGCCGCACCGGGTCGAGCCGCTCGGGATTCAGCATGACCAGCAACCTGTCCTTGAGCTTGTACGCTCCGGCAAACAAGACTCTGCGGCCCTCATCCAAAGTCGAGGGATTTTGTTCATGATCGGTTGACGAGACCGTGAGCACCTCGCCCACCGAGTCCACCAGCAGCCCGAAACACCCGCTGGCGCTCTCCAGCACAAGGATGTCCTGCGCGTCGTCCATGGGCGGCAGGTCCAGCAGCCTGCGCAGGCTTACCGTCGTCAATACATCGCCCCGGTAATGGACCAGGCCGCCTACATACCCCGGAGCCAGCGGAACTGGCTGAGGCCGGGCCGAGCCCACAATCTCCACGATGTGGGTAATGGGCACACCGAACCAGGTCTGCCCCAGACGCACGGAACAGACCTCCACGAGCGCCCCCGCTCTTTCCTTGAGAATCGATACGGTTACTGTACTCATCCCACTCCCTCCGCGATCCGGTTCCATTCATCCGGCGCATTCCCAGCGGCAGGCACCTGCGCCACGCCGCCCAGGTTGACCACGCCGGTTACACGATGCTTCAGCAGCGTGACGCCGGCGGCACGCTGGCTGCCGCCAGCCTCAAATAGATCGCCGGCCGAAGCCACATCGAGCACGTGCGAAACAGCGATGCCCACCTGACGAATGCCCTCACTGCAGACCACCACGATGATTTGCGCGTTGCTGCTGTTCTGCGGCTCACGATTGCCTTCCGCAGCTTCCAGCGCTCCGCCCGCATCCTCGACCGGCAGCAACTGTCCCTCGAAGTTCACCACCGGCCGGTAGCCGATGTACTCGATGCGCGAAAGCGGAAGCTGTTCGATGCGCAGCACATCGGCCAGCGGCACCGCCGGCTTCGGCCTCCCATTCGTCCGCCGCCGCGCGCGGCGCATCTTCTTCGGCGCCCATGGTTACGCCAGCCTTCAAGCTACTTATCGGTCCAAAGAGGCTTAACTTGAGCAGAACAGGGATCAGGTAATAGGCTCCGGTCCGTCGCGGTGTACAGCGGGCGCGGCAATGCTTTACGCTCAATGCTCAGACTGCCGGATGATGGAAGGCGCGATGAACGACCAGTTTCCGATGGAGCCGGAGCTTGCGGAGTTGCTTGAGCTGGCGCGCGAGGCAGCGCGAAACTCGTACTCGCCCTACTCGGGCTTCAGGGTGGGCGCGGCGCTCAAACTGGCCAGCGGCGAGATCGTGACCGGCACCAACGTGGAGAACGCCAGTTACGGCCTGACCATCTGCGCGGAGCGCGCGGCGCTGGTGAGGGCGGTGGCCGAGTTCGGGCCGGAGATTCGCGTGGCGGCGGTGGCCGTAACCAACCTGAACGGCGCGGCCAGCCCGCCCTGCGGAGCCTGCCGCCAAGTGCTGGCCGAGTTTATCCTTCCCGATGCGCCGGTCGCGTTTCCCGCAGCGGACGGAGTGCAAACGATGCTCTTCTCTGCCTTGCTGCCGCTGGCTTTCGGCTTAAGAAAGTGAAGCCGGCAGAACCTGCCTAGGTAGACCCTGCCTATTTAACGTAAAAGCGATAGCGGATCGTCCAGCGCGCGGTTTGGCCGGGAGCAATGACGAGGTGAACGTACGCCTCCGGACAAACGGTGGTGCGGATCGACCAGAAATTGAGGCGCGCGATAGGCAGGCTGCCGGATTGCTCGACACCCGCGCCGGTCGTGCGGTTTTCCACGAAGAAATCGTAGTCGGCGGCGCTGTCGGAGTAGCCGGTGAGAAAGCTGCTGGCGCTTTGCCCGGTTTCGAGTTCGCGGTCGTACACAATCTCCTTGCCCTCGATCCGGGCGCCGTTTCCCAGGGGCCGCTCGGCCTTGGGCTCGAAGGGAAACCGGACCACCACGCCGGGACCGGTGGCAGCGCCATCGAGCACAAAGAAGTCGTGATCGTAAACCTCCGTGTCGATGGTCTTGGTTCCCGTATTCTTCAACTCATGCTGGAGGGTAAGGACCGGCTCGCGCTTGCCGAGCCGCAACACCTTCGTGTAGACGTAGGCAACGCCCAGCGAGGATTTGAGGTCCTGCCGGAAGGTGACACCGGTTGGCCGGGTTTTGACCGTCCATTTGCCCCCATCGACCAGCGGATAGTGCGTGGAAAACTTGAAGGGAGCATCGTCGATGCGGCGCAGGACGCCGATTCCCGGCTTGACGAAGAGGCCGCCGGGCTTGGCCTCGTCATAGAACGGAGCGCTCTCGCCGCCTGCCGCCCGGAACTCCTCCACGGGACCGGTGATGGAGTCGTGCAGCAAGGGATCGTAATGCGGAAACCAGACGCCAAAGTAAGTGTGGCCCTTGTATGCCAGGCAGCCGATCATGCCCGACCAATCGAAACGCGAACCGCGGTTGTAGCCGTTCTTTGCGTCGGGCAGGTACACCACCGCATCCACAACGCCGTTCGAGATGAAGGCCTTCGGATAGGGGGCCTGGCGGAGAGAAGCGCAATCGTTTCCGGCGACATTGTCCGCGGCGCTCTTTTGAGCGGCGGGCAGCACGAGGGCGGGCAGCGCAAGAAAAAGCATGGCGAAAAAGCATACGCGGACGATGTGGAGTTCATTCATTGCGGGAACCTGGCTTCCTCAGTTGCATTTCGATACGTGAAGACCTCAGCGCTTTGGCACGGGTGTGGGCCGCCATTGCATCGCGGTTTCGGATTCTTCCACAAATACATCCCGCGGTCAATGCGGATGAGCCTTTCCCGTCCCCCGCCGGTCTCATCAGCGCTGTCCACCGCATCTTTATGTACGA
>DATKRT010000018.1:0-267985 GCA_035532055.1 Acidobacteriaceae bacterium | reverse complement strand
CTGAATTATCCCAACCTGCTACACTGGATATAGCTGAAATTTCATTCAACGCAAAGAGGCGCAGCCACCCGCTGCGCCTCTTTGTTTCTCCGGAGAGCCGACTGCATGTCGCCCATAACCTGCTTATTTACAAGGTTATAGACGTAACCATCCTGGAATGAGCGCGTTGCCGCGAAAACTCCAATAAACAAAATAGAATCAGGAACTTAATTTTTTAGAGTCGCGCACGTCAAATGCCAAACCCTGACCAAAGTAACCCACAGCCGGGGTGGCCCCAACGTCTCGCAGAGATGTGGGGAGGATGCAAACAAGGAAGGCCCCCACCTCCCGTCAGGAAAATGAGGGCCCCATTCTGCAAACGAGCCTGTAAGCCGAATTCTGTCGAGGACGGCCATTCCTCTAGCCGCATCATTGCTGATGCGATCCAGCGACCTACCCGGAGGTTTCCGCCTCGCCGAGGCGTAAGCCGCGGCGAGTAGCCCATCGTTGGCGCGCCGGGCCGGCACGCTCGCGCAGCCATCTGGGCCGGGCCACGCAATTCCTCCCTATTTGGTCTTGCTCCGTGTGGGGTTTACCATGCCTCCGCCGTTACCGTCGGAGCGGTGCGCTCTTACCGCACCTTTTCACCCTTACCTGCGTTCCGCTAGGAACACAGGCGGTATCGTCTCTGTGGCACTGGCCGTCTTGCAGCCTTTACGCTGCAATCCCGGACGTTATCCGGCACACTGCCCTGCGGAGTTCGGACTTTCCTCTCCCGCATGCGCGTTAGCGAATGCGGCAGCGGCCGCCCAGCCCGTCTGCATCCCTCTATGATACCCGACCCGCCGCGCCCTCACCCAATCAGCGCGTTCGTCACCCGCACCTACCACTCCGGAGGATGCATCCACAGCTGCACCATAAACAGTTGCCACACAGCCAGCGCCGGCAGCGCATACCGGTACACCGCATGAATCTTCCGGTTCACAATCAGGTCGCGCGCCACACCCAGCACTTCCGCCGCTCCGCGACCAACGGAAGCGACCACTCCTTCTAATTCAGGATAGGCGCGAAGCGCGTGTCGCCGGACGCGCAGTCCCGCAAATGCTCTTCCACCTGGCCCTCGATAAACTTCAGCACCTCATTCAGCGCCATGTTTGTCGAGTCGATCACAATCGCATTCTCCGCCGCCCGCAGCGGAGACTCCGCCCGGTTCCGGTCCCGCGCATCGCGCTCCCGCAGCTCCTGCGCAATCCGCTCCGCAGCCGCCGCGTCCACGCCGTCCTTCCCATTCGCCGGCTCCGTCTGCTCATACCGCCGCTGGCTCCGCGCCTCCGGGGACGCATCCAGAAAAAACTTCAAGTCCGCATGCGGAAACACCACCGTCCCGATGTCCCGCCCTTCCATCACCACATGCGCGCCGTCGCCCAGCGCCCGCTGCAGGCCCACCATCCACGCCCGCACCGCCGGATGCACGCTCACCCGCGACGCCGCCTGCGTTACCTCCGCCGTGCGAATCCGCACCGTCACATCCTCGCCGTCCAGCAGCACGCGATTCCCGCCGACGCCCGCCTCCAGCCGAATCGCCGTCTCCGCCGCCAGTCTCTCCAGCGCCGCTGCATCGTCCACGTCCACGCCCGTCTCCAGCGCCTTCAGCGCAAACGCCCGATACATCGCGCCCGTCTCCAGATTCAAAAATCCGAAGTGGGCCGCAATGTGTTTCGCCACCGTGCTTTTGCCCGCACCCGCCGGGCCGTCAATTGCAATAATGCAGGCGCGCCGCGTCATTCGCCGTCTCCGCTCCCTTCCTTCTTCTTCCTGAACGGAGGCTTAGACCCGCCCGGCCCCGCCTTCTTGAACCCCGGCTTCCCGAACGGCTTCCCGGCCTTCTTGAATCCCGGCTTACCTGTGCTCTTGAAACCCGGCTTGCCAAACGTCTTGCCGCCGCTCTTGAATCCAGGCTTACCACTGCTCTTGAAACCCGGCTTCCCGAACGGCTTCCCGGCCTTCTTGAACCCCGGCTTGCCGCCCGTCGCAAAGCCCGCGCCCTTCGGCTTCCATCCGCCTGTGCGCTTCGCCGGTCTCGCGTCAGTGCCTTCGCGCTTCTCAGAACCAAATTCGCGCCTGCGCGGCTCGCCCTCTCCATCCTTTACCGGACGCTCCCGGAAAAACGGCCGCTTCTCCTCCGGCTTTCCGCGCTCAAATCTTCCCGTAGCCGCAGACCTCCCATAGCTCTTCCCGCCGCCCGGCTTTCCCGCGCCAAACTTCCTCGGCCCGCCAAATGATTTCCCGGCCCCAGGTTTTGCGGCCCCAAACTTCCTCGGCCCGCCAAACGGTTTCCTTGCGCCAAACGGTTTCTCTCCGCCAAAACTCTTCCGTTCGCCGCCCGTCCGTTCCGTGCCGCCCACGCCTTCGCGTCCGCCTTCACGGTCACCGCCGCGCTCCTGCCACGGCTTCGCCGGCCCGGTTCCAGTCCTCTTCGGCGGAAACTTCCCGCCCCCGCCAAACGAACGCCGCTCACCCGTGCGCTCCTTATCGAACGGCCTCGCACCGCCCGAAGGCCGCGCTCCATACGGCTTCCGCTCAAATGGCTTTTTCCCGAACGGCTTCCGCTCCCCACTCTGCGGCCGCGCGCCATACGGCCTCCGCTCCTCCGGCTTGCGATACGGACGCTCGCCTTCTGTCTTTGGACGATACGGACGCTCACCGCCACGCGCCGCAAACCCTTCGCCACGATCCGCGCTCTTGCGCTCGTAGGGCTTCCGCTCTCCATCCTGCGGTCTGCTGTAAGGTCTCTTCTCCCCACGCTCGTAGGGCTTCTTTTCGAAAGGCTTCTTCCCCAACGGCCGCTTGTCTCCCCGCTCAAAAGGCTTGCGCACAAAGCTTTTCCGCTCCGGCCTTCCCGCTGCGCCTTCCCGCCCCGCGCCCGGTGCCCCACCGAACCTCGGCCTCTCGCGCACGCGTTCGGAAGCTCCATCTCCGCGTTGACTCGCTGACTCGCTGACCCGCTGACTCGCTGACTCGCTGACCCCTTCGGCCTCCGCAAACTCCGGCAGCGTGCCCGCCACATGCAGCAGCGGATGCGCGCCCACGCTCACCAGCCCCAGTTGACGGGTAGCCTGCAAGCCATTCACTACCTCGCGCACCCGCGACCGCGACGTCAACGGAGACAGAAACGTCTCAATCTCATCTTCCTCCGCCGCTACCGCGCTCTCCAGATAGAGCGCCACCAGTGTTGACAGCGCCGTTGTCTGCGCCACCTTTTGCGACGCCGTCAGCTCCGCCGCAAACCGCGCCTGCGTCAGCTCCCACCGCGTGTCGGCTCCCAGGCCCGGGCCGTCATACACCGGAACCACCCGCAGCCCCTGCCACAGCTCGCCCAGCGTCCGCAGCACCGCCGTCTCCGTCACCTCGCGCCCCAGCGCCTGCTGGATCTCCCCCGCCGTCTGCGCGCCGTCTCCTGCCGAAAGCTTGCTCTCCAGCAGCGTCCACAGCTCCACCATCAGCGGAGAAGCCTTACCACCCGGCCCGCTCTTCCAGTTCCGCCCGCCAATCAGGCTGAACACATACGGCAGCGCCTCGCGCGCCGCCACAAAGTCCGGAGTATCGAACGACCCCAGCCCTGTGGGCCCGGCAACAGCCGCCGCGCCAAACCCTGCGCCCGGCGCACCCGCGCCACCAAATAAATTTAAAGGAACCACAGCCGCATCCGCCGCCAGCCGCTTCAGCAGCTCCGTCGCCTGCTCCACTGTCTCGCGCGTGGGAGTATCCGTTACCGTCCCCGCCACCGCTTCTACAAACGACGGAGCCGGAGCCGCAAAATGCGCCCTCCGCGGAAGAAAAAGACAAAGCCCTGTACTCTCCATCCACTCCCGCGCATCTTCAGCGGTAAGTAACGGGTTCGAGGACTGGCGCCAACGCTCGGCGCGCGCATTCTGCAACTGTTCGGATGTCAAAGATACTCATTTCTGCCCGTCATCACGGACCCCAGGCGCCCTCATCCGCACAAAGCGGGGAGCCATCGCTGCCCTACGCAGCCTTCGACCTGCCTCTTCAAGTATAAAGCCCCGGCATGGCTGGAAATGCGCGAAGCCTCCAATCATCGCGAAAGACGAGGTGCTGAATAGAATGTGTGTGATAGGCGCAAACACCCATGCCCCACTCCGAATTCCAGTCCGAACACTTCGCCTCGGAAGGAAACGAAGCCACTTGGTGGAACCAGCACCAAGGCGCCCTCGCCGAAGAATTCAACCGCGCCGCCGCCCGGCCGCTGACCGCTTCTTAGCTGGCCGCTTCACCAGCTGACCGGACTCCAGCCGCCTCTAAAACAACAGCACCAGCACCGCAACCGCTTCTACAAACCCCGCCACGGCGCTCACTGTCTCGATAGTTCTTCCACTGTAGAGGAAAATTTTACTCAGTTGCTCCGGGTCGCTGGAGCCAGGTGTCAGTCTCTCCGCCAGCTTCCTGCGCCGGTCAGCCATTAGCTTTCCAAGCAGAAATGCCGCACAAAACAACAAAACTCCCAATAAATGCCGCAGAGCCTGCATCGATCCTCCTTACACGGCTACTCGTTTTAGCGTCCCGGGCGCGAACACCCGTGAACGAACTAACCGAAATACGCCTGCAAGGAATGCATTTGCAAGACAAAAATCATCTCCCACCACAAAAAATGCCGCGCCTTTCAAAATGCCGCGCCTTTCACCACATCAAGTTCGCTGGCTGCTGACCGCTACGTCGCTGACCGTTTCACCAGCTGACCGCGTCTTGGCTTCCCTTGGAATGCTCCCAACCCGCGCACCTCCAGAGCCCGCCCACCCCTATTCCCCTCATGGTGTATTTTGGCGATGGAGAAGTATCCGGCCATTTCCAGCCTCCAATAAAGGGTAGTCCATGACATTTCTGCTGCGCTCTCGCTCTCTGCCTTCATCTCTGTCCCGAATTCCCAGCCGCACACGCGCCAGCCGCACAGGGCGCCTCGCCGCCGCCATCCTGCTCATCGCCTTCCTCAGCTGTGCCGCCACATCCCTCCACGCGCAGAGCTTTCCCCAGCCTCGCCTCATCCCCATCCCGCGCGCATCCCACTTCTCCGGCGTCACCACCGCCGCCAGCGCGCTCGTCGTCGTCCACAGCGGCAACGCCCAGGACTACTTCGCCGCGCAGGACCTCAAGCAGGCCATGCGTGCGCGCGGCATTCTTGTCACCCCGAACACCGGCGCGCCCGCGCTCACCATCTGGCTTCTCCGCAAAAACACGCCCGCCGCACAAAAACTCCTGCAATCCGCCAACCTCACCTTCACACCCGCCATGCAGCGTGAGGGCTACGTCCTCGTCGCCCGGCAGGGCAAGGTCTCCATCATCGCAGCCACCTCCGCCGGCATCTTCTACGGCGTGCAGACACTCAAGCAGTTGCTGCAGGGCTACGGCCAGTCCGCCTTCATCCCCACCGGCTCCATCCGCGACTGGCCGGCCATGCGCTACCGCGGCGTGAGCGACGACCTCTCGCGCGGCCCGCTTCCCACCATCGCTTTCATGAAGCATCAGATCCGCACCTTCGCTGCGTTCAAGGTCAACGTCTATTCGCCTTACATGGAAGACGTCATCCAGTACGCCTCCGATCCCGCCATCACCCCGCCCGGCGGAGCCATCACCCGCTCTCAGGCGCAGGACCTCGCCCGCTACGCCAGCCGCTATCACGTCATCATCGTCCCCGAGCAGGAAGCCTTCGGCCATCTGCATCACATCCTCACCAATGAAACCTATGCCGACCTCGCGGAAAATCCGCACGGCAACGTCCTCGCGCCGCATCAACCGGGTACGCAGAAGGTCATCAAGTCCTGGTTCACGCAGCTTGCTGAGGACTTCCCCAGCCCCTTCCTCCACATCGGAGCCGACGAAACCTTCGACCTCGGCACCGGCCGCACCAAAGCCGAAGTCGAGAAGCGTGGCCTCGGCCCCGTCTATGCCGACTTCCTCTCCCAGATTCACACCACCCTCGCGCCGCTCCATCGCCGCCTGCTCTTCTGGGGAGACATCGCCTGGAACGACCCCGCCGCCATCCAGGGCCTGCCCAAAGACATGATCGCCGTCCCCTGGATCTACTGGCACGAGGACAACTACGACAAGAACATCCTTCCCTTCAAGAATGCTGGAATGGAAACATGGGTCGCGCCCGGCGATGCCAACTGGTCCCAGATGTATCCGCTCGGCGACGTCGCCATCGACAACATCTCCGGCTTTGTCGAGTCAGGCCAGCGCCTCGGCTCCACCGGTACGCTCCTCGCCGTCTGGAACGACGACGGCGAAGGCCTCTTCAGCCAAGACTGGTTCGGCGTCCTCTTTGGCGCCGCCGCAAGCTGGCAGCCTGGACTCAGCAGCGGCAAGCCTTACAAGGCTGCCTTCGGTCAGGCCTTCTTCCACGACAACACCGGAAAAGTCATGGAAGCTCAGCACGACCTCCTCGCCATCACCCACATATGGGACATCTCCGACTCCGTCTTCTGGCTCGATCCCTGGAGTCCGGACGCACAGGCAAGGGCGGCGAAACTCCGCCCCAATCTTCCTCAGGTGCGCCTCTATGCGGAAGACGCTCTCCGGCAGTTGATGGAAGCCCAAGCCGAATCGCCGCACCTCCTCCACCCCGAAGTCATCAAAGCAATGGAGATGGCCGCGCGCCGCATCGACTTCGCCGCCCTCAAGCTGCAGCTTTCCGATGAAATGGCGCAGGCCTACGCGCAGATCTATTCCATGCGTAAGGACAAATCAAAGAAGGCGAAAGATCGGATTGGAAACTTGTTCGAGTCGATGGACGGAAACAACGGGCGCTGCGAAGATCTCGTGAACGGCTATGCATCCGTCCGCCAACTGTACAAGCGCGCCTGGCTCGCGGAAAATCGCCCCTTCTGGCTCAACAATGTTCTCGTTCGCTACGACCTCAAAATGCAGCTTTGGCAGCAGCGCCGCAACCACATTCGCGCCATCGAAGAAGCCTGGCGCAGCACCGGCAAACTGCCAAACACAAAACAGGCCGGCATCCCACAACCACCGGAATTCAGCAATTGATTCGCAAAGGCATAAGGCCATGCCACTCCAGCATGGCCTTATGAAATCTTCGGCGCGCTGCTTCTAAACAGCACTCACCACGCATCGTCGCAAGCAAGCCACACATCAACAATTCTCCTTCATGCTCGTGAATCCCTAATCTCTGTGGGCTGTTTCCTGTTGGCTCTAGCTTCCCCCGAAATGCTCCCAACCCCGCGCCTCCAGCGCCCGCTCGCGCCCGTCATCGCTTCGCAGCATCACCTGCGGACCCCGCGCCTTCTTCCGCACCGCCCGCCCTATCCTGTGAACAGAAACCCCCGCCACACTTCGCGGAACCCGCGCCTCCGGCCCTGCCGTAAACAGCAGTTCGTAGTCCTCGCCCCCATGCAGAGCCAGATCCATCGCACTCGCAGCCCATCCCTTGCGCTCCGCCTCCACCGCCAGCCGATGCACCGGAATCGCCCCCGCATCCAACTCCGCCGCCACGCCCGACTCTTCGCAGAGGTGCGCCAGGTCCACCGACAGCCCGTCACTCACATCCATCGCTGCATCAATTCCCTTCAGCGCCGCCAGCCGCCGCCCAACCTCAACCCTCGGCTCCGGATACAAATGCGGATGTCCCGCCTCCGCCTTCGTTACCCGCGCAAATCTGCGCGGACTGCGCTCCAGCGCCAGCAGCTCCGCCGCCGCGCCGCCCAGCGCGCCCGTCACATAAATGTGGTCGCCCGCTTTCGCCGCCGACCTTAACAGCGCCCGCCCGCGCCGCACCGCGCCCAGCACCACAATGTCAAAACACGCGTCGCCTCGCGCCTCGGCCGTATCGCCGCCCGCCAGTGCGCAACCATGCTGCTCCGCCAGCGTCAGCAGCCCATCAAAAAAACGCTCCACCCAGCTCTTCCCGCGCCGTGCGCGCAACAATTCCTCCGGCGCCGCCAGCGACAAAAACGCCGCCACCGGACGCGCCCCCATCGCCGCCACATCGCTCAGCCCGCGCGCCAGGCATCGGTGCCCCACCGACTCCGGAGCATGCCAGTCCCGCCGGAAATGCACGCCCTCCAGCGAAAAGTCCGTCGTCACCACCAGCTCTTCGCCCGCTCTCACGCGCACAATCGCCGCATCGTCGCCAATCCCCAGCCGCAGATCACTCGCGCCTACCCCGCCGCGCGCCTCCACCCGCCGCCGCAGCGCCGCAATCAACGCCCGCTCGCCATACATCTCCGACTTGGCCTTCAATCTCGCCATCGCAACCCCTTCAGAATACCAATCCGGCCCATCATCAACTGTTAAACTCATAAGCGCGATGTCCACACTCACCTACATATTGGTTGGCCTCGCCGCCTACCTGCTTGGCTCCATCCCCTTCGGCTTTGTGCTCGTCCGCCTCTTTCTCCACCAGGACATCCGCGCCAAGGGCAGCGGCAACATCGGAGCCACCAATGTCGTCCGCTCCGGAGCCAAAAAACTCGGCGCCCTCACCTTCCTGCTTGACACCTGCAAGGGTTTCTTCGCCGTCTGGCTCGCCAGCCGCATCTTCTTCATCCCCGGCCTCGTTCCCGTCCCGCTGCGCAACGCCGAAGCTCTCGCCGCCCTCTGCGCCATCCTCGGACACATCTACACCGTCTGGCTCCGCTTCAAGGGCGGCAAAGGCGTGGCCACCGCCTTCGGAGTCTTCCTCGCCCTCGTGCCGCTCGCCGCGCTTGCCGGATTCATCGTCTTCGCCGGCGTCTTCGGCCTGTCAAAATACGTCTCGCTGGCCTCCATCCTCTCCGCCGTCGTCATTCCGGCCGCCGCTCTGCTCCTGCCTCACCCGCTCTACGGACCCTGGCTCACCGCCGTCATCGTCCTCGTGCCCATCATCGTCATCGCCAGGCACCACCAGAACATCACCCGCCTCCTCAACGGAACCGAATACCGCTTCGGCAAGCCGAAGGTCTCGCAAGCATGAGCAAAATTGCCGTCATGGGCGGCGGAGCCTGGGGCACCGCCCTCGCGCTCAGCCTTGAGCAAAGAAGTAGCCCTGCCCAGCCCGGCGGCCACTCCATCACCCTCTGGACCCACTCCACCGCCGTCGCCGACGCCATCCGCGCCACCCGCGAGAACACCGCCTTCCTGCCCGGCTTCCCCATTCCCGACTCCATCACCGTCACCAGCAACGCCGCCGACGCGCTCTCCAGCGCCGAAATCATCCTCAGCGTCATGCCCTCGCATCACGTCCGCGCGTCCTACACGCACTTCGCGCCCTACCTGCATCCCGGCCAGTCCATCGTCAGCGCCACCAAGGGAATCGAAGACCAATCCGCGCTCCGCATCAGCCAGGTCATCGCCGAAGTCCTCGCCGCGCACCGCCTCCATCTGCCCATTGCCGTGCTCAGCGGCCCGTCCTTCGCGCAGGAGGTCGCCGCCGGAGCACCCACCGCCGTCACCATCGCCTCCCGCGACCTCAACCTCGCCGCCCTCATTCAGAACGAATTCGCCAGCCGCACCCTCCGCCTCTACACCAATGAGGACGTAACCGGAGTCGAGCTAGGCGGCGCGCTCAAAAACGTCATTGCCATCGCCTCCGGAGTCGTCTCTGGACTCGCCCTCGGCCACAACAGCACCGCCGCCCTCATCACCCGAGGCATCGCCGAAATCACCCGCCTCGCCGTCGCCTGCGGAGGCCGCCGCGAAACTCTCGCCGGACTCGCCGGACTAGGCGACCTCGTCCTCACCTGCACCGGATCGCTCTCCCGCAACCGCTGGCTCGGCCAGCAACTCGGCCAGGGACACTCCGTCGCCGACACCCTCGCCGCCCTCCACGGCAAAGTCGCCGAAGGCGTCCGCACCACCGCCGCCGCACTCGCGCTAGCCCAGCGCCATCACGTAGAAATGCCCATCACCGCCCAGGTCCACGCCATCCTCCACCAGGGCAAACACCCGCTCACCGCCATAGAGGAACTAATGTCCCGCCCCGGCCGCGACGAATAGCCAGACAGCAAAGATTCAGAGTTCGGAACGTTTGAAAGGCTTGCTGAGCAAGTACGGGTGAAGCGGTGATACATATTGGGAATACAGCGTGACAGGAGCACCTAATTGGGTCGCCACTGGGGAGTTTCCAGCATAATCTGTTGGCAGTAGTGGTCTCTTATGACTATCCTCAACTCAGAATAAGAATGCGCTCTACAAAACAAGCAGGTACATCATTGCTCGATCACGCTGACAGCGTTCGCCGCGTCGTGACGCCGCGGCTTGAAATAAATAGAAAATCACAGCTCGGTCAATTTATGACCCCTGCCGCCGTTGCGCGCTTCATGGCATCTCTATTTCCAGCAAGTGAACTGCCAGTTTGCACGTTACTTGATGCCGGTGCAGGTATTGGAGCTTTAAGCTGCGCTTTTCTTGACCGATGGGCCGCGAGTGACGAGCTACGGTTTCAGCGTATCGAAGTCGAGGCATATGAAATCGATCCGATGCTCCGAGGACATCTTGAAGAAACGTTGTCGCGGTATACCGCTCGCTTCCCCGTGTCTACACACATACGGCCAGGCGATTTCATCTACGAGGCAGCGTTGCAACACTTGGTCCCCGGCAAGTTTAGCCACGCTATCCTGAATCCACCGTATAAGAAGATCAATAGCGAGTCGGCACATCGACATATTTTGCGTCAGGTTGGAATCGAGACTGTCAATCTGTATTCGGCTTTTGTTGCGCTCTCTCTATCTCTTATGAAGCCGGGCGGACAGCTCGTGGCGATCATTCCAAGGAGCTTCTGTAACGGCCCATATTACAGGCCATTTCGTGATTTTTTGCTGCGCAACTCAGCGCTGAGACAAATACACCTGTTCGCCTCACGAACACAAGCGTTCAAGGAAGATGATGTTCTTCAGGAAAACGTTATCGTTAGGTTGGAGCGAGGTGGCGTACAGGGCGAAGTCACGATTTCAACTTCGACCGACGATAGCTTTTCCGACCTTATTAGCCAACAACATCGGTTCGAAAGGATTGTCTTTCCCACTGATTCTGAGAGATTTATTCACGTGCCAACATCGCCGAAACAAAGCGATATCGAACTGTGCACTCGCGTTTCATGCTCGCTTGATGATCTTGAAATAGGGGTTTCAACCGGTCCTATTGTTGATTTCCGCTTGCTTGAGCACATTCGGCAGCAACCAGACAAAAGCACAGTGCCACTTCTTTACCCCGGACATTTCGCTGGAGGAATCACTCAGTGGCCTAAAGATGGCATGAAGCGGGGCAATGCGATTGTCCGTAATGTTCAAACTGAAAAATGGCTTTTCCCAAACGGCTTTTACACGGTTGTACGGCGCTTTTCATCAAAGGAAGAACCGCGCCGCATTGTTGCCAATGTTGTTCGACCCGACGACCTCCCTGGCACCGCGATGTTGGGTTTTGAGAATCATCTCAATGTCTTTCATCGAGGCAAGCGTGGCTTGCCAGAGGCGCTTGCCCATGGATTGGCAGCATTTCTGAACACTACAGTAGTTGACGACTACTTTCGCCGTTTTAATGGTCACACACAGGTTAACGCTACGGATCTTCGTCTGATGAAGTACCCCGACCTGAAAGCGTTGATGAACCTCGGTGAATGGGCGAGATCTCACAACGAGCTGACGCAAGGTATGATGGATTCTCAATTGAGAAAACTTGCCGGATGAGAAGCAAATCCCGTATCAAAGAGGCTCTCGGTATCCTCGCCTCTCTCGGCTTGCCCCGTGCCCAGCAGAACGAGCGTTCAGCACTTTGCTTGTTGGCGTTACTCAATCTCGACCCCAAGAGGAGATGGCAACAGGCAGAAAATCCCCTTGTTGGCATCACGCCAATCATGGACTGGATTCGACAGAATTATCGGAAAGACTATGCGCCAAATACGCGTGAGACGGTGCGGCGACAGACTATGCACCAGTTCGTCGATGCTGGTTTAGCACTTTACAATCCCGATAAACCTGACAGGCCTGTGAACAGCCCTGCCGCCGTCTATCAGATCGAGCCAGCAGCACTGGATTTGCTCCGCGCTTTCGGCTCGAAGGATTGGGTTACTTACCTGAGCGCCTACCTTGAACAGCGACAAACACTTGCATCGCGCTATGCAAACGAACGCAAACAACGGCTGGTTCCCGTGGAGATTTCACCTGAGAAAGTGATCGAGCTAAGCCCCGGCGAACACAGTGAATTGATACGTGCCATCGTTGAGGAATTTGCAGCCCGCTTTGCTCCCGGAAGTCGGCTAATCTACGCAGGTGACACAGGCGAAAAATGGGGCTATTTCGATGCAGAACTCCTGTCTGAAATCGGCGTTAAGGTCGATGCGCACGGCAAGATGCCCGATGTAATTCTGTATGAGCCCGAGCGGAACTGGTTGATTTTGGTGGAGTCCGTCACCAGTCATGGGCCCGTCGACGGTAAGCGACACTCGGAACTTGCAAGATTGTTCAAAGAATCTACTGCTGGTCTTGTTTATGTGACCGCCTTTCCCAATCGAGCAACCATGAGCCGCTATCTGTCGGAAATTGCATGGGAAACAGAGGTATGGGTAGCTGACTCACCCTCTCATCTGATTCACTTTAACGGCGAGCGATTCCTCGGACCTTACCACGACCCCGACTAATTGGGACCGTTTCCATTGACACAGCCGCCGGGTGCCCCAGGTCTCGATTTTGAGACCTGGGAAAGCACGCTGCTACCATCACACCCATGAACAAACTAGCGCCCTTCCTCTGCTTCAACCACAACGCCGAAGAAACCGCCGAATCTACCTGGGTGCCTTTCCGCACGTGACGCAGAATGTTGAACAGCTGACCTTTGATGTTGTTGTGGTGGGAGCCGGTGCCGCCGGTCTTATGTGCGCCATTCAGGCGGCACGTCGAGGCCGTCGCGTGGCCTTGCTCGATCACGCAGAGCGCGCGGGGAAGAAAATCCTCATCTCCGGCGGCGGACGCTGCAACTTCACCAATCTGCATTGCCGTCCCGAGAACTTCCTCTCCTCCAACCCTCATTTTGCCCGCTCCGCACTGGCACGCTACACGCCATCCGACTTTATCGCTCTCGTCGAGAAGCACCGGATCGCCTACCACGAAAAAACGCTCGGGCAACTCTTCTGCGACGGGTCCGCGGAACAAATCGTCAATATGCTGCTCCAGGAGTGCGCTGCCGCCGATGTCACCCTGTTTCTGCGAACAAAAGTCCACGAGGTGCGGCGTGAACACCAAGCAGACCGTGAACACCAAGCAGACAAAGCTCACCGCGATGGGCAGAAGTTCACTCTTCTTACCGATACCGCAGCGTTCGCCGCTTCAGCGCTGATTGTGGCCACCGGGGGCCTGTCGATTCCCAAAATGGGGGCGACCAGCTTCGGATACGATATCGCCCGCCAGTTTGGCGTTCCGGTCCATGCCTGCCGTCCTGCGCTGGTGCCGCTGGTGCTGGGCGATGAGCAGAGCGCGATTTTTTGCGATCTGGCTGGGATCTCTGCCGAGGTGCAGACGTCCATTGGCAAGCGCAGCTTCCGGGAAAAACTGCTGATCACCCATCGCGGATTAAGCGGTCCGGCTGTCTTGCAGATTTCGTCCTACTGGGATGGTGTTGCACCGGTGATTGTAGATTGGGCTCCGGGGCAGGAGGTCCTGTCAGCTTTGCGAAGCTCCCCCGGCCGTCGCGATCCTGCAACTGCAAAGGCAGCTCTGCGTGCAAGACTCTCGGCCCGGCTGGCGGATCGCCTGCTGCAGGTGGCTATGCCCGAGGCGTGGACCAATCATGCGCTCGCAATGTTCGAGCAGCGTCTGCATACGTGGTCGTTTGCGCCCATAGGCACGGAAGGGTACGAAAAGGCGGAGGTAACAGCGGGCGGTGTAAGCACGGACGCGCTGTCAGCGCAGACGATGGAGTGCAGGGAAGTTCCGGGGCTGTATTTTATTGGCGAGGTGGTGGACGTAACCGGCCAGCTGGGTGGATTTAATTTCCAGTGGGCCTGGGCGTCGGGCGCAGCGGCCGGGCGAGCAGCGTAATGGGCTGATTGCGCCACGGATCGTGGAAGCCCCGCCGCCGGGTGCCCCATCGAGATGTGGTGCACCCTCGTGTTGTGGTCGAATCGGGATTTCGAGATATGGAACCCGCCTACAATGCGTTTCAGTTCCGTTTCGGTGATCGCCAATGCGCTTCGACTCCGGACGATCAAGCCGTGAAGCGTCAGCAGCAAGCACTCCTCGTTCCACAAGTTTGAACCCGGCGCCCATGCCCTGTGCCCATGCATGGACCTGAGCATTCTTGACCAGACCTGTTTCGCTCCGAAGTGAGACAGTTTCCGTAGGGGACTCTCGCAAACAAGTTGAGGCTTTCAGGGCGGGGATCAAATTCGCTACTGGAGACTGCCCATCGATCGTTGCAACTCCCTCGACCCAACTTTACAGACCAGGGAGAACCGCATGAGCAGTACCACCGCTATGAAAGATCCTGTTTGCGGCATGGAGATTGACGCCGCTACCACCGCCTGGCACACCAAGCACGCTGGGCAGACATATTCCTTTTGTAGTTCCAGATGCAAAGACAAGTTCGATAAGAATCCAGTCCAATACCAGAACAATCATCCTGAAAAGCCGAACAGTGGCCACGGTTGCTGCAGCTAAATCCCTGGGTCGATAAGCCTTTGGGGAGCAGCACGGATACGCTCGATCAAATCGTCGCAACGGCACGGAAGGAGATCCTATGATGAACGGCAATTACGGATGGATGGGTGGCGGGATGTGGATCTGGGGGGTGGCCACCATCGTGGTGGTGGCACTTCTGGCCTTCATCCTTGGCAAACTATCCAGAAAATAGTCGCACGTTGAACACCCTCATGCGACTCGAGGTGCAAATCATGATTGGAAAAATGCTCGTCAAAACATCCACTGGCAAAACAGTGAGCGAAACTGCGACTGCCTTGCACGCCGCTGTTCAGGCCAATCAATTCGGCGTGATGCAGGTTCACAACCTCAAAGAAACCATGGTGAACAAGGGCGTGGAGTTTGAACGTGAATGCCTGATATTCGAGGTCTGTCAACCGCTACAAGCGAAGAAGGTTCTCGAACAGAACATGAGCGTCTCTACCGCCCTGCCATGCCGCATCTCCATTTACGAGGAGGGCGGCAAGACCGTATTGGCATCTCTCAGGCCAACCATTCTTCTAGCGATGTTCGACTCGCCGCAACTGGAAGGGGTCGCGAAGGAAGTAGAGGACACGATCGTGAAAATCATGACCGAGACCGCGTCAGCCTGATTGACCGTGCTTTTAAAGCGTTTCTCCATTCGCCGGCAAAAAATCAATGACTCAGGAGACTAGAAGAACAGGGTCCAGTTCAGGGTGACCCTGAGGGCATCCGGAACCCGCGGGGAAATGGCCGGGCCGTGCGCGTAGCCCAAGCCAAAACTTACATAGTTGCCGCGTGATGCATGCAGGGAATAGCCGGCGGTAAGCGTGGTGCCGGATTGCCAGGTGCTCTTGCCTGCCCTCACCAGGTTGTCGCGGAAGTAGCGGCTATATCCGGTATAGGATGCGATCAGCGATACAACATCGTCAGGGCGTTTGCGGAATGGTGCTTCCTGGTACAGTCGAGCTTCGTAGTAGCGGGGGTAGGCGTTCATGGTTGCCGGGACAGTCATGAACGATCCACCGGCATAGAGACCGTGGTTTGGATGCACGCGGCTGGACTGGCTCAACTGGTAGTCCATGAGTACGTAGGCACAGTAGTTGCCCGGCTTTGGTTGGCCAGTGGCTTCGTCCTGATAACGCGTGGCATTGTGTATATAGCCGGCGCGGAACCATGCGTCACGCGCATCTTTGCCAGAAGGGCGAAGATAGCCTGCTTCATTGACGAGGACCAGCTTGTCGCCGTGGGGAATAAAGCGAAACCCAGTGTGGTTGCGTTCAACCTCGGTGGGGCCTCCCCGTGGGTCCAGGCTTCTTTGCACAGCGGTCTGGAAGTAGGTGTGGCCCGGTCCATGAACCCGCAGGTTGAAGGAAGGCGCGGTCAAAGGGAAGTAGGACAGGCCGGCCTCGTCGGGCAAAATCCCGTATGCGCCTTGCGTGGCGGTTGCCGTGGATCCGCCGACCACGAAGAAGCCCACAAAGTTCATGTTATTGGAAAGGTAGCCGGCCTTCACCTCCACCCGGTCCTCGCCGAACGTCTTGTAGAAATATAGATTCCACAACTGAATCGTTTTGGGACCGGCAGGCTCCCAACTAGCCCAATTCCACACCGCGCCCATATAGAGCTGCGCGTTGTGCAGCCCGAATTGACGGAGGTCGGCCGCAAGAATCGGCTGCACAAATATGCTCCCGAAGGGACGTTGGCCGGCATAGACTTGCTCATCCGCGGGCACAGGAGCATCGAGCGTGTTCTGCGTGTACTGCATGCCCGTGATCACGCGGAATGCCATGCCTTTCCTCAGAAGGGCACGGTGAAACGCCGGAGCAATTTTGATTCTGTCTGAGAACGGGGGCATTGCCGCGTCTCCGCCGGCAAAGTTCAGGCCCTCAATGGGGTGCTCGACGGGTTTTGGAAGAGCGGGAAGATTGCCGGCGGTATGGTCGGTTTGCGCGTTGCCCGAGACCGCCACGAAAAGTACACACGCCGCCGCCAGAATTACTGTGCCTGTTCGGTGGATCGTTCTCGGTATTCCTCGCGCGTGCTCCGTTCGAGTAAAAAGCATACGCTTCCATCGGGGAATGGATATTTTCACTGCAATCTCTTTCTTCTACCCGGAATCCCTACAACTATACCGATCCCGTAGTAGCGCGCGAAGCGAAATAGACGGACAGGTGGCCCTCTCAAGCGCCTTCTCTTGCGCGGGAAAGACTCTGCGGAACGCAAGTCCGGTATCAGGGCACGACTTTAGTCGTGCCGTAAAGACGTTCAAGGAGCGGGACTTTAGCCCCGGCGAATATCTCTTGTAGCGCCGAATGGGTGGCCCAACGCTTTTCCGAGACGTATCGCACAGTCATTCTGTATCGTTGGGAATGTTTGAGATATGGGCCGCTTTTGCTTGCGCTGGGAAAGACTCTGCGGAACGTAAGTCAGGTATCAGGGCACGACTTTAGTCGTGCCGTAAAGACGTTCAAAGAGCGGGGCTTTAGCCCCGGCGAATATCTCTTGTAGCGCCGAATGGGTGCCCAACGCTTTTCCGAGACGAATCGCACAGTCATTCTGTATCGTTGGGAATGTTTGAGATATGGGCCATCCGCCAGTCGTAACAGGTCTTACAATTAAGACATCCCGATTCAACGAGCCCCTGAACGATGGCCATTCCTGACTACCAATTTCTAATGCTCCCTGTCCTGAAGGCAGCCTCAAAGGAAGAAGCCCGTATCGGAGCGGTGGTAGACACTCTCGCTGATGAGTTGGCCCTCAGTCCGGAGCAGAGATCAGAGTTGCTGCCATCGGGAAAGCAGACTGTTTTCAGCAATCGCGTTCACTGGGCAAAATCCTACTTAAGCAAGGCGGGGCTTGTTGAGCCGACACGTCGAGGTCATTTCAAGATCACGCCCCGAGGACAAACGGTCCTGCAATCGAATCCTACCGCAATCGACAATCACTTTCTGAATCAGTTCGAAGAGTTTCGCCAATTCCGAGAACGGTCCGCCGAGACCGAGCCAGACGGTACCCAAATCCAGTCGCCCATCCCTCTTTCCGATCAGAAAGAGACTCCAGATGAAATCATGCGATCTGCGCATCGGCAGATTGAAGGCACACTCGCGCAGGACCTTCTGGAGCGCGTTCGTAGCGCGCCTCCCGACTTCTTCGAGCGGCTTATCGTAAACCTGTTACTCAGCATGGGCTATGGAGGAACAAGCGCGGACAAGGCTGGCCGCACGCTGGGCCGTTCGGGTGATGACGGCGTGGACGGCGTCATCGATCAGGATATCCTGGGCCTGGACAGGGTTTACATCCAAGCGAAACGGTACGCCGCAGGCAACAATATTGGGTCGGGTGCGATCCGCGATTTCTTTGGCAGTCTGGATCGCCATAAGGCCAGCAAGGGATTGTTCGTGACGACGTCCGGCTTCTCGCCATCTGCGAGAGAAACAGCAGAATTCCTGAGCAAACGGATCGTGCTCATTGATGGCAACCATCTAGCGGCACTCATGGTTCGGCAGAATATCGGTTGCCGGATTGAGGATACGCTTCAGATCAAGAAAATCGACGAGGAGTTCTTCGAGGTCTAAATGCAGGCAGGCTTCTCAGGTCTGAAATATCGTGAGAATCGCAGTGCTCCACGCCTCTTCGAGTGGCGGGATCAAAAAACGCTAGCAAGGTACAAGCAAATCGGGTTGGCCAACACCCCTCCACTTCCCTCTAGACTCACACCGCGATCAGGTCTTTAATGTTTTCCAGGGTTCACATCTGTGTGGCTGACTCATCCCGAATTCGGCCCTGAGTTCGCCTCGCTCCTCCGTCAAAGGAGATACCCCGAAGCTGTCTGGTTTTGGCGAGCCGCGCGCCCCTTCGCGCAAATGACCGTCCCCTCCATCGACAACCTCACGCAAGTCATGGAAACCGATCCGCACTGCCCGCCCGTCCCCATCGTCGGCTGCATCAACCACAAGGACGGCTGCCGCTGCTCCATAGAAGTCACCACCGCCGTGCCCGAGCGCAAAACACTCAGCAAATTGTTCTAATTTAAGGATGGCGCGAAGCCGCGTGCGCCCATGCAATCAGCTTTTCTGCGCCCAACGGAAGCAGCCACCACCGCCCGCACCAGAATGGCGCCGAAGGCGCATCCGCCCGAGTGGCTAACTCTCTTCGCCGATTTTTAATACCGCCAGGAACGCCTCTTGCGGAATATCGACCTTCCCGATCCTCTTCATCCGCTTCTTGCCTTCCTTCTGCTTCTCCAGCAGCTTCCGCTTACGCGAAATATCGCCGCCGTAGCACTTCGCAATCACGTTCTTGCGCAGTGCGGTCACCGTCTCGCGAGCCACAATCTTCGATCCGATCGCCGCCTGAATCGCCACCTCGAACTGCTGCCGCGGAATCAGCTCGCGCATCTTCGACACCAGCGCCCGCCCCCGCTCATACGCAAAGTCCCGATGCACAATGATCGACAGCGCGTCCACCGGTTCGCCCGACACCAGAATGTCCAGCTTCACCATCTGCGAATTCCACGTCCCCGACAGGTGGTAATCCAGCGACGCGTACCCCCTCGACACCGACTTCAGCCTGTCGTAGAAATCCAGCACAATTTCATTCAGCGGAAGCTCATACGTCAGCATCACCCGCGTCTGCGTCACGTACTCAAAGTTCTTCTGCCGTCCGCGCTTCTCTTCCACCAGCTTCAAAATCCCGCCCACGTATTCCTCATTGGTCAGAATCGTCGCCGTAATCACCGGCTCTTCGACCTTCTCAATCGTCGTAGGATCGGGCCAGCGCGAAGGATTATCGACCTCCAGCTCCGCTCCGCCCGTCAGCGTAATCTTGTACCGCACACCCGGAGCCGTCGTAATCAGGTCCAGGTTGAACTCGCGCTCCAGCCGCTCCTGGATGATCTCCATGTGCAGCAGACCCAAAAATCCGCAGCGAAATCCAAACCCCAGCGCCACCGAACTCTCCGGCTCAAAGAAAAACGACGAGTCATTCAGCTGCAGCTTCTCCAGCGCGTCCCGCAGCAGCGTGTGTTCATGCGAGTCGACGGTATACAGCCCCGCGAACACCATCGACTTGATGTCTTCGAACCCAGGCAGCGGAGCCGCCGCCGGCCGCGCATCTTCTGTTATGGTGTCGCCCACCTTCGTATCGGCCACGTTCTTGATCGTGGCAATAAAAAATCCCACTTCGCCCGCCGACAGCTCCTCGATCTCCACCGGCTTCGGCGTCAGCACGCCCAGCGAATCCACCTCGAACACCTTCCCGTTCGCCATCAGCCGGATCCGCATTCCCTTGCGCAGCTTCCCATGCACTATCCTCGCCAGCACAATCACGCCGCGATACGCGTCAAACCACGAGTCAAAAACCAACGCCTGCAGCGGAGCCTCCGCGTCGCCCAGCGGCGGCGGCAGCCGCTTCACAATCGCCTCCAGAATGTCCGGAACGCCCTGCCCCGTCTTTGCGCTCACCGGAATCGCATCCGTCGCGTCAATCCCCACCGCCTGCTCGATCATCTCCTGCGTCCGCACCACGTCCGCACTCGGCAGGTCAATCTTGTTGATGACCGGAATCACCTCAAGACCGCCGTTGATCGCCAGGTACGCATTCGCCAGCGTCTGCGCCTCCACGCCCTGCGAGGCGTCCACCACCAGCAGCGCCCCCTCGCACGAGGCCAGCGAACGAGACACCTCATACGAGAAATCCACGTGCCCCGGCGTATCGATCAGGTTCAGCTGATACGTCTCGCCATCCTGCGCCTTGTACAGCATCCGCACCGAGTGCGCCTTGATCGTGATCCCGCGCTCGCGCTCCAGGTCCATCGCGTCCAGCACCTGCGCCTGCATCTCGCGCATGGTCAGCGAGCCGGTCAGCTCCAGCAGGCGGTCGGAGAGCGTCGATTTGCCATGATCGATGTGCGCAATAATGGCGAAATTTCGTATGTGCTTATTGTCCATGCATAAGAAGGAGGCGCGTCTTCAGCGCGCATGAGGCGTCCCGCGGAAGCATCTGCTCCAATGCCTCAGTTTATCACTGCGAATCCTGCCGATTCGCTGTTATCCCCAACCCGCGAACCCATACAATAGCCAGAGGGCGCGGGTTCGCATAGCTCCATCGCTCCTTCGTCTCACACATAATAAGCATGGTTGTTTTTCGAGCCGTATTCACCCTCGCCTTGGCCGCGCTGCTGCCTGTTGCCGCACCTCTCGCCGCAACGGCACAGTCTGCTGTGCCCGCTGCTCCGCAGGCTGCCGCACTGTCAACGCCATCGCAGCCTGAATCCGCAATGCAGCGCCATGTCGAGCAGATCATTAACAATGTCGAAGTTGCATACCAGAATGGCCTCACCAACTATCAGCAGGGCCACCTCGCCGCCGCCAAATCCAACTTCGACTACGCCGTCGATCAGATGCTCACCTGCGGCATCGACATCAAAAGTACGCCCGAACTCAACACCGAGTTCGAACACATCGTCGACGCCGTCAACAACATCGAAATGGACGCTCTCAAGCAGGGCAACGGCCTCGCCCCCGAAGCTGAAAATACTCCGGTCGGCGTCGCCAACAACGTCACCTTTCCTGTAGATCCCGCCATCCGCGCCGAAGCGGAAGCGCAGTTGAAGACCACGCACTCCGATCTTCCGCTGGTCATGAACGACTACGTCGCCAGCTACATCAACTTCTTTACCAAAAGCAAGCGCGGACACGCTACCATCGTCGCCTCGCTCGAGCGCCTCGGCCGCTATAAATCCTTGATCGAGAAGATACTCAAGCAGCAGGGCGTACCCCAGGACCTCATCTATCAGGCATTTGCTGAATCCGGTTTCCGCCCCCAGATCGTCAATCGCCACTCCGGCGCTGGAGGCATGTGGCAGTTCATGCCCGGTGACGCGCACGCTCCGCCTCACTCCGCATGGTTCGACGACCGCTTCGATCCCGTCGCCTCCACCATCGCCTACTCGAACTACATCAAGGATCTCTACAAGCAATTCGGCGATTGGTATCTCGCCATGGCCGCCTATGACTGGGGCCCTGCGAATGTTCAGCATGCCGTGCAACGCACTGGTTATGCCGACTTCTGGGAGCTCTACAAGCGCCACAACCTTCCTGCTGAAACCAGAAACTATGTCCCTATCATCCTCGCCGTCACCATCATGGCGAAGAACCCTAAGCAGTACGGCCTCAGCGACCTCACTCCCGATGCGCCTCTCGCCGACGACAGCGTGCAAACCAACTACAGCGTCAACCTCCCGCTCGTTGCCGATCTCGTCGGGGCGCCCGTGCAGCAGATCGCCAGCCTCAATCCCAGCCTGCTGCGAGATGCCACTCCGCCCGACCAGACCTTCGAACTGCACCTGCCCCCCGGCACAAAAGATGTCTTTGAACAGCGCATCTCCCAGATTCCCGCAAACAAGCGCCGCTACTGGCGCTATCACACCATCAAGCCCGGCGACACCCTCCACGAAATCGCACGCCAATATCACGTTGAGGTTTCGGAAATTGCCGACGTCAACCAGCTCTCTTCAACAACTGATCTCAGCGGAGTCAATGGCGTCATCATTCCCGCCTCTCCTCGCTATGCGGCGAGAGGCACAACGCTCTATCGTGTCCGCAGTGGTGACACGCTCATTACCATCGCCGACCGCTTCGGCGTTACCGTCGCGCAGTTGCGCCGCTGGAACCATGTCCGTGGCTATCTCATTCGCGCCGGTCATATAATCCGCGTCTCTGAGCCCGTCCACATCCGCTTCACATCGCGCCGCGAACATCACCGCTACCGCCGCTCGCATCGCACTTCACGTCGCACATACGTTCATCGAAGAACAAAAAAAACTTCGCGGCGTACATCGCTTCACACTACGTCGCATCCTTCGCATCGGCGCAAATCTGCATCCTCGCCGCACAAACGCAAGTAGCATCGCAAGCAGCTTCCTCCTTGCACGTGGATTTTAGACATACGTTTCAACCAATATCCATGCACCTTTGCGCATACCCCGCTCGACCCATCTACCTCCCGATACAATTCATCTCCACACAATCGCCCTTCACCCTTACCCTGGATTGCGCGCAGCGCGCGTTCAGCAACGAAAATATCGCAAACAAAATGTTCCTTTGCCTGCAGGAAATGCTTGCCTTTTCATAGCAAGCCGATGCATGCTGTTGCTATGATCGCGCACGGGAGATTATCTCTACCGTGATTGAGTAACGCAGAAGAATGCAAGGGCCGCAGGCCCGGAGGCCAACTTCGATGTCCGATGACCGCAGATATTATGCGCGCAACGACGGTGATTTCGAACCGGAAAACGATCCATTAGCCGAAGAACTGGAGGACAGTTACGACGAAGAAGAAGAGGAAGAGATCTCCATCTCTCTCTCTTCCGACGATGACGATCTCGAGGATGAAACTGAGGACTTGCCGGTAAGCATTGTGGAAGAAACCACCTTCATCATCACTCCGATCTCCACTCCAGCGGAAGCACCCTCTGCGCCGGCAAAGAAGCCTGCAAAGAAAAAGGCCGGGGAAAAAGTAGCGAAGGAATCTCCAGCAAAAAAAGCAGCAAAAAAAGCTCCGGCAAAAAAATCTCCGGCAAAAAAATCTGCAAAAAAAATCATCGCAAAAAAAGTAGCAAAAAAATCTCCGGCAAAAAAAGCCGTGAAAAAGGTTTCGGCCAAAAAGGCCGGAAAGAAATCTGCCGCTAAGAAGAGCAGTACGGGCGCCAGCGGCAGAAAGGCTGCAAAGAAATCCGCAGTCAGAAGCAAAGGCGCTGCCAGCAAAAAATCAACCAAGAGAGGTAATCCATTGGCAGTTAAGAAAGCAGCAAAGAAGGCTCCTGCGAAGAAGGCTCCTGCGAAGAAGGCAGCCAAGAAGGCTCCTGCGAAGAAGGCAGCCAAGAAGGCCACAAAGAAGAAGTAAACAACCGCAGTATAGAGGCAAGCAAAAGAGCCTGGCCAAGCGCCAGGCTTTTTTGCGTCTGCTTTACGGTTCTCCGGCCCGCAAATCCCCGCTTCTCTTATCCTCCAGGACCCTCAGCGCACGGCAAGTAATTCATTTGCCTGTAACGTCAGATTGTGGGAAAGCTCCTTTACGACACGAAGGACCGTTACAGAGGTAGGCAACACCCTTTTACTAATTATTAAACATATATTTTATTTAGAATGTATCACTTGGGGAGAATCCGCCACTTCATTCTCGGGGCTTTTCCCAGTTTATGCTGCACAGTTTCTATGTAGCTGCAACACTTCTCCACATTTTTTTCCACAGAACCGCGCACTTTGGAACCCCGCCCTTTCCCGCAAAAAAAGGGCCCCGATCCCCGGAGCCCTCTGCTGGTTTCTGCTGGTTTCAGATAGTGCGCCTTAGTGCGACGCGGCCGTGTGATGCGGTGCAGGATGTGTGTGCGACGCCGGAGCTGACGGAATTGCGCTGCCTGCCGGAGCTGGCGCAGGCACACCTGACTTCGTGTTGTAGGCGGCAATCACGGCCTTCGTAATGTCGTTACCGTCATTCCGCCACAGCACGGTCGGAGGCTGCTGTGCCGTTGCGCTCTCGTCCAGCACCACGCTGTAGCCGTGCTCTTTAGCGTAGCTCTGCAACACGCCGTAAACCTTTTCGGCCAGTCCCTGGTAGGTCTGCTGCATCTTCTGCTCGTAGCTCTTTGAAGCTTCCTCACCATCCTGCTGTAGCGTCTTTTCTTTTTCATCAATCGCCTGGGTGCGGCTCTGCCGCTCCGCATCGCTCAGCTTGCTGGCATCCGCCTGCAGCTGCTTCTTCAGCGTATTGATCTCATTGGCTTCCGCCTTCAACTGCTCCCGCTTCGGGTCGAACTCCGCCTGCAGCGCGGCAACCTTATCGCGGCCCTCATTCGTCTGGAAAATGGCTGCCTGAAAGTTGATCACAGCCACCTTGCTGCTGCCTGTGGAAGCGGCGGTGTGCATACTGCTCGTCTGGGCTACGGCGCTCAGGCCAAGACCTGCGATGAGCAGCGACGTTACAAATATCGAACGTGAAAATACACGATTCATGCGAATTAAAGATTCCTCCGGTTTAAGTCAGAACGCCCGCGCTTGCGGAAGCGAACTTCGCTTCCTGATCTACCTGCTGCGTAGTTCGTAGAGGCAAATTCCAGCCCGGACAGGGATGGAAGACAAGACGATACACGATCAGAAGACATTCTCAGGAACTGAGCCGAATTATAGGTGCGGGGTCTCACAAGGTCAATGTCGGTTCAGAATATTTAACAGTCTGCCGCCAACTGCCGCCCGGGTGGCCTCGCCGCCCAGGCGTTCGGCATCAGAAGGTCGTGCTCACCGCCAGCCGGAAGGTCTTCCGGGGCTCACGCAGCTGGTACAGCGAACCGTAGGCCTGCTGTGCCTCGTGATAGCTGAAGTCGCCCGCTCCGCCCGCCGGGAACATGCTGCGCGTGATCAGGTCCTGCGTGTAAAAATCCTTCTCCAGGCGCAACGGGTTGAACGCATAGTACAGCCGAAACGGAGCATGGATAATCGGCATCATCACGTCCAGCTCCGCACCCGTCGACATGCGCGGTATGTAATTGGTTCCCTGAATCGGATTAATCGTATGGCTGAACTTGATCGGCACTCCGCCCTGGCAAGCCCCATTGTTATAGTTCGGGCAGCCATACAGCGGCGAGTTCAGCAGCGCAATGCCCTCCGGGCTCTGGTGCAGCTGGTTCGTACTCAGCGCCATGTCCATCCCGAAGTCGTTGAACATGTTGAACGTGACCATCCGCGCATAGATCGGGATGCGGTACTCAATGTTTGATGTAAAGCTCGCGTCACCGCCAATCGACGCAATACCGTACACCGGAATCGGCACCTGTATCGCCCCCAGGCTCGGGTTCGTCGGGTCGCGCGGTACCGTCGATCCGTCCGGGTTGGTCAGGTTGAACAGCACCTTCGTCGGCACAAAACCGTATGGCGTTGCTGAACGGATATCGAAACCACGCAGATCCGCCTCACCGCCCGTGTAGAAGCGTTTGAACGGAGGCGCCACGTCACCGCTTAAGCCGCGGATATATTCCGCCTGCAACCGGATTGCTAACGTGTTCCGCCCTTCAGGATTGAACTTCAACCCCTTGATCGGGCGGTAGCTTGTGTACTCAACCAGCGGCTGGATGTACCGTACGTTGCCCCACAATCCGGCAACCCCCAGATCAGCAACAAGCCTGTACCCGGTGTGCGGCATGTACTGCGCATCGACCTTGTTTTCGATGTAGCTCAGCTGCAGCGAACTCGTCAGGATGCCCGTCAGGGCGTTCTGACCCTGAATGCCGCTGCGAAACGCCAGCGTCTGGAAGAAGTTATTCGAAGCTGCGCTGTACGTCGTCACCGATGCCTTGTTCCAGCTATAGGTCACACCTACACGCTTGAAGCTGTGGCGGATCGGGTAGCTCAATGAAAACGTAAAGCCCTCAGACTTCTGGTCATACTTCTGCATCAGCGACTGCGTCGCATTGGAAAGGTTCGCCGAGCCTCCACCCGTCAGTGCGTAGTTCTTCGTCGCGTTGTAGTCGTACTTGCTGTTGAAAACCTGGAACCCGATGTTCAGTGGCGTGTTGTGTACGTAGGGCTCGTTAAAGCCAAATCGCAGATTGCGCTCCACGCTGCCGACGTTGCCCTGCAACGTCAGCGTCTCACCCAGACCAAGGAAGTTGTTCGTCTGATAGTTCAGGCCCAGAAACGATCCGCCCAGGCCGCTCACGCCGCCGTTCAGGCCAATCGAGTTTTTGCCCTTTTCGTGGACCTTCAACAGCAGGTCTACCGTTCCCGTCTCCGCGTTCTGGTGCGTCTCGGAATCCTGATCCACCTTCAGCGGATCAAAATACCCAAGCTGGTTCAGCCGCATAATGCTCAGCTCCCACAGCTTGCTGTTGTAAATCTGCCCTTCCTGCAGCGCCAACTGGCGGCGAATCACAAAGTCGCGCGTCACCGTGTTGCCCTTGAACTCAATCCGCGAAACATAGTACGGCTTGCCTTCGTCAATATCGACGTTGAAGCTCACCGTGTGCTTCGCGTCGTTGAACTTCGGCGTCGGTATGGCAACAAAGTTGATATAACCCAGCGTGCCATAGGCCTTTTGCAAATTCTTCAGACCCTTGCCGAACTCCGTCGCATTGAACCATTCACCGTTTTTCTGCGGAAACTGCGCCCGCAGCGCCCGCACGTTGGTCACCGCCTTGTTCCCGGTAAACGTGATGTCCGACAACCGGTAGCGCTCGCCCTCCTCAATCGGCAGCGTTATATCGATGCGCTTGCCCTTCCTCGGACGGAACGTGAACCACGACAGGCCCGTCTCGCTCCGCAGATGCGTCTGCGCATCGCTTATGCTGGTCCGCAGATAGCCGCGGTCCCGGTATGCCTGCCGCACGCGCTCAGAATCCTCTTCCAGCTTGCTCGCGTCATACACGCGCGGAAACAGGCTCTCCAGAAAAATCGAGTGCGGTATCCCTATCGGACGCAGGTTCTTCATCGCTTCGCGCAGCGTCCGCGACTTCACGTGCTGGTTCCCGATGAACTTGATCTTGCCCACCATCACCTTCGGGCCTTCCTTCACCATGAAGTTCACCTGCACCCCGGCAGGCGGAACCTTCTTGATCTCCGGCTTGATGGTCGCAAACTGGTGCCCGTGCTCGGACAGCATCTCCTTCAGCACGTCCACCGCATGCGCTATCCGCGTCGGGTCGTACTTGCTCTCTACCGAAATCCCGACCTTTTCCTTCTTGAATCGGTCCAGTACATCGGATACCGTGACCGAGTTCAGCCCCTTGTAGTTAATCTCCCGGATCGTCGGCTTCTCCGTCACATACACGTTCAGGACGATGCCCTTCGACGTCTGCTGCTTGTCGATACGGACGTACTCGAAATATCCGGTGTTCCAAAGGGAGTTGAAGTCCCGCTCCACCGTCAGCGGGTCATAGGTCTCGTTCACCCGGCTGAACATGCGCGCAAGTATTGTCTCTTTCGGGATCTCGCGGTTGCCGATCACCCGGATCTCAACAATCGTGTTGCTCGCAGGACCCGTATTGTTCTGCTGCTTGCTCTGCTGCGCACCCGCAATCAAGGGCACAAGGCAGCACACAATCAGGAGAAATTGCAGCGCCCGGCGCGTAAAACGGCGCAAACTCTGGCTCAGTTGGATTGGAGAGCTCACGCTCTCACACTCGACGGGAAGAATATGAACACCCTCACTGCAAAAAATCAGGCCTACCCTGCGCAAAATGCGATTATATGTGACGGAAGGGGCATACCCCAACCCCAACCCTGCTTTCAGCTCCCGCTCGGACATCAATCGGCAGCCACATCCCATGCTTTTGCATGGTCAACTCTCAAGCTCGGCGTGGATTTCATACCCGCCCTCCGTCCACCGGATCGCGAGCACATTCGGCTTGCAGCAGACCTGGCAGTCGTCAACGTAGCTCTGCCGCTTGCCTCCCGATTCATCCACAACCGTCTCATTCCACTCTCCACAGCCCGCACATTGGAAGCCTGCCTCCATGGGCATCGGCATCAACTCCGCATAGCCAAATCAACTTACGGTGAACACCGCTTCTTAGTCTAAATGGAAACTCGCGATTCAGGCGCGCATTTCACCCCACCGCACCTTCAAACTTCTTTACTTCAACTAATGTTGAGTAAAACGTCGGCCCACCGCCAATATCTGTCAGCCTCTGCGAGGTCAGCAGATTCACGTTGTGCCCCCCGTCCGACAGCTTGTTCCAACCCAACTGCCCCGCCACCACACCTTGCTGCACCGTCATAACAATCCGGGCACGCAGCGTTATCCGCCCCCGCGCATTCAATACCGCAACAACATCCCCATCGGCTATCCCGCGCGCCGCTGCATCCATCGCATGCATCTCCAGCACGCCTCTGCGCCCGCTCTCCATCTTCTGGTGCCCCGCCAGGTTCGCAAACGTTGAATTCATGTAGTTGTCCGCCTTGCGTGGCAAAAACTCCAGCGGATACTCCCCCACCGCCCCATTCCGCGACTCCACCGGAGCCACAAACCCCGGCAGCGGATCCATCCCCTGCGCCGCCAGCGCCTCGGAATAAAACTCCACCTTCCCGCTCGGCGTCGCAAACTTCCCACCCGTAAATGGCAGAAACGCCCCCTCCGGCGTCGCAAACTTCAGCTTGATATGCCCGCCCGCCTCGTCCAGCGTCTCTTTCGTGATCCCTTCCATCAGCGCTGGCGGCTGCTTGCCCTTCCACAGCGCCTGATCAATCAAATCGTCCGCCGTGTCCCGGAAGCACTCTTCTTCAAACCCCATCCGATGCGCAAGCTCGCCGAACAGCCACACATTCGACCGCGCCTCGCCCGGCGGCTCAATCGCCTGGTTCGAAATCTGCACATAGTAGTGCCCATACGCGCCCTGCACATCTCTGTGCTCCAGGAACGTCGTCGCCGGCAACACCACGTCCGCATAATCCGTCGTGTCCGTAAAAAACTGCTCGTGGACGGCCATGAACAAGTCCTCGCGCGCCATGCCCTTCAGCACCTGCGCCTGGTCCGGCGCAATCGCCGCCGGATTCGAGTTGTACACATACATCGCATGCACCCGAGGCCCGTCCAGATCCGTCAGCGCATGCCCCAGCAGTGACATATTCACCACCCGCGACGCGCGCCCCAGCGGGCTCGCCTGCATCAAATCCGGCCGCTCCAGCGTCTCCTTGTCCCACCCGAACGCCCCGCTCGTCGAAAGCTGCAATCCGCCGCCCTGCTGCTTCCACGCGCCCGTCAGCGCCGGCAGCATCATTACCGCTCTTGCCGATGCTCCGCCGTTCTCGCTCCGCTGTATCCCATAATTCAGCCGAATCACCGCCGGCTTCGCCGTCCCATACTCGCAGGCCAGCCGCTCCACATCCGCCGCCGCCACGCCCGTCCACTCCGCCACGCGCTCCGGCGTGTACTCCGCCGCGCGCTCCCGCAGTTGCTCAAATCCGTGCGTGTGCTGCGCCACATACTCCGCGTCATGCAACCCCTCGCGAATCAGCACATGCATCATCCCCAGCGCCAGCGCCGCGTCCGTTCCCGGATTCACCGCAATATGCCAGTCCGCCACCCGCGCCGTCCGCGTCCGGTAGGGATCGATCACCACCAGCCGCGCGCCGTTTCTCCGCGCCTCTTCAATCAGCGGCCACAGATGAACATTGTTCCCATGCACATTCGCGCCCCACGCCACAATCAGGCGCGCATGCCGAAAGTCCTCCGTGTCTGTCCCCAGCTTCTGCCCATACACCGAAACCAGCGCATCGCCGCCCGCCGTCGAGCAAATCGTCCGGTCCAGCCGCGACGCTCCCAGCCGATAAAAAAACCGCCGGTCCATCGACCCGTACCCCAGCACTCCAATCGTGCCCGCATACGAATACGGCAGCACCGACTCCGGCCCATACGTCTCGCTTGTCTTCTTCAGCCGCTCCGCAATCAGGTCCAGAGCCTCATCCCAGCCGATGCGCTCAAACGCCTCCGCCTCGCGCCCCTGTGGCAACGGCCCCTTCGCCAAGCCCGCCTTCCGCTTCATCGGATACAGCAGCCGGTCCGGCGCATACACCCGGTCCAGATACTTCGCCACCTTGCCGCACAAAAATCCGCGCGTCACCGGATGCTTCGGGTCGCCCTGCACCCGCACCGCCTTCCCCGCATCATCAATCGTCACCAGCACAGCGCACGAGTCGGGACAATCGTGCGAACAAACCGTATGCACTGTGCGAGAGGCCATACGCGATTGTAAACTTTGCTCCATCACCGCGAAACCCGATCCACCTTAGGAGGTAACCCATGCGCACTCTGCGGTTCGGCGCGCTTCTCTGCTGCATCACGCTCCTTTGTTCCGCCGCCTTCGCTCACGCCTCCACCAAAAACTCCGGCAACGACCCCGCCGCCATACGCCAGGTTCTCACCAACCAGCAGGCCGCATGGAACCGCGGCGACATCAGCACCTTCATCCGCGGATACGACAACTCGCCCAGACCACCTTCATCGGCAAAACCATCGCCCACGGATACCAGCCCATCCTCACGCGCTATAAAAAGACCTACGCCACCCGCGCCGCCATGGGCAAGCTCCAGTTCTCTGGCGTGACCGTAAAAATGCTTGGCGCAAACTACGCCGTCGTCACCGGACGCTTCCACCTCGCCCGCGCCGTAGCCGCCGGCGGAGACGCCAGCGGAATCTACTCCCTCATCTTCGCCCGCAAACCCGCCGGATGGCGCATCATCCTCGACCACACCTCCAGCAACTAAACACAAAAAAGCCGCTGCACCGCAGCGGCTCTTCCCTGTCAATCACATTGCCCTGCGCCCCGACCAGCGGGAGGGCCTCCTCAGCAAGTTCTAGGATGGCGCCGAAGGCGCGTGTCACCAAACGCGCAGTTTAGACCTGCATTACTTCCGCTTCCTTCTTCTTGCTCATCTCTTCCATGCGCTTGATCTCGTCGTCCGTCAGCTTCTGCATCTCTTCCAGCGCCCGCTTCTCCTCGTCTGCCGAGATCGTCTTGTCCTTCGCCGCCTTCTTGATGTGATCGTTCCCGTCGCGGCGAATGTTCCGTACCGCTGTCCGGTGCTCTTCCAGCACCTTGTTCAGGTGCTTCACCACCTCGCGCCGCCGCTCCTCTGTCATCGGAGGCACCGGCACCCGTACCACCTTCCCATCGTTCTGCGGATTGAATCCCAGGTCCGACGTCCGCAGCGCCTTCTCAATCTCCACAATGATCCCCGTGTCCCACGGCTGAATCACAATCATGTTCGCGTCTGGAGTCGTCAGCTGCCCCATCTGGTTCAGCGGCGTCGGCGTCCCGTAGTAGTCCACCCTTACCTGGTCCAGCATCGCAATCGACGCCCGCCCCGTCCGCGTCGACGCCAGATTCGACTGGAAATCCTGTACCGCCTTGTCCATGCGCGTCTTCAGATGCACAAACGTATCTTTCAATGCGGGAATCCCCGCCATTGCCGATGGTGCCATAATCTTTACCGTCCTTCCGGTGCAGTATCCAAAGTGAGTATTGTAATTACGCCGCAACCCCTGCGCCACTCACCACACGCGGCATCCGTCCTCAATCATAGGTTTGAGTCGGCCACATGTGCACGGGTTTGCCCGTCGTGTCCTTGTACTTTTCACGCAGCGCCTTCAACTGGCCCACCAGGTCCTGGGCCACGGCCTCGTACCCCGGATGCACCTTATACCCCGACCACTCAAACAGGCTCTCCATCTCATCCGGGTCCTTCTCCAGATCAAACAGCTCCCACTCGTTCACCGTGTAGTAGTTGATCAGCTTATACCGCTCTGTCCGGATTCCATAATGCGGCAGCACCCAGTGCGGAGGCCCAAACTCGTAGTAGTGGTAGTAGTACGACTTCGGCCAGTCCGTCGGGGTCGTCCCCTTCCACAGCGGAGCCACGCTCCGCCCCTGCATCTCCGCCGGAACCTCTAGTCCAACCATATCCAGCATCGTCGGCGCATTATCGATATTCACTACCCAGTCATCGCTCACCGACCCCGCCTTCACCTGCCCTGGATACCGGATCATCCACGGCACCCGGATCGCCTGCTCGTACATAAAACGCTTATCGAACCATCCGTGGTCTCCCAAAAAGAACCCGTGGTCCGCCGTGTAAACCACAATCGTGTTCTCCGCCAGCCCGCTCTTGTCCAGATAATCTAGCAGCCTCCCCACGGCATCGTCCTGCGCCCGCAACGTCCCCAGAAAATGCTCCATGAACTTCTGGTAGTTCCATTGCTTCCGCTGGCGCTCCGTCAAATCCTTCGGCGGATCAAAATCCGGCATGTCCGCAATCCGCATCCGCGCCTCCCGCGCCGCCGATGCGCGCAGCGAATAATCGTCGTAGAACGTCCCCGGCTCAGGAATCCGCACATCGTCATAGATGTGCTCATACTTGTGCGGCGGATCAAACGGCCGATGGTCGTTGAAAAACTGCACCATCATGCAGAACGGCTCCGTAAACTGTTTGATCCCCTCAATCGTAAAGTCCACCACGTTGTCCGTGATGTACCCCGGATAGCTCTTCTCCTCAATCACCGTGCTGCCCAGGCTAGGATTCCTCAAATACCCCTCCGCCCTGTAATACGGCCCGCCCGCCCCGCGCTTGAACACAAAATAATCAAACCCCACTTCACCCGGATTCGCCGGCAAATGCCACTTCCCCACAATCCCCGTCTGGTATCCGTTCTGCTTCAAAACCTTCGCCACCGTCTCCTGCTTGGGATCGAACGACGTAGTGGATGCTGTAACTCCGCTCGTCGTACCTCCCGGATTCGACAGCATCCCGTTCAGGTGATCATATTTCCCCGTCAGCAACGTCGCCCGGCTCGGCGCGCACAACGCGTTCGTCGTAAAGCTGTTCGTGCACCGCATCCCCTCCTTGGCAATCCTGTCTATGTGCGGCGTCTCAATCAGCTTGCTCCCGTAGCAGCCCAACGCCTTCAGCGGAATCCCCTCCGCCGTAATCCACAAAATGTTCGGACGCTTCCCGTTCCCGCCGCCCTTGCGCGGCAGAGCAGCCGGTTCAGCCGCAGCCCGCTCCGTCAGCAGCGGCCCCGCCATCGCCGATCCCACCACTGCCCCGCCAATCCTCGCCATCGCCTCTCTGCGCGTTATCCCGTCACGACCACCGCTCATCCACACTCTCCTCGGCAAACAAACTCAGCCAGTCGAAACCCTCTCCGTTTTCAATCACCGTGAAACAGAAAATTCCAACCCCGTCCAAAATACTCCCCCCCCCCAGCCACAACTCTCCTTTCATCAAAACGTTCGTTGCAAAAAATTGTCATTCTAATCGGAGTTTTGATGCGAAGCAATAAACAAAGTCGAAGGACCTGCGGTTTGCCGTTAGATCGCCCGCCCCTTCCTTTCGTCCGTGGGGTGGTTAAGCGAAGGATGGGAGCGATCACTGCACAAACCTCCCCACCGACCAACGGAAGATCCACTCTCTCTAACTAAGAATGGCGCCGCTAGGAGCGTGTGCCCGTGTGGCCAACACCCTGGACGGCCAGTCCGGATGCCGCATCCGCTTGCTCATGCGCATGATACGAAGACCGCACCAGCGGACCCGACTCCACATGCTTAAAGCCCATCCCGAGCGCCTCAATCTTCATGAACTCGAACTCTTCCGGCGTGTAATACCGCGTCATCGGCAAATGATCCTTCGACGGCCGCAGATACTGCCCAATCGTCAGCACCTCCACGCCCACTCGCGCCAGGTCGCGATACACATCCAGCAGCTCGTGCATCTCCTCGCCCAGCCCCACCATCACGCCCGACTTCGTCACCACCGTCGGGTCCATTTCCTTCGAGGACTCCAGCAGCCGCAGCGTCCGCTCATACCGCGCGCCGCTCCGCACCGCCCGGTACAGCCTCGGCACCGACTCCGTGTTGTGATTCAAAATCTCCGGATGCGCATCCACCACAACCTTGATCGCTTCCTCATTGCCCTGGAAGTCCGGAATCAGCACCTCAACCTGGCACCCCGGAGCCTGCCTCCGAATCTCTTCAATCACCAGCGCAAACGCGCGCGCCCCACCCAGCAAATTATCATCGCGATTCACGCTCGTAATCACCGCAAACTTCAGCCCCAGCTGCGCCACGGCATCGGCCACCCGCCTAGGCTCGTCAAAGTCAATCGCGTCCGGTTTACCTTTAGGAACCGCGCAGAACCCGCACCGCCGCGTGCACAAATTCCCCAGCATCATGAAGGTCGCGGTCTTGTGCTGCCAGCACTCGCCAATGTTGGGGCAATGCGCGCTCTCGCACACCGTGTGCAGATTCAAATCCCGCGCCAGCTTCTTCAGGCTGTGGTAGTTCTCGCCCACCGGAGCACGCGCCTTCAGCCACTCCGGCTTCTTCACCGGAACCCTCGGACCAAGCTCAATCTGCACAAGTTCAACAGCAGTCGCCATAACTCCTTATTGTATTTGATAAAGCTGCCCTACCTAAGCTCAACAACCGTCGCCCCCGCGCCGCCCTCGTTATGCCCCGGCTCCGTCACGCTCGCCACCTGCGGATGCTGCCCCAGATACGCCCTCAGTGACCGCCGCAACACGCCCATCCCCGTCCCATGAATAATCCGCACCCGAGGCAGCCCCGCCAGAAAAGCCTTGTCCAAAAACTTCTCCACCTCATCCTGGGCCTCATCCGCCGTCCGCCCGATCACGTTGATCTCCCAATGCAAATTCTCTGTTGGATCCGCCGCCGTTACCGTAATCCCTTTCCGCGCCCGCGCCGCCGCCAGCGGACTTTCCTCCGCCGCCCCCGCCGATTTCACCACCGCCGCAATCTCATCGCGACCCACGCGCATCTTCATCGGCCCAACCGAAACCTCAAACGTCTTCTCATCTACCTGCCGCTGCACCACCGCATCCTTGCCCAGCGAACGCAGCCTTACCGTATCGCCCGCCGCCACCTGCTTCACTACATGCGGCTGCGCATTGGCGTCACCCTTGTCCGCGCCCGTATGCTGCGCCACCACCTGTGCGTTAAAGCTCTCCGCAAACTCCCGCCGCAGCCGCGCCATCCTCCGCTCCGCCTCTTTCGAAAGCTTCTGCTGCGCCGCGCGATCGTCAATCGCCCGCACCGTTTCGCGTATCTGATACTCAAAGTCCTTCAGCAGCGAAGCCAGCTTCTGCTCCATCTCCCGCACCTTCGTGCGCCACTCCTTCATGCCCTCGGTTTCCAGCCTCTGGCGCTCCCGCTTCAGCTCCGCGTCCAGCCTTTGCACGCGGTCGCGCTCCGCCGTCAGCTCGCCCAGTTGTGCATGCAGCCGGTCCAGAAACTTCCCAATCTCCTCCGTCTGCGATCCCACCCGCTGTCGTGCTGCGGCAATAATCTCCGCATCCAGCCCCAGCCGAGCCGCAATATTTATCCCCGCCGATGCCCCCGGAACCCCCTGCCGCAACTCATACGTCGGAGCCAGCGTCTCCTCATCAAATCCCACCGCCGCATTCACCACCCCCGGCGTGTTCTCGGCATACACCTTCAGCGCCGTCAGGTGCGTCGACAAAATCACCCACGCCCGCTTCCGCAAAAAGTGCTCCGCAATGGCCACCGCCAGCGCCTGCCCCTCATTCGGGTCCGTCGCCGATCCCAGCTCATCCAGCAGCACCAGAGACACTGCATCCGCCCGCTTTGCAATCCAGTTCACATTCGTGATGTGCGCCGAAAACGTCGACAAATTCTGCTCAATCGACTGCGCGTCTCCAATATCCGCCAGAAAAGCATCGAACAGCGGAAACACCGCCTCCTCCGCCGGCACCGGAACCCCGCTCTGCGCCATCATCGCCAGCAGCCCCACCGTCTTCAGCGTCACCGACTTCCCACCCGTATTCGGCCCGCTGATCACCATCTGCCGCACATCGCCCGTCAGCGACACACTGATCGGAACAATCCCAGCCACAACTTGGGGTGCCCCATCCTTGCGCGCCCTTTGCGCAAGGGTGGGATCGGCAAAATCTGAGCGCAACCGCTTCTCCAAAAGCGGATGCCTTGCCGCCTTCAATCTCAGCTCAGGAACCGATGTGGGTGCCCCATTCTTCGCGCGTTCTTCAGCGCGAAGGGTGGGATCAGTACTCAGCTTCGGCCTGACACAAGAAAACTCCACCCCAAACCGAGCCCGCGCCAGCAGCGTATCCGCCTCGCACAGCGCCTCCGCGCCCTTCGCAATCACGCCCCCATACTGAGCGATCTGCCGCGTCATCGCCGCAAAAATCCGGTGAATCTCCGCCTGCTCGTCCTCCAGCAGCCGCACTAGGTCATTGTTCAGCTCAATCGTCTCCAGCGGCTCCACATATACCGTCTGCCCGCTTGAGCTCGCCCCGTGCACCACCCCCTGCACGCGCCGCTTCCACTCCGCCTTTACCGGAATCACAAACCGCTCGCCGCGAATCGTAATCAGCTCATCCTGCGCCGACCCGCCTTCCGAGTAGCGCCGCAACGCCGCGCGCAAGCTGCTCTCAATCGCGCGATGCTGCCGATCCATCTCGCGCCGTATCCGCCGCAGCTCCGGCGAAGCATCATCCGCCAGCGACCCATCCGGCAGAAACTTCCCCCGCAGCGCGTCTACCAGCGGTTTCAGCGGAAGCGACAGCACCTCGCCAAACAACACCTTCAGCTCCGGCAGCCTGCCCGCCAAATCCCCCGCGGGAACCCGCACCACCTCGGCCCACGCCGCAATCACCTCCGCCAGCGTCGCCGCCGCGCGAATCTCCTCCGCCTCCAGCGCCGTCCCTTCAATCCGCGCCCTCGCCAGCAGCTCCGTCGGATCGAACACCGTCGCCAGCCCCGGCAAACTGCCGCTCGCCGCCAGCAACCGCATCTCTTCCACCAGCGCGTGCTCCCGCTCAATCCACGCCGCATCGGTCGAAGGCCCCATCGCCGCAACCCAGGCGCGCCCCGCCGCCGACTGCGCATACCCGCCCAGCAGTTCCAGAAACCGGTCCCATTCCAGCGCAGCCCGGTTACAATCGCTCACACGTTCAGGAATCGTTCGCGTCATAAAATTACGTCCATGCCACGAACTCAATCCTAATTGCGCTAAGCGGGAACAAGAAGCGTCTTCCCCGCGTATCTTGTCTGTCAGCTAGAAGCTAGAAGGAGGGCTTCACCATGTATTGCAGCGGATGCGGACAACTCACTCCACCAGGCCAGCAGTTCTGCCCCAATTGCGGACGCCCCGTCGTGCAGGCGGCGCCTATACCTCCCGCCCCGCCGGCCTACTTCTATACCCGCGTCCACCGGCACATCCAGGCGCTCGCCATCCTTTGGATCGCCTACGCCGCCTGGACCCTCCTCCAGTGGCTCATTGCCATGTCCATCTTTGGCGGCATGATGCACAGCTACTTCGGCCACTGGAACCACGGCCTCTGGGGCGAATTCCCCTTCGGCCACATGCCGTGGTTCGTCCCGCTCATTACGGTTATCCTCATCGGCCGCGCCGTGCTCTCGCTCATCACCGGACTCGCCCTGCTCAGTCGCTCTCGCTGGGCGCGCATCCTCGCCATCGTGGCCGCGTTCCTCACCATCTTCAAGCTCTTCACCGGAACCGCGCTCGCCATCTACACCCTCTGGGTGCTGCTCCCCAGCGCCTCCGGCCAGGAATATGACCAGCTCGCCGGCCCCTCGTTTTAGGTGACTCGCACAACCCAACGGTGGCCCACACAAGGCTTCGGCTTCGGTTGCCTTGTGTGGGGTACAGGGATCTGAATTCACCACAAATCCAAGTCACAGCTAGCCATGTCTCGCAGTGAGATGGTACAACTAACCGCTTCACCAACTGACCGTCTACGCCGCTTGGTGCGCGCGCTCCAGCTCGCCCTGCTCCATCTTCTCCTGGCACGCAATGCAGTATGAAGTCCACGGCACCGCCTCCAGCCGCTTCGCGCCGATCAGGCTCCCGCACTCCACGCATTCTCCGTAGGTGCCTTCCTTCATACGCTCCAGCGCGCGCGCTACCTGCGCCAGTTGCCCGTGCTCATGCGTGCCGCGGGTAAACAAAATTTCCTTCTCATACGACCGCACCGCGCGGTCCGCCGGATCCAGCGCGTCGTCCGTTACCGCCTCGCGCCCCTGCTCTACTGTCACCAGCGCCGAGCGCTCCAACAGCATCATTTGCTGCACAAGTCTTTTCTTATATTCGCGTAATGTACGGGAACTCAAAGTCACAGCAGGAACTCCTTCAAGCCTCGCAAGTCTATCTACGAGCCTCGGCGTATTTATGTATCGAGTGTTGGACGCTGTTTCACTCCATTCCGTTTCCTACCTTTTTCTCAACTGCATTCTCGTACTCACTCCATCAAAATCAGTTGCCGCGTCACGTCAAGCCCTCGACGGCAGGTCCCCCCGTGCGACCATTCCCCTGATAATCTATAAGCAGCCATGTATGAGGACTTTCACGTAACCGACCGCTGGACTGGAGACACCCTCCACTGCCGCTGGACCGCCAACATCGTCGCCATCGCAACCCGCCATGCCGACGCCGTCGACGTTCGCTTCGACGTCAATGGACGTCCCCTCTGGATCGCCATGCCCTGCACCGCCTGGGTCGAGCAGAAAAAGCGCACCGGCCACGTCATTACCGACACCCTCGCCGCCCAGATCGCCGGCCACTACCTCAAGCAGGCCGTCGAGTCCGGCTACGACAACGGCCGCGAAATGTACACCATGACCGTCGATGAGGTCCTCGAGCACCTCGACGTCGTCCTCCACGAGGCTGGACACACCAGCAATCTCCCCACCCTCGTCCCCGACCCCGAACTCGTCGCCGACTCCCAGCCCAACCCGTAGAGAAATCAGCGAAGAACCGGCTCGTTGCGATAGCGCCGTCTCCCCACATCTCGTAGAGATGTGGGAGCCAGCTGCCCAGTTCCCCTCAACTAACCGCTTCACCAACTGACTACTTCACCAACTCCCCCACACTTGCCCCCTCCACCCGTCCAATGGGACAATACTCGGTTTGCTTCACAAAAGGAGCCGGCTGAATGGCAGCATCCACCTTCACTCGCGGAATGCACTCCCTCACCAACGGTCCTCACGTGCACCGCAACCTCTCCACACCGCAACTTGTGGAGGCGGCCCTCGCACGCGGCGAAGCCAGCCTTGCCTCCAACAAAGCCCTCGTCGCCCTCACCGGCTCGCGCACCGGACGCTCCCCCCGCGACAAGTTCATCGTTGAAGACGACACCACCCGCAACACCGTTCACTGGGGCAGGGTCAACCAGCCCTTTCCACCCGCCAAATTTGACGCGCTCCTCGACCGCGTCATGCGCCACATGGCCGAGCGCGACCTCTACGTCATGGACCTCGCCGCTGGAGCCGATCCCGCCTACCAGCTCCCCATCACCGTCGTCTGCGAGTATGCCTGGCACGCGCTCTTCGTCAAACAGCTCTTCATCCGCCCCACCGAATCCGAGCTCGCCTCGCATGTCGCCGAGTTCACCGTAATCGCCGCGCCTGAATTCGAGTCCGTCCCGGAACGCGACGGCACCCGCTCCGGAACCTTCATCCTCGCCGACTTCACCCGCAAAATCATCCTCATCGGCGGCACCAAATACGCCGGGGAAATGAAGAAATCCATCTTCGGCGTCATGAACTACCTGCTCCCCGCGCGCGACGTCTTCCCCATGCACTGCTCCGCCAACATCGGAGCCGACGGCAACACCGCCCTCTTCTTCGGTCTCTCCGGAACCGGAAAAACCACCCTCTCCGCCGATCCCGCGCGCCGCCTCATCGGCGACGACGAGCATGGCTGGAGCCCCAACGGCGTCTTCAACTTCGAGGGCGGCTGCTACGCCAAGTGCATCGACCTTACCGAGGAAAAAGAACCGCAGATCTACCACGCCATCCGCTTCGGCTCCGTCCTCGAGAATGTCGTCATCGACGAAACCACCGGCGAGCCCGACTACTCCGACGTCCGCTATACCGAGAACACCCGCGCCGGCTACCCCATCCACTTCATCGCCAACGCCCAAATCCCCGGCATCGGCGGCCACCCCAAAAACGTCCTCTTCCTCACCGCCGACGCCTTTGGAGTCCTCCCCCCCATCGCCCGCCTCAACCCCGACCAGGCCATGTACCACTTCCTCTCCGGATACACCGCCAAGCTCGCCGGTACCGAAGCCGGCCTCGGCCACGAACCCGTCCCCGAGTTCTCCACCTGCTTCGCCTCGCCCTTCCTGCCGCTCGCCCCGCGCACCTACGCCGAAATGCTCGGCCGACGCATGCGCCAGCACAACGTCAGCGTCTGGCTGGTCAACACCGGCTGGACCGGCGGAGCCTTCGGCGTCGGACGCCGCATGAGCCTCCCCCACACCCGCGCCATGGTCAACGCCGCCCTCGCCGGCGAGCTCACTCACGTCGAATACGAAACCGAGGAAGCCTTCGGTCTCAGCATCCCCACCTCCTGCCCCTACGTCCCCAGCGAGCTTCTCCACCCGCGCAACGCCTGGGCCGACAAGGCCGCCTACGACGCCCAGGCCGCCGCCCTCGCCACTAGGTTCGAGGAAAACTTCCGCCGTTTTGACGTTCCGGAAAACATCCGCGCTGCCGACCCCCACCGCAAAGCATAGACACGATACCCTGTGTCTATCAGCAGTAAGCTGCCATCCGGTCACACTCTTACCGACCGCTTTTTAGCTGACCGGACTTTAACTGACCATGTTCGCCCGCAAGCTCCACATCGAACGCATCGACGCTGAAGGCCGCGCCCACCCCTGCCCCATTCAGTGGATCGACAACTTCGCCATGCGCAACTTCACCAACGAAGCTGTCTTCGACGACACCCTCCCCGTCGACAACGGCCTCCTCGAAGCCGGCTTCCGCGTCCCTCTCGACCGCCTTCAACCCGCAATGGAAGACTGGTTCCGCCGCAAAGGCTACATAAGCCAAGAAGATCGCATTTCTATTCGCGCAGAATAAAAACGCTTGACATGTTATTGAAAAAGAGTGCCGATGAGATAAGTCTTTTGGATAGAATCATCCTCTAATGAAAAAAATCCTTTTGACGACGCTTATTGTCCTACTCTCCCTACCACTTGCAGCGCAGCAAGATTCCGCCACACCTGTGGCCAGCGCGATATTTGAACATGCGAAGGCGGCGACCGTAATCATCCTTTCCGGTGAGGGCGCTGGGCGGCTCAGTTCAATTGCGACTGGAGTCATCATCTCGAAAAACGGAACAATTCTCACCGCATACCACGCGATTAAAGGTGCGGCAGAAGTTCAGGTCCGCATGGCTGATGGGGAAGTTTTTGACCGAATCGAGCTACTTGGCGTAGATGAGCGTCGCGATGTAGCCGCCTTGAAAATTTCTGCCGGAGCACTACCCGTACTTCCGTTAGGAAATACCGCGAACCTTGCCCAAGGCGACCCTGTTTATGCAGTCACGAACGCTAACGGCCTTACGTGGTCGGCCACAGAGGGTATTCTGTCCGCGATTCGCCTTGCTGACGAAGTGCCCGGAGCAGGTACAGGATTTAAACTGCTGCAATTCAATGCGTCTGTCGCACCCGGCTCCAGTGGGGGAGCCTTGATAGATCGTTCTGGAGCGCTGATAGGCATCATTACTCGCGGCCAGGGATCCACTGCATTCGCAGTACCCATCGAAAGCGTTGAAGGCCTACCAGATATGGGGCACCCGATAATCCTTGGCGCCGGTACGCTGCTCCGGCTGCCAGAGAAATTAGCAGAGCAGGTTCCGCAATCAAGCGCAGCCATTGCTAGCTCCAATCCCAAAGCGATACTAAAAAACGCAAAAACTATATACATAAGCTCGAAAACCTCATTCCTGACTGTCGATACCGTGATTCGCGCGCTGACGATTCAGAAAGACTGGCCCAAACTCGGCTTAACCATTGTTCAGGATCCGCGTGTGGCCGACATACTCATTCAAGTTGACCGCCCCCTTTTCACCTATATTCACACCTTTGTAATTGTCGATAAGCGGACATCTATTGTCCTTGGCTCCGGTAAAGTTACGGCCTTCGATGGAACCATTGCATCTGGAGGGATCGCAAAAGATATCGTGAAGATATTTGAAGCCGCCCGCACTTCTCCGTCGCCCGAAAAATAAATTCCGGCCCGCTCTCAACCGCGGCTTTTCCTCCGCACATCCCATCATCAGAGTGCTTATGCAATTTCCGACTGCCGTGCAGTGCGACTCTACCGCACCGGGGCCGCAGTCGGGCTGTTTAGTATAAAGCCCTTGCCGCCAGCCCTCCAGGCCCTGCATCACAGCGAATCACTCCGCGTCTCCGCGCTCTAAACTCCTCCCGCCGCTGGCACAGCGCCATAAGACCTCTGCAACTCCCGACCTCGCATCCCAATAAGGGAACGCAATTCCCCAGAAAACCGGAGCCTTCCCCATGAATTACGAGCCGCTACGCGAACTCTTTATTGCCGAACTGCAGGACCTTTACTCTGCCGAACAACAAATCAAACACTGCCTGCCTCGCATCATCAAAGCCGCCCACAACCCGCACCTCAAGCAGGCCCTGCAACAGGAGCTCGACGAATCCGGCCTGCACGTCGATCGTCTGGTCAAAATCCTCAAGCGCCTGAACCAAACCCCCATCGAAAAATCCTGCGAAGCCATGCGCGTTCTGCTCCACGAAGCCGATGAGCGCGTCCGCGACGGCGGCGATGCTGAAATCATGGATGCCGGCCTGATCGCCGTCATGCAGCGCGTCGAGCACTACGAAATCGCCGCCTACAGCTCCGCTCGCACTTATGCCGAGCACCTCAACGAGTCCGACTCCGCCCGCTTCCTCAGTGAAACCCTCGACGAGGAAACGCGCGCCGACCTCCGCCTCAACCAGCTCGCCCGCCGCGTCAACATCACCCACCGCGCCGCCTGAGCAACAACAAATGTAAAAAGAAAAAAGGTTGCCGTTCGTTTCAACGATGCGGCAACCTCACTCGTTTTCAGGTTTAAGCACAGAACTCAAGCGCGACCATCGGAAGCGCCCACAAACTCAATTCGGGAATGGCGCGCGAAGCGCGCGTGCGCCCGTGACGGCCAGTCACTCACTCGTCGTAGTGCAGCAAACTGAACACGTCGTAGTCCGGAAACCGCTCCCGTCCCTTCAAGAAGTCCAGCTCCACCGCAAACGCCAGGCCCGAAATGTGTCCGCCCAGCTGCTTCACCAGCTTCACCGTGGCCTCCATCGTGCCGCCCGTCGCCAGCAGATCGTCCACCAGCACCACATTCTGCCCCGGCTCAATCGCGTCCAGGTGGATCTCCAGCGTGTCCGTCCCGTACTCCAGCTCGTAGCTCACCTTCGCCGTCTCCGCCGGAAGCTTCTTCGGCTTCCGCACCGGAACAAAACCCGCGTTCAGCCGATACGCCAGCGCCGGCCCAAAAATGAATCCCCGCGCCTCAATCCCCAGCACCAGGTCAACATCCTTGCCGATGTAGTGCGCCGCCAGCGCGTCAATCAGCGCCGCAAAGCCCTTCTTGTCCTTCAGCAGAGTCGTAATGTCATAAAACAAAATCCCCGGCTTCGGAAAATCCGGGACCGTCCGCACCAGCGCCTTCAGCGGCTCGCAATTAATCGGTTCTTGCTTTGCCAAAATGTACTGCTCCTTTACTTGAATCTCTAAATAGTTGCATCCATGGTTTTGTATCAGGGCACGACTTTAGTCGTGCCGGAAGAGGGCTTAAAATCAGGGGCTTCAGCCCCTGCCGGGATGCGCCTGGACGGTTCCTCATACCAGCCCTCATTTGGCTTGTGTGGGGAACAGGGATCTTAATCGGATCACCCACGAGCGTGCCCCAATCCTTCACCACGCGCCTTCTATCCTGAACGGCCCCAGCCCCTCGGCCTCGCTGTCCGCCAGCTCGTGCTCCAAAATCGCATCCACCCGGCTGCCCCGCGAACCCCGCTTCAAAGACTCCCGCAGCAGCCCCAGACCCTCCTCATCGCCCGCTGCCACCACCTCCACATGCCCGTCCTCGGTGTTGCGAACCCATCCGTGCAAATCAAGATCGCCCGCCTCCCGATGCACATGCCACCGGAAGCCGACCCCCTGCACGCGACCCTTCACCAGATAATGCCGAACCATAATTTTCGAAAAGAACGCCGCCTCAGTCTTTCAGATGCCCGCGCCGCCGCGCAACCCACGCCGCCCGCAAAACAAAACGGCGCAGCCTCAGCCACGCCGCTCGTTATCCATTCACAAGTTACGCCCGGCTCAGGTAAGCTCCCTCCGCCGTGTCCACGCGAATCTTCTCGCCTTCATTGATAAACGAAGGAACCTGCACCATCAGCCCCGTCTCCAGCTTCGCCGGCTTGGTTACCGACGACGCCGTTGCCGACTTCAGCCCCGGCTCCGTCTCCACCACCGCCAGCTCCACCGTCTGTGGAAGCTCAATGCCCACCGGCACGCCATCGAAAATCGACACCGTAATCTGCAGGTTCGCCGTCAGATACTCCACCGCATCGCCCAGCGTGCCCCGCTTCAGCAGCGTCTGCTCGTAGTTCTCGGTGTTCATAAAGTAGTAGTCATCGCCGTCGCTGTACAAAAACTCCATCGGAATCTCATCCACCACCACCCGGTCAATCGGGTCGGGCGAGCGAAAGCGGTGCTCAAACATCGCGCCCGTGCGCAAATTCCGCAGCTTCGCCTGGATAAAGGCCCGCAGGTTTCCCGGCGTGCGGTGCTCCACCGAAAACACGGTATGCAGCTCACCGTTGTGCTTGATAATCATGCCCGGACGCATCTGTGTGGCGGGAATCGCCATATCGTAAAACTCCTTGCTGTATCTGTAGGGATATTTCTAAGGTCAGCGCACGCGCCGATTCGGAAGACTCTCCAAACTCCCATTGTATCGCAGCGAAATGTGCATCGGCGCATGGACCCAGGGCCCGGTAGTGTCTGAAATGTGCGCGTTCTCATTTCGAAGAGTTGTTTTCTAAAATTTGATCTCTGTCTTTCGCCATTTCATTTCCTATTTCCTGCGCCGCCTGCTTTAAAGCTGCAATGTAAGCTTTAGTATGTGCCTCGGCTGGAGCATCATCGCGTCCGCCCAGTCCGAAATTCGTGAGAGACGATTCGTAGGCATCTATCTCCTTCTTGAGCGCCGCCAGCCGAACAGTTCGCGATTCCTTCTGATTCTTGAATGTGGCTATTCGCCCATCTATCCATATCTCAGAGTCTATTTCTACGCCGTCCACAAATACTTTGGTCATCAGTATTTTCTCCTACCTACTTTCTCGTGGGACCAAGTGCCCACACCTCGAAAAGATGTCGCTGCTCGTCCACACAATGCCTCATCCTTCTCACGAACTACAGCCACCCCACTGACCGCTATCGCCTCACTTCTCACAAAAGGGCACGGGCCAAATCTTCCAATCGCCCGAGCTCTGACGGATCGATCAGGAGAACTGAATTCGACTCGGCGAGTCGGCGGGCCTGCGCGGTAAAACCCGAACTTGCGACTACGACAGCGCAGTCAGCAGCATAATGCAAACAACCTGCTGCAACTTCCTGCACCGCACTGACACCAACAGGAGTCCCATAATGTTTACACTGAATTGCATAAGTCAGGTCGTTCCGACGGGCGAGCAAGTCTGCTCCAAAATCCCCTGAAATCGGAGTACGTTCAACGATAAATCCGGCCTCGCTTAGGAGACCCTCGCATTCCTGTTCGAATTCCAAGCCATCAGACGTTGGGAGTTGAGGCTTGTCCTGATCAATCAACATCATGCTAATCATCAATGCTTCATTGGCGAGTCTCGAATCTCGGAAGTGCTCAGAATTCTCGATTGCCATGTCATCGTAGCGCTCGCGGAAGCCCTCTTCCAGAATTTCCGCCATCTGCCTTCGGGCTTTTTCCCATGAGACCGCACCCGTTAGCGGGTTGAAGCTGAGTACGCGAGGGTACGCCTTGATGAATGCTTCTTTATGCGCCTCAAAGAGGTCGCGGGCGGAAAGGTAGTCACTCGCCAAGCGCATAATGACGATAGCGAGCTGAAAGTAAACAAGATCATCAACCGAAAGGTCAGGGACACGAGATGCAGATGCCAGATCAGCGCGTAAAGCCTGCACTAGGGTGGGACGAAATAGGGCGATTGCGTCTTGGCCTGGGAAGATATCGGCTGTCGTTTCACGTAACTGTTTAATACCGGCTGCATCAACTGCTGGAGCGGAGATATCAGTGAGTTTATCTCTGCACTCAAGCAAATGTGGCTCAGAGTGTCGCAAAAAGCCCGCAATCTCCGGATCAGCGAAGAATAGTCGGAGAGCTGGGCTGTCGGTGGCTTTCTTCTGATCCGTGGTTTTATTCTGACTCATAGCAAATCGATCCTAGCTGCCGATTTTCGCGAAATAGCTATGGTTCCCTATGCCGCGGAAGGAGTTTAGCTCGGTACTCTACTCAATGAGGTGAAAATTTCCATTCGTGGATCGTTTGCGCTACCTTCTTCATATCCCAGCCGGGTGCCCCACATCTCGAAGAGATGTGGGATTGATCAACTCTGCCCTGCCAACCTCTCGCCTCGCGCCAGCGAGGCCCGGCAGAAGCCCTGACCCTTAGCCCGGGAAATAAAAACCCGCGCCGTCAGGCGCGTACCTTGCTGCCGCAGGCCGGAGTGAAGCCGACAGGCGCAACGACCCACAGATCGACGAATGTAGACCGGCCCGCAGGGCCGCACCTTGTTCGCGCGCCAAATTCCCCACCCCAACCATTGTCATACCCAACCGCCACTCACCTCACCACCACCACCGCGCCCCCACCACTCGCCGGATGCACCACCACCCTAAACAACCCCGTCTCCCCGTCATACTCCACCGCACCCGCCTCGCCCCGAACAGCCCGCACCACCGGCTTCTTAGCCGCATAGCCTGACACCGTCACAGCACTCTCGCCCGCCGCAAACGCCACCGACACACGCGTAGCCTTCCCGCTCGTCACCGCCGAGAACCGCTTCCCCGCCAGCGGAACATACTTCCCCGTGTCTCCCAGCAGCGCAATCCCGTCCTTCCCTACCGGAGCCGCCACGTCATACGCCCATCCATCCGCAAACTTCATCGCGAACGACCCGCCCTTCGGAACCACCGTGCCCGTCTTCCGCACCCAGTCCCACACATACGCCGGCCCCGTGATCCCCAGCTCGCTCAGCCGCACCGTCACCTGCGTCTCGCCCACTGGCCCCTGCGTCTCGCCCACGGCACTCTGCGTCTCCAACTCTTCTCCCGTCGCTATCTTCCGTGGATGCGCACGCGGATACGCAAACACCTCCACCTCATCCCCGCTGTGCGTCGCCGCCACCATCGGCCCGTCCGCGTTCGCCGCGTCCGCCCTGTACATGGCGTCCACCGGACGCACCGGCACATCCGGCTTCAGCAGCACCGAATCCGCCCGCATCGTCGCCTTCAAATTCGCCGCGTCAATCTCGCCCAGCGCATCGCCCACGCCCACCGGCCCCGCCGACAGCGTATCCAGAATCAGCTCCGGCTCCTGCCCGCTCATGAACACATCGCTCCACGGCCACAGCCCCACAGCATGCGCCAGCGCCGAGTCATACAAAAAGTAGTCCCACCGCGCCCGCGTAAACCCGTCATCGCTCACGCGAATCGTCTCCACGTTCTGGTACCGCGTGCTTGCCATGTAATACCCCGGCAGCGGCATGCAGTACTGGATCGTGATCCCCTCCCGCGCCATCGCCTTGGCCATGTTGCCCAAAAACTCCTGCGGATCGGTCAGGTTAATCGCTGGACGCGCGTTGTCATCCAGCCAGTCCTGCTCGTACACCGTCACGCCGCCGTCCTTCAGATACTTTGCCGTCTCATTCCAGAACTTCGGCGACAGCACCACGTTCTTTGACATTTTGTACTCATGCCGATACGGGCTCACCGGAGCCACCCACCGCGCATGCACCACAAACGGCAGCCCCATCTGCTTCTGGAAACCCTTCAGCCCATCCGGAAAAATCGTCTTGTCCGCGCGATACACCGTCTCGCCGTTCACCGGAGTCCCATCCGGACTGAACCCGCTCCCCTTCGGATACCACCAGCTGTCCAGCTGCATGTACTCAATCGGAACGCCCAGCGCCTTGTACTTGTCCCGCACCGCCAGCAGCGTCCCCAGGTATCCCAGCTTCTTGTCGTACTTGTAGTAATACGTCGCAAAATGATCCGTCCAGTACCCAAACTTGTTCAGAACAACATCGCGATCATTCGCAATCGCCGTCTTCCCGTTCATCGCCTGCAATGCGCTGCCCCACGCATCCAGGGTCTCGTTCACGCCCTTGCCCAGCACCAGCAGCGTCCCATGCTCAAACCCAGCCGGCAGCGTCGCAATCTTCGCGTCAATTCCGCCTGCGTCCACGCCGTTTGGCCCGCCCGCCTGCACGCCCTCCGACCCATCCGGCCCGTCCGTCATGTCCGCCACCAGAAAATGGTCCGCCGGAGACAGCACCATCGTCTGCCCCTTCGCGTCATACAGCACCCACGGACCCTCGCCGCCCAACTTGCCAAACTCAAACTTCGCAAACGTGTTCACCGCATAGCTGAACCGCATCAGCCCCGCGGGCAGCGCCTTGAACACCGGAAACACATCCGCATTCTTCCCATCCGCCAGCCGCTTGTCTTTGAACAGCACCACCGGCTGCCCGTTATACACACGAATCCCCGCCACTTCGGTCGCGGTCCGCGCATCCACCTCGTGCCACGCACCTAGCGCATCCGTGCCCGACCGCCGCGTCACCCGCTCCGGCGTCTCGCCCAGTGTCCCCCGCAGCACCCACTGCGTCCCCTTGCACTGCACCTGATACGCGCCGTCCGCGTTAAAAGTAACCGTCACAGTGGCATTTTTAATGGAAACCGAACGCGCAAACGCAGGCAGCGCCCCCAGCACCGCCACCGCCGCCGCCGATGCAACCGCTTTCTTTACGCGCGCAAAATCCAACCCCACTCGAATCTGCATACAGCTCTCCCTCTGATTCTTCAAACCTTGCCAATATACATGTCATTTTTGGATGAGGCGGGGTGCGGGTGGGATTACAGGTGGCCCACACAAGCTTCCTTTGTGTGTGTGAGAACAGCGATGCAAAGGCTAAAAGGGTAAAACTACTTCCCAAACATCCGCGCAAAGAAGTGCCCTATCGCATGGATGAAGCCACGATGCTTCTTCACGGGCATCTGTGCGGCCGGAACCACCTCAATCTCCGTATTCGTTGTCGAGGGCGAAGTCGAAAGCGACGCGGTGGGATTGCTTATCGAAAGATTTGGACAACCGGGCGACATCGTACTCTTGCACCCCTCCGGCGCCTTCCCCGCCGCACCCTTCACCGCCGGATTCGGAGTCGCCCCCGCGTCATACCCAATCGGTGCCTGCACCTCCGCATGCACCTGCCCCACCGGAACCACCGGCTCCGTCGGCAGCGGCGCGGGCTTCGTCAGCCCCTCGCTCTCCGCCAGCGGAAACGGATTCGCCTTCTCCGCCGCAATCACTGCCGCGCTCCGCTTCCCCTGGGTGGGCACATTCGCCACCAGCACCTGCGGCGGCGCCGTCTCCGGACACCCGCACGGCGTCGCCTCATTGTCCACAACCTTCGTCAGGCTCCCGCCTTCAAACAGCACACGCTGGTTCGCCTGCACCCGATACAGCCCGCCCGCAAACTGGCTCAACACCGTCACATACGGCGCTTCCGCCCCGTGATTATCAATGCACGTATCGCCCTTCTCATTCACGCGAATCTTCAGGTCCGCAAATCCCGGCCCCGAAATCAAGATCCGCAAGTCCGGCGTCAGTAGCACGTCCGAATACTTCCCCGGCTTGTAACTCGCCTCCAGCGCGCCGCGATCCAGCGCAATCATCAGCCCCGCGTCCGCCGCATGCACGCTCGTGTCCCGCGACAGCTGAACCTTCGTCGTCCCGCACACCTTCAGCTCGCCGCCCCGCGCCAGCTTCACATCCACCGCATGGTCGCCCGCCGTAATCGTTCCATTGTTCGCAATGCTCGCGCGCCCGTTCTGCACCTCGAGCGACCCCGACACCGTCACGCCCGTCACCGGCACATACGCAATCGGAGACGACTCCTGGGCCCGCGCCGCGGCGCTCGCTACAGCACAGATCATCAACCACATCGCCGAATGTTTGATAAGCCACATATTCAGTAAGCGCATGCCATTCTAAGCGAAGTCAAAACCTGCATCATCTCCAAACCGCCGAGAATACTATCGCGCGACTAACAGGAGCGCCCACGCGAACCGGACCCCAATCACGCGCGCATTTCGCGTGATTGGGTGGGAAGCGTATGCCCGTGACGGCCAGTCACAGGTCAAGGAAATTCTTGATCAGCTGCTTCCCGTCCGCCGTCAGCACGCTCTCCGGATGAAACTGCACGCCCTCCACCTTATACCTCCGGTGCCGCAGCCCCATAATCGTCCCATCCGCCGTCCGCGCCGACACTTCCAGCTCCTGCGGCAATCCCTCCTCCGCAACAATCAGCGAGTGGTACCGGGTGCACGTCATCGGGCTCGCAATCCCCGCAAAAATCGTCTTCGAGTCGTGCTCCACTTCGCTCGTCTTGCCGTGCATCAGCTGCTTGGCGCGAACCACATTGCCGCCAAACGCCGCGCCAATCGCCTGGTGCCCCAGGCACACGCCCAGTATCGGAACCCGGCCCGCCATCCGCCGGATCAACTCAATCGAAATCCCCGCCTCCTGCGGCGTGCACGGCCCCGGAGACAGCAAGATCCGCTCCGGCTCCAGAGCCTCCACCTCATCCACCGTCAGCTCATCGTTCCGCCGGACCACCATCTCCGCGCCCAGCTCGCCCATGTACTGCACCAGGTTGTAGGTAAACGAGTCGTAATTATCCAAAACAAAAACCATACGCTGATTTCAGTGTAAACGCGGGCGCATCGGACGGCCCATACAAACAACCGGGTGGCCCATACAAGCGCAGCTTGTGTGGGGAACAGCTCTTAAGGACAGCACTGCGAAGAAAAATCGCTACCTCAAAGAATTGTCCAACGCCGGCGAGATACCCAGGAGGCAATCATAGATGGACAAGGCTAGGATTCTACGTTCAAATACGGGGCAACGATGGGGTTCGAATGAGAATTTGGTTTGGTACCAAACTTCTGATGCGGCGTGGCGCTCAGCACATCCGCCATAGACGTTACGAGGCGGCCTCAGCCAACTACAGAAAGGTAACGGAGAGGGAGCCCGAAAACGCGCAAGCATTCTGCTTAGCCGGATTTTGCTTCGTTGAATTGGGGCGCTATCAAGAAGCAGTCGCAATGTTGGATCGTGCCTTACAAATTCGTCCCGGCTATAGTGATGCCCACGCACAGCTAAGCCGCGCTCTGGATCATCTCGGTGAGATAGGAGCCGCGCTGGAATATGCGGAGAGAGCGGCCCGAAATGACCCGCGGAGGAACGATCTGAAGCGAGTTGCAAGGTGGCATGGCCGAATCGGCTATCTCCTCAGCAAGCGGGGCGATTGGATGAGTGCGGCTGAGCACCTACGGTTGGCCTCGCGAGAAACGCGCGACGCAATCACATATGACAACCTGGCTCTTGCATTGTGGCACGTCGGGGATAAGGCAGGAAGTCTGGACGCTTACAGAACCGCGGTCTCATCCAACCCGGCTGATGCGGATGTGCATTTTGGCTTGGGCTGGGCGCTCTATAACCTCGGACGCTACGAGGAAGCCACCGATCCGTTCCGAAGAGCGATTCAACTTGATCCCACTCATGCTGATGCTTATTACCATCTCGGTCTGGTATTGGAGGCTACGGGGCAACCTGAGGAAGGGCTCGATGCCCTCAGGCGTGCCGCGACGTTAAGACCGAATCATCCTGAGACGCACTACTCCATTGGCGCGACGCTCAGGGGAAAAGGAGACATCGAGGATGCGATTGCAGCTTATAGACAGGCTATCTGTTTGCGCCCTGGCTACGGTGATGCGTACCTTGACCTGGGCGTCGCATACTCGGAACTCGGGCGATCAGAAGAGGAAATCGCAGCTTACACGGCGGCCATTCGAATTGATGGCAGGGACCCTCTGGCGTGGGGAAATCTGGCTCTGGCATACTCAGGGAAGCAAATGCATCAGGAGGCCCTTGAAGCATACGAAAGACTCTGCGAGCTACAGCCTGAAAACGAGATGGCCTACTACGGGGTCGCCACATCGTTGAGTTTTCTCGAACGTTATGAAGAGTCAGTCCCGAACTACCAGCGAGCAATTGAGCTTGACCCTGCGTTTATCACGGCACACGAATACTTGGGATACGCGTACTCGCTGATGGACAGATTCCCTGAAGCGCTTGATTGTTTCAAGCGTGCGATGGATCTCGCGCCGGGCAGCGCTCTACTGCATGCAGAACTGGCAGAGATCTACGAGAGGATGGGCGACACTGACAGGGCACGCCGTTTGCGGTCATCGGCCGAAGAATTCGAACTGAACGGACCGGACCCTGCCATTTCCAATGCAAAAAAGCCAATTTTCAAGGAGTCGGCGAGGAATTCACCTGGCACTCAATCGCAGCCACGGAAATCGGAAGAAACATCCTGAGAAGCCGGCTGCCCCACAACCCGCAGAAGCGCAGAATCAACAACCCCCCAACCTCCCGCCTCGCGCCAGCGAGGCTAGGCAGAAGCACAGGGCTTTAGCCCTGTGAAAAAACTCGCGCCGTCAGGCGCGCTCCTTACTGCCGGTAGGCCGGAGTGGAGCCGACAGGCGCAACGACCAAGCGAATAGACGAATGTAGCCCGGCCCGCAGGGCCGCACCTTGTCCGCGCGCCAAAATGCACCCTCGCAATGAAATCCGAGTGAAATGCCATTTTTACTCGCGCCCTTCACACTCCAAACTGCCTCAGATGATGATCCAAATGCTTATACCCCAACACCGCCCACTCCAAAGGAGTCATCCGCCCGAAGAAGCAATGCAGCGCTTTCGTACATCCTTCCGGCCCACCCGCTGAAAACCGCTCCACCCAATCCAGCAACCGCCGCTGCTCTCGTAGGTCCATCGTCTTCCAAGGCATCTCGTCTTACACTCCTCGCGCTTCGCTACGCTACGCGCGAGGAGTGTAAAGGATGTCCCGGGACACTTTGTAAAGCATGTCATGAGACTGAACACGCTTTTGCTTGTGTGGGGAACAGAGATCTCAACCCACCACCAACACAGATATGCAACCGATAGAGAAACACCTCGAAGAAAAAATTGATGCTGCATCGGATGATCCAGCCACTCAATAAGCGCATTCGCGATTTTGCAACGAATGATCCAGATGCATGGTAAATCCGATCGCCATCTGCAAGTGCGCTATCCGTGGGACTCTGTCTCTCACTCCGCGCGCAGGATCTCGGTGGGATCTGTTCGCAGCGCGCGAAGCACGGCGGGCAGTGTGGCAACGAGCGCAGTCAGTAGAATGACGCACGCCGGCAGCGCGATCATATCCGCGTCGGTTGCTTTGACCTGGTAGAAAAGCGATTCGACATAGCGCGACGCGCCGAATCCGAGCGCGACGCCCGCGCAGCCTCCGAGCGCGATCATCAGGAAAACATCGAAAGTCACAATGCGCACGACGCCGGCACGAGTTGAACCCATCGCTATCCGGATACCGATCTCGCGGCGGCGCTGGAGGACGGAGTAGTTGAGGACAGCGTAGATTCCGATACCGGCGAGGAGCAGCGCGACGGCCGCAAAGAAGGCGGCGAGCAGGGCGAGCAGGCGCTCGCGAATGGTCTGGTCGCGGACCAGATCGAGTTGCGTGGTGATGTTCGAGACGCGAAGCCCGTTCTGGCGCTGCGCGATGAGCTGGCGGAGGGAGCCGGCGAGAGCGAGCGGGTTCTGGGTGTTGGTGTGAATGGTGAAGGTGGCGAAGCCGACGGCTTTGGCGGCGGATTTGTCGTCGATTTGGTCGAAGGGTATGTAGTAGACGGCGCGGCTGGGCTCGCGCAGGTCGTGGTAAGGGACGTCAGCGATCACGCCGACGATCTTGTCGAGCTGCTGCTTGGCGCCGCGATTATACGGGTAGCCGACGGGTGCAAAGGTGCGGCCGATGGGGTCCTGGCCGGGGAAGAAGGTCTTGGCGAAAGTTTCGTTGACGATGGCGGCTCCCGGCGAGGTGTCGTGAAGGGTAAAGTCGCGGCCGGAAACAAGGCGGATCTTCATCATCGAGAACCAGCTAGGGGAAACGTTCAGGAAAAAGGCCGGAGTCGGACTGGGAGACGCGCCGTTGATGGAGATGTCGCTGTTGATTTGGATGCGTCCAAGAATAGGCCAGCCAGAGATGGCGACCGACTCGACGCCGGGGACGGCACGGAGCGCCTCGGCAGTTTGATTCCAGACGACGGGGAGCTGGCCTTTGCCGGCAACGGTTTCGAGCAGAAGTATACGGTCGGTGGAGAAACCCAGCGGGCGGGTCTGCAGGCGCTCGAAGGTTGCGACGAAGAGCGAAGACAGAAAGACGACGAGGAAACAGAAAGCGACCTGAAGAGCGATGGCTCCACGCATGAGTCGGCGTGGCGCGTGTGGATCTTCACCACCCTTGAGGGCAGCGACGGGCCGGACGGCCGAGGCACGGAGAGCAGGAAGCAAACCAAGCAATACAACGACGAGGATCATGAGCCCGAAGCCGAAGAGAAGCACACGCCAGTCGGCGGAAAGGGCGAGGCGCGCAGGGTTGTCGGGCGGATTGACGCGGCTGAGCACAAACGGCGCCGACCACGCCGCAAAGAATGCGCCAAGGATGGAAGCCAGGAGCGCGAGCAGCGCGCTTTGGGCCATAATGAGCTGGACGAGGCGACGACGGCCGGCGCCGATCGAGATTCTTAGAGCCATCTCCCGGGCGCGGGCGGCGGCCTGGGCGGTCATCATGTTGGCGACGTTGACGCAGGCAATGAGCAGGACCAGACCAGCCAGGAGACCGAGGATGCCGAGGGATCGGCGATAGTCCTTCTGGAGGTCGGAGGTGCCGGCGCCGGCAGGATGGAAGACAAGCTTCTTATCGAGATAGCGGTCGATTTCCGCCCGGGTCATGCCGCGGACGCACGTGGCACACCCGGCCTCGAAGCCGTGGCTGACGGCGGAGAGATGCTCGCGCAGCGGATCGAGAGCGGTGGCCGGGTTGACGCCAGGTTTCAGCATCAGGAAGATGTGCTGCCATGTAACGCTGTCGTGAGTGGCAAGACTGCTCATGTTAAGGGGCAGAAAAATATCAGTGACCGTCCCCTTTTCGGTTCCAGTGAAATCGCGCGGGCCGACGCCGATGATTTCAAAGGTCTGGTTGCCGATATGGAGCGAGCGGCCGAGGACATGGGGATCGCGGCCAAAGTGGTGATCCCAGTAGTCCCAGGAGAGGACCGCATAGGGACTGGCCCCGCGGGCGCGATCATCGGCGGTGGCGAGCAGACGGCCGAGCGCGGGCTTAAGGCCGAAAAGCGGGAACATGTTGCCGGAGACATAAACAACGTTGGCCTTCTCCATGTCGTCGTCGGTGGACCAGGTGATGTCCGTGCGGTCGGCGTCGCTGATGGCGATGAGGTCGGCCTGGCCCCTCACCGCATCGCGCATGAGGTTGAAGTCTGGCGTGGCCCAGTAGCCGTCCTCGGCAGGCTTGCCATACAAGCCGGTCATCTTGCGGGAGAGGATGAAGAGCCTGCTGGAACCGGAGATGGGCAGCGGCCGCCAGAGCAGGGCGTCGATAAGACGGAAGGCGCCGACACTCGAGCCAATGCCGAGGGCGAGGGAAAGCACAGCGGCCGCAGTCGCCACCTTGTTGCGGCCGAGCTGCCGCCAGCCGAAACGTACATCGGCCAGAAGCGACTCAAGCCATCCGGCAACGCGAATGCTGTGGCCCGCCTCGCGCTGGCGCAGTATCGAACCGAAGTTGCGGCGTGCTTCGCCGGGGTCGCGGCCCGATGCAATGGCTTCCTCGATGTGCGACTGCAGCTCTTCATCGATCTCGCGGTTCAAGCGCTCGCCGCGCAGGGCATTCGAGATACGCGACCACAAAGACATGTCATGCCTCCCGGAGAACCCGATTGATTGCCAGGCTCACTGACTGCCAGCGCAACTCTTCCGCACCCAGTTGCTTCTTGCCAGCGGCTGTCAGCTCGTAGATCCGGGCGCGGCGACCGGTGTCTTTCTTGATCCACTCCGCGCGAATCCAGCCCGCTTCCTCCATCCGATACAGCGCGGGGTAGAGCGAGCCCTCCTCGGCGCGCAGGACCTCGCCGGATGTATTGGCAATGGCAGCCATGATGGCGTACCCGTGAAGCCGCGGGCGCCGCGACAATATCTTCAGCACCAGCAAATCGAGCGAACCTTGCAGAGCATCAGTCTTGGCCATATTCAGATGTCTTTATATAGATATCTTAGTATAGAGTCAAGACGCGCTCAGCTCATGCAAACAGACCAATGCGCTCATTCAAATTCCGCCGGGGTGCCCCCGTATGGGCACATTGGCAACTCTGCGCCGATGGAGAAGCGTCATCGAAAAGACTGCCTTAGCTCTGGCAGGTTTCAGACACCGAATTGCTTCAGATGATGATCGAGGTGTTTATACCCCAATACGGCCCACTCCAGAGGAGTCATGTGCCCGAAGAAGCAGTGCGGCTGTGTCGTACATCCTTCCGGACCGCCCGCCGAAAAACGCTCGACCCAATCGACCAACCTTTGCTGCCCCGTGGCAAAATCCCTCTCGCCCTGCATGATCAGGCTCTTCTCTGTGGGCATATTCCTGCGGATCGGTCCCTCTCCCAAAACCGATCTCTTCGCCATCTTTCCAAAGATCCGCCCCACGAAGCTCCGCGGCGGAGTCTTCACTCCCACAGCCCATTCCATCCATGCGGAACAGTGCGCAAGCATCTGCGCGGCATTCATCGCGCCCCACTGCCTTTCAGCGTCCGGCCCCAACAATTCGATCCGCTTCTTGATCTCTATCGCGGAAGAAGGTTCAAACAGATTTTTCACGGATGCTTCTCCTCAGCTCTATCTCACCGGCTTGGCACGATCCTGGCAACGTTAACTCCACCAATCTCTCACCTCGCACCAGGGAGAGCCAGATGGAATCACCGGACCTCACTCCACACCCAGCCCCTTCCGCATAAACACCGTCGCCTGCGGATTCTCGTTATAACGCTCGCACTCCGCATACCCATGCCGCGCATAAAACCGGATCGCCGTCTTCAAATCATCCTTCGAATCCAGATAGATCGCCTCGTATCCCGCCTCCCGCGCATACCGTTCCAGAGCCTCCAGCATCTGCTCCGCAATCCCCTGCCCGCGATACTCCGGCTTCACATACAGCCGCTTCACCTCGCCGCACCGGGCAATCTCATGCAGCGGACGCAGCGCAATACACCCCACCACCGCCTCGCCATCCCGCGCCAGCCAAATCCCCGCTCCCGCCCCAAAATACTTCTCCCGGAACTCCTCCGCATCCTCCCGAACCACCACCTCCACCGCCTCGTAATACTCCTCGACGATGGCATACGCCTCCGCAACCCGCCCCAGCGCCGCTCTCTCAATCTGGATCAAAACCAGCTCCCACCGCTCGTGCTCTCACCGCAGCTCCATCTCTCGATCAACCCTGCTTAAATCAACGATAATCGTCTGGATGAAGCAAACGGCAACAACTCGCAAAATCGAAGACACCCACCTCTCCGTCGCTTCCGCTGAAGAGCGAGAAGAGCAACACCACCGCATGACTCTTGAAGCCATTACCGACATCGATGCCGGCCGTTTGATCGACCACGCATACGTACAGACCTGGGCCGCCAGTCTCTACCCCGACAGCTAGTCCCGCGACCAACGGAAGCGACCCATCAGGCTCGCACCAGGATGGCGGCGAATCCGCGTCTGCCTGGACGGCAAGTCCCGGCTAGTCCCGCGCCCTTTCTATCGCCCGCACCACCGCCCGCGCCTTGTTCACGCTCTCCTCATACTCCCGCTCCGGAACCGAATCCGCCACAATCCCCGCGCCTGCCTGGATATACCCCTGCTTGCCCCGCATCAGCAGCGTGCGAATCGCAATGCACGACGTCAGGTTCCCCGAATAATCCGCATACAGCACGCTCCCGCCATAGATCCCTCTCCGCGTCGGCTCCAGCTCCTCAATAATCTCCATTGCGCGAATCTTCGGAGCACCGCTCAGCGTCCCCGCCGGGAAACACGCCTGGAATGCATCCACCGCCGTCAGCCCCTCGCGCAGCCGTCCCTCAATCGCGCTCACCAGATGCATCACATGCGAGTACCGCTCGATGAACATCAGGTCCTTCACCTTTACCGACCCAAACTCGCTCACCCGGCCCACATCGTTGCGCCCCAGGTCCACCAGCATCACATGCTCAGCGCGCTCCTTCTCGTCATGCATCAGCCGGTCCGCAAGCGCCTCGTCTTCCTCTTCGCTCACGCCCCGCGGCTGCGTCCCCGCAATCGGCCTGTACTCCACCTTCCGGCCCTGCACCCGCACCAGCAGTTCCGGAGACGACCCCACAATATGTGTGTCCGCCGCCTTCTCCAGCCCAAACCGCAAAAAGTACAAGTACGGTGACGGATTCACAATCCGCAGTGCGCGATACACCTCAAACGGATCCACCTCCGGCTTCACATCAAACCGCTGCGACACCACCACCTGAAACACATCGCCCGCCGCAATGTACTCCTTCGACTTCTCCACTGCCTTCAGGAAGTCCCGCTTTCTCATCTGCGGTTCAATCTTCAGCTTGCCCGCCGGCTTCTTCCGCTTCGCCTTCGGCAGCGGACGCGCCAGCTTGCGCTCCATCCTCGCCAGCCGCTTCACCGCGTCTTCATAAGCAGCCAGCGGCTTCAGCTTCCGCACATCGGCGGTCACCATCAGCAGAATCTCTTTCTTCACATGGTCAAACGCCAGCACCTCGTCAAAAAACATCAGGCACGCATCCGGAAGCCCCAAATCATCCTCCGTCTGCTCCGGCAGCCGTTCAATCTGCCGCACCACGTCATACGCAAAAAATCCCACCGCGCCCGCCGTAAAAGGAGGCAGCCCGCTCACCCGAGCCGGCACATGCCCTTCAATCGCTTCCTTCCACAGCGCAAAAATATTCCCCTCGCTCCGCACCGTCCGCAGCCTGCCGCTCTTGCCCTTTTCCGTAATCTCTATCTGCGTCCCGCGCGCCACAATCCGCTTGTACGGCTGCACCCCGATAAACGTGTACCGGCCCACATTCTCGCCGCCCTCCACCGACTCCAGCATGAAGCACTCCGGCTCATCCGCCGCCAGCCGCAGAAACGCCGTCACCGGCGTCTCCACATCCGCCGTCAACCGCCGATAAACAGGAACCAGGGTGTGCGTCCGCGCCAGTTTCAAAAACTCAGCGCGCGCCGGAAGCGCATTTGTCTCTACTCGCATAACGTAAGGACAATGGTAAATGCCGCAGGGCGCATCTGCCGCAGCATCCAACACCGCGACCAACGGGAGCGGCCATGCGAAGCGTGTGCCTGGACGGCCAGTCCCGACCAACTGAAGCGGCCACGCACCCCGATATCACGAAAGCGCCGAAACCAGAACCCCCACGGACACTCGGGGCCCCCTATAAGCGGTCTTTGCTTGCAGGAGCAACGTAAGGTCTTCGTCCGTGGAGTAGTCGGACGGCCAGCGCGTGGCCAAGGGTATAATCAGCGCGTGGAGTTGCAATCCTTCTGCAAACGGGTTCGCGACGACCAATGACTATGTACTCGGTCCTGGAGGAGAGCAGGTGACGGAGATGGCCGTCAGCGGCAGCACAATCACCTGGCTGCATACGAACGTCTACGCCGTCGGGCGGCTGATCGCCACCTACGACCAGACCGGCAAGGGGCTTCACTTCTATCAGGACGATCCTCTGGGCACGCGCCGCTCGCAATCGGACCCGAGCGGAGCGCAGGAGCTGACCTGCTCCAGCCTGCCCTTCGGCGACGCACTCTCCTGCTCAGGACCGGGAGCCGACCCAACAGAACAACACTTCACCGGCAAAGAACGGGATGCGGAATCAGGCAACGACTACTTCTTTGCTCGGTATTATTCGTCGAGCACGGGCCGGTTCTTATCGCCGGACTGGGCTGCCAAGGTCGAGCCCGTGCCCTATGCAAAGCTGGAGAACCCGCAGAGCCTGAATCTGTATGCCTATGTGGAGAACGATCCGCCCACCGGTCTGGACCCGGACGGGCATCAGATACTTGGACGTTCGGTAGGTTCATGCGCAGCTAACGCAGCAGGAAATGGATGCTCCACCGGGCAAAGCGATCGGTACCAGCAGTTTGCTTCCCAGAATCAGGCCCAACAACAGAACAATGTGAGCGCGACGGGACAAGGCCAGAATCAGACGAATTCGAGTGGCCACCCAATCGACAAAGATGCCATTACGAACTACGCCGATCAACATGCAGAGCCGCATTCTCTAGGCAAGTGTGCTGCCTATTGCAGACGAGCCTTTGAAGCCGGTGGAGTCGATACAAATGGCCATCCAATCGACGCAAAGGACTGGGGGCCAACTCTGCTGAAGAATGGTGCGACAGTCATCTCTCCGGACGGCTACACGCCACAGAAAGCTGACGTGGCCGTGTTCGCTGGGAGCGATGCTCATCCTCATGGCCACATCACGATCTACGACGGCAAGCAGTGGGTCTCTGACTTCAAACAAAGAAACATGTCTCCGTATCGGTCTGGAACCACGCCGGTGACGATCTATCGGTTCCCTGATAACTAGGACTGGACAAGGAGACAAGCCATGAAAATCATCAAGCTACTATTTTGCTGCTTCCTTCTCACGCTGCCCTTGTCGGTGCAGGCTCAGAGCGGGAGTGGAGTCAACGCTTCCGACTCGGTGAAGGCGTTCGTTCAGGGCTTCTATGACTGGTATGTTCCCAAGGCCCTGAGCAGTCGCTCTACGCCAGCTTGGAGCACTGCCATCAAAGAAAAAGGGAGCTGCTTCAGCCCGGAGTTGGGACGCAAGCTCCGTGAGGACTCCGACGCCCAGGCAAAGGATGAGGGGGAGATCGTCGGACTCGACTTCGATCCCTTTTTGAACAGCCAAGACCCTGGCAGGCGCTACAGCGTCGGCAAGGTCGTTCCGCAGGGGGGTAGCTACTTGGTGGAGGTCCATCGCGTCGTCTCCAGTAAACCCGAAGAGAAGCTGACCGCGACAGCAGAGGTGACGGGCAAAAACGGCCAGTGGTACTTCGTGAACTTCATCTATCCGGATGGCCATAACCTGCTCGGTGTTCTAAAGGCTCTCAAAGACGACCGGGCGAAGCCCGCCTCATGAGGCATACGCTTATGACGTGACGGTTCGCAGTGATGGCCCAACAACAGAGCCCGAACAATGAAGCTGTCGGGAATACAACGGTGGGCGATCTTTCGAAGGTTCTGACCAACGAGATCGGGAGCTTGAGCACACCCAAAGGCGGCGATCCAAAAGAACTTCAAAACGGTTCGGACGCACTCGCTAATGCGCTTATCAATAACGCTAACAAAAAGAGGCCAAACGAGGTGGCCCCAGACACAGGCACAGCGTCTACGCCGCTTGCGAAGGCTATGCAAGATGCCTATACGAATCGGGCTAACGGAGGAGCGGACCCGGTCCAGGGGCGGACGTTCTATGGAACAAGTCACATACCGCCGAGTCGGCTCCACAGCCGTCCGATTGGCAGTGGCCGCCAGTCGGTATTTCAATCTTTTGGACCTTTCAAAGACAGCACGAGTCGATTGCCAACGTACATTTACATCTACAACGATCCGGGGCACTGAGGATGATGACCATGAGGACATCTGCCATGAATTGCGTTTTGTTAGGGACGCTAATTTGCTTGAGTTGTGCTGCCCATGCCCAGAAGCGAGGTCAGGAGCTCTTGCATCGGGCTGTCCATTGCTTAGCCACGAAGAATTTCCTTCCGCCGTCAAAAGCGGCAGAGGGGACGTTTGGCTACCTTCTCGATGAGAAGTCCTATCCTGGGAAGAAAATGCTCTATGTTGTCGATTATCCAAATCCCTCCCGACCGGATGGATTCGTGTTCACGCTTTTCCTGACCGACCACGATGGACGCCAAGACTTCAACATCCAAAACAACGCTCGCTTCGCACTGTCCAAGGATGCGGGTGAAGGGCTGTCTTTTGCGGCCCCTCCGCTCGGCGGCACGTGGACCCGCGAACATCTTGTGACTGCGATCAAACAGATCGAGAAGCAGCCGAGGGTCACGCTTTCGATGAAGAACCTGCTCGCGGTGGACTCCTCGGTAAGTTGCGAGTCGTACACCGATCCGCAACCCAAACCGGCTACGAAGTAGAACTGCCTGCGCGTCCGCCAGCCGTGTCCGGCGTCGCTTCAACCCGCGGGTGGCCCACTCAAGCGCTTTTGCTTGAGTGGGGGACGGGAGTAATCTGTCTGGGCGGGTGGCCCAGGTCTGAGTGATGAGCCAAGATGAGGGTGCCCCATGTCTCGAAGAGACATGGGTTTGCAGCTCCGGGCGGAGTGGCCTACGACGCGGACGGCCAGCGCGCGGCCAATGGTACAATCAGCGCGTGGAGTTGCAATCCTTCTGCAAACGGGTTCGCTACGACCAACGATTATGTTCTGGGTCCGGGAGGAGAGCAGGTGACGGAGATGGCCGTCAGCGGCAGCACAATCACCTGGCTGCATACGAACGTGTGGGCCGCCGGACGACTGATCGCCACCTACGACCAGACCGGCAAGGGTCTCCACTTCTATCAGGACGATCCTCTGGGCACGCGCCGCTCGCAATCGGACCCAAGCGGAGCGCAGGAGCTGACCTGCTCCAGCCTGCCCTTCGGCGACGCTAGGCAGAAGCACGGGGCAATCGCCCCCCCACGAACACTCGGGGGCCCCCTATAAGCGGTCTTTGCTTGCAGGAGCAACGTTAGGTCTTCGTCCGTGGGGCGCAAAGCGCGTGTGCCCGCGACGGCCAGTCACTCCGTGCGCAGCACCTTCATCGGCTCGGTCGAAGCTGCCCTTAACGCCGGCAAGCCGCACGCCGCCAGGGCCGCAACCATCAGCACCGCGCCCACCGCCGCAAACGCCCGATAGTCCATTGCGCTCACACCGTACAGGCTGCTCTGCATCGCGCGCCCTATAAAGTACGCGCCTATCAAGCCCAGGCCCAGCCCAATCCCGGCCAGTATCAGCCCTTCCGTCACAATCAGCCGAACCACCCTCCCCCGCGTCGCCCCCAGCGCCATCCGCACCGCAATCTCGTGCGCCCGCTGCTCAACCGAGTACCGCATCACGCCATAAATCCCCACCGCCGCCAGCAGCAGCGCAATCCCCGCAAACACCGCATACAGAATCAGCGTGAACCTGTCGCTCGCCAGCACCGTATCGTGCACTTCCTCCATCGTCTGCGGATGGTTCAGCGCAATCATCGGATCCACCCTGTGCACCGCCGCCGCAATGCTGTGCAGCATCGCCCCCGGGGCCTCCGCCGTCCGCACCCCAATTCCCGAGCTCGCCCACGGACTCTGCCAGAACGGAACCAGAATCTCCGCCCGATCGCCGCGCAGCCAGCTCCGCACCGTGTGGTACACACCCACAATCTGCCACGCCACCGGCGCCCCCAACTTCGTCATACCCGGAATCAACTGCTTCACCTCAACCTGCTGCCGCAGCGGATCCTTGCCCTTCAAAAACTCCTGCACAAACTTCTCGTTCACCATCGCCACCCGCGGACTTGCCGCCGTGTCGTCCTCCGTAAACGCCCGCCCCTGCAGCAATCGGATCCCAAACGTCTTGAAATATTCCGGCGACACCATCCCGAAATTTGACACCGGCCTCTGCGACGGGTCCGCATACGTCGGTCCACCCACAATCGTGAAGGGCATCCCAAATCCCGGCCCCTCCATCGGAATCCCCGTCTCCACGCTTGCCGACTTCACTCCCGGAACCGCCTCAATGCTTGCCAGCATCCGGTGGTAATACGCCACCATCGCCGCCGGCTCCTTCGGCCACGAATCCGGCTGAATCAGCTGAAATGTCAGCGCGTGATCGATCTCTACTCCCGTGTCCACATGCGCCAGGTTCCAGAAGCTGTGGAACGCCAGCCCCGCGCCCGCCAGCAGCGTCAGCGCCAACGCAAACTCGCCAACCACCAGCACCCGCCGCAGCCGGTTCCGCCCCACACCCGTGCCCGACCGTCCGCCCTCCTTCATCGCCTCCGCCGGATCAACCCGCGAAGCCGCCCACGCCGGAATGCACCCGAACAGCAATCCCGCCAGCGTCGTCGCCCCCAGCGTAAACGCCAGCACCGGAACATTCAGCGTCAGCGTCGCCTCGCTCGGCAGCGTGCCCGGAGGCATCACCGCCACCAGGCCGCGCAGCATCGCGTAGCCCACGCCCACGCCCAGCGCGCCTCCGGCCACCGCCAGCATCAGGCTCTCCGTCAACAGTTGCGCAAAAATTGCCCCCGCCCCCGCGCCCAGAGCCGCCCGCACCGCCATCTCCTTCTGACGCGCCATGCTCCGCGCCAGCAGCAGATTCGCCACATTCACGCACGCAATCAGCAGCACAAATCCCACCGCGCCCAGCAGCATCCACAGCGTCTTGATCTCGTCCTTTGATATAAAGTCGTGCTTCAGCGGCTCCACATACGAGCCCCAGCCCCGGTCGCTCTCCGGATACTCCTTCGCCAGCTGCGCCGTCACCCCATGCATGTCCGCCTGCGCCTGCTGCAACGTCACGCCCGGCTTCAACCGCCCCATCACCATCAGCCAGTGAAAATCGTGCCCCTTCTGCTCCGGCGTAAACGCCAGCGGAACCGCCAGCCTCGACTCTTCGCGGTCATACACTCCCGCCGGCAGCACACCCACCACCGTGCGCGGCACATGGTCTACGTTGATCTTCGTTCCCAGAATGTTCCGGTTCGATCCCAGCCGCTCCCACGTCCCATGCGTCAGAATCACCTCCTGGTCCTGACCCGGCTCCCCCTCCTGCGGCAAAAAACCGCGCCCCAGAAACATCGACAGCCCCAGCACCTTGTAGTAACCCGGCGTCACATACAGTCCAATCACATTCTCCGGACGGTCCCCCCTCGCCAGGTTGAACACCCCTTCCGTCCACGCCGCCATACTCTGGAAGGTTCGGCTGTTCTGCTTCCAGTCCAGAAAATCGCCCGCCGACGTCACATTGTGGAAGCCCTTGATCTTCGACCACACCATCACCAGTTGGTGCGGCGCCGGATACGGCAGCGGCTGCAGCATGGTTGCGTAGTCCACCGTAAAGATGGCTGTGGTCGCGCCCACTCCCAGCGCCAGTGTCAGCAACACCGTCAGCGTAATCCACGGATTCCGCAACAGCCTCCGCCAACTGAAACGCAGGTTCTTCAGCAAATTCACCAGCGGACCCCCCGGAAACTGACGCAATCAGTTAACTGACGTTTATACCAGCACTTTCACTCAAACCGCTCGCATTCCTACCCCTTATTTTCTAATCTGGTTCATCCATCACACTACTTTCACTCTTCCTTCGCCAACCCGCTTGCCCTTTCTGAATCCACAGGCCTATACTCCGTAGGTTTGGCCTGATTGTGCTTTTGCGTAATCCCCGGCCAGACAAAGGAGCACCCACTCTTATGGCTACCATCACCCTCGAACACGAGATCAACCCCTGGGAAGCGCAGGCCGCTCGCTTCGACTTCGCCGCACGCAAACTCAATCTCGACGAGGGACTCTGGAAAGTCCTCCGCTATCCCTCCCGCGAAATCATCGTCCACTTCCCCGTCGTCATGGATGACGGACGCATCGAGATGTTCACCGGCTTCCGCGTCCTCCACTCCCAGGCCCGCGGCCCCGGCAAAGGCGGCATCCGCTACTCTCCCGACGTCAACCTCGACGAAATACGCGCCCTCGCCAGTTGGATGACCTGGAAGTGCGCCGTCGTCAACATTCCCTTTGGCGGAGCCAAGGGCGGCGTCATCTGCGACCCCAAAAAAATGTCCCTCGGCGAGCTCGAGCGCATGACCCGCCGCTATACCGCCGAAATCATCGAGTTCATCGGCCCGGAAAAAGACGTGCCCGCTCCCGACGTCAACACCAATGAGCAGACCATGGCCTGGATCATGGACACCTACTCCATGCACATGCGCCAGACCGTCACCAGCGTCGTCACCGGCAAGCCCATCAATATGGGTGGCTCCCGCGGACGACGCGAAGCCACCGGCCGCGGCATCAGCGTCGTCTGCGATCAGGCACTCAGGCATCTCGGCATCCACCGCGACGGCTGCCGCGTCATCATCCAGGGCTTTGGCAACGTCGGCTCCAACGCCGCACGCCTCCTGCAGGAAAAAGGCTACAAAATCGTCGGCATCGTCGAGTTCGACGGGGCGCTCTACAACCCCAACGGCATCGACGTACACGCGCTCGCCGACCATCGCAGCCGCATCGGCTCCATCTTTGGATTCAGTGGCGCGGAGGCCGCCGATCCCGAGCAGGTCTTTTCTTCGCCTTGCGAAATCCTCATCCCCGCCGCCACGGAAAACGTTATCACCAGCCGCAACGCCGAACGGCTCCAATGCCGCATCGTCTGCGAAGGCGCCAACGGCCCCACCACCGCCGTCGCCGATGAAATCCTCGCCGACAAACGCATCTTCGTCGTCCCCGATATCCTCGCCAACGCCGGCGGCGTCACCGCCTCCTACTTCGAGTGGGTCCAGGACCGTCAGGGCTACTTCTGGAAGGAAGCCATCGTCAACGAACAGCTCGAAGGCATCCTCGCCGAAAGCTTCCAGGACGTCGTCCGCTACTCCGAGGCCCACGGCGTAAACAACCGCATCGCTGCCTACATGCTCGCCATCGATCGCGTCGCCTTCAACATCAAGCAACGCGGCCTCTACGCCTAAAAAAACTAAGCAGAAACAAACGACCTGGACGCCCCACCCTATGCGCAGCGTCATCGCGCATAGGGTGGGATAGATCGACTCTCTATATCAAGAGGATGTCATCCTGAGCGAAGTTTGAAACGCCTGCCCCCGCAACCAACGGGAGCAGCCACTTCAGCCCAATCCAAGAAGGCGCGAAGCCGGCGTCCCCACGGACAGGTCTTCGTCCGTGGGGTGTGAAAGCGCGTGTGCCCGTCCCGGCAAGCACCGCGACCAACGGGAGCGGCCACAACAGCCAGCACCACAATGGCGCCGAAGGCGCCTGTCGCTGGACGCGCAGTCCCGGTAAGTCACCGGACAGACCATCCCACGCCCGCCGTCCCCATCTCAATTTTCCCCGGCCGCGACCCGCTGATCGCCTTCCCCATCTCCGGAAACGCCTTCATCAGCTCTTCCGTCTGCGCCCACACTGGAACATCCACCATCTTTGCGTGATAGCTCACCGTCGACTCCACCACATTCCCGTCCTTCACCGGATCCGTAAATCCGTCAATACTCGCCACCACCTTGTGCCCGTAGCAAAACCTCGGAGCCACCCGCTCCCCCATCGCCGTCAGCATGTACCGCTCCACGTGCAGGTCCAGGTCCTTCAGCTCCTTCAGCAGCCCCGCCGCCTTCAGCGCATCCATGCGCCGCTCCTCCGCCTTTGCGTCCTTTCCCGGAGACACCTCATACGGAAACATCTTTCCCTGTGGATACAGGCACTCGTTGTGGCTCTCAAAGTAGCGATTCAGCGCCACCTCCAGCTTTGCATTCGTCGGCTTCATCGCATTGCTGCATCCTGACGCCATCACCGCCACGCACGCCATCGCCACCCACTTCGCCGCGCTCACTTTCTTCATCGCGTTCCTTCCTCCATCCAAACACTCCCATCCATTCGACCGTAAGACGCGCCAAATCCGCAAATCGGGTGCCACATTCAGATGCATGGTGCCCAATTTAACCCCTCTGTTTGCCTTGTGGGGGCAAGGTTTCAGGATGCATCCCGACCTTGCCCCCGTAAAACGTACCTTCTATAGCGCTCTGCGAAGATATCGAAGGAGCAGCGAAGATGTAGCGTTTACCGAGGAATATCTACACGTACGAGTTCAAGCTAGAGGCGGTACGGCTGGTGGAGTCAGGCCAGCGGGTTGCGGAAGCGGCGCGGTATTTGGGCGTGATCGAGCAGATCGAGATTCGTCAACTGCGAGTGGGAAATGCGCGCTTGAAGATGGAGCACGACATATTGGGAAAAGCCGCGGCGTACTTCTCGCGAGGCCAGAGATGAAGTACGCCCATATCCATCGCAGCTGTCATCTCTGGCCAGACCGTTTGCAGTGTGAAGTTCTCGAAGTCAGCTTCACGGGCTATCACCAGCATCAGATGCGGCGTCGTCGGCTTGCCGCACGCCGGCATATGAGTGACGCGACATTACTGGTGCACATCCGGGCCCTTTATGCCGAGCTTCGTGGGGCCTACGGCTGGCCGCGCATGTGGCTCGAGCTGCGCCGTCGAGGCGTGCGCGTGGGCAAGGAGCGAGTGCGGCTGCTGATGCGGCAACATGGCATACAGGCGCGTGGCAAGCGGCGATTTCGCGTTTCCACCACGGAGGTGTCGGGTTTACGATTGCTTCCGGGTCGCCGAGAGCGAACTTGAGCGGTTCACCCGATCCAATATGACTTCCTGAAAAGAGAAGACCCCGGTGATGAACCGGGGCCTTTTCGGTGCTAGAAAAATGATTGACTTATACGCGGTATATCATTGGATCATGGAGAGCTGGCCGAGCGGTTTAAGGCAGCGGTCTTGAAAACCGCCGTACCTGCAAGGGTACCGTGAGTTCGAATCTCACGCTCTCCGCCATTAACCTGTTCCAGGACATCCAGAGAAGTCCCACCTGAAGCAAAAAGACGCTGAAAATAAATAAGTTACCGTCTTCCTTGGTCTGGCAACGTGCTATGGAAGCCGACCACTCGTGTGGGTACGTTTGTGGGTATAGGCCAAGAATGGTCCCTGTATGTAGGCGTAGGGTATTCGATCATAGGCGTGTCTGGTAATTCACGTTCGCTAAGTTGCAGACACTCGTCGCTTTCCGCAGAGGTACAATTTGCGCGCGGCGATTTTTTTGCAGCGACACTCTGTCTCTTCCATGCAGAGCCATCTTGTCTGGATAAATCGCCCTACAAAACATACTCGGGCACGATACGCTCCTGCCCACTGATGCCCACCGACGTCGCAGGAAACAAAAGGAAAAATCGCAATGAAGTCGTACAAGCTACTTTTTCTGGTAATGGCAGCCTCATGCTTCGCTTTCACCGCCCTGGGGCAGACTTCGCCCAACTGTTCGGATCTGAGAAACCTGAAAATCAGCGGCGTCGACATCATGAATGCAGTCTCCGTTCCAGCCGGCGCAAAGGTTCCGGCATCCTTTCCACCCTACGCCGGATATCTGTCGGCACACTGCAGAGTGGAAGGTGTCATCGATCCCCGCAAGGGCGTGGATGGCGTGGAGTACGGCATCAGATTCGCGGTGGCGCTACCCGCAACAAATGCATGGAACGGCGACTTGATGATGCAAGGTGGAGGAGGCGGAGATGGAGTGCTTTACTACCCTGCGGGCGCGCCTTACGCGGGCAACAATCCTGCGCTCAATCGCGGATTCGCTGTAGTCGGCACAGACAGCGGGCACAAGTCAAAGCATGGCGTGTTTGACTTCTCCTTCATGCGCGACCAACTGGCGTATCTAAATTTTGCGTATCGCGACAATGCGGCAGTCGCCGGTGTGGCCAAACAAATTATTACAGCCTATTACACAAAGCCCGCGGCCTACTCTTACTTTGTCGGTTGCTCAACAGGAGGGCGGGAAGGTATGATCCTGTCGCAACGCTTTCCTACCGTCTTTAACGGCATTGTTGTCGGCGATCCGGCCATGCGCACGGGACTCTCCAATCTGGCTATCGGGCACTGGATCCCTGTGGCTTACAACCAGGCGTCTCCTAAAGACGCAACCGGTAAGCCGGAGATTTCGAAGTTTCTGACCGGCGCTCAGCGCAAACTTTTTATGCACGCTCTGTTGAAGAAATGCGATGCACTCGATGGGCTGGCCGATGGCATGATCTTGAATCCGCTGGCATGCCACTTTGATCCGGCGGTGCTAGCCTGCAAGTCCGGCCAGACCACCGGCTGCATCCAGCCGAACAAGGCCGCAGCCATCAAGAAGGCCTTCGCTGGACCAAAGAATTCGTACGGGACTCAAGTGTATCCGGGCTTCCTCTACGATACCGGCATCACCATGAAAGGTTCGGTTCCGGGCCTGCTCAACATGGGTGAACGAGGCATCTTTGGCCCCTACACTACGGCGACAACCATCGACGTGGATAAGCTGGCGCTGCACGCCTCCGACCCGCTTGTGGAACCTGCATCAACGAATCTGACTACGTTCTCACAGGATGGCGGCAAGCTCATTTTCTTCCACGGAGACAGTGACCCATGGTTCTCACCGCTTGACACGCTTCGGTATTACAAGGCGATGACGGCAGCGAATGGAGGCCCTCAAAAGGTTGAGCAATGGAGCCGCCTGTTTCTGGTTCCGGGAATGGCCCACTGTGGCGGCGGGCCCTCACTTGACCATTTCGACATGCTGACTGCGATCGTGAACTGGGTTCAGAAAGGGACTGCGCCTACAGCGATCATTGCCACGGGCAAGGCATTTCCAGGCCAAAGCCGTCCACTTTGCGCCTACCCGAAACATGCCCAATACCTGGGACACGGAAACTCGCAAGATGCAAAGAATTTCAGCTGTGAATTGTCTGGCCAATAACGCGGCATTCTGCGGAGTTTACTCCGCAGGGACCCAAGAGGGCTTAGCATTCATTCGGCGGATAAGAGCACGGCCAGCAGATGGCCGCGGGGGCCAGATTCCTCAATGCTTTGCGATACCAGCTCATGGAATTGTTGCGGACAAATATCCGAGTCAATTGAGTCCGGGGCGCGACACCCGCTCGTGGGCATCCCTCAATATCCATATTCACCTACTGTCGCAGAGCAGGCTCACTGCGCTATGCTGGAGGCCATCAACGGCGGCCGTGCGCGGCTGCCTGCGGAGTTCGGCATGAGCGAATTTGTACTAAACGTCAACGGCGCTCGACTCCACGTGAACGCACCCGCGGATGAGAGCCTGCTTTCGGTCCTGCGCAATCGACTGAATCTAACCGGGACAAAATACGGCTGCGGCGAAGGCGAGTGCGGAGCCTGCACGGTACTGGCTGACGGGCAGGCCATCCGGTCGTGCCAGGTGCCGGCAAGTGAGGCGGCATCGGCAAAGATCGTGACGATAGAAGGGCTCGAAGCGGATGGGATGTTAAGTCCGGTGCAACAGGCTTTTCTCGACGAGGGAGCGCTGCAATGCGGATATTGCACTTCGGGCATGATCATGAATGCCACTTCCCTGCTGAATTCCAAACACCGTCCCACACACGATGAAATTGCGGAGGCGATGAACGGGAATGTGTGCCGGTGCGGGACGTATCCGCGCATCCTTGCGGCAATCCGCCGCGCCGCGGGCGAGCCGGACGATGGAGGCAGCCGATGAAACGCCTGGATCTCGAGACGACCGAATATGGGCAGGGCCCGACCAGCGACGTTCCAAATCGCGGGAGCTTTGAAGTCGACCGGCGTGCTTTCTTGAAGGTGCTCGGCGGCGGGCTGTTGATTTGCGTGACGGACATTCCGGCGTGGGTGCAGGAGTCGGGCCGGTTCTTTGGCGGCCATGAGTTGCCGAAGAATGTGAGCGCGTGGCTGCACATCGCGGCCGATAGCCAGGTGAAGGTGTTTACCGGAAAAGTGGAGGTGGGACAGAACATCCGCACCTCTCTTGCGCAGCAGGTAGCCGAGGAACTGCGCGTGCCGTTTGACTCGATCACGATGGTCATGGGCGACACCGATCTGGTTCCGTGGGACATGGGTACGTTTGGGAGCCGCACGACTCCCACGATGGCTCCGGTGCTGCGCGCGATGGCTGTAGCGGCGCGGGAATCACTAATGGAGATGGCGGCCAAGCGCTGGAGGGTGGACGCAGCTCAATTGACGGCCCGCAACGGCAGGATCACGGACAAGAAAGGGTCGCGTTCGCTGACGTATGGCCAACTGACACGGGGCAAGGACATTGTGAAGGTAGTCACCGGTCACCCTGCGTTGACGCCCGCGAAAGAATGGAAGATTGCCGGAACGCCGGTGCCCAAAGCCGACGGCCGCGACTTTGTGACGGGGAAGCACAAGTTCCCTTCCGACATCCTGCGACCCGCGATGCTGTTTGGCGCGGTGCTGCGTCCGGACGGATTCAATGCAACGCTTGACTCGATCGACACCAGCGCAGCGGGAAAGCTTGCTGGGGTGAAGGTGGTGCGTGACAGGGATTTTGTGGGCACGGTAGCGCCGGATGCCTACACCGCACAGCAGGCAGTGAAGGCGATCCATGCAAAATGGAGCGTTCCCGCGCAACCGTCGAACAAGGACCTCTTTGAATATTTGAAGAGCAATCCGGTGAGCGGACGGAATGAGGGGCCGCAGCACGTGGCAGGCTCCGTGGCACAGGCGGTCTCCACTGCCGACGTAAAGCTCGAAGAGCGGTACACGGTGCAATTTATTGCGCATGCTCCTCTGGAGCCGCGCGCCGCGGTTGCCGAGTGGGACGGCGACAAGTTGACGGTCTGGACCGGAACGCAGCGGCCCTTTGGCGTGCGCGACGAATTGATGCAGGCGTTTCATCTTCCGCCGGCGCAGGTACGCGTGATCCAGCCTGACATGGGAAGCGGATACGGCGGCAAGCATACCGGAGAGGCAGCGGTGGAAGCGGCACGGCTGGCGAAGGCGGCGGGCAGGCCGGTGAAGGTGGAGTGGGCGCGCCGCGAAGAGATGACGTGGGCCTACTTTCGCCCGGCCGGACTGATTGAGATTAAGGCCGGTGCGCGTCGCGATGGAACCCTGGTGGCATGGGAACACCATAACTACAACTCGGGCCCTGCGGCGATTGGCACACCGTATGAGGTAGCGAATCAGTTGATTCAATTTCACCCGACAAAATCACCGCTGCGGCAGGGGTCGTATCGCGGGCTTGCCGCCACGGCAAACCACTTTGCCCGCGAGAGCCATATGGATGCGATGGCGCACGCGGCAAAGATGGACCCACTCGATTTTCGTTTGAAGAATCTGACGGACGCACGACTGCGTGCTGTATTTGAGAGGTCGGCGGACAGGTTCGGCTGGGGCCGGGTGCAATCGACGCCGGAGCGCGGATTTGGCATCGCCGGAGGAACCGACAAAGGCGGTTACATTGCGACTTGCGCGGAAGTGGAAATCGATCCTGCGACCAAGAATGTTCGTATTCGGCGCGTGGTTCAGGCGTGGGAGTCGGGAGCAATTGTGAACCCGGACGGACTGCGCAACCAGGTGATGGGCGCGATGGTTCAGGCGATTGGCGGAGCACTTTTTGAAAGGATACTGTTTGCCAATGGCCGCATATTGAATCCGCTTTTTGCAGAGTATCGGCTGCCGCGATTCAAGGACACGCCGCAGGTCGAGGTGATTCTGATCGACCGCAAGGATTTGCCCTCCGCAGGAGCGGGCGAAACCGGCATCGTGGGCCTGGCGCCCGCCGTGGGCAACGCGATTTTTGCGGCGACCGGGGTACGGCTGTGCAACATGCCGATGGCGCCACAGGAGGCGATTCCAGGAGTAAAGCAGGGACCGCTTCGGAGTTAGTGGCGCGTTACCGGCGCACCCGCTCCGCTTTGAGGCCGGCATCTCTGGCCTGCCACCTGCTCAGTCGTGCGCTTTCGTCCCGTTGCCATCCATGGCTTCTCTAATACCAGTTTCCTATCTCTACTTGTGGTACAGAAGGCCGGCCAGACCACGTTGACGTGACCCTGACCACATTGACGCGGCCCGGAGGTAAGACTGGTTTTAAAATTGTCTACGCTCAGGCGCGGCGAGGGCATGGATTGTGTTTCAATGGGCGTGGTTGCTGGAAGGAGCTGAACCGTGTCGAAGAATGAGTATCCAGAGATATTGCCCCGCCTGACAAGGCGCACCATGCTGCAGGGAACGGCAGGGCTTGGAATCGCACTGATGCTGGACAAGTCCGGCCTTGCCATGAGCGCGGGGGGGAGAGGTCCGGTTTCTCTCGATCTAGGCGGCTCCGTGTGGGCCTTGCGCGAGGAAGGCAAGCGCGGGCTAACTCCGGCGTTGATTCCCGGCAGTACGTATACGAATTTACTTGCCGCCAAGACCATCCCCGATCCGTATTTTGGCGAGAACAACGGGAAGGTGCAGTGGGTCGCGGACAAGACATGGTTTTTTGAGCGGGACTTCCATGTTCCGGATGAGTTGCATGACAAGCAGCATGTGGAGTTGGTTTGCCATGGGCTCGACACGCTAGCCACGCTTGAGGTGAATGGCCAGAAGATCGGCAGCACGAACAACATGTTCCGGGTGTGGAGCTTTGACATCAAGCCTCACCTGCGGAGGGGAACGAACCATCTGCGCATTCGCTTTGATCCGCTGACCGCATATGTTGAAAAGCAGCGGACCGCCTATAAGGAGAAGTACGGGATCGACCTGCCGAATGAGCGGTCGTGGGTCCGCAAAGGGCCTTATATGTGGGGCTGGGACTGGTGCCGTCCGATTCTGACCCAGGGCATCTGGAAGAAGATGGAGGTTCTCGGCTACGACGTCCGTATTGCCGATGTGGGGGTTTTTCAGAACCATCAAGCGGATGGATCGGTGCAGCTGGAGATCCATACGACGCTGGATGGGCGGGCTTCCGGCGATCACCTGGAGGCCCAGGTTTCATTGGCCGGCGAAGTGGTCGCCACCGCGAAGGGTTCTGTCAGCGATGGCGAGACGGTTTTGCACGCTGCCATACCCAAGCCAGAGTTGTGGTGGCCGAACGGCATGGGCAACCAGCCTCTTTACAACGTGACCGTGCAATTGAACGGCGCGGACGGGAAGAGCCTGGACACGGTGACGCGCCGCGTTGGACTGCGCACGGTTGAGGTGGTTCCGCCGAGTGGGGACAAGGCTCTGCACGTAAAGGTGAACGACGTGCCGGTGTTTGCGAAGGGGGCGGATTGGATTCCTGCCGATAACATGCCGACGCGGGTGACGCCGGAGATTTTGCGCTGGTATATGCAAAAGGCGGCGGAGTGCAATTTCAATTTTATCCGGCTGTGGGGCGGAGGGTATTACGAGGAAGACGTACTGTTTGACCTGTGCGACGAACTGGGGCTGATGCTGCAGTTCGAATTCAAGTTTGCCAATGCCAGTTATCCCGTCGAGGACAAAGAGTGGATGGACAACCTTCGCGTGGAGATCGAACAGCAGACGCGCCGGTGCCGGAACCATCCGTCGATTGTGATCTGGAGCGGAAATAATGAGATCCAATTTTTCAAGGGGTACAACCAGCTCTTTAAGGACTTTATTGGCGGGATTGTGAATCGGCTTGTGCCGGGCGCGTTCTATGAGGTGGGCAGCGGCGCGAGCGGCAGCGGGGACATTCACTCGTGGGCGGTGTGGCACGGGAATAAGCCGGTGGAGAGCTACCGCCAGGTTGAAGGGTTTGTGACCGAGTTCGGCATGCAGTCAACGCCGGTTCCGATGACGGTGCGCACATTCACCGATGCGGCTGACCGCGAGAGTGTGTATTCGCCGGTGATGCAGTATCACGAGCTGGATGGCAGCGGTCACGGCATGAAGATCATCATGGATTACACGGAGGAAAACTTCGGCAAAGCACCAAAGAGCTTTGACGATACGCTGTGGCTGACCAATGTGAATCAGGCGTGGATGATTCGTTATGCGGTAGAACACTGGCGGCGCGATATGCCGCGGTCGATGGCGGCTGTGATCTGGCAGTACAACGACTGCTGGCCGTGCTCGACCTGGGCGATGGTGGACTACTACCGGCGGGCAAAGCCTCTGCTGTACCAGTCGAAACGCTTCTTTGCTCAGGTTCTGGTGAGCGGAATACCGGATTCGCAGAGCGGGCAGGCAGACCTCTACGTGACGAGCGACGGCCAGAAGGACGTTTCCGGCGAGTTGGCCTGGAGCGTGACCAATCTTGCCGGTGACGTGCTGCGGCAGGGGTCAAAGCAGATCGATATACCGGCGCGGACGAGCGGGAAGGCGGAAGAACTGGATCTTTCAGACCTGGTGAAGTCGCACAGCGCGGAGAATTTGCTGGTATGGCCGGAAGTCATTGTGGACGGGCGGACAGTGGCGCAGAATACGCTGCTGTTCGGGCGGCCGAAGGAGCTGAAGCTGAAGCAGCCGAATTTGACGGTGAATGTGAGCGGCGGCGAGACGAAGTATCGGGTGGTGATAGAAACCGACGCTCCGGCCCTGTGGGTGTGGGCCGAGGTGCAGGACACCGATGCAACCTACTCGGACAATTTTGTGGATTTGCGCCGGGAGCAGGCCGCTGCGATTGATGTGGTGCTCGACCAGCCGATGACGCCGTTTGAGTTCCGCAGCAAGCTGCAGGTTCGCAGCGTTTACGATATTGCCCCTGCCATGCGGAGTTGAGCTGGAAGACACACCCCGCCTCGGCTCCTTCAGGGCCAGAGACTATATCCACTGAATGGGGCCGGTTTCCGTTACCGGACTGGGCGGTGCGGGCGGAAACCGTCCCCGCGCCTGCACTGCCCAAACACCCCGAGCACGTAAGGTTTGTTTACCGCTTCTTGCGGACAACCCACGTGGTCATTGCGCGCAGATTCTGGACAAGGGTGGTCTTGAGCGGGTCAGCCAGTTCGCCTAACCGTTCCGTAAACGAGCCAAGCAGCGCTTCGTCCACCAGGTATCGCTCCGAACCATCCGGCGACTTGTAGCGGCGTCCACCGAGAGGCTCGATCCGGCTCTCCATACCGATCGAAGATCCAAGGCGGCAGAAGAAGAGCCCGTCGGGTTTGAGGATCCGCCACGAACCCTGCAGCATCTGCTCGAAATGCGCATCGTCGCGCGCGAAGTGGAGGACGGTATTGCTGATGACCACATCAGCCAGGGCATCGTCGAAGGACATATGCTCCACCGGTTCGACGCGAAAATTGGATGCCGGAAGGGATGGAGCCAGCGTGCGCGCCATGCTGCGCACTTTCTCCACTTCCCCGGCACTGGCGTCCGCAGCGTAAACTTCGTAGCCCGCGCGGAGCAAGTAAACAAGATTGCGGCCAGAGCCGCACCCGGCGTCAAGAATCCGCATTCCGGGCAGGATGCGGCCTTTCAAAAGCTGGTCGAAAAGATAAATATCGATTTGACCAAATTGTTCCTGGAGTGTGGGCGTGGACATGCGTACAACGATAACATCGCACGGGATCGGCAACCGGCTCCGCCCGTGCAAAGGCGATCGCGACGGATCGCCTCACTCTGCCTGCAAGGCCTTTAAATGCCGCTGCGCCAGTACCCAGGTGCCCACCGGATTCCTGATACCGGTTGGCTTCTCCACCTTTTTGAACGCTGCAATCGCCGCTTTTTTTGCGCCGAACTGCTCGTAAATCGCCCCAAACGCGAACCACACCTCCGAGTTCGGCTTCGCCATATCCGCTGCTGCCATGGCCTGCAGCAGTGTTTGCCGCGCCTCAGTGGTTTTGCCCATGGCCGCGTAGATGCAGGCCAGCGTATGCAGGCTGGGAAACCCGTGATTTTTTGCCAGCGTGGTTGCCTGCAACGCAGCCTGCAGCGCGCTGTCATCCACTCTGTTTTCAAACAATGCGTTCCAGGCATAGTTGTTATAGTCTTCGGCGGTCGTCTGTGATCCGTTCAGGACCTTCTGCAGAATCCTGCTCGCGTCCGCAAAGTTCCCTTCCGCCTGCGCCGCATTGACTTTCTGCAGCAGCAGTTCGCGATCATCCGGGCGTTTCGCCAGACGGCTGTCCACCATCGCGTTCCATGCCGCCCAGTTGCGTGTCTGCAAATCCTCCAGTCCTGCCAGTGCCACGGCCCTGGCCGAATCGGGATATTTCTTCAGCAGTGCGTCGATGGCCCCTCTGGCCCGCTCCGGCTTTTGTGCGTGCAGCCAAGCCTCGGCCATCAGCAGATGCACCGCGATTGCATCCGGCTTATCGGGTCCGGTCACTGCGGCGGCGCTATGCTCCAGTTGCGGCAGCATGGCTGAGATATCCCGCCGGTTCGCCACCAGGGAAGCGGCCGCAAGTTCGATTGCCGTGGCGCCCTTCGACTCGCCCGACGTCCACAGCCGCGCGAACACTGAGCCGGACAGGGGATCGTCGCCGCCGCCCAGGTGCACAGCGTTGCGCTTCCAGTCCAGCAGCGAGCGCGCCTGTGTTTTGTCGCCGTGATGCAGCAGGTACAGCGCCTCGTTTCCCACCTCCATGGTGTCAGTGTTGTCCGCCACGATCCGGTACACACCGTCTTCCTTCGTCACAAAGAAGCTGCGCGGCATCGAGCCCAGTGTCCGCATGGTCACGCGGTATCCGTGCGCGTCGTCCCCGCTGGAACTCAGCTTCATCGAGCCCAGCGTAAGGTCCGCCAGCATTTTCGGCAGCAGACCTATCTGGTTCGCCATGGCGCTCATGGAGCTGCTGGCTTGCAGATTGTCCTTCATGTTTTTCTGCCATTCAGCATCCGTGGCGTAGGCGTTGTGGGCCATCAGACGCGTTATGTCCGCCCTGGTCATCGCGCCGGACAGCATATCCACCATGCTTTGGCGCACCACACCCTGCGGATCCAGGTTCTGTTGCGGCTGCCGTGTATACGGATGCAGATTGCGGTAGAGTTCCACCTGCCTTGCAATGACAGGCGCGTCGCTCTGGCCCTCAATACACGCGGAAAGAATCTGTGACGCCTCCGGATACAGACGCAGCCTCGCCAGTTCCTCGCCCGCGCTCCGCAGGTCCATGTCGCGCTGGCTCGTGCCACCGGAAACCTGATTTGCCCGTTGCAGCCCAGCGGCCACGCCCCTGGTGGCCACCGTGGCGGTAATGCTCAGCCCGTCGCGCACCGGCGACGTCGGCACCGTCGCCAGCTCTGTCAATAAATCCTGGTAGTGATGCGCATACAGCATGCAGAACAACAGCATGTTCTCATACCGTTCCCCGGCATCCTTATGCTTCTTCTTAAGCGCCTGATATTCCTGGATCGCAAGGTTCAGGCCCTCCACGCTCCCGTATCTGGTTCCGTTCTTGTCATATTCGTACAAACTCGCCAGACTGGCCATCGCATTGGTGTCGTTAGGATCCAGCGCCATCGCCTTCTTATAGGCATCTGCCGCACCTTCCAGGTTGAATCCTTGCCCGTGCAGCACGCCGATCAAATTGTGCTGCAGCATCCAGCCGAGCGCCTTCCATGCGAGCGTGGACTTCGGATCGAGCTGGGTCGCCTGGGCCGCCTCCGCCCGCGCCTGCTCGCCGATCCCTGCGTGAAGCAGTGCATACGCCATTCGCACGTGCTGGACCGCATCTTTCGGGTTGGCGTCGATCAGCTTTTGATCCGCGGCCAGAGCCTCACGAATCTTCTCCTGCGCCAGCAGCTTGGCTCCGGCCTGATCATACGTAATGATGATCGCGTTTTCCTTGTTCAGTTGCGCGATGGCCTTGCGCAACGCCAGCGCGTCCGCGACGTTGTAGTGGCTCTTTCCGGTCGTGAAGCGGAAATCCACCGTAACCACGCCCTGCTTGTTCTCGCTGTAGGTCCGCGTGAGTGCCGCCGGCCCCATCTGCGTTACCTGGTTCGAGGGCAGGCCGCGCACCGTAAAACCCTCCGGAGGAAAAATTTGATATTGCCGCTCGGCAATGAACGGCGCCACTTCGTAATCCGCGCTCCGGTCCGCGATCGCCTCCTTACGGTGTTTCTGCTCCTCCGGCGTCGGATTCTGGTCCTCCTGATCCGGGTCCGTCGAAAACCATGCCGGGAGGCTGTTCCAGATTCCTCCGAAATATGTCGCCACGGCCGCATCGCCGATCCCGGTGCTGCCCCGCTTCGCCTTTGCCACGTCCAGCCGCAGCAGAAACGGCTTTGTCAGATCGTTCGCGTCGCCATGCTGCACGCTGGTCAGCGCCTTGGCCGCGTAGGCGCGCTTCACGTAATTCTCCAGCGAGGTCTGTGCGCTCTGGCTGCTGGAGTCACCGTAGTACGCTCGATAATTCGCGTCGATATATCCGCTGGTCTGTGAGGTTTCGATGACGTGGGACGGCCCGTAATCCGCCAACTGGAATTTACGCGTCTCGATCAGCACGCTGTTCAGTGGCTTCGGCGCCGGCGTCAGCGTCAGTCCGGTCGTATCGTTCGTGATGATCAGCGCACGGCGTCCCTGATCCGCATAGGGCAGGTCTCCCACCTTTGTGTACTGCGCTGTGGCATCGATCCACAGCGGCCCCTCGCCGTCGCTGGCCGGCACATACACAATGGCGTGATCGAACAGGTTAATTCCGGGAAGCTGCGGGCTTGCATCCAGCCCCGGTCCCGTCTCCAGCAGCGCCATGTGTGCCGGAATCCCGGCCGCCCGCAGCATGGCTACCAGCAGCGATGCCTTATCCTTGCAGTCTCCGTAGTGCCGCGCCAGAACCCCCGCGCTCTTCTCCGGCTGCAGCCGGGCCTTCCCGAATTCCACGCCGGTATAGCGCACCTGCTGGTGCAGAGTAGCCACCAGCATTGCGATGAGCGCGTTCCGGTCCTTCGGACGTTTCGCCGGCAGCAGACTCTTCACCGCATCCGGCTCAATCTGCGGCTCCGCCAGTTTGCGGTATGCTGTCGCAATCGTCGCCCACGATTTTCCCGTTGAAAACTCCACCCACGGCAACCGCGGATGATCGCTCGCCAGGTTGATGTCCTGTCTTACCCACGGATCCAGGTGTCCCTGGTCAAAGGTCAACCGGCGCACGCCTTTTTTGGTCTCGTCCTTCACCGCCAGGTTCGGAAGAAATGCGCTGCGGTAGTTCAGCGGTGTTCCCGCGGGCACCTCAACCACCATCCGCGACCGGACAATCGGCACCATCCGCTGGAAGTAGTACCGGTAGACTCCGCCCGCCGTGAAGTACGGCTCCTTGTCCGTGCAGATGGTTTTTAGCTCCACGATCGCCCCGGGGCTGAGCGCGGGTAGCGGCGCCTCGTGCATCCGGTCGTCGGAGTATGTGCCGTCGTCCTGTCCCTGGGCCGCCACATCGGTGACCGTTTTCTGGTCCAGCAGCGTTACGGTTGCGTTCGGCTGGATTACCCGCGCCTCAATTTTCGGCACCTTCTGGTAGAACTTCTCCCACTCCACCGAGGCCTGCGACCACGACTGCACGCCCGCCGGCGTTTCAATCCGGTAGATCAGCCGATGCGTATTCGTCAGCCGGCCCGCTGCATCGAGCTTGTAATCCTCTTCTTCGTACAACACCGTCACGTCAGCAAACTTCTGTGCCGGAATCCTGGCCGCGGCAGCCCGAATTGCCGACGGCGGGGCGCTGAACGCAGCATCACTCTGCGGCCACGCGGCAAGCTGACCCCGCAACATGGGGGATGCGGGTAGCAGGAGGAAGAGAACAATTAAAAGGCGAACACCACGACAAACACAACGTTCAGAACTCATGAATGGACACCAGTTGCTGAGGTTTTAGATTTGCAGGGACGATATCAACTGCACACCGTAGAATGCAATAAAATTTCTCACCTTGCCGATGCCAAGCGACTGACCAGGCATCCAATGCATTTCTCCAGTTTCTGTGGAGTTTCCAGCAGCGTACAGGGCGGCTTTTTCTTAAGGAAAAAGCCACTTCAAGGCATTCTGCCCCCTCTACACCAGCTGGAGAAATGCTCTATCCGCCTGAAAAGCCCGCGCACAAAAGAGCAGACCCGGCGTGATTGGAACATCGCGCCGGGTCTGCTTGCGTCCTTACCGTTAATCAGGGAAGGTCGAAGCGATCCAGGTTCATCACCTTGGCCCAGGCAGCTACGAAGTCCTGCACGAAGGTCTGCTGCGCATCGCTGCTCGCGTAGACCTCGGCAACCGCGCGGAGCTGCGAGTTCGAACCGAAGACAAGATCAACCACCGTTCCTGTCCACTTGATCTCGCCGGTCTGCCGGTCGCGTCCTTCCAGGACATGCTCAGACGCCTCGGACTGCTGCCACTTCGTGCCCATGTCGAGCAGGTTCACGAAGAAATCGTTGGTCAGAGTTTCAGGCCGCTTAGTGAAGACGCCGTGCGGGGACTTTCCGAAGTTCGCACCGAGAGCACGCATGCCACCGATCAGGACTGCCATCTCAGGAGCAGTGAGCCTGAGCAACTGCGCTTTATCCAGCAACAGCTCGGCGGCGCATCCCTCGAGTCCCTTGCGAACGTAATTGCGGAACCCGTCTCCTCTGGGCTCGAGCACCGCGAACGAGTCCACGTCGGTCTGCTCCTGCGTGGCGTCTGTGCGGCCCGGCGCGAAGGGAACCTTCACGTTGTGACCAGCTTTCTTTGCGGCCGCCTCAACCGCGGCGGAGCCTGCAAGAACGATCAGGTCGGCCAGCGAGACCTTTTTGCCGCCGGACTGCGAAGCGTTGAACTCCTTCTGGATAGCTTCGAGCTTGGGAAGCACCTTGGCCAGTTCGGCCGGCTGGTTCACTTCCCAGTCCTTCTGTGGAGCAAGCCGGATGCGCGCGCCATTGGCGCCGCCGCGCTTGTCACTGCCGCGGAAGCTCGCTGCCGAGGCCCAGGCGGTCGTGACGAGCTGGGAGATCGACAGGCCGGAGGCCAGGACTTTGGCCTTCAGCGCTTCGATGTCCTGGTCATTGATCAGCTCATGATCGACGGCGGGAACCGGGTCCTGCCAGATCAGAGATTCCTTCGGCACCAAGGGGCCGAGGTAGCGGGATACGGGGCCCATGTCGCGGTGCGTCAGCTTGAACCAGGCACGAGAGAACGCATCGGCGAGCTCCTCAGGATGCTCCATGAAGCGCCGTGAGATTTTTTCGTAAATCGGGTCCACGCGCAGGGCGATGTCCGAGGTCAGCATGGTGGGTGTGTGACTCCGGGAGGGATCCTGCGCGTCGGGAACGGTGCCCGCGCCCGCGCCCCCCTTGGGCTTCCACTGGTGGGCGCCTGCCGGGCTCTTTGTCTTCTCCCACTCGTAGCCGAACAGGGTTTCGAAGAAGCTGTTGTCCCACTTGGTCGGCGTGGCCGTCCAGGCACCTTCGAGTCCACTGGTGATGGCGTCTGTACCCTTGCCGGTTCCGAAGCTGTTCTTCCAGCCGAGTCCCTGCTGCTCGATGGACGCGCCCTCGGGCTCAGCCCCGACATGGCTTGCGGGGGCCGCGCCGTGGGTCTTGCCGAAGGTGTGACCGCCGGCGATCAGCGCTACTGTCTCTTCGTCATTCATCGCCATGCGGGCGAAGGTCTCGCGGATATCGCGCGCCGAACCGAGCGGATCGGGGTTGCCATTCGGGCCCTCGGGATTGACGTAGATCAGTCCCATCTGCACGGCTGCGAGCGGGTTGGCCAGTTCCCTATCGCCGCTGTAGCGCTCGTCTCCGAGCCAGGTTGCCTCCGGGCCCCAATCGACGTCCGCTTCCGGCTCCCAGATGTCGGCGCGGCCGCCGCCGAAGCCGAAGGTCTTGAAGCCCATGGAGTCGAGCGCCACGTTGCCAGCGAGAATTATGAGATCCGCCCAGGAAATTTTGCGTCCGTACTTCTGCTTGATAGGCCAGAGCAGGCGTCGCGCCTTGTCCAGGTTTCCGTTGTCCGGCCAACTGTTGATGGGCGCAAAGCGTTGCGAGCCCCGTCCGGCGCCGCCGCGTCCATCGTGGATGCGGTAGGTGCCCGCAGAGTGCCAGGCCATGCGGATGAAGAGCGGCCCGTAGTGGCCGTAGTCGGCCGGCCACCAGTCCTGAGAATCCGTCATCAGGGTGTGGAGATCCTTGATTACGGCGTCCAGGTCGAGGCTTTTGAACTCTTTGGCGTAGTTAAAATCCTCATCCATCGGATTGGACAGGGAGGACTGCTGGTGCAGAATCTCCAGGTTCAGATGATTGGGCCACCAGTCCCGGTTACCCTTTGCGCCTGCCACTGTGTGCTTGAGGACGCCGCCCGAGAACGGGCATTTCGATTCATTGGACATGATGTCTCCTAAGTCTGTTCGCAAATGTTTGGCTGTTTCAGTATAAAGGCCGGGATGCGGCTCAAACGAGAGGGTCTACCGCTGGCGCCAGCATTTGGTGCGATCAAAATTCACCCATTTGTGAGGCATGGTCCTGCCCGGGAAAGACTGCACGCATCGACCCCAATCCAGCTTCGTGCGCCTGTCTCCAGGCTGTTGGGCGGAACGGGATGGCAGACGCACCCGGAAGACCGCGGTAAAAAGTTATCCACTGCCTTTTGATGCCTTCCCTACCTTTTCGTTGCTATGGGGTGACGCGAATCGAGGCCGGAACGATATTCCAGCCACGAATTTTGAGCTGGAGCGCATGCCTGGCATCGGCCTTTGGAATGTCGATGGTGACTGTGCGCTCCTCATTCGGCAGCAGAGAGATGTAATTTCGCTGTAGAACGCGGGCAGGACCTCCTTGCCATCCGTTGCATTCATGGTCACCAGTTTGGTGTTCAAGGCAGCCACCGTGCTTGTGTTTTTGAGCCGCACTTCAACCCGCTGCTCGTTGGCCGCCTGCGCCCCGGCGACCAGACGCGCTGCTACTGTGACGCGCGCAGGGGGCAGCGCATTGAGCGCGCGATACCCGCATCGGAAGCGGCGCGCCAGTAGAAGTTTTCCGAAAGAAGCTTTCCGCTCCGGGCATGCAGCGCGAGATGCACCAAGACAGTGGTGTCTTTCATCAGCGGACTGCTGGGGGCAGTCAGTGCCATCGGGCGGCTATGACCGTTACGGCAATCTGCTTCAGATCGACGTCAGCAAGTGCTCGGCGCCGTCGCTCAGCCTGAGCGTTAATTCGAACGACCAAATCACCAACTCCGGATTCGGCTACAATGCCTCGGGCGAGGAGACGAGCGATGCTGTGTCTCCAATGCGCAGCGCGAGCTTGCCGTCGATGAGGGCGAAGTAGCGGGAGTCTTCCGCAAAGGGATCGCCTGCTCCGGCAATCAGCACGGACGAGGGCGAGATGGTCGCGAACTGCACCCATGCGGAAAGAGTCCAGGGAGTCGCGGCCTCAAAAATCGGGTCCTTTGCCGGGAGAGACTTCGTCAGCCCGCGGCCTCCGACAAGAATATGCGCGTTGTACGGCCCGTAGTGTTGCGCAGGCAGGAATGGCCGCTTCAGATGCAGGGCGGGAACCGTGATGTCGTGATGCCTTTGCCCGACCGCACCTGACGGGAGGAATCCCGCGATGAGGAGAGGCAGAAGAACAAGGCCGAAGCGGCGCAACACTGGGTAGCGATGAGCGATCACGGGGCTCCTGAGACGCGTGCGATGTATATGGCTACTGCGCGCGAAGGTCCAGTATAACCAGAGCGATTGGAGAGCCTCAGCCGCTTCTGGTTGCTTGCATGGCGCGCCCGTTGAGAAACCCATGCGTCCGTTTGCGCCCGATAGCGCGTGCGCGAAACATTTCGCTGGAGACTAATGACTGGTCAGGCTTGCGGCGGCGACCAGCGCGTCAGTGGCGGAACTTTGCGTGCTGGCGTTGACTTCGCCATAGGGCGCGCTCCAGATGAGGCCGAGGCGGTAGGCGGGAGGCCTGGCGCCGGACCAGATGCTGTTGGCATTCGCGAGGATGAACCTTCGGTAGCCGGGCTGTGGAGCGGCCTGATTGAGATAGGCAAGATTGCGGACGAAGATGCCTTTGAACTGGCTGCCGTCTGCGCCGCACTTCGACTCGCAGGGCTCGTGGAGGATTCCATGCGCGCTGGTAAGAACAGGGCTAGCGATGGCAGCGGAGGCAATTTCGTTCGCTGTTGCGAGCAGTTTCCGGTTATGGCTGGCCTGATACAGCTCGGCGAGGCCGCCTAAAACAACGCCCTGGTTGTAGGTCCAGGTGGTTTTACCGTTATTTCGGCAGTGCGCGTCGAGGCCGTCGTTGACCAGATGATGCGCGTTGATCATGCCGGAGTGGGAGAACCACTGCCACTCGCGGTTGGCCCACGCCAGATAAATGTCCCGCGACTGCGGTGTGGCGGCGCGCCGGGCGAGATGCGCTGCAACAGAGAGAAGCAGCTCATTCGCGATGGCATTTTTGTACTTGCGATTCTTGCTCCACCAGATGCCGCCGGAACAGGTGTTGCTCCAACCGCCGGCCATGTTGTTGAAGATGGATTCCGCCATGTGGAGATAGCGCGGATCGTGCGTGCGGTCGTAGACATCGATCCAGGCGAGGGCCCACCAGCCCTGGTCATCGTAGTAGTGGTTGATGAATCCCGGAGAGGTCTTCTGCGCCGCTGTGAACGTGTTTTTGAAGACGCGGTTGAACTTCTTTGCGCCGGAGACCTTTGCGTAGTCTGCGAGGGTGGTGATGGCGTTCGCCGAGTTCCACCATCCGGTGGCGCGATAGAGGCCGGTGGGCTTGTTGTACCAGGACTGCAGGCCTTTGATGGCGAGGGCGGCCCGCTTTTGATACGAAGGGGACGGTGTTGCCTGCGGAGCGGCTGCAGCGGCAACCACCCCGAGCAGTGAGCAGGCGAGGAAACAGGTCAGAATGGAGCGCGCGCTATGGCGATGGCGAGAAATTGGGGGCATCCGCACTGCTTTTCCTTCTTCCTGATAGATAGCGTCATAGATAGCGCCGCCTATCCATTATGCCTTGAGTGCGCCCTCGTGCTTTGCTACCCGCCAGCAGCCATGACAGGCCGCGCGTGGGCCGCGGCCCTGCGCGCAAGCCATCGATTGATGAACCAGACAGCAAGGAGGATGGTGAGGAAACTGATAGGAATCAGCAACAGATAAAACTGCCAGACGTGAATCGGCAGAGATGGGACGGCCGAGCGGTTCCAATGCGACAGGTTGATCATTGCGTCCGGGTTAGTCAGTTTCCACGAAAAGATGAAGGGGACGATGTAGAGAGACCATGCGCCGAGCGCGGAATGGGCGGGCAGCGCAGACATTTTGCGTATGTATATGAGTCCGGCAACGAAGGGCAGGGTGTGAATGAGCACAGAGGTGACTTCCAGGTGAAAGTCTAGGACCAACCCCAGAAGCCAGGCGGGCACGCCGAGTCCGGCGAAGAAAACCGTTCCCCATGCGACTAGTCGTTCGGATGCAGCCAGGATTCCGGATGCAATTACGATTGCGCCCCAGTAGCAGGACCACAAGACCTGCTGAAGATCCGCAGCATTCTTCAGGCGCAGGTCGGCAATGAGGCACACGAAAATCAGGATGGCCAACAACCGCATACCGAAATGGGACGACAGTCGTTTCCTCATGGCTTGATGGTGAACGGATGAGAGGAAGAGCAACCGTGACTGGAATCACGCATCGTTTACTTACTCCTGGGTGGAACTTCCCGGCACGTGGAATTCGAACGGTGTGAGCTGGTGGTTACTTTCTGCTGTATGTGCCGATGAGAACAGCAGTTGCGAGAACATGCCCCTTCATGGCGGCCATGAGCTGCGGTTGAGATGCGCCGGGTTTCAGCTTGAGAACGGTGTTGAGGGCAAAGAGTGTCAGGACATAGCGATGGGTTCCCGATGGCGGGCAGGGGCCGAAGTAGCCGATCCGGCCAGCGTCATTCGCGCCCTGCAGGGCGGAGACTCCCACGCGGTCGCGGAGCGGGATGCCCTCCGGCAGTGACTTAAGCCGTGGATTGATGTTGTACATGACCCAGTGCGTGAAGCCGCCGCGACGGGGTGCGTCCGGATCATGCAGGGTCAGGGCAAGCGAGTGTGCGCCTGTGGGCACACCTCTCCAGGACAATGGGAGCGATACGCTGATGCCGTCGCAGGTATAACGGACGGGGATTGAACCTCCGGCCCGATAGGCCTGGCTTTTGAGTTCCATGGCTGTGCTCCTCCCGAAGACTAAGTTTCGCTATTTAGCGCCAGCAATATGGGCATACATGAAGCCTGCATGGGATCGGGAGGTACCAAAGCGAAGCGCAGGTCTGATGGTATATCGCAGCATAGCCGAAGCTGTAGAGGTTTTTTGTGCATCCGGATAGGCCGGAAGGGGCACGGAAGGACCAGGACACACGGACGATTTTCAAAGGCGAAGATGGGCTTGCGCGAATCCGTGCCTGCGGCGAGGTCTGGTCTTACACCTGTGCGGAGGCGTGTGGAGGCTCAGCAAACACGCTGGGCATGCGCGTGAAGGTCAGAATCAACTGCAGGGCGAAGAGCAACACGGCGGACAGCTCCAGATAGCCGGAGATGGGCAGTACCTTCCAGGCAAAGTGTGCGATGCCCTCGTAGGCGAGCGGCTCCATGGAAACGCGCAGAGTGCATCCGGTGAGCAGCAGCAGCAGGGTGACGAACATGAGCCGAGGGCTGTAGATGCCGCGAACTCCAGCGAAGTGGGGGAGGATGCGCGGGCCGACGGTCATAACCATCATGGCCGCGAAACCGACGGTGAGCGCATGGCGTGAGCCACCCCAGATTCCGTTGTGGACGTCAGCAAACGCGGCCACGATTCCGATGCACGCGGCGAGGATGGACCACGCATAGGCGATGCGGAGAAATACGGGAAAGCTGGGATGAATGCCGATGGTTTTGGGCGGGCGCTGGGACGGCGAGAAGACACGTATGGCAATGGCGGCGAGGATGGCGGCGACGGCAAGAACAGGGGTGGTGAGCCGTGTGTGCGAGGTGAAGCCGAGCGCAACTCCGACGACGTCAATGGCGACGGCGAGTTGCAGGAGGCGTCCGCGAACGGGCCCGACGCCGAGAAAGATGGGCAGCCAGCGGGCGGAAAAACCCCAGATGAGCGGCGCGAGGAAGCCCCAACCGAGCAGGACGAGAAACTTTGGATCGAAGGAGTGCGGGCGGGCCGGCGTGGTTCCGGCAAGGGCGACTTGGATGCCGATGACGAAGTTGATGGCGATGGCGGCAAACATGGCGACGTTGCTGACGAGAACCACCTGCATCCAAGGCTCAATGCGAGAGCGGCGGGGGGCGGCGGATTGGGTGGCATCCTGCGGGAGCTTGTGCTGGCTGGCGGCGTAGAGGAACATGACGATTGCGGCGAGCTCAAGCGCGCCGGCGAGCGGCAGGGTGATGCGCCAGTGCCAGAGATATGCGGCGGCGAGCCAACGCAGGCTGAGGCCGAGCATCCAGAGCACCCAGCAGACGATGGGCAGGCGGCCGCTGTTGGCACGGGTACGCGGCTGCGAGTAGAAACCGATGCCGATGACAAAGCTGCCGATCCAGCCAAAGACCTGCGCGTGGCCATGGGCCTGAATCCAGGCTGGAGAGAGGCCCTGGAAGCCGTGATGCGCGCTGATGAGCAGGAGATTCGTGAAGCCGAGAATGGTTCCGGGCAGAACCATGAAGAAGATGCCGGAGACGATCCAGAGGCGGAGCAGACGGCTCTTGCGGCGCTCGAAGGCAAGCAGGTCGGGACGAGCGGTGTTGATGGCTTCCGAAAGGCTTTCAAGCGGTATTGCGGGCATTGGATTCTCCGTTTCCTAAAGACAGGCTAGAGAATCGCCGCGAGCGTCACAGTGACTTTAGTCGCTTGGGGGTGGAGAAAGCATCAGCCGTTGCTGTCGAGAATGGCTTCCAGGGCGGGCATGTCGAGTATGGAGATGTTGCGCGCTTCGACATGAAGCAGACCTTCCGCCTGGAGGCGCATGAGGTTTCGGGAGACGAGTTCGCGCACGGTGCCGAGCTGATGGGCGATGTCCTGATGGGTGCCGGGGAGTTGGAACTCGATGCCGCGAGTGGTCTTCTGGCCCTCGGCGCGCGCGAGGCGGACGAGTACCGAGACCAGGCGCTGGCGGATGGTGGTGAAGGAGAGCTCCTCGATGATTCCGACCAGGCGGCGGAGGCGGGCGCCGACGACGGCGAGCAATTTGAGGGCGACCTCGGGGTGTTCGAGGCAGAAGCCGCGCAGGTCGGCGCGCGAGACGAAGAGGATAACGGAGTCCTCGACCGCAATGACGGAAGCGGGGTAGGTTCCGCCGTCGAAGACAGGAAGCTCAGCGACGGAGCCGCCGGGGCCTTCGACGGCGAGGACCTGCTCGCGGCCGCTGGTGGAGCTCTTGAAGATGCGGAGCTTGCCGGAGGCGATAATGTGAAGCCCGTTGCAGGGGTCCCCCTCGGAGAAGAGCAGCTCACTCTGGGCAAAGCGCTTGCGGATGGCGTGGGCGGCAAGAAGACGCAGCTCATCGGGAGAAAGTCCGGAGAAGAGAGCGACTGAACCGAGGGTTGCGGCAATGCCGTCTGATTGAGCCATAGTGGAAATTCTAGCGAAATTGGGCGGCGAGTGACTTTAGTCGCAGTAATGGGGGAGGGATGCGCCGTAAGGTTCGAGTTGAGGAGAACCATTATGACCACCTCTGAAACCACGGTTCGCGAGATTGCGCTGGAGCAGCCGGCTTCGATTCGCGTATTTGAGAAGTTCGGCATTGACTATTGCTGCGGCGGGCGCAGGCCACTGGCCGCGGCATGCGAGGAGCGCTCGCTTGACGTGGACGCTGTGCTGGCGGCGATTGAGAGCGCCACCAACACTGAATCGGCAGCGGAGCCGGAATGGGTTACAGCTCCGCTGGGGGAGATATGCAAGCACATCGTAGAGAAGCACCATGCCTATGTGCGGAACGAAGTGCCGCGGCTTCGGTTCCTGGCGCAGAAGGTGGTGACACGGCATGGGCCGACCCACGCAGAGCTTGGGGAAATTCAGCAAACGGTGGAGGCTGTGTGCGCGGACCTGCTGCAGCACATGGACAAAGAGGAGATGATCCTGTTTCCGTACATTACGAATCTGGAACAGAACCGGAAGAGTTGCGGGCCTGGGTCGCTGGAGTGCCTGGGCACGGTGCGGAACCCGATTCGGGTGATGATGGCGGAACACGATGCGGCCGGAGCGGCGCTGGCGCGGATGCGCACGCTGAGCGGTGAGTTTACGGCTCCAGAGGGCGCGTGCCCGACGTACCGGGGGTTCTACCAGGCGCTGGAAGAATTTGAACAGGACCTGCACCGGCATGTGCATCTGGAAAACAATGTGCTGTTTCCGCGCACGATTGAGCTGGAGGAAAGCGGCGGCTGAGGATTGCCCGGCAAGACATGCGTTGCAGGGGCATGATAGATAGAGTGGAAGGAGCGGGGGCCGATTTCCGGTCCCCGCTCTGATTTGAGCGCAGCAGGGTTGCGCGATGCAGTTTACGGCGAGGTGCGAAAGTGGCGGTACAAATCGGCGCAAAGCCGGATAGCGGATTCGATGATCCGCTCGGAATGCTGAAGGATTGCCATCGCAGGATTGAGCGGTTTGTGCAACTGCTTTGCCGCGTAGTGGAGCTAGCCGCCGACAGGGCGCTGACGGCGGAGGAGAGGGACACTGTAAAAGCGGCGCTACGCTACTTCCGCGAAGGCGGCGTACGCCACAATGCGGATGAAGAAGAATCCCTGTTTCCGAGGATGCGTGCTGCATGCGGAGACGCCGCGATGCGGGACCTGGATGCGCTGGAAGGCGAGCATGCTCTTGCGGGGGAGCTGCACACGAAGGTCGACGAGCTGTATTGCAAGTGGATTGCGACGGGCACGCTGCACCAGGCGGAGCAGCTGCAACTACTGACGACCACGGCCAAGCTGAAGCGGCTGTACACAAAACATATTCAGGTGGAAGAGACGACGGTGCTTCCACAAGCGGCACAGATACTGGACCGGGCCGAGCTGGCAGCCGCTGGGGCAGAGTTCAAGGCGAGGCGGCAGTAGCTGCAGAGCGCAGCAAAGCAGCTTTGCCTAGTGGGTCAGATCATTCGCCCGTGGGACCAGAGTGGAATAGGTAGTCCGCGGAATATGCGAGCGCCAGTGATTGTTGGCGCGGGCGAAGAGAACGGTTCCAATGAACAACACTGCGATGAGAGCGGCAACGGCAAGGGGGCCGAGGGCGCGACGACGCCAGCGTGCGGCGGGCGTGGATGAGGCGGCCGGAGGAAGCGCGAGCTGGAGAGCATTCTGCGCCGGACAGGATGCAACACAGGCCATGCAGGCGGTGCATTCGACGGAACGGATCTGCACGAGTTGATCGACAGGAAGATGCGAGGGGCAGGCGCGGTTGCACTTACCGCAATCGATACAGGCCTGCCGGTCGCGCCTGACCTTGACGGGGCTGAACCAGGCGGCGATGCCCATGAGGGCTCCGTAAGGGCAGAGATAGCGGCACCAGAAATTGCGGACGAACAATGAAAGCGCGACAAGAATGAGGAGCACGATCGCTGTTGTGTGGCCCATATCGCGGAAGAGATTGAGCATTTTTACGTCGGCAACGAGAGCGTAAGGGCCATGCATGAATTCGGCGAGGGCTTGTGCAGACATGGAGCCGATGATGAAGACGAAGAAACCGAGCACAAGATACTTGAGTCCGCGCAGAGGAATATCGGCCCAGCGAGGAAGCTGAAAGTTGCGCCCAAAGAAACGCGCGCCGAGCTTCCAGAGATTCTCAGAGAGCGTACCGATGGGGCAGAGCCAGGAACAGAAGGATTTCTTAAGCAGGAGGCTGATGGCCAGAAACGCAATGAGCAGAAACATGGCCGCAGGATGGATGCCGGAGACGTGTCCGGTGACGAGCAGGTATTTGAAGTTGATGAGACCGGCGATGGGAAGCCAGCCTTCGACGCCGGGAGGGCGGCTGACATAGAGGGAGTGTCCACCGCGCTCGAAGTAGCGGACCCAGAGATAGAACTGCGCGCCGATCCAGAGGTTGAGCGCGACAAAGAGCCATTGCACGATGTGGCGGATGCGCTGGGATTGGTCGGGTTTTGCGCGGCGCACGAGCTTGTTGCGTGCCGGCGCCGGGGCAGGCGGAGGATCCGCGATTGCAATGCGCTCAGAGCTGACGACCGGGGGTGCGCTCATTGTTCCTCCTGAGACCACGTTTGATGCTAAGCAAGGGATGGGACGCAGGCAGTAACTTTTGTCACTGGGAGCAGTCCGGCGGCTGCGCCGTTGCAGGCCGCCCAGTTCATACGGCCTGCTTTTGAATTGAAGTGATGAACCTGATATACGTGCTCGGGGAAGCCTTGCATAATAGTCATAGCGGTCCCCACGACCCGCAATGCGCTATACAGCCCCATGCAAACCTACAACCAGATTTTCCGGAGGAGTGGAATGCCGACATCGAGACGGGATTTTTTGAAGACAACGATTCTTGCAGGCGCAGGAGCTGCGATGCAGCCGGTTACGGCACGAGCGGCAACCAGCGTAGATGCGGGGATGCCACCGGCGGACATGGCTGCCGAGATGACCATGGCGTCGAGCGGAGGCTATACGCGCGGGATTGGAGTTTATCCCGGCGCACCGAGCGAGGTCTTCAGCCCGATTCTTGAACTCGACACCTCGGCCTACCGGAACCTTGCCCTGCTGCGTCCGGCGTACCACTCCAGCAGCTACGACTACAACCTGACGGCGCAACTGGTAACGGACGGCATTAAAGATGCGGCGATGCCGAGCTGGGTGGGAGTATCGGTGAGTCCGATGGAGCCCCTGCCAATATATGAGCGCCAGACCCTGCTGGACCACTGGCCTGCCAACCTGATGGAGATCCCCGGGGAGGACCCTTCCATCCAGATTGATCTGGGCGGAGGCTCCGTGCCGGAAGTGGACCGCCTGAATGTATTTGTGGCGATGCCTCCGGAGGTGGATGCATCGACGATGCGGTTTGTGGTGTCTGCTTCGGACGATGGGCGCTCGTGGGAAGAGATGGGCAGCGTGAGTTCACCGGCGGCCGTGCCCGGGACCAATTATCCGCCCAGCCTGGCGCAGTCTGCGAAGCTGTATAACCCGAGGATCAACTTCAGCAAGCCGAGCAAGATGCGGTACTACAAGATTGACCTTTCAGCCACGCTGCCGGAGAAGATCCGGGGGCCGTTCGTATCCGTGTGGCAGGCGGGACAGGTGGCCTTTTACCGCAACAATACGCGTGTAGAGGTGGGCGGGCCGTACACCTTCAACAGCGCCTGGATGAGTGCGGGTTCGGCAGAGGAGTGGGTGTACGTCGATCTGGGCGCACGATGCAGCTTTGATCGCGTGACACTGTACTGGGTTGAGCGGGCGGCAGAAGGCTCGGTCCAGATCTCCGACGATGCGGTGAACTGGAAGGATTTGCTGTCGCTGAGCGGACGATCGGGACAGGTTGACGATTTCCAACTGACGATTCCGACGCAGGCGCGCTATGTGCGGGTGCTGATGACGCGTCCGGCAGGGCCGAACGGGTACATCCTGAGTGAGATTGAGGTGTACGGGCGCGGTGGACCGGTGGCGCAGCCGCATGCCCCGTCGCTGGTACGGGAAGAGGGGCGGCTGAATCTGGCGGGCGGCAACTGGAGGCTGCAGCGCGAGAACTTTGTGCAGGACGGCGGCGAGGCATTGTCGAAGAACGGGTATGCCGATGACAGCTGGGTGGTGGCGACGGTTCCGGGAACGGTGCTGACGTCGTATCTGAATGTAGGTGCGATTCCTGATCCCAACTTTGGACAGAACCAACTGTATGTCTCCGACTCGTACTTCTACGCGGACTTCTGGTACCGGCGTGAGTTTGAGACTCCAGCGCTGGAAAAGCATGAGAAGGCATGGCTGAACTTTGACGGCATTAACTGGAAGGCCGATGTCTACCTGAACGGCGAACATCTGGGGCGCATTGATGGCGGCTTTATGCGGGGACGCTTTGACGTAACCGACAAGCTTTTGCCCGGCAAGATGAACGCTCTGGCCGTGCGCATTGAGAAGAACGCGACACCGGGAAGCTGCAAGCAGAAGACCTACGAGAGCACGGGCAAGAACGGCGGCGCGCTGGGCGCGGACAATCCGACGTACCACGCCTCGATTGGATGGGATTGGATTCCGACGATTCGCGGGCGGAATACCGGCATCTGGGGCGATGTGTTCGTGACGGTGACCGGGGCGGTGACGGTGGAGAATCCGTACGTCACGACGACGCTTCCCTTGCCTGATACATCGAGTGCGGCGGTGAGCATTGCCGTCGACCTGGTGAATCACGATTCGAAGCACGTTTCTGGTGAACTGCACGGACGGTTCGGCGATGTGACCTTTAAGCAGAAGGTAAAGGTGGAAGGCTCGTCGACGCAGACGGTGACGCTGGATGCGACGACGCATCCGGAGCTGCAAATTGAGAATCCGCAGCTGTGGTGGCCGGCGGGCTATGGCGAGCCGCATTTGTATGACGTAGAGCTGTGGTTTGAGGGGCACGGCCATACGACGACGGACAAAAAGGCGTTCAAGGCGGGCGTGCGGCAGATGACCTACAGCGAGCAAGGCGGCGATCTGCGGATCTGGGTGAACGGACGCCGGTTTGTTTCCAAGGGCGGCAACTGGGGCTTTAGCGAGTCGATGCTACGCTACCGCGCGCGCGAGTATGACGTAGCGGCACGCTATCACCGCGAGATGCACTTTACGATGATCCGGAACTGGGTGGGCCAGATTGGCGATGAGGCCTTCTATGAGGCGTGCGACCGTCACGGCATCATGGTGTGGCAGGATTTCTGGCTGGCGAATCCGTGGGACGGGCCGGTTCCGAATGACGATTCGATGTTCATGAAGAATGCGCGCGACCTGCTGCTGCGGATCCGCAACCATGCGTCGATCGGACTGTACTGCGGACGGAATGAGGGATATCCTCCGGCGGCACTGCAGGCAGGGTTGATTGAGGCGATCAAGGATCTGCATCCGCAGATCCAGTACATCGGCAGCTCCGCCGATGATGTGGTGAGCGGACATGGGCCGTACATGGCACTGCCTCCGGAGTTTTATTTCCGCAGGCCTGATCCTAAGCTGCACAGCGAGATGGGCATGCCGAATATTCCGCCGTTTGAGAGCCTGCAACGGATGATGCCGGCGAAGGCGATGTGGCCGCAAGGTCTGGACTGGGGCCTGCATGACTTTACGTTGAAGGGCGCGCAGGGCGGAACGTCATTCCTGTCAATGATTGCCAACAACTACGGCGGCGCGGATGATGCCGAAGAGTGGGTGACGCTGGCGCAGTTTATCAATTACCAGGGCTATCAGGCGATGTTTGAAGCTCAGAGCAAGTACCGCATGGGATTGCTGTTGTGGATGAGCCATCCGTGCTGGCCCTCGTTTGTGTGGCAGACATACGACTACTACTTTGAGCCGACGGCGGCGTACTACGGCTGCAAGAATGCGTGTGAGCCGCTGCACATCCAGTGGAACCGTTCCACGGATGCAGTGGAAGTGGTGAACTACAGCGGCGGTGAGCAGCGAGGGCTGACGGCGCACGCGGAGATCATCAATATGGACGGCAGCCGGATGTGGATGAACTCTTCCACGCTGGACAGCAAGGAAGACTCGACGGCCCTCTGCTTCAAACTGGCATTTCCAGCGGGGCTGAGCGATGTTCACTTCCTGCGGATGAAACTGACGCAGGGCAGCAATACAATCTCTACAAACTTCTACCCGCGGAGCAGCCGGGCGAGCGACTTCCGGGCGATCCGTGAGCTGGCGAAGGCGCAGATTCAGTCTTCGACGAGTGTGGACCACACGGGCGACCTGTGGCTACTGACGACGAAGGTAAAGAACACTTCGCCGTTTCCGGCGCTGCAACTGCGGCTGAAGGCAGTGCGGGAAAAGGCGGGCGACCGAATTCTGCCGGCGATCTACAGCGATAACTATGTGTCGCTGATGCCGGGCGAAGAGCGGACGATTACGACCGAGCTGAACGACATTGATACGCGCGGTGAAAAGCCAAAGATTGTGCTCGGCGGCTTTAACGCAGAGCAGATCTAACTATCAGCGAGCGCCCTTCAGCGACGTTGTCGAGGGCGCTCTCGATCTAATCTGGAAAGAGCATGGGCTGGGCGAGGGCGTCGTTGCCTGGGTCGTGCGGGTCAAGGAAGTTACTGAGCCCGACGCCGACGAGGCGGTAGCGCTGCCGGGGGGCAAGGTGCACCCGTTCGCAGAGCGAGAGGGCGATGGCGGTCAGCTCGTCACAGGAGGCGGGCGGAACGGCCGGCGTGAGGCTGCGGGTGAGGATGTTGAATTCCCTTGTTTTTAATTTGAGGACGACGGTGCGTGCGATGCGCGTCTCCTTGCGCGAGGCGTTCCAGACCTTTTCGGCGAGGCGACGGATCATGGGTTCGGTTTGATTGAGTGGAATGTCGTGCTCGAAGGTGTCTTCGGCGGAGATGGATTTGGTAGGGCGGTCGGAGACGACGGGGTTCTCGTCGATGCCGCGTGCGAGCTGATAGAGACGCCGTCCGTAGCGTCCGAAGCGGCCTTCCAGGACGGCGAGGTCGAGTCTGCAGAGGTCTCCGGCGGTGCGAACGCCGAGCTCGGCGAGGTGTTTTTCCGTAACTTTGCCGACGCCGGGGATGCGTCCGATGGGGAGCGCAGTGAGGAATGCCTCAACCTCATCCGGCTGAATAACGAAGAGGCCGTTGGGTTTGCGCCAGTCGGAGGCGATTTTTGCGAGGAATTTGTTGGGGGCGACTCCGGCGGAGGCTATGAGGTTGAGCTCGAGGTGGATCTGCTGGCGGATGGCGCGGGCGACGCGAGTGGCGGTGGGCAGACCGGTTTTGTTGACGGTGACATCGAGATAGGCTTCGTCGAGGGAGAGCGGCTCGATGAGGTCGGTGTGGCGGGAAAAGATTTCTCGAACGCTGCGGGAGACGGCGCGGTAGCGGGGAAAGTCGGGCGGAACGAAGACGGCGCGAGGGCAGAGACGCTCGGCGCGGACGGCTGGCATAGCGGAGCGGATGCCGAAGACACGGGCCTCGTACGATGCGGCGCAAACGACGGAGCGATTGCCCTTCCAGGCGACGACGACGGGGCGTCCGCGCAGGCGCGGATCGTCGCGCTGCTCCACAGAAGCATAGAATGCATCCATATCAATATGAACGATTTTGCGGACGCTCATCCGGAACATGGTATTCCCGTTGTGGTGCGCAACACACTGCTGTGATGCGGGATACAGGAAGACAGGTTTAGTTTCTGATAAAGATATGCGAGGATGATTTGTTGTGGAATCTTACGGTTACGGACGCGAGATAAGGGATTGACTTCCAGATGATTTTTGCTGTGAACCTGTTGATGGTAGGCCCGAATCCCTGGCCGTCGATTGTGACGCTGCTGGTTGCCGCTGTTGCATTCGGGCTGACGCCGCTGGGCCTGGCGTGGCTATGGGCGGTGAAGTTTTCGCCCGCAAAGCCCGGCAAAGAAAAGAACGCAATCTATGAATGCGGGCTTGAGTCGCCCGGGGATGCCTGGATCCAGTTCAAATCGTCTTACTACCTGTATGCGATTATTTTTCTGATTTTTGATGTTGAGGCGGTGTTCCTGCTGCCGTTTGCGGTGGCTTTTACCGGACTGACTCTTGGGGCATGCGTGGCGATGCTGGTTTTTCTTCTGCTGCTGGTGGAAGGGCTGGTATGGGCCTGCCAGAAGGGCGTGCTGCAGTGGAGCTAAGGCCTCGACGAGATGGGTAATGTGATGGAGCAGAATGAAAAATCCGTGCAGGAACTGAAGACCGAGCTGAGCAAGCACGGGGTTTTTACGACGACCTTTCAGGAGATTTACAACTGGGGCCGGAAGAACTCGGTGTGGCCGCTGACCTTTGGGCTGGCGTGCTGCGCGATCGAGATGATTGCGACGACGATGGCGCGGTATGACCTGGCGCGGTTTGGGGCGGAGGTATTCCGGGCGTCTCCGCGACAGGCGGACCTGATTATTGTGTCGGGAACGGTGACGAAGAAGATGGCTCCGCAGGTGGTTCGGCTATACAACCAGATGCCGGAACCGAAGTACGTGATTGCGATGGGCGCATGCGCGATTTCGGGTGGGCCGTTCCACAGCGGATACAACGTACTGAAAGGAATTGACCGGTATATTCCGGTGGATGTGCATATTCCTGGGTGCCCGCCGAGGCCGGAGGCGCTGATCAGCGCGTTTATGACGCTGCAGAAGAAGATCAGCGAGCAGCAGTTGACGGGTGAAGAGCGTCCACGACACCTGAAGGCAGAGCTGCCGAGCGAGTTTCCAGTGCCGGAGTTTGGGGAACATGGGCTGGAACCCACAGAGAACGCGGAGGTTTGGAATCCGCTGAAGGTGCTTCAGTAATAAGGAACGATGGCCGAAACGACGATCAACATTACGATTGCGGCGGAACAGGTGAAGGCGGCCATTGAGGCTGCCGTACCCGGTTGCCAGGTTGAGATTCTGCCGAATGAGAGCCCGTCGGGGCAGCACTCGCTGATTCTGGACCATGAGCACGCGGTAGAGGCGGCAGGGTTTTTACGCGATGACCCGGAACTGCGGCTGGACTTCTGCTCGGACGTAGCGGGCGTGGACTGGCTGGACGCGGAAGCCAAGGAAAAGGTGAAGGTCAAGAAGCTGGTGGATGGCGTGGAGACGGAGGTCGAGGAAGTGAAGACGACCACGACGCCGGGATACCTGGAAGCGGTGTACCACCTTTTTTCGATGGAGAAGAAGCACGGGCCGGTGGTGCTGCGGCTGCGGACCAAGGACCGGGGCGAAGGTGCGCGGGTTCCGTCGCTGACGCCGGTGTGGCGGAGCGCGGAGTTCCAGGAGCGCGAGGCGTTTGACCTGTACGGGATTGTGTTTGAGGGGCATCCGGACCTGCGGCGGATTTTGATGTGGGATGAGTTCAAGGACCATCCGATGCGGAAGGACTACGTGGCTCCTGAGGATGAAGAAGAACCAGTTGCGGCGGCGCAGGAGGGCGAGCAATGAGCGCGGGCTCGGTGGCGGAGCGGATTGTGGAGCTGACCGGCGACGCGGACAGCGGGCAGGTGCTGGAAATTTCGATGGGGCCGCACCATCCGTCGACGCACGGCGTGTTTCGCATGAACGTGGAGCTGGAAGGCGAGCAGGTGGTAAAGCTGAAGCCGGTCTTTGGCTACCTGCACCGCAACCACGAGAAGATTGCGGAGAATGCGAGCTACTTGGCGGCGATTCCCTACACAGACCGGCTGGACTATATGTGCTCGATGACGAACAACTGGGCCTATGCGTTGTCGGTCGAGAAGCTGGCGGGGATTGCGGTGCCGGAGCGCGCGGAGTACGTGCGGGTGATTGTGGCGGAGCTGACGCGGCTGCAGAACCACGCGTCGCTGATCGGATTCCTGATGCAGGACATGGGGGCGAGCGGGACTCCGCTGATGTATGCGTTCCGGGAGCGGGAAAAGATTCTGGATCTGTTCGAGTCGCTGAGCGGCGCGCGCATGATGTGCAACTACATGCGGTTCGGCGGTGTGCGGGTGGACCCCTCGGCGGCGTGGCTGGCGGAAGTGAAGGCGCTGGTGGGGCGGTTTCCGCGGTTTCTGGGCGAGTTTGAGGCGCTGCTGGCGGAGAACGAGATTCTGATGAGCCGGACGCAGGGCGTGGGCATATTGTCGCGCGAACTGGCGGTGAACGCAGGCATCACCGGGCCGATGCTGCGGGCGAGCGGCGTGAACTATGACATCCGCAAAGTGGATGGGTACGGGGTTTATGAGCGGTTCCAGTTCCGGGTGCCGCTGGGCGAGCACGGCGATGTGTATGACCGGTACATGATGCGGGTGCTGGAGATGCGGGAGTCGGTGAAGATTCTGGAGCAGGCGCTCAAGGGAATTCCGGAGGGCCCGGTGATGGATCCCAAGGCGCGGCTGCGCGGACTGCGTCCCAAGGCGGGCGAGGCATACGGAAGGATTGAGTCGCCAAAGGGCGAGCTGGGATTCTTCCTGATCAGCAATGGGACAACGGAGCCATACCGGTACCGGGTACGGCCGCCGAGCATGATCAATCTGACGGTGCTGGAAGATATGTGCCTGGGGCGGAGCGTGGCGGACATTGTGGTGACTTTAGGCAGCGTGGATATTGTGCTGGGCGAGGTTGACCGTTGAGCCTGATGTACGGTGGATGAGGATTTTGAAGCCGGAGATTGAGACTGGGAGTTGCAATGCGGTTTGCGAAACAAGACGAGCGGGTGAGCCATGCTGGGTGAAGGCATCGTAAAGGGACTGGCGGAGACAGCGCGGAACTTTTTCGGCAGCTATGTCGAGAAGGACCGGCTGACGACGGTGCAGTTTCCGGAAGAGCGACTGCCGCAGGCCGAGGCCGCACGGGTGTTTCCGTTCCTGGTGTATGACACCGACGATATGGAAGCGGGGCTGCGCTGCGTGGCGTGCAAGATCTGCGAGGTGGAGTGCCCGCCGCAGTGCATTTCGATTGAAAAGAGCACCGGGAAGAAGCCGGATTTTGTAGGGAAACCGCAGTTCTATCCAGCGAAGTTTGAGATTGATGTTTCGGTATGCATGAGCTGCCAGATCTGCGTGGAGGTGTGCCCGTTTGAAGCGATCAAGATGGATACGGCCTTTGAGCTGAGCACGGACGACCGCTTTGGCGGGCTGCATTGGGCGAAGGAGCAGCTGTCCAAGCCGAACGAACACTACCAGAAGATTCATCCGACGGAAGCGGCTGAAGTGGACGCGGAGCGTGCAGAGAAGAAGGCCAAGACAGCAGCAGCCGAAGCGGCGAAGGCTGCGGCCGAGGCGGCAAAAGCGGCAGCAGCCAAGACGGAGACAACAGAAACGGAGGGTTCAGCCAAACAATGACGCAAGGCCTGGACCAGATCTTCGTGACGCTCCAACACTGGGCGGTGAGCCATTCTCCGGCGGCGGTGCAGCCGGCGGTTTCGATATTGCTGCCGGTTGTAGGCATACTGATTGCATTTCCCGCCCTGTTTGCCATCACAACAGTCCTGGAGCGCAAGGGTCTGGCGCGCATTCAGAACCGCTACGGTCCGAACCGAGTGGGGCCCTTCGGGCTGCTGCAACCGATGGCGGACGCAGTGAAATCGCTGACCAAGGAAGACCTTGTGCCGCGCTCGGCGGACAAGCTGGTGCACTTTCTGGCTCCGCTGCTGCTGGTAGCGGCTGTATTTGTGGAGTACGCGGTGGTTCCGGTTGGACGGAACATGGTGCTGGCCGATATGGACTGCGGCGTACTATTCTTCTTCGCGGCCGGCGCGGCGACGGAAATGTCAGTGTTCATGGCGGGGTGGTCGAGCCGGAACAAATACTCACTGCTGGGCGCAATGCGCGCGGTGGCGCAGATGATCAGCTATGAAGCGCCGCTGATTCTGTCGTCGATTGCGGTGGTGATGGCGGCGGGGTCGCTCTCGACGGTGACGATTGTCGAGAAGCAGGCGGGGTATAGCGGGTTCTGGCCGCACTGGTATGTGCTGACGCCGTGGGGTCTGGCCGGGTTTGTGTTGTTCATGATCGCGGCGACGGCGGAGTCAAATAGATCGCCGTTCGATTTACCGGAGGGCGAGTCGGAGATTATTGCCGGGTACCTTACGGAGTATTCAGGCTTCAAGTTTGCGCTGTTCTTTCTCGGTGAATACCTAGGGATGTTTGCCATCAGCGCGCTGGGGATCACGCTGTTCCTGGGTGGATGGGCCGCACCGTTCTCGTTCCTGACGTGGGTTCCGTCGTGGATATGGTTCTTTGGGAAGCTGCTGGTGCTGATTGCGGTGTTTATCTGGGTGCGAGGCACGCTGCCCCGGTTGCGCATGGACCAGCTGATGAACTTTGCGTGGAAATTCATGCTGCCGATGACGCTGATGGTGATCTTCTCGGCAGGGCTGTGGCGTTTTTTGCCTTCGGGCGTACTGCGGTGGCTGATCTGCGCGGCTCCGATTGCACTGCTCTATGTGGTGCTGGGGCGGGTGCTGCAGACGGACCGGAAAATTGAGAAGCGGGTGTACCGGTATGCCGAGTAAACAGATGCGCGGCAAGACCGCTGCGAGGTTGAGATGACGGCGCCCTTTGTAATTTTGGCCATACTGGCGATTGCCGGAGCGACGGCGGCGATGACGCTGCGCAAGCTGGTGCATTGCGCGCTGGCGCTGGCGGTATGCTTTGTGGGGCTGGCCGGGCTGTATCTGAACCTGAACGCGCAGTTTGTGGGACTGGTGCAGATATTGGTGTATGTGGGCGCGGTGGTGATCCTGATTGTGTTCGCGATCCTGCTGACGCGGCACGATGAGCTACCGGCGCAGACCAGCCGCACGAGGATTGCCGGGCTGGGTGTAAGCGCATTGGTGTTTGCCTTGCTGGCATGGGCGGTGACCGCAGGCGGCGCAAAATTTGGCGCGGCGGGGACACAGCCGGAAGCGGCGATCAAAGACATTGGCAGCGCGCTGATGCAGCGGTATGTGCTTCCGCTGGAGGTGGTGGGACTGCTGCTGACGGCGGCCCTGATTGGAGCAGTGGTGATCGCGATGGAGGAGAAGAAAAGCAAATGATGACTCCTCTGAACGGCTTCCTATTTATTTCCGCACTGTTGTTTGCGATTGGCCTCGGAGGCGCGCTGACGCGGCGCAGCGCGATTCTGGTGCTGGTTGGCATTGAGCTGATGCTGAACGCCGCGAACCTGAATTTTATTGCGTTCTGGCGGTATGGGCCGCATCCGGAGGCCCTGACGGGAGTGCTGTTTGTGATTTTCTCGATTGCGATTGCCGCAGCCGAGGCGGCGGTGGGGCTGGCGCTGATCCAGGCGGTATACCGGCACGCGAAGACCACCGATGTAAACGAGCTGGATGCGATGAAGGGATAGACGAGCAAGAATGGTCTGGATTGTACGTAATTTGTGGCTGATTCCGGCGCTGCCTGCTGCGGCAGCGGCGGTGATTGCGCTATCCAGACAGGCGCAGCGCAAGCTGTCGGCCGGGCTGGCCATCGGGTCGATGGGGATTTCTCTGTTGCTGGCGCTGATTGCCCTTGCGCACATGCTGGCGCAGCCGGCGACGGAGTATGTGAACTTCCGGTGGATCGAGTTCGGCTCGGAGTGGCTGAAGTTCGGGTGGATGCTGGACCCGCTGACGGCCATCATGCTGGTGATGGTGACGCTTGTAAGCCTGCTGATTTTCATTTTCAGCGTGGGCTACATGGCGCACGATGAGAACTTCACGCGGTTCTTCTGCTTTCTGGCGCTGTTTGCGGGCGCGATGCTGGGCGTGGTGATTGCCAACAATCTGGTGCTGCTGTTCATGTGCTGGGAGGTGGTGGGGCTGACTTCGTATCTGCTGATCGGCTTCTGGTATCACAAGCCGGAGGCGGCGGCAGCGGCGAAGAAGGCGTTTATCGTGACGCGTATCGGCGACCTGGGGCTGTTCCTGGGCATGCTGTGGCTGTACAGCCTGAGCGGGACGCTGGTGTTCTACGACAACGGCGCGGGGTGCCTGGAGCATGCGGCGGTGAGCGCGATGGTGGCGCATGCAGCGGCGCTGGGGCTGACGGCTTCGAGCGCGATCGGGCTGCTGATCTTCTGCGGAGCGGCGGGCAAGTCGGGGCAGGTTCCGCTGCACGTGTGGCTGCCGGACGCGATGGAAGGCCCGACGCCGGTGAGCGCGCTGATCCATGCGGCGACGATGGTGGCTGCGGGCGTGTTTTTGATTGCGCGGATGTATCCGCTGATATCGGCAACGGCGAATGGGGGCACGTCGCAGGCGCTGGAAGTAGTGGCGTGGGTAGGCGCGATTACGGCGCTGTTTGCCGCGTTCATTGCCGTGGCGCAGGACGACATCAAACGTATCCTGGCGTACTCCACGATCTCGCAGCTCGGATACATGATGCTGGGGCTTGCTGTGGGCGGCGTAGCGGTCGGGATCTTCCACCTGATAACACATGCATTCTTCAAATCGCTGCTCTTCCTGGGCGCAGGATCGGTGATCCACGGGTGCAACGGCGAGCAGGACATTCATAAAATGGGCGGCCTGCGGAAGCGTATGCCGATTACCTTCGCGACCTATGCGGCGGGCATGCTGGCGCTGTGCGGGGTTCCGCTGTTTGCGGGGTTCTGGAGCAAGGACGAGATTCTGCATTCCGCGCATGGGTGGAATGTGTCGGCGGTTCCCTACTATCTGGGCGCGGCGGCCGCGCTGCTGACGGCGTTCTATATGACGCGGCAGGTTGCCTACGTGTTCTTCGGCAAGAACAGGATGGCGGCAGAAGCCGGAGCGGAGCATGCGGATGAACACGCGGCGGGCCACGCTGCCGGACATGGAGCTGACGCGCATGGGACGGGGCACGGAGTTGGCGAAGTACATGAGAGCCCGGCGGTGATGACGGTACCGTTGATCATTCTGGCTCTGTTTGCGACCTTCCTTGGATTTGTGGGAACGCCGGCGTGGCCGTGGTTCCAGGCTTTCCTTGGGGGGCGGCATGCGGCGCTGGACTTTAGGGCGTTTGCGGGGAGCGGCATTTTGCCATTGATGGCGATTTCGTCCCTGATTGTGTTTGCCGGGCTGGGGCTGGCGTGGTGGTTGTACGGGCGCAAGCCGATTGAGAGCGCCGAGGCCACGGATGCTCTGGCGCGGATTATGCCGGGCCCGTTCCACGTGCTGGCGCGGCGCGTGTATGTGGACGAGGTTTACGGCGTGATGGTGATAGGACCAGCGCGGTGGTGTGCGCGTGCGATGAACTGGGCGGACCGCTGGGTATGGAATGGCGCGGTGCAGGCAGTCGCGGGGCTTGTGACCGGCGTGGCGTGGATTGACTCGTCGCTGGACGCGGCCGTGATCAATACAGGATTTGACCGCGGATGCGAAGGCGTTTCGCGCGGCGGCTGGCTGGTAACGCGCGTGCAGAGCGGACGCGTGCAGAGCTATTTACGGGTACTGGGCATTGCGCTGGTGGCGCTGGTCCTATTCCTCTTCTGGAGCCATAAGGGATGAATGGATTTCCCTGGATCAGCGTACTGACGGCGACACCCTTCGTGGGCGCGCTTCTGGTTCTTTTGACGGGCCAGAACCGCAAGACCGCGCGTGCCGTGACGGCCACAGTGAGCGGCATTGCGCTGGCGATTGTGCTGGGGCTGTGGCACGGATTTAACACAGCGTCCGGCGCGCTGCAGTTCCAGGAGCGGCATGCGTGGATTCCGGCGCTGAGCGTGGACTACCACGTGGCCATTGACGGGCTGGGACTGCTGATGCTGCTGCTGTCGGCGATTGTGGTGCTGATGTCGGTGGCGGCCTCGTGGAGCAATGAAGATCACGGACGGCTGTACTTTGCGCTGGTGCTGCTGCTGGAGACGGGACTGTTCGGGACCTTCACGGCGCTGAATTTTGTGCACTGGTTCTTCTATTGGGAGCTGGGACTGATACCGGCGTTTTTCCTGATCCGGCTGTGGGGAGGGCCGCAACGGGCGCGGGCGGCAAATCAGTTTTTTGTGTACACGATGGTGGGCAGCGTGGGACTGCTGCTGGCGTTTCTGGCGATTTTTCTGGCGACGGGCAAGTTTGATTTTATTGACTTGGCGCAGATGGCGCAGAGCGGACAGCTTGGCCCGGCGATGGCGCAGGGACTGCATTGGGGCCATTGGACGAGCGGCCGGATTATGGAGTGGGTGTTCTGGGCGGCGTTTTTGGGCTTTGCGGTAAAGATTCCGATTGTGCCGTTCCATACGTGGCTTCCTTCGGCGTATGCAGAGGCTCCGTCGAGCACGACGATGTTGCTGACGGGCGCGATGTCGAAGATGGGTTTGTACGGGCTGCTGCGAATTCTGCTGCCGATTTTCCCCGAGCAGATGCAGCATTCCCTGACGCTGCTGCTGTGGCTGGCGGTAGCGAGCGTTGTGTGGTCGGCATTTGTGGCGTGGGCGCAGACGGACCTGAAACGGATTTTTGCGTACTCGTCGATCAATCATCTTGGGTATTGCGTGCTGGGCGTGCTGGTAGCTGTGAAGTGGGCCGGCGGCACGATGGCCGGCGAGAAAGCGGCGGCGCTGGACGGCGCACTGCTGCAGATTTTCAATCACGCGCTTACGGCGGCGGCACTCTTCTGGTTTATGGCGATGCTGGAGAAGCGGAGCGGCGGGCTGCGCGGGCTGAACGATTTTGGCGGACTGCGCAAGATTGCGCCGGTGTTCTGCGGGTTGATGGGCATTGCGGTGTTTTCGTCGCTGGGGCTGCCGGGACTGAATGGATTTCCGGGTGAGTTCCTGATCTTCAAGGGCGCGTTTCCGCTGGCAACGTGGGCCACGTCGTTGTCCGTGATCGGGCTGCTGATTACAGCCGTGTTCCTGCTGGTAATTCTGGAGCGGGTGTTCTACGGGCCGGTGAACGAACGGTGGGCCGTGCTGCCTGACTTGAGCACGGGCGAGCGGTGGGCGCTGGCTCCGGTGGTCGCGCTGATGTTTGTGCTTGGATTCTATCCGCAACTGATTGTGGGGATGGTGAACAGTACGGTGGTTCAACTGGTATCACAACTGAGGTTTTAAGTAATGCTCGCGTGGACGATTTACATTTCATTTGCCGGAGCGGCGTTGCTGATGCTGACGCCGAGGGCAAGTGCGCGCACGGCGCGAGTGATCGCGCTGTCGACGGCGATTGCGAGCTTCGCGGTGACGGTGGCGGCATGGTGCCGGTTTACTCCGGGCGAGATACTGCAGGTCGCGCGCGTGCCGTGGATTCCTTCGCTGGGGATCGGGTATCACCTGGCGGCGGACGGAATCAGCCTGACGCTGCTGTTGCTGACGGGGATTGTGGCGATTGCGGGCGTGCTGTTCTCGTGGAACGTGGAGAAGCGGCCGACGGAGTTTTTTGCTCTGTACCTGGTGCTGATCGGTGCAGTGTACGGCGTGTTCCTGAGCTTCGACCTGTTCCTGTTCTTTGTGTTCTACGAACTGGTGATTATTCCCAAGTACTTCCTGATTGCGATCTGGGGCTCGACGCGCAAGGAGTACGCCGCGATGAAGCTGGCGCTGTACTCGTTTGTGGGCAGCGCGATGGTGCTGATCGGGGTGATCGCAGCCTATGTAGAGGCCGGGGCGAAGACGACCGATCTTGCAGCACTGGCGCGGTATCCCTTCCCGCTGCACTTTGAGATGTGGGTGTTCCCGCTGGTGTTTCTGGGGTTTGCGATTCTGGCAGGCATGTGGCCCTTCCATACCTGGGCGCCGACGGGCCATGCGGCTGCTCCGACGGCGGCCTCCATGCTGCTGGCCGGCGTGGTGATGAAGCTGGGCGCTTACGGCTGCCTGCGTGTGGCAATGATGCTGTTTCCTGCCGGCATGGATGCGTGGGGCTTCCATGTGCTGGGACTGGGGTCGTGGCGCGGGCTGTTTGCGGTGCTGGCGCTGATCGGGATTGTGTACGGCGCGTCGGTGGCGCTGGTGCAGAAGGACTTCAAGTTCGTGATTGGCTACTCCAGCGTGAGCCACATGGGATTTGTGCTGCTGGGGTTAATGACGCTGAACCTGATTGGACTGGGCGGCGCGGTGTTGCAGATGTTCTCGCACGGCATTATTGCCGGGCTGCTGTTCGCCGTGGTGGGACGGATGGTGTATGACCGCACGCATACGCGCATGCTGAACGAGTTGGGGCCGATGCGCCTGGCCAGGGTGATTCCGTTTGCGGCGGTGACATTTGTGCTGGCGAGCATGGCTTCGATCGGGCTGCCCGGGTTCAGCGGATTTGTGGCGGAGTTTGAGATTCTGATTGGGGCCTGGCGGGCGTTTCCGACGCTGGCGGTACTGGCGGGCGTGGGAATCCTGATAGGGATTGCGTTCACGTGGCGGGCGCTGGACAAGGTGTTTTTAGGCGAAGCCGCGGTTGGCAGCCAGGAAGCGGTGAAATTGCCACCCATTACATGGGCCGAGCGCGCAGGCACAAGCATACTGATAGCAACAACCCTGGCGGTGGGTTTATATCCCAGGCTGCTGCTTGACCTGATTCTTCCGGCGTTCAATTCGCCGCTGTTTGAAGGGCTGCGGAGGGGACTGTGGCGGTGAACACGCACGTAATAAACGCTGTGGACCTGCTGCGGCTTACTCTGCCTGAGATTGTGGTGGGGCTTGCAGCGCTGCTGACTCTGACGCTGGACCTGGTTGTTCTGAAGGGACGCGCGGCGGCGGTGCGATGGAAGGCCGGCGCGCTGGTGGCGTGTGCGGGGTGCGCTGGAGCGATTCTGCTGCTGGTGCTGCGTCCGGAGACGGCCACCCTGTATGACGGCATGCTGGTGGTGGCTCCGCTGACGCAGATGGTAGAGGCGGTGCTGGCGGGGTTCACGATTCTGGCCGTGCTACTCTCGGTGGACTCCGACTTTACGCAGCATATTGGCGAATACCTGGCATTGATGCTGTTTGCGACGGCTGGGATGATGGTGCTGGTAAGCACGCGGAACCTGTTGGTGATTTTTGCGTCGCTGGAACTGCTGAGCCTTTCCCTGTACATTCTGACGGCATTCAACAAGCGAAGCCGCCTGTCGGCGGAGGGAGCGCTGAAGTATTTCCTGTTTGGCGGGATGGCGGCAGCGTTCTTCCTGTTCGGAATCAGCCTGCTGTATGGGTTGTCGGGGTCGATTCAGATGTCGGGCGTCGCGAGCGCACTGGAGACGCAGAGTCTGACTCCGCTGTGGATGGTCGCGATTGTGATGGTCGTGACCGGGCTGGGCTTCAAGGTTGCGGCGGCGCCGTTCCACCTGTGGGCTCCGGACGCCTACCAGGGCGCGCCGACGCCGAGCGCGGCGATGATCGCATCAAGCTCGAAAATTGCCAGCTTCTTTGTGTTCGCGACGGTAATGGTCATGGGACTGACGGCGGGCGCGAGGACCTGGCACGGGCCGGAAGCTGCATGGGTTCCGCTGCTGGCGGTCATAGCAGCCCTGTCGATGCTGGTGGGAAATCTTGCGGCCATTGCGCAGAGCAGTACGCGGCGGCTGCTGGCCTACTCCGCAGTTGGGCACGCCGGTTACATGCTGTTGGGGATATTGGCGAACAGCGAACTGGGCCTGCGGGCGCTGCTCTACTACGTGATTACGTATGGGCTGGCAACGGTCGGCGCGTTTGGCGTACTGGCTGCACTGGAGAAGGAAGGCATGGATGAGATTGACGGCCTTGCGGGCCTGTCGCGGCGGGCTCCGTGGCTTTCCTTCTGCCTGCTGATCTTTCTGCTTTCGCTGGCGGGGATTCCGCCGCTGTCAGGATTTTTTGGGAAGTTCTTTGTATTTTCCTCGGCACTGCACGCCGGTACCGGATTGCTGTGGCTGGTGGCTCTGGCGATTGCCATGAGCGCGGTATCTCTCTACTACTATCTGAGAGTGCTGAAGCAGGTGTATGTGCGTGACCCCGGCGCAGGCGCGGGCGCGATTGAAACTTCGCTGCTGATGCGTGCGACGGTGGGCGTGGTGGCCCTGCTGGTTGTGGTGCTGGGATGCTATCCGGACTTGCTGCTCAACTGGATTGACGCGGCACTACGGGCCATGCCGCACTGATTTCCTATCCGCACAACATTGGGGAAACAGGACGGAAGTGGTGTGTGCACTTCGCAGGAAAGAGTTCCCTTCACTCGTCCAATTCCTTTCTGGCAGAAGGCAAGATAGGATGGCAGGGACGGCATTGCAGTATTGAAGCGCAGCGGATGTAAACGCATCCAACTGAATATACGCTGGCGCTTACGATAGCTGTGGAAGCTGCAGAGCCGCTGGAATTAGTTGAGGCATTTTGCATGGAATTTCATATCCACCGCGCGCTCAGAGAACAACTGAAACTGGATGATCTGCTGTTCAGCTATACAGGGAACGCGATTTTTGCGAATATAGCCGCGAGCCGCAAGCTGGCGCAAGAACTGAATACAGTGCGGGGGACGGAGTCTGATCCGGAGCGGACAATCCACGGCGCAGCGCTGTTCGCCATGGGGCTGATTGATGAGCTGAACCATGCGCTGGTGGCGCTGTATCGCAAGCAGATTGACCCGGCAGTACTGACAGAGGCGATGCGCTGGTTTGGTGCGCAGGCGCAGCCCCGGGAACTCGAACAATTGTTGCTGCAGTTTACGGAAGAGTTTCCGAATACGACGATCTATCGTGGCGAAGTGACGGCGGCGGAGTGGCTGAAGGGCTCAACCGATGGGACGCCAAACCGCGAAGCGGCGCTGGAAGAGCTGCTGATGCTGTGGCTGGCGAATACGAATCCCGCGTTCAAGCCGTTCCGGGAGCTGTTTGAGGATGCGAAACTCCGGGAAAAGACGATCTACAAGAGCGTGACGGCGACATTCCCGGACTACTTCAGCACGCGGCCTCCGCTGGATCCGGAGGTGGGCAGCCTGCTGGATGCACTGCAGGCGCCGATGCTGGCCTCGCCGGATTCGCTGACAGGGCAGCTCGAATACATTCGCGAGAAATGGACGCAGCATCTTGGCGAGGACCTGAAGCGGGTACTTCTGGCGATCGACGTGATGCGCGAAGAGGACCTGGCGATCTGGCTGCGGTTCCATCCGCCGGGGCCGGACTGGCATAGGCACGGCGCGCCGACCTGGGGGATGGCGGGATTTGTGGGGGACGAGTTCGTTGGCTTTGAAGAGGAGTTTGGGCCGGGCGGCCGGCGGCGGTATGCCTCGGACTATCAGGCCCCGCTGAACGAGTATGAGGCGTTCAGCCATGACCAGGCGTGGATGCCGAATGTGGTGATGATTGCGAAGAGCACGTATGTGTGGCTGGAGCAATTGTCAAAGAAGTACAAGCGGCATATTCACAGGCTGGACCAGATTCCCGATGAGGAGCTGCAACTGCTGGCCGAGGGCGGGATCACTGCCCTTTGGCTGATCGGGCTGTGGGAGCGGAGCACGGCGTCGCAGACGATCAAGCGGCTGCGCGGGCAGCATGATGCGGTGGCGTCAGCCTACTCGTTGAAGGGATACAGCATTGCGCAGGACCTGGGTGGGTATGAGGCATTCGACAACCTGAAGCATCGCGCGGCGCGGTTTGGCCTGCGCATGGCGAGCGACATGGTGCCGAACCACATGGGGATTGATTCGGACTGGGTGATCGAGCATCCGGACTGGTTTTTGCATCGCTGGGAAAACCCGTTTCCGTCGTACAGCTTTAACGGGCCAGACCTGTCGAATGACAGCCGGGTTGAGATCAAGATTGAGGACCACTACTACGATCAGACGGACGCGGCGGTGGTGTTTCGGCTGCGGCACCACCATGACAGCGCGACGCGCTTTATGTATCACGGCAATGACGGGACCAGCTTTGCCTGGAATGACACAGCGCAGCTGGATTACTCCAAAGCGGATGTGCGGGAGCATGTGATTCAGACGATTCTGCATGTGGCGCGGCTGTCGCCGATTATCCGGTTTGACGCGGCGATGGTGCTGGCGAAGCGGCATGTGCAGCGGCTGTGGTTTCCGCTGCCGGGCGCAGGCGGGTCAATTCCTTCGCGGGCGGAGAGCGCAATTTCGCAGGAGCAGTTTGATGCGCTGATGCCGCACGAGTTCTGGCGCGAGGTGGTGGACCGGGTGGCGGCGGAGGTTCCGGGAACGCTGCTGCTGGCGGAGGCGTTCTGGCTGCTGGAAGGATATTTTGTCCGGACACTGGGGATGCATCGCGTATACAACAGCGCGTTTATGAACATGCTGCGCGATGAGGAGAACGCGAAGTACCGGTCATATCTGAAAAAGACGATCGAGTTCGACCCGGACATTCTGAAGCGGTATGTGAACTTCATGAGCAATCCGGATGAGCGGACGTCGATTGACCAGTTCGGCACCGGGGACAAGTGCTTTGGCGTGGCGACGATGCTGGCCACGCTGCCGGGACTGCCGATGTTCGGGCATGGGCAGATTGAAGGGTTCACGGAACGCTACGGCATGGAGTTCAAGCAGGCGCGGATGGAGGAGTTGCCGAACGAGGAACTGGTGGCCAAGCATCAGCGCTACATTGCTCCGCTGCTGTATCGGCGGTGGCTGTTTGCCGAAAGCACAAACTTTGTACTGTATGACTACTGGACGGGCTACGGGACTGTGGACGAGAACGTGTTTGCGTACTCAAACCGAGTGGGCGACCAGCGGGCGCTGATTCTATACAACAACAGCTATGGCACGACGCACGGGACGATTCATGTATCGGCGGCAACGATGGATAAGGCGACCGGCTCGCTGAAGCAGACGCGACTGGGCGATGGGCTGGGGTTGGCCGGGTATGACACGGTCGTGGCGTATCGCGACTATGTGACGGGACTCGAATATCTGCGTCGCGGAATTGATTTTCATCATCACGGGCTGACGGTTGGGCTGCACGGCTACCAGCGTGTGGTGCTGCTGGACTGGCGCGAACTGCGCCCGTCGATGGAGTATCCGTGGGACCGGTTGTGCGATGCGCTGCGAGGGGAAGGCGTGCAAAGCGTGGATGCGGCGTTGTCGATGCTGCGGCTTCGTCCGCTGCACGGACTGCTGCAAAGTGCGATCAGCCAGGAGAATGTGCGCGCCTTTGCCGAGATCGCAGGCAAGGTGGCTTCTGAAGCGGATACGGCTGGAGCTATCGAAGGCGGCGCTTCGCGGCAAAGTGCGGCACAGCGCATGCACGCACTGCAGCCGATGGCGCGCCAGGTACAGGAGTTCCTGGAAATCTGCGCCAGCCTGTTTGAACAGGCAATGGCAAGCCTGCCTGCCGAGAACCGTGAGCTGTCCGCCCAGATCAAGGCCGCCATTGGCGCAGAGGAAGCAGCGTTAAGCTATCGCAAAAATTGCGAGAAGCTGATAGCCGCGGCGGCACGACTGCTGCTGCTGGAGCGGAAGTACGGCGCGGAGTGGCCGGTGGTGGCGCGCGTAGTTCCACACTCCGACGAACGTTGGGCCATGCTGGCGGCATGGATTGTGGCTGACAGCCTGCCCTGGAAGATGGAAAGGCTGGGGGCGTTTGAAACCCTGCGGATGCGTGAGGCTTTGGCTGAAATTTTCTCCGGGTTCGGCATGCAGGACGACAGAACGTGGCGGGCGGCGGCGCAGATACGCGTTCTGCTGCTTCATGCGCTGGAGCCTGATCCCAATGCCTTCTGGAATGACGGAGACGTTCGCTGGCTGGCAGGCGTGAACGAGTCGGACGGCGTGACCTATGTGAACAAGGAGCAGTTCGAGGAGCTGGCGGACTGGCTGCAACTGCCTGCTCTGCTGGAGATGGCCGAGCCAAATGCGGATGCACTGCCTGGAGTGCTGGAGGCGGAAGCGGCGGTTGAGGAGGCTCGCGAGGGAATTGCGGAGGCGGGGTACAGACTGCAGGACTATCTGGATGCGCAGGAGAAGGTTGAGACGGCGGACGCGGAGGATGTACCGGAACAAAAGCTATGATGCAGGTGGAAGTGCCGGGACTCCTTTACTGCGATGAGGATGAGGGCATCGCGGCCGCATTCTAAGACATTTCTCCAGTTTCTGTGGAGTTTCCAGCAGCGTACAGGGTGGCTTTTTCTTAAGGAAAAAGCCACTTTAAGGCGTTCTGCCCCCTCTACACCAGATGGAGAAATGCTATAGCTGAGCCGTTCTATGCAGCCGGGCGGGATCAGACGTCTTCGGGCGCGGTAGCGGACATCCCCTTAATTTCCGCGTTGAGGCGGGCGTGCAGCCGCTCGCTGAACCCCAAGGGAAGTTCGAAGACGCGCTCGTCGGCGGTGAGAATGAGGATGTTGCGCGTAGAGTCGAGGATCGCCGAGCAGATTTCGCAGTGATCGAGGTGCTCCTGTATCTGCTCAAGCACCTCCGGCGCAAGGTCGTTGTCGAGATAGCCGGAGATGTGACCCCACACGTGCTTGCAATCTAGAACCATGAGAGCCACCTCCTTTTTGGATTGAGCTGTTTAAGCTGGGGCGCGAGCGATTTCTGCATCATGATGCGCGCGCGGTGAAGCCGCACCTTGACGGTTGCGACGGAGATGCTGAGCGCCTCTGCGGTTTCAATAACGCTAAACTCTTCGATATCGCGCAGGACGAGGACTTCGCGGTAGAGTTCGGGGAGAGAGGCGACAGCCTGCTGCAAAAGCTGGCGGACCTCCATGCGCTCGAGGGTCTCGGAGGGTATTTCACGCCAGTCGCGCAGCATAGCAGGCGAGTCATGTTCCTGTTCGTCCCCGGTGTCGTCGAGCGATTCGATTTTAAGGATATTTCTATGGCGGAGGCGGTTGCGGGCCTCATTGAGAACGATGCTCATGAGCCAGGTGCTGAACTTTGATTCCGCTCGAAAGCTGCCGAGGTTGCGGAAGGCCTTAAGGAAGGCTTCCTGCGCGACCTCTTCGGCATCCGCCTCATTCTTGAGCATGGAGAGAGCCATGATGTAGGCACTTCGCTCGTAGGGCCGGATGAGGTCGTGGAACTCGTGCGTATTCCCGGCAAGGATGGAGGCAATACGCCGCGCTTCATTTCTGAGGCCATGGGCTGCCGCTACTGTCTGTGCATTCAAACCGAAGCTGCTTCCTTCCTTTCCGATGGATTTGGCACTCCCGCATAAGAATAGAACCGCGAGGAGCCAAAAGGTTACAGGGAATGATGGAACGGATTCACCAGATAGAATTAGCGGAGACCCGAAGTAAAAGCATTACCCATCACAAGAAGCGGGAAAGTCACAGCTCATACGCATGAAACTCAGAGTCTACGCAGGCGTCAGCATGCTGCTGTATGCCGGTTTTACCCTGGCCCAGACGAAAGACAGCAAGCATCCCACTCAACCTGAGGCGGGGAAGGATCGGGCACAGACAGCCCAGACGAGGCCTAAGGTTTCTTCGACCGTGGTGGTGCTGGGCAGCCCGGAGCCGGTGACCGAGGCGGAGTCCTCGCGAGTGGTGACGGTAATCGATACAAAAGCGCACCCACTGGTGGTACCGACGGTGGAGGATTATCTGCGGACGGACAGTTCTGTATTTATCGAACAGCGCGGCGGAGGCGGCGTGCAGGCGGATATTTCGCTGCGCGGGAGTACGTTTGAGCAGACGCTGGTGCTGCTGAACGGGCTCAGGATCAACGACGCGCAGACCTCCCATCACAATCTCGACCTTCCAGTTCCGCTGGAGGCACTGAAGGCAATTGATGTGCTGCATGGGACGGGCTCGACGCTGTATGGGGCCGATGCGATGAGCGGGGTGGTGGACTTTATTACCGCGGTTCCGACGCGGACCAGCTTGAGCCTGCGGGCGGGCGCGGGCAGCTACGGAGAGAATGAGCAGGCGGTGATTGCGGATGGCGTCCGCGGGCGTTGGAGTGAGGCGCTGACGGGCGAACGGGACTTTTCCAGCGGCTTTATGTACGACCGCGACTATCGGACGGAAGAGGCAAGCAGCGAGAGCGTTTACCAGTCGAGCCTGGGCGCGACCCGTGTTCTGCTGGCAGGCAGCGACCGGGCATTCGGGGCGAACCAGTTTTATGGGAACTATCCTTCATGGGAGAGGACCAAGGGGTGGTTTGCCTCAGTGAGTCAGAAACTGGGAAGCAAGACGCGCGCGGCGTTTGGGTATCGGCGACACACGGACAACTTTATTCTGCTGCGCAACGACCCGAGCGTATACGCGAACAACCATATTGATACGAGTTGGCAGGCGGTGGTGCGGAGGAAAGAGACGCTGGGGGCAGAGTCGGGGCTGTTCTACGGACTGGATTTTCAGGGGGACTCGATTCACAGCAATAACTTAGGGCAGCATGCGCGGAACCGAGGGGCGGGATACGCCGATCTGGATTTGCACTTCAGGCGGCGGGGGACGCTGTCTGTGGGGGCGCGCGAGGAATTGCTGAGCGGGGGTCCGGAGTCGGTGTTCAGCCCGGAGATTTCCGGGAGCCTGTTTCTGGGGCGGCAGTGGAAGCTGCGGGCAGCCGGGGGATACGGCTTCCGGCTGCCGACCTACACGGACCTGTACTACAGCGATCCGACCACGGTGGGGAATGCGAATCTGAAGCCTGAGTCGGCGTGGTCGGGCGAGGGCGGAGCGGATTGGTATCCGGGGGCAAGGCTTGAGGCATCGGTAACGGTGTTTTATTCCCGTCAGCATGACGCGATTGATTATGTCCGCGCCGATCCAAGCCAGCTATGGCGGGCGGAAAACCTGAGCGGGGTGGCCTTTACCGGCGTGGAGAGTTCGGTGAACTGGCAGGCAACGTCAAGGCAGGCACTCCGGTTCTCAGATACTGTGCTGTGGGGAGCGCAGGGCGCGCTGCACGAGCTGGAATCGCTGTACATCTTCAACTATCCGGTGAACAACGCGGCCGCGGAATGGACAGGCAAGTTTGGCGGATTTGCGGCCCGGAGCCGTCTGGAGGTGGTGGAGCGCTACCAGCAGGATGCTTACCCGGTTTGGGACGCCTCATTTGCGCGGGAACGGGGGTGGGTCCACCCGTATCTGCAATTGACGAACCTGAGTAATACTGGATACGAAGAGATTGAGGGGGTAAGGATGCAGGGACGGTCGATTGTGGGGGGGGTGGAACTGACGCTGCCGAAACGCTGACGCGGTTTGATGGCGCAACAAATCGGAGCGGGACCAGCAACTCTTGAAACAAAAGCGGTTCGGTGCGAGTCTAACCAGCTTGAGTCGTGTTTGATCGTTTAAGCAATAAATGGCGCACGCTGCGCTGCACTTCAGACTATAAATTTGAGAAGGAGTCACTCTTTATGGTTTCCAGCTGTTTTTTTTCGAGGAAGCTGCTGAACCGTCTTGCGATTGCCGCATGCGCTGTAGCGATCACCCTGCTGCCTTTTACCGCACAGGCACTGCCCGGAACGACACCGGAGGGTGGCCATCAATATTCGAGTTCCTCCGACTGGCGGGCTACGCTGACCAGTTTTGACGCGACCGGGACTCCGGGAGGCAAGGCATCGGGCCAATACGGGCAATACGGGAAAAACAACCGCTACCCGAATTACCAGAGCCGGTGGAGCCATCTGGCGTTTGAGGTAGGAGGCGGTCTGACCACTCCGATTGGCAACGCCTCAAACAATAAATACGAAACTTATGGATATAACTTCACGATGGGCGCAGGCTGGAACTTTAACAAGCACTTCGGGGTGCTGCTGGAATACCAGTTCAACAAGAACAAGATTCCGGGTGCGACGCTGGCGGCGGCGGGCTTCCCTGGCGGGAACATCAACACGCACTCGCTGATAGTTGAGCCGGTGTACTATCAGCCGATCACCCACACGGTTGGGGTGTACGGACTGGCGGGGAGCGGGTTCTACCGGAAGGTCACGAACTTTACGGCGCCACAGCAGGTAACGCAGTGCTACTACTTCTGCTACACCGGCTACGCGAATCAGACGGTTGCGAATTTCTCCAGCATTCAGGCGGGTTATGACGTAGGCGGCGGCGTGTACTGGAAGGCGTTCGGCGAGGACAGCAATGCGAAACTTTATGCCGAAGCTCGCTACAAGTGGGTGGATTCACCCAAGCCGACTGCCACGCAGGATGGCGAAGGCACGGAAACGCTGATTCCAGTGACAGTAGGCGTGCGCTGGTAAGAATCAACCAGATAGAAGAGGGGCAGGCAGACGATGCCTGCCCTTTTATTGCGCCCGGAGAAGTAATGCCGGCTCAAATTGAGGCAGAGCTAGCGTGGATGGCGGGGACAGCGACCCTGGGTTGAATTGATGGAGCACCGAATGGGATTTGAACCCATGAATACTGGTTTTGCAGACCAGCGCGTTAGCCACTTCGCCACCGGTGCCCTACGTCCGCCGCGGCAGGTATGCGCGGAGGAAACGCGATGAAGCTTACTTAGGCTGCGCTGCAGTGCGCAGGTAAGGCTTAATTATCTTGTATCCGGGGAAGATTTTATCAGCTTCCTCGTTTGAGACAGTCCCCCCGATGATGATATCTCCGCCCTGCTTCCAGTTCGCCGGTGTTGCCACCTTGTGCTTTGAGGTGAGCTGGATAGAGTCGAGAGCGCGAACGATCTCGTCGAAGTTGCGGCCGGTGGTCATGGGGTAGGCCAGGGTGAGCTTAATCCGCTTGTCCGGGCCAATGATAAATACCGTGCGAACAGGCGCGTTGAGCGCGGGCGTGCGTCCATCACAGGTGTCGCCAGCGTCGGCCGGCAGCATGTCATAGAGCTTGGCGATTTTGAGTTCAGGGTCTCCGATGATCGGGTAGTTGACATCGTACCCGCTTACATCCTTAATGTCCTGCTTCCACTTGCTGTGATCACCCACCTCATCGACACTGAGGCCGATGACCTTGGCGCCTCTGGCGACGAAGTCCTTCTCAAGTGCGGCAACAGCACCGAGTTCGGTGGTGCAGACTGGGGTAAAGTCCTTAGGGTGCGAAAAGAGAATGGCCCAGCTGTCGCCGATCCACTCATGAAAGCGGATGGTTCCCTGTGTTGTCTCTGCGGTGAAGTCAGGCGCTATATCATTTATGCGAAGTGACATGTTGTTTTGCCTCGTATTCGTGCTGGATAAAATCCGTTGTCCAAGTAAAAACCCACCTCAGCAGAACTCTGCGGGTGGGCCAGTGCGTTTAAAACTTTGATTTCGCTCCAGGATCACACCCGTGTGGGGCCGCTATGACAGCAGCAGCACATACACATACGAGCAGGAGCGAAAAAGTTCATGCTGAGGATGAGGATAGAACGCGGGGAGAACCGTGTCAAACAAAGTGCGGCTGCGCGCCACAGCAGGCGACGCACAGCCGTAGAACGATCGGCTAGTGGATGCTGTACATCTTCTTGACGTCCTTCTTGAGGGCCAGACGGCTGTCCAGGCGGGTATAGAACATGTGTCCGCCGGGATACTCATGAACCTGGACGCGGGTCGGGTCTCCCATAATGGGCATCTGGTTGACGGTAAGGATTGATCCCATGAAAGGACAGGAGAGATCGTTCCAGCCGTGTGCGATGATGACGCGCAGCTTGGGATCGGCAGCGACCGCCTTACGAAGCTGAGTGGCAGAGCCCTTGCGGAGATCGGCATCGCGGGTCCAGAGACGGTTGACGTGGTAAGAGAGGGCGTTGTAGCGGGCGTCAATCTTCCAGCCCACGGTTTGCGTGACGAAGTTGACCATGGCCGTGGTGGTGGGCGCAATAATGCTGGCCAGTATGGGGTCGTTCGCTTCCTGATAGGGCGCGTACGGGAAGGGGTCGTATGACGTGACGTTCGAATCGTATATAGAGCCGATCTTGCCCTGCTCGCGCCAAGCCTCGCGGAGATAGGCTCCGGTTTCGAGGCGCCCGCCGGAGGACTTCACAAACTCAGGATCGAGACCGGTCATCTGGGTGACTTTCTGAATCATGGCTTGCGTCGCAGCGGGATCGGAATTGCCTTTGAGCAGAGTAGTTGCGTAATCGCCCATGGTGTAAGCAATGACCGCGGCCATGGCCTGCGATGTCAGCTTGTGCTCCCGCTCCAGATGAGCGGCGGTGATGGGAGGCAGAGTGACCATCCAGGGGATGGGCGACAGGTTGCCATTTCGCTCGATCGTGGGATTGAGATAGGGCGAGATGAGAACCACGCCATTCATGGCGACGCCGAGTCGCGACTGGAGGTAGTAGGTGATGCGGGGACCGCGGAAACCGCCATAGCTCTCACCCACAAGATACTTGCGGGCGTCGAGGCGGTCGTTCTTGACGAGCCAGTCGTAGATGACGCGGGAGAGATAGTGGATATCCGGCTCGGTGCTGTAAAAGAGCTTCCTGGCCTGGTCCTCTGGAACAAGAGCGCGGCTGAAGCCGGTGCCGATGGGATCGATGAAAACCAGATCCGTGAAGTTCAGCCAGGTACCAGGATTATCGACAAGCGTAGGAGGATCGGAGGGACTGTCGCCCTGGTTGCCAATTCCCTTGAGATGCTTGGGACCGATGGCTCCGAAGTTGAGGTAGACGGAGGAAGCGCCCGGGCCTCCGTTGAGGGCAAAGGTGACGGGGCGGTTCGGCGCCTTTACCGTATAGGCGGTGTAGACGACCTGGCCTACCTTTTTGCCGTCGTTGTTATGGACAGGCAAGGTGCCGACAGTAACCGTGTAGTGAAGCGTCTTTCCGTTCAGGGTGATGGTCTGCTCGACGTGTGCATCCGAAGGGAGCGGCGGCAGATGCATTTTTCCCGCGGCATTCTCCGAGGACGTTTTAGCCTGGGCCGCGGGTTTGGCAGCATCCTGAGCGCGAACATAGCCGGACGGGGCGAGAAGCAACAAGCCACCGAGGAGAAGAACTGCAGAGCGACGAATCCATGAAAAGAGCACGAAGGGCATGCAATTACGATACATGCCGGCATTGCCGCCAGGAAGAAAAAGTTAGACTGATTTTTTGGAGGAAATTGGACTGTGCGCGAATTTGAGTACCTGTGGTGTGACGTGTTCACGGCAACGCCGCTTGCTGGGAATCAGCTAGCGGTTTTCGCCGACGCGGCGGGCCTGGCGGACGATGAGATGCAGGCGATTGCGCGGGAGATGAATTTGTCTGAAACGACATTTGTGCTGCGCCGGGATGCGGCGACCGAGCGCGAACGGGGCGTGCGGGTGCGGATCTTTACGACACTCGAGGAGCTGCCCTTCGCCGGGCATCCGACGCTGGGGACAGCCACGATGATTCGCAAGTATGTGCCGGAGTACGCCGATGCACAGCAACTGGTGCTGGACCTGAACGCGGGGCAGATTCCCGTGACCTTTGACATTGGCAGGTCGGACAATGGCGCAACCTTTGCCGAAATGACGCAACTCGATCCCGTGTTCGGAGCGACACACAGGGTTGAGGCGATTGCTGCGGTACTGAATCTGCGTGCGGAGGATATTGCGGAGGCGGCTCCGCAGACGGTGTCGACGGGTGTTGCCTTCTGCGTTGTGGTGCTGCGGTCCCTGGAGGCACTGGAACGGATGCAACTGGATGTGGCCGCGAGCGAGCGATATGCGAGGACATCGGATGCGCAGTTCTTCTATGCGCTGGCACAGGATGGCGATGGATGGCAAGCGCGGATGCAGTTCTACAACGGCGAGGACCCGGCGACGGGTTCAGCGGCTGGATGCGCCATTTCGTATCTGGTGAAGCACGGGCTCTGCGCGCCAGGACGGAGAGTGCACCTTCGCCAGGGCATTGCAATGGGACGACCTAGCGATCTCTACCTTTCTGCGGATCTGGTCGACGGAAGGGTAGGCAAAGTTTGCGTTGGGGGAAGCACAGTTCCTGTTGCAAAAGGACGCATTTTCCTTGCGTGATGCACATGCTTTCAACAGTCGCATGGAGTGAAATCGCCAGTGTTGATAAGGAGTGCGCAGGATGCGGTGGAAGCGCGAGCAGAAATTTGTTGACTTCTTCGCCTGATATTCCCTGTTTACAGGCCGCCTTGCTGTTCGTAGTCTTGGCAACGTTCAAGTTGATTGAATGTAACTTTCGCCGATAGACAAACAATTTGAGTTAGAGCAGGAAGGCTCGGCTGTGAGCGCGCTGGCTGCCCTCTTTGTCGCCTGAAACCAACACCGGGCGCACGGAGGCAGATGCTGTAGCGCAGGCAACCGCAGCGGAACTTCCCTGCTCTCCGCATCCTGGTTCGAACCGGATCGCGGCCCCGCGCAATGGCGCCGACGGTGTTTCAGCCAATCGTCGCGCACGCGCGTCAGGAGCCGTATTTCCTTTATCGGACCGCGCTGGGCCAGGATGCGGACAACAGTAACCAAAGAGCGGGCACAGATGATTAGTGTGTCCGCGCTGAAGCGGCTTCGTGCGTATACGAAGCAGTAAGGAAATTATGAGGCCAAAGAAGACGATCCTTTGTGTGGACGATAATGAACAAGCATTGTCAGTTCGTAAATTTCTACTTGAGACCCGTGGTTATCGCGTAGTGACTGCAGATTCTGCGCATGAGGCGCTGGAGACCTTTCGCAAAGGCGGAGTGGATCTGGTGCTGGGGGACCTGATAATGCCGCAGATGGACGGGAACGAGATGGTGCAGCGGATGAAGGAGATCGCGCCTGAGGTTCCCATGATGCTGCTGAGCGGTACAGTGAAGGCTTTTGACCGTGCGTGCCACGCCGATGCCTTTTTGCCCAAGGGAGCCTGCACCCCGGTGGAGATGCTGGAGCGGATCCGGGTGATGATTGCGCGGAAGCGTGGCCCGAAAAAGGCGGCGCAACGGCCTGCATTTACCGGGGCTTACGAAGCCGCGTACGAGGACCGCAGGCAGCCGGCGGTCGCATCCTAAAGGCCGCCTGACAGGTACAATAGGCGAGTGCAGCCCATTATCCAAGCCGAGCATCTTGGCAAAATTTATCGCAGCGGAAAAATCGAAGTTCCGGCTCTGGTTGACGTTTCCTTTTCCATCGAGGAGGGCGAGTTTGTAAGCATTGTCGGCCCTTCGGGCAGCGGGAAATCGACGCTGTTCTACCTGCTTGGGGGGCTGACGCGGGCCACATCCGGCAAGATTGTGATCGACGGTGTGGACTTTGCAGCGCTGAATGATGCGGAACGGACGAAGATGCGCAAGTCGAAGATCGGCTTCATCTTCCAGAAGTTCAACCTGCTGCCGACATTATCCGCACGGACCAATATTGAAATTGCGCATGACATCTCAGGGCAGGACGGGCCGATCGACAAGAACTACCTTGCCCACCTTACGGACCTGCTGGGCATCACCGGACGGCTGGATCACAGGCCGTCGGAGCTCTCCGGTGGCGAGCAGCAACGTGTGGCGATTGCGCGGGCGCTCATCACACGGCCCTCGATTGTGCTGGCAGATGAACCGACCGGGAACCTGGACACACACAATTCAGATGCGGTGCTGGAGATGCTGCGGCGGTCAAACCGGGAGTTCAAACAGACGGTGCTGATGATTACCCACAACCCCGAAGCAGCCGCCATCGGGGACCGGATTCTGCACATGCGGGACGGCGCGATTACCGGAATTGAAGCGGGAAAAGGGACGGTTGGATCGCACCGCTGGTAAGGCTGTGGCTGCGTTGACCTTGCGCTCAGGCAACCGATATACTCAGGAAGTACTCAAGCGGGAGTAGCTCAGTGGTAGAGCATCGCCTTGCCAAGGCGAGGGTCGCGGGTTCAAGTCCCGTCTCCCGCTCCAGTCCGCAACAGGAATTCTCCAGACTGCCGTTGCGATTGACTGGTTTTTCCATCCCAGCCTGAATTAAGATAAGCGGTTCAAGGCGCGGTACCCAAGTGGTAAGGGAGAGGTCTGCAAAACCTTTATGCGTCGGTTCGATCCCGACCCGCGCCTCCATAGACATAAGAGAACTCTTTAGCTTGTCAGTGCGACGTATGACGGGCTACGGTCAGAATGACGCCGATGTTGTCTTGAATGAAGAGCGCGAGAAAGATAAACGCTGCGATGAGACAGCCGTGAACGGCAACCGAGCAGAGTTTACTGGAAGTCGTTAGAGCCATCAACCTATCACTAATCAAACCTTGAGACGAGTCTGGAAGTTTCGAGATATCCGCTTTTGGGTTCGCGGTAAGGATTTTGAATTTCGAGCGTATAGCCATTTCAGCGAGGACACTCAACTGCTCGTTCTGCTCTCTCAGCGAGATCACCATTCGGATATAGGCGAGGCCCAAAGCTATCACAGCAACCAGCACTCGGCGACAATATATCGGGGGTGGGCCGCACTTTTTCCTGCATCGGCGAGGTGGCCACTGATAGTCGCTAATGCTGTGAATGTCAGCGTGAGCGTGCCACCAGCCAGCAACACAATGCGGTCCATGTATGCAATAGACCCCGAGTGCATCTTTTCTACTGTCTGACGTAGGCTCGCGAGCGGTGTAATTATCGAGTCAAAAACGACCTCCAGCTTGGCAACCAGTTCGGGAGTCAATTCAACGTCTTTAAGCTGTTCGGCAAGCTGTTCGGCGAATGGCGGCGGTTGCTCTTGCGGCGATTCCGGTGCTTTCTCGTCCATTGGCTGACCTCGCGCTTCATTTTAGACTGCTGTTGAATCTCACCCCATCTTTCGCATCGCCACCAAGGCTACACTTCACAATGCCCACGTCCTTGTTAATCGGCTCGGCGAGGCATGGACCGCCATTAAAAGGCTTCGGTTCGGCTCCGACCCGCGCCTCCACAATTCCCAGAGACAACTTGATACAACCTACTGCTTTGCCAAGTCGCGGCGGGCGGGGTCGTTGAGCTTTGCGTCGGTGGCCCAGAGTCCGGCGCTGGGGGTGCTGATGTAGAAGACCTCTTCGCCGTCGGGCATGGTGTTCCAGCCTTCCTGCATTTTTGCGGGGTCGTAGCGGCGCTGGACTTCGGCGAGGTCGGCGTACTGGTATCCGACGGACTCGATTTCTGCGCGGGTAAGACGGCCGGGGGCGTAGGTGATGGTGAAGCGGCCTTCGCTGGAGCCGTGGATGAGGTGGGCGACGCCGTGCGGGATGGCCTGCATGTCGGCCTCGGTTTTGTAGAGGCGGAGAGTGCGCTCGTTGCCCTTGTATCCGTACTTGCGGATGAGGGCTTCGACCTCGGGCTGCTCACCGAAGCGCTCGACGCCGGGGGCGATGACGAGGAGCTCGCCGCCGTCGGCGATGGCCATGCGGGTGCGGTAGACGGCCTTGTTGGCGACCCAGGTGGCGCGGAACTCGTCGGCCTGCATGACGGCGACTACTTTCCTGATGGGTTTATCGAAGATGGTGATGTTCTGCTTACGGGAGCGCTTTGCGGCCTGCAGGTAGGTGTCGAGGTCGTCGCCGATGAAGAGCCCGCTGGTGACGAGGCGGTTGGCGGGGTCGCGCTGCATGACTATCTGGAAGTAGACGTCGGGGAGATGGCGCAGCATTTCTTTCTCGGCCCAGTTGTAGCAGGCGCGCAGAGGCGTGATGAGGCAGCCGAGGTTGTTTTCGACTCCGTAGACGGCGGCGGCAATGTGCGAGGCGCAGATAGTGTCCTTACCGCCGAGACCGATGAAGTAGTTTTTATTGTGGTTGGCAAAGCCGAGGACTTCGTGCGGGACGACGTGACCGATGTTGATGATGAGGTCCCAGTGCTCGTCCATGAGTGTGGAGTTCATATCGACAGGAATGGGCCAGTCAGCGGCTCCGCCGGTGGTTTCCTTGACCATGGAACCAGGGATTTCGCCGACGTGCGAGACGCCGTTGCGCCAGTCGTGCGGGAGAATAATGTCGTTGGGGATGGAGCCGAACATCCATTTGTTTTCCGCCTCAGTGTGGGGGATGTGCTGGCCGAGCGTAGGGATGACGCGGACGTGCGCGTTGGGCTCGCGACGGATGATCTCCTGATAGAGCCACTCGGTGACTTTGCCGGAGCCGGAGTGGGCGCGGGTGAGATCGGGGGGCAGCAGAAGGACTCGCTTGAGGCTGGGCGAGATGCGCTTTTGAGCTTCATCGATAAGGCGCACGGCAGCGGCTTTGATATCGCTTGCGGGAATTGAGTCAGCTTCGATGGTGAACCAGGGCATTTCTATTTCTCCGTGAGGCTAAAGTTTGCGCGTGGACTACTGATTGACACCGCTGGCGAGGAAGCCTCCGTCGACGACGAGGGTTTGGCCAGTGATGAAAGAAGCGGCGTCGGAGGAGAGGAAGATGGCTGCGCCGACGACTTCCTCGGTCTTGCCGAAGCGGCCCATGGGCGTGCGCATGCGCAGTTCCTGCCCGCGCGGCGTGTTGTCGAGCAGGTCGGCGTTGAGGGCGGTACGGAAGACTCCGGGGGCGATGGCGTTGACGATGACGCCTTTCTTAGACCACTCGACGGCCAGTGAGCGGGTGAGCGAGACGACGGCGGCCTTGCTGGCGGCGTAGGCCGCAACTTCGCTGAGCGCAACGAAGCTGTTGAGCGAGGCGATGTTAACGATGTGTCCGTAGCCGCGCTCGAGCATGGGCTTGCCGAAGACCTGGCAGGCGCGAAGGGTCCCGGTGAGGTTGGTATCGAGGATGGCCTGCCACTCCTCTTCAGGAAAGGTGAGGGTGGGGGCGCGCTTGATGCGTCCGGCACAGTTGATGAGGATGTCTACCTTATCGAAGGCCTGGAGCGACGCGGCGAGGAGACTTTCGATGGATTCGCGGCTGGCGAGGTCGGAGCAGATGCGGAGCGTGCGGCGGCCACGCTGCTCGATTTCCGCGGCGGTGGAGTCAACGTGCTCCTGACGGCGGGCGGTCGCGACGACGTCTGCGCCTGCGTCGGCGAGGCCGAGGCTGAGCGCGCGTCCAATGCCGGATGTGCCTCCGATGATGACAGCAGTTTTTCCTTCAAGACTGAGCGGCGCGTACGGCATGAGCCTTCCTTGTATGAGTGTCGCTAGCGTCCGAAAAAGACGGGAGCGATGTGTCGAGTGTAAAGGTTTTCGGTTACGTTTTTAGCGATGACGGCTTCGTTGGCTTCGAGCAGGTCGATATAACGACGGCCCATTTTAGCGGCGATTTTGAAGCCGACATGGAGAAGCTGTCGGAAGCTGGGATTGTAGGCGGGGTTGGACTGATCATGACGCAAGGCGGAGGTGAACTGCTCGGACGTCCAGGCAGCAACGGCAGCGGGCGCGGGAAGCTTATCCGGCTCGATATCAATCACGGTGGAGTAGGGCGCGCAAAGCTCGTCGCGATGGTCGTATGCCTGGGCGTAGATCTCTTTTGCGAGCGCGAGGGCCGGACCACCGGCTTCGGCAAGACCGATCAGCTCTTCGAGCCACGTAGTGCCGGCTGTTTTGAGATGCACACCAGTGTTGTACTGCTGCATGCACTGATAAATGGCCGGATAGATGGAGAATTTGTCGCTGCCGGAGTGGACGCTAAGCCTGAGGTCGGCGGGGAGTCCGTAGTGTGCGACGGCATGCTGGATGGCAGCCATATCGAAGGCCATTTCGCGGGTAAACTGCGCGACGTCTCCCACGTAATCGACACCCTTGTTGAAGCGGCCACTGAATTTGGGAGCGATGGTCTGAATGGGGATGCCCTCGTCGGCGACGGCGGCAAGGATGATGAGAAGTTCGTCGGGCGTTTGCGCGGAGTCGGTCTCGTCCATGGAGATTTCGGTGACGAAGTTTCCCTTCCCTTTTGCGGATTCGATTTTGCGGTAGACCTTGCCCGCCTCCTGCACGGCAAAGAGGAACTTGGCGGCGGTGGAGGAGAGTTGGTCCGAGGTGATGGTGATGGCCTCGCCCGATCCGTCGAGGCTGGTTGTGCCAATCAGCTCCGGGTGCGTGGCGATGAAGGACTGGGTTGAGGCAGGCTCCGCAGGCTTGCCGATGTAGTCGGCGACGTCGATGGTGTAGAAGTCGCAGGAGTCGAGGTAGCGATCAACGGTGGTGAGGTTGATGTGGTCGGCGTCGCAAAAGTAGGGCTTGTCCCAGTGAAGCGCCTTGACGGCTGCATCGGCTGCGTCGCGGGCCGATGATGGCTCAGAACCGATGATGGTGTGCTCGCGGTTGGACTTGTTCCAGACCGGAATAACGTCAATGCCCTGCTGCGCGGCTAGGACACAGGCCTGCAGCTGGGGGCGGGCCTGATGGGAGAAGCGATCACCGACCCCAAGAGAGAATTTACTGAGAGACTTCATGCGGAGACCTCGACTTTGCGGAGTTGGGGAGCAAGCAGAACGATAAAGGCCAATGCGACGAGATAGGCGCAGGAGGCAACAGCGAACAGGCTGACGTAGCTATGCGTGAGATGGAGAATCCAGCCGGCCGCGACGGCGATGAGCATGCCTCCGATAGAGCCTGCACTGGTGCCGATGCCGACCACAGCACCCACGGTGCTCTTGGGGAACATGTCTGAAACAGTGGTGAAGAGATTGGCGGACCATCCCTGGTGCGCGGCGGTTGCGAGGCTGATCAGGCCAATGGCCGTCCACTCCGAGCGCAGACTGCCCGCGGTGAAGATGGGAACCACGGCACAGGCGCAGACGAACATGGCGGCAATGCGCGCGCGCTGGGGCGTCATGCCGAATTTGAGAAAGGGCACCGGGAGCCACCCGCCAAAGATACTGCCCAACGAAGACGTGGTGTAGACAATGATGAGCGGAAGTCCGAGTCCGGCGAGGCTGAGGTGGAAACGGCTGCTGAAGTACGAGGGAAGCCAGAAGAGGAAGAACCACCAGATGGGGTCGGTGAGGAATTTGCCGATGGCGAAAGCCCAGGTTTGCCGGTAGGCGAATAGGCGCAGCCAGCGCATGCCCGGGCCCATCTGCAGCGCTGATTCCTCATAGATGTAGCGTAGTTCGGTGCCGGTCAAAGTTGGGTGGTCGGCGGGTTTGCGGTAGTTGCGGTACCACCAGAAGATCCAGAGCATGCTGAAGGTTCCGGTGATGAGGAAGGCGGCCCGCCAACTGTAATGCAGGGCGACCCAGGGCACGATGGCCGGGGCCAGAATGGCGCCGACATTGGCGCCGGAGTTGAAGATGCCAGTGGCCAGGGAGCGCTCGCGCTGCGGGAACCACTCGGCCACGGTCTTGATGGCAGCAGGGAAATTGCCCGATTCACCGATGCCGAGGGAGAAGCGCGCAATGCCGAACTCCAGGGCAGAGCTGGCCAGCGCGTGGCCCATGGCGGAGAGGCTCCAGATACCCATGAACAGGCAGTAGCCGATGCGGGTGCCGAGCTTGTCGATCAACCATCCAGCACCGAGCACGCCGATGGCGTAGGCGAGCTGGAAGGCGAAGACGATGTATCCGTAGTCGACCTCGGTCATGCCAATGGCGTGATGGAGGGTCGGCTTGAGGATGGCGATGACCTGACGATCCATGTAGTTGATGGAAGTGGCCGCGAACAACATGGCGCAGATGGTCCAGCGGACACGCCCGAGACGCGAGCCGCTGGAGTCGCTCTCGTCCTGCTCCGGTCCGGTTGTGATTGGATTCATGGTTGTCCTGATCTGGGTTTCGAGAGCGCTTAGAGTTTGTATGCCTTTCGGACCAAGTTGTATGCGAGGTCGTGTGCGACCTCGAAGGCTTCGTCTTCGTCGAGGCGGTGCTCGGCAACGAGTCGTGCAAGCCAGCCACAGTCCATGCGGCGGGCTACGTCGTGCCGCGCCGGGATGGAGAGGAAGGCCCGTGTGTCGTCGTTGAAACCAACGGTATTGTAGAAGCCAGCCGTTTCGGTTGTCGTCTCACGGAAGCGCTGCATGCCTTCGGGACTGTCGTAGAACCACCAGGGAGGGCCGAGGCGAAGGCAGGGATAATGTCCGGCGAGAGGGGCGAGTTCGCGGCTGTATGCAGACTCATCGAGCGTAAAGAGGATGATGGTCAGCTTCGGCTCGTTGCCGAAGCGGTCAAGCAGCGGACGGAGGGCATAGACGTAATCAGTGGGCGTGGGGATGTCCGCGCCGGTGTCGCGCCCGTAGCGCTCAAAGACCCGCTGATTGTGATTGCGGAAGCTGCCGGGATGGATCTGCATGACGAGGCCGTCGGCGACGCTCATGCGCGCCATCTCAGTGAGCATTTGCGCACGGAAAAGCTCGTGCTGATCGGATGTTGCGCCACCTTTGAGAACTGAGGCATAGAGGGCTGCAGCTTCTTCGGGCGACAGATCAGCGGTGCGCGCAGTGGGGTGGCCGTGGTCGGTGGCGGTGCAGCCGAGCTCTTTGAAGCGGGCGCGGGTTTTTTCTAAGGCGCGCAGGTAGCCGGACCAGGTGGCGGTGTTCTCGCCGGTGAGCGAGCCGAGTTTGGCGATGTTGTCGCTGAAGCCGGCGAAGTCGGGGTCCACGACGGAGTCGGGGCGGAAGGTGGGCAGGATGCGGGCCTTCCAGCCGGAGTCGCGGATGATGCGGTGGTCGTCGAGCGAGTCGAGGGGCGAGTCGGTGGTGGCGAGGACTTCAAGGTGGAAGCGGTCGTAGAGGGCGCGGGGGAGGAATTCGGGAGTGCGGAGCTTTTCAGAAATTGTGTCGTAGTAATGGTCGGCGCTTTTGGCGGAGAGACGATCGGTGAGGCCGAAGAGCTCTTGAAAGGCGTAGTCGAGCCACATGCGGGTGGGGGTTCCGCGGAAGAGGTAATAGTGCTCGGCGAAAAGACGCCAGACCTTGCGGGGATTTTTCAGCTCGGGGACACCGATTTCGAGGTCGTCCATGGAGACGCCCTGGCTGTAGAGCATGCGATAGACGTAATGGTCAGGCTGCACGAAGAGCTTGGCGGGATCGGGGAAGGGCTGATTGTGCGCGAACCATGCGGCCTGGGTGTGTCCGTGAGGGCTGATGAGGGGTAGGCCTTTGACCGATGCGTAGAGTCGGCTGGCAATGGCGCGGGTTGCGGGGTCGGCCGGGAATAGACGATCTTCGTGGAGTAGGGTCACAGCGCAGTGTCCTCAATCCGGTTGGTCCGGAAGCCCCATTTTAACTTTCTTTGCAGAGCGTGAAGCTGAAGCGGCGGCAAAGTCGTGAGGAACCCCGCGGAAGAAACAGCCGCTGGCATGGCGCGGGAAGTGGCAGAAGGCGAGAATTCTCGGATCTAAGTAATTGCGACCGGCTCCGGGCCCTTCAGTCGCTGCTTCCAGATGTCGAGCAGGGACTCCGTCACGCAGAAGAGAACCGGCCCGAGTACAAGACCTGGGACTCCAAACAGCCAAACGCCTCCGATCAAGGACAAGAAGACACTGGCGGTGTGTTGATGGAGTCGTACCCCAACCAGTGCGGGGTAGAGCAGGTTGTCGAGCGTGCTGATGATTAATGCTCCCACGGCGAGCAGGATGGCCATCTTGCCCCAGTTGCCGGTGAGTGCGAGATAGGCCGCGACCGGAAGCCAGACGATGTAGGCGCCAAAGGACGGCACGATGGCGACGAGCGCGGTTAGAATGCCGAGAATTGTGGCTCCGTCGATACCCAGAGCCGCAAAGGTCGCGCCAGCAACGATTCCCTGCACAGCGGCGATAATGAACCGTCCAAGGACCGTGGCGCGGATGGTGTCGGCAATGCGGGCCATCATGTTCCTGGCTTCGGAGTCATGCAGGGGAAGCATCCGATAAAGGAAGCGCATGGCGGCCTCATCATCCCGGTAAAGGAAGAAGAGCAGGAAGAGCATGATGATGATTTGCGTGAGGGCCGCGACCGAGTTACTGAGCACGCCGACCAGATGCGCACTGATGAAGCGGGCGGCTCGTTCGGTCGCCTGACCGAAGGTGACATATTGCGAAGTGCTTTGCAGAACTGAGGCAATCTGCTGATGACCAGCGAGAAACTGGCTGACGCTGCGTTCGGCGGTGCCGTTCTGAAGCAGGCGGACCGCGTTAAGAAGATGCTGGCCAATGTTCTCCAGCAGCAGGAACCCCGGGACGATGATGCTGAGCGTTACGGTCAGCAGGGCAAGGGAGGCGGCGACGGTACGGTTGCCGGTTTTACTGCGCAGCCAGAGGTGCGGACGCCGCGTGATTATAGCCAGCACCAAAGCACCCACAATGGCGGGCATGAAAGGGCCCAGCATCCGCAGGCACTCGATAATAACCGCAAGCGTAAGCAGGAAGAGCGTGGCGATCTTCCACGTGATCTGGTTTCCGGCCGCTGCTGAGGACTCAGTGGTCATATTGTTCGCCTCCGGTAATTCCTACGCACCCACTTTACGACCTCCATACCCCAAACAACAGTACTTGCAATCAGCGTGCAGCGCATCCATTGCCCGGACGAAAGCGGCACCGTACTGAAAGCCCGCTGGAAAACAGGCAGGTCGAGGACCAGAAGTTGCAAAACTACCATGACAACGATGGTGCCCCAAAGCCACCAGTTGAGGAAGAGTCCGGCAAAGACGCTGTGCGTACTGGAGCGCGCCTGGAAAGCATTGAAAAGCTGGAAGAGGATCAGTGTGGTGAAGGCGAGGGACCGGCGCATGTCGAGGCTGCCACCGCCGGCTCCGCTGAAGAAGACCCACAGAGTTCCCGCAGCCATGATTGAGGCCACAATGCCGATGTCTGCAACCATGGAGCGATCGACGATGTTGACTCCGGCGACGAAGGGCGCGTTGCGCATCACGTCGGGGTCGGGAGGGTCGAGACCGAGTGCGAGCGCGGGCGCTCCATCGGTGACAAGGTTGATCCAGAGAATCTGCACAGCAAGCAGAGGAAGAACGAGTTCGGCCCCTACACCGCCCAGATGCGCCGCGATGACCACGGCAAGAAATAGAGTGAGGATTTCGCCGAAGTTAGTTGCAAGCAGGTAGCGGAGGAACTTGCGGATGTTGTCGAACAGGCCGCGGCCTTCCTCGATGGCGGCGACGATGGTGGCGAAGTTGTCGTCGGTGAGGACGAGGTCCGCCGCTTCCTTTGCGACATCCGTACCGGTAATACCCATGGCGACACCGATGTTGGCGGCCTTAAGAGCGGGCGCATCATTGACACCGTCGCCGGTCATGGCCACGATCTCTCCGTTGCTCTGCAAGGCGCGGACGAGGCGCAGCTTGTGTTCGGGATTGACGCGAGCGAAGACTGAGACGCGGCGTACGGCAGAGGCAAGCGCGTCGTCACTGAGTTGCGCGAGTTGCTGGCCGGTGATGACTTCGTCATTCGCAGCTATGCCAAGCTCGCGGGCAATGGCCAGCGCGGTAACGGCGTGGTCGCCGGTGATCATGATGGAGCGGACACCAGCGGCACGGGCTTTGGCGACGGCCTGGGCGACTTCGGGACGAGGGGGATCGAGCATGCCGATGAGGCCAAGAAAGGTGAGGTCTTGTTCGAGGGATTGCTCGCCCCCCTCAGGAATGGTTGTGCCGGGCGGCATGGGCTTGATGGCGATGGCGAGCGTGCGCAGGGCCTGTGCGGCCAGCTGCTCCTGAGTGCGGAGAAGCTCGGCCCGGCGAGCACCTGTAAGAGCGCGGGTTCCCTGCGCGGTGAACTCCTGCGTGCAGAGCGGCAGGAGCAGGTCGGCTGCGCCTTTGGTGAGCAGGACGAGTGGGCCGAAGCCGGGGATGGCGTGGCACCGGTGGAGGGTGCTCATGCGCTTTCGTTCAGAAGAGAAAGGAATTTCGCCGGTGCGGGGACAGAGACGGCCGAGTTCGATGAGATTGATTCCGGCGAGGTGGGCGGCCACGAGAAGCGCGGCCTCAGTGGGATCGCCCTGAGGTTTGGGGACTCCGTTGATGTGCTGGAGAGAGGCGTTATTGACGAGGGCCGCGGCCTTGAGCGCGGTGATGAGCTCGGCGTGGTGGGCCGACGAAAGGGCGTCACTGATGGGGATGGTGGAGAGTCCAGAGGCGGTGACGAGCGAACGGACGGTCATCTGGTTGAGGGTCATGGTGCCGGTTTTGTCGGCGGCGATTACGGTGGCCTCACCGAGGGCTTCCACCGCAGAGAGGTGGCGGACGATGGCGCCGCGGCGAGCCATGCGGCGCACACCCAATGCCAGAACAACGGTGACGACGGCAGCGAGGCCCTCGGGCGTGGCGGCGACGGCGAGGGCGATACCGAACAGGAGTGCATGCAGGACGCGCTGGCCGTCGTGCGCTCCCTCAAGCAAGAGCAGGGTGGCGACGACCACGAAGGCGAGGATGAGGACGGTGACGGCGAGGCGCTTGCCAAGGCGGTTGAGTTCCCGTTTGAGCGGGGTTTCGCGGTCCTCGGTTTCATGGAGCAGGGCGGCGATGCGGCCGAACTCGGTGTGGCGGCCGGTGGCGGTGACTACCGCGGTGGCGTGTCCGTAGACGGCGGTGGTGCCGGAGAAGAGCATGTTGTGGCGGTCGGCGGGCAGAGTCTCCGGGGGTACAGGCTGAGTGGACTTGGCGACGGGCAGGCTTTCGCCGGTGAGGGCAGACTCCAGGGTATGGAGGGCGGCGACCTCGAGTAGGCGGGCGTCGGCGGCGATGCGGTCGCCCTCGCGGACGACGAGGAGGTCTCCGGGGACCAGGGTTTGCGCCTCGATGCGCTGCTCCTGGCCGTCGCGGATGACGGAGGCGAGCGCGGGGGTCATGGAGCGGAGGACGGCGAGGGCGCGGTCGGCGCGCTCCTCCTGCAGGAAGCCAAAGAGGGCGTTGAGAAGGACGATGGCCAGGATAGCGAGCGCTTCATAGGGCAGGCCGGCGGCGCCTTCCATGATCCAGACCAGGAATGAAACCAGAATCGCGGCCAGAAGCAGGTAGACCTGCCAGTCGCGGAACTGGAGCAGGAAGCGGAGCCAGGCAGAGCGAACAGGAGCAGATGGGAGCGCGTTAGGCCCGTAGCGGTCGAGGCGGTTGCGGGCCTCGGCAGAGGCAAGACCCAGGTAGGGATCGGAGCCCAGAGCGGCGATCACCTGATCCTGCGTAAGCTCCTGAGGGCGCTCGACTTCTGGATACAAGGCAACGGCCATCCGAGATGCCCTCCGAGAGCATGCGGCACGGAAGTAAGCTGCGAGACTTCCTTAATTGTGCAGTCTACACGGCGGGCAGGTCGTGATGGCAGTCACGACGGATTGGGCGGGACTTTCACTTCTCTGCGGAGCAGATGGCGCAGATGCTTTCTCCGAACTTAGCGGCCTTCTCGGGGCCGATGCCGTTGACCTGGAGCAGGTCTTCCATGGTTCGGGGGCGGTCGAGGACGATGGCTCGCAGGGTCTTGTCACCGAAGATGCGGAAGGCGGGGAAATTGTTCTTTCGGGCCTCTTCGCGACGCCAGTCCTTGAGCTTCTTTTCGAGATCCAGCTCGGCGGGGGTCAGCTCGGGCTGGGGCGAATCGGGCGGGTTTGTGGTTCTCGGCTTTTTGCTCAGAGAGGCGCGCTTTGGCGGGGCTTGCGGCTCGGCTGCGTCGGGGATGAAGAGGCGCAGGCTGGCGGCGCTGTAAAGCTCTTCCCCTTCTTCGGTGAGACTGACCTTGCGGTAGGAGATGCTGCGGCCTTCAGTCTCGAACTCCGCGTCTTCAAAGGTGGCGAGGCCACCCTGGACCATGGCTGCGAGGAGGGCTTCAAATTCGTCGCGCAGGATTTGATCGCGGGGGAAGAGCTGCTTGTGGAGCTTGCCGGTGGACATGCCCTGGAGCGGGCGGAGGGCGCGGGCGACGGCGAGCACGGTTTGCTTCTCGTCGCCGGTAAGGGGGCGAAAGACCTGGGCAATGGCGTCCTGGGGGGCGCAGAAGTCGCAGAGGTTGCAGCGGCGGGCGGCGTCGTCGGTGTCTCCGAAGTGCTCAATGAGCTCGGCCATGCGGCATTGGCCGCCCTGGGCAAAGCGCATGACCTTTTCCAGCTGCTGCTGGCCGTGGCTGCTTTGCATGGCGTAGGTGGAGCGCCACTGGCGCGTGCCGGGCGTGACGTTGCCGTCGTAGTCGATGACGGCTCCGCCGTGGGCGGCGAGCTTGTCGAGGGCGCGGGAGAAGACGCCGGCGTCGATTTCGAGGGCGTCGCGAAGGTCGTCTGCGTGATGCGGCTTTGCGCCGAGTTTGCTGACGATGCGGTCGAGGATGGCGAGGTCGGGATAGTCGCGCTGGTGGAAGAAGTCGTGAGTGCGGCGATCGGCGAAGGAATGCATGAGGATGGCGCGGCTGGGCTGGCCGTCGCGTCCGGCGCGGCCTATCTCCTGGTAATAGCCTTCGAGGCTGGCGGGCAAGGCGGTGTGGATGACGGTGCGCACGTCGGGCTTGTCGATGCCCATTCCGAAAGCGATGGTGGCGATGATGACGTCGAGGCGGCCGTCGAGAAACTCGCGCTGGACGCGCTCGCGAGTCTGGGGGTCGAGGCCGGCGTGATAGGCGGCGCTGGGGAAGGTTCCGGCGAGCTCGGCGGCGGTGGATTCGGCGTCTTTGCGGGTGGGCGCGTAGACGATGGCGGGGCGGCGATGACGGGAGCGGAGCAGCTCCAGTGTGAACTGGGCACGGCGGGGTTTGGAGACCTCGACGGACTCGATGGCGAGGTTGTGGCGGCGGAATCCGTGGATGAATCGGGCGGCGTGGACCAGCCCCAGCTGCTCGACGATGTCGTTCTGGACGACGGGAGTGGCGGTGGCGGTGAGGGCGACGACGGGGGCGGGACGTAGGGCGGCGACGTGCTCGCGGAGCAGGCGGTAGTCGGGGCGGAAGTCGTGTCCCCACTGCGAGATGCAGTGGGCCTCGTCGATGGCGATGAGGGAGGGTTTGCGTTTGGCGAGCATTTCAACGAAGCCGGGGACACGGAGGCGTTCGGGCGCGAGGAAGAAGAACTGGAGGTCTCCGTCGAGGTACTGGCGGCAGACGGCGCGCGAGGCGTCGCGGTCCAGGCCGGAGTGGATGCGTTCGGCGCGGAGGCCGAGGGCAGTGAGGCGGGAGGACTGGTCCTCCATAAGCGCAATGAGGGGGCTGATGACGAGGGCGGTGCCTCCGCGAACAAGGGCCGGGAGCTGGTAGCAGAGGGACTTTCCGGAGCCGGTGGGCATGACCAGAAGGAGGTCGCGACCGGCGATGGCGGCCTCGCAGACCTCCAGCTGATTGGTGCGGAAGGATGAAAAGCCGAAGGTGGTAGCGAGGACGCTGGCGGGACTGGGAAGCGATTGAGCGGAGGAGGTCATGTGGGCGGCTCCTCTGAGTCTAACGTTATTTATCCGGAACTGGCCGTGCATGGGCTAAGCAGCGCACCGGTACCACCGGGAGCGGCTGCAGATTGGGGCGGCAAGCGGCGCGCAGCGCGTATCGTGGTGCGCGCTGCAGCACAAAAAAGCGGCCCCTCGGGTGAGGGGCCAATCTGCCTTGGTTCTCTCGTTGTTTGAGAGCTTGGTTGCGGACCTTTGATCCGGTTCTTTCTACTTGTTTTATTGAACCGGTGGTTGCGACGCAGCACCCTGAGGGGAGGGCTGCGCGGAAGACTGCTGCGTCGCACCAATCGGCGAACCGCCATTTGCTGAGGGCGAGTTCAAGGCCGCTAAACTGTTTTGCATGACTGTGACCTGGACAACGCTTCCGCGCCGGACGGTCTCGTTATCGCTCATAGGAGCGTTACCCATCGCAACGTGGTGCATGCGATAGACGGGGATCTGTTGCTCGGCCAGATAACGGTAGACCGCATCGGCCATGTGCTGCGAGTTGCGGATGCCGGCCTGTCCACGGTTGTGCGAATAGCCGGTGATCTCAATGATGTATCCCTTTTGCCCCTGGACCTGCGAGGCGACCTGCGAGAGGGCGTCCTTGGCGCGGGCGTTCAACAGGCGCTGGCCGGGACGGAAGCGAATTTCCAGATCGTTGACCTTGTGGTACTGGTCAAGCGAGCCGACGGTGGTGTTGAGCTGGGCGGTCTGCGTGCTGGCCTGCTCGGCGAGCTGGTTGGCCTGGCTGGCAGTATTATTCGCTGCCGTGGCTGTTTCGCTGGCCTGGCCGGCAGTGGTTTCAGCCTGATGGATACCGGCCTGAGCGCGGGAGTCCACATCCTTGATGTCGCGGGCGTTCTTGGCCTGGAGCTGATCGAGCTCGTTGAGGCGATCCTTTACGGGATCGACCTGGCGATGTACCCACTTTTTGCGGGCAAAGGGGTTCATGTGTCCCCAGAAGCCCTCATTGGACTTGACGGGGAGAGGATGACCGGTGGCATACGTGTTGTTCGCGCTCGGGCTTTCGTTCGCGGTAGCGGTTGCACCGGTTTGAACCTGAGACGTTGAAGACTGCTGCGCAAAAGTCGGCACAGCTAATGCGGCGGCTATAAGAAGAGCCGGGATCGCAGCTGGGATATGAAGTGCTTGGTATTTGCTCTTTGTGTTGGTCATTAGCTTTTTCCTTGTTTTTTGATTCCTTATGTTCTGCAGAGCACACTTCAGGAGGATGTGTAGCGTCCTGTATGTCCATCTATAGAGCAGTTGGTGTGCCAAAGGCCGGAATCAGCCTTCGAAAAAATTACTTCATACAAAACAAATGGCTTATCGTGGCTGCCCTTTGACTGACGGACATGCTCGGCTATGTAAAAATTTCCAACCTGAAGTTTTGGCAGGGGGCAGCAGGAAAAAAATGCGCTGTGGGGGCAATTCAGAAACGCCCAATAAGCGGACTTCTGATCAGGGGTGCCGGGTGAGGACTTCGGCCAAATGGAGGGCGCGGCGGGGTGAGTTTTGGGCGATTTGCTCGCGGCAGCTGAATCCGTCGGTGACGAGGATGGTTTGGGAATCGGCGGCGCGGACGGCGGGCATAAGGGACCGCTCGGCGAGGGTTTGGGAGACTTCGAACTTTTCGCGCTCGAAGCCGAAGGGGCCAGCCATGCCGCAGCAGCCGGAGTCGAGGAAATTGACATCGGCACCGGTACGGCGGAGCAGGTCAAGCTCGGAGGTCATATTAAAGGTGGATTTGTGGTGGCAGTGTCCGTGGAGGAGGATGGACTGTCCAACGAGCGAGGGCGGTTGGTAGTGGGGTGCGTGCTGGGCGAGGAGGTCGCTGAGGAGGATGGTCTGGTTGCGGAGCGCGGCGGCGCGAGGGTCAGAGGGAAAGAAGTTGCGGAGTTCGTCGCGGAAGACGGAGGCACAGGAGGGTTCGAGGAAGACGATGGGGATGCCGGCGTCGATTTCAGGGGCGAGCACGGCGAGGATGCGGGTGAGGTAGTTGCGGGCGGCGTCGAGGAAGCCGAAGTCGTAGAGTGGGCGTCCGCAGCAGAGATGCCGGATGGGGACGCGGGGGGCGAATCCTGCGGAGACGAGGACGGAGTGGGCGGCGGAGAGGGTTTGCGGGTGGTAGTAGTTGTTCCAGGTATCGGGCCAAAGGAGGACGGGCCGGGCGGTGGGTGAGGCGGGCACGGGGCGGTACTGGTTTTGGAAGCTGCGCGGGGCGAACTGTGGGAGGCGGCGCTGGGGGGCGACTCCCAGGATGGCTTTGACGGCGTGGCTGAGGCCGGGAACCTGCAACGGGAGATTGGCGAGGCGCGGCGTGACGCCGGGGACGGCGGAGGCGAGCGAGGCCCAGCGGTCCATGAAGGCGAAGGCATAGTCGCGCAGGGGGTGGCGGTGGCGCTGGTAGTAGTGGGCGAGGAACTCCGCCTTATAGGTAGCGACGTCGACATTGACGGGGCACTCGGACTTGCAGGCCTTGCAGGAGAGGCAGAGGTCGAGGGCTTCCTTGACGGGCTGGGAGGTCCAGTCGCGATCGAGGACGTTGCCCTGGAGCATCTCCCATAAAAGGTGGGCGCGGCCGCGGGTGGAGTGGCGCTCCTCGCCGGTAGCCATGTAGCTGGGGCACATGGTTCCAGAGTCGGCTTTGCGGCAGGCTCCGACGCCTACGCAGCGGAGGGTGGCTTCGGCGAGCGAGCCCTTGTCGTCAGGAAACTGAAAGAAGGTGGGCTGCGGATGGGTGTGGTAGCCGGGGCCGAGGCGGAGATTGTCGGTGGGTGAATAGATCTCGGCGGGGCCGGAGAGCTTGCCGGGGTTCATGCGGTTGTCGGGGTCCCAGATGGCCTTGAACTCGCGGAAGGCCTGGATGAGCTCGGGGCCGAACATTTTGGGGAGCAAGGAGGAGCGGGCCTGTCCGTCGCCGTGCTCGCCGGAGATGGAGCCGCCGTGGGCGATGACGATGTCGGCGGCGCGGTCAATGAATTCGCGGTAGGCGGTGACGCCGGGGACCGACTCAAGGTCGAAGTTGATGCGGAGGTGGACGCAGCCCTGGCCGAAGTGTCCGTACATGGGGCTGTGGTAGCCGTACTCGCGCATGAGCGCGAAGAGCTGGCGGAGGTAGGAGCCAAGCTTTTCAGGCGGGACTGCGGAGTCCTCCCATCCCTCCCAGCCGTGGGGCTCGCCGGGGACGAAGACGGTGGCTCCGAGGGCGGACTCGCGGATGCGCCAGATGCGGCGGGCATCGTGGTCAGAGAATTGGCGGACGTTGGGCGGAACGGGAAATGACGCGGCGGCACGGTCGAATGTGGCGGCCTGCTGGTCGGCTTCCTCAGGGGTCCAGGCACCGAACTCGACGAGGAGAAAGCCGCCGCCCTCGGGGAGCAGAGGGATGTCGTCGGTGGCGAGGCCTTTGCGGTTCATGTAGCTGGTGAGGGTCGAGTCGAAGCCTTCGAGACCGATGGGGTGGTGCTCGAGGATGGCGGGGACGTGGTCGGCGGCGATGAAGGCGTCAGGGAATGCGGCGACGACGAGGCGGCGATGGGGCGGACTGGGCTTGAGGTCGAGCTCGGCGCTGAGGATGGTGACGCAGGTGCCTTCACTGCCGACCAGGGAGCGAGCGACGTGAAAACCGTTTTCGGGGAGGAGCCAGTCGAGGTTGTATCCGGAGACGCGGCGGGGGATTTGCGGAAAGCGCTCGCGGATGAGCGGCGCGTACTTGTCGCGGAGGCGGGCGAGTGCGGAGTAGATATGGGCGGGGCGGCCTCCGGCGGCGACGATGCGGGCGAAGTCGTCGCCGGTTGTGGGGCCGACGGTGATGCGGGTTCCGTCGTAGAGCAGGACGTCGAGGGAGCGGATGTTGTCGACGGTTTTGCCGCCCATGAGGGCGTGGGTTCCGCAGGAGTTGTTGCCGATCATGCCGCCAATGGTGCAGCGGGAGTGCGTGGCGGGATCGGGTGCGAAGGTGAGGTGGTGCTGCTCGGCAGCCTCGCGGACGCGATCGAGCACGATGCCGGGCTCGACGGTGGCCAGCTTGCGGTCGGGGTCGAGCGCGTGGATGGAGCGCATGTATTTGGAGAAGTCGAGGACGACGGCGACGTTGCAGCACTGGCCGGCGAGGCTGGTGCCTCCGCCACGGGAGAGGATGGGCGCGTTGAGCTGGCGGCAGACGCGGACTGCGGCGATAACGTCGGCCTGGTCGCGAGGGAGGACCACGCCGATGGGAATCTGGCGGTAATTGGAGGCGTCTGTGGTGTAGAGGGCGCGGGAGCCGGAGTCGAAGCGGACCTCTCCGCGGACCGCGGCGGTAAGCCGGGCTTCAAGCTCGCGGGCGTCGCGGAAGTTCTCATGGGGATGCGGCGCGGCGTTGAGGATTGGGAATGAAGTGTCCAATACTTAACCAGTTTGCGGAAAAGCTCGTGAAATTACCAGTATGAAACAGGGGGGCGGTGACGGACCTGCTCCCGGGAAACTCCAGTTATCAGTGGTTGAGAAATCGGGGGCAGGTCAACGACTTATCAAGTTGCCTTTTATGGTTATGGCGGATAGTTAGTCGAGTAAAACGTCTCAGACTTGGAGCGTGGCTTTGAGAGCGGACTCCCAGTCAGGGAGTTCGACATGGAAGGTTGCCCTAAGCTTTTGATTGGAAAGAACTGAGTTTGCCGGGCGGGCGGCGGGAGTCGGGTATTCCGATGAGGGGATGCCTTTGACTGAGGCCCATGGCTTTTGCGCCTGGGCGCGGGCGAAGATGGCCTGCGCGAAGCCGCACCAGGTGGTTTCTCCGGCGCAGGTCATGTGATAGACGCCGGAGACCTCGCGGAAATTGTGCGGCGGGTCGGTGGTGAGAATGCCGCGTGTTGCCTTTGCCAGCGCCAGCGCGGAAGTAGGCGCACCCTTCTGGTCGTTGACGATCTTCAGCTCTTCCCTTTCCTGGCCGAGGCGGAGCATGGTGAGCAGGAAGTTGCGCCCGTGAGGGCTGAAGACCCAACTGGTGCGAAAGATGAGAAAGCGTCCGCCGATGCTCTGGATGTTGCGTTCGCCGGCAAGCTTGGTGGCTCCGTAGGTATTCATAGGACGAACGGGATCGTCTTCGATCCACGGAGCAGGCTTTGTGCCGTCGAAGACGTAGTCGGTGGAGTAGTGGACGAGGAGCGCGCCGCGGCTTTTCGCTTCCTCGGCCAGGATGCCGGGGGCCTCGCCGTTGATGCGCATGGCGAGATCGGGCTCAGACTCGGCGCGATCGACGTCGGTGTAGGCGGCGGCGTTGAGAATGGCGTCGGGGCGGGCAGCGCGTACCGCGGCGCGGATGCTGTTGGGATCGCTGAGGTCGCAGGCGGTGCGGTCAAGGGCGATGATCTGCATGTCCCGCTCGAAGAGGGCTTGCAGAGCGGTGCCGAGCTGGCCGTTTGCGCCGAGGATGAGGAAGCGGGTCACGCGAAGACCTCGGCCTCGCGAAAGCGGCTCCCCTGCTGGTCTTTGGCGGAGACGATGGCGTCTTTCCCCGTGACGGGCCAGGCAATCGCGAGGTCGGGATCGTTCCAGAGGATGGTGCGCTCGCCGGAGGATGAATAGTAGTCGGTGACCTTGTAGGCGAAGCCGGCGCGCTCGCTGAGGGCGGCGAATGCGTGGCCGAAGCCGGGCGGGATCCAGAGCATGGCGCCATTGTCCTCGGATAGCTCAAAGCCAACATGTTTGCCGAATGTGGGAGAGCTGCGGCGGAGATCGACGGCGACGTCGTAGACGGCTCCGTAGGTGACGCGGACGAGCTTGCCCTGCGGCTGCGTGATTTGGTAGTGGATGCCGCGGACGACGTTTTTGAGCGAGACAGAGGTGTTGTCCTGCTTCCAGTCCTCGGGCAGGCCGGCCTCGCACAGGATGCGCTCATTGTAGGTTTCCCAGAAAGAGCCGCGCGGGTCAGAGAACTTTTTCGGGATGATGTGGAGAACACCGGAAAGTGCCGTGGGCTGAATGTTCATGTCAGCGGTTCTCCTGCGGCGCTGGAACCTCCGAGAGCAACGAGAGCAGATATTGTCCGTAGCCGCTTTTATGAACCGGGTGTGCGAGAGCTTCAAGCTCGGAACCATTGATGTAGCCGAGGCGATAGGCGATCTCCTCCGGGCAGGCGATTTTGACTCCCTGACGGCGCTCGACGGTCTGGATGAACATGGCGGCCTCAAAGAGCGAATCGTGTGTGCCGGTATCGAGCCATGCCATGCCACGGCCCATACGCTCGACATCGAGGGTTCCCTGCTCGAGATAGTGGCGGTTAAGATCGGTGATTTCGAGTTCGCCGCGCGGCGAGGGCTTGAGCGTGGAGGCGATGGCGGAAACATTGTTGTCGTAGAAATAGAGGCCGGTGACAGCAAATTTTGACCTGGGCTGCGGCGGCTTCTCTTCGAGGCTGATGGCGCGGCCGTGCTCGTCAAATTCTACGACGCCGTAACGCTCGGGGTCGGTGACTTGATAGGCGAAGACGGTTGCGCCCTTGTCTTTGGCGGCGGCGCGCTGGAGCTGTTGGCTGAGGGTCTGGCCGTAGAAAATGTTGTCCCCGAGCACAAGCGCACTGGGGTTGTTCCCAATAAAGTCTTTGCCAATAAGGAAGGCCTGAGCCAGGCCGTCAGGACTGGGTTGCACTGCATAGCTGATCTGGATGCCCCAGCGGCTCCCGTCGCCGAGCAGCTCGGCGAAGCGGGAGGTGTCCTGGGGAGTGGAGATGATGAGTATGTCGCGAATACCCGCCAGCATGAGCGTGCTGAGCGGGTAGTAGATCATGGGCTTGTCATACACGGGCAGCAGCTGTTTGGAGATGACGTGCGTGACCGGATAAAGACGGGTGCCGGAACCACCGGCAAGAATAATTCCCTTCATTGCGCGAGCCTTTCCGCGTAGTTCTGCTCAATCCAGTTTAAGTAGGCGCCGGTGCGGATGTTGTTGACCCAGTCGAGGTGCGTGAGGTACCACTCGATGGTCTTGCGGATACCGCTCTCAAACTGCTGGGCGGGCGTCCAGTTGAGTTCGCGGGCAGCCTTGGTGGCGTCGATAGCATAGCGGCGATCGTGCCCCGGACGGTCCTTGACGTAGGTGATGAGCTTGCGGCGGCTTCCGATGGAGGGGTCGGGACGAAGCCGGTCGAGCACATCACAGATAGTAGTGACGATTTCGATGTTGGGGCGCTCACTGTTCCCACCGATGTTGTAGGTCTCTCCAATGCGGCCTTCCTGAAGCACGCGGCGAATGGCGGTGCAGTGGTCCTCGACGAAGAGCCAGTCGCGGACGTTGAGGCCATCGCCGTAGACAGGGAGCGGCTTGCCTTCGAGCGCGTTGAGGATCATGAGGGGGATAAGCTTCTCGGGAAACTGCCAAGGGCCGTAGTTATTGGAGCAATTCGTGGTGAGAACAGGCAGTGCATAGGTGTGATGCCAGGCGCGGACCAGCATGTCTGACGATGCCTTGGAGGCGGCATAGGGGCTGTTGGGCGCGTACGGAGTGGTTTCCTTAAAAGCAGGATCATCCGGGCTGAGGGTCCCATACACTTCGTCGGTGGAGACGTGCAGGAAACGGAAGGCGGATTTGTCTTCCGCAGGAAGGGACTGCCAGTATGCAAGCGCCTGATGGAGCAGGTTGAACGTACCGAAGACATTGGTCTGAATGAAGGCGGAAGGGTCAGCAATGGAGCGATCGACGTGGCTTTCTGCGGCGAAATGTACGATGGCCATCGGCTGATGCTCGCGCAGGAGGGAGGCGATGAGGGACTCATCGCAGATGTCCCCCTGAAGGAACGTGTGGCGGGGATGATGCTCGATGGATTGGAGATTGCGGCGGTTGCCAGCGTAGGTGAGCAGGTCAAGATTGACGACCTGCGCGTCAGAGTTCGCGATCCATTGGAGGACAAAGTTGGAGCCGATGAAGCCTGCGCCGCCGGTAACCAGAATGGTGTTGTTCATGCGAATCTCTCGTGCGAACCCAGTTCAGCTATTTGATAACATTGATCGCGGCTGCGCCAAGTGCGAGCTGCGAAAAGAGCTGCGACCACTCCAGAAAACCGCGCAGGTTCGAGCGACCGAAAGTTTTTTCAGTAACGACGACGGTATCTCCCGGATGGATTGGAGTGGAGTTGAAGGTATTGCCCCAGAAAGTATTGGTAGCGGAGCGGCTGACGACCGAGCCATCGGCACGAATGATGAACGCGTGCTTGCGATCCGCTTCACGGTTGGGTCCGCCCGCAAGGCGGAGATAGTCTCCGACGCGGCGACCGGGAACATAAAGGAAGGTGTTCTGGTCATAGACAGCGCCAACTACGTTGACGCTGGATGGCACGGGGGGAACGACAAATGCGTCTCCGTCCTGGATATGCATGGGAGGCAGTGGTTGAGGCGCCGCCTGCGTCTTTGATCAGACCGGCAATGGTTTCTCCCTTGCGCAGCTCATCGCCGGGGCCGATGGTATAGCCGGGCGGGACCGGGGTTTCGTTAAGCGGCGCGAATGTGGAGGGCGCGCTCTGGAAGAGGTTTTCGCCAAATATGGGCAGGACCTCGCCTGTGGTTCCAGCGACGAATTTCTGGAATTGCGTAAGGGGCTGCGGCGGCAGCGGCTTTTGATGCAGCGGCTTTTGATTCGGAGAGTTTTGATACTGGCTGAGCTGGCTGCGGTTCGGATTATTGACATCGTTGAAGGTTTGCGGGAGCGTCATGCCCGGCTGCGGAACGGAGGAGGGCGTAATTCGCGGGAGAGTTTCCTGGCTGGTCCCCTGCTGAGACTGCTGCGCAGCCTGGTTCTGGCACATGCTGGAGTTGGCCAACAACGGGTCAGTGCAGTCAACGGGCGTGGTCTGCTGTCCGGAGGTGCTGTCCCCGAAGGGAGAAGTCTGCGCAATCGCGAGTGGCGAAACAAGGACGAGAAGAAGGCGGAGGCTGAGGATTCGTCGCTGGCGCATGGCGATCAAAAGACCGAACCGGCCCACAGCAGGCTGACCGGATCCGGGAGAATTTCTGCTCCTTGTGGGACAACAAAGTAAGCGAACTTTCTTCCTAATAGAGTTTACGGCATTGTGACAGAAGTGCATCCTGGAAGGCTCACAATACCGGCTTTATTGCACAGTTACCTGCGCGGTTGTGGACTGTTTAATTCCAGGCATACTTCCGGTGACAGTAATTGTGTATTGGCCGGCAGATGAAGTAGAGCCGCCGGAGGATGGAAGGCTTCCGGAACTGGAGCTTACTCCGCAGCCGACGGGAATAAGCAGGATCAAGACAGCGCAGAAGGCGAGCAAGGACCAGCGGCTGCGCCGCCGTGCCAGAAAGCCGATGGGAAGCAACAAGGCGAGGGCCATTCCGGAGGTTTTCCAGAACGAAGGCGCGGCCTGCGCCGTTTGACCGACGGAGAAAGTGAGCGCAGCCTGCTGGCTGGAGTTTCCGGTAAGCGTGACCGTTGTTGGCGATACGGAGCAACTGGCGGTCGCCGGAACCACGGAACAGGTGAGGGCGACCGGACCGGTGGATCCGTTGACAGAGTCAATTTCGACGGGAAACGGTGAGGCTGTCTGGCTACCGGTGATGACCTGGGAGGTTGAACCAGTGATCTTAATGGTGAAGCCGGCGCCGCTTCCGGTAAGCGCAACCACCAGAGGCGAGCCGAGGCCAGTTCCAGTAATGGTGAGGCTTCCGGTCCGCTGGTTCACCTGTGTGGGAGAAAAGACGATACCAAGGTTGCAGCTAGCTCCTGCCGAAAGGCTTGTGCCGCAGGGATTAGTGGATGTGGCCTGCACGGCAAAATCACCGGCAATGGAGGTCAGAATATTAGTGATACTGGTCGAGCCATTGTTGGTGAGAGTAACGGACTGCGCGGGGCTGGTTCCGCCCACTGCGTAGTATCCGAAGTTGACGAAGGAGGGGGAAGCGGAAGCGACACCTACAGGAGCGATTCCTGTTCCCGTCAGGACCACCTGCTGGGTGTGGGTGGAACCTGCCGTGACAACGTCGCTGACGGTAAGAGTGCCGGTGTCCGTTCCAATGATGCCGGGCAGGAAACTGACAAGAATTGCGCAACTGGAGTGACCGGCAAGCGTGGTTCCGCAGTCGTTGACAGCAACAAAGTCGGTTGTGGAACTCTGGACGGTGATGCTCTGTACGGACTCATCGCCATTGTTGGTGAGCGTGACCTGCTGTGAGGCGCTCTGCGTCCCGAGGGTCTGTGAAGCAAAGGTGAGGCTGGCGGGCGCGAGCAGGTCAGTCGCAGGAGTCATGCCGGTCCCGGCGAGTTGCGCGGTTTGGGTACCGGCGCTGTCCACCACGGTGAGTGCTCCGGTCGAGGTGCCGGAAGTTGTTGGCGTGAAAGTAATGCTCACGGTACAACTGTCACCCGTGGTGTTGGCAGCGGTAAGGGACGTGCCGCAGGTATTGGCGACAAAGGCGAAGTCTCCGGAGAGGGTGACGGAGGTGATGGTTACGGTGGATCCGCCGGTATTGGCGATGACGATGGACTGCCCCGGCTGAATGGTCTGGCCGCCCTGTGTGGGCGTGCCCGTGGACTGACAGGACTGCGAAGTGGTTTGCCCGATGAGCGTAGGTGCAAAGCAAAGCGAGACCGGGGTGAGCGTGACAGCCGCACCCTGCGTGCCGGTTCCATTGAGCGGGACCGAGAGCTGGCCGCCATTGGAAAGATTGGCGTAAACGGTAAGCAAGCCCGTATCGGCGCCGATCGCGGTGGGGGTGAAGCTCACCTCAATCACGCAGGTGTTCCCGGGTGCGATGGATTGCCCGCTGCAGGTATCGGACTCGGTGAAATCTCCGGTGATGGCAAGCGAGCTGATCTGGAGAGGAACGCTGCCCGTGTTGGTCACGAGTAACTGCTGAGAGGCACTGGTGGTTCCAACCGGCTGATTGCCGAAGGTGAGGGATGACGGCGTAATTGTGGCGGTGGTGGTCGTGATGCTGGACAGGCCAATCTGCCAGACCCCTCGACCGAAGGTCGCGGCGAAGAGGACCGGGCCGTTGCCGGTCTGTTCTGTGAGCAGCTGCGTGACCGGGACATTGGGAAGAGATGCGCCAAAGGCACTCCAGCAATTGGAGCTTACCTGCGCGCAACTGCCTACATCCTGGGTGTAGTAAACGCCGGCGTCTGTAGCAACGTAGACGACGTTAGCGTCGTTGGGATCGACGATGATGCTGTTGGCCGGAGCGTTCACAAGATCACTGGAAATGTTCTGCCAGATGGAACCGCCATCCGTTGATCGGTACACCAAGGCCGAATTGAATCCCTGAAGAGTTACGTAGATGGTCTGGCCACCTGTAGAGTGCGGATCGACATAAATGCTCGAGATGCCGTAGCCGTAGATATTGAAGTTGTTGAGATTGTTGGAGAGGTCGATCCAGGAAGAACTCGAAGAGCTGGAGCTGACGGACTGCTCGAAGACGTGACCGGCAACGGTTGCGCCTCCGTCGTAGAGCCCGGCCATGCCCGCGTAGATTTCCTCAGGTGTACCGGAGGCGTCGGTTGATTTGCCGGTGGCGGCAAGGGAGCGGATTTCGGCGTTGCCGTCGCAGTAGGGGCCGTTATCGCCATCGAGCATACCGCTGAGCTGCGTCATGGCGCCGCCGGAAGCGGGACCGCGCCAGACACGGCAGGTACCGAGGATGAGGTTGGAGGTGTTCTGCGGGTCGAGGATCCAGGGCGCAGGGATGATCTGGCCATAGCCATCGTTGCCGGCATCGGCGCTATCAATCACCGGAAGACCAAAGCCTGCGATGCTGCAACTGGAGCCTTGCGTACATTGATTGATCCCGATGCCGAATTCGGAAGTGGCATACCAGTTCTGCGGATTGGCTGGATCGATGGCGGCGTAGTCCCCTTCTCCGTTGAGTACCTGCTGCCATGCCGTCGAGCCGCTGAGAGGAACTGCCGTGCCGAGTGAGCCGAGCGAGACCATCATGGTCTGCGGGCTGGATGGATCGGGCGCCATATCCTCAACCTCGGCGATGGAGCCGGTGAAGGCGGGATTGAGGTCCTGGAAGTGAGAGGCGTCTGTCGAGGAACACTCCTGTCCCTGTTCGTCCACGTCATCGGTGGAGCGCCAGAGGCCGCCGTCGTTGCCAAAATAGAGCAGGCCGCCGGCGCCAAAGGTCGCATCGATGGCGTACTGCGCAGGAGCAACGTGGGCCGAGTTGCAGTCGGAAGACTGGGCATGGGTGGTATTGCGCCAGGTGCATCCAGCGCCGAGGTCGCAACGATAGATGTCCGCGGTGCCGGCGAAGAGCAGCGTGTCGGGCTGCGAGTTGAGCACCGTTGGGACGGCGGCAAGGTAGAGGTCGTAATCGGCCTGCGGAATGAGCGTGGGCTGCGAAGGATCAATGAGTGCGCCCACATCGAGCGCAGAGTCGGAGATCTGGGCGAAGGTTAGGGTGGACGAGGCACAGGAGCCAGAGGCGAGGCTGCAGGAGTCCTGCCAAAGGCCTTGATCGAGATTGCTGATGTCGGTGGTCAGGGCAAAGGTGTCTCCGGTAACAGGCTGTACGGCGAGAGCGCCGTTGTAGATTGGACAGGCCTGCGACCCGGAATACCCGGTATTGGGCGGGCACATGGAAGTGGTGAGATTGACGCCGGGCTGGTTTGTGATGCGCGTCCAGTTCTGGCCGTCGGAAGACTGGTAGTAGCCGTGGAAGCGAAGGGCGGCAAAAAACTCCTTGCGGATGGGGTTCCAGACGATGGATGTGACGGCATTGCCGCAGGGCATACGGGAGCCGGAGACAGCACAAGGAGTAAAGATGGTCTGCGGAGACTGCACCAGGCCGCCGGGATCGGCAATGGTGGCCATGTACCAGGTCTGTCCAAGGTCGGTGGAATAGTAGATGCCCATGACGCTGTTCTGGCCTTCATCGGCATAGGTCTCCACGCCTGACTCAGACTGCGAGACGGCAGCGACCACGACGGGGTTACTGCTGACGTTTCCCCAGGCAAAGCCGGAAAATCCATTGCCCATAAACCCAAAGTTGGTGTTGCCCCCGTTACTCAAATCATTCGAGTGCGTAAGGAGCGTCCAGGTATTTCCGCCGTCGGTGGAGCGAAGGATGCCGGCCCCAAAATAAGAGGCGGTTGTGTCGTTGGCGACTCCGGTGCCGGCGAGGATGACGGGGGCTGTTCCGGCAGTGACGGGCTGCACGCTTACGGCGCCGATGCTCAGTGAAGGAGCCCTGCTGTATCCGGAAAAAGACGAGTAAACGGAATCTGTGATGGGGACAAAGGTGGCAGAGGAAGCGATGCCTGCCGCGTTGGTGGACTTCCAGACACCGCCGAACGAAGTCCCCACATAGACGGTGTTGCCGGAAGAGTCCGAGGGGTCTACGGCGATGCTGGTGACACGTCCTGTGACGTCGCCATAGGCCGCAGTTACGACCTGCGCGGGACCAACCGGCTGCCACGTCGCAGTGGACAAACTGGAGGTGGAGTTTGCCGCGACCTGGCTGCGATAGAATCCGCGGGCACGAGAAAGCAGTTGCGCAGGACTGAGCGTAAAGCGGGTGCGCGCGCCGGACGGCAGAGCGATTCCGCGTTCGGCAAGGAAGCGGGTGGAGCGCTGACGCGCGATCAGCTCATTGCCGATGGATGGGCGGCGGAAGCTCTGCGCCGCAGCCGTAAGGACAGATGCAGCAAGCAGCAGTACCGCAATGAAACTGACGGTAACCCGGACGATAACTTTAGGTCGATAAGTATGCATGTACGCCAACCGTGTTCGTCGAAAGCCGACGATCTCAGCTCCATTCAACATGCGGAGCGCGCTGCACATGAGATTGAAGTGAAGAGAATGTTGGCGTCCGTTTCAAAACGGTATCGTGGGCCCATTATGGGACGGGCGATTGCGCAGCAACAGATTACTTTTGGTCAAAAGCTGGCTTGCGCGGGGTGGGGATGGTTACGGCAGTGTAGAAACGGCGACGAATTCAGGCGCGATCGGCGATGTTGCGCGTGGCCAGGTCTTCTTCAATGTCAGCCCGTCCCTGGTTAAGAAAGGCGTAGTGCGCAGCCATGAAGCCGTCTCAGGACTTCATGCTAACGGGAGAAAGCCCATTGCAGCGACAGGAAGGAGTGCTGGCAGGAAAATACTACCGGCGGGATAAAAATGGTGCGGCTGGCGCAGCGTATGCCGCGCCCCTTGAGAATTTGGCTACCACATACCCCAGGCACGGCTGATGTAGTCGGTCATGGTCATGGTGATGAGGACAATGAAAGTGAAGAATCCCGCACTGATTGTCAGCTTGGTGAGTTTGGAACTGTAGCGGATGTGCATGAAAAAGAGCACAACGAGTGTGCCTTTGATGCACGCGATAGCGAGAGCCGCAACCGCGTTGAAGACGCCCAGCTCAAGGTATGAGACGCCAAGGGTGAGCGCGGTGAAAAAGAGCAGCGACGCGAAGACGGCCAGATAGACCTTGGGCGGGACTACTTTGTGTACGTGATGTGTCGGTTCAGACATCGGATTTCCTCAAAACCTGATTGGATGGCGCGGTCATTGGTGTCGACTTATTAAGTAGAGCAACGGGTACAAGAATATCCACACAATATCGACAAAGTGCCAGTAAAGCCCGAAGTTCTCGACGGTGTTCATATGGCCGTTGGTGTATCGGCCGCCCCAGGCCTGGAAGATCAGAAAGATCAGGATGCCGCAGCCGATGCACATGTGCAGGGCGTGCATGCCGGTCATGGCGAAGTAGAGCGAGAAGTAGGTTTGGGTCTTCTCCGCCATGTCGGGCGAGAGCGGCTTGTCGGCGGGATAGGCTGGGTTTACGTGGGTGAAGTCTTCGATGCTGAAATTGAGACCGGGAACGTGATGCTCAACCCACTCGGCATGCCACTCGTAGGCCTTGATGCCGAGGAAGACGAAGCCCAGCAAGAGCGTAAGACTGAGCCAGCGGATGAGGGCCTTCCGGTTGCGCATCTCCGCCGAATAGACACCCATGGCCATGGTGAAGCTGGAGCAGATAAGCACGGCGGTGTTGAGTGTGCCGGCCCATATGATCATGTAATGGCTGCCGGCGACGAAGGCCGGATAGTACCAGTTACGGTAGATCAGATAGGCGGCAAACAAGCCGCTGAAGAACATGATTTCCGTGAGCAGGAAGAGCCACATGCCGAAGTTGGCGGTTTCCCGCTGCTGGTCGGCGCTGGCGAAGTGGTGGCGCACATAGTCCGGGTGTTCGTGCGCTTGTTGCTCGTGCTCGGGAAGGGTTGCGATCGCCTGACTATCCAACGGTCTGCACCTCGTGTTTCGTCTTGTATGCCAGCCAATCGTAGTCGTAGGCTTCGTGGTCGATGACCGGCGTTTCAACAAAGTTTTCCGTCAGTGGTGGAGATTGAATTTGCCATTCAAGCCCGGTGGCCTGCCAGGGATTATTTCCGGCGATCTTGCCGTATTTGAGCGACCAGGTGAGATAGAGGATGGGCAGCAGGTAGCCGATGCCGAGCACGGAGGCTCCGGCGGTAGAGAGAACGTTGAGCACCTGATACTCCGGCGGGTAGGCGGCGTAGCGGCGCGGCATGCCAAGGTAGCCGACGATGAACTGCGGGAAGAAGGTGAGGATGAATCCGATGAAGGTGGTACCGGCGGCAAGCTTGGAGAGCCCTTCAGGATACATGCGGCCAGTTATCTTGGGCCACCAGAAGTGGATGCCGGCGAGGAAGGCCATGAGCATGCCGCCGACCATGACGAAGTGGAAGTGGGCCACGACGAAGTAGGTTTCGGTGAGGTGGATGTCCATGCCGAGCGATCCAAGAAAGACGCCGGTAAGTCCGCCGATGGTAAACAGCCCCATGAAGCCAAAGGCGTAGAGCATGGGCGTCTCAAAAGTGATGGAACCTTTATAGAGAGTAGCGGCCCAATTGAAAATTTTGATGGCCGAAGGCACAGCGACAAGCATGGTCAGCAGGGAGAAGACCAGGGCCGAGTAGTTGGAGACGCCCATGATGAACATGTGGTGCGCCCATACGAAGAATCCAAAGACGGCAATGGCCACCGAGGAAAATGCGACGGCGGTATAGCCGAAGACGCGTTTTCGGGAGAAGGTGCTGATGACCTCAGAGATCACGCCCATGCCGGGAAGAATCATGATGTAGACGGCGGGGTGCGAATAGAACCAGAACAGGTGCTGGAAGAGGAGCGGGTCTCCGCCCTTGGTGGGGTCGAAAACGCCGATTCCAATGGTGCGCTCGAGGATGACGAGGACCAGGGTGATGGCCAGAACCGGGGTTCCGAGGACCATGAGTATGGAGGCAGCGTAATGCGACCAGACGAAGAGCGGCAAGCGGAACCATGTCATGCCGGGCGCGCGCATTCGGTGGATGGTGACAATAAAGTTGAGTCCGGTAAAGATGGAACTGAAGCCGGCGACGAAAATTGCCATTCCGGCGGTGATGACGTGGGTATTTAAGTAGTGGGTGCTGAGCGGGGTGGTGAAGGTCCAGCCGGTATCGACGCCGCCGGCCATGAGGGCCCAGAGGATCAGGCCGCCGCCAATGATGTAGAGATACCAGCTGAGCAGGTTGATCTTGGGGAAGGCGAGATCTTTAGCCCCGACCATGATGGGAATGAGGAAGTTTCCGATGGTCGCGGGAACGGACGGCACCAGGAAGAGAAAGATCATGATGATGCCGTGCATGGTGAACAGCTTGTTGTAGGTATCGAAAGCGACGAGGTCGGATTGCGGCGTGAGCAGCTCAAGGCGGATGAGTCCGGCCATGGCTCCGCCGATGAAGAAGAAGAACGTGATCGAGATCAGATAAAGGATCGCGATACGTTTGTGGTCACCGGTGAGCAGCCAGCTTTTGAGGCCGTACTCGTTGTTGAGATACGTCCGCTTGGGCATTTTTGCCGTGGACTGATCGGGAAGATTGATAATTGTACTCATTGGTTCACCATCCTCGACGCTGCGTGCGCCGTTTGAGGCTGTGCTTTGCTGCCTGTGCCAGAGGCGGAATGAGTCCCCTGCACCTCAGCAGTATTCAGCGTCTGCTGAATACGTTCGTTGGTGTGAATATGCTTGATGTATTCAACCAGATCGATCAAGCCGTCTTCACTGATCTGCCCCTGATAGGTCGGCATGATGGGCGCGTATCCGGCGGTGACATGAATCGCCGGGTTAAGGATTGAGCCCCGCAGGAACGCGTCATTGACAGTGGTATAGGATCCGTCGGCAAGCTGGACCCTGGTCCCATAGACCTTGGCCAGATTGGGGCCTCGCGCGGATGCTTTGCCGGAGTGGCATGAGTTGCAGCCGAGGCTGGCGAAAAGCCGTTCGCCGTTCTGGGCAAGCGAGGATCCGCTGGTGGAGCCGGCGAGCCAAGCCTGATAAGCATCGGGCGTCATTGCATAAACCCAGCCGATCATCTGCGAGTGCAGCGTGCCACAGTACTGGGTGCAGAAGAGGTGGTACTTGCCGGGTTTGGTGGCGGTAAACCACACGGTGGTATAGCGGCCCGGTATGACCTCGCGTTTGACGCGGAAGGCGGGAATGGAAAAGCTGTGAAAGACGTCCTGCGAGATCATGGTGAGCTGAACGGGACGGCCGATGGGGACGTGCAGAGCGTCAATCTCATGCTGGCCGCCTGGATGCTCGATCTTCCACATCCACTGTTTGCCAACGACGTACATGTCGAGGGCATTGGTGGGCGGGTTGTAGATGCGGAAGTAGAGCAGCGCACCCCAGACGAAGCAGATCATAAAGAGGGCGAGCGGGATGATGGTCCAGGTTGCTTCAAGCAGCGTGGAGCCTTCGATCTGGGTGGCTACGGGGTGGCGCTCCTGGCGGTAAACGATGGAGAAGCCGATGACGAGTACGGCAACCGCTACCATCCCGATCAGCGAGATCAGGATGAGAAAGAAATAGAGAGCGTCCGCATAGGGAGCGATGGACGACGCTTCGGGCGGAAAGAGCGCGAAGTGCGTGAGCCACTTAACGAGAAACTGCCACAGTACCGGACTGATGAAATAATGCATCGTTCCCTTTACCCGTTTGCCGTTTTGCGGGCGGCTTCAAGTCGCCCGTTCAAGACATCACGCCGAAAATTAACTACCATATAAATTCCAAGAAGCAACATAGTGAGAAGACAGCCCGCCTGCACGATGCGCGCAATGAGCAGATCGTGCCGGTTGAGCATTGGATTGTAGCGATAGCAATAGGTGAGGACATCGTCGACGATGGAGCCAATTTTGCCGTTGGAGGCTTCGACGAGTCCGAGTTGAATGTCGCGTGGTGAATACTCGACGCCGAGATAATACTGGTCCAGCTTGCCGGAGGGGGTGAGCAGCTCGATGGAACTGGCGTGGGCAAACTGTGTAAATTTTCCGTCGGGGCCGGGCACGAGGGTGTAACCAAAGCCGGTGGCCTTGGCGAGCGCGTGAATGGCCGGCTGCTGGCCGGTGAGGAAATGCCATCCGTCGGCGGTCCCGGGGCGGCCGTAGCGTTTGAGGTAGAGGGCCTTTTCGCTGGCGGCGAGTTTTGGCGTCTCGGTCGGATCAATGCTGACAAAGATAACGTTGAAGTCCTTGCCGGGATTGAACTTGACCATTTCCAGCGCGCCGACGAGTCCGTTGATTTCCTCCGGGCAGAGCATTTTGCAGCGGTAGTAGACCATGGCCAGGATGGCGGGCTTTTTGCCGAAGTAGTCGCCTAGAGTGACGGTCTTGCCGGTGGAGTCGCGGAACTGAAGGTTGAGGGGAATCTGCTTGTTTAGGTTTTGCGTGATCTGGACGCGCTTGATCAGCTGGGGGGTCACGTCGCGGATGGGGCCGGCCTGCTTCTGGCCCCAGTCGGTGACCTGCGCGCGCAGGCTGGCCGCGCCGCCAATTGCGAGCGCCAGAAGACCGATGCCAAGTGTCAGGTTCCGAATTTTTTCCAGTCTACGCATTATGTTTCAACCTCTGCCCCGTGCTTCGTTTCTCCGGGATCGTACTTCCAGTGAATCCGTTTGCTGCCTTTCCCGCTGAGTGCTCCGTGCTCCTAAAGGTTCCTATGCTCGAACCTGTTTTGCTGCTGCCGTTTTCTTCCGCCTCCGTTACAGGGTTTATTACGTTATCGATCTGCTCCGGTGGAGGTCTGCTCTCCAGGAAGTTTGGAACCTGTGTCTTCCTCGTACTCAAACGCCGTGCGGGCAAATCCGTCGGTGAGCGGCACCTGAATCGTAGGCATCTTGTCGCCGAACATTAACGGGAATTTGGGCCCGGTTTGTTTTTCGACCGGAAGCCCGGTCTGGGCAATTAACTCCATCGCACGCTGAATGGGGAGGCGGACCTTGCCCTGTGATTCGTTGACCCAGCTGTAGTGTTCAAGCAGCAGGTCTTCGCGGCGGTGCAGGTTAACCAGGTCCTGTGCTCCGTTGTCGATCTGGATGCGCGGCGTGGGGAAGCTCTGCGTAAGCTGCTGAAGTTGTTTTTGCTCACCCGCCGGGTTGGACTGCATGTTTTCGAATTCTTCCGGCTTCTGGAAAGCATGCCATCTGTTGGGCGGGCCATCGCTTTTGATGAGGTGGCTGTTGATGACATAGCCCATGGCGTAGCAGAAGACGAAGAAAACGCCGACGGAGATGAACAGGCCGATAAGGAAGACCGCAATGCCGGAGACACTGACGTCGGTGACTTCGTAGCCTTCGCGTATCGAGCTGGCTTTACTTTTCGACTCGTGCGGATTAGGCGTGTGCATGTTCGGGCTCCAAAATCTGCGGGAGATGCGGGTCATTGACGGCGACAATCGGCCGCTTCTTAAGCTGTGTAAAGTAGTAGGCCATCCAGAATGCAATCATTGCAACCGGCAGGGTGGCGTACTCCAGGAGGCCGATGCTGAAGTGCAGATTGCGGGCAGCGTCCTTGAAGTTAGGCTCGATGAGCCAGAACATATCCCAGTAGCGGGCAAAAATCATGATGCAGCAGACCAGGGCGAGGCGGCCTTTGATGCGCTTGAGGTTGCTCGAGAGCAAAAGCGTGAACGGCAGCAGCCAGTGGAAGATGAAGTCGAGCGTGGCGATGACGCCCCATCCGCCGCGAATGCGGTCGAGGTACCAGGGAATCTCGTCGGGGGAGTTGCCGGACCAGATGATCAGGAAGGCTCCGAAAGCCAGATAGATATTGAGCATGACGAAGGCGAAGCAGAGCTTGCCCATATCGTGCTGCTCGGTGACGCGGAAGGCGGTCTTGATGGGTTCAGCCTTGGAGAGCGCGATGAGGGTGAGGATGGAGAGGGCCAGCACTCCGTAGCCTTCGCCGACCAGGAACTGGAGTCCGTAGACGGCGGAGTAAAAGGTGGGGTCGAGCGACATAACCCAGTAGACGACGCATATGAAGAGCAAGAGGGCATAGAGGAGGACGCCGAAGCCGCTTATGTTCTCAAACCGGACCTGCCAGTACCGAAAGTTGGACTCCGGGTCCGCGTCGCGTTTGAGCGAGAGCTTGTTGAGGAAGTAGATATAGGTTCCGATGATGGCGAAGGCGCCGAGCGACGTGCCCCAGAAGCCGACCGGGTTAAGAATGACGTGCTTGAAATGGATCGCGTGGGCCTGTTCGACGGTGATCAGGTGCTCTTTGAGAGCGGTGGCCCAATCAGCATATTTTGACCAGATGTAGAGGCGGCCAAAGGTCATGCCGAAGATGCCGACGGGCAGGAAATAAAGGATGACCAGCGGTAGAGTGCGCGTCATTGCTTCCAGTGGGCGGCGGATGATGAGTCCCCACTTGCCTCCGGAGAGGTACTGGACCATAAGCAGGACCATGCCGCCGCAGCAGAAGTCGAAACAGATCATGTAGCCGTGGAGCCAGGCGCGCAGGAAGTGCTGCCAATGGTCTCCGCTCATGAAGCCGATGACGACGGCGAGAACTGAGAAGATGCAGCCGATTATCAGCGCACGGGTGCGCCAGGTATCGACGAATGCCGGAGCGCTCAGATCCGCGGGCAGTGTCTTCACGTGATGTCCAGAAACCGAGTGTTGTGCCATGCCTTGTTCCTGCACTCCTTAATGCGCTGCGGGTGCCTTGCCCGCAGTCTTTGTGTTGGGGACTTTTTCGACCTTAGCCAGAGGAATGTTGGGCTCTGCCGGAGCGCCGGCGACAATGCCGGCGGACGGCAGCGCACGCGCATCCGTATTTTCCGCTATCGGCCAAGGCCCAGCGTAGCTGGCCGGCAGCCCTTCCTTGAAGGCAACTGCCTTGAGGTTCTGTACCTGCACGCCAGCCGGGACATCCGCCAGAGGGGCGTCCTGGCTCAACTGCAATGCACGGATATACGCCGCAATGGCCCAACGGTCGACGGGCGTGATCTGCGCGGAGTAGTCGGGCATAGCGCCGAAGCCGTGAGTCATGACATAGAAATAGTGGCTGAGCGGCTGGGCGAGGTGCTTGGCATCGTGATAATTGCCGGCGGGCTTGTAGCCGCGCTGCACGATCATGCCATCCCCGTTGCCGACACGCGAGTGACAGGGTGTGCAGTAAATGTTGAAGCGCTCCTGACCGCGCTCGAGGACTTCCAGCGTAACCGGGTACGGCATGGCGTTCTTCTCCTTGCCGTCGATGAGGCCGGTGTAGAAGTACTGGTCCTCATAAAGCTGGCCGCGCGCGACGGTTCCTGGCACCTGCGGGCGCGCCGAGCGATGGTTGGCGAACATGGAGGAGCCACGCTGCGGAATCATCTTGGGCTGGTTCTGCATGTCCTGGCGGCAACCGGCAATGACCAGCAAAGCCGCAGCCGAAGCCAGGGCGAGCAGTCGCGAGGAATGTTTGCGGAAGTTCTTCATCGGACTAATACTCCACCTCCACTACGGAGACCGGGGTGTAACGGTCGAGGAATCCTCGCGTTTCAGTCAGGTCGAACTTGGGGTCGGTTGACTCCATGCAAAGAAAGAACTTGTCAGTCGTCGCTCCGCTGCGGAAGTTGGGCGCATTGAACAGCGGGTGATAGAGCTGCGGCAGGCCGTTGAGAGCGAGCATTCCGAAGGCGGCCGAGAGGCCCGCGTAGAGGATGGTCCACTCATACGCAGGGACGGCGAAGGCCACCCACGAAAAGTAGGGCCGGCCGGCGATGTTGAGCGGGAAGGCCCAGAGCGAGATCCAGGTTTCGAGGCCAAACATAGCGGCGAGCCCCAGCAGACCTCCAATGAGACAGACCAGCGAGACCGTGTTTTTGTGGAAGCCGATGGCCGCGGCAGCCTCTTCCACGGGATACGGCGTGTAGCAGTCCATGCGCCGATAGCCAGCCTTGTAGGCGCCTTCCGCAGCTTGTACGAGCTGGCTGGGCGTATCGAATTCGGCCAGCAGGCCGTAGTTTCCTTCACGTACAGGCATCAGTCACCCGCCTCCGGTACGGGTTGAGCTTCCTTATGAATCTTGGCCTGAGGCAGCATGAGGCGAATCTCAGACATGGGGATCATGGGCAGGAAGCGGATAAAGAGGAAGAAGAGGAACGTAAACAGTCCCAAGGTTCCAGCGAACGTGGCGTAATCCCATTTGGTGGCGCGATAGGTGCCCCAGGAGGACGGCAGGTAATCGCGAGTGAGACTCGTGACGACGATCACGAAGCGCTCAAACCACATGCCGGTGTTGACGACGAGGGAAATGATGAACATAAATGCCACGTTCCGGCGCAGCTTGCGCAACCATAGCAACTGCGGCAGTGCGATGTTGCAGGTGATGAGGACCCAGTAGGACCAGCCCATCGGGCCGAACATACGGTTCCACATCATGAAGTATTCCCAGTGGCTGGCCGAGTAGAGGTAGGACATGAAGACTTCGGATACATAGCCGTACGCGACGATGAGTCCGGTGGCCAGCATGACCTTGCCCATGTTGTCGATGTGGCGCAGGGTCACGAGGTCTTCAAGGTGATAGAACTTGCGGATGGGGATGGCCAGGGTGATGACCATGGCGAATCCGGAGTAGATGGCGCCGGCGACAAAGAAGGGCGGGAAGATGGTGTCGTGCCAGCCGGGCAGCAGGGCCACGGCGAAGTCGAAGCTGATGACGGTGTGCACCGAAAGCACCAGCGGGGTGGCGAGGCCGGCAAGCAGAATTGAAGCCGACTCATAACGCGCCCAATGACGGACCGAACCGCGCCAGCCCATGGAAAGCATTCCGTAGAAGTATTGACCGAGGCGCGACTGCGAGCGATCGCGCAGAGTGCCGAGGTCGGGAAGCATGCCGATATACCAGAAGACCACGGAGATGGTGGCGTAGGTGGATACGGCGAAGCAGTCCCACATGAGCGGCGAGCGGAACTGCGGCCAGACGTTCATGGAGTTGGGATAGGGCAACAGCCAGTAGGCCAGCCAGGGACGCCCGACGTGGATGAGCGGGAACAGTCCGGCGCAGACCACGGCGAAGATGGTCATGGCCTCAGCAAAGCGGTTGATGGAGTTGCGCCAGCCCTGCTTGAAGAGCAGCAGAATGGCTGAGATGAGGGTCCCGGCGTGGCCGATACCGATCCACCAGACGAAGTTAACGATGGCAAAGCCCCAGGCGACGGGAATGGTGACCGCCCAGATGCCAGGGCCCTTGACGAAGAGCCATACAAGCGCAACCAGCAGCATAAGGACGAAGCCGCCGGCGAGCGTGAATCCGAAAAACCAGCCGAGCGGCGTGCGTGGCGTGAGGACGATGCGGGAAATCTCTTCCGTAACCGACTTGAAAGTATGTCCAGGCGCAATGACCGCGAATTCCCCGGTTACGGGGTCCAGCATCGGGTCATTGACTGGTACGTCTTTGGTTGCCATTATTGCGACCTCTTACCTATCCTCTGCTCTTAACTCTTAGCTCTTAGCTTTCAGCCGTCCGCTGTTTTGGAACAGCCAACCAGTGCGGAACTTCCCTGCTTCAGGCTCCTACATCAGGGGCGAGTTCCGGATTGACGTTGATGACTTCGGCCACATAGGTCGTTCGCGGACGAGTGTTCAGATCCGCAAGCACGCCATAGGTGCGCTCCAGTTTTTTAAGTTTGGTGACCTTCGCGTCTGCATCATTGATGTTGCCGAAGATGATGGCATTGGTGGGGCATGCCTGCTGACATGCGGTAACGATTTCGCCATCGCGAATGGGGCGGTTGTTTTTGTCCGAGTCGATCTTCGCTTCCTGGATACGCTGCACGCAGTAGCTGCACTTCTCCATGACGCCGCGACTGCGCACTGTGACATCGGGATTGCGCATGAGCTTGAGGCTGGGCGTGGTGAAGTCGGAGTACAGCAGGAAGTTGAAGCGGCGCACCTTATATGGGCAGTTGTTGGAGCAATAGCGGGTGCCCACGCAACGGTTGTAGACCATCATGTTGAGGCCCTCGGGCGAGTGCACCGTGGCGCCGACCGGGCAGACCTGCTCGCAGGGCGCGTTTTCGCACTGATGGCAGGTCATGGGCTGGAAATGCGCGCGCGGCGCGGCAAGATCGCCCTCGTAGTACGTGTCAATGCGGATCCACTGCATGACTCGACCGATGGTCGCCTGATGCTGGCCGACGACCGCAATATTGTTCTCCGCATAACAGCTCACGATACAGGCGTTACAACCGATGCAGGAGTTAAGGTCGATGGACATGCCCCATGCGTTTTTGTCGTAGCGATACGCAGGGAAGATGCTCTCGTCCGGTGAAGGTGTGTCCGCGCCATAGCCTTCGTGAGCGAAGCCGGGGTCCTTCTTGAACTGGTCAAGTGTGGCATAGCGGATGATGCCGCGATCCAGGGCCTCATTGCCTTCGAGAGAGTGCGTGCCGCTGCCGTCGCCGCCAACGTAGGTGGCACGGTGATCAATGTAGTGGCTTTTGGGAATGGCCAGGCCCCATTCGCGATCGGTTTTCTTTACCGTTGCAGAGGAGGCGAAGAGCGGCGCGGAGGAGGGCCGAATCTGATAGGCATTGAAGCCCGTACCGCCGGCAACGCGTCCGGTGGAACGTCCCTGGCCAAGATGCACGGTGATGGCTCCGTCGGGATGGCCGGGAACCGCGAGCACGGGAGCGTAGACCCACCTGCCGTTGAGGTGAATCTCAATAACCTGATGCTCACGTACGCCCATGCTGTCGAGCGTGGTGTAGCTCATGAGCGCGGCGTTGTCCCAGGAAAGATTGGTAATGGGGCGCGGAATCTCCTGCAGCCAGCCGACGTTGGCGTAGCGACCGTCGTAGACATGAGGATCGGGACGGAAGATGACCTCAAGAGAGTTTGCCGGGGTCTGCGGAGGTGGCGCGGGAATCGTGATCTTTGCCGCGACGGTCTTCGGCGTATAGGCGGAGCCGGCGAGGAATCCATCGTGCAGCAGCTTGCGCCAGCCAAAATCAGCATCGCCGCCTGCCGGCTTGACTACGGCCGCAGCCTGATTGGCCCACATCTGCTGGACCATCTGATATGCGGAAAGATCCGGGTTTTCGAGTTGCATGGACTGCAGAATGTCATGCGCGGTGTGCCCGCCGTAGAGCGGCTCGATCATGGGCTGGACCACGGAAAGCGTGCCATCGTAGGCGCGCGCATCTGTCCAGGATTCCAGATAATGGGCGGCGTTGATATGCCAGTGGGCCCGCAGGCCGGTCTCATTCCGATGGTTGCCGAGGTGAACGATAGTACCCACTTTGTTCAGCGCATCGGCGAAGTTCAGATCAGCCGGAGCGTTATAGACCGGATTGGCGTTGAGGATGACAAGCCAGTGGACCTTGCCCGCATTCATATCAGCAACCAACGACTTGAGGTCATGGTTCTGAATAGAGGGCATGGGGTTGACCGTATCGGTATAAACGACGGTCTTGCCGACATTCCCAAGCGCGTTATTTATAGCCATTGCGGCGATATGCACGCCTGCCGACTGCTGCTCACCGGGAATGATGACGCAGCGCCCGCGGCTTGCCCTAAGGTCGGCAACCACGGCGGCGAGGAACTTCTGCGCGTCGGCGGACCAGGTGTATCCAGAAGGAGCCGAGCCGACCCCCAAGGCCGCAGCGAGCATTGAGGCAAAGCCTTCGATATCCCCGGCGCGAAGCGCCAGGCGATGCTCGGCCTTCATGCCGGTCGTGGTCGTCATGCTCTCGACGGCATAGAGCCGGTTCATAGAGAGGTTGGCAGGATTCGTCTCCTCGAGCTTGCGGCGGTTCGCGTAGTCCTTGGCGAGGCGATGGAAGCCGGGATGTGCCGCACCGGAGAGGAAGTCGGCATCGAGCGAAAGGATGACGTCGGCACCGGCGAGGCGATATTGCGAGTCAGCATATTCTCCGAAGGCCGCCTTGGAAGCAGCGTAGGCCGAGTCGCGATTGATGGGGCTGTATTGAATGAATTTTGCTTTGGGAAAGGCCGCCTGCCCCTTCTTCCATTGATCGGCCATCGTGGGCGAGGTAACGGTGTCGCTAAGAAAGTAGAGACCCTGTCCGCCGGTTGCCTTCTTGTCGACCAGCATGGCGCGGTACTGAGCGAGGAAAGCCGGCCAGGGCCGAGTTTCACCTCGATAGTAGCAATGCTGCGAACGATCGGGATCGTAGAGGTCGAGCAGCGTTCCCTGGGTGATGGGGTCAGAACCGCCCTGATTGTAGGGATGCTCAGGATTGCCGTCGACCTTGATGGGGCGGTAGGCATCGCTTTTGATGAGTACCGGAACCGCTCCGGTTGGAAACGGGAAGGCGGTGGCAAAGTAGACTGGCCTGCCGAGTATGAGGTCTTCCGGCGCCTTGACGTACGGGTAAATCGGCTCATCCGGCTGCTTGGTGCACCCGGAGAGTCCGGCAAGAGCAAGCGAGGCACCCATGACTTTGAGGAAACCGCGGCGCGAAACAGGATCGATCCACTCGGAGGCTTGCTGCGGAAACTCCTCGCGCATGGCAGCCTCAAACTCAGGCGTGCCGGCCAACTCGTCGATGGAGCGCCAATATTTCTTACCTTTTTGCCCGGCCAGCCCGGCTCGAACCTCGGCAAGAGTGAGTTTTTCCTGCGTCTTCTGCATATCTTGTTTCACACCGTTTTTTTGTTTTTCAAAGCTGCTTTTCACCGGTGGCATACCTCGCAACTTGAAAGCTCGCGAGCCGACCGGATGTGATAGTGCTGGAACAGGAAACCGCCCAGCGCCTCCTGGTTTGTGAACTTGATGTATTTCACGCTGGGCGCAAGCATGCCGTTGGGGGTGTCGGCGACGGGTTTGCCAGCGACCTGCGCATCGACGGCTTCAACCAGATGCAGCGATGCTAATTGCGCGCCGGTTGCCCTGGCTGGATTCGTCGTGGTGCAGTTGACGGACTCCGAAGTAGGCGTGCCGATTTTTACATTGGTCGCCGTGCACCAGACGGGATTGAGATCAGAAGGCTTCTGCCAATCCATGTTGTAGATTGCCGAGGTCGGGCGCAGGTTCTTGATGGGATCACGATGACAGTTAAGGCACCACTCCATCTGCAGGCTGTTCTGCTCGTAGGTAATGGGCATTTCGTCGATGCGGCCGTGACAGGTTTCGCAGCCTATGCCCTTGTTGACGTGGATTTCGTGATTGAAATAGACGAAGTCGGGGAGGTCATGCACCTTGGTCCAGACGATGGACTGTCCCGTTGCCCAGCTGTGACGAACCGGCTCAAGCAGAGCGGCGTTGGTCCAGATCTGCGAATGGCAGTTCATACAGGTCCGCGTGGGGGGAATGCCCGCATAGCTCGATTTTTCAACCGAGACATGACAGTACTGGCATTGAAGGCCGAGGCCCTCGACGTGGTGCTTGTGACTGAACGGAACCGGCTGATCGGCACGCTGCCCTTGACGCGTTACCCATGGCGAACGCTGGAGCTCGTTAAGCGTAACTCCCAAGGCTATGATTATCAAACCCGATAAGACGAGACTCATCCGTGCAAGCGCGTTGGAGCTGCGGTCAAAAATCTGCGCCATGAATGCTTCCTACTTCCCTCTTCGTGCCAGGTGGTTATACAGCTAGCGCGCCATGTGTGCGCACGGTCATTGACAACAGGGAAATTTTCGTTCCCCAAATTCCTCAGTTAAAAATTGAAGCAACAATATACCCGCCAGAATCGACACTCGCAAGGGGTTAAGAAAGCTCTTGAAAAATTTTTATTCCAGAGAGCACACAAGAGCGGGATTTTGATGGGCCAAATGACGCGGAGGCGCGGAAGGACTGCGGTTTTCGAGCTATAAAGCCGTTTCAGGCGGTTTACTTTTCGGACACCGCCCTATTAACTAAAGCGACAACACCCGCACCCTTGATTGCTGGTACAACTATTTTGACCCTATGACTGACGGACGAAGAACGCCCCGATACGATATTGCGCGCGCCTGCCAAGAACTGAGCGAAGCCGACCCAGTGCTGGGCCGGCTGATTGAAAAAGCCGGCCCTTTCACGCTGAAGCTGAAGAGCCAGCACTCACCCTTTGAGGCGCTGCTGGAGTCGATCATTTATCAGCAACTGCATGGGAAAGCGGCAGCCGCAATTTTGAAACGGCTGCTGACCTACTTTGGAGAACTGCATCCCGCGCCGGAGCATTTGCTGGCCGCGCCGGAGAACCATCTGCGGGGATGCGGTCTTTCCGCAAGCAAGCTGATGGCGCTGCGCGATCTTGCGGCGAAGACGCTGGATGGGACGGTTCCGACGATGGTCCAGATCCGGCGAATGGATGACGCGGAGATAGTTGAACGGCTGACCGAAGTACGCGGCATTGGCACATGGACGGTGGAGATGCTGTTGATCTTCCGGCTGGGAAGACCGGATGTGCTGCCGGTAACGGACTACGGGGTGCGGAAGGGATTTGCGCTGACATTCGGACGTCTGCCGAAACGGAAGCCCTTCGATGCATCGATGCTGGCCAAACCGGCCGACATGCTGCGGCGCGGTGAGCGGTGGAGGCCGTGGCGATCGGTGGCGAGCTGGTATCTGTGGCGAGCGTGCGACCTTGCGGGGAAAGCGTCTCCGCCGCCAGCCTAGCACGCGGCTTACGGGCAATTCCTCCATTCCCATGGGTTAACCGCCTGGAGTGAAGCACCTATATATAGGAGTAAACAGGGCGCGTATAAGCTGATGTATCCCGTGCAACAGCGCGGCTATAATTGATAGTTCACGGATTCGCGAATAAAGGAGCGTTTTTTCAATGCCCATTCAAGCCACAGGCAAGATCTGGCACAACGGGAACCTGATTCCCTGGGAGAAAGCCAACATTCATGTGATGAGCCACGTGGTCCACTACGGCTCGTCCGTTTTTGAAGGGATCCGCTGCTATGCGCAACCTTCAGGCGGAGCGGTGTTCCGTCTGCCGGAGCACATGCAGCGGCTGCTCGACTCAGCCAAGATTTACCGGATGCCGCTGCCGTACTCGCTGGAACAGCTTTCGAACGCGGTGGTGGAGCTGATCGAGGCCAACGAGGTAGCTCCGTGCTACATCCGGCCGATCGCATTTCGAGGATATGGCGAGATCGGCGTGAATCCGAAGAACGTACCGGTCGAGGTGTACATCGCAAACTTTCCGTGGGGCAAGTATGTGGCCGGGGATGCGGCGGACGTTTGCGTTTCTTCGTGGAACCGGCTGGCGCCAAATACGATGCCTTCCCTGGCGAAGGCGGGTGCGAATTACATGAACTCGCAGCTGATCCGCATGGAAGCAGACATAAACGGTTATGTTGAGGGCATTGCGCTGGATGTGAACGGATATCTTTCCGAAGGCTCGGGCGAAAACCTGTTTCTGGTGCGCAATGGCGTGCTGTACACCACTACGCTGGCCAACTCGGTGTTGTCGGGCATTACGCGCGACTCCGTACTGACGCTGGCGCGGCACTTCGGGATTCCGATCGTAGAGCAGACGCTGCCGCGCGAGATGTTGTACATTGCCGACGAGGTCTTTTTTACAGGTACGGCGGCCGAGGTCACACCGATCCGCAGCGTGGACCGCATTCAGGTTGCCGACGGCAATGCCGGACCAATCACCAAGCAGCTTGCCGACGAGTTCTATGGCATTGCGAACGGTCTGCGTCCGGATCGCTTCGGCTGGCTGACTCCGGTAAAGGTGAATGCAGACCAGCCGGTAATAGCCTAGGACTGCGTCCAAGCAACAAAAAGCCTGGCTGGCGGCCGGGCTTTTTGTTGCGCTGATTCGGTTGCTGGGAGCTATTTCCCGTCGCTGTCGAGCTTGATCTGATAGTTAATGATCTGCTTGAGCGTGTCATACGGAATCTGGCCGCTCGCAACCTGACCGACAGGAATGGGACGTCCATTGACGAAGAGCGTAGGCGTTTCGTCAACATTAAGGTCCTTGCCGAGCTGGATGGAGGCGTTGACGGCGGCCTTGGTGGCGGGCGCGTAGGAACAGGCTCCGACCTTGGCCGCGTCGAGACCGACCTTGGTGGTGGCGTTGCCGAGGACCAAGTCCGAGGTATCCGGGGTGAGCTGATCCTGATGTGCAAAAACATCGTCAATAAATTTGAAGAAGGCGGCATTGCCGTCCTCCTTCGCGACGCAGATGCCATAGGACGCAGCTTTGAAAGCCTCAGTGTGAACACCGATGAGGGGAAAGTTTTCAAAGACGAAGTGGGCCTGGGGAAAGTCTTTCAGCAGGCGCTCGATGACGGGCTCCGTGATGCGGCAGTGCGGGCACTGCAAGTCGGCGAACTCGACCAGCTCAAGTTTTTTGCTGGCGGCTCCGCGCGTGGGGCCATCCGCGCGCGCAAGCAGCACTTGCCTGGCTGCGGTGTAGGGATGCTCACCAAAGGGCTCCATGCTGAGGTTGGGCGCAATAAGATGCTTGCCGTCCGGCGTAACGAGAAATGCGGCCATGGCAAGGTGGTGCTGCGGGTCATTTTTCTGCAGGATTTCTACGACTACGCGAGTGACGCCGGGTGCCTGCGTCTTCTGAATGGCCCAGATTTCCCACATGCGGTTGGCGTCGTATCCCCAGAGCATTTTGAGGAAGGCAGAGACGGTGGCGCGAGAGGGTGAGGCTGCGTTGAAGTTCGAGGCCGGTGGCGCAGGCAGCTTCAGCGGTGTTGCCGGAACCTTGGAGGAATCCTGCTGGGCCACAAGCAACGACGGTGAAATGGCAGAGGCGACGACGAGTGCAGCAACGAGGAACTGTTTCATGGGAGTGCGGAGGCGCATTCGATGTCCTTAGAAAAAAATTGACTTTTCCAGTGTAAAGGGATGTGACGATTGGCGCGGCATTTTGTTATCCGGGGCAGCGACAACCATGCTAAACCTGGGCCCGCGCGGCGATGGGGAAGCGGCGGCCCATTCCGAAGGCCTTGGCCGTAACCTTGAGTACGGGCGCGGCTTGCTGGCGTTTATATTCGCTGCGCTCGACGAGACGAACGATGCGGCGCACGAGTGCAATGTCGAGGTTATGCGCTTTGGCGATAGCTTCAGGAGTTTCGTAGCGCTCGACATAGGCCTCAAGCACCGGGTCGAGGACATCATAGGGCGGCAGCGAGTCGGTATCTTTCTGGCCGGGACGCAGCTCGGCTGACGGCGGCTTCTCAAGAATTGCGTGGGGGATAATTTCGCGCTCGCGGTTGATGTAGCGGCAGAGCGCGTAAACCTGCGTTTTGAGCACATCGCCGATGACCGCGAGCGCGCCGACCATATCTCCATAGAGGGTGCAGTAGCCGGTGGACATTTCGCTTTTGTTGCCGGTGGTAAGCACGAGCGCGTTGAGCTTGTTGGATGCAGCCATGACAATCGTGCCGCGGATACGCGACTGCACATTTTCTTCTGTAATGTCGGGCTGCAAACCTGCGAAGAGAGGCGCGAGGGCTTGATTGTATTGCTCGAAGAGCGCACTGATGGGAAGCACTTCGAAACGAACGCCGAGGTTCGCGGCGAGCTGACGGCTGTCGTCTATGGAGCCCTGCGAGGAATAGGGGCTGGGCATACCGAGGGTAAGCACGTTGTCCGCGCCAAGGGCTTCGACGGCGATAGCGCTAACGAGCGCTGAGTCGATGCCTCCGCTGAGCGCAATGATGACTTTCGAGAAGCCGCACTTTCTGACGTAGTCGCGGGTGCCCAGGACCAGCGCACGGAATGTGGCTTCAATCGCGCTGTCCGGGCCGGGATGCATATCGCCGGTGAGCGAGTGGGAATCGACGAAGATCAGGTCCTCCTCGAAGGACTTTGCCTGCGCGATGAGTTCACCGCTGCGCGAAAGAGCGATGCTGGTGCCATCGAAGACGAGCGAGTCATTCCCGCCGACCTGGTTGACCATGAGCACCGGGGCGCTGTGGTGGCGGGCAATGGCGGCGAGCATGTCCTGACGGATGCGGCGCTTGCCGTGCCAATACGGCGAGGCGGAGATATTCAGCACCAGAGATCCGCCGGAGAGCATGAGCTCCTCGATGGGATCGATATTGTAGAGGCGGTTCTCCCAGAAGCTCTTGTCGTTCCATGCATCTTCGCAGATGGTCAACGCAAGGTGCTCGCCACCGAGCGAAAAGAGGCGCTGATGAGCAGAGGGCGCGAAGTACCGCTGTTCGTCGAAGACGTCGTAGAAGGGCAGAAGCCTTTTGGATTGCACAAACTCAATGCGTCCATTGCGGAGCAGCGCGGCGGAGTTCATGACGTGCTTGCCGGTTCCATGGTGCGCGGGCGTGACATAGCCGCAGATGATGGCGGTCTTGCTGCCCGCGGTTTTTGCGGCTATCTCTTCTACGACCTGTCCGGCGCGGGCCACGAACGCGGGTTTCTCAAGGAGGTCGGCGGGCGGATATCCGCAGACGGCGAGCTCGGGGAAGAGGACCAGGTCGGCATCGCCCTGCACAGCGCGCGCGGTGAAGTCCAGGATTTTCCGAGCGTTTCCATCGAAGTCCCCGATGGTGGGGTTGATCTGGGCGAGCGCGATCTTCACAAATACAAGTTTACGCGCTTGCGGGACTGACGCGCTCCCAGACGAGTTGAGCGACGATGGTGTGAATGCCGGAGCGGATGGGGCCCGTGCGCAGGGTGAGCTTGTTGCCCTCGAATTTGTAGTAGCGCACCTCCGGACGTCCAACCCAGTTGGGGAACAGGCTGACTTCGACGTGGTGCGTCACGGTTTCTCCCTTGACAGTGTAACGGCCGGAGTAGGCGATGTAGTCGCGGCGTCCGGCGCGGCGTGCCATGCGGAGCGGGGCAGCACTGTCGTGCGGCCTGAGGGCAGAGTGAAGGCGGGCACGGCGATACTTCCAATCGCGCGCGGGACTGAGGTTGCCGCTCATGTAGCCCTCGGCGGAGTAGAGCAAATATCCGCGGACCTCAGATCCCCAGGGATGTTCGACGGCGCCATCCTCATGGATGAAGGTGTAGTCGAGGAGACGCCAGGTCCCAACGAAGTCGTCTGCTGTGGCTTGCATAGGCATCAGAGTGTGGGCAGCACCAGCGCATCGAGATTTAGAAACAGGCGGAGAACTTCGTCGCTGGAGGCCTTCATCTGCTCCATGGTGCCGAAGAAATGCGCCTTGCCCTGGTGAAGGAACAGCACACGATCAGCGAGGCGCTGCGCGAAGCGCATGTCATGCGTGACGACGATGCTGGTGAGGCGAAGCTGGCGCTTGAGCTTCTGGATGAGATCGCCGAGCAAATGCGCGATAAGCGGGTCAACCATCGTGGTGGGCTCGTCGTAAAGAATGGCTTCCGGTTCCGCAGACAGAGCGCGGGCAATGGCGACGGAGCGCTTCATGCCGGTAGAGAGATCGGAGGGCAACAGGTCGATCATTCCGGCGACACCAACCATCTCGAGCAGCCCCCTTACGATTTGCTGTATTTGGTCTTCGACGAGTCCTTTGCGCTCGCGGAGCGGGAAGGCCACATTTTCACCAACGCTCATCGAGTCAAAGAGCGCGCCATTCTGGAAGACCATGGTGACCTTGCGGCGGATGGACTGCATTTGCTTTTCGTCATAGCCGGTGATGTCTTCGCCGGCGACAAGAATTTTACCGGAGTCGGGCTTGAGGAAGCCCATGATTTGCTGGAGCGAGACGGACTTGCCGACGCCGCTGCGTCCGAGGATGCAGAGAGTTTCGCCGGGATTGACGAAGAAGCTGACGTCGTCGAGCACGACGACGTCGCCGAAGGACTTACAGACGTGCTCGAAGGCGATGTAAGGCTCGGGCACACGGTGCGCGTTGCCTTCGACGACGGTTTGCATTTCGCGGGTGTCCAGCGGTTCTCTCCCGGGCGGAAAACAAAACTGCTTGTTTTATTTAACCTTATTCGATGCCGGCGAAATGCTCCAGCGTCAGGGTTTCGAGGTCCGACGGGGTGTTGATGTTCTGGAACCAGGAATGGAGCGGAAAAGGCTGCGGCCAGGACTGAGCAGTGGCAATGGATTCAACGTTGCAGGTATCGATTGGAGCACCCATGGCGCAGGCGGCGGACTCGATGGCAAGCATAACTTTGGCGCGGCGGGCAGCGAGCGCGGAGCGGATGTGAGGCAGGAGCGCGCGGCTGTAAACAGCGCAAAGCGGCTGCGGACGCCACTGCAGCAAGGGGATGGTAGCGAGGGCGTTGGTGAGGGCGGCACGGTCGATGAGCCAGCGGAGAAATGAGACGGGCAGCAAGGGGAGATCGACGGCGAGGAAGAGATTCTGCTGTGTGTTGCTGGCGGCTAGCGCGGCCTCGATTCCGCCGAGCGGGCCGGAGCCTGGAAAATTGTCCGGCACGACGGGTGCGAAGGATGCAAGATCGGGACGTGAGCCGACAATGCGAGGTGTGAAGCCGAGGGCGAGAAGCTTATCGAGCGCGTGCTCGATGAGCGGGCGGCCGTTGAGCGGAAGCAGGGCCTTGTCGCGGCCCATGCGGGAGCTTGCGCCTCCGGCCAGCACGAAGGCATTCATTGTCCGAGTTCTTCAAAGAAGACGATGACCGACTCAATGCCGCGATAGAAGTTGGCGAGATGGAACTTCTCGTTCGGCGCGTGGAGATTGTCGTCGGGAAGACCGAAGCCCATCATGACGGAGGGGATTTTGAGGTGGCGCTCGAAGTCGCCGACGATGGGAATGGAGCCGCCGGAGCGGATGAAGACGGTGTCCTTGTTCCAGACCTGCTTGAGGGCGTGGGTTGCGGCCTGGATGTAGGGGTTGTCGGTGCCGATGACGATGGCTTCGCCGGAGTGGATGAGGCGAACGTTAAGGGTGATGCCGGCGGGCGTGAGCGACTGGACGTAGCTCTGGTACTGGGCGAATGTCTTTTCGGGCGTCATGTCGGGCACGAGTCGCATGGAGACCTTGGCGACGGCTTTGGCGGGAATGACGGTTTTGGCTCCGGCGCCGATGAAGCCGCCGGGCATGCCGTGGACGTCGAGGGTGGGGCGCGCCCAGGTGCGCTCCAGCACGGAGTAGCCGGGTTCGCCGGTGAGCACGGTGGAGCCGACCTCGGTCTTGCGGTAGTGCTCTTCGTCGAAGGGGAGCTGTTTCCAGGTCTTCAGCTCGTCGGCGGACGGAGCTTCAACGTCGTCGTAGAAGCCGGGGATGAGGATGCGGCCGGAGGAGTTCTTGAGCTGGGCGATGATTTGCGCGAGCGCGACGAAGGGATTGGGCGCAGCGCCGCCGTACATGCCGGAATGGAGATCGGTCATGGCTCCGCGGGCTTCGATCTCGGTGTAGATCATGCCGCGCAGGCCGACGCAGAGCGTGGGCAGCTCGGGAGCGAACAGCTCGGTGTCAGACACGAGAGCGAAGTCGGCCTTGAGGCGGTCGCCGTGCTCGCGGACGAACCGCGCGATCTGCTCGCCGCCGACTTCCTCTTCTCCTTCGAGGATGACGCGGACGTTGATGGGCAGCTTGCCGTTGTGTGCCTTGAAGAGAGATTCGAGCGCCTTGATGTGGATGTACATCTGGCCCTTGTCGTCGACGGCTCCACGGGCGTAGAGGTTGCCGTCGCGCTCGGTGGGCTCGAAGGGCGGGGACTTCCACTCGTCGAGCGGATCGGGGGGCTGGACGTCGTAGTGTCCATAGCAAAGAGCGGTGGGCTTGCCGGAGGCGTGGAGCCAGTCGCCATAGACGAGCGGGTGGCCCTCGGTCTGGATGACCTCGACGTGCTCAAGGCCGATGCGCTTCATGTCGTCGGCGAGCCAGGCGGCGGCAGCGGCGACGTCGCCCTTGTGCTCGGGCAGCGTGGAGACGGAAGGGATGCGAAGGAGGGTCTTGAGCTCGTCAAGAAAGCGGGGATAGTTTTGACGGGCGAAATCAACGGCGGCGGATGACATGATGGGTACTCCTCGAATCCTTGGATGCTGCGACCTTGCAGTATAAAGTACTGCGCCGACGACACGCGCTTCGCGCCTTCGGTCAGCGTACTGCTGAGGCCGCTTCCGTTGGGCGCGGGCGTGTTGTTTCGGCTGTTCTACGTCAGTCGCTCCCGCAAGGAGTGAACTTCGCGGGTGAGAGCGTCGAGGCGGTCGAGGAGAGCCTTCTGGCGAGCGTCTTCGGTCGTCGGCTTGCTGCCCTCGATGAAGAAGGCCCCGTTGGGCTCGAGCACGCAGCGCGCGACGTCACTGAAGCTGTCAAAGCCCTGGCGACGGACGACGGAGAGGAGTTCCTCTTCACTGAGCAGCTCTTTTTTGAGGGCATAGGCGTCGATGTTGCCTTTGGTGATCAAGGTGCGCTCGACACCGCCGAGGAGATGGCTCCAGCGAGGCGAACTGTAGAGGAAGCGCACCACCAGCCAGTTGACGGAAAGCAGCGTGGCGGCGCCGATGATTCCACCGGAGACGGAGTTGTCGTTGCCGATGATGGCGTTCTGCACGGTGTTGGAGAGCGAGAGCAAAACGACGAGATCGAAGGGGTTGAGCTGGGCCAGCTCCCGCTTGCCGAAGACACGGAGCAGGACGATAAGCGCGAGATAGACGAGGATGGGGCGGAGGATCTTCTCAAGAAGAGGAATGGGGATGTGAAACATCTGGTTCAGCATGCAGTGGCACCTCGGCGCAAATGCGCGGGATGAATATAAGCCGAGGGCCGCAGCCGGAAGACCGCAGAATGCAAAAACGGCGGTGGACCTCATGCATCGCCATGAGATTACCACCTGCCGTTCGGAGCTTTTCGAATTGTCGTTTTACGCCGGCTGTTCGACCACCGGACCGTGCGTTTTGGCGGTGGGCAGGGGCTTCTTTTCTTCCGGCGCAGGGGCAGGGGGGGCATCGCCAATTCGTTTGGTGAAGCTACACGCGACGCTGGTCTCAGCCTCGCCCTTCTTTGCGCGCTTTTTCGGCGCGGCGTCTTCGTCGGCGGAAGGCTTTTTGTTGTTGGGGCAAACGAGGTAGACGCCGGACTTGAGGGTCTTCTCCATCAGATAGGGGCTGCCGCACTCCGGGCATTTTTTCTCGACCGGCTTGTAGTTGGCGGTGAAGTCGCACTTGGGGTACTCGGAGCAACTGTAGAAGACGTTGCCGCGGCGGGCCTTCTTCTCGACGATATCGCCGTCGTGGCATTTGGGGCACTTGACCCCGATGGTGTTCTGCTTGATGTATTTGCACTTGGGATAGCCGGAGCAGGAGATGAACTCGCCGTACTGTCCGTTGCGGAGCATAAGATGCTCGCCGCACTTGGGACACTTCTCGTCGAGCGGGACAGGCGGCTTCTGCTGCTGCTTCTGGTTGAGTCGGCGGACAGTCTTGCAGGGCGGGTCCTCGTTGTAGCCGGGGCAGGCCATGAAGGGGCCCCACGGGCCGTTGCGCAGCACCATGACGCGACCACAGTTCTCGCAGTACTCCTCTTCCTGCTCGACGTCTTCACTGGGGGCAGCGAGGTTGGGTTTGGTTTCGAAGTTCTCCTTGGTGAAGTTGCAACTACCGGGCTTCTTTTTGTCGTAGGCGCTGCAAGCGTAAAAGGAACCGAACTTGCCCCACTTGAGGACGAGCGGCGAGCCGCACAGATCGCACACCTGATTGGTGGGCTTTTCCATGCGCTTGATGTCTTCCATGTTGGCGCCCGCGTCCTCCAGCTCGCCCTTGAAATAGCCGTAAAAGCCCTTGAGCAGATCGGTCCACTTCTCCTTGCCGTCTTCGATGTCGTCCAGCTCTTCTTCCAGCCGGGCGGTGTAGCTGGTGTCAAAGATGTAAGGAAAATTCTTGACGAGAAGGCCGGTGACAACCGTGCCGATCTCCGTAGGCACAAAGGGGCCGCGACGGCCACCAACTTTGGCCACGTACTCGCGATCCTGAATGGTATTGATGATGGACGCGTAGGTGGAAGGACGGCCAATGCCGCGCTCCTCAAGCTCGCGAACGAGCGAAGCCTCGTTGTAGCGCGGAGGCGGCTGGGTAAACTTCTGGACGGTGGAGACCGCCGTGCGCTCGGCGAGCTCTGCCGTCGGCTCGACGAAGGCGGGTATCTCCGCGTGCGCGCCTTCCCCGGCCTGCTCGTTCCTGGCCTCGATTTTGGCGACCTGCTGGCGGTGCTGACGGCGCGCCTCTTCGAGCTTGGCGGTGCGCGCGCGGACGGCAAGCTGATGAAGATGCTGCGGGCCGGCGAGGGCCAGAGGCTGGCCTTCGCGAATTTGCGGAAGCTCCTGGTTCTCATCGCCGTCGCTTGGCCTCTCGTCCTGATAGACCTTGAGGTATCCGTCGAACCGGAGGACGGTGCCGGAGAGCCGGAAGTTGTAAGTCCGGTCACTCTTTGCGTCGATGGCAATCGTGGTGACGTCGTAGACGGCAGGCGTCATCTGCGAGGCGATGAAGCGCTGCCAGATGAGCTTGTAGAGCTTGTACTGCTCGTCGGAGAGCGACTTGCGAATGTCGTCCGGATGCAGACTGGGGTCTGACGGGCGAATGGCTTCGTGCGCGTCCTGCGCGTCCTTCTTGGACTTGAAGACGTTGGGGGCGTCGGGCAGATATTGCTTGCCGAGCTTCGACTGAATGTATTCGCGCGCGCCCTGGATTGCATCTGGCGAGACGCGCGTGGAGTCAGTACGCATGTAGGTGATGAGACCTATGGTTCCCTGCTTGCCGACTTCGACGCCCTCATAGAGGCGCTGCGCGACGCCCATGGTGCGCTTGACGCTGAAGCCAAGCTTGCCGGCAGCGTCCTGCTGCAGCTTGCTGGTGATGAACGGCGCGGGAGCCGAGCGGCGACGCTCTTTCTTCTCGACGGAGACGACGGACCACTCGGCGCGCGTGGTGGCGTCGATGATGGCGCGGGCGGACTTCTCGTCAGGCACAGCGGGCTGGCTTACGGTCTCAACCTTGGCGCGTTCGCCGTCGATACCGATGAAGCGGGCGGTAATGAACGCCGGCTCGCCCTTGTCGCCAGCGTCCGGAGTTAGCTTGAGGATCGCGTCGATGGTCCAGTACTCGACAGGCTTGAAGGCCTTGATTTCCTGCTCGCGCTCGACGATGAGGCGGAGAGCGACGGTTTGCACGCGGCCGGCGGAGAGGCCGCGGCGGACCTTGTCCCAGAGCAGCGGCGAAATCTGGTAGCCGACGATGCGGTCGAGGACGCGGCGCGTCTGCTGGGCATCGACCAGATGCTGATCGACGTCGCGGGCGTGGGCGAAGGCGTCCTTGACGGCCTTGGGAGTGATCTCATTGAAGGTGACGCGATGAATGGCGCCCTTCTTCACCACGCTGCTGAGTTCGCTGGCAAGATGCGCGGCAATGGCCTCGCCTTCACGGTCAGGGTCAGGCGCGAGGTACACGTTGTCCGCATCCTTTGCGAGCTTGCGGAGGCGGTCCATGACCTTCTCTTTGCCGGGAATGACGATCAGCTCAGGCTCGAAGGTACCGTTTGTAAGATCAACGCCGATCTTGTTTTTGGGCAGGTCCTTAACGTGGCCGAGCGAAGCTTCAACGATGAAGTCTTTCCCGAGATATTTATTGATCGTTTTGGCCTTTGCAGGCGACTCAACGATCACCAGTGATTTGCTCATTCTTTTCCTTATACAACCGAGACGCATACTAACAGACGCGGTAAACCGCGTTCGGGCACAGGGGACAGAATATACATTTTTCTGACTCCCTTGCTGCATTTTCGCTCACAGCTCGAATTCTGTTCAGAAGCTTTTGACGTAGTTCTTTCCAGGAAGTTGCCTTATACGCCCGGCAAGCTCCAGCTCAAAGAGCGCCGTAAAGACCTCAGAGGAGCTGACTTCAGGCTCCAGTTTTTCCATGATCTCGTCAAGTTGCAGTGCTTCATCATGGCGGAGGACGCTCATTACGCGGGCTTCTTGAGGCGCAAGCGACTGCTCTGAAGGCTCCTGATTAAATAAGGATGCACCGGAGGCGGAATTGGATTCAGCGGGGTTCTGCGCAGTGAGCTCGACGCGAACATCGGTGGGCAGGTCTTCCCAGACATCCTCCCACGTGGCGGTGAGCTTAGCCCCCTGTTTAATGAGCGTGTTGGGGCCCCACGAGTTCTTATTGGTAACGTTTCCTGGAACGGCATAGACGTCGCGGTTCTGCTCGAGCGCGCAGCGGGCGGTGACACGTGTTCCACTGTACTCGGCAGCTTCGATAACCAGGACACCGACGCTCATTCCGCTGAGAATGCGGTTGCGTTTGGGGAAATTCTGCGGGGCAGGAAAGGTTCCGAGGGGAAGCTCCGATACGATGGCCCCGCCGTCGGCGACGATTTGTTCGGCCAGAGATTTGTTTTCTTTTGGATAGACGACGTCGACGCCGGTTCCCCAGATGGCAATGGTGGGACGCTTGGCGGCGATGGATCCTTTGTGCGCTGCGGTGTCAACCCCGCGGGCCATGCCGCTGAGGATGATGAGACCGCGCGCGGCGAGATCGCGGGAGAGCATTTCAGCCATGCCGGTTCCATAGGGCGTAGGGTGGCGTGTTCCGACCACGGCGATGGAAGGACGCGCAAGAAGACCTGCATTGCCGCGTACCCAGAGGAGCACGGGGGGATCGAATATCTCGCGGAGGCGTTCCGGGTAGACGGGGTCTTCAAAGGTAATAAAGTCGGCTCCGGTCCTGGCCAGGGATTCCACTTCCTGATCGGCAGCGGAGCGGGCGGCGCCTTCAAAGATGTAACGCACGCTCTGGGCTGGAAATTGCAGGCCCTCAAGCGCAGTGAGGCCGAGCGAAAGAATGCGGGCGGGCGAGCCTGCCCGCTCGACAGCGCGAAGGATGCGCCGGGGACCCAACTGCGGAGTGAGCGCGAGAGCGAGCCATGCGAGGCGGTCCTCAGTGAGTGCGGACGCGGGAGCGGGCTGAGAACCGATGGTGGAAGAAATTATGGGAGAGGACATGGGGCTCCGCGCGGTTGGATGTGCAGTGAGATTGCTCGGAGGGTATCGGTGGGTCAGGAGCGAGTCAAGGGAAACTACTCCCGCCGCCATTACCGTTGTTACACTGATCGGTGAGCCCGATTTCGAAAAAGCTGGTCATTGCTGCGATTGATTTTGCGAATCCCGCACCGCTGATGTGGGATTTTGAGCATGCTCCGCTGAAAGACGAGCTGCTGGAACGCTACGAAATAATTTCGTCCATGCCGTCCGAGTGCGCTCACAGGCTGATGGATGGCACGGCGGACATCGGACTGGTTCCGGTGGCAGCGTATGCGCAGATGCCGGGCGCAGTGATTGTACCGGGATGCGCGATTGCCTCCCTCGATTATGTGCGGTCGATTCTGCTGGTAGTGCGCCATCCGCAAGGCGTGCGCAGGGTGAAGCGTGTGGCGCTGGACACGGCCTCCATTACTTCGGCCACGTTTACGCGGATCTTCTTCAGCAAGCTTTGGCAGACAGCGCCGGAGTTTGTGCCACACGCTCCGGCGCTGGAAGCAATGCTGCGCGTGGCGGATGCGGCGCTGCTGATCGGCGATCCGGCGCTGCTGGCGCTTGAGCAGCGGGAAGCGCGCGAGGCGCGGACGGGCGAGCGGCTGGAGTACATCGATCTGGCGCATGAGTGGCGCGTGTGGACGGGGACACCGTGGGTATCGGCCTTCTGGGCGGTGCGCGAGGCGGCGTTCGGGCCGGAAACGGTGACGCGGGCGCAACTGGCGGAGGACTTCGAGCAATCGCGCGACCACGGACTGATGCACATTGACGAGTTGGCGCGGGAGTGGGCCGGGCGGGTGCCGGTATCGACCGGAGATCTCCGGAATTATCTGACAGAAAACATCCATTACTTCCTCGACGATGCCTGCCTTGAAGGGCTGAACCTGTTCTACCGCTACGCGGTGGAATGCGGCGCCTTGCAGGCGGTTCCGGAATTGCGTTTTCTTTGAAAAGACGTTTTCTGTGAAAAGCCATGGGTTTGCGCGACGCGGCTTCGATTTGGCGCGTCCAACCATTGCGTGACCCTCTCCGTATGGCACAACTCGCATAAGGGCCTGCTGCCGCACTGGTTGATCCATTTCGGTCTGCTGGGGATATTTGTGGTTGCGACCATCGACGCCTCGGTGATCCCACTGCCATTACCGGGAAGCAGTGATCTGCTGGTGCTGCTGCTGACTGCGCATCGCGGGAACCCCTGGCTGGCGACGCTCGCCGGAACGCTGGGGAGCCTGGTGGGCGGCTACTCTACCTGGACGGCCGGGAAGTCGGGCGGCGAGGCGATGCTGAAGCGCTACGGCTCAGATCGACTGCTACGGCGCATCGAGCGATGGATGAAGCGGAATGGAATGCTCACGGTGGCGGTTGCGTCCATACTGCCTCCGCCGCTGCCGCTGATGCCGTTTCTTTTGTCGGCGGGCGCGCTGGGGATGTCACGGACGCGCTACATGATCGCGCTGGGCGTGGCGCGAGCGGCGCGCTATGGGCTGATTGCATGGCTGGGCGCAACGTACGGCAGGACCGTGCTCCGCGCGTGGTCGCATTACATGGCCGGATGGGCGGACGGGATCATGTGGGCCTTTACGGCGCTGGTGATCGCCGTGGCGCTCTATGGAGTGTGGAGACACAAGAGCAATCAACATACTGGGAAGAGCAGGCCGTCCGGGAAGAAGCCGACGAAAAAAGTGGCGATCTGAAAAATGCGTCTGGCGGAGCTTCAGATGCGGCGGCCGGGCTAAATCTCCCAGCGCAGCAGAGACGAACCGACGGTGAAGCCTGCACCAACACTGGTCGCAAGTATGAGGTCACCTTTTTTGAGTTTTCCCTCTTCGCGCGCAGTCTGCATGGCAAGCGGGATGGTTCCGGCAGTGGTGTTGCCGAAGCGATCGATATTGATGATGACGCGCTCCAGGGGCAGGTTAAGGCGCTCGGCGCTTGAGGTGATGATGCGCTTATTGGCCTGATGCGGAATGAAGCAGGCAAGATCGTCGACAGTGACGCCGTTGCGGCCAAGCACGGTCTCTGACGCCTCGACCATTTTGCGCACGGCGAATTTGTAGACGGACTGGCCATCCTGATGGACGTAGTGCATTTTGTTCGCGACGGTGTCGGCAGTGGGGGGATGAAGGCTGCCGCCGCCGGGCATGTAGAGCGCGTGCGCGCCGGAGCCGTCAATTTCATGCACGAAGTCGATCATGCCGATTTCACCCTCTTCCGCAGGCTCGATGAGGACGGCGCCCGCGCCGTCTCCAAAGAGGACGCAGGTAGAGCGATCGGTGTAGTCGATGATGGAGGACATGGTGTCCGCGCCGATGACCAACACCCTGGAGTGGGCGCAGCTCTCGACGAGCTTGGCGCCGACCTGCAGGGCATAGACGAATCCGGAGCAGGCCGCGGAGAGATCGAATCCCCAGGCGCCCTTTGCGCCGAGGCGGTCCTGTACAAGGCAGGCGGTCGAAGGGAAGAACATGTCGGGCGTGACGGTGGCTACGATGATGACCTCAAGCTGGTCAGCTCCAATGCCTCGCTCGGCGAGGCATTGCTTCGCGGCTTCGACGGCCATGTCACTGGTGGCCTTGCCCTCGTCGACAAGATGGCGCTCACGGATGCCAACGCGGGTGTATATCCACTCGTCGGAGGTATCGACCATTTTCTCGAGGTCCTGGTTGGAAAGCACGCGAGGCGGAACGTAGGTTCCAAGGGCACTGATTTTGGCGCGTCGAGAAGCACGCGGACGCACGATGAGGCTCAAATAAGTTTCTCCACAACGGCTGAATTAGAAAGATTTATTGTCGCTGAGCGATTCCGTCACTGTCTATTGGAGCTTGTAAGGATTCTGTAAAGAGGAGGATGACTCAATATGTACCGGGCGACCTACTGCGCACGCACTGGCCCGTTACCGTTGCTTCCTTCCGGACCTGGCGGGATTGGCGGGATTGCGCCGCGTAGGACCCGGCACACACCCCATGATATCACCCGGAGAGCAGGTGCGGGCCCTTTGCGCGGATGGCGCGGGACCGGAGTTCCGTGCCTTTGTCAGCTAGAATATAAGTGTGACGCAAGTTCTGATTGACGAGGCGAAGAGCCCCGCCGCCCCTCAAACATCCGCTGTCCCCGCGAGCCGGCCCAGGGTCGGCTTCGTTTCGCTTGGCTGCCCGAAAAACCTGGTGGACAGCGAAGTGATGATGGGGCTGCTGGACCGCGCCGGTGCGGAGATGACCTCGAATCCGGAATCGGCGGAAATTCTGGTGGTGAACACCTGCTCATTTATCGACGCGGCCAAGCAGGAGTCAGTGGACGCGATTCTGGAGATGGCCCAGCACAAGACGGCGGGCACAGCGCGCAAGCTGATTGTGGCCGGGTGCCTGGTGGAGCGCTATCGCGACGAGATTCGGAAGAATATTCCCGAGGTTGACGCGGTTGTCGGAACGGGCGAACTGGAGCAGATTCTGACGGCGGCGGGGCTGGAGATGCCAGCACTGCAGACCGAGGAGCCGTCGCTGTTTACGATTTTGACGGCGTCACAGGCAGCGCGGGCCGAAGGCGATCTACGCGAGCAGCAGGGTCGTTTTTCGAGGACGGAGTGGGATGGAGCCGAGGCGCATCTGCCGCAGTATTTGTATGACCACACGACACCACGACTGCTGGCGACGAAGAAGGCTTCGGCATACATCAAGATTGCGGAAGGCTGTGATCATCCGTGCAGCTTTTGCGTGATTCCGAACCTGCGGGGCAAGTTCCGGTCGCGGCGGTTCGAGTCCGTTGTGGCGGAAGCGGAGAACCTGGTGGCGCAGGGGGTGCGCGAGATTACGCTGATTGGGCAGGACACGACCTGCTACGGCGAAGACTTTGGCCTGAAGGACGGGCTGGCGCAGCTGCTGGACCGGCTGGCGGTAATTCCGGGGCTGGTGTGGCTGCGGTTCCTTTACGCATATCCGAACAAGATTACGGGCAAACTGCTGGAGACGATCGCGAAGCACGACACCATCTGCAAGTACCTGGATGTTCCGCTGCAGCACGCCGCGGGCCCGGTGCTGAAGAACATGAAGCGCGGCGCGAACGCGGAGATTTTCCTGAAGACAATTGCGAAGGTTCGAGCGACGGTTCCGGGGATTGCGCTGCGGACTTCGTTTATTGTGGGCTTCCCAGGCGAGACGGAAGCGGACTTTGAGACGCTGTGCGACTTTGTACGCGAGGCGCGGTTCGACTGGCTGGGCGTGTTTGGATACTCGGATGAAGACGGTTCGCGCTCGTTTGGGCTGGAGGGCAAGGTCCAGGCGAGAACAATTGAACGGCGGAAGCGCGAGCTGATGAAGATTCAGCAACGCGTGAGCAAGAAGGCCAGGGCAGAGTGGGTGGGCCGCGAGGTCGAGGTGCTGGTGGAGGGCGAGAGTGAGGAGACTCCGCTGCTGTGGGAGGGCCGCTCGCCGCTGCACGCACCGGAGATCGACGGCACGGTTTATATCAATGACTTTGGCCCGTACGAGGAGTTGACGGCGGGCCGGTTCTACCGCTGCGAGATCACCGAGGCGCACGACTATGATGTTGTGGCGCGGGTGATTGAAGCCAGCAGGGAGTAAAGAGCGATGTCTGCAAATCAAGCTCTGCGGTGCCCTATTTGCCGCACGCTGGTGACGAAAGACGACGAGCACTTCCCTTTTTGCAACGCCCGGTGCCGGTTGATCGATCTGGGCAAGTGGGCCAGTGGAGAGTACCGCATCTCTTCGCCGATTCTTGACCCCGAGGTGCTGGAGGGGTTGGACGAGGCAAGCCGCAGGCCTAGAAATGAAGAGGATGACGATCCAGAAGCAAGCTAAGAGATGACCAACAGCAAACAGGCAAAAACCGGCTGGGCGTGGGTCACGGCCACGTTTTTTGGCATTGGATATATGCCGGGCGGACCGGGAACATGGGCGGCGCTGACGACTACGGCGATCTGGTACGCGGCGGCGCGTACCGCACATGCGGGCGGGTCGCCGCTGGTGCTTGCGACGCTGATTGCAGCGGTTGCGGCGACGCTGATCGGGATTCCGGCTGCGGGGGTTGTTGAACGCGAGAGCGGCAAGCTGGACCCCGGCTTTGTGGTGATTGACGAAGTTGCGGGGCAGCTCACGGCACTGCTGTTTGTTCCGTCGGATATAGGGCGTGCGTTGCTGGCGCTAGCGCTGTTCCGGGTTTTCGACATTCTGAAACCTGCTCCGGTGCGGCAGCTTGAACGCCTTCACGGCGGGCTAGGTATCATGATGGATGATGTGGCTGCGGGGCTGTACGCACTGCTTATCGGCCTGATTGTGCATCACTGGTGGTAGAGAGTCATGCCTTCTTTGCTTAAACCCGAGCTGGGCCATACGCCCCACATCGACACGGTAGAGCCGAATGCGGCACTGCCGGGCGGTGTGATTGAGGTGCATGGCGCGAATCTGGGCCCGGTGTCTTTTCGCAGACCGGTGGCCATGCTGGGCGATCTGGCGGCTCCGGTACTGATCAGCCGCGACCGGCAAATGCTTCTGCAGGTTCCGGAAGAGGCCGAAGCCGGCAACCTTCGGATTCTGCAGAATGGGGCACAGAGCAACGCCGTAAATGTGGCTGTGGGCACGCTGCTGGCTACGGGCTTGCATGCGGTTGCGAATCCGGCGGTGGATGCGGCGGGAAACGTGTATGTGACGCTCTCGGGTGGGCGCGGGCAAGAGACCCCGGTCTCAGTGTTTCAGATAGCGCGCAATGGCGAGATGCGCCCGTTCCTGAGCGGCATTATGAACGCGACGGGACTTGCGGTGGATGAGGACAGCAACCTGTATGTGTCGTCGCGGCATGAGGGGACGGTATATCAGGTGTCTCCAGCGGGCGCGGCCAAGGTGTATGCGGAAGGCATGGGGATTGCCACGGGCATTGCCTTTGACGCGGACCGCAACCTGTATGTAGGCGACCGCAGCGGAACGATCTTTAAGATTGCTCCGGACCGGCAGATTTTTGTATTTGCGACGCTGGAGCCGAGTGTGGCGGCCTATCATCTGGCATTCGGAATTGACGGCACACTGTATGTGACGGGGCCGACAACCTCAAGCCATGAGAGCGTGTATGCGATAGACCACAATGGGGATACGACGATTCTGTATCGCGGGCTGGGACGCCCGCAGGGGCTGGCGGTGGATATTTCAGGAGCCGTGTATGTAGCGGCCTCGCTGGGAGGCAGTCGTGGCATAGTTCGTATTTCGCAGGATGGCGAGGCTGCGCTGGCCGTTGCCGGATCGGGTATTGTGGGGCTGGCGTTTGTGCCCGGCGGCAATGTGCTCGTGGCGACAGCAACCAGCGTTTATGATGTTGCCTTGGGCGTGGAAGGCTGGCGCGCGGTTTAGCCAGCTTAGCCAACGCCCTAAAGACTGAAGCCTACCGGACTCCAGACCGAATGAACGCTGAAATCATTGCCATAGGCTCGGAGATGCTGACTCCGTGGCGACAGGACACCAACTCCCTGTTCGTCACGGAGCGGCTGACTATGGTTGGGGTGTCGGTTGCGTTCAAGACCATTGTGGGGGACAGGCCAAAGCATCTTGTGGACGCGATCAGCAATGCGCTGCGCCGGACCGATGTGATTGTGATTATGGGCGGGTTGGGCCCGACGGAAGATGACCTGACGCGCGAAGCTGTAGCTGACGTGCTGAAGATCGGAATCAAGCGGAATCATGACCTGATTGCCCAGATGTACGCACGGGCGGCACAGCGGCGCATGACGATGCCTCGTAACAACGAAAAGCAGGCGGATGTGCTTGATGGAGCTGAGCTTCTGGAGAATTTGAAAGGCTCGGCTCCGGGACAGTGGCTGGATACGGTATACGGAGCGCATCGCAAGCTGGTGCTATTGCTGCCGGGCCCGCCGTCAGAGCTTAAGGCGATGTTCGACGACGAGTGCATGCCGCGCTTGAAGGCCGTGCTGCCGCAGAGGTTTATCGCGACGCGGGTGCTGAAGGCGGCACTGATTGCCGAGTCGCAGGCGGATGCGCGCATTGCGCCGATCTACCGGCCATTCACGGATGTGGAGACGACGATTCTGGCGCATCTGGGAGATATCCAAGTCAACCTGATGTGCGGCAAGACGGCGATGGACCTGGCACAGGCGCGGGTAGATGCGCTGGCAAGCCGGATTGAGGAAGAGCTGGACGACTATATTTACTCGTCGCATGGAGAGTCGCTGGAGCAGATTGTGCTCTATTACCTGGAGATGAAGGGAGCGACGCTGGCGGTGGCCGAGAGCTGCACGGGCGGTATGGTTGCTGAGCGGCTGACAAGCGTCAGCGGGAGCTCGCGGTCGTTCTATGGCGGGGCGGTGGTGTATTCCAACGAATTGAAGATGGAATTCGCGGATGTTCCGGCGGAGTTGCTGGAGCGGCACGGGGCAGTGAGCGAGCAGACGGCGCGGGCTCTGGCGGAGGGAATCAGGAAGCGGTGCCGGACGACCCTTGGAGTGGGCGTAACGGGCATTGCCGGGCCGACGGGCGGGACCGAGGAGAAGCCGGTAGGACTGGTGTATATCAGCGTGAGCGACGGGAAGACGACGGACATATTGGAGCGGCGGTTCACGGGGGACCGGGCGCGGGTGCGGAGCTATGCGGCGCAGACGGCGCTGGACATGGTTCGACGGCGGCTGATGTAGGGCTGCTTCTGCTTATTTTTTTAATACATTACACAGGGGTTATGATTCCGCCGACGGGGTGGCGGCGGGGGTACGCCTTGCCTTCAGACGGGGCTTCCGGGGCGGAGCTTTGGCTGTCGAGATACCGGGTGAGGGCTTCGCGGAGGATGCTTTCAGGCGGCTGTTGGCGGGCGTCGGCGAGCGCCTGGAGGCGGGCGGCAGTGGCGGTGTCAAGTGTGAGGGTGATGGGCATGGGCCTGTCGCTCCTGTTTCGATTATGAACCTTTCGATTGTGGACCCTTCGCTGTTAGACCCGGGAGTACAAGCACGTGGGCCTGATGTTCTCCGGCCATATGAAGAATTGCCCGGTCGAAGGTGGCAAGCACCAACCCATCCTTGATCGCCATGCCGAGCAGAAAGGCATCGGTGACCTGATTGTGGCCGTGCAGACGCTGGAAGAAGGGCTTGGTCAGGGTGCTCCAGTTGTGCGTGATGGGGTGGTAATGACAGCCCGGGTGCTGCGCCAGCCTGTCCAATATCCCGGTGGCTTCGCTCATGGTGATCCTTTCCGGCCGGGTTGCATAGCGCAGAAAACCAGCCTCTGCCCAAGGACAAAGCGCCCATTGCAGACCTGGAGTCTGGAACCACTCCAGAGCCGCGCGGTGATGCTCATGTCTTTCAAAAAGGCGGGCTATCAGCACATTGACATCTACCAGGTGAAGAGGCTCAGCCAAGATCATCCTCCGACTCATCCTTCACCATTTCCGAAGTGATGACCGGACCACAGGCTTTCACAACAAGATAGCCGTACCCGTCGGCCTTCAGCCGGGGGGACGTACTGACCGGCGGCTTCGGCAGCTCTTCCGCACGCCGGATGAGTTCGCTGACGGCAGCCCCTAACGGGATACCTTTGGCGCTCGCATACGCCGAGGCGAAGTTGTAGGCGTCGTTGTCGAGGTTGATGTTGGCTCTGGTTCTCATATTAAAATTATGCACTGCATTTGTTGTCGGTGCATAGATTTTTATCGGTGCATATTATAATTTATGCCAAGCGCGGCTGACGCTGGGGCCATTTGGCGGGCCAGAGCGGGTATGTGGTATCAGCTCAAGAAAATTAAGTTCTTGATTCTGTTTTGGTTACGGGCGATTCCGCGCCAAGACCATGTTTCCAGGCGGGTTATGGGTACGACCCTCTAAACAAAGGGGTTAGCATTCGTAGCTCCCGAAAAAGGCGAGAGGCGCAGCTCGCTGCGCCTCCTGGCCGGGAATAAACTTTTACCTATTTCGAGTATAGCAGGTTGAGATAATTCAGATACATTTGTAAGTGACTGTAAATAATGGTGTTATTGGATTTTGCTCTTGACAAGGGGGCGCACGTTGATCTCGATTCGTCTGCGGCTACGCTCGGGTCCTACGACTTCGCTCAGGACAAGCTCTGCTGGCAGCAAGGTACGCCTCTTCGAGCCGGGTTTATTCACCGACCTAAAGATCACCCCACTGACGAAGACCTGTCCGCGAGGGCCCATATTGCCTTCATCGCATTATTGAGCACGCGAATATCTTACAAAAGTATCTTACTTCTCACCATGATAAAGGCCCGCGAGAGCGCGTGAAAGCAGCCAGCTTCGTTCTCAGTTCTTGAGAATGCCGCGGAAAGCCGGGCCCGGAATATAAGTTACCGGTTGTCCGTTCAGCAAAACCTTCAAATGATGGCCGTCCCAGCTCCAGGCAACGGTACCACGAGGACAGACAATACCAGATACGTGCATTGGGTGAGCCAACCAAGAATTGGGGACACCAAGGCCGATGACAAGGCTCCCGTCCTCGTCTTCATGAACCAGCATGTCAAGCTGCAGCGAAAGCATTTCAGCCGCGGTCCAGTAGTGCGGAGTTACTGCACCTGGATGCTCCCACCCCCGGATCTCCTGCCAAAGCCCGAATGAATTTTCCTCACCACGTCCTTCCCACCAGGTGTAGAGCCCGGGGGACGACTGATGGTCCCAGAACCAGTTTAGAGTTTGCCAGACATGAGTACGAGCGTCCGGAACTCGTGCCTCGCCCTCCAGCAGCCATTCATGAGCTTCCGCCACTTTGAAATATGTCCATAAAGGACGGGATTTGAAGTTTCCGGTGGGGTCGTGCGTTTTATCCCAATGTTCCTTGAGCAAACTGCTATATGGTATCGGATCATTGTTTGCGATATTACTTGGCCAAAGCCCGACGATAGCTGATCGATCATCCTCTCTCTGCGGAGTGCTAAGTGCGCGCCACCAGGCTTTGCGCAACACACTGGCTTCTTGATCCCAGAGCTTCGCATAGACCGCTCCGCCTGGTTGCCGGAGAGCTATTCGCGCTGCGGCCCGGAGTCCTGCATAAGAAACTCCATTCACATAAAGCAGAGGACGCTCGAAGTCCATCCGGCCAACGATGAGACCGTTCTTCGCTGGTCCGCATACAAGATCCAAATCCGGCCTATTAAGATCTGCAGGAACGATTGGACCATAGGGGATCCTATAGATTGCCCTGGTTGTATGGATCATCTTAAGTATCATTTCGGCCTTGCGGTACACATCGGGCCAGACCTCGCGATCGAATGCCGGATCGTGAGCACGGTCAGCGGTTTGCCCGATTGCCCAAAGAGAGAGCCCGGGGGTATCTGCCTCAGGACCAAATCCACCGAACCAGTCATGCCGGGCAAAAAACAGGGCGAGTTTCTCAGCAGTCGCTATCTCCCCAGAGCGAGCCAGAGCCGTCACTTCATATGCTCCGTCTCTGTTCCATGCGAGCGGGTAATTTACAGGATCCCCGGGACGGGTTTCATTCCCCACCAAGCTCATGAGCAAATGTCTCTCCTGGGCTCCCATAGAAGCTGAAAAGCGCACATCAGGCACATTTACCTGCGGGAGAGAACGTAATTCTGAAAGCTTGTCTTTCGCGGGAAATAGTACTGGATCGGCAAGAGGTATTAGCGTAGTGACTCTGATTACGCGCACAGAGCCCAGAGGAACAGTCGCTCGCAGCCAATTTCCGGAACCAGCGATGAGAGGCTTCCCGAGTGCGGGCCCTTGTTGGCTGCCTGCAGCTTCAATTCGCCAAATCCCATTTACAAGTACAACGCCCTTATCCCAGGTTATAGAGGATAATGGCCCTCCAGCTGGTCCGTCGCTGCGTAACAGCAAGCTTAGCGGCAAGCCCATACGAGCTTGGAGCTTCAATAAAAAGGATCGTGGTGACTCAACAGTCCAATCGGCAGAATAATACGGCGATTCAGTGGTGATACCCAAACCTGAGTCCATACTCTGCTTGATTTGTTTCAGAGGAATTGTTGAAGAGATAAAGTTACCGGCCTGAATCAAAATGCCGAAGCTCCCCACACCGGGACTGAAGCTGCCGCCAGGCTCAAGGTAGCCCTTCTGATCGAGGCGCGAGCCAGGCCAAGCCAGAACTACATGACCAATGCTGCGGGGCCAGGGCTGGCTCGGATCCGCCTTCATGTGTTGCAGGAGTTCCTGACGCTGCGTATACCGCGGGCTCAATGGTGGAACTGCCCCGCGAGCATGACCGATCAGTATTCCTCCAAGTACTCCAAGCAGGGCCGAGGCAACGGCCAGCGAGAACACCCCTGCTCCAGTGATTTGTCTGCTCATGCATACCTCATCGCTGTCATGTGCAATCGACATTGATCATAGATGATTGAGAACGAGCTGATTTGCAGTCGTGCACGGATATGCTGCAATCTCGCAGTAGGTGCAGCAGCTACTCAGCGCAAAAGCAGCGATGGCGCGCTAATAGCCATTGGCGATGAGGTAGTCGGTGATGAGTTCGAAGCCGGGCTGCTGGGTGCGCTGGAGGGCGAGCTTGATGAGCACGTCGGCTTCGAGGTTGACGGGGGAGCCGGGCGCGAGGGTGTGCAGGTTGGTGGATGCGTAGGTGTGCGGGAGGATGGCGACGGTGGCGACGCGCCCGTCCCAGGCGGCGATGGTGAGGCTGATGCCTTCGATGGCGATGGAGCCTTTTTCGACCATAAAGGGGCGGGTGTGCCCGGGAATTTCGACCTGGAGGTTCCAGTCGGTGAGGGCGCGGTCGGCGGTGGGCGAGACGGGGTCGAGGGCGAGGAGGGTTCCAGTGGAGTCGATGTGGCCCTGGACGATGTGGCCGCCGAGCGGGGTTCCGGCGGGCGTGGGCAGCTCAAGGTTGACGGTGGAGCCGGGCGCGAGGCGGGTGAGCGAGGTGCGGGCGACGGTTTCAGCGGCGAGGTCGGCGTGGAAGCGGTCGGGACCGATGTCGAGTGCGGTGAGGCAGACTCCACTGACGGCGATGCTGTCTCCGGTTTTGAGCTGGGGCGCGAGGGTGGGCGCGAAGACGGCGATGCGGCGGGTTCCGTTGCGGTCGGCGATGGAGAGGATGGAGCCGGTTTCCTGGATGATGCCGGTGAACATGCTTTTAGGGTAACGCCTCCCAGTTAAAAAGCGGTTAGTTGGTGAAGCGGTCAGTTAAGGTCCGGTCAGTTAAAAAGCGGTCAGTGAAAAGCAGAGTCGGCTAGTCGGTGGCCCAGGGGTCGTGGAGCCAGGCTTCGAGGCGGAGGTCGGGGCCGAAGGGCGTGACGGCGGTGCGAACGGGGTTAAGCGGGATGCGGGTGCTGGTGTGGATGAGGGGGACGGCGGAGTATCCGAGGAAGAGTGGCGCGTAGAAGAGGGTGAGCTTGTCGGCGTGGGGGAGCGCGGCGGCGTTGAGTTGCGATCCGCCTTCGAGCATGGCGGAGGTGAGCTGCATTTCTCCGAGACGCGCGAGCACGTGGGGGAGCGAGAGGCGCGTGGCGCCGGGCTCGGGTGCGAGCTGCTCGACGCGGATGTGGAGCGATTCGAGGGCGCGGCGGCGCTCGGTGCTGACGGTGGTGCAGAAGACGATGAGATCGTCGTTGGCGGTGGAGACGAGGCGTGACGCGAGGGGCAGGCGGAGGGTGGAGTCGAGGACGACGCGCAGGAGCGGGCGGCGGCGCGGGAGGTTGCTGCGGTCGGTGAGCAGCGGGTTGTCGGCGAGGACGGTTCCGATGCTGGTGATGAGGACGTCGGAGGCGTGGCGCATGCGCTGGACTTCGGCTTGCGACTCGGCTGAGGTGAGCATGACGGGCGCGGCGGCGGTGCGGGTTTCGGGGTCGGGTGCGATGCGTCCGTCGAGCGAGAGGCCGGCCTTTAGTGTGAGGAAGGGCAGGCGGGTGCGGATGTAGCGGGCGAAGGCGTCGTTGAGGCTGCGGGCTTCGTCGGCCAGGATGCCGGTGTCGACGGTGATTCCGGCGTTGCGGAGGCGGGCGATGCCCTGGCCGTTGACGGCGGGGTTGGGGTCGCCGGTGGCGATGACGACGCGAGAGACACCAGCGGCGATGAGCGCGTCGGCGCAGGGGCCGGTGCGTCCGGTGTGGCTGCACGGCTCAAGGGTGACGTAGGCGGTTGCTCCTTTGGCGGCGGGGCCGGCGGCTTTGAGGGCGACGACTTCGGCGTGGTCACGAAGGTCGTAGGCGTGGAAGCCTTCAGCGATGAGCTGATCGTTCTTGATGAGGACGCAGCCGACGGCGGGGTTGGGCGAGGCGAGTCCGACGGACTGGTGCGCGAGGTCGAGAGCGCGGCGCATGTAGCGGTGATCGGCGAGCGCGGCGACTTCGTGTTCGGGCAGGACAGCCATCAGGCCTCTAACAATGAATCGACGAAGACCTCGCTGTCAAAGGGGAGCAGGTCGTCGATTTTTTCGCCGGTGCCCACGTAGCGGACGGGGAGCTTGAGATCGCGGGCGATGGCGATGGCGATGCCGCCCTTGGCGGTGCCGTCGAGCTTGGCGAGGACGATGCCGGTGACTCCGGCGGACTCGGTGAAGAGGCGCGCCTGCTGGAGTCCGTTCTGTCCGGTGGTGGCGTCTAGGACGAGCAGGACTTCGTGGGGAGCCTCGGGGATGAAGCGCTGGGTGATGCGGCGCATCTTGTCGAGCTCGGCCATGAGGTTGCCCTTGGTGTGGAGGCGTCCGGCGGTGTCCACGATGAGGTAGTCGATGCTGCGGGCCTTGGCGGCGTTGAGCGCGTCAAAGAGCACGGCGGATGGGTCTCCGCCCTGACGGGACTTAATGAGCTCGACGCCGCTGCGCTGGCTCCAGACCTCGAGCTGCTCGATGGCGGCGGCGCGGAAGGTGTCTGCGGCGCAGAGCAGGACGGACTTGCCCTGGGCGCGGTAGAAGGCGGAGAGCTTGCCGCTGGTGGTGGTTTTTCCGGTGCCGTTGACGCCGACCATGAGGATGACTTCGGGCGGGGTGGTGACGGCGCGCGGGGGACGCTGCTGATCGTCGAGGATGGACTTGAGCTCGGCCTTGAGCAGGGTCTTTAGTTCGGCGCCGTTCTGGATTTGCTGGCGCTTGGCGCGCTCGCGGAGGGAAGTGAGGATCTCCGACGCGGTGTTGACGCCGATGTCGGAGGCGATGAGGGACATCTCGAGGTCTTCGAGGGCGGACTCGTCGATGACGCGGGTGAGGGCGAGGACGTCGCTGACGCGCTCCTCAAGGCTCTCGCGGGTGCGCGAGACGGCCTGCTTCATGCGGTCGAGGAGGCCTTGTTTCGGCGGTTCGTTGAGGCTGCCGAAGAGTGTTTGGATCATGAGTACTAGTGTAGTGGGTGGCTGGTGGGCAGGTGAAGCGGGCGGCTGGTGAAGCGGTTAGCGAAGTACGGGGCACCGCGATTCGTGGTCATGCTCAGGGTGGGTCACCCGGCGCAAGGCTCCCGCACGGGTGACTGTTCCCTGAGTTGCGATCCTTTCCGTTCCCCGTCTTCATGCGAGCAGGGGAGGGGTTGTCGTTAGTTCGTATCTGCGGAAGGCCCGTAGATTCCGGGGACTTTCCCGCCCATGGGGCGCACATAGGTGCTGAGTTGGCCCCGGTGATGGACGGAATGCTTGAGGGCCATGGCAAGAAAGTTGATTCCGGGTGCCTGCACCATGCCAAACAGGTCGAGGACAGCGTTCAATTGATCGCCTGTCATCGCGCGGACACGATCCAGGGCCACGGGCGCGTCCTGCTTGTAACGGGCGGCGCCGTCTGCCGAATTCATAATGCCGCAGGCGTCGGAATCGTCCGGCGGCGGAGTGAATGCTCCGTTGGCAATGCAGTTGAGCAGCCACGCATCTTCGAGCGCAATGTGGCGAACAAGTCCCAGGCCTGTCTTGGCCTTGGCGTCGGGCTGGTAGTCGAGGTGGGTGTCAGGAACCGCTGCAAGCACTCGTAAGGTGGTCTGCATCTCGTTCTCGAAGTCGGCAATCAGAAAATTTGCGACAGTCTTGGTTTCTGTGGGTTCCATCAAAATCTCCTTTTCTTAAATCTATTTGAGTTGTTGTTGAGAAGCGAACCGTCTGGCGATCAGAGATCCGCTTTCGGATAAGGTACTCGCGTCGCCGATCTTGGTCTGCCCGAGCACAATATCGCCGTTGGGCCGGAACTGCACCCAACCGCACGTACCCTCCGGCGCAGGAACCGGCTCACCACCGCCAGCTTTTCCCTGATAGAGCGGCCCACCCGGCTTGAGCGCAGCTTCGTTTTTGTCAGCGCTCGGGTGCCGGACTAAAATGGGTTCATTCCCGCCGTCGCTCCGGGCGTTGGAAGGCAGGGTGCCTGCAATGGTATCGAAATCCTTCGCGGCGGGATACTTCCTCATTGATACCGCAGCCAGCACCCTCTTTCCCGTCCTGGCCTCTTCCAGGTAAAGCGTAGAGCCGTCAGCCTGACGCTTGATGTATCCGATCTGGTCGCGCTTCCCCCTCGTCTTCGTGCCGAACACCACGGCGTCCGGCGAAGTAACCAAATCCGGAATCCTATCGAAGTCGGCATCCCTCAAGGATGTGTGATGAGTTGTCACTCCGTTACATATTTTAGTGTGTGAGGATTTGCGGTTGCCGGATGCCCGCGAAACTGAACGATGCCGAGGCGGGCGCGCGGCATCAGCCGCGGAGGAAAAGGAACAACGTCTTGATCTTCTACAGGCAGCCGCCGTTCAGGAATGGGGCGAGTTCAGGAACGGTGCTCAGAACCAGGTTTTCTGCTTGTACTCGATGTAAGCCGCGCCGAACTGCTGCTCCAGCACCTTCTCCTCATTGCGGATGCGCCGCAGCTGTAGAGGAATGAGGACGAGGAAGAAGAGCAGGAGGATGGGTTTTCCGGCCCAGAGAAAGAAGCCGGCGACGGTAAGCGCGCCAAAGACGTAAATGGGATTGCGGATGCGGGAATAGAGGCCGGTGGTGACCAGAGTGGTGGCTTTGGCCCGGATGCTGAAGGCGCCTCCGAGCTGGATGCGGGCAAGGACGAACAGGGGTAACGCGGGGACGACGATGGCGAGACCGGCGATCCGGATGGGAGTCCAGGGCAGAGCGGCCGTGTGGTACACGAAATATGCCAGAGCGACGACAACGACGAGGAGCGTGGCGATATTGGACTTCAGAGTCAGCCTCCTGAGAAGAAACGGGGTAGCGGGACGGCGAGAATTTTACTACAGCCGCGGCGCTCTGATAGAGCGTGGGCTGGCCCGGCGGGCGGGTCTTCCAGCGCCGATGCACCCAGAGCCACTGGTCGGGATAGCGGCGAACGAAGTCCTCGATGGCATGGGTAAAGCGGGGTGCGTTCGGACTTTGGTTGGGATGACAAGGGGAAGTTGAGAGTGATCGATCCCACCCCTTCGATAGGCTCAGGGCAGGTTCTTCGCGCTGCACACTTCCGCACGAAATTCAGCGATCGAAATTCAGCGTGAGGGTGCATCAAGGCGGGTGGGAATTCTGTGCAATTTTGCTCACCCTTCAGGAAATATTTTCGGCATGATGCCGAGATACAGTCCGATGAAGCGCGCCCGGGATTCCGCTGCCAGAGCAATCAGCTTGAGAGTATCATTGCGACAGCCGCTTCACGTTACAAGGCGAAACGTAGAGTGTTAAGAAAGAACAGAACCGATGCTTCCTCCAAATAAGACGCGTGATCTGGCCCGCCGCCTGATTGCCAGGGAGGCCGCTGCAAGCACGGCGTCCCTGCATACCGAACCTGCAACTGTGCGCGTTTATGAGAGGCTGCGCCGGCAGCTAGGCTCCCCGGTGGGCGTTGACGGTTTTCAGGCGCTCGCTTCCCGTGCCCTGGCTCTGGCCAAGTCGCAATCACCGCGGCTCAGCGCGGTGCAGGTTGCGGCGAATGGAGGCCTGAGCGGTCTCGGCGAAGTTGAATCCCAGACGGACGCGGATGTGGATGGCGAGGCCGGAATCATTCTGATTGCGCAGTTGCTTGGCCTGTTTCTTAACTTCCTGGGCGAGGCAACAACGCTGCGTTTGATTGAAGACTTACGCCTTCAGGCTGACACCGGTACAGAGTCCGCCACGGCCACAGTGGACACGATAACCTTAGCGGCCGATGGACCGGTAATGGCTGCGGCTTTCGAGGACCTTCTGCTGGAAATTGACCGGCTGAGGAAGGTGAGCGAACATATTGAAACGCTGGCGTACAAGCATCCCGGCATGAAAGATGGACTTGTGAGTGTTGCGGGGAGCCTTCGCAGTATTGCCACCGTCCTGGACATTTTCACACTGATCCGAAGCAAGGCTGGCGGTCCACAGGACGAGGCCCCTGACCTGCAAACGAATCGCTACATGAATTGAGTTCCGGCAGGGCTACATCCAGCGCGACTCTGAATGTTGAGCGCTCCAACCCCGAAGGCGCTTCAAGGAAGTTGAGAATCGCTCTCCTTGATCCTGTTACGAAGCGTAGAACGGCGATTGAAATCTTCGCCCTTGAACCATGCTCGGTTGAACATGACGACTGCCCCAGGAATGCGAGATTTAGCCCATCGACTTATCACTTATGAAGCCGGCGCGGGCAAGGCCTCCGAGCCACTGCAGTCCCCGGCCATTCGCGTCTATGAAAAGCTGCGCCATAGTCTTGGTGAATTTGTAGGAGTTGCGGGTTTTTATTCGCTCGCCACTCGCGCGTTGACGCTGTCCAGGCCGGAGGCCCCCAATCTGAGTGCGGTGCGGGTTGCCGCAGATGGATCTATACAGGGCCTGGACGAAATTAGGGCTCAATTCGACAATGACAACAATCAGGCTGGCGATGGAGGAATCATTCTCATTGCCCGCTTACTCGGACTGCTTCGCATCTTCCTCGGCGAAGCCTTAACGTTAAGCCTGCTGCGCAGTGCGTGGCCAGGCGAAGTAATTGACGATCGCAATCTGGTACACGGGAGAAAAGCGTGAGCACCCAAGACAAAGTGAAGATCAACAAACTACCCACCGGAGTACCGGGCCTTGACGAGATTGTGGGTGGTGGTCTCCCTGAATTTTCATTCAACATCATCGCGGGCGCACCCGGAAGCGGGAAGACGACGCTGGCACACCAGTTCGTCTTTGCCAATGCCACGCCGGAGCGTCCTGCGCTCTATTTCACCGTCCTTGGCGAATCCGCCATCAAGATGCTGCGATACCAGCAACAGTACACATTCTTCGATCCGTCCATGCTGCCCGGCTCGATTCGCTTTATCAACCTGAGCCAGGTTGTGCTGGAGAAGGACCTGGGCGCGGTTTTGGAGCAGATTACCCAAGAAGTTGAAAAAGCCAACCCCGCCGTTGTGGTGGTTGACTCCTTCCGCACCATGGTTCGGAAGCCGGATAGCGACATGGACCTGCAATCCTTCATTCAACGGCTGGCGCTGTTTCTGGCTAGTTGGCAAGCTACAACTTTCCTGATTGGTGAATATGCGGAGGAAGAGCTACGCGACAATCCTATTTTTACCGTCGCCGATGGTCTGTTCTGGCTGCGGCAAACGGCGGAGCGCAATTCAATTGTGCGGAAGTTGCAGATCATCAAGCTGCGCGGTCAGGATTCTGTGCCCGGGCTGCACACGTTCCGCATCACCGATGCCGGAGTGCAAGCCTTCTCGCGCACCTTTGGGTTGTCCGGACACGCAAGAAATCCGCCCAGCCATCGGCGCCTTTCCTTCGGCATCGCGGAGCTGGATACGATGCTGGGTGGCGGCGTTCGCGAAGGCGATAGTGTACTTATAGCCGGGTCTTCGGGAACCGGGAAGTCGGTTCTGGCAACCCAATTCATTGCCGAAGGCATACGCCAGGGAGAGCCGGGAATTGTGGCCGTGTTTGAGGAGCGCCCGCAGGCGTATACAGAGCGAGCCGCCAGTCTAGGTCTGGATCTGGAAACGCCGCAGAAAGACGGAAAGCTCACGATCCTCTATTTGCGTCCCCTGGATCTGTCAGTGGATGAGACCATGCACTCGATTCTCGATGCAGTGCAGAAGATTGGCGCCAAGCGGCTGGTAATCGATTCACTGGCCGGCTTTGAAATGGCTCTGTCGCCCGGCTTTCGCGCCGACTTTCGCGAATCGCTGTACCGCATGATCTTCGCTTTGACGGGGATCGGAGTCACGATTCTAAGCACAGTCGAAGTGGATGAGTCTTTCACGGAATTCCCGTTCAGTACCTACTCAATCTCGTTCCTCACAGATGACATCGTCCGGCTGCGGTACGTATCGATCGACGGCCAGCTTCGCAAGATCATGGTGGTGATCAAGATGCGGGGCGGGAATCATGCCAAGGATATTCGCGAGTATGAGATCACGTCCAAGGGAGTGGTGATTCTTGGCAAACGGCTCACAGAATATCAGGGCCTTATCAGCGGAATCCCCGTGCATTCGGGCCGACCCGGCTCGAAGGAGGAGCCTTCGCTGGATACGGGAATCGAGCATAAAACCTAATCTATGAACTCGAAGCCGTAAACAGTGAGGGCGTGCTTGAAGTGACATCCTGCAGGGTGCTGCGGCCGCCGGGATCGCCTTCGGTCGATAGCTCCGCCAGACCAGTTGCGAGGCGGAGCTTATTGATGGATGGCGGAAGCTGCCGGATTTGCAGGGCGAGCTGTTTGGTTACGCGGCCCCGGGTAGAGTCGGGCAACTTGCGCAGCTGCTCCAATTGCTTCACGATTGGCTTTTCCTGCTTGGTCCAAACGGGCGGCTTTGCCTGAGCGGTGAGCCGTTGGGGAGCAAGAACGAGCGAGGCTGCGAAAACGCCGATCACGGCAGCGACAAAAATGGCCCGGCTCAACTTTGTACGCGGACAAGGCTGAATTTCGAACATTAAGAACTCTCCAAGATTGAGCTTGGAACATTGTGAAGGGCGGGTGAGCAAAAGAAAAGCCCCATGTGGCAGCGTTGGCCGGGGCTGAAGCCCCTTTTCATGATGCTGCTATTCACCGGCCTAAAGGCCAGTGCTTCCACCTGGCCTCGCTGGCGCGAGGCGAGAGGTTTGGCGTTGGGTGTCGAAGGTAATAGGTCTGGGCTGACAGTGTTGCCGCGATTGGCAAACAGCAGGTCCTTCGACTCGCTTCGCTCGCTCAGGATGACATCAGAAAAGTGAAAAGCCCCAGCTATAAGCTGGGGCTTTTCGGTTGCCCGTCCGGCGAGGACCGCTGCCCGCGCAGGGCCCGCCGGAGGTTGTGTTTTGCGCTTACTCGCTTGCGGCCATTTCTTCGGCTTCGCCTTCCTGGCGCATGAGTTCGAGTTCGCGTTCGGCTTCTTCGTAGGCGGACTGGACTTCCTGCTGGACGCGGGCTGCCGCTTCTTCAAGCTCGGGTGAGAGCTGGATGTTGCGGTAGTACTCCATGCCGGTTCCGGCGGGGATAAGACGGCCGACGATGACGTTTTCCTTGAGGCCGCGCAGGTTGTCGATGGCTCCGTTGATGGAGGCCTCGGTGAGCACGCGCGTGGTCTCCTGGAAGCTGGCCGCAGAGATGAAGCTGTCAGTAGAGAGCGAGGCCTTGGTGATGCCGAGCAGGAGCGGACGGCCAATGGCCGGGCGTCCTCCTTCGGCGATCACGCGCTCGTTCTCCAGACGGAAGCGGAACTTGTCAATCTGCTGCTCGAGCAGGAAGTTGGTGTCTCCCACATCCTCGATCTTCACCCAGCGGAGCATCTGCCGGACGATGGTCTCAATGTGCTTATCCGAGATGGTGACGCCCTGGAGGCGGTAGACTTCCTGGATTTCGTTGACCAGGTAGGCCTGCAGCTCCTTTTCGCCGAGCACGGCAAGAATGTCGTGCGGGTTGAGGGGCCCGTCCATGAGGGGCTCGCCAGCCTTGAGGCGCTCGCCCTCCTGCACATTGACGTGGATACCGCGCTGGACGGAGTATTCCTTTTCCTCCCCGTTGTCGGCGGTGACGTAGATTTTGCGCTGTCCCTTGGCGACCTCGCCGAAGCGGATGACGCCATCGATTTCGCTGATGATGGCGGTTTCGCGCGGCTTGCGTGCCTCGAAGAGCTCGACGACGCGGGGCAAACCGCCGGTGATGTCCTTGGTGCGCGTGGTTTCGCGCGGAATCTTGGCAAGGATGTCGCCGGGGAAGACCTCGTCTCCGTCCTGAATCATAAGGTGAGCGCGGGAGGGCATGAGGTACCGCTTGTTGCCCTTGGTACCCTTAATGACGAGTGCCGGCTGGCGTTTTTCGTCGGCAGCGTCCGCCACGACAAGGCGCGACAGGCCGGTGACTTCGTCGACTTCTTCGTGTAGGGTAATGCCTTCCTGGAGGTCCTTGAACTGGACCGTGCCGCCGATCTCCGTCAGGATAGCGAAGGTGTAGGGGTCCCACTCGGCAAGAGTATGGCCGACCTGCACCTTAGCACCTTCCTCGACTTTGAGCTTGGCGCCGTAGACGATCTGATAGCGTTCCTTTTCACGGCCGCGGTCGTCGATGATGGTAAGGGTTCCGGAGCGATTCATGGCAACCAGATCACCCTGCTTGGAGCGAACGGTGGCGAGGTTGAGGAAGCGCACGGTTCCGTTGCTGCGGGCATCCAGTCGCGACTGCTCGGCGACTCGCGATGCGGTGCCACCGATGTGGAAGGTGCGCATGGTGAGCTGCGTACCCGGCTCGCCAATGGACTGCGCCCCGATGACGCCTACAGCCTCACCGAGTTCAACCATGCGCCCGGAACCGAGGTTGCGGCCATAGCAGAGGATGCAGACACCGCGGCGGGACTCGCAGGTAAGCACGGAGCGAATTTTGACGCGCTCGATACCGGCGGCCTGAATTGCCGAGGCCAACTCTTCGTTGATCTCCTGGTTCACGTCGACGATGACGTTGCCCTCGAAGTCCTTGAGCTTTTCGAGCGAGACGCGTCCGATGATGCGGTCGCGCAGGGGCTCGATGATCTCGCCGGATTCGACGATGGGGGTCACGTAGATGCCTTCGACGGTGCCGCAATCCTGCTCGCTAACGATGACGTCCTGGGCCACGTCGACGAGACGGCGCGTGAGGTAGCCGGAGTCGGCCGTCTTGAGAGCGGTATCGGCAAGGCCCTTACGCGCACCGTGCGTGGAGATGAAGTACTCGAGCACGGTGAGGCCCTCACGGAAGTTGGCCGTGATGGGGGTCTCGATGATTTCGCCCGAAGGCTTGGCCATGAGTCCGCGCATACCGGACAACTGACGGATCTGCTGTTTCGATCCGCGGGCGCCGGAGTCGGCCATGATGTAGACCGGATTCATGACGCCGGCCTTGTCGGCCTTCTTCATGTTGTCGAACATTTCGTCGGCGACCTTTTCGGTGACCGCCGACCAGAGCTGAATGACCTTGTTGTTGCGCTCACCGTTGGTAATGGCTCCGTCGAGGTACTGCTGCTGCACGATAAAGCGCTGTTTTTCAGCCTCGCGCACGACGGGATACTTCGTCTCCGGGATGACCATGTCATCGAGGCCGACGGAGAGACCGCTGAGGGTGGCGTAATGGAAGCCGAGCTCCTTGATGTGGTCGAGCATCTTGACGGTCACCTCAAGGCCGAGATTGAGGTAGCAGTAATTGACGAGCTGGCCGATGCCCTTTTTCTTGAGCAGGCCGTTGATGTAGGGCATGCCCTCGGGCAGCGCATCGTTAAGGATGGCGCGGCCGACGGTGGTGGAGATGAACTGCTTGTCGTACTCGACGGGCTCGGTGTGGGTGATGTCCTGATCGTCGTAGGCCGTGGTCATGTCGAGGACCGGACCGGTGTAACGCAGCCGGATAGGAGAAAGCGTCTCGAGTTCCCTGGCTTCGAGCGCCATGAGGACTTCTTCCACGTTGGCAAAGACGCGCCCTTCGCCCTTGGCTGCGACTTTGGCCTTGGTGAGGTAATAGAGGCCGAGCACCATGTCCTGCGTAGGCACGGTGATGGGCTGACCAGAGGCCGGGGACAGGATGTTGTGCGAAGCGAGCATGAGCACGCTGGCCTCGACCTGCGCTTCCGGCGAAAGCGGAATGTGCACTGCCATCTGGTCGCCGTCAAAGTCCGCGTTGAAGGCGGTGCAGACGAGGGGGTGAATCTTGATGGCCTTGCCTTCGACAAGGACCGGCTCAAAGGCCTGAATGCCGAGGCGGTGGAGGGTTGGAGCGCGGTTGAGCATCACGGGGTGGTCCTTGATGACTTCCTCAAGGATGTCCCACACGATGGGCTCCTGCATCTCGACCATTTCCTTGGCCTGCTTGATGGTGGTGCAGTGTCCGGTCTGCTCCAGGCGGTGGTAGATGAAGGGCTTGAACAGCTCGAGCGCCATCTTTTTGGGCAGGCCGCACTGATGCAGCTTGAGTTCGGGGCCGACGACGATAACCGAACGGCCGGAGTAGTCGACGCGCTTGCCGAGCAGGTTCTGGCGGAAGCGCCCCTGCTTGCCCTTGAGGGTGTCGGACAGCGACTTGAGGGGGCGGTTGTTGGCGCCGCGCAGCACGCGGCCGCGGCGTCCGTTGTCAAAGAGGGCGTCAACGGCTTCCTGCAGCATGCGCTTTTCGTTGCGCACGATGACCTCAGGGGCATGGAGATCCATGAGCTTCTTGAGGCGGTTGTTGCGGTTGATAACGCGGCGATAGAGATCGTTGAGGTCCGACGTGGCGAAGCGTCCGCCGTCGAGAGGCACCAGCGGGCGCAGCTCGGGAGGAATGACCGGAATGACGTCGAGGATCATCCACTGCGGTTTGTTGCCGGACTTGCGGAAGGCCTCGACGACTTTAAGGCGCTTGGAATACTTGAGGCGCTTCTGGAGCGAGGACTCAACCTTCATGCGCTCGCGCAGCTCGACGGAGAGCTCCTCGATATTGACGCGCTTGAGCAGCTCCTTGATGGCCTCGGCGCCCATCATGCCCTTGAAGCCGGTGGGGCGATACTGGGCGTCCAGCTCACGGAAACGGGCCTCGTCCTTTATGATTTCGCGATCCTTGACGGGTGCGTCACCGGGATCGACGACGACATAACTCTCGAAGTAGAGCACGCTCTCAAGGTCGCGGAGCGAAATGTCGAGCAGGTGGCCGATACGCGAGGGCAGGCCCTTGAAGAACCACACATGCGAGCAGGGCGAAGCCAGCTCGATGTGACCAAGGCGTTCACGGCGAACCTTGGAGACGGTGACTTCAACGCCGCACTTGTCGCAGATGACGCCGCGGTGCTTCATGCGCTTGTACTTGCCGCAGAGGCACTCCCAGTCCTGCGTTGGGCCGAAGATGCGGGCGCAGAAGAGCCCGTCGCGCTCCGGCTTGAAGGTGCGGTAGTTGATGGTCTCCGGCTTGGTGACCTCACCATGGGACCAGCTGCGAATCTTTTCGGGAGACGCGAGCTGAATGCGGATGGCGTCGAAATCAGTGATCGGGCTGGTCAGTTCAAATGGGCTGGAACGGTACAAGGTGTTCCTCCTTGCAGCTTTTAGCTATTAGCCTCTAGCTTCTAGCTTCTGCTGTGGTTGCTTCTGTTCTTAACGTGCAGCGCGCTTGCCTGGTGCGCTGCCTGAAATCCCTGGCCGCTTTTAATCGGCTGCTGCGACGGTCGGCAGGGGAAGCTTTTTGGCTTCTCCGGCGCTGGTCATCTTGATCAGCTCCACGTCAAGGCAGAGCGATTGCAGCTCACGAATGAGCACGTTGAACGACTCGGGCACGCCGGGCTCGATGGCCGCCTCGCCCTTGACGATGGCCTCGTAAATCTTGGTACGGCCATAGACGTCGTCAGACTTGGCGGTAAGCAGTTCCTGGAGAATGTAGGCTGCGCCATAGGCTTCGAGGGCCCAGACTTCCATTTCTCCGAAGCGCTGTCCGCCGAACTGCGCCTTGCCGCCCAGCGGCTGCTGGGTGATGAGCGAGTACGGCCCGATGGAGCGGGCGTGAATTTTGTCATCGACCAGGTGCGAGAGCTTGAGCATGTAGATATAGCCCACGGTTACGGGCTGCTCAAACTGATCGCCGGTCATGCCGTCGAACAGCATGCTCTTGCCGGACGTAGGCAGACCTGCGGATTCGAGCAGGGCCTTGATCTCGGACTCCCTGGCGCCGTCAAAGACCGCGGTGCCGAACCATATGCCGCGATCCATGCCGAGGCCGATGCGGATGACCTGATCATCATCAAGCTCCAGCAACTGGCGCAGAACCGCGGTATTGGCAAAGTACTTCTCGAAGGCCTTGCGGATCTCGTTGGCGTCCTGGCTCTTCCTGACCAGCTCGGCGATCTGCTTGCCGAGCTCGTGCGCGGCCCAGCCGAGGTGGGTTTCAAGAATCTGTCCGACGTTCATACGCGAAGGCACGCCGAGGGGATTGAGGACGATCTCAACCGGAGTACCGTCGGGCAGGTAGGGCATGTCCTCTTCGGGCAGGATGCGCGAGATGACGCCCTTGTTGCCGTGACGGCCGGCCATCTTGTCGCCGACGGAGAGCTTACGCTTCATGGCGATGTAGACCTTGACCATCTTAATGACGCCGGGGGCCAGTTCATCACCCTTCTGCAACTTGCTGATGCGCTCGTTGGTGATCTTGCGGAGAACATCGATCTGACGGGAGGTCATCTCTTCGATCTCGTCGATCTGCTCGTTGACGCGCGGGTCCTTGTCGGCATAGCGGATGCGCTTGAGGTTCTTGGTGGAGATGCGCTCGATGGCATCGCGATCAAGAATGGCTTCCTTAACCAGGAGGCGCTTGTTGGTGCGCTCGTCGTGCAGGTCGGCCAGCACTTCCTTGGCGCCGAGGATGGCTTCCAGGCGTTTAAGACGCTCGTCGGTGAGGATTCGGATTTCGTCGGCGAGGTTCTTCTCCAGCTGCGAAATCTGATCTGTCTCAATCTGCTTGGCGCGCTCGTCCTTCTCCTGTCCCTTACGGGAGAAGATGCGGACATCGACCACCGTGCCCTCGATACCCGGAGGACAGGTGAGCGAGGCGTCGCGGACGTCGCCGGCTTTCTCGCCGAAGATAGCGCGGAGCAGCTTCTCTTCCGGCGTAAGCTGGGTTTCGCCCTTGGGCGTGACCTTGCCGACGAGAATGTCGTTGTGCTTGATCTTGGCGCCGATGCGGATGATGCCGCTCTCGTCGAGATCGCGCAGCGCATGCTCGCTGACGTTGGGGATGTCGCGGGTGATTTCTTCGGGGCCGAGCTTGGTATCGCGAGCCTCGATTTCAAACTCCTCGATGTGGACCGAGGTGTAGTAGTCCTCGCGAACCAGTTTTTCTGAAATCAGAATCGCGTCCTCGAAGTTGTAGCCGCGCCACGGCATGAAACCGACCAGCACGTTGCGACCGAGACCGAGCTCGCCCTGCTCGGTGCAGGGACCGTCGGCGATCACCTGTCCCTTGATGACGCGGTCGCCCTGACGGACGATCGGCTTCTGGTTGATGCAGGTGTTCTGGTTGGAACGCTTGAACTTGATGAGCTGATAGATGTCGGACCCGACCTCGCGCGACATTTGCGTGGGGTGGTGCTCGCCTTCCACACGGACGATGATGCGCTCAGAGTCGACCGAATCAATGAAACCGTTGCGGCGGGCGAGGATGACGGCACCCGAGTCACGAGCGGTGACGCCTTCCATGCCGGTACCGACCAGAGGAGCCTCAGACACGAGCAGGGGCACGGACTGGCGTTGCATGTTGGCGCCCATCAGGGCGCGATTGGCATCGTCGTGTTCGAGGAAGGGCACGAGCGAGGCGGCGACCGAGACGAGCTGCTTGGGGCTTACGTCGACGTAGTCAACTTCGGCACGATCGACGAGAACGAAGTTTCCCTGACGGCGGGCGTTGACCAGCTGCTCGGTAATGTTGCCGTTTTCGTCGAGGTCGATGTTGGCCTGCGCGATGGTGTGGCGGTCCTCTTCCCATGCGGACAGATAAAAGGAGTACGGCTCAACCTCGATGGGGCGCTTTTTCTCACGCTTGAGCTGATTGTTGAGCTTGAGCGCTTCCCCCTTCTCCAGATGATCGCCTACGCGCAGCCCGCTTTCGCCGGTGTTGGTGACCTGCACGTAGTCGAACACGCGGCCGTTGGCGACGCGGCGGTAGGGCGACTCAATGAAGCCATACTCGTTGATGCGCGCAAAGCAGGAGAGCGAGCTGATGAGGCCGATGTTCGGGCCTTCCGGCGTCTCAATCGGGCAGATACGTCCGTAGTGCGTGGGGTGGACGTCGCGGACTTCGAATCCGGCGCGCTCACGCGAGAGCCCGCCCGGCCCAAGTGCGGAGAGACGGCGCTTGTGCGTGATCTCCGACAGCGGGTTGGTCTGATCCATGAACTGCGAGAGCTGCGAGGAGCCGAAGAACTCGCGGATGGCGGCCATGACCGGCTTGGCGTTGATGAGGTCGTGCGGCATGGCCGTGGACATCTCCTGGTAGACGCTCATCTTTTCCTTGATGGCGCGCTCCATGCGGACGAGGCCGATGCGGAACTGGTTCTCCATGAGTTCGCCAACGGCGCGCACGCGGCGGTTACCGAGGTGATCGATGTCGTCCACGTTGCCGATGTTCTTGCGCAGCTTGAGGAGGTAGCGGATGGTCCCGTAGAAGTCCTCAGGCGTGAGTGTGCGGTGGTCGAGTGACGAAACGTCCGCGTTCTCGTAGAGCTTGATGTTGAACTTGAGACGGCCCACGCGCGAGAAGTCGTACTTGCGCGGATCGAAGAACATGCCTTCGAAGAGCGCAGTCGCGGTATCGAGCGTCGGCGGATCACCCGGACGCAGCTTGCGGTAGATCTCGATGAGAGCTTCTTCGGGCTTGCGGACCGAGTCGCGGCGCAGGGTGTTGGTGATGATGTTGCCCACGTCGTCACGCTCGGGGAAGAAGACCTCAATCGAGGTCACGCCACTGCCGGCCAGCTTCTGCAGCTTGTCGGCGGTGAGTTCCTGATTGGCCTCAAGGAAGATTTCGCCGGTGGTGGTATCAACCACGTCCGACACGGTGAAGGCGCCGTCCAGTTCGGAATTCTCGACTTCAATTTCGTGCAGCTTGGCCGCGCGGAGGGCCTTAAGGATGGAGGGCGTAACCTTACGGCCGGAGTGAGCAATTTCCTCGCCCTTGTGCACGATGGCGTGCGCCGGCTTGGCGCCGAGAAGGTGCGTTGACCGGTCGCCGTTCTCGTCGATGGCCCAGAAGAGCTTCCCGTCCTTCAGGTTGATCCTGTCGATCATGTAGAAGGTCTTGAGGATATCCTCATCCGACTTGAGGCCGAGAGCGCGCAGGAAGATGGTGCCAAGGAACTTGCGCTTACGGTCGATACGGACATAGAGGGTGTTCTTATGGTCGTACTCAAACTCAACCCAGGAGCCGCGGTAAGGGATGATCTTGCCCAAAAAGTAGGTGCGGTTGTTCGCCGTCTCAAAGAAGACGCCGGGCGAACGGTGCAACTGGGAGACAATGACGCGCTCAGTTCCATTGACGATGAAGGTGCCGTTCTGCGTCATGAGCGGAATGTCGCCGAAGAAGACCTCCTGCTCCTTGATGTCGCGGATGGTCTTGGCGCCGGTCTCGGGATCCTTGTCGTAAATGGTAAGGCGCACGGTGACCTTGAGGGGCGCGGAGTAGGTCATGCCGCGCTCTTCGCACTCTGCCTGGTCGTACTTGAGTTGCAGACCAACCGGGTCGCCGCACTTGTTGCAGAAGTCAGGCGTGTTTTTGTTATAGGTTCCGCATTTGGAGCAGAGGACGTCGCCGGGATGGAACGGGTCCGTGATGACCATGCTGCCGCAGTTCACGCAGGCAGTGCGGAGATGGTGCAGGCCCTTGAGGTGTCCGCACTTGCACTCCCAGTTGCCGATGGAGTAGTCGACGAAGTCAAGCTGGGAGATATTGCGGAAGTCAGTAATGGGAAATACGGAGGAGAAGACGGACTGCAGGCCGTTGTCTTCACGCTCGGTAGGGAGCTTGTCCATTTGCAGGAAGCGCTCGTAGGAGCGGCGCTGCACCTCAATGAGGTTAGGGATCTGGATAGCTGTCGGAATCTTGGAAAAATCGAGACGGCTGCGAAGGGCGCGGTTCTCGTTCGGCATGCTTCACTCCTCAAGACTCGTCGATACGAGGTTCCGATGTTCCGGAAAAGAAGAGACCGCCCGAGTCACGCGGAATCCCCTGGGTATTGCTTGTGCGTTGTCGCCTTCCCCGCCTCGTCCGGAAAAAGCGTCGCATTCGATCTTTAGGCGCTCAACCAGAACATTGAGATCGCCTGAAATCCACTTGCGCGGAAGACGGCGCAGGGCGTAGTCTTCCGCTTTACATCAAGACAGCAACCCCCGCTGCAGGCCAAGAGCGCCGGAGCGGGATGCCGGCGACTTAAAACGCCGGGGAAAACAGACTTTGGCGAGGACCGGAAAGGAGGGCACGCGAGACACGGGGAAAACGATCTGCACACACAACGCGAAAACGCCCGCAGAGACAGCACGTCTCACGAGCGCCACAACCGGACTGTGCACTAATTAATGACAGAATGTTAAATTCCCGCCGATTCCCTAACCGCGTATTCGCCGCCCTACAACCGATTCGCTGATGTATCCACAGATCCGCCTAGTACCCTGCAGATATGCCGGTAGAGCGCTCTACCGGAAGAAATTTGTTTGCGCCCTTAATCTGGCATACAAACCAGCAGACCCAACTTCTTGAGCCTGCTAAAGCTTGCGAACTGCCGGTGACAAGGCGCGGAGTTCCCGTTCCAACCCAGCCAGCAACGGCAGCCGAGCGGAACGCACCGCTATTAGAATAGCGCGTTCCGCTTTGGCATGCAACTTGCAGACACGGCTAAAACGAAAATTCCCCGCAAAGTCACCGTACAGGCCGGACCGAGAGCCCAAACTACTTGATCTCGACGGTCGCGACGCCATCGAACTTCTTCTTGATAGCCTCGGCGTCTTCCTTGCTGATGTTCTCCTTCAGAGGCTTGGGAGCGCCATCGACCAGGTCCTTGGCCTCCTTGAGGCCGAGGGAGGTGACTTCGCGCACCGCCTTGATGGTGCTGATTTTGTTCGCGCCGGCATCCTTGAGGATGACGGTGAACTCGGTCTGCTCGACAACTTCCGCTGCCGCCGCGCCACCCGCCGCGCCAGCCACAACGACCTGAGCCGCTGCCGCTGCCGAGACGCCGAGACGCTCTTCGAGCTTCTTCACCAAGGCCGCCGCGTCCAGAAGGCTAAGCCCAACGATCTGATCTTCCAACTGCTGTATATCCGCCATGTTTATCTCCAACTGAAACTAAAAATTTGTATTGCCTGCCGGATTGCCTAAGCTCCCCGGTTGCCGCCAGCCCGCGCCCTGAAGTTTCCGATGTGCCCAGACATGGCACCCTCCAAAACGTTGCCGCGGCGAATGTCGTTATTCGAAGGCTTCGCGGTGATACTGCTCTCGCCCTCTGGCCTTGCTCGCGCAAACCGGCGCTCGCTCCGCCATTTACCCTAGCTTGCTGCCGCGAACTTTTCCTTCTCGACGCCCTGGCCGAGAACAACCGCCAGGTCGCGGCCGGTTGCATTGATAACTGTGGCCAGGCGCTGCGCCGGAGCATTAATAAGGAAGAGAAGCTTCGAGAAGAGCTCGTCCCTGCCCGGCATGGTGGCCAGCTCCTTGACTTCCTCAACATTGATGACCCTGCCGTCGATGATGCCCAGCTTGAAGGTGAACTCAGAGTTTGTCGCCACCCAGCCCGCAAGAGCCTTGGCGAGAGCGACCGGATCTCCGCTGGTGTAGGCGACGGAAGAGACGCCCTTGAGATTCTGCAGTGCAGCCTCGATTTTTGTGCCCTTCGACCCGCGCGCGGCGAGCCTGTTCTTGAGCACGCGATAGCGTCCGCCTGCTGCGCGAACAGTCTTGCGCAGCTCAAAGTCCTGCGCAACGGTGAGCCTGGAGAAGGTGCCGACGATGGCGCTGGTGGAGTTCTCCAGCTCCTTCGCAAGATGTTCGACCTTCTCTACTTTTTTCTGCCTGCTGATTGCCATAAAAACAGCCCCTAGCTTCCAGCTACTAGCCTCTAGCTTAAAAATCAAATTGCATTGCTTCTATGTGCTGGCTAGTGGCTAATGGCTAGCAGCTAGAAGCTGAATTTCTACGCCTTTGCGGCCGCTTCCAACACCAGACTGTCGAGGGGGATTCCAGGGCCCATGGTGGAGCTAAGCGTGATGCCCTTGATGTACTTACCCTTGGCGGCGGAAGGCTTGGCGCGAATAATACTGGTGATGACGGTCTGCGCGTTCTCGACCAGCTTTTCAACCGGGAAGGAGAGCTTGCCTACGGGAACGTGCACCAGAGCGGTCTTGTCGGTACGGAACTCGATTTTGCCGGCCTTGATTTCCTTGATGGCGGCAGCGACGTCGTTGGTGACGGTGCCGGTCTTGGGATTGGGCATGAGGCCGCGTGGGCCGAGCACCTTGCCGAGGCGACCGACGGACTTCATCATATCGGGCGTGGCAATGAGGGCGTCAAAATCGGTCCAGCCTTCCTTCTGAATCTTTTCGACGAGATCTTCGCCGCCGACGAACTCGGCTCCGGCAGCCTCAGCTTCCTTGAGGCGGTCGCCGGAGGTGATCACGGCAATGCGCTTGGTCTTGCCCAGGCCGTGCGGAAGGACGACGGTGCCGCGCACCATCTGGTCGGCATGGCGGGGATCGACTCCGAGGCGCATGGTGAGGTCAACGGTCTCGTCAAATTTTGCGAACTTTACTTTTTGCAGAAGCGGAACCGCTTCCTGTAGATCGTAGTGGCGCTTTTCGACAGCCGCGCGCGCCTTCGCGACATTCTTGCTCAATTTTCTCGACATGCTTCCTCGTCTTCCACCGCTCGGCGCTGGTGCCTGCCGGCCGTGGTTGGTAATACTTGCGCACGGTTAAAGATGCGTCTTTTGATTATGAGGGAGCGGCGGGTGGATTGCAAGTGGGATTGATCGATAGCGATCTATTCCGGCCTACCAAACTGTCCGCCCGGAATACCAGAAAACAATGGGAAGTCTCGACGTGTGCATTGCTCGCAGGAATTTCAAAGTGGGATGCCGATTGGAAGTACGTCGAGAAATCCTCGGAGGGTCGCACCGTCTCAAAATCGACTACAGCCATGTAGACGAAAAAAGTTATGTAGACGAAAAAAGCAGATGCGCAAGGCGAAATCACCCCATCCGCTTGATTCTTAAACGAATTGCGATGGTCGGGGCGGAGGGATTCGAACCCCCGGCCCTCTGCTCCCAAAGCAGATGCGCTACCAGGCTGCGCTACGCCCCGACTCAATCAAATTGTATCGCAGCAATGCGCCGCTCACGCGTGCTGCACAAGCCACACCATCAGCCACGCCAGCGCCGCAACCGGAATCGCAAAAATCACAACCAGCGCCAGCGCCAGGCCCCCCAGAAAAACATAATCCTTCCACGTATGCCGGTGTGGTTGCCGTAACTCCCGCGACAGCAGATTGTAGTTCCGCCGGTTCGCCTTCCATGCAATATCAAACGCATCGCCCACAATCGGAATCGCACCAATCACCACATCCAGCGCCAGATTCACGACCATCCGCGCCAGCGTCACGTACGGCACCCCGCGGAACCACGCCGCAATCACCAGAATGCACGACGCCAGCCCCGCCAGCACATCGCCGGCAAACGGAACCAGCCCAATTAGCCCGTCAAGTCCGAACCGGATCGAGGTCCACGGAATCCGGAAGCAATCATCCAGCACATGCGCCAGCAGGTCCAGATTCTCATCGCGGAACAAGCTCTCGCCCACACGCGATCGCGCAGGCGGCGGCTCTTCGTGCGGCGAAAGAATCTCAGGTTCCATACGTCTAAACCGCGCTCCCACGCGCCGCCAAAGGCCATCGCCTGCCTCGGCGCTACGCGGGGAAACCCCTGCTGCCAATGCTATAATCAGCCTTGGTACGGCGGCTATAGTTCAGTGGCAGAACGCCTGACTGTGGCTCAGGATGTCGTGGGTTCGATCCCCACTAGCCGCCCCAATTGCGTACCCTTCCTCTTCAAACTTCCGTGACCGGCAAAAAAAGAACGCGCCCCAGCATGGTCAGGTATACGTCGGATACTCCGAACGGCCTCATCACGCCCGAAGAGCACACTGCGTCCTTCAGCTGCTATCGTCTCCCTAAGACTAACCATCCCGCCGCGGACCTCGTTGCCATTCGTACCAGACTGCAAACTCGCATGACTACCGGCGAAGTTTTCGCCTGCTTCAAGCACGAGGAAACCCCCGCCGGAGCACTGCGCGCGGTCAACGTCCTCGAAGGGCTGCCCCGCGCATGAACACACCCGTCACCCAGTCCTGGCTAACACCCTTCCAGCCCAGACCCTTCCTGCGCAACGGCCACCTGCAGACCCTTGCCGGCAACTACCTGCCGCGCAACATCTCCCTGCCGGAAGCGGAATCGCTGCTCGTCGAAGTCGACGGTCCCGTCTCTGGATACGGCCCCAGCTACGTGCTCTGCCATTGCCACTGGCAGCAGCCGCGGGTCCGCGCCCATCGGCTCACCGTTATCCTTGTACATGGCCTCGAAGGTTCTTCCAACTCGCGATACATGATCGGCAATGCCGCGCGCTCCTTCAACGCCGGATTCAACGTCGTCCGCATGAACATGCGCAGTTGCGGCGGCACCGACGAGATCTGCCCAACCATTTACCACTCTGGCCGCTCCAACGATGTCGCCGCAGTCCTCGCAAAAATCGTCCAGGACCACGGTCTCGAATCCATCGCGTTCATCGGCTATTCCATGGGCGGCAATCTTGTTCTCAAATTTGCAGGCGAGTCTGCCGCCGCGCTTCCGCCACAGCTCAAGGCCGTCGTCGGCGTCTCTCCGCTCATGGACCTCACCGTTTCCTCCGCCGCCCTGCACGAGCCGCAAAACCGCATCTACGAGCGGCATTTCCTCCGCAACATGCTCACGCGTGTCCGCCGCCGCGCCCAACTGTTCCCCGCAATCTACGGCAACGCTGAAATCGGCAAAATCCACACCATGCGCCTCTTTGACGAACACATCGTCGCGCGCTATGGCGGATTCGCCGACGCCGATGACTACTACCAGTCCGTCGCCAGCTCCCAGTACGCCGCTCGCCTCAGCGTGCCCACGCTCATCCTGCATTCCAACGACGATCCCTTCATCCGCCTGCTGCCCTCCACGCGCGACGTCCTTATCGCAAACCCCAACGTCACCTATGTAGAAACACAACACGGCGGCCACTGCGCGTTCCTGGAGTCACCTACTCCCGGCTACGACGGACGCTGGGCCGAAAAAACCCTCCACGGCTTCCTGCAGGGAATTCCGAATGGAAGCTGATTGGTTCATCGACATCGGTCTCGAACTCCCCTGGATCGATGGCTCCTGGTCAGGCTTCCTCGACTTGCGCGCCACGCCGTACGCCATCAACACCCTGCCCGAACCCGCTCAGCACCCCGCGCTACGCGACGCCCTGCTCGCGCTCAATGCACCCGCATCCAACCTGTACACATCTAAATGCGACGCCTGGTCCGTTCCCGGCCACGAAATCGACCCCGACGAATTCAGTGCCCGCAGGCAACACGCGGCCACCGGATTCGCCTCCTACATCGACATCCTCGACCGCGATCCGGCCCGCTTCTCGTCCTTTGCTCTCACCGAGCACCGCGTGCGAGAGCTCACCGAGCACTTGCATCACTTCACTATCAATTGCGCTCGTGTAGATACCGTCGTGCGCAGAGCGGCCGCCCAGGCATCCGATTCAACGGAAGTCGATGGCTATGGCATCACGCTCTACGCCGCCGCCTGCGGAGCCGACCCAACCGCCGCCTATATCGCCTGGCAAACCGCGCTCGCAGCAGCAGTTGCCGCTACAATAGCCGTAGCAGCCACGCGCGCGGGCGAGTAGCTCAATCGGATAGAGCACCGGCCTTCTAAGCCGGGGGTTGCGGGTTCGATTCCCGCCTCGCCTACCAGTCCCTCACTTCACTCCTGCCAGCACAATCTTTCCAATCGTCGCCAGCTGCATGTTCGACGTTCCCTCGTAAATCTTCCCGATCTTCGCGTCGCGAAAATACTTCTCCACCGGATAGTCCTTCACAAATCCATATCCGCCGTAGACCTCCACCGCCAGGCTCGCCACCCGCTCCGCTACCTGCGACGAGAAATACTTCGCCATCGCCGCCTCCCGCACATAGTCCATGCGCGCATCCTTCAACCGGGCGGCGTTGTAAACCAGCAGCCGCGTCGCTTCAATGTCCGTCGCCATCTCCGCCAGCGAAAACTGCACCGCCTGGAACTCCGCGATCGGCTTGCCGAACTGCTTGCGCTCCTGCGCATACTTCGCCGCGCAGTTCCACGCGCCTTGTGCCAGCCCCAGCATTTGCGCGCCTATCCCAATTCGCCCTTCATTCAGCGTCTCGATCGCAATCTTGTACCCCTTGCCCGGCTCGCCCAGCACATTCTCCGCGGGCACCCGGCAGTCTTCCAAAATCAGCTCGCACGTCGAGGACGCCCGAATCCCCAGCTTGTCCTCTTTCTTGCCCACCGTAAATCCGGGAAAATCCTTCTCCACAAGAAACGCCGTAATGCCCTTGTAGCCCGCCGACGAATCCAGCGTCGCAAACACCAGAAAAAGACCGGCTTCCTTCCCATTCGTGATCCACAACTTCTGCCCGTTCAACACATACTCGTCACCGTGCTTCTCCGCACGCGCCTGCAACGCAAATGCGTCCGAGCCCGACCCCGCCTCGCTCAGCGCATACGCCGCCACCGTGTCCGCCGCCATCCTCTGCAGGTACTTCCGCTTCTGCGCATCCGTCCCCCAGCGCAACAGCGCATTCACGCACAGCGTGTTCTGCACGTCCACCAGCACGCCCACCGACGGATCAACCGCGGATATTTCCTCCACCGCCAGAATCGACTCAAAAAATGTCCCGCCCGATCCACCCAGTTCCGCAGGAATCTCAATTCCCATCAGCCCCAGACTGAACAGCTGCGGCAACAACCCGGAATCAAAATGCTGCTCGTCATCCATCTGCCGAACCAGCGGCCCAATCGTCTCGCGCGCAAAATCGCGCACCGACGAGCGAAAGAGCTGCTCGTCCTCACTCAAATACGTCAACGGGAGAACTGAATTTTCAGCGGGAATCGTGGAAGTCATGGAAGGTCCTTTGCGGCAGGGCATCGTGTGATTATGTGCACACGGCTCTCTGCTCCGCAGGCTGATTCTATTCGCTTCGCAGGACGTCTGGCATGTCTGGCCGCAAGGCTAACGCCCCGCATGCGCACGGTACGGCCGGCTCCCGCGCCACACCACCGCAAGTTTTTCGCGCCCCAGAATTTTCTGCACCTGCCCCCGCGCGTGGTTGGCCCACGGCCCTGCAGGGTCAAGCTTCAGATAAATTTGCCAGTGCTTCAATGCCTTGCGCTGCTCGTTCAGCCGCTCCCAGGCAAGCGCCAGGTTGTAGTGCGCATCCGCATACTTCGGTACCAGACGGATTGCCGCCAGGTACGCCTCGATCGCCTCCGGCATGCGATGCAGTTCATCCAGCACATTCCCCAGATCAAAATAGGCCAGTGCATAATTCGAATCGGCATCCACCGCCTGCCGATACAACTTCTCGGCCAGCATAAATTCGCCCTGGTTATAGAAAATCGTTCCCAGGTTGATCGCCGACGGCGCATGACGCGGCTCGCGGCGCAATATCATCTCATACAGATTCACCGCCTCCTGAATCCTGCCGCTCTCCTCGTACCGCACCGCCTCCAGAAACCCCTCGGAAACCCATGCATCCTGCTGCGCCGCCGAAAACCGTACACACTCCACCTTCGCCGGTCTCGCCTGACCATCAAAATCAAACACCAGCTGCTTCGTAATCGGCTCCATCACCGCGCCCGAGTGCCGAAAGACCAAACGTGAGCCCCTGCGCGCCACACTCGCCTCTAGCAGCGGATTCTCCATGCCCGATGCCGCGCGCATTGCCGTAACACCCGCGCGAATGCTCGCCGCAGTCATCCGCGTCGCGCTCAGGTCACGCAGCGTGTGCAACTGCACCAGATCCTCAAAACCGTAACTGTTAATGGAGGCAACTAAACCGGCGCGCTCCCATGCCTGTAGCTGGCGCGCGTGGATGCGTAAAATCCGCAATACATCCTGACGGTTATATCGGGTCACTGTTCGTGTGCTCGTAAGGGGACCGTCGCTTGCTTACGTGCCGATTATCGGTCGCACACCGCGGTTGAACAAGAGGGTCAACGCAAATTTCAGTGGATAAACAGGTACGAATCTGGTTCGTCGTAAATAATAAGCGGGAATATCTGCGGATGGTTGGCGACTGGAGCCGACGACCGGACTTGAACCGGTGACCTGCCGATTACGAATCGGCTGCTCTACCAACTGAGCTACGTCGGCCTTGCTCTCTCTGGATTCTATCTGTCACGCGTAAAAGCGTAAAGCCTCCGCAACACCGCCTGCGCACGTTGCGATCTTCTCCTTTGCATTCGCATGCAACACTCCACAAACAAACAGGAACATGCTCGCAAATACACATCAAGCATCAGCACAACCGTGCCGAGTTCCTCTTCACTTCGGCTCGCATTCCGTCTCCTCAAGCGCTCTCGTAATTCACCTTGTGGCGATGCAAATTACGGACAACATCTCCACAATTCCGCCCTCGCTTTCCACAGTCCTGAACACGAAAAGGCTGCCCGGCAACTGGGCAGCCTTTTCTTTAGGGAGAATAGTTCCAACGGAGGCAAAACCATCAGAACTTTCTGGCGAAATAGTATGGGTGGTGGCAAAGGGTGTCAAGGCAAAATCCAGAGAGAATACTCCCCCATATAAATCAATAGCTTAGAAGGAATGAAATTTGAATTCTGCCCCGCCTTTTCTTCCCCTTTTATTCCCCTGAAGACCATGCGTTAACCATGTAATCCATTCAATTTCATTATCTTAGAAGGAAATTTGCACAAGAAATAAGGCACCCTGGCAGTCCATCCGGCCTCAGTCCTTCAGATTCAGGCTGATGAAGTCCTCTTCGTAAACCGTTGAGATAGGCTTTCCGTGCATCACCCGCCACAGCGCTCGCCCACCGCCCAGCAGCATACCCAGCAGAAGCGCGCACCCCACCACCACCCCGGTGAGAAGCGCGATGCCCGCCAGCATCTTCGCCGCGTCCCTCACTTCATGGCCGTAGTCGATGTTGCGATTGAGCGTGACTTCCGCCTTATACTTCACCTGGCCAACCAGCGCATGCGCCTCGGCTGCGGTAAAGTTCCCGCTCGTCACAGCAAGCATCGGCCCGCTGCGATGCGCCTCGATCGACGCCGCGCTGCTCTTCTCGAGCGTCGCCGGCAGCGGCCCGTTCTTCAGCAGAGCCGTCAATTCCTTCTCCGCATGCATCGCCATCTGCGGCGTTGGATATCCGATCACCGTCAGTGTCCCGCGACCGCCATGCGTTGAGTACTGTGCGGTCACGACTTCTGCGTCCTGGCTGAAATCGATCACGCCTGTAGGCAGCTCGCCACCGCCCTGCACATACGCCGCTGGACCAATCGCATACCGTACCGTTGAGCGTTTCAGACCATCCTTCGGCAGATACAGCGGCAGCGTCGGCACGATGGCCTCCGACCCCATAGCCACCGGAAGCTTCGCCGCCAGGTCCCTCATCGCGCGCACTGCATGCGCCGACGGAGGATCGAACGTCGCTTCCACCACCGTAATGCCCGACCAGAAAACTACCCGCTGCGCATCGCGCGCCGCGCCGTTCCCGATCTCCGTATGCTCCATCCCCGGCTGGCGGTAAAAGGTGTAGGCGCCGTACGCGCCCGTCGCATCGGTAAAGCGCAGCGCGCGGATGTCCACCCTATCGCCCCCATGCCTGTACGCGGCCTCGGAAAAATCCTTCAGCCCGTATTCATTCAGCACATTGGCATTCGTAGCATCCACCGCCGCGGCAGACGTACCCGTCTTCGCCGCTCCCTGCTCCTTCCAGCCCGCATAGACAGCGGGCAGCAGAGCCTGCTGCGCGGGAGCCTGCTTGGCACTCGGGATATTCGGGGTATGAGTCTGAGCAAACACAAAGGTGGGGCTGACTGCCAGAAAGCACGCCGCCACACTGGCACTCAGACAAACCGAACGAAGGGAAAAAGCCATTCCAACTTGAGACTACAGTATTTCCGCAGCCGCCGTCTCCGCTCGCGACTACCGGGTTCCATGGGGCGAAACCTGCGCCAGCCGAACTCCGTTCAGGCTGTCAACATAGCGCGCCACACCGCGATACAGCGCCTCCGCAATCCGCTCGCGGTACTGCGGTGAGTGCAGGTCCTTGTCGCTCTCCGGATTGGAAAGAAACGATATCTCCGCCAGAATCGACGGCATGTTCGCCCCGATCAAAACCACAAACGGGGCCTTCTTCACGCCCCGGTTCTTCAGCCCCGGATTCCCCGCCTCCAGCCCGTCATACAAACTCTGGTCCACATCCCCGGCAAAGGCCCGCGACTCGTTGATCTTGTCCTGCAACGCAATCTTCCTCACCAAATCGGAGAGCTGATGGATCGACTGGTCAGACACCGAGTTCTCGCGCGCCGCCACTTCCAGCGCATCCGCCGACGTCGTGAAGTTCAGGTAGTAGACCTCCACGCCGCGCACTGCCGGGTCCGAACTCGAATTCGCATGGATTGAAATGAACAGGTCAGCCTGCGCCTTGTTGGCAATCGCCGTGCGCGTCTCCAGAGGGATAAACGTGTCATCGTCACGGGTGTAGATCACGTCCGCGCCCAGCCGGCTCTTCAGCAGAGCGCCCAGCCGCAGCGCAACATCCAGGGCAACGTTCTTCTCCTCGAGCCCGTCCGGCCCTATCGTCCCCGAGTCATGCCCGCCATGCCCCGCATCAATCACAATCCGGTTGATCTTCAGCCCCAGCGTCCGCACCATCGTCGGCGCGCCATCCGCCGTCGGCTGTGGAGCCTTCACGAACACTGGCGCTGCTTCGGGGCTTCCTCTGAGCGTCGAATGTACGCTCCGAGGCGCAAACTTAGAGCCCAGACTCGCCGCTGTTCTTGTGCCCGCCCCGCGCTGCATCGCCGCGGCCTCCGCTACAGCTTCCTCGTCCGTCTGCGGCGCAGGAGTCGTTCCCGCCACCGACTGCACCACCGGATCCATCGTCGGCCTGCGCGTCGCCCGCACCTCACCCGGCACACCACGTGACGAATCCACATCTTTCGCATTCGTCCGCCGCACAACCGCCGCCCGCTCCTCCCGGTCGCGTACCGCAGCCACTACCGGCGTCCCCAATTGGTCGGCCGCCCGCATCACCGGACCCAGTCCAACCGCCAGCGGTGCCTGCGTCTCTGCTACCGTCACATTCCCATTCCACTGCACAGCCGGCTTTGCCTTCACTGTGACCTTTTTACCGGCATACAGCGGCGCAATGCGCTTGCTCCCGTGCACATCAATAATCAGCCGTGGCGGATTCGGCAGGAAGAATGCCGAGTATTGACTGATGTTGCTCACCTTCAGAACTATCCGCGTCACATTCTTCCGGAACTGCGACGCCTGAATCCCCCGCAGGAACCCGTCATCGATCACCTGGTCCGACTTGCCTTCCAGTACCGGCGACAACCGCGCCCCATACAGATCAAAGAAAATCCTGTCCGGATCAGTCACCCGGATCGCCTCGTACCGCACTTCCTTCTCAAGATCGATTGCCACCCGCGTGTACACCGGCGTCGACCAGTACCGGATGCCCGTCACCAGCGGCCCCTGGTTCTTCTGCGGCGGAGGAGGCGAACTCCACTTCGTCTCCGCTACACGCCTCGCCACATGCGGAGTCTCAGCCACCGTTGCATCACGCGTCCTGCTTGCCCGCGGAACCACCCGCTCCGAAACCACCCGCTCCGGAGACACCCTCCGCGCAATCACCGTATGCGGGTAGCGCCGCTGCGGAGACACCCGCAGATTCCGCAACTCAATCCGCGCCTCATTCGCCAGCGAACTCTCTGGATACAGCCGCAGAAACTCCTCGAACGTCTTCCCCGCCGCCTCCCGATCATGCAGATCGCGCAGATAAATCTCGCCGATCGTCAGCAGCGCGCTCGAACGAAACCGGCTCCCCGGATAATTCGTCCGCAGAAACGTGTACTGCCCAATCGCATCGTGCAGCGCTTTGTTGTCCTGGAACAACCGGCCCTCTTCGGCCAGTAGATCGGCAACCGCAATCACCGACGAAGTCGCATGCGGCGACGCAGGATTTGCATGGTAGATCACCCGGTACGCTCGCATTACGCGCTCATATTGAACGCGCGTGCGTTGCCCCTCCGGCCTGCCTTCAAGCGACTCGCGCAGCCTCTGCGCCCGCTCAAACGAAGGCCGCGCTACCCCGCCGCGATGCGTCAACGCCGGACAGCAAACTCCTCCAAACACACACAGGAGGCCGGCGATGGTCAGCAGGCGAAGACGTCCTGCATGGAGTGGGGAGGCCGGCATAAGAAACACAAGACAACACCGATTATAGGTTCGGACTCCCGCGAAAATTCACATTCCCGCCAGGACGAACCCAGAACACAACCCTCTGGAAAACCCATTTCAGAATTGATGTTGTTCAGGAAATCACAGCAGTTCCAGAAATTCATCCACGGTCAAGGCCCCTGAGTGCGAAACAAATCACACCGCTACAACAATCTGCGTGTGGTCGGCTGGAATGGACTTCATCGCCTTCTGATCTTCCGCCCACATCCATGCCGTGATCGCTTCGCGGATATTCTCCAGCGCCTCTTTTTCGTCCCGCCCCTGCGAGACGCAACCCGGCAAAGCAGGGCATTCGGCTACAATCCAGCCGTCTTCCGCCTTCTCAAGAGTGACGTGAAACATCATCGCAAAAACTCCAAACCTGCGTCAGTCTAGCATGCCATGTTTAGCCGCGAATTTGCATGGCTGCCACGCACTTTTCGCCGACTACCCCAGCATCCCGCTCACCACCTCCGCCGCGCTCTTCAGCGCCGCATCCAGTTGGCCCGCATCCTTGCCGCCGGCCTCGGCCATGTCCGCGCGCCCTCCGCCTGATCCGCCCACCACCTTCGCAATCTGCCCCACAACCTTGCCTGCCTGCACCTTGGCCATCAGGTCCTTGGTCACGCCCACAATCAGCACCACCTTGCCTTCAGCATCCGCCGATCCCAGCACCACCACGCCCGATCCCAGCTTGTTGCGCAGATTATCCACCAGCGTCCGCATCTGCCCACGGTCCACCGCATCCACGCGCTGCGCCAGCACCTTCACGCCTTTCACTTCTACCGCCTGGTCCGCCGCGCCACTCACCACCGAGGCAGCCGACTTCATCCGCGCCTCATCCAGCTCGCGCCGCAGCTTCTTCAGTTCGTCTTCCTGCGCCGCCAGCCGCGCCCGCAGAGCATCCGCCGGGCTCATCTCCACATTCGATGAAAACTGCGAAGCAAGCTGCGCCACGGCAAATCCGCGCCGGAACTCGCTCAGCGCGCCCAGCCCCGTCACCGCCTCCACGCGCCGCACACCCGACGACACCGACCCCTCGCCCGTCAGCTTCACCACGCCAATCTCGCCCGTCGCGCCCGTATGCGTGCCGCCGCAAAGCTCCGTCGAAAAGTCGCCGATCTTCACCACCCGCACCTTCTCGCCATACTTCTCTCCGAACAGCGCCATCGCGTGATACTCGTTGACGGCCACATCGATCGGAACATCCACCAGCGTCTCGACCTTCGTATTCCCCAGCACTTCCTTATTAATGATGTCTTCCACGTCCTGCAGCTCTTCATCCGCCACCGACGTGAAGTGCGAAAAATCAAACCGCAGCCGCGTCGGATCATTCAACGACCCGGCCTGCTTCACATGCGTGCCCAGAATCTCCCGCAGCGCCGCATGCAGCAGATGCGTCGCCGTGTGGTTCCTCCGCGTGGCGTTGCGATAGTGGACGTCCACCACCGTGTCCACCCTGTCGCCCACCGCCAGCGGCTGCCGCAAAATCGACCCGTGCGCAAACACCCCCTGCACCGGCTTCGTGCACCCGCTCACATCCGCTACCACCGAGTTGTGGTCATCGGAGTACAGCCAGCCAATATCGCCCACCTGCCCGCCGGAATCGGCATAGAAGCTCGTCTCGTTCAGCACCACCTCAACCGCGTCGCCGGCCTGCGCGCTCGGAACACCCACGCCATCCTTAACTATGGCCAGCACCTCAGCGCCATCCACCCGCAGTTGCCCGTATCCCTCAAACACCGTCTTCGGCAGCTCGCGATACACCGGACTCGCCGACTGCTTCGCTCCACCCTTCCACGAAGCCCGCGCCCGCGCCTGCTCCTCCGCACGCGCCTTCTCAAATCCAGTCAGGTCAAACTCGATTTCCGCATCCCGCGCCGCATCCATCATGAAATCCAGCGGCAGGCCGAATGTCTCGTAGAGATGAAATGCCTTCTCGCCCGATAGCGCTCCGTCCTGCATCGCAGCCTGCAGCTGTCGCGCGCCAACTTCCATCACCCGCGCAAACTGCCGCTCCTCAGCCTCCACAACCTTCGCAACCCGCTCCGCAGACTCATTCAACTCCGGATAAGCCACCTGCATCTCATCCCGCACGGCAAACACCATGTCGCGCATAAAGGGCTGCTCCTGCCCCAGCAACCGCCCATGCCGAATCCCGCGCCGCAAAATCTTCCTGAGCACATACCCGCGCCCTTCATTTGCCGGCAGCACCCCGTCGGAAATCAAAAACGTCGCGCACCGCGCATGGTCCGCAATAATTCGCAGTGAAGCCGCATTGCGATCCTCGCTGGCTTGCTGACCCGCTGACTCGCTGACTCGCTTCCCCGTCAGCTCCGCCGCTCTCTCAATCAACGGCACGAACAAATCCGTATCAAAATTCGAAACCTTCCCCTGCAAAACCGCCGCCAGCCGCTCCAGCCCTGCACCCGTATCTATCGAGGGCTTCGGCAGCAGATGCAGCTCACCCTGCGCATCGCGGTCGAACTGCATGAACACCAGGTTCCATATCTCCACATACCGCGCATCGTCTTCGCCGAACGGCTTATCGACTCCGGGAGTCTCCGCTGCCTCAATCCCCATGTCGTAAAAAATCTCCGAGCATGGTCCGCACGGCCCCGTGTCGCCCATCTGCCAGAAGTTGTCCTTGCTGCCGTACTCCTTGATCCGCTCCGCCGGAACACCCTGCTCCAGCCACAGCGCATACGCCTCGTCGTCCCTCGGAACCCCGTTCTCGCCCTTGAAGATCGTGACGTACAGTTTGTCCTTCGGAATCCCGAACCACTCCGGCGACGTCACCAGCTCCCACGCAAAGGCAATGGCGTCTTTCTTGAAGTAATCGCCAAAGCTGAAATTCCCCAGCATCTCAAAGAAGGTGTGGTGCCGCCGCGTAAAGCCCACGTTTTCCAAATCATTGTGCTTGCCGCCCGCGCGCACGCACTTCTGCGAGCTGGTCGCGCGCGAGTAACCCCGGTGCTCCAGCCCCAGAAAAACATCCTTGAACTGGTTCATCCCCGCATTGGTAAACAGCAGCGTCGGATCATTGGCAGGAACAAGCGAAGAGCTGTGCACACGACGGTGCCCCTTCGTCTCAAAAAATCGCAAAAAGGTCTCCCGTATATCGGAGCCTTTCCATTCTTTCTTTCCGTTCAATTGCATGATCTGAGTTTACAGAGGACACACCAAATCAGTCAGCCAAACCATCCTCAACTTGCTCCAGCCCCGCCAGCTCTTCTTCCGGCACATCCCACTTCTTCAATATCCCGTAGATCACACCCGTCGAAAATCCCGCCCGCATCAGCATCCGCATCACCCGCGCCGACTCCTTCTCGCTCGACGGCTTCTTCACGCCTTTGCGCTCCAGGTGCCGCCGCGCCAGCTCTTCCTCATTCACGCCCTCGTAGGCCGCATCCAGAGTCGCCGCAATCACCTCGGCATGCACGCCCTTCACCGTCAGGTCCTGCCGCACCCTCCGTTTGCCGAACTTCGCGTTCTCCTGCCGCAGCCTCGCATAGTTCGCCGCGTAGTCGGCATCATTCAGATAGCCATACTCCTTCAGCCTCGCCACCACCGCTTCTATCTTGGCCTTGCCGTTCTCGTCCGGCTCCACCCGGGTCCGCATCAGCCGCTGCAGCTCCGCCACCGTCCGCATGCGCCGCCCCAGCGCGTTCACCGCATACTCATACAGCCCCGCCTCATTCAGCGGCTCGGTCTTCTTCCTGTTCTTGCGGTTAAAAGACATGCATCACCGTCAACAGCATACCGCCGGGCGAATGCCCCATACTTCCCTTTCACACGTCTATTTCAGTAGCATCTAGCTCATATCCGGGGGAAAGTGGTGTCAGCAGCATCTCGAATCCGACTATTACTCGCAGCCGTGCTCATCGCAGCCTCGGCGCATGCCCAGGTTTCCTACACCGCCATGCCGCTCGACGCCGGCTTCGGCCCGCTCGACACCTCAGCGCCCTCCGTCCCCGTGCCGCAGATCATCAAAGAATTCACCACCAAGGAAACGCAGTTCCACAACGCCTTCGACAACTACACCTGGACACGCAGCGTAAAGGTCGACACCATCAACGACGACGGCAAAGTCGACGGCGAATACTATCAGGTCACCAACATCTCCTACGATCCCGACGGCCGCCGCATCGAACACGTCGTCTACGCACCGCCCAGCTCCCTCGAGCGCGTCATGATGAGCCCCGCCGACTTTTCTGACATCGAAGAGCGCCTGCCCTTCGTCCTCACCACCCAGGACGCCGAGCAGTACAACATCAAGTACCTCGGCAAGCAGCGCGTCGACCAGATCGAAACCTACGTCTTTGCCATTTCCCCCAAGGTCATCGAAAAACACCATCGCTACTTCGACGGACGCATCTGGGTCGACCAGCGCTATCACCAGATCGTCGTAACCGACGGCAAGAACGTCCCCGACGACCTGCGCAAAGGCCACGAAGATCTGTCCCTGCCCTTCATCACCTATCGCCAGCAGATCGACGGCAAGTACTGGTTCCCCGTCTACACCCATGGCGACGGCGTACTGCACTTCACCGGCGGCAACGGATACATGAGCCAGGATGTCCACATGCGCGAAACCGTGAAGTACACCAACTACAAGCAGTTCCACTCCACCGTCCGCATCCTCTACCGTGGCAAGGAAATCCCCACCGGAAAGCAGAAGCCCCAAACCCCGAGCCCGCCCCAGCCTCAACCGCAGAGCAACCCCAGGTAGGGAGAGCACTCCGTGAGCGCGCAAAAGAAATTTCGCGGAGTGCTTCAACCCGACAACACGCCCCTCAACTGGGTCATCGTCAAGGTTCCGTTTGACCCCGCCCAGGCCTGGCCCGAACGCAACCGCCTGCGCGTCAAAGGAACCATCAACGGCTTTCCCTTTCGCACCTCGCTCTTCGGCTCAAAAAAAGATGGCCACGTTCTGCTCGTCAACAAGCAGATGCAGAAAGGCGGCGGAGTCACCCTCGGCGGCATTGCCCAGATCGTCATCGAACCCGACTTCGAGGAGCGCGCCGCCTCTATCCCCGCTGAACTCCAGCAAATTCTCAATCAGGACCGAGCCCTCAAAAAATGGTTCTCCCAGCTCAGCTACTACGCCCGCAAGGATATTGACAACACCATCAGTTCCGGAAAATCTCCCGAAGGCCGCCGCCGTCAGGCCGAGTCTGTCGCCGAGCGCCTCATGCTCGCCATGGAAGGCGAGCGCGAGATGCCCCCGGTCCTGCAACTGGCATTCCGCCGCCAGCCCCGCGCGCTTGATGGATGGAACGCCATGACCCCCATCCAGCGCCGCAGCCACCTGCTCGGCATCTTCTATTACAAAAGCCCCGAATCCCGCCAGAAACGAGCCGACAAGGCCGTAGCCGAAGCCCTAAAAATCACAAACCGAAACGAGCAATAACCTCCGCGCCCAACGGGAGTGGCCAAGCAAAGCCAGCACCAGGATGGCAGCCAAAGGCCGCGTCAGCCTGGACGGCCAGTCCCCGCGACCAACGGGAGCGGCCACAAAGCCCGTTCAAGAATGGCGCGCAAAGCGCGCGTGTGCCCGTGCGGCCAGCACCCTTGATAGACTGGTTGTGTCTTGGTTGAACTTCTTCCATCTATTCTTTCCGCCGACTTCGCGCGACTGGGCGAAGAAGTCCAGGCCGCCGAACGTGGCGGTGGAACCGTCATCCACGTGGATGTCATGGACGGCCATTTTGTGCCCAACCTTACCCTGGGACCGCCCGTCGTCAAGTCATTGCGCCGTGTCACCCATCTGCCTCTTGACTGCCACATGATGATCGAAAACCCCGACGAATTCGTCGAGTCCTTCGCCGAGGCCGGCGCCAATTGGATGAGCGTCCACTACGAGGCCTGCCGCCACCTGCATCGCTCTCTGGAGCTCATCGCCCAGCACGGCATGCAGCCCGGAGTGGTCATCAACCCGGCTACCCCCGTCGACCTGCTCATCCCCGTGCTCGGCATGGTGCATCACGTTCTTGTCATGAGTGTTAACCCCGGTTTTGGCGGCCAAAGCTTCATCCCTTATTCCCTCAGAAAAATTCAGAGGCTCAAAGAACTTCGCCAGGAACTGGGTCTGAGTTATAGGATTGAAGTAGATGGAGGTGTCGCGCTCGACACCATCGCTCTCGTCGTCGAAGCAGGAGCTGAGCTTCTTGTCGCCGGAAATGCCGTTTTTGGCGCCGGCCACCCTGAGCACGATGCTCGTGCACTGCTTGAAGCCGCGAAAAAGGCGGCGGGGGAAATCTAATGTTTGCGTGGCGTCGGCTGTGGCAGGCAGTCCCGCCGGAATCAGCAGTACGAAGCCTGCCAGTGTTGAGGTTTGAGGTTTTATGAATCGAGTTGTAAACCAGATTGTTGTCGCCGGACTTTGCGTAGCCCTCATGCCGTCTGCGCATGCTCTCTTCCACAAGAAAAAGAAGAAAGAATTCAACCTGACCGCGAATCCGCTGGCCAACGTCAACTCTCAGCAGCCGGACAAGGTGCTCTATGACAAGGCCATGCACGCCCTTAAGAAGGGCCATTACGATGTCGCTCGACTCGACCTGCAGACCCTGCTGAACACCTACCCCGAAACCGAATATGCCATGCGCGCCAAGCTCGCCATCGGCGACACCTGGTACAAGGAAGGCGGCTCCGCGGCGCTCAGCCAGGCCGAGTCTGAGTACAAGGACTTCATCACCTTCTTCCCCAACACCCCTGAGGCCGCCGAAGCCCAGATGAAGGTCGGCGATATCTACTTCCAGCAGATGCTCAAGCCCGACCGCGACCCGGCCAACGCCCTACAGGCGCAGCAGCAGTATCGCACCATGCTGCAGGACTTCCCCGACTCGCCTCTCATTCCGCACGCCAAGCAGCGACTTCGCGATGTGCAGGAAGTCCTGGCACATCGCCAGTTTGAGATTGGCGAGTTCTACGCCGGCCGCGAGGACTGGGCCGGCGCCATCGCCCGTCTCCAGACCGTGGTAGATGCCTATCCGCTCTTCAGCAGTGCAGACGAAGCTCTCATCACCCTCGGCGACGCATACGCTACTGAGGCCCAGATCTTCCGCCATACCAGGCTCCCCTCCAAGGCCAAGGCCGAACTCGTTAAGGTGTATGACGACCGCGCCGCAGCAGCATGGGATCGCGTTGTAACTCGCTACCCCATGGCTCCCCACGTCGACGATGCCAAGGACCGTCTCGTGGCGTTAGGCCGCCCCATTCCCGAGCCCACCCCCGCCGAGTTGGCCGAGAGTGAAGCCGAAGAGGGCAGCCGCATGACCGTCAAACTGAAGGATCGCGCCCTGCTTCTCATCAAGCAGAGCCCCTCAACCATCCAGGCGGCGCGTGTCGGAGCGCCCACACTGGTCGATCCGCCACAGACATACGCGCCTGCGATCAACAAGGAAAACCTCGCGCTGTTTGAGGCCGCACTCCACGGACAGCCGCTTCCCGGCGTCGGCCCGCACGGACTGGACAGGACCGCGGTTGCCCTCAGCAACGGCTCTACTCCTCCACCGCCTCCGCCGTCTACGCAGGGGTCAGCACCTCTGCAGTTCGAAACCATCCCCGACAAGGGTGGCTCCGCAGGCAGCACCGTGACGGTCGCTGTTCCGTCCGGCAAGGGACAGTCCTCAAGCTCGGCAAGCACTAGCTCAACATCCTCCGGCGCAACGGCGACAAGCAATGCTGTCGTCCTGTCCGTGGGGCCGGTGGTCAACAAGCCCCTGCCGCCTATCGACAAGCCTGCTGCGGCTCCCGATCAGATCAACGATGTAAAGGGCAGCCCCGGCAGTGCCCAGGTCTACACGGGTACAACCGCCAGCAACAAGAAAAAGAAGCACAAGAAGGCTCCCTACAAGTCCAGGGATGAGTCTTCCAGCAAGCACAAGAAAAAGAAGGGCCTCGACAAGCTCAACCCGTTCTAGTCATTGGGCTTTCAACTATGCGGAAAGGCCGCCTTCGGGCGGTCTTTCTCTTTCTGAAGCATCGCGCTCCCTATGCTATCGTCAGAAGTTGGACATCAAGAATGCCTCACGAATTACAGAAAGCTTACGACCCAACCGCGATTGAAGATCGCTGGGCCGCCTATTGGGTAAACGAGCACCTCTTTCACACTGACTCGTCCCCCATCCCCGCATCGCACGCCTTCACCATGCTGCTCCCCCCGCCCAACGTTACCGGGCGTCTGCACATGGGCCACATGCTCAACCAGACGGAGATGGACATCCTCACCCGCTGGCATCGCATGTGCGGCGACCTCGCTCTCTGGATCCCCGGCACTGACCACGCCGGTATCGCCACCCAGCTCATGGTCGAGCGCCAGCTCGCCGGCGAAGGCTCATCCCGCCAGCAGCTTGGCCGTGAAGCCTTCATCGAGCGCGTCTGGCAGTGGAAGCAGCACTACGGCGGAGCCATTCTCGACCAGATGAAGCGCCTCGGCGCCAGCGTCGACTGGTCCCGCGAATACTTCACCATGGACGACCGCCTCTCCGCCGCCGTCCGTGAAGCCTTCGTCCGCCTCTACGAGCAGGGCCTCATCTACCGCGGCAAATACATCGTCAACTGGGACCCCGTCCAGCAGACCGCCGTCTCTGACCTCGAGGTCACGCACGAGGAGCGCAAAGGCAAGCTCTACCACGTCCGCTATCCGCTCGCCGACGGCTCCGGCTCCATCGTCATCGCCACCACCCGGCCGGAAACCATGCTGGGCGACGTCGCTGTGGCCGTCAATCCAGCCGACGACCGCTACACGGCCTTCCACGGCAAAAAGCTCCGCCTGCCACTCAGCGCCGTCAACGACGGCCCCAATCACGGCAAGGACCGCGAAATCCCCATCGTCACCGACGACTGGGCCAATCCCGAGTTCGGCACCGGAGCCGTCAAGGTCACGCCCGCCCACGACCCCAACGACTTCGCCATCGGCGAACGCCACAACCTGCCCCAGCTCAGCATTATGGACGCGGCTGCGCGCATTGACCTGCCCGGCTCGCCCTACCACGGCCTCGACCGCTACGTCGCCCGCAAGCGCATCCTCGAAGACCTTGAAGCCCAGGGCCTGCTCGTCGATACCAAAGAGCACACCATGGCCATCGGCCTCAGCCAGCGCAGCGGAGCCGTCGTCGAGCCGCGCCTCTCCACGCAGTGGTTCATCAAAATTCAGCCCCTTGCCGACAAGGCCATCGAAGCCGTCGAAGAGGGCCACATCAAATTCACGCCCGCGCAGTACGCCAAAACCTACTTCGAGTGGATGCGCAACATCCACGACTGGTGCATCTCGCGCCAGCTCTGGTGGGGCCATCGCATCCCCGCCTGGCACTGCGCCGCCTGCCACAAGGTCACCGTCGCGCGCGAAACCCCATCAACGTGCGCCCACTGCGGCGACTCCGGCATCACCCAGGAGACCGACGTTCTCGACACCTGGTTCTCCTCCGGCCTGCTGCCCTTCACCGTCTTCGACTGGCCCCAGCGCACCCCTGCCCTCAATGCCTTCTACCCCACTTCGCTGCTCGTCACCGGCTTCGACATTCTCTTCTTCTGGGTCGCCCGCATGATCATGCTCGGCTGCCACTTCATGCTCGACATGCCCATGCCCGACGGCAGCCCGCGCACGCTCAAGGACGCCGTGCCCTTCCGCGAGGTCTACATCCACGCCCTCGTCCGCGACGCCGATCGCCAGAAGATGTCCAAGACCAAGGGCAACGTCATCGATCCCATCGAGATCGTCCAGAAGTACGGCACCGATGCGGTCCGGTTCACCCTCGCCGCCATGGCCTCGCCCGGAACCGACATCGCCTTCAGCGAAGCCCGCACCGAGGGCTACCGCGCCTTCGCCAACAAAATCTGGAACGCCGCCCGCTTCATCTTCATGAATATGGAACGCGCGAAGGAAGCGGGTATCGGCATACATCGCAGTTCATTCGCCTCAGAACCGGAGTTAACAAATCGCTCCCCTATCGAAGCGCTCTGGATTGTCTCCCGATTGAATCGCTGCGCACATGATGTGAATTTAGCGCTTGAAAAGTACCGCTTCGATGAAGCGGCAAACTTCGTCTACCAATTTTTCTGGGGTGAATTCTGCGACTGGTATCTCGAAATCGTAAAGTTACGGCTAGATTTTGGAGAAACATCAAACCAGGACGCTGCAAGTGCGGCGCTTACTACATTGTTGTATGTGTTCAAATCGTCCCTGCAACTTCTGGCGCCATTCATGCCATTCATTTCAGAAGAGATCTGGCAGGCACTGTACGACGGCACGCCGCCCAAAAAATCAATAGCACGTTCGGACTATCCACGATATGTAGCAAGGGAACTCTCCGAGAATGTTCAGTACATATCTGCTGAAGAGGCGATGCAAAACCTGCAGCGAGCCATAACAGGCATACGGACACACAGGAAGGAACTTGGCGTAGAAGAGAAAACTCTCGTTGCAGTGAAGATCGCATGCGGGGGCAATCCAGGGGGCGTCATCCGGACGAATCTCGAAGTTATCCAGAAGCTGTCTAAGGTAAGCGAAGTCGAGATAGTCAGTTTCGATGATCAAAAACCAGGCGGAAGATATGCCGACCTCGCTTGGAAGACATTCGGCCCAGTTGATATTTTTATCGTCTACGAAAAACCCATCGACCTCCCCGCCGAGCGCGAACGCCTCGCCAAAAAACTCGAGCAATATGAAAAGATGCTCATCAGCGCCGACCGCCAGCTCCAGAACCCGGCCTTCCTCGCCAAAGCTCCGGAAAAAATCGTCGCCGGACTCAAAAAACAGGCGTCAGAAGCCGCCACGCTGCGGCAGGAAACCCTCGAAGCCATTGAAAAACTCGAGCAGCTCGCGTAGAACCGGGTATTGATGGACTGGAAAAGCAAAAAAATCGAAGCCATCCTCGAACAGGCCCTCATCGAGGACAAGGCCACCAGCGACGTGACCACCGCCATCACCATTGATCCCGCGCTGCTCGCCACCGCCACCATCCTCGCCAAGCAGGACTGCATCGTCTCCGGCCTCGGCTGCATCCCGCGCTTCCTCGACATCTACGCCCGCCTCGACAAGAGCAGCAGCGGCCGCTACGAGGTCATCAGCCATCCGGAAATGTTCGACGGCGTACGCGTCAAGAAAGGCCAGTCCATCGCCGTCATCCGCCACAACGCCCGCGTCATCCTCTCCTGCGAGCGCGTCATTCTCAACCTCATGCAGCGCATGAGCGGCATCGCCACCCTCACCCGCCAATACGTCGACGCCATCAAGGGCACCAGCACCCACGTCCTCGACACCCGCAAAACCATCCCCGGCCTGCGTGTCCTCGACAAGTACGCCGTCAGTTGCGGCGGCGGAGAAAACCATCGCCTCGACCTCTCCGACGGCATCCTCATCAAGAACAATCACATCTCCCTCGGCGGCGGAATCGAAAAGGTCCTCGCCCGCGCTCACAAGCTGCGCCGCGGCGCCCAGCCCATCGATATCGAAGTCCGCACCTTCGACGAGCTCCGCGCCGCCCTCGACCACGGAGCTGAATCCCTCCTGCTCGACAACATGTCGCCCGCCGACGTCAAAAAGTCCCTCAAGATCATCCGCGAGCGCGGCGGCAATATCCCTACAGAAGCCTCCGGCGGCATCGTCCTCGCCAACATCCGCAAATATGCTCAGACCGGCGTCGACTACATCTCCGTCGGGGCCCTCACGCACTCCGCTCCGGCCGTCGATCTCAGCATGAAGATCACCGCCGAAATTTACTAGAGCAGCCGTCATGACGCTTCCCGCAGTTGAAGACCACATCGACCTCGCCGCGCTCGACAACGCGCTTGCAGCAACCCGCTTCCACGGCCATCTGCACTTCTTCCCCACCATCCACTCCACCAACACCCACGCCATGGCCCAGGCAGAGTCTGGCGCGCCCGACGGCTCCGTCTACTTCGCCGACGAGCAAACCGCCGGACGCGGACGCGGCGCGCATGAGTGGTCTTCGCCGCCTGCCTCCGGACTCTACGTCAGCGCATTGCTCCGCCCCGCCATCGCGCCCGCCGACGTCCTCTGGCTCTCGCTCGCCGCCGGACTCGCCGTCCGCAACGCTGTCCGTCAAGTCACCACACTCGAGTGCGACCTGCGCTGGCCCAACGACCTCCTCTTCGGCAGCAAAAAGTTCTGCGGCATCCTCACCGAACTCAACGCTGAGGTCACGCGCGTCCGCTATCTGGTCATCGGAATTGGTATCAATGTCCACCAGCCCCAGTTCCCGCCCGGCCTGCGCAACGTCGCCACTTCGCTGCACATCGAAACCGGCCGAAGCTGGCCCCGTCAGGACCTCCTCGCCGCTCTCCTTCTATCACTCGATCAGGAAATCACCGCCCTCACCACTCCCGGCAATCTCGGCAACGCCACCGCATCCATCCTCGCCCGCCTCGAACATGCCTCCACCTGGATTCGCGGCAAGCGCGTCTATGTGGAAGAATTAGAGGGCTACGAAGGCGTAACCGAAGGGCTCGACCCTCGCGGCTTCCTGCAGATTCGCACCTCCGCCGGGCTGCGCACCGTATACTCCGGTGGAGTCCGCGAACAGAAAATGACCCGGTGATCGAATGCTCCTTGCGCTCAATGTAAACAACACCAACACCGTCATCGCGCTCTACCCGTTCCAGAACGGGCACGCCGGCGACCTGCGCATCACCTGGCGCATCAGCACCCGCCACCAGCAAACCGCGGACGAATATGGCATCCTCGTCCGCGGCCTGCTCCAGGGCGAGGGCATCCGCAGCGACGACATCACCGGCATCGTCATCGCCTCCGTCGTCCCGCCCATCGACTGGATCCTCCGCCAGTTCTGCGAGCGCTACCTCAATCAGAAACCCGTCTTCGTCGAGCCCGGCGTTAAAACCGGCCTGCCCATCCGCATCGACAATCCCGCCGAGGCCGGAGCCGACCGCATCGCCAACTGTGTCGGCGCATTCGAGAAATACGGCGGCCCCTGCATCGTCATCGACTTCGGCACCGCCACCAACTTCGACGTCATCTCCGCCAAAGGCGAATTCATCGGCGGAGCCATCGCCCCCGGCCTCAGCATCTCTGCCGACGCGCTCTTCGCCCGCGCCGCACGCCTGCCCCGCGTCGAAATCAAGCGCCCGTCCAAGATCATTGGCTCCAACACCGTCGATAACCTCCAGATCGGCCTCTACTATGGCCACCTCGGCCTGGTCGACAGCATCCTCGAACGCATGATCGCCGAGCTCGGCTCCAACACCGTCTGCGTCGCCACTGGCGGCCTCGCACACCTCATCGCCGGCGACTCGAAGTACATCAAGCACATCAACGACAACCTCACTCTCGACGGTCTCCGCATCATCTACGAGCGTCATCGCGCCGCCCGTACGCGCGCGCATCCCGACGACTCCGCTGCAAAGGCTTGAGCGGTGCAAAACTACTTCAATTACTTCACTGAGATCGAGGAGCACTTCCAGCACCGCCGCGGCTCCATCCTTTTGCTTTCCACCCTCGACTGGGCACTCATCGAAACCTGGCGCGAGGCCGGAATCCCGCTCGAAGCCGTCCTGCGCGGCATTGACGACGCCTTCGACAAATACGACGCCCGCAAGTCCCGCGCCCGCATGCGCCAGGTCAACGGCCTCGCCTGGTGCACACAGGCCGTCATGGACGCAATCGAAGCCATGAAGGAAGCCTCCATCGGCGCACAGCCTGCCACCGCATCCTCCGCGCCTGCACCCGGCTTCGAGCCGGAGAACATCGCTGCCCACCTCAACCAGTGCGCCACTCAGCTTGAGCAGGCCCCGCTCGCCGGACTCGCCGCTGACCTCGCGCAACAGACCGCCGCGCGCCTTCGCGAGCTTGCCGCCACACCTCCGGCCAACCTCGAAGACCTGGAGCGCAACCTCACCGTCCTCGAAGAAAAGCTCTTCACCACGCTCACCGCCACCGCGTCCGAGGCCGACCTGCTCGCCCTCCGCGACGAAAGCGCCCGCGAGCTCGCCCCCTATCGCAGCCGTATGAAGACCGAGCAGATCCGCCAGGTCGAGCAGCAGTTCCTCCGCAAGCGCATGCTTGAGAAGTACACGCTCCCGCGCCTCAGCCTCTTCTACATGAGCAGCCAATGACGCAGAATCCGATTAAGCTCCACATTGAAAAACCCATCTACGGCGGCTCCGGCCTCGCCCGTCACGAAGGCAAAGCCATCTTCGTCCCCTTCACGCTTCCCGGCGAATCCGTCGAAGCCAACATCACCCAGGACCACGGCAGCTACGCCAACGCCGATCTCGTCAGCATCCTCGAACCCGCGCCCGCTCGCACCGCGCCCGCCTGCCCGCACTATGGCGACTGCGGAGGCTGCCACTATCAGCACGCCGCCTACCCGCAGCAGCTCGAATTCAAATCGCAAATCCTGCGCGAATCCCTCGATCGCGCTCACATCGCCAACATCCCCGCCATCCCCGCCCTCTCCGCCGAACCGCTCGCCTATCGCAACCGCATCCGCCTCCACATCGACCGCGCCACCTCACAGCTCGCCTACAAACGCCGCGCCTCCAACCAGAACCTCATCGTCACCACCTGCCCCATCGCCGCGCCCGCGCTCCAAAGCGCACTGCACAGCATCCAGTCCGCCGCACCCAATTTGCGCCTCGGCAAACACTTCACGGAAATCGAGCTCTTCACCAACACCGCGCAGGACGCGATCCTCCTCTCGCTCTTCACCTCCAGTGCGCCCAAACCCGCCGCACACGCGCTCGAATCCCTCTGGCCACAGCTGCAATCGCTCCTCCCGCAGCTCACCGGCACCGCCCTCTTCTCACTGGACAAACCTCGCCAACCCGGCAAGCTCCTCGCCCACCACGGCCAGCCATCGCTTACCTATACCGCCGCAGGCCGCGACTACCGCGTCAGCGCAGGTGGATTCTTCCAGGTCAACCGCTTCCTCATTGATCCACTCGTCGAACACGTCACCGATCAACCTTCCGGCGCGCTCGCCTGGGACCTCTACGCCGGCTCCGGCCTCTTCTCCGCCGCGCTCGCCTCACGTTTCCAGCAAGTCATCGCCGTCGAATCCGCTCCCGCCTCCGTACACGACCTCCGCCACAACCTGCGCGGCGCCTCCTCCCACATCGTCGCCTCCACCACACTCGAATTTCTCCGCCGCGCCGCACAACACACCAGGCCCGACCTCGTCCTCGTCGACCCGCCCCGCGCCGGACTCGGCAGCCAGGTCACAACCCTGCTCGCGGCCGTCCGTCCCGCGCGCATTACTTACGTTTCCTGCGATCCGGCAACTTTGTCGCGCGATCTTAAATCGCTGCTAGACTCCGGCTATCACCTCAGCTCCATGCTCATGGCAGATCTGTTCCCGCAGACCTTCCATATGGAAAGCGTCGCCACGCTCGCACTCAAATAGGGCCGCTTCGCCGCTGCGGTGACGTCCCCGCATGGTCACCGCAACCATTCCGGCCTCGCCTCCACCCACACAGCATCAACCCGTAACAACGCCCGCATCCCGCCTCCTCACCACCCTCGCCGCGCCCTCGCTCTTTGCCGCTCTCTGCTTCGCCGCCGGAATCCTCCTTGAGCACTTCCGCTGGTTCCTTCCCGGCCTCTTCCTTCTTGCGCTGCTCGCCGCTTTCGCCGTCGCCACAGTCGCCGCCACAAGAGCGCCCCGCCTCGCATGGATCACCACTGCAATCGTCTACCTTCTGCTCGGCGTCTTCTGTGCCGAGGTCGCCCCCGCCGTCAACCCCCAGCAAAAACTCGCCCTGCTCGCCAACAACACCCATCGCACCGTGCAGGGCCGCATCATTCGCATCGGAGCCATCCGCACCGTCACATCCCCTCTGCCCTTCTCCAACAAAAATCGCACCGAGCACAGCCAGCGCTTCGAGCTCCGCATCCCCCACACCGGAACCGCCCGCCTCACCCTCTACGCTCCCGTCGCCGCACCCTTCCCACACCTCGCCTGCAACGACGTCATCCAGGCCAACGTCGGTCTCCATCAGATGGAGCTCTTCCTTGACCCCGGCGTCTGGAACGCGCGTGAATATTTCCTCGAGCAGGGCATCGGCGCCATCGGCAGCATCAACCCCAGCCGCCTCAACCTCGTCTCATCCGGACACAAGGCCGGCTTCCCCTGCTGGCTGCATTCCCTCCAGCAATCCGCCAGCACACGCCTCATTAGCTTCGCAACAGACCCGCACAACCTCCGCCTTCCCGCCTTCTTCCGCATCGACCACGAAGACGCAACCATGCTCACCGCCATGATCACCGGCGACCGCACCTGGCTCGAACACCGCACCCGCATCGGCTTTGAGCGCACCGGCTCGTTTCACCTGCTCGTCGTCTCCGGACTGCACCTGGCCATCTTCTCCGGAATCATCTTCTGGATCACCCGCCGCCTGCGCCTCTCGCGCCTCTGGTCCTCGCTCGTCACCATCGCGCTCTCCTTCGCCTACGCCCTCTTCACCGGCTTCGGTCATCCCGTGCAGCGCTCCTTCTGGATGGTCACCCTCTACCTCATCGGCCGCCTGCTCTGGCGAGACCGCTCCTCGCTCAACGCCATTGGATTCGCCGCCATCGTCATGCTCGCCGCCAGCCCGCGCTCGCTCTTCGACTCCGGCCTGCAGATGACGCTGCTCTCCGTACTCGCCATCGCAGGCATCGTCATCCCCTTCGCGGAAAAAACCTTCGCCCCGCCGCTCCGCGCCCTGCACAACCTCCGCGAAATCCGCATCGACACCGCCTTCCCGCCGCGCCCTGCACAGTTCCGCGTCACCGTACGCCTTATCGCCCAGCACCTGCGCCCGCTCACCGGCTACTTCCTCGCCTGGAAGGTCTTCCCCTTCATCCTCCGTACCCTGTTGCGCATAGCTGAGCTGCTCGCCGTCTCCGTCACCATTGAGCTGTTCATGATGCTTCCCATGGACGCCTACTTCCACCGCATCACGCTCTTCGCGCTGCCCGTCAACGTCCTCATCGTTCCCTTCCTGGGTATCCTTCTGCCCTGCGCGCTCCTCACCTTCGCCACTCTGCTCGTCGCGCCCGCGCTCGCCTTCCTGCCCGGAGCCGCCACCGCCGCCATCCTCCACTCCGTCACCCGCGTCGTTACCACCTTTGCGGCGCTCCGCCTGGCGGACATGCGTATCCCCATTCCCTCCAACCTCACCATCGCGCTCTGGATCACGCTCCTCGCGTTCGCCATCTGTGCCATCCGTCTCCGCCGCTACGGAATCCCGCTCTCCTGCGCCGCCATCGTCACCGCCGCCGTCATCCTCGTCCTGCCCCGTCCCATCACCTACCGCCCCGGTCAGCTTGAAATCTCCGTCATCGACGTCGGCCAGGGAGACTCCATCCTCGTCGTCACCCCCACCGGCAAAACCCTGCTCATCGACTCCGGCGGCCTCGTCTTCTCATCTCCCAACTCCAACTTCAACATCGGTGAAGACGTGGTCTCGCCCGTCCTCTGGTCGCGCGGCATCCGTCGCCTCGACGCCGTCGCCCTTACCCACGCACACGAAGACCACATCGGAGGCATGCCCGCCATCTTCGCCAACTTCCGCCCGCGTCAACTCTGGCTCGGCCCCGAACCAGACGTCCCCGTCGTCAAAAATCTCCTGCACGACGCCGCCCAGGACCACACCCACATCCACCACTACATCGCCGGAGACACCTTCACCTTCGGCGGAGTCGCCATCCGCGTCCTCTCACCCCAGCCCGGCTACCATCCCCGCAAAATGCCCACCAACGACGACTCCCTCGTCCTGCGCCTCACCTACGGCCACACCTCCGCCCTGCTCGAAGGCGACGCCGAACGTTACAGCGAAGACCGCATGCTCTACGAAGGACACCTGCACTCAGTCTTCCTCAAAGTCGGTCACCACGGCAGCAGCACGTCCACCACTCCCGACTTCCTCGCGGCTGTTGATCCCACCTACTCCGCCATCTCCGTCGGACTGCGCAACTTCTACGGCCATCCGCGTCCGCAGGTCCTGCGCGAGCTGCAATCCGCGCACGTCCGCACCTACCGCACTGACACTGTGGGCATGTCCAGTTTCTTTTTTGATGGAAAACACGTCTACGCAGTCCCCTGGACCGCCACGCGGCACTAGCTACTTCGCCTCAATCGACGTCAGCCGGAACGTGATCGTTCCCCAGAACAGCCGCGCTCGCATCTGCACAGGGATATGGCGGCTGTCGTCCGTGTACCAGATCCAGATATTCCCGCGCTTCTTCACCACACCCGCATCCGCCGTCGGTTCAACGCGCAGCGTCTGGAAGGTCCCCGCCGGGGTCGTGATCTCGTCATGGCCCTCTACCCGCATCGTTACCTTCACGGTGCGCGTCGCATCCGCCAGTGGAAATGCAAAGCTCTTCCCCACTTCCATCGGCTGCGATGCCGCATAGAAAATCGCCGACAGTGAATCCGTCACACATGGCGGAATCGGTTTCACCACCCGCTTCGTGCTCCCGTCAATCAGGTTCTTCTGGGTAAAGAGCGATCGGCCGGTAACGTAATTGAAGGTTAGCGTGCTTCTCACTTGTCGCCGCCCCTCAACAGTCTGCTTCGAAAAGCTCTGCGAGCAGCCCGTTTCGCGATTGAACGAAGACTGGAACCGGTCCGTCACGCGAAACAGCAGGTTCACCGCGCCCACCGTGTCCGCCTCAACTGATACACGCTGGATATCGCCAACCGCATTCACATGGAAAGTCGCCACGCCCGCCGGAAATACGCGCCAGTCCACGGCATAATTCAGCGTTTGCTTTGTGGGAAACACAAACCTCGGCTGCGGCTTGGGCAGCGGTGGCATCACCCGCGGCGTTTCCGCATGCACCATTCCCAGCGCCAGTACGCAGACGACTGCCGTAAACAACCTAAAACGAAAACTCAATCTTGACACTCACCCGCAAAAATCGACCAGCGTTCAACGCCAGAAGCACATCTTCAGTATCAGGGCAGCATAAATCGCCGCCGCCCCCATCAGTGCATTGTACTCGCGATGTTTTCGGTACAGCTCTGCTGAAAATCCGCCGCCCGAGTCACCCTCCGCCGGCTCCGCCCGCAGTCGCGGTATCAGCCTTGGCACCCGCGCCGCATACTCCTCGTACGCGGCAAACTGCGACCGCAGGTACTCCTCTTCTGCGCGAATCACCGGAATGTAGATCACCGCAAACAGCACCGCCAGCGCCAGCGCAATCCACTGGCTGCGCGCAGCCAGAGCAAAACCAAACGCTATCAGCATCGACCCCAGGTACAGCGGATTCCGCGTAAATGCATACGGCCCCGTCATCGTCACTTCCGCATTCTTCTTCACGTACCCTGCGGCATATCCCCGCAGCCACAACCCCGGAGCCACCACCAGCAAACTCAGCGCAAGCGATTCTGCTCCGGGCCGCGCCAGCCACAGGAACACCGCCGCAAACGCAAATCCCAGCGGAACCCGAATCCGACGCGCAACCTTGCTCCAGCCACTCGCCATTTACTGCTCTCCCCGCAGCAGCCGCGTCGCTGCCTGCAGCACTGCGTCCGGCGCAATCGTCAGCAGCCCGGCCTCCGGCGCCGCTCGCCGCGAGTGGTCACGCTTGCTTTCCGGATGCCGCAACACCTCAAACCTCCCGCCGAACGGCCCGTTCCGCGCCGGATCAGTCGGCCCGTAAATCCCCATCACCGGCCGTCCCAGCGCCGACGCCAGATGCAGCGGCCCCGTGTCGCCTCCAACCACCAGCGCCGCACGCCGCGTTACAGCAATCAGCTCCGCAATCGACGATCGCAGCACCTGCGCCGAGCCCGCGCTATGCTCCACAACTTCGCTCGCCAGCGATTCTTCTCCCGGTCCGGCGTTCACCATCACGGCATATCCCATCTCTCGCAGCCCCGCTGCGACTGCACCATACCGCTCCGCGGGCCAGCGCTTCGCACCCCATCCCGCGCCCGGATGCAGCAATACAAATGGCGTTGCCATTGCCTCCGCCTTGCGCTCCGCTTCCGCATCCAACGGCAGCAGCGGAGCCCGCACCGGCAGCGTCTCTCCCGCCACGGCACTCATTACCTCGATCGCCTGCTCAATCACGTGCACACCATGCGTCTTTACGCGCTCGCCGAACAGCCAGCGGGCCGCCCACTCCCTCGGAGCATCCTCGCCGATCAGCCGTTCCGCCCGCGCCCAGCGCGCAATCACCGCCGACCGTAGCGCGCCCTGCAAATCCACGCAAACATCGTAGTGTGCCTCGCGCAACTCGCGCCGCACGCGCTTCACCTCGCGCAGCGTCTTCGCGCTCAGCGGAGCACGCGTCCAGCGCCTCGCTCCCACCACATGCACCCGATTCACAAGCGGCATCGCCGGTCCGCATTCGGTGGCGCCTGCCGCGGCCAGCAGCGGCTTCCACTGCGGCTCAACCGCCCACCCAATCTCCCACTCCGGATGCGCTTCTCGCAAAGCCGTCACAGCAGGCAGCGCATGGAGAATGTCCCCCATCGCGCTCAACCGCATCACCAGTACACGGAACTGCTTTCTCTTGTCCGGCAAGCCCTTATTTTCTCACAAGCAAACCGTGTAGCTCCCGCGCTACAGCGGCCTCATTTTCCAGCTCAACCACAAGTCGAGCCACGCGCACCGGAGCCTTCGCCTCCAGACTTCGCCGCTGCTCTGCCGTCAGCCGGGCCGCATCCTTTTCTGTCGTCACAAAACAATCCGCCCCCTGCTTGTTCAGCATCCCCGCAAGCCGCTCAATCTCCGCCGCCGAATACCTCTGGTGGTCTCCCAGCGCCCGCGTTGCCGCCACATCCACTCCCTGCGCGCGCAGCCCGTCAAAAAACTCCTCCGGCCTTGCTATCCCACAGAACGCCACCGCGCGACCCACCTCGCTCTCTACAACCAACCTCCGGCTCTGCACCCACACCCGCGCTGCAATCCCCCGCCGCCGCAGCTCCGCCTCCAGGTCTCGATCCTCCTCACGAAGCACAACCACCCGCGCGCGCTTCAACGCAGACAGCGGCTCACGCAATCGCCCCGCCGGCAACAGCCCCTCAACAAAGTCACTGGCGTGCAGCACCACAATGTCCATCGCCCGCGCCAGCTTCCGGTGTTGAAACCCGTCGTCCAGCAAGTGAATCCCCGCTTGCACCGCATCGCGCTCCGCCAGCAACCCTGCCTCGTAGCGGCTCGCGCCCACATACACCGGAACCCCCGCCGTCCGCGCAATCAGCACCGGCTCATCCCCATAGCGCGCGGCATCGCCATCCGCATCCACGCGCTCCACGTCCACTCCGTTTCGCCCGTATCCGCGCGACAACACATCCACCGGCACTCCATCCGCCTTCAGCAGCTGCGCCAGCCGAATCACCACCGGCGTCTTCCCCGATCCGCCCACGGACAAATTCCCTACACTCACCACCGGCCATCGCAGCCGCTTCGCTTCCGCCCATCCCCGATCATAGGCCGCGTTCTTCGCCGCGACCCCCGCCGCATACACCGGCACCAGGAACGCAAACGGCCGCATCATGCGCGTGCCTCCACCACCGCCGTCAGCGCCAAAACAGCCCGGCCCGTCGCACCGGCTTCGCGCTCGCACACAGCCTTCGCTCTCGCACCCATCGCGCCCGCTTTCTCCGTATTGTCCAGCAGCACGCGCAAATCGCTCGCCAACTCCGGCGGCTCCGCCAGCACGACCGCATCCTCGGCCTTCAACTCCTCCACAATTCCCCTAAAATTCTCATAGTGCGGTCCCATCACCACCGGCACGCCAAACTGCGCAGGCTCCAGCGGATTATGCCCTCCCGGCACAAACAACCCGCCGCCCACCACCGCTACCGCCGCCAGCGAATACACCGATGCCAATTCTCCAATCGAATCCAGCAGCACAACCACTCCCGCATCCAGCTGCGCCGGAGCCTCCATCCATTGCGAGCGCCGTACATGCCGCACGCCACGTCGCTCCAGCATCGCCGCCACCGCGTCAAATCGCTCCGGATGCCGCGGCGCAAGCACCATCACCACATCCTGCGGCATCGCGCGCACCAGCAACTCTTCTTCGCCTTCCAGAGTCGATCCGCACACCACCACTTTCGTTCCCTGCACAATCCACTCCCGCAGAGCCTCCGTCACCGCTGCGGGTTTTGCCACTCGAATGTCATACTTCAGGTTCCCGCCCACGCGCACATTGCTCGCACCAAGCGCCTTCAGCCGTTCTGCGTCCGTCCCGCTCTGCGCCAGGACCACGGCAAACCCGTTCAGCAGACGCCGCCACATAAATCGCAGCCGCAAATACCGCGGCCACGACCGGTCTGAGATCCGCGCGTTCACCACCGCCACCGGAACCCCCGCGCCCCGGCACTCCGCCAGCATCCGTGGCCAGAACTCCGTCTCCAGCAGCACCACCATCCGTGGCCGCAATGCCCGCAGATACGCCCGCACCGCAAACGCAAAGTCCAGCGGAAAATAAAACACCCGGTCTTCGCCAAATCGCTCGCGCGCCAGCCGCTGCCCGGTCCGCGTCGTCGTCGAAACCATCACCGTGCAGCCCGACTGCTCACCCAGCTCGCCAATCAGCCGGCTCGCCGCCAGCACCTCGCCCACGGACACCGCATGGACCCAGATCACCCGCTCCGCCGCGCACAACCTCCTTGGCACACGCCCCAGCCGCTCCCCCAGCCCTTCGCGATACTTCCCGCTCGTCGCCATACGCAGCAGCCAGTAGGGCGCTCCCAGCACCAGCACCAGCAACAACGCAAAGCTATACAAAACAAGCATCCGCTAACGATTCCTTCTTTACGCAAGTCCTACCAAGGCATGATAATCGTGCGGAATAGTATGCGCCCGCGCTTCTTTATCAGCCTCGCTCTTGCACTCTGCCTCACCGCAACCGGTGTGTTCGCCTCCGACCACAAAATGCCGGTGCCCAAAGACGCCTCTACCTACCCGTCCTACGACTCACATTCCAATGAACACGTAGTTATCGCCGCCATCCCCTACGACACAAAAAAAATGGGCAAAATCTTCCGCGTCCATTACACCGAAAACAACTTCATGCCCATCTACATCGTTGTCACCAACAATGGCGATAAGACCATCTCGCTCGACCAGGCCCGTATCGACTTCATCGACGCCGCCGGTGACCGCATCCCCGCCGCCCAGCCTGAGGACGTCGAGCGCCGCATGACCCACATCACCGGCCCCGGCAAAATGATTCCCCTGCCCGAGCCACTGCCACCCATACGCAGAAAGCCACACAGCCCCGACAAAAAAATTGAAGCGGACTTCAACCAATTCGAATACAGCGCCATCACCGTGCCTCCGCACAGCACCCGCGCCGGATTCCTCTTCTATGACATGCAGGGTCTCGGCCACACCCCGCTCAAAGGCGCATCCCTCGTCCTCCGCGACTTGCGCACCGCCTCCGGACAAGAGCTCTTCTACTTCCAGATCCCGCTCGACAAATATCTCTAGCTCTGCCCACTTCGTTTCGCATCTTCCTCGGCAAGAAGATCGCCCAGCCGCTCCAGCTTGTTCTCCCAGCTCAAACGGTGCTCCCGCACCCACTGCTCCAGCAGCTTGAATCCCGCAGGCTCAATCCGGCAGCTCCGCACACGCCCCACTTTCTCGGTCTTTACTAGCGCGCACGCTTCCAGAATCTGCAAGTGCTGTACAACCGCCGTCAGCGTAATTCCCAACGGCTCCGCCAACCGCGACACGGAAGCAGGCCCCTCGGCCAACCGGTCAAGCATCGCCCGGCGCGTCGGATCGCCCAACGCATGAAACAGCCGCTCTATCCTCTCATCTTCCTTCTTCAAACTTCCCTCACGCGCAGGCAAATTCGCCGGTCGACTCGGCGAATTCCCTTACTTCTCACTGCACCAAAGTATTACTTCGCCAACTCCGCGCCTAGATGCCCCAACAGCTTCCGCCATCCTTCTTCACGCATCTTCGGCCCACCCGATCCCTCGTAAAAGGCCCCCTGATACGTCAGCACTAACTCCGTTCCTTGTTCTTTCGGAACAAACTCCACCGTCACCAGCGAAGACGAAATCCTGCGATCTCCCAGGCTCATCGTCGACGTCGTTACGACCCGCTGATTCGGCACAATGTCCTGAATCGCGCCTTCCGTTTCCAGCATTGTCCCCGGAAACGGAGTGCCCTCACGGAAGCGATAGCTGGTCCGCTCTACCCCTCCCACCCGAAAGTCCATCTCATACAGCTCAACATCGTGATTGCTGCTCTCCGCAAACCAGCGGCGCTTCTTCGCCGGGTCCGCAAAAGCCGCAAACAACCGCTCCACAGAGTACGGATAACTCTGCTCAATCACAAACGTACTGTGCACAACAGATAGCTCCATAGAAATCTCCTCAATTCAATAGTGAAGCATATGCTTCACTATTGAACTACACCATTACTTGGTCTGGATTGTCAAGTGGTTGCTTCAGTATTTCCAGAGGCTCACAGTAACGAATTAATCAACAACAGTTTAGCGAAGCAAAATCGCAGTCTGTAGCGTCACAAACAGCACACCACGACCAAAGGGAGTGACCACAGGATCTTATTCAATAGTGGCGCGCGAAGCGCGCGTGTCGCTGGACGCGCAGTCCTACTCGACGTGGTAGTTTGGAGCCTCGCGCGTGATGATTACGTCGTGTACATGGCTCTCGCGCAGCCCGGCGTTGGAAATCCGCACAAACCGCGCCTTCTTCTGCAGATCTTCAATCGTCCCGCAGCCCAGGTAGCCCATCCCCGAACGCAATCCGCCCACCAGCTGATACACCATCGCCTCCAAAGGCCCCCGGTGCGGCACGCGCCCCTCAATGCCTTCGGGAACAAACTTCGCCAGCCGGTTTCCGGCACTGCGCTCGCGGTTCACCACGCCCTCGCTCCGTGAAGGCTCTTCCTCAAAATCCTGCGTTCCCTGGAAGTACCGCTCGCCCGAGCCCTGCGACATTGCCGACAGCGACCCCATTCCGCGATACGACTTGAACGACCGCCCCTGATACAGAATCGTCTCGCCGGGGCTCTCATCTACGCCTGCAAACAATGACCCGATCATCACCACGTTCGCGCCCGCCGCAATCGCCTTCGCCACATCGCCCGAGTACTTGATGCCGCCATCCGCGATCACCGGAATCCCATGCTCCTGCCCCGCGCGATACGCCTCGCTCACCGCCGTAATCTGCGGCATGCCCGCGCCCGTCACCATGCGCGTCGTGCAAATTGACCCCGGCCCGATGCCCACCTTCACCGCATCCGCGCCGTTCTCAATCAGCGCCTTCGCCCCGTCATAAGTAGCAATGTTTCCCGCCAGCAGGTCCACATCCGGAAACGCCTTCTTCACCAGCCGCACCGCTTCCAGCACCCGCGACGAGTGCCCATGCGCCGAGTCGATCGACAGCACATCCACGCGGTTCTTCACCAGCTCCGCCGCGCGCTCCAGAAAATCGCCCGTCGCGCCGATCGCCGCGCCCACCCGCAGCCTTCCCTGCTCGTCCTTTGACGCGTTGGGGTATTTCAATTTCTTCTGGATGTCCTTGACCGTGATCAGGCCCTTCAGCTCGTAGTCGCCGTTGACCACCAGCAGCTTCTCCACACGGTGCTGATGCAGAATCTGCTCCGCCTCTTCCAGCGTCGTGCCCACCGGCACCGTGATGAGGTTCTTCTTCGTCATCACGTCGCCTATCGGAACGTCCGTCCGCGTCTCAAACCGCAGGTCGCGGTTTGTCAGGATGCCGACCAGCTTCTTGTTCTTGGTCACCGGCACGCCGGAGATCTTGTACCGCCGCATCACTTCCAGCGCATCTGAGATAAGCTGCTCCGGCGTCATCGTCACCGGGTCCACGATCATCCCGCTCTCCGACCGCTTCACCTTGTCCACTTCCGAGGCCTGCTGCTCCACCGTCAGGTTGCGATGGATAATTCCCATCCCGCCCTGCTGCGCCATCGCAATCGCCAGCCGCGACTCGGTCACCGTGTCCATGGCCGCACTCAACAGCGGAGTATTCAGCAAAATCTTTTTCGTCAGACGCGTCTGCGTGCTCACCTGCGCCGGTACCACATCGCTATACGCGGGAACCAGCAGAACGTCGTCAAAGGTCAGGGCTTCGGGAACAGGATGTTCAATCATAAGAAATCAGGAGCAGAGTCTTGGATCACAAACAACAGATGCACCGCAGCCTGCAAAACCAACTCTGCACTCTCTGGCGCGATGGCTTCTCGCTATTGTAGAGCCAAATCGAAAATCCGCCGCAATTCACGACCTGCGGCATCCTAATTTCGCAATTGCTTCCATCTGCGCCAGATGGTTCAAATCGTGCCCCGCCATCGTCTCCACAATCGTGCGGAACGTCATCGCCCCGCGCTCCGGATGCGTCACCGGCTTACCGGAGCCCGCATCCGCCCGCTCAGCACCCAGCGCATCGGCAAGGAATTTAGTTATTATTCCGGGATGCGAGCGCGGTAGTCTTTTCTTTGCGTTCCTTCTTCTGCTGAATCTTTCCAAAGACGAAGACGCTCGCTAGGGCTGCCAAGCTGCCAATTATTGGCACTAGACCAGTCACGTTTCTGCCTTGAAATATCAAAGCAAATCCGCCGATTAGCGAGACTAAGCACAGAATGAAAGCGTAGTGTGATCCCCTCGCTTGAGCGGCCAAATTGCCCGCGACCACCTGAGCTTCCAACGATTCCCGATGAGTGCTCTGTCTCTAGGCCATCGCCATAATGCGTTCCGCGCCATCTGGAATTACATCGTTATATTTCGCGAGAACAGACGGGTGGGGCAGTGGGCCAGAAAACGAGAGCGATTGCGTCACGGACGTGATCGCTGGATGTTGAGGAGATTGAGGCTGAGCGAGTTGGTTTCTATTGCTCCGACCTTTGCTCACGATTTATCAGGCGACCTTAGACGCTTCTTCCTGCTCGATCACATCTCCCAGGTCTTGTCCCGTAACAAACCAATCAGCAGCGATGGCCTTTCCATCTGCTTCCGCGGGAGACTCGCTGCGATTGTAATCATCGAGCGTCCCCCAAAGGTCAAGCACGCGACCAGCACCAGACGCCAAAGACGGCTGCGCGAATAGAAAATCTGTCTTTACCTTATGTTTCCATGGTCTCCTCAGCTTTCTGGAAAGCTGATAGTTCCTATCTCTGCATAGATGGGTCTTAGCGCAATACGCTTCCTGACGGAATCCAACAGTGTCCGCCCCTCTGAAGTATCGTCATGTGTTGTATATAAAGTCTATCAAATTTCGGGGGAAAATCTCTGCAGGCGATTAACACAGCAGTTCGGGGATATTCCAAAATGGTTAGTCAATCCACTTTGCATCGCAGGAGTAACTCGTAATGTCTTACGCGCACGGAAAAATTATAGAAGACAAACCGTTAAAGATATTAGGACGACTCCAGGTTTTCCCACTTCTTGCTGAAAACACATGAACTTCGCACACTCGCCGCGTATCTACATAATCTTCCCATCCCCGGCTCCGATTTGAAACGTGCCGCCAATCGGCGTATTCTAAGGGTGCAGACGAGTTTATCCAGGCCTATGCCGTGTGTGTCCGGCAGCCTCGGAGAGATGAGTGGGCTTATTGCCCACTTTTTATTTGGCCGCAGATTCTGCCAGAAATCTCAGCAAAATTCGCCCGCTGCAACCGGTTATGGCATTGAACCTCGACCAGATCCGCACCGCCGCCCAGCGCGTCGCCGCCTCGCACGGCCTCGACGTCGTTGACCTCGAGTATCGCGCCGGTGCCAAGCCCCGTGCGCTCTGTATCTACGTAGAGAAAAACACCGAAGAACGGGCCAGACTCGCCGCCGCAGAGGAAAACGCCACCGAAAACCTCCCCGCCGAGCAGCTTTCCGGGGTCACGCACGACGACTGTACCGCCTTCAGCCGCGACTTTGGATCCCTCCTCGACGTCGAGGACCTCATCTCCGACAGCGAATATACCCTGGAGGTCTCGTCCCCCGGTCTTGATCGCAAACTGCTCACCCTTAAGGACTTTGAGCGATTTAAGGGCAGCTTGGTAAAAGTCCAGACCTTTCAACCCATTACGGGCAACCGACACTGGCAGGGCAAGCTCACACAAGTAAGTACTAACACCGTCACGCTCGACTTGAGTGCTCTAAAACAGAAAGGGAAAAGCAGAAAGGCCGCGGCAAAAACCGCACAGGAGAATCTTGAGATCGCTTTCTCCAACATTGAAAAGGCCAACCTGATCCCTGAATTTTAAGTTTTTTGTTCAACCGGCTAACACGCCGAACCAAGGATTTGAGAGAAAACACTATGGCAAGTCCGCTTTACCAGACCATTGAAGCGCTCAGCCGCGATAAAGGCATTGAACCGGGGATAGTTGTTGGGGCCGTCGAGGACGCCATCGCTCTCGCTACGCGCAAGTACTACAAGACGCAGGAAAACATGCGCGCCGAGCTCGACAAGGAGACCGGCGAAATCCGCGCCTATGCCTACAAGACCGTCGTTGCAACGCCGGAAGAGGTCGAGGACCCCCTCAACCAGATCACCCTCGAGCAGGCCCGCGCGCTCGCTCCCGAAGTCGAAGTTGGCGGCGAAATTCGCTACTACAAGCCCATCGACGTCCTTGGACGCATCGCCGCGCAAATGGCCAAGCAGGTCATCTTTCAGAAGGTCCGCGAAGCCGAGCGCGATACGGTTTTCAACGAATACAACCACCGCGTCGGAGAGATCCTTAACGCCACCGTCAAGCGCATTGAGCCGCAGGACGTCATCTTCGACCTCGGCAAGGCTGAGGCCCGCATGCCGCGCCGTGAGCAGTCACGCCTCGAACAGTTCGCCGTCGGCGAGCGCGTCCGCGTCGTGCTGCTGCGCGTCGACCGCGCCGCCAAGGGACCGCAGGTCATCGTCTCACGCGCCGCTCCCGATCTGGTCCAGAACCTCTTCCAGAGCGAAGTCCCTGAGATTTACGACAGCACCGTCGTCATCCGCGCCATCGCCCGCGAGGCCGGCGAGCGCACCAAGATCGCCGTCATGTCCCGCGACAAGGATGTTGACCCCGTCGGCGCCTGCGTCGGCATGAAGGGCATGCGCGTGCAGTCCATCATCCGCGAGCTGCGCGGCGAAAAAATCGACATCATCGAGTTCAGTGAAGAGATCACCACCTTCGCCGAAAAGGCGCTCCAGCCCGCCAAGGTCAGCCGGGTCACCATCGCCGACCTCAGCGAGAAGCAGCTGGAGGTCATCGTCGATGACACGCAGCTCTCCCTCGCCATCGGCAAAAAAGGTCAGAACGTCCGCCTTGCCGCCAAGCTCCTCGGCTGGAAAATCGACATCAAGAGCGAAGAGGAGAAGCGTCAGGAGGTCGAGCAGCAGATGCAGGGCTTCGGCGCAAACGCCGCCACCCCCATCGAACAGGTCGGCGAACTCGGCGAAGGCATCATCCTGAAGCTCGTCACCGCAGGCGTTACCACCGTCGAGGCCCTTGCCGACATGACACCCGAGCAGCTCGAGGAAATCCCCGGCATCGGCGAAAAAACGCTCGAGAAAATTGGCACCGCTGTTCGTCACTACTTCGGCCAGTACGAGCCCGGTGAGACGCGCCCTGAGCCCCCGCCGCCTACCCCCGCTGAAGCCGAAGCTGCCGCTGCTGCCGCTGTTTCCGAAGCAGCCGTTGCAGCCGAGGCAGCCGAGGCCAGCCTGGGGGAGGAGGAAGACGCACTCAAGCTCGACCTCACCCAGGAAGGCGAACAGACCGCCTCCGAGGACGGCTCCGGCGTCATCCACGACGAAGTTGCCGAAGAACAGATCGAGGAGATTACCGAGTCCGGCCCCGGCAGCGAGGACAACGGCGCGGAGCCCGTAGTCCCCGGACACCAGGACACCAGCGAAAAACTTGAAGAAACTGCCGTTACTGAAGCTGAGGTGGCCCAGTCCGCCGAACTTCAGGAAGAAGGCGACAAAAAACCGGAGGGTGGCGCATAGATGCATTTTCGGAATTGCAGTGAGTCGGTGAGAAGGAACCATACTCACCGCGACCACCAGGAAGCGGTGAGCATGAACGTTATGACAAAGCCGCACGATTTCCGAAAATTCCAGTAAATGCGCCGCCCGGTCCATCATTGGTGCCCGGCACCTCACGCATACTGTGCGGTTTCGGGCCATAATAGCAACAGAACCTTAATCCACTGCCGGGAGTTTGCGATGAGCATCTAAGGTCAGGGGAGTAATTACAAAGGGGCGGATGAGTAAAGTTCGAATCAACGATTTAGCGCGTGAACTGGAAGTCAAGAGCCGAGCCATTCTTGAGGTTCTCGAAGTCGTAGGTGTCACCGAGAAGAAAACCCACTCCAGTTCGCTGGAGTCGGAAGAGGCCGACCGTGTGCGTACCCACATCAAGCGTGGCAGATCCGGCACACCAGCGGCTGCGCGGGCTGATGCCGCGCCCAAGCCCAAAATAGACCTCTCGCACGTCTCCAAGCCCGGCGACGTCCTCAAAGCTATCCAGCAGAAAAAAGATCAGGAAGCCGCTGCCGCGGCACGCCGGTCGGGATCTGCAGCCCACGTGGTCGCCAAGCCCGCCGTGGTCGCCAAGCCCGCCGAGGCCGTAAAACCTGTTGCCGCCAAGCCAGCTTCTACAGTCGCCGCTCCCGCAGCAGCTAAACCGGCCCCGCGCAAAATCTTCCCACAGCCGCGTCCTCCTGCCCCCATCGTGGCCGCACCGCCTGCACAGCAGCCTCCGACTCCGGCTATTGCCGCCAAGCCGCCCGCCGGTCCCGTCGTAGTGCCGCCGCCCCCTACTCCTCCGGCCCCCGCACAGGAAGCCCGTCCGGCCATTGCCGCCACACCACCCGCCAGCCCCGTGGTCGCAAAATCTCCTGTTACGGCACATCCTCCTGTGGCACAAGCACCTACGGCCTCAGCCCAGATTCCGGCTTCCACGCCGCAAGCTCCTGCCGCCGCAACCCCTGCGCCGCAGACACCGGCCGCGCCCGCCGTACCAGCACGTCGCGTCATTATGCCGCAGACCGGCCCGCGCCCCGTTTATACAGCGCCTCCTCCGGTTCCGAGCGTGCAAAAACCCGCAGCGCCCGCTGCAGGATCATCTCTTGGCGGCCTCCAGCGTGGACGCCCCATCTTCGACCGACGGCCAAGTGGACACCCCGGTGCGCCGGCTGGTCGCCGCCCCATGCACCCCACCCGTAACCAGCCCAGCGGAGCCACTCCCGGAAGTCGTCCCGGCTTCGGCCAGCGTCCCAGTGGTCCCGGCGGACGCCCCGGCTTCGGCCAGCGTCCCAGTGGTCCCGGCGGAGCACCCGGCGGCGGCCTCATGCCGCCTCCCGGCGAAGCGCCGCGGCCGCAGCGCCCCGGCCCCAATGCGCGCCGTGGCCGCCAGCAATATCCGAAGACCAAAGAAGGCCCAATGAAGGGCTTCGCCCCGCCGTCCCGTTTCGGTGGAGCGCAGGTTCCCTCTGAGCCTCTCCCCATCACCCGCACCATCACCGTGACCGAGGGCATCAGCGTCAAGGACCTGGCCGAAAAACTCGAGATCCGCGGCAAGGACCTCATCGCCACCCTGCTCATGCGTGGAGTGTTTGTCACCGTAAACCAGTCCCTCGACACCGAACTCGTCAAGGACGTCGCCCACCAGTTCGGCGCCGACACCGACTTCGTCACCTTCGAGGACCAGATGGCGAATGAAGCCATCGAAAACCTTCTCCAGCTGGAGAACCCGGACGAGCACGAAGTCACCCGCCCGCCCGTCGTTACCGTCATGGGCCACGTCGACCACGGCAAAACCTCACTGCTCGACGCCATCCGCGAAACCGACGTCGCCGGCGGCGAGGCCGGAGGCATCACCCAGCACATCGGGGCCTACAAGGTCCGCATCAACAAGTCAGACTCGCCCGCCTTCGGCCGCGAGATCGTCTTCCTTGATACTCCGGGCCACGAAGCCTTCACCCGCATGCGTGCCCGCGGCGCCAAGGTCACTGACATCGTCATCGTCGTCGTCGCTGCTGACGATGGCGTCATGCCACAGACCATAGAAGCCATCGACCACGCCAAAGCAGCCGGCGTGCCCATCATCGTCGCCGTCAACAAAATCGACAAGCCCGAGGCGCAGCCCGACCGCGTCAAGCAGCAACTCGGCGACCGTGGTCTGGTCCCCGAAGCCTGGGGCGGCAACACCGTCTTCGTCGACGTATCGGCCAAAAAACACACCAACCTCGATCTGCTGCTCGAAATGATCTGCCTGGTCGCCGATCTCGGCAACTTCAAGGCCACACCCGGACGCTCCGCTGTCGGCACCGTCATTGAAGCCCGCCTTGACCGCGGACGCGGCGCCGTCGCCTCCGTCCTCGTCCAGAACGGAACCCTGCGGAATCAGGACAGCTTCATCGTCGGCAACACCTTCGGCAAAATCCGCGCCATGTTCGACGATCACGGACGCACCATCAACGAGGCCGGCCCCTCCACACCAGTCGAAATTCTTGGCCTCGAAAGCATACCCGACGCGGGCGATACCTTCCTGGTTACCGCCGACCGCGACAAGGCCAAGAACATCGCGCAATACCGCAAGATGAAGGAGCGTGAAGCCCAGCTCGCCAAAAGCTCCCGCGTCTCGCTCGAAGGCCTCGCCGAGCAGATCAAGCAAGCCGGCGTCAAGGAACTCCCGCTCATCCTCAAGGGCGACGTGCAGGGCTCGGTGCAGGTCCTTGCCGATTCGCTCCAGAAGATGTCCACCGAAAAGGTCCGCATCAAGGTCATCCACTCTGGCGTCGGAGCCATCACCGAAAGCGATGTCCTCCTGGCTTCCGCCTCGAACGCCATCATTATCGGCTTCAACGTCCGGCCCGAACGCAAGGCCGCCGACCTGGCCGAGCAGGACGGAGTCGAGATTCGTCTCCACTCCATCATCTATGAGCTGCAGGATGAAATCCGCAAAGCCATGCTCGGACTCCTCGAACCGGTCTTCAAGGAAAACTACCTCGGTCGCGCCGAAGTCCTCAACGTCTTCAGGATTCCCAAGGTGGGCACCATCGCCGGATGCCGCGTCACCGACGGAGTACTCAAGCGCGATGCCGAAATTCGCCTCGTGCGCGCAGGCGAGCAGGTCTTCAAAGGCAAGCTCTCCTCGCTCAGGCGCTTCAAGGACGACGCCAGGGAAGTCACCAATGGAATGGAGTGCGGCGTCGGAATCAACTCCTCTGACATCCAGGTCGGGGACACCGTCGAAGCCTTTGTCACCGAGAAGGTTGCAGCAGAACTCACCGCAAGCTAACCATTACGGAACATGGGAGAACGGCCGGCGTTTTAGCCGGTCGTTTCCTTTGCCGGCAAATCAGCCTTCGCCGCCCGCGCTACCATGAATCAGCAATGCCCATCGCCTCCATGACCATCGAGCTGCGCATCGACCACGCACACTCCCTCAAGGACCGCCGTCAGGTCGTCCGCAGCCTCAAGGAAAAGCTGGCCCACGGCTTCAACATCTCCATCGCCGAGCTGGACGAGGCGGTCACCTGGCAGTCCGCAACCATCGGCATCGTCGCCATCTCCGGCTCCCGCGACTACCTCTCCGGCCAGATGCAGCAGCTCGAAAATGCCTCCAACCGCATCGTCACGGACCTCGGAGCGCAAATTACTGATATCTGGTGGCACTTCGTCGAGGAAGGCTGACCGCTTCATAGCCACCCGCCTTTTCACCCAATCTTTGATATCCTTAACCGTTTAATCCATGAAGGAAAATTCAGATGCCGGAACCAAGGGCACGTCAGTATCATCGGGATCGAGTCGCTGGAACGCTTCGTGACGAACTCAGCGCCATGCTGGAGGGAGAACTCTCCGACCCCCGCATCAGCTTCGCTTACGTCACGCAGGTCCTGCTCAACCCAGGCGGAAAGTCCGCCGTCATCTACATCGCCGTCGATGGCGGCCAGCAGGAAGAGGCCGACACCCTCGATGGGCTGATGGCCGCCCGCGGATTCATCCGCCATGTGTTGCTCGAGCGCATGGGCAAGCGGCGCGTCCCCGACCTCACCTTCCACATCGACCGCTCAGAGAAGATGAAGGCCCGCATCGACGACCTGCTGGGACGCAAGCGCCAGCGCCCCAGGGAGGCGCCCCAGACGCAACCTAAACCTTAGACCTATGCAGAAACCGAACAACATCCGCGCCGTGCTCAACGCCATCGAAAATGGCCACCGGTTTCTTGTTGCTGCGCATGCCCGTCCTGATGGCGATGCCATCGGCTCCATCCTCGCCTGCGGCATGATGCTCCAGCAGCTCAGCAAGCAGGTGGACATGGTCTCCCGCGACCGTGTCCCCGTCATCTACCGCCATCTGCCCTGCGTCAATGCCATCCGCCGGGCCGACACCATCGACGGCGACTACGACGCCGTCGTCCTGCTTGAGTGTGACAGTACCGAGCGCACCGGACTACGCGGTCTCGAAGGCCGATTCATCATCAACATCGATCATCACTTCAGCGGCAAGCTCTTTGCGAATGTCAACTGGGTTGAAAATGACGCCTGTGCCGTCGCCGCCATGGTCTACGAGCTTGCCATGCTCTCCGGCGTGCACATCACACCGGAAATGGCTACCTGCCTCTACACCGCCGTGCTCACCGACACCGGCTCCTTCTGCTACGCCGGAACCGATGCCCGTTCCTTCGACATCGCCGCCGACCTCGTCCGCCACGGAGCCAACCCCGTCGCCGTTGCACACGACGTCTACTTCTCCAACCCTGCCTCCAAAATGCTTATCCTAGGCACGGCCCTCGCGCGCCTCAAGCGTGAAGGCCGCATGGCATGGCTCTGGATTACGCAACAGGACATGCTCCACGCCGCCGCCGCCGATGAAGACTGCGAGGGCCTGGTCAACTACGCCATCGGCATTCAAGGCATCGACGTCGCCGTCTTCCTCCGCGAGCTTAAGGACGGGCGCATTCGACTCTCGCTGCGCAGCAAGGGCGAAATCAACGTCGCCCGTATCGCTGAGCACTTCGGCGGAGGCGGACACAGCCACGCCAGCGGATGCACCATCGACGGCCCCCTGGTCCCGGCCACCGACCGCATCCTCGGTTACCTGCGCAACTCGCTGCACACACGGACCGCTGCCGCTGCCACTCAATCCTGACGCATCACTGCTTCGTCCTGTGTAATCGTAGTATTCTGGTCGCTGTCATGAAGAAGCCTGAAGACTCTGCTCCGTCCGTCAACCGCGACCGCCGGAACTTTCTCAAAGTCGGTGGCGCCTCTCTTGCCGTCACCCTCACCGGGGCCGCACTGCCATCCAGTGCCCACGCAGAAGCACAGCTGCCCCCCGCGCCCACCAATCCCGTAAACGCGCGCGCCATTCAGGACATGATGCCCACCCGCAACCTGGGCAAAACCGGCTTCCGCACCGGCATCTTCGGGCTCGGCGGCCAAAGCGCACTCGAAAAACCCGACAATGAAGCCGTCGCCGTTCCGCTCATCGAGCGGGCCCTCGAGCTCGGCGTCAACTACTTCGACACCTCCGCCATTTACGGCGGCCCGCATCGCTGGAGCGAGCGCTACCTCGGCAAAGGACTCCTCGGCTATCGCGACGACGTCTTCGTCGCCACCAAAACCAAGGAACGCACCCGCGATGCCGCCCTCCGCAACATTGAAGTCTCGCTCAAGCTCCTCAACACCGACCACGTTGACTGCTGGCAACTCCACGACGTCGGCATTCAGGAGGACGTTGATCAGATATTCGCCAAAGACGGAGCCATCCACGCCCTCATCCAGGCCAAAGAACAAAAAATCGTGCGCCACCTCGGCGTCACCGGACGCTTCCGCCCTGAAGCCCTCATCGAGTGCATCAACCGCTTCCCCTTCGATACCGTGCTGATGGCCGTCAACGCCGCCGACCAATACCACTATCCCTTCGAGCCCAAGCTCCTGCCCCTCGCCGTCGAAAAGCAGATGGGCATCATCGCCATGAAGGTCATGGCACGCGGCCGCATCCTCTCCAGTTGGACTCCGCCCTCCGTCGAAGCGCAGAAACACTCCTGGGAAGGCACCGGAGCCATCGCCACCCGCCCCGGCGCCCTCACCAAGCGCGAGACCATGTTCTACAACCTCTCGCTGCCCATCAGCACCGCCATCATTGGCTGCGAAAGCATCCATCAGGTCGAGGAATGCGTCCAGTTCGCGCGCGAATTCACGCCCCTTACCCAAAAGCAGATGGCCGAACTCGAGGCCAAAACCGAGCCCATCGCCCGCCAGGCCCTCTTCTTCCGCATGATGCCCCGCTGATGCACACCGTCCGTGCCTACCCCTGACCGGCCCTTCGCTGGCTGCTTTTTAGCTGGCCGGGCCTTCACAAACCGTTTCACCAGCTGTTCTTCTGTTAGCCTTAACCCGTAGCTTCTTTCACGACGTGGGCATCCCTTCCAGAATCAGAGCACTGCGCTATGACTCGACCACTTGGACGACGCGCTTCCCCGCACTCGGCGTAGTGCTCGAAGCAGCTACGCTCCTCATCCTCACCGTCTTCTTCCTCTTCTACGGCCTCGTCCCCATCTTCGGCGGAGCAGGCCTTGGCCTCGTCGGCGCAGACGAGCCCCGCTACGCCCAGGTCGCACGCGAAATGCTCAGGCGCAGCGACTTCATCACCCCCTATCTGTGGGGCAAGCCCTGGCTGGAAAAGCCCGCCCTCTATTACTGGCGCGCCATGTTTGCCTTCAAGGAATTTGGCATCCACGACTGGACCGCCCGACTGCCCTCCGCCAGCTTCGCCTTCGTCCTCGTCATCCTCATCTATCTCCACATCCGCCGCTTCCGCCGTGGAGGCCAGCTCGACGCCGCCCTCATCACCGTCTCCTGCGCCGCAATCATCGCCTTCGCCCGAGGCGCATCGACAGACATGCAGCTCGCCGCCCCCTTCTGCATCGGCATGCTCGGCTGGTACGCCTGGTACGAGACAGATAAAAAATTCTGGCTCTTCGACCTCTACTTCTTTGTCGGAGCCGCCACCCTCGCCAAAGGCCCCGTCGCTCCAGCTCTTGCCGGAGCCATCATCTTCGCCTTTGCTGCGCTCCGTCGCGAGTGGGCCATCCTTCGCCGCACCTTCTGGTGGCCGGGAGCTGTGCTCTACCTCGCCATGGTTCTGCCCTGGTTCATTGCCGTCCAGCACCGCAACCCTAACTTCCTCAAGATATTCTTCCTCCAGCACAACATCGAGCGCTTCGCCACCAACCGCTTCCACCACGAGCAGGCCTTCTGGTACTACATCCCCATCATCCTGCTCGCGCTCACGCCCTGGGCCGTCATTGCCGTCGCCGCGCTCTGGGACGCCGTACGCCAGTCCCTTGCCGAGTGGCGCGCTCGAAGAGCCAAGTACCACTACATGGGTACCTTCCGCGCCGGGGATGCCTTCCCTGAGTTCCTCGTCCTCTGGGCGCTCATCCCCATCGTCTTCTTCTCGCTCTCGCAGTCCAAGCTGCCCGGCTACATCCTTCCCTCCGTACCCCCGCTTACCATCCTCTGCGGCGACTACCTCAATCGCATGCGCGACCGCGGCCTCAAGCCCTGGATGCTCATCCTCCACGCCCTGCTCACCGGCGTACTGGTCACTTTCGTCATCCTGCTGCCCCTCCATCTGCAAAATCCCGAGGCCATCCCGCCCACGGAAGCCATCCTCGCCGGAGGCATGACCGGCTTTGCCGCCACCATCTTCATCCTCATCTGCGTCTACCGCTTCGGTCTCAAGCGTCTCCGCATCGCCACCATGACCCCCATGGTCATCATGCTGCTCTACATCTTCGGCATCGGTCCCTTCTTCGGCATCCCCGCCCTTGCTGGAACCAAACGCAACATCGTCCTCATTGACCTCACCTACTCCGCACGACCGCTCTCGAATATCCTCGACAAGATTGGTGAGCCAGGTGAGCCCGTCGCCGTTCTCGATGTCCGCCGCGACGTCCAATACGGCCTGTCCTTCTATCGCGATCGCCAGGTCTGGAACTACGAGATAGAAGGCATTCCGCCCCAGCGCCACATCGTCGTGGTACGCGATTCCTCCATCGACAAACTGCATCGTTTGCTCAAAAACAGGACATACGAGCCGCTTTTCAAGTATCCTGCTCAAAACCTCACGGTTTATCAGGTCTTCGCTCACCCGTAACTTAGTGAATAACAGTACCTGCCGTCGCAACCGGTCGTTTAATGTCAAACTGAATCATCGGCCTGCCAAAGGCCGGCAGCGTATGCATGGAACTTAGCTGCGATGACTCCAGCGCTCCAGTTCGAAATTCTCGACCTGCGCCACTTCTCGGCGGCCAACCTCCGGCCTCTGCTCGATGCCGAGTCCCGCGTCTGGAGCCAGCGCCTCGAGTGGGACTACCGCCCTTCCGCTAAACTTCTGCTGCAATACCTTGATTCCCGCGTTCTCCCCGGCTACGTCGCCGTCGAGAACGGCCGTATCGCGGGCTACATCTTCTGCGTCTACGAGGACCACAAGGCCGTCATCGGCGATGTCTTCGCCCTCCTGCCCCAGAACGCCGACACCACCACCACCGATATCGAATCCAGGCTCCTGCAAAACCTGTTCGAGTTACTCCAGAACTCGCCCGGCATCGACCGCATTGAGTCGCAACTGCTCCTTCACCCTCACGGCCAGTTGTCCGGCGTTTTCACCACTGCCGGCTTCAGCGTTCACGAGCGTCTCTTCATGCGCCGTGACCTGCTCACGCGCGTCCCGCCCGTAGCTGTTTCCGGCTATCCAGATCTCGAGCTTCGCCCCTGGCGAGAAGACGACTTCAACGCCGCCGCAAAACTTATCTCCGCGGCCTATAGTGGACACCTCGACAGTCGCATCAATGACCAGTACCGCTCCACCACCGGCTCGCTGCGTTTCCTCCACAACATTGTCCGCTTCCCCGGCTGCGGATACTTCAACGCCGCCTCCTCGCGTATCCTCCTGCGCCGCTCAACAAAGGAATGCATCGGCCTCATCCTCTGCTCCCGCGTGCGCGAGGACGTCGCCCATATAACGCAGCTCTGCGTCGCCAGGGAAGCACGCGGCCGTGGCCTCGGCGGCCTGCTGATCGAGGAAAGCGCGCTCAGCCTCAAGGCAGAAGGCTTCCGCACCCTGACCCTCACCGTCACGGCTGCAAATGAAAGCGCCGCTTCGCTCTACCGGCGCTCTGAATTCAAAATCATCCACAACTTCGACGCCATGCTCTGGGAAAAGAGCAACAGCTGACAAGCAGAAGATTTTCAGATAGGTAGCTCGGCGCAAAGCGCGTGGGCCTGGACGGCCGTAGTCCCTACTTCTTAATGAAGTACATCACCCAGCTCGCCGCGATCACTACACCCACAAAGCATGCCCAGCAGAACGCTCCGTAACGTAGCATCGCCTTGGGCGTCGAGCGCTGCGTGATCCCGAAGACCACCGACGTGCACGTGGCAAACAAAAGCACCGCGGTAAAGTGTGAGGGGGTAAACATCAGGCTTTCCTGCCAATCCGCAAATTATGCGCGTCCACCGCGGAAATAAAGTTCAGCAACCCCGCGACCACAATAAATTTGGTCCCGTAGTCCGCCCACACCGTCTGCACAGGAACCTGCCCCAGGCCGATCATCCGCCCCACGGCATAAAACAGCCCATTCCCGAAGTCGCCTACAAATCCAAGCATCTCCAGAATGTCGCCCGTGTTGGGCGCATACAGCTGCCCCTGCATCGCAATTCCAAGCCAGAACAGCGACGTTATTGCGGCAAATAGAAGCAGCCCGCGCACCCAGCGCCCGGTCAGCAAGTGCCCCGCTCCTGGAACCAGCCAGCCCACAATCAGTGCCAGGTAAATAAATCCCGGCGATGAATCCTGCGTCTTTGCAGGTACTTGAACCTTTGAGGCCATCTCTTCGACTATACCAGCTTGATCCGTTCAAAATTCCCGCCGCCGCCGCTCCACAATCGCCGAAAATCGGCTCGCAAAAGGATTGCCTGCACGCGCCCTGCCTCAAATCCTCACCAGCGCCTGCTGCACGCGCCCTGTCGTCGCCGCGCGTCCGCCGGCCACCATCATATTCACCTCGCTGCGAATCCCGAACGTATCCAGATAAATTCCCGGCTCCACGGAAAAACACGTATTCGGCAGAATCAGCCGCTCGTCATGGGTTTCCAGATTGTCCAGGTTCGCGCCGTTCCCGTGCAGAATGTTCCCGATGTTGTGTCCCGTACGGTGCGTAAAGTATTCGCCGAATCCCGCCCGCGCGATCACACCGCGTGCTGCATCGTCCGCCTGCCATCCCGCAACCGGCTCACCCGTCGCAAACGCATCGCTCACCCGATATACCGCCGCATCGCGCGCCGCCTTCACAATCTCGAATACCTTCTTTTCCTGCGCCGAAGGCTCCCGGCCCACCACGCCTGTCCAGGTAATGTCGTAGTAGCAGGTGCCGGGCCGGTTCTTGCGCGCCCATATATCGATCAGCACAAAGTCTCCTTCGCTGATCGTCTTCGTATTCTCCGCAGTCGGCTCATAGTGCGAGTCCGAGCTGTTCTCATTCACGGAGACATTCGGCCCGTTCTCCCACACCAGATCCTCGCGCCGCATCGCCTCCTGCAGCCACTGCACCATCTCGTACTCGCTTACCCGGCCAACCTCGCCAAATGTCGACCGCACCCGCCGACCGATCTCCGCAAAACCCGCCTCCAGTATCCGGTCCAGTGCCTCCTGCGCTTCGTAGTGGCTTTCCACCTGCTCGTCCGTCAGCACCGCCTCAAACTGGCTCACCAGATTCGCCGAACTCACCACCGTCTTGCCCAGCCCGCGCAGCACGTCCATCGTTCCCGCATCCACCAGCGACACATACATAATCTGGTTGCGCGGCGAATACTGCATCGCGATCCGCTCATACGGGGCCACCAGCGCTGCCACGCCCATCTCCAGCTCCTGCCACGACGAATACATCCCCTTCGACCCCGGCAGAGCGTCCAGTCGCCCCGCCTCAATGCGGTGCACCAGCTTGCGCGGCTCGCCCTCCGCCGGAATCAGGTAGTACCAGCGCCGCGTCACATGTGCATGTTCAGGAAGTCCAAGAATCCGGTAGGCAATCGGATCGCGATGATGATGGTCATAGAAAAGCCAGGCGTCCATCCCATGCTCGCGAAGTGCGGTCTGAATCAGCTCTAATTGCACAGGAAAACTCCCAGCAAATTTATCACTCTATTGCGGTTCTGCGGAGCCAAACCACTTGACCGAAGTGTGCTCAAATTACCAGCCCGACGCCGTGTTTCGTGATTGACAACCTGCAAATTATGATAGCTGGCTTTCTCCTCCTTCGCTCGATACAATCGAATCGGATGTTGCCGGAGAGTCACCATGCACACAGTTGTCGCGCCGCCGTCCGTTCCTATTGGTAAGGTCAAGAGTTTCGGACCGTTTGGACCGAAATACCAGGTAGGCCAGGCGCTTCGCCAGTTGGATGACGGGGACTGGATGGTTGAAATCACGATGGTCGAAACCGGGGAAAAGGCCGAATACCGCCTGACACATCTTTCCGATGACCATGAGGCCGCTTGATGTACGCTGTCGCCTTCGATCTCGTAGTCGCTGACACAGAAAAATACCACCCCAAAGGCGTCACACAAGCGTACACCGACATTGGAGTGGCCCTTGCTGAGCACAGCTTTCGCCGCGTCCAGTGAAGTCTTTACGTGACGGACGACGAGAATATGGCAAACTTATTCCTCGCCATTCAAGCTCTGCGCGCACGCGCATGGTTCCCGAAATCGGTGCGCGACATTCGCGCCTTCCGCATAGAACAGTGGTCGGACTTCACCGCAGTCGTGAAGTCCTGATCACCTGTCTTGGTGTGGTCACGCCCTACCGCCGGCCGTGGCTCGTTTGCGCCACTGCTTCGTCCAGCATCGTGAACAGGTTGTCGAAGTTGTCGACCTGCTTGTAGCGCGCCGCGCCGCCCGTCCCATCCGTCACCACCCACGCCGTCGGAGTCTCATGCACACCCAGCCGTTCGCCCAGCGCATAGTCGGCCCGCACCGCAGCCACCAGCTTGCCCTGTGGGTCAATCAGAAACGGTATCTGGACCCCGTGCTGCTGCGCGAACTTCTGCGTGAACTGCCGCAGATCGTCCTTCGTTTCAATGTTGATCTGATCGGCAAAAACCTCGTTGCGATACTCATTGCCCAGATCATGGCCCTGCGTATCGAACCAGCGCGCATTCACCGCCGCTTGAAAGCTCCATATGTGGAAACGCAGCGGAAAATCATGCCGCACCCACGGCACATGGTACTTCGCCGACGCCGCCATCAACACCGGGTTCTCCCGGGCGCACATCGGGCATTCCAGATCGGCGAACTCCACGATCGCCACATGCGCTCCCGGAGGAGGCTTCAACACCTGCTCCTTCGTCTGAGCCACGCTCATCGAAGCGCCCATTACCAGTAGTGAAACACTTGCGAGTAAGACACCAAATTTACGAATCATAGTCTGTGACTTCATCTTATCCTGCTTCTTTTCTTCTTTGCAGCCGTAAATCCGGCCCCAGTACTCCCTACCTGCACTTACACTATGGACGGGAAACAGTTGCGGCTGTCACCAGAACTTTCTGGAGGAATCGCCTTTAATGCGCTATGTCATCGCTTTCCTCGCCGTCTGCGGCATCATCGTCTCCGGCCTCGCCCTGCAGGTTCACTACTCCAACGCTGTCGAGCCCTGCGACATCAACTCCCACTGGGACTGCGGCATCGTCAATCACAGCCGCTACTCCATGATCGCCCACATCCCGGTCGCCGCCATCGGAATCGCCGGCTACGTTGCGATCGCTCTCCTGGCCTTCTTCCGCCGCCGCACCATCACCCTCACCCTGGCCATCGTCGGCCTCGGCTTCGCCCTCTATCTCTCCAATATTGAAGCGCATGTCCTCGAGGTCTGGTGCCTCTACTGCGTCGGCTCCCAGATCATCATCGCGCTCATCACCCTGCTCTCATTCACCTGGATATTCCTCGGCCGCCGAAGACAATCCGCTGTCTGATTTGTTTTCCTCGGCCATTATCGGGACAATCAGCCCCGCGACCAGCGGAAGCGGCCAAAAAGCTGATCCCACGAAGGCGGCGAAGCCGCGTCTGCCTGGACGGCTAGTCCTTCGCCGCTCCGCCAATCCTCTCCATTGGCCGATCCAGCTTCTTATACCCCTTCGCGAACTCCTTGATCGAGAGGAACTCGTCCTTCTTCACCTGCGTAAAGTGCTGCCGCGTGTTGCTCGCCGGCCACCAGATATCCAGCGCCACAATCTTTGCATGAGGCCCCAGTCCAATGTGCTGCTCCAGCGGATTCCCCCCGAATGAGCTGTTCTCACCCACTCTCCGATAGATCGCCCGCTTCGGCGCATTGCCGTCCCGCACCGTCACCTTGATCTGCGCGCCCACCGCGGTCCGGTTCGTCTTCACCCCAATCAGCTTCACATTGATCCAGTCGTTCCCGTTCCCCGGATTCCGAAACACCCGCGTCGTGTGCTTGTCAGACGGAATCGCCCCGCCCGTCTCCGCCACAATATCTTCAAACCCGTCGCGCTCCAGGTCCGCGAATGCAACCTCGTGTCCCTTATGCAGTTCGCCCGTACCCGTTGCTGCGGTCACATCCACAAACCGCTTGCCGTCCACATTCCTGTACAACACATGCGGCAGCACTCCCGTAAACGACGGCTGCCCCTGCCCCAGATAAATGTCCAGATACCCATCGTTATCGATATCGCCGAAGTTCGAACCCATCGGCATCAACGCCTTGTCCAGTCCCACCTTCTTCGTCACGTCCTTGAACGTGCCGTTGTGCATATTCCGGTACAGCCGCATCGTCTCAATTTGCACCGGCAGCCCCATCATGCTGCGCACCACCTGGTCCACCGAGTTGAAGTAGCTCGTCACAAACAGGTCCGGCCAGCCGTCGTTGTTGTAGTCAAAGAACCACGACACAAAACTGAAGTATGGCCCCTGCACGCCCGCTTCCTTCGCCACATCGGTAAACGTGTCGTTGTGGTTGTTGTGATACAGGAAGTTCTTCCCGCCCAGGTTCGACACGTAGAGGTCCATGTACCCGTCGTTGTCGTAGTCCACCGCCGTCACGGCCTTCGTGAACGCAACCCTATCCACGCCCGCCTTGTGCGAAATATCCTCAAACGTTCCGTTGCCCTTGTTCAGAAAAAGCTGGCTCGGCGAATTCTCGTTCCCAATAAACAGGTCCAGATACCCGTCGTTATTGATGTCCGCCCACACCGCCGTCTGCGACATCGTCAGGCGTCCGCCCAGACCCGCCGCATCCGTCACATCTGTAAACGTGCCGTTGCAGTTGTTCCGCAGCAGCGACCGCTTTGTCGGAAACTCCCATGCACCGCGCAGTACCAGTACATCCACGCACCCGTCGTTGTTGTAGTCCCCGGCCACCATGTTCAGCCCGCCCAGTTGATTCTCCAGCCCCGCCTTCTTCGTCCAGTCGCTGAAAGTCCCGTCGCCGTTGTTGTGGAAGTAGTGCATCGGGTCGCATGCGTCCGAGCTCGACGTCATCACGTCCAGACGTCCGTTGTTCTCAAAGTCCTCCACCAGCGCGCCGCCCGCCTGCCCAAACACATTCAGGCCCGCCGCCTTGGCCACATCCACAAATCGGCCCAGATGCTCGCCCACATCCTTCGACGCAAAATCACCCTCCGGAATCAGATACTGCTTCGGCACGCCCGCCGGATACTCACCCAGCGTCCGGTACGCCAGATTCAGCAGCCACCGCACCTGATAATCGTCCGGCCTCACCTCCAGATATTTCATGAAGTACACAATCGCCTGCTGCGAATCATCCTCCTTCGCAACATGCTCCTTCGCCTCCTGCGCATCCGGTGGCCACAGATCCAGTGTCCCCGAGTCCCGGTACTCCCCGTTCTCCATCTCCGACTTGTGCAGGTACAGCGCCCCAATCGACTCTTCCAGATTCGGCACCACCGCGGGATAATTCCTGAGCGCAATCTGGTAGGCATCCTCCGCTTGCACAATTGCCTCATTCATCTGGCCCACGTAGGCATACAGCTGCGACAGCTCCCCGTGCCCCGCAATCAACTGCTTCGGTGTGTACTTCCCCGGCGCACCCTCCGCCGCCGCCAGAAACGTGCTCGTACGCTGCACCGCCGCCGCGTGAACCTCCCGCCGCAGCGAGCACACTTCCTGCAGGTTCCGCCCCCAGTCCTTTGGCTTCGGAACCCCTTGAAGCAGCTCGGTCATAGTCTGGTCGCCGGAGATATCAAACCCCGTCCGCACCTCGCCCGAATTCACCAGCGCCTTCAGCTTGGCCGGCGGCAGCTCTTCTGTATGCTTGCGCGGCGGCAACACCGTCAAAATCGCGTAGCTCTGCCCCATCCGCGTCACCGCGGAATACTGCCCCGGCCCCACGCCCTTCAGCGCGTCCCGCAGGCTTTGCTTTAGCTCACTCGGATCCAGCTCGCCCATTGACCCGCCATCGACCGCCGTCGCGTCCGTCGATACTTCCCGGGCCAGCACCCCAAAGTCCCACCCCGACTTCAGCCGCGCCAGCACATGCCCCGCCGCCGCCTGCGAGTCGACCACGATGATCCCAATCTCTTCCTGTTTGGAACCCTGTTTTGCCGCCTGCCCATACACCACAGCCGCAGCCGCCAGACTCAACACCACAGCCACAACCCACATCACAGGCCGCTGCTTCACCACTCTCTGGAACATGAACCGAGTGTAACTCTAGCGTCCAGACGTAGGCCGCAAAAGCACGCTCGGAATGCTGTTTCCACAAAACTCCAGTTAAAAAATCAACGCGACCGGCGGAAGCGGTCAAAACGCTGACTCGACGAAGGCGGCGAAGCCGCGTCCGCCCAGACAGCCCAGACAGCCCGCCCTGAGCATAGCGAAGGCGCAAGTCCCCGCAAAAGAAAAACGCCGCGGCCATCGCCGCGGCGTCTTTCCGTGTCGCCAGTCTACAACTTACGCCAGCACAGCTTCGCCGGTCTCAACCTTGCTGTACCAGGGCTGGGCCGCCTTCAGGGCCTTGTTCACATTGTTGATGTTCTCCACGCCTGTCGTGCTCAGCCACTCCTCAAACGCCTTCGCGCCCTGCTTCGCATACACGGCAATGCCGTCCTTCCAGGTCGCGCGGCCGCACAGCACTCCGTTAAAGCTCGTGCCGCTCTCCGCCGCCAGCTCCAGCGTCTCAATAAACACCGGATTGCTCACGCCCGCCGAAAGATAAATGAACGGCTTGTGCGTCACCGACGCCGCCAGACGGAAGTGCTCCAGCGCCTCAGCGCGCGTATATGCCTGCTCGCCCTTGAACGCCTGCGTCCCGGCCACAAACTCCATCTGGATCGGAACCTCGACCTTCAGCACATCTACGCCGTACTTCTCCTTGCCAAACTCTGACATCGAGCCCGACACAATCTCCGGCTTCCGCTTCGCATACGACAAGCCCTTCTCGCCTTCGCCGTGCACGTCGTAGCCCACAAACTCCAGGAAGAAAGGAATATCGTGCGCGCGGCACTCATCGCCAATGCGCTCCACCCAGGCCTGCTTGTGGTCGTTAATCGCCGACGTCTCGAACGGCGTGTAATACAGCAAAACCTTGATGCAGTCCGCGCCCGCTTCCTTCAGCCGCCGCACCGACCACACATCCAGCAGGTCAGGCAACCGCCCCGCGGTCGTCGCGTCATAGCCCGTCTTCTCATAGGCCAACAGCAATCCCTTGCCATTGCGCTTCTTCGATGCCGGCAGGCCATACTCCGGGTCCAGCAGAATCGCCGACGCATGCTTCGTCAGCACCTCCGTCACCAGCTCCTTGAACTCGATCAGAGCCTCATCCGGAAGCTCCGCCACGCCCTTCTCCTTGGCCAGCGACTTCTTCAGTGACCCGCGCTGGTCCATGGCAGCCGCGGCAATCACGCCGCGCCCGTCGGACACGGCCTTCAACCCGGCCAATTTACCGGGAGTAATCTTTGTAGACATCGTTCATCTCCTGACTTCTTGCCTGGTCCCCAGGCGGGAATTTCACGAAAACTGCGTTCAATCCCATCATAAGGCATTTCCCCCCACCCCCGCTCCCAAATTGCCCGCGCAGCTGCCAACACACTCCCGCACAGAGTCGAAACACACGTCCACCGCATGCGCACCGGGCTGAAGCTCGATGTTCTTCGGGCGCCGTTAGCCGCCTATCGCAAACCGATACGTCGCCGTGCTCTTCCCATTCACGGTCACGCGCGCTTCGTACTTGCCCGGAGCCAGATGCAAATTATTCCCGTAATGTGTGGTCTTCACACCTTTGCCGGCCACATACATGCGCGCCACTGGAAGGTTTTCCCACGTGCCTTTCATCGATCCGAGCTCGCGGTATTCAATGCGAACATTCGCATGTTCAACCGGCGCGCCGTTCTTCTCGATGAAAACCACCAGGTGGTGATTGGGAGCCTCCGCCCCCTTCAGCGTCACAGCCGCAGCTCCGCCGTTGTGGACCATCGCGTGGTGCGGCCCGGTGAACGACTCCGCCGGAAGCACCTTGAGCGTCACAGAATATTCGCCTGCCTTCGCCGTCTTGCTGACCGGCTTGTCCTGGGCTGTACCCACCGCACACAGCCCGCCAAAAGCAAAGATCAGGGCAACGGCCAAGATCGGATAGAAATGCACTCGATTTATTTTCATGATGTAACCATTGTGCACATCTCCCCGGACGGACCTCAAGCGACGGCGCTACGGCTTTGCAGCCCTATAAAAATGCACACCTGCGCGTAGAGGCAACCCATTCCCATAATTCGCTCGCATCACCGCCGCCCACCGCGCTTCCACACACCGCAGGCATCGAGTGCGTATAGATGTACTCCGGTGAGCGCGTGTGCTCGCCATTCCCCGTCATCGGCACTTCCATGTAGAGCTTGCCCGTCCGCGCGTCCCAGTCCAGGGCTATCAACCCCGGCATATGCTGCATGCCCTGGGTGGCTTTGGCAATCGTCTCCACGGGATGCGCCGCGCCCGATCGGTTTTGAGCAGCAGCAATATCAGGATGTGCGGCAACCACGGTCAGCCGGCACAAACACACGGCAACAAGAGAACTCAGCTTGCGAAACATGCTCCCTTGTAGCATACCCAGCGCACGAATCGGACGGCTTCCTTATCCAAAAACCTATAGGCCTCCTGCTTGCAGCACTCCTCGCGCTTCCCCGCGCCTCTCCACGCGCGCATACTCCCGCGCCTGCGGAAATGCATGGCTCGCACCAGGTTGTGCCTTGCAGGCCCCGCCCGTCGCTCTAGGAACTTGTTGAAATAGGTACCTTTGTGCGACGGAGATCTGATGGCATTCGTCTAACAGGTATGCGTGGAGATGAGCGGATTCAGGACGGGATGTTCAGCTATGTTTCATTGGAGCAGCGGGTTCCACAGGATCATC
>DATKRT010000017.1:0-39152 GCA_035532055.1 Acidobacteriaceae bacterium | reverse complement strand
CTGAATTATCCCAACCTGCTACACTGGATATAGCTGAAATTTCATTCAACGCAAAGAGGCGCAGCCACCCGCTGCGCCTCTTTGTTTCTCCGGAGAGCCGACTGCATGTCGCCCATAACCTGCTTATTTACAAGGTTATAGCAGTAACCATCCTGGAATGAGCGCGTTGCCGCGAAAACTCCAATAAACAAAATAGAATCAGGAACTTAATTTTTTAGAGTCGCGCACGTCAAATGCCAAACCCTGACCAAAGTAACCCACAGCCGGGGTGGCCCATCCTTCCCGTAGCTTCATCGCGCGTAGGGTGGGAAAGATCGAATCTCCCCTAACCCACCTCCCGCCTCGCGCCAGCGAGGCCCGGCAGAAGCCCCCGCAATCCAGAACTTCCCCACCCCGAAGGGCCACGTCAAGTAACACGGCACGGCTTTATGAGCCTGCCCTGAGTGAGCAACGCGAGTCGAAGGGTGCCGTAAAGCCCGCTCCGCAGAGCCTGTCCTGAGCGCAGTCGAAGGACCGGAGTGGAGCCGAATAGGCGCAACGACCCCAACAAATCGACGCCCGGCCCGCAGAGCCGCACCTCATCCGCCCGCCAAAAAGCCTCGCCGGCAAACCACCCCTCCGCCCCATCATCCAAAGTCCCGATGCCGCTTCCAGACCTCCGCCCAGGGAAGCCGCGGTGGCCCGCACAGAAAAATGTCCGGGTGGTACTCGCTCTCCTCGTTCCGCACACCAAGCGAGTTCCCGTTGTGCCCCGCCAGGCGGCAGCCGGTAAAGATCGAGTCAGCTTGCTCGCGCGTCAAGCCGAGAACGATGATCGTAGTAGGCGGAGGCGTCGGGTAGCCCCAGTACCACTCCGAGTTAGTCGTGCCGATCGGCTCCGGCAGACCGTAGGCCCGCCCCAGAATCGCAATCGCGCCATACTCGCCGTAATTGGCCGTCGTGATGCCCAGGTGCGCCCGCTCGTCCGCAGGCAGCGAGTCGCGAATCCCAGCCACCGTGCGCACTAACTCATCCCAGCCAATTTCTTCCCGCAGGTCCGGGCTATGCCGCAGAGCGTACTCCTTGAGCGGCCCGCTCGACGCAATCGGCATCAGCCTCGCACAAACGACGACCGAGACCAGCACAAACGCCGCGAAGTACACGCTCTCCACGGTGACGCGACCCCAGCGCGGAAGCCTCGCCAGCCAGCGTTCGGCAACAACAGCACCCATGGCAAGCAGCATCGGATACGCTCCCGCCGTGTAGTAGAAGCGGCCTTTGCCCGCCATGAACAGCGCAACCGGGACAAGGTACATCCACGCCAGCATGCGATAGCGGCGGTTGAGCAGAAAACCGATAAGCCCGGCAACCCAGAGCGGCGTGGCGGCCACGTTCGCGTCATAGAGGAACTGGCCTTTCAGGAATCCCTGGGCGCGGCCTTCGCTGACATCGCGTGCGTGTATGTGCTGCAGGAATGTGTAGGAAATGAAGTCATGACGGATCAGCCAAATCAGGTTTGGCAGAAAGAGGAGCAACGCAATGGCGACGCCGCCCCAGAACCAGCCAGTGGCAAAATACCGGCGCGCCCGCGTGAACAGAAGACCGGCAAGAATCCCGGCAACATAGAAAACGATCGAGTACTTGGTCTCAAGCCCGAGTCCGATCGTCGCGCCAATGGCCAACCACCATCGCGGATCCTCCGACTTAAGCAGCCGAATCACAAAGTAGGCGATCAGCACCCACCACAGCATTTCAAACGACGTGTACTGGAACTCCGTGGCCTCAAACACCGGCAGCGGAGAGAAAGCGACGGCAAGCGCGGTTGTCACCTGCGCCAGCCTCCCGCCGCCAAGCTCGCGAGCCATCAGGCCGGAAACAAAAATAAGGATCGCCTGCGCGATCACAGAAAACAGACGGAGCCCCACGATCGACACACCGAAAAGACTGAGGCCGATGCGCTCAACAAACGGGGTAAGCGGCGGAAAAGCGACAAATCCCCAGTCGAGGTGGCGCGCGTCGGAAAGGAATTGCAGCTCGTCGCGATGAAAGCCGTAGCGATTGTTGGTAAGGATATGGAACAGGGCAACCGCGGCAGCGATGGCGAGAAGGACGAGAATATCCGACCGGCGATCGCCATTGGGTGCCGTTGGATCGAGGCTGTTCGAAGACAAGGCGCGCTCCTGATATTTGCTTAAGGGGAGTTTACGAGTGAGAGCCTAAGTTGGTTCCCTCGCGGCGTAGATCGGTCTTGCAGAAAACGCCAATCGGCCCATCGAGAGTGGCTCAGCCCCGAAAAGCCTCCTTGCCGGGCCCCCATTCCCCAAAGAGACATAGGAACCACCACCCGCCTCCCGCCGGCTTGGGCTACCGCCCCTCAACCTTCGCCTTCACCGCTCTGTACTCCAGCCAGATCAGCCAGATCACCACTGCGTCGAACACCGTCAGCACCACCAGCCCCATCCCGCCCGTCAGCGTAAACCAGTACACCTGGTACGCAATGAATCCCCCGAACACCACAATCGCCATCGGATACGCCCACAGCTTGTCACGCAGCAGCGCCCACACCGCCACCCCCTTCACCACCCCATGCACCAGCAAATACAACGCCATAAAGTGTTCGCCGCTCAGCGACAGCCGCCCCGCCCCATGACGCAGAAAATTCGCCACCAGGTCATGCGGATCCTCGCTGATTTCCCCCTGGGTCAGCAGCCGTGTCCACTGGACTATCCTCCCCGGACTCACCACCCACAGTGCCGCCCCGCCCACCAGCTCCAGCAGCGCATCCAGCCCCTTCAGCGCCACACTCACCCGAAACAGCAACTCCCGCAGATGTGCCTTCTTCGCCGCTTCCATCCAGACTTCTGCTCCTGCCCGCTTGGCTTTCTCTGGTGTGATGCACGAACCGCACTTCGCCCTGCAGGGAGACGCGCTTCCACCCCTTGGAGTCACTGCGCTCGTCTCTGTCTATCGCTGGCTGACCAGCATCCTAAGATCAGGCGCTACGCTGCAAGCGGCCGCATTGGCTGCCTTCCACTTTTGACCCGTCTGCGTAATGCGCGCTCATCCGATCAATCGAATTCACTGCCGGCAGCCCGCGCACCCATACATCGGCCTCCGCCGTCTTGCGCAATCCATGCGCGTTGGGGTGATCTTTAGCCCGGTGAATTATGGCTCGCGCCGCTCCCGAACAGCCCCGGCCAGCTCACGCAGCAGAACATGGGTCTCAGGCCAGTCGATACACGCGTCGGTGATGCTTTGCCCGTAGACCAGAGCCTTGCCGTCTCCCAGAGCCTGCGCTCCAGCAACAAGATTGCTTTCGATCATCACACCCAGGATGCGACGTTCCCCGCCCGCAATCTGCTCTGCCACGGCGCGGCATACTGGGCCCTGCTTGCGATGGTCTTTCCCGCTGTTGGCGTGGCTGCAGTCGACCATGATGCGTGGTTTCACGCCGGTCTTTTCCATCTGTTCGGCGGTCGAAGCGACTGAAGCAGCATCATAATTCGTCACCTGCCGGCCACCGCGCAGGATCACGTGGCAATCCGGATTCCCCGAGGTCAGCAGGATGGCGGATTGTCCCGTCTCCGACGTTCCCAGAAAGGTATGCGGATGGCTGGAGGAAAGGATGGCTTCAATCGCGATCTGCACATTGCCGGACGTCCCATTCTTGAACCCGACCGGACAGGAGAGACCGGACGCGAGCTGGCGATGGACCTGGCTTTCGGTGGTGCGCGCGCCGATCGCGCCCCAGCTCACCAGGTCGGAGACGTACTGAGGCGAGATCATGTCGAGGTACTCCGTGCCGGCCGGCACGCCCATCTCGGCCAGATCCAGCAGCAGGCGGCGGGCAATGCGCAGTCCATCACTAATGCGAAAGGATTCATCAAAGTAGGGATCGTTAATCAACCCCTTCCAGCCAAGCGTGGTGCGCGGTTTCTCGAAATACACACGCATCACGATCATGAGTTCGCTGGAAAGCTCTGCAATCGCCTCGTTCAGCAATCCCGCATATTCCCTGGCGGCATTGGGATCATGGATGGAGCACGGTCCTACAACGACAATCAGGCGATCGTTTGACCCGTTAAGGATGTCTACAATCTGACTCCGCGCCTCAAAAACGGTGCGCGAAGCGTTCTCTGTGACGGGCATTTCTTCCTCCAGGAAGATTGGAGGAAGAACGACTCTACTTGATTTGATTCTGAGATTGTTTGTGGGATATGTCATGGTCGCATGATCAGAATACTAGGTATGGCCGGGGGCCTCACACTTTGTCTGGGACGCTCCGCCAGCAATTTCGCGAACTACTAAATTCTGCTCTCGCCCTGCCTCTACTCCCGCGAGCTTCCGTAGACCGGAATCCCCGACTTCACCTTGAACATCAGGTCCGCGACCCGGTCCGTATACTCTGAGTCCGGATACTTCGCCTCCAGGTGCGCTGCCAGTTCCGCAGCATCTTTCCGGTCCTGCTTCGCCCGATCGTCATTGCCGTCCGCTATCCACATATCGCCCGCTGCCGCCATCCGCCACGACGCTTTGTACAGCGCCTCCGGGGCCCGTATCGAATCCGGATACTTGTCCGCGAACCTCGCGTAATACTCGGCCTCTTTTTCCGGACACTTCTCCGCCCCCTGCCAGTCCCCGCACAACTTGTTGTCAATCATGTCGTACGCCGCAAACGCCGCAAACTTCGTATGCGGAAAGTACTTCTCCACATCTTTCATCTCGTTCTCGTCCATCAACTGCCGTAGATAGGGCGCCTGCTCATGGGCCGAGGGCAGCGACGACGCGTCTGCCTTCTGCAGTTGCCACCGGATATCCGCCGCCCGCCACATCGCCGCCGGAGTCAGCGACGACCGGGGAAACATCTCCACCACTCTCTGGTAAAGCAGCCTCGCCTCCTGCGCAGCTCTCGGGGGCGGATTCGGCTCCGACGCGGCATCCTCTGCACTTGCCGCCTCGCCAAACAGAATCTGGTCCCCATGCACCGTGTTCACATCCACCACGCCCTTGTCCAGCATCCATCCTGACACCGGATGCGAACTCTGCTCTCCACCCATCGATGGCACATTCGAGTCCTGTGAATTCCGCTTATCCAAATTCGCAAACACCTGCATCCAGTTGCCGCTGCGCCCCACAATCACCATCTCGCGCCCCGGCAGGATCACCGACAGACGCTGCGCCGACTCGCTCGGCGAAGTGTACAAATTCGCCTCCCGCACCAGCGTCGCCATCGGCCCGTTCTTCGGAATCTCAATATGCGGCCCGCGCGATTGCCCCATCGCCACCGCCCCACACAGCAACACACCCGTGAATACAACCGCTCGAATTAGCATCGTAATGGTTCGACGAATTGCAACCACCAAACGTCTCCCAGCCAGCATACCCTGTCCGGCCCTGCTTGCGCCGCGTCAAACACAGGTGGCCCATTCAAGCCCGGTTTTTGTTCAGTTTCATGACATTCTTTTGCCTTGTGGGGGGGGATGTAAACATCTCCATGCCAAGTCCGAGTGAGATAATGGCAGTAAGACTCATCCGCCCGAGCGTCTCCCGTGAACCTGCCCAACTCCATCACCGTTAGCCGCATCGCCTCGGTGCCCATCCTTATATGGATGCTCTCGCCGTATTTCCCCCACGGCGGCTTCTACGGTGAGCAGGAAATCGTAGTCTGCCTCTTCTTCATCCTCGTCTCCATCTCCGACGGAGTCGACGGCTACCTCGCCCGCGCCCGAGGCCAGATCACCACCATGGGCATGCTGCTTGACCCACTTGCCGACAAGCTGCTCATCACCGCCGCCTACATCTGCCTCGTCGAGTACAACCCGGACGTCGTCAAAGCCTGGATCGTCGTCGTCGTCATCGGACGCGAGTTCCTCGTCACCGGACTCCGCTCCATCGCATCCACTGAGGGATTCACCATCCAGGCCTCCGACGTAGGCAAGCTCAAAACCGTCATCCAGATCATCTCCGTCGTCGTCGTCGTCCTCGATCACGGCTGGCACGTCTGGCACATCGGATGGTTCATCCTCCCCATCCACCTCATCGCCGTAGTCGGCATCTACTACATGGCCGCCGTCTCCACCGTCTCCGCCATCGACTACTTCGTCGCCTTCTGGCGTCGCGTCGAACGCGCCTCCTCCACCAGCCGCAACCGCGACAACTCCTTCGTCCTCTCCCGCCGCAAAAAAGCCACCAGCTGAACTCGCCGTTCAGGCACACGCGCTCCGCGCCACCCGGATCAATCATGAATGGCCACTCCCGCTGGTCGTGGACTAAACTGTCCTATCACGTTTGCAGTCGTAAACTATTTCACGTTAAAGAGGAATAGATCTCTGTGATTGACCCAACGCAAGTTGAAGCGGATATCCTCCTAGCAATGGAAAAGCACCGGGTGAATGACGACCCGCATCGCTTCGGGGCCGTTCGTTTGGAGATTCCTCTCCAGTCGGCAGACCAAAGGGAATACTTCCTACTCGACATCGGACGTGGGAAAATCAACTTGCTGAAAGGGAAATACCAGACGCGCGCAAAACAAGTAGTTATTCTTGCCAGAGTCGATTTTGGGGGCGCCCCACACCGCAATCCGGACGGAGAAGAGATACCGTCGCCACATCTACATGTATTTCAGGAAGGCTACGGGGACAAATGGGCAAAACCATTGCCAATTGATACCTTCGCGAATCCTGACGATCCGTGGGTATTGCTGGAAGATTTTCTTCGTTTCTGCAACGTAACAAAGCCACCGCATTTTGAACGCGAGCTATTTGTATGATCGAAGAAATTCAGAGGATGATGGACGGATATCTCGGGTGGCTCAGGGAAAAGACCAGCCTGCGGGAAATTGGCGATTGGATTGAGATTACGACCCCATTACTTGACCGTCACAACGATTATCTACAAATTTATGTGCGCCGCGAGGACGGCCATTTTATTCTGACGGACGACGGCTACACGTTGCAAGATCTAGAGCAGTCAGGGTGCAAGCTGGACAGCCCAAAACGCCAGGAACTACTGCGCATGACCTTGAATGGATTTGGGGTGCAGGTACACGATGCTGCGCTGGAGGTACGTGCGACTGAGGATAATTTTCCACTCAGAAAACATAGTCTGCTGCAGGCCATGTTAGGTGTGAACGATCTCTTCTACCTTGCGGCGCCACATACAGCCAGCCTCTTTTATGAGGATGTTGTTACGTGGATGTCTTTGAACGACATTCGCTTTGTCGAGAATGCGAAGTTTACAGGAAAGACCGGATACGACCATCTATTTGAGTTCGTCATTCCGCGTTCTCGCAGAAGCCCGGAGCGGTTTGTAAAACCGATCAACCGGCCTGACAAAAGTGCAGCGATGGAAATGGTCTTCGCTTGGATGGATACACGCGAAACGCGCCCCCCCGAATCACGTGCATACGCACTGTTGAACGACGCCGAACGGGAAGTTAAGGCGGATGTGACCGATGCATTCCTGAATTACGACATCAAACCGGTTCGATGGAGCAAACGGGAAAGTGTTCGCAATGAATTGGCCAGTTAGGCACATAGCCGGGTGCCCCATGTCTCGCAGAGACATGGGATAGATTAACCCTGAACCCCCAAAAATTCGCCTCGCGCCAGCGAGGCAAGGTGGAAGCACCGGCCTTTAGCCCGGTGAATAAAGCCAGGCTCAAAGAGCCTCACCTTACTGCCGGTAGGCCGGAGTGGAGCCGCCGGGTGCCCCATTCAAGCCCGCCTTTGGCTTGAGTGAGCAGGCACAAATTCACCCACCGTTGTCATCCCGGCCGAAGCGAGCGCGCTCCTACCCCAGCAGCCGCTCCAGCGTATCCAGCCCGCTCCGCACCTCGCGCAACTCCTTCTCGTTCGCCCTCTTCAGCGCCTTCAGCAGCGGAGTCAGCGTCAGCGCCGGCATCCTGCTCTTCATAAACTTCCGCACCGCGCCCGACGCGCGAATCACCGTCACCCGCCGATCCGTCGCATGCACCCCGCGCTCCACCAGCCCCTGCTTCTCCAGCCGGTCCACAATACCGGACACCGTACTATGCGCCAGGCTCACCCGCGCGCTCAGCTCCTTCAGGCTCATCCCCTCCACGCGCACCAGCTCGCCCATCACCATCCGCTGCGGAGCCGTCAGCTCGCCCCGCGCAAACTCCGCCTCCAGCCGCTGTCGCAGCTTTCTCCGGATCGACTGTAGCTGCGCTTCCATCCGCTTCGCCTCTACCTTCAGATTCGACCGCAGTTCCGGCCCGCTCCGTACTCCCACCACAAACAACCTCCGTCCCTCAATATAAATATGGAGCCAGCGCCTTCACCCGCCGCATGTACTCTACATACTCCACCCCGAACGTCTGCACCATCAGGTTTTCTTCCGTCGCCATCTTCAGCCACAGCCCGAAGAAGATCACCGGCAGCGCCATCAGGCTATGCAGCGACCCACTCACCACCGCCGTCCCCACGGACGCCAGCAGCAGCCCCGTGTAAATAGGATGCCGCGCCCACCGGTACGGCCCGCGCTGAACAAGCGCATGGCCTGCCTTCAGCGTAACCGTGCCGCTCCAGTTCCCGCCCAGCGTCAGCCGCGACCAAATCGCAAACGCAATACCCGCCGCCGTCAGCGCAATCCCCGCCAGCACCACCCCACGCCCCGGCTCATACACATGCGCATTCAGTCCCAGCGTGCGGATGGATACCGTAAACAGCATCCAGAACCCCAGCACAATGATCCCCATCTGCCAGAACCGCGACGACACCGTCTGCTGCCGCACCGTCTGCTTCGTCGTCAGCATCCCGAAGCCCCACACAATGCACAGCACCAGCCACAGGCTATCGATCACCCTCCACGCCTCATTGCTCCAATCCATCGCACCCTCCACGCCAGTCGCATACGACGCGTCGTATGCGACATATAATACAAGAACGCATTGCGCGCCGCAATAGTTCCCGCATCCGCTAAAGCGGTGCGCTCCAAGCCCGCTTCTGTCGGCCAACAAATCCTCCTGGCTCCCGGCCAACGGGAGGACCGTCGCTGTTGGCCGGCGATGGCGCCTTACGATCCAAGGACAGCCCTTCGTCCGTGGATCAGGAAGGCGCGTCTGCCTGAACGGCAAGTTCCCCCGCAACATCCGGAGTGTCCCCCGCACCCCCGTCATGGCATCCTCAAATCCATCAGGAGCGATACCATGATGACCAGCACCATGCCACTACCTCATCCCACACCTGACGAAGCCTGGGCCCTCATCCAGTCCCGCGATCCCCGCGCCGACGGCCAGCTCTTTTACGGAGTCCGCACCACCCGCATCTTCTGCCGCCCCTCCTGCCCCAGCCGCCGCCCCATCCGCAACAACGTCGAGCTCTTCCCCGACATCATCCACGCACTCCGCGCCGGCTACCGCCCCTGCAAGCGCTGCAGCCCCGCCGGAATCCGGCCCGAAGCCCAGCTCATCCAGACCCTCTGCGCCCACCTCAACCAGAACCACGACCGCCCCGTCCGCCTCGCCGAGCTTGCCCGCATCGCGCAGCTCTCGCCCTTCACCATCCAGCGCCTCTTCCAGCGCGTCCTGGGAATAAGCCCCAGCCAGTACCAGTCCCACCAGCGCGCCGCCTCCTTCCGGCGCAGCCTCGCCAAACCCCAGTCGCGCATCACCGACGCCATCTATGACGCCGGCTACTCCAGCTCCTCCCGCGCCTACTCCGGCCAACCTCTCGGCATGCAGCCAAAGGACTATCGCAACCGCGGCCTCAACCAATCCATCGGCTACGCCTCCGGCCAGTCCCCGCTCGGCACGCTCCTCATCGCCGCCACCAGCCAAGGACTCTGCGCCGTCACCCTCGCCTCATCCCACGACAAGGCCCTCGACCAGCTCCGCGCACAATTCCCCGCCGCCGACCTCCAGCCCGGCTCCGACCTCGCCCCCATGCTCGCTCAAGTCCTCTCCCAGCTCACCGAGCATCCCGCCGCGCTCGACCTGCCCCTCGACCTCCGCGCCACCGCCTTCCAGATGCGCGTCTGGCAGGCCCTCCGCGCCATCCCTCGGGGCGAAACCCGCACCTACTCGCAGCTCGCCCGCGCCATCGGCCAGCCCACCGCCGCCCGCGCCGTCGCCCGCGCCTGCGCCACCAACCCCGCCGCCATCGTCGTCCCCTGCCACCGCGTCATCGGCTCCAACGCCTCACTCACCGGATACCGCTGGGGCCTCGACCGCAAAAAACGCCTGCTGCAGATCGAAGCTGCGTCCCTATCCCAACGCTGATCGCGCCCCGCCCGCAGTCATCCGCTCTCGGCCCATTCATCCAGGGGAACCCGGCCCGCAGTCACAGCAAAAATCTTCATTCCCCCAGCCGTTTCCGGGTGATACCCTCGCTAACTATGAAGAAGTCCGGCCTGTTATTGCTCCTCGCATTGCTGCCCGTCTCACCATCCGCGCTGTCCCAACCCGCGCCGATTCTCCCCGCAGCAGCATCTCCGCAGGCACAGGTCATCACCCTCAACAACTCCGCCGTCAACCTGCCCGGCCCCTGGAAGTTCGCCCCCGGCGACTCGCCCATCGTCAACGGCGCTCCACTCTGGGCGCAGCCCGGCTTCGATGACTCCAACTGGGTGCAAATGGACGTCGCCCCCAAGAACGGCTCCATCGATCCCGCCTATGGCACAGAGGGCTTCGTCCCCGGATGGACTAAACAGGGCTTTCCAAACCTCTACGGATACGCCTGGTACCGCCTCCGCCTCCACATCAACGACTCCGGCAAGCCCCTCTGGCTCAAAATGCCCAACGACATCGACGACGCCTACCAGATCTACGCAAACGGCCACTTTGTCGGTCAATTCGGAGACTTCACCCCTCACGAAGTCAAGGTCTATTCCGCACGCAGCATCTCGTTCCAACTCCCGCCCGTCGGCCCCGACGGCACCCTCGTCCTGGCCTTCCGCTTCTACATGACCGGAGGCACCTTCTTTCAATCCACGGATGCCGGCGGCATGCATCAGCCTCCCGCCATCGGCCTCGCCTCCACCATCCACCTCCTCCAGGCTTCCGACGACGACGCCAACCTCCACTTCTATCTGGGCACTCTTTTCCAATCGTTGCTCTTCCTGCTCCTTGCCCCTCTGGCGCTCTGGGCATGGCTCAAAAACCGCCAGGATCGCGCTTACTTTTGGCTCTTCCTCGCCCTGTTGTTTCCTCTTCAGAGGATTCTCACGATCGTCGGAATCGACCTCAGCTCGACCCTGTCGTTGGGAACTGGCCAAGTTTGGATCATCGGTCTGTTAGGGCAATTCGCGCTGCTCATCTGGGCCATGTTCTGGTGGCATTGGTTCGGGCTGCAAAGCAAACGCTGGATTCCACGCACCGCATGGATTCTCACCGCCGCGGTAATCATCGCGCAGGAGATAATCCGCCTGCCCATGGACAATATCAACGTAGTTCCCCACACCTGGCTCAATTCAATCAACACAGCCGCGGCCCTCATACTGGCCGCGCTCGGAGCCCTGCTCCTCGTCATCCTCGTCGAAGGCTTCCGCCGCGACCGCATCGCCGCGCTAGTCGCCGTCGTCCCCATCCTGCTCATCGAACTCGCCAGCTTCGCTCCCTTCCTCCTTGGCCGTTTCGGCATCTCCAACCAGTTCTATCCCTATGGCATCGGCATCAGCACCGGAGCCATCGCCTCCATCGTGATGGTCCTCGTCATCGCTACCCTGGTCGCGCGCCGCTTCCTCCGCTCCCAGGTGCAGCAGCAGCTCGCGCGTCAGACCATCGCACAGGACCTCGAACAGGCACAGCAGCTCCAGCAGCGCGTGCTCATCCCCGAGGACATCCACTCACCCTGCTTCCACATCGAGACCGCCTACCATCCCGCGCAGACCGTCGGCGGCGACTTCTTCCAGACCCTCACCCGCACCGACGGCAGCCTCCTCATCGTCATCGGAGACGTCTCCGGCAAGGGCATCAGCGCCGCCATGCTGGTAGCCGTCATCGTCGGAGCCATCCGCAACCAGGTCGAAACCACCTTCGACCCATCCGCCATGCTCGCCACCCTCAACCGCCGCCTCGTCGGCCGCTCCGGAGGCCACTTCGCCACCTGCCTGGTCGCGGAAATCCACCCCGACGGCGCCATGCGCGTCGCCAACGCCGGCCACCTGCCGCCGTATCTAAACGGAAATGAAATGGACATCGAAGGCTCGCTCCCGCTGGGCACTGTCGCCGAGGTCAACTACCCCGTCCACACCTTCACCCTCCAGCCAGCAGACCGCCTTACCTTCATGACCGACGGCGTCGTCGAAGCCACCAACGCCGCCAAAGAACTCTTCGGCTTCGACCGCACCCGCGCCATCAGCAACCAGCACGCCGACGCCATCGCCGAGCAAGCCCAGGCCTTCGGCCAGAACGACGACATCACCGTCCTCAGCCTCGAATTTACCGCAGCCGCCACTCCCGCCCTGGCCTGACCAGTCCGAGTACCTCAACGCCAGCCAGTCAATCGTTTTGCCTCACCGCTTTTTCCTCATTCTCTTGAGTCTTTTTTTGCCCCCTCATCCGTCTTAATAGGTAGAGGTTCGTGTGGGTTCTCTTTCGGAGTTTCCCCCGTCCGTGCCTCCATATAAGAAGCCCCGGCGGTTCGTGGGTCCGCCGGGGCTTCTTTCTCCCTATAGCATTTCTCCAGATGGCGTAGAGGGGAAAGAATGCCTTGAAGTGGCTTTTTCCTTAAGAAAAAGCCACCCTGTATGCTGCTGGAAACTCCACAGAAACTGGAGAAATGCCTTAATCCTTCTGCAAACCGGCAAACAGAATGGGCTGGGTTCCCCCAGCCCGGATTTCTCATAGGATTAGATTGCTGACTTATGCTTGCGCCTGGCCCCGCGTCAGCCGATGCACAAAGTGGTACGGCGGCCACGGACCCGAAAGCTGCATCCGGCAGTCCTTCAGAGTCACACTCGCGCTCGAATACTTGTTCTGGTACCGCTCTATGCACTTATGATCAATCAAATGAGCAATATCCAGCAGCATCTTGCCCGCGTCCGTCCGCTTGCAGGTAATCTCCTCCGCCAGCGGCGCAAACATCCGGTGCATCTGCACGGATACCGCTCGCGCCTTGGTCTGGCGCTCCCGCTGCAACGACGCGCTCTCCCGCAGATTCGACAAATACGCGCGCCCCACCGTTCCCGCATCCGGTATTGCGCTCCGAATCTGCTCCCGGCAGCAATCATCCAGCGTAACTTTCAGGTGCATCTCCGCTTTGCCACGCAGCCGGTCGATGTTCGTCACAAACTGACGCTGGTTTGAACGGATCGACCGCCGCAACGCCTCGTCATCTGAAAAAACCGTCCCAAACCGGAATGGAAGGACCGTTGAACTCTTAAAACACTCCGCTATGACCTTGGCATGGTCCATTGCGGCTTTCTGATTCAGCGAATCGTACGGCGAATGCTCACTCACAATAACCGCTAAATCACTGGCCGGATATAAAAAAACTTGATTTCCCTCAATTCCTGCAACTGCATCCAGCGGTACCGGCTTACGGTGCCGCAGCAGTTCAGGAAACGATTGCTTCTCAGCTATGCAGTAGGCGTACCATGCCATGTCAAGATCGCTCCAGTCTGGCTTGAAGGTATGTTTAGAACTTGGTTATTGCTGCTTCAGGTTTGTATTTAAAGCACGGCGCGTTCACCGTCACTCTGCTATCGGACTGCCCCACATGCTAGCCCCGCGATTCAACAACTGGCAACCTTCGTTTCAATATCTTCAGCAAAGTTAGCGAAATTTAAGAAATCTGTTTTGATATAAGCAAACTATATTTTCCTATAGTAAAAATCTGCCGCCGCCTTCACCCTCGCGCAGACAAAACCCTCTCCCAACTCCTACCAAATTCGCCCCCCTCAAACAGAAAAGGACGAACCGCATTCGGTCCGCCCTCTCCACATTTCAGGAGAATTCGCTCTAACTCATTCATCCAAAATAATTTGTCATACTATTTTGCGTGCACCAAAATCATCCCAATCATAAGAATCAGCACCATCAGCATCAGCCCCAGGCCAATTCCCATCACTCGAACCATCTTCGCCGTCGACTTCACGTTGTCCATCACCGATGCGCTGTCCGCTGAGCCCATCTCCGCCGACTCCAGTATCTGCGTCAGCTGATCTTCCAGCCGCTTCAAATGCGTCGAGTGGTCTTGCACCGTGGTCTTGATCTCGTACTGCAGAAGCCGCAGGCCGGATACCTCCTGCTTCACTTCCTGGTTGCCACCTCCGGCCATATCCACACCCTCTTCACCCTCGCTCGCAGTAGACATCCGCGCCGCCAATGGCAAAACCGATCCCAACTGCATCAATGTCTTCAGTGCCGCCGAAAAATCCTCCGGATTTGCCTCGGCCTCCTTGCCAAACGGGCTGGTCTGGCCGGCTTCGGCTACCGCTTTCGTCGAATATTTCTTCCCCACCTGCTGCTGGTAATACTCTTGCGCCGAGAAGGTGATGTCATTCGGATTACGCCGGGCCGCAGCCACCGTCCACGGAGTCCTAATCTCAGCAGCCTCCGTCTCCGCTTCACTGGCTGCTGCTGTCTCCGCCGCCTCGGGCCCAGAATCAGACTCCGCTGACGGAGACTCCGCCTCCGCCTCCATAGACTCTTCTGCCTGCGCCGCAACCTCCGGAACATAAAGAACTTCTTCCTCACCAACAACTTCTGGTTCGGCAATCTCCAAAGCCGCAATCTCCGGCTCGTCAACCGTCGCCTCCGATACGACTTCTGCCTCGCTCTCCTCGTAAGCCTCAACCTCCGGCTCCGGCATAGCAACCACAGCCTCAGCTCCCGGCGCGGCCTCCACAACCTCTGGCTCCGGCACGGCAACCACGGCCTCAGCTTCCGGCACAGCCTCCTCAGATTCCGGCTCCGGCATGGCAACCACAGCCTCAGCTTCCGTACCAATCGGCTCGGCCACTGCCGCCACTGGCCCCGCAAAATCAATCCCAGCAAATGGATCCACAAACTCCGGCGCAGCGGGCGCAACCATAGCCTCAGGCTCGGCCACCGTACCGATCGACTCGGCCACTGCCGCCACTGGCCCCGTGGAAAAATCAATCCCCGCAAATGGATCCACAAACTCCGGCGCAGCAAGCGCAAACTCCGGCGCAGCTGCCGCAACCTCGGCCACCCTCATCTCCGGTTCAGAATTTTCTTCCACCCCGGCAAAAGGATCGGCAATCGTCACCGCCGCCGGTGACGCATGCACAACCTGCACCAGCTCGGCATCCGCCTCAAAGCCAGGCGCGAACTCCGCCATAACCGGCACCGTCTCTGGCGGAACCCAGTCAACCTCATCCACTGAGAATTCTCGTTCCCGCATCTTCTCTTCGTAGTAATCCGGGTCCCGCGTCAGATCCACAGGATCGATCCCTCCCGATGGAAGATCGGGGGGCTGCGGCTTACTTCCCCGCACGGTGCTCGCAATCGATGCGGAAGCCTCCGTTGGAGGAGGCCCGTAGTAATCCCCGTCTCGAAGCAAGCCGGATGCGGATGATCGGCCATCGTCAGAAGCCGGCACTGGGGCCGATGTTGCCCCCTCTACCAGCTTCAATCCGAACATTCGCTTGAACTTCCCGACTGCGCTTGGCTCAGCTTCGGCTGCGGCTTGGGTCGGAGCTGGAGCCTTCACGGAAGCTCCAGAGGCATCGCCGTCATCAACCACCGGGTAGACTGCCTTGCGCGCGCCGGACACAGGGTATAGCGGCGCTCCACACAAATCTTCAGCTGTGACAGTTACTTGAGAGGAGGCTGCGGCTTTCTCTTTTGCTTCATCGCGTGAGGCAACAATCTGTGGTCCAGGCTCTTCTGCTGCTTCCTCCTCGAAGACAGCATTGATCCCCAACTCAATAGGATCTTTACCGGAGATGACCTGCATTAACCAATTCACCACGGATTTGTCCACGGCACCGTCAGCCGCATCATCTTCCGCAGATCGGTCCCTCATCAAACTCTCTCGCATCGCCGCACCTGTGTCCAATATAGATATAGATGGGGAACCACAAACGCCATATTGCATTGGCATTTGCACGCCCGTATCCAGTTAGCTATGAGCACAATACGCAGGTGAGAAAGGGCCCGTGGGGGGAGCACCCCTCTTATTTCGAGAGCGATCTATTGGCTATTCGCGGTCGCTTCTTGTATCAAACAACTTCAATTTACTAACTTCTCGCAGCCTCCGCCTGCTGACGAAGTGCATGCACTACCACGCGCAGCATTTCCTCTTCGGGAGCAGGTTTACCCGTCCAAATCTCAAATTGCCGCGCACCCTGATGGACGAACATTTCTACGCCCGTAATCACCGCTATTCCCTTATCTCGCGCCATCCGGATAAGCGGTGTTTCCAACGGATTATAGACTAGATCAAACACCAGACGCGCATTTATTTCCTTCGCCTCCAAAATGCTCTGTGGCTTCACGCCGTGCATGCCCACCGGCGTGGCGTTTAGGATCACATCAAAGTTCGTCTTGGCCAGTTGTTGCCGCTTAAAGCTCTTCACTTTTGCCTGCCGCACCAGCTTCCGGGCCGACTCCGGCGTGCGGTTCATCACGAACACCTCCGCGCCCTTCTCCTTCAGGCCAAACACCGCCGCCCGCGCCGCGCCCCCCGCGCCCAATACCAGGACCTTCGCGTCCTTCAGCGAAATCCTCCGCTCCAGCGGACGCACCACCGCCGCCACATCCGTATTGAACCCGTACAGCTTGCCTTCCGCGGAACGCACCACCGTATTGCACGCGCCCACCTTCGCGGACAGCGGATCCGTCCGCTCCAGGTGCTTCAGTATCTCTCCCTTCAGCGGCATCGTCACCGCCAGCCCGCTGATCGGAACCTCCCGCACCAGCGTCAGCAGGTCTGTCAGCTTGTTCGCCTGCAGCGCCAGAAACACCGCATTCACCGTCTCCCGCCGGAACGCCGTATTCATCATCAGTGGCGACAGCGAATGTTTGATCGGATTCCCCGCCACTCCATAGACCTTCGTCGCAGCGTCCAGTTGGTCAATCCGGTAGGTCTCATACAGCGTCCGTACCGCAATCTGCCCCGGCCCGGTCTCTTCGCCCACCGTCGCCGCGGCAAACGTAAACACTGACCCTGCCCGCAGACCCAGCACCCGGCTGATGATCCCTTGGTCGCCCATCACTATTCCGATCACGCTCGCCAGATCGCGCGTCCGCTCCAGGAACCGCATCATCGCCACATTGTCTGAAAGGTGCTTCGCCGTTGAGACAATCTTCACAAACTCCGGCTGGAACGGCTGAATCCTTTCAAAAACTCCGTCCAGGCCCTTCGTCTCCGCAAAGTCGTGGTAACTGATGATCAACGCCGCGCCATGCGACCGCAGCGTCTCCATCTGCCCCTTCTTCATCGACTCCGCCGTCTGCAGCTCCACATCCACTAAACGGAAGCCCGAGTTCGCCGCCTTCTCCAGAACCTCAAGCTCAGAGGCAATCGTGCCTTTGAACTTCCCCCCCGTCGCAGCCCTCCGGCAGGTCGCGATCGCCGTCACTTCGCTTCGCTCGCTTAAAAACTGCTTCAGCTTCGGCAGGGCCGTCAGCGGCTTCGATAAATAGTCCAACCGGAACTCAAGAAAGGTGCTTTCCCGAACAGCCTCGTTGGCCTTTTCCACCATCTCGCTCGGGGTCGATCCTATAATCGCCACGCAAACCTTGCCGATCCGTGAGCGAATCAATTGTGGAGACAGGGCATGCAGGGCCTTGTCACTTGCCGCAGCCTTCGGCTGCGAGCTTTTATCTGTCGTTTTCATTGTGATTTGCGGCTTTCATAGCGCCAAAGAAACATGCCTACAATTGCGGCATCTTAAAGGGAGTTGGCTCAGGATGCAACTTCCATGCGCCGGTTTTTCACAGAATTCGTAGCGCCACATCCCAAAAGTCACCTTCCAGCACCCGGCACCAGTTAACTCCCTCATTCCAGAGCCACCCTTAAGACGCGCCCAGACCGCCTTTAGGTGCACGATTTTCGTGGCAAAATATCCCTCCTCCACCTCCCGCCCCTTAAAATCAATTCTGGCAGGCAAAAACAAAAGCAGTGCCTTCTGTCCGGCGCTCGCATCGACCCCACTTTCACCAACTAAGAGAGGGCTTATCCCGTGACCGAAACCCCCATGCATCCCCCGCTTCATCCCTGGACCACCTCCGCCGGCCTCACTCCAGAAGCCCTCGACGCATGGACTACCGCACGACTCAGCCTTTACTATAAGGCGCTTGACCGCCTGCTGGCACAAGCCGCGCCCCTCACACCCGAGAACGCCCTCCGCCACTACGACGACGCCGTCTTTGAGCTCGCCTCGTCAAGCTCCCAAATCGGACTCCTCGACAGCGTCCATCCCAATAAGGCCGTCCGCGACACCGCTCAGGCCCTCGCCCAGAAAATCTCCCAGGTCGCCGTCGAGCTGGCTCTCAACCGCGAGGTCTACGACGCCCTCAGCGCCATCGACGCCGCCAACGCCGACCCCGCCACCCGTCACTACCTCGACCGCACCCTCCTCCAGTACCGCCTCGCCGGAGTCGACAAGGACCTGCCCACCCGCACCCGCCTCCAGAAGCTGCAGGACCAGGCCACCCTCCTCTCGCTCACCTTCAGCCGCAACGTCCAGGAAGGCGGCAACACCGTCACCCTCGACGACCCCTCCGAGCTCGACGGCCTCCCGCCCGACTTCCTCGAATCCCATCCGCCAGGCCCATCGGATTCGGAAACAGCCGGCAAAATCACCCTCACCACCGACTTCCCCGACTACCTCCCCGTCATGACCTTCGCCCGCTCCCACCACCTGCGCCGACGCATGTTCCTCGCCTACAACACCCGCGCCTTCCCGCAGAACAGCCAGATCCTGCTCGACCTGCTCGCCATCCGCAAGGAAATCGCCGGCCTGCTCGGCTTCTCCAACTGGGCCGACCTCGCCACCGCCGATCAAATGATGGAGTCCGCCGCCAACATGCAGGCCTTTTTGGATGAATTAGACCAGGCCTCCCGCGACGGCGCCGAAAAAGAATACGCCCTGCTCCTCAGCTTCTCCGGCCAGCAGCAGATCGACGCCGCCAGCCGCGGCTTCTGGCTCGAACAGTACCGCCGCTCCGCCTTCAGCTTCGACTCCCAGTCCGTCCGCCCCTACTTCCCCTACGACCGCGTCCAGCAGGGAGTCCTCGCCACCGCCGCGCACCTCTTCCAGGTCGAGTTCCGCCCCGCACCCGACGCCCCCACCTGGCACCCCGACGTCACCGCCTTCGACGTCTACGACCACGGCACCCACTCCGGCCGCTTCTACCTCGACATGCACCCCCGCGAAGGCAAGGACAAGTGGTTCTCCGCTCATCCGCTCATCCCCGGCGTCCGCAACCACCCCTCAGGCACGCGCATTCCAGAAGCCGCCCTCATCTGCAACTTCCCCGGCGGCCCGGGCGCAAAAAACACCGGAGACCCCGGCCTCATGCAGCACTCTGACGTCGTAACCTTCTTCCACGAGTTCGGTCACCTCATGCACGCTCTTCTCGGAGGACGCCAGCCGTGGGCCGGCATCAGCGGCATCGCCACCGAAGGCGACTTCGTCGAGGTCCCCTCGCAAATGCTCGAAGAGTTCTTCCGCGACCCGCAACTCCTCGCCACTTTCGCCCATCACTACCAGACCGGCGAGCCCATCCCCGCCGAGCTTGTCCACACCATGAACCGCGCCGCCGCCTTCGGTCGCGCCGACAGCATCCGCACCCAGCTCTACTACACCACCTGCTCCCTCCAGACCCACTCCGAAGACCCCGCCACCCTCGACCTCGACCACCTCTTCCAGTCTCTCTACGCCCGCTTCCTGCCCTATCAGTGGATCCCCGGCAGCCACATGTACGCCGCCTTCACTCACCTCATCGGATACTCCTCCAACTACTACACCTACCTCTACGACAAGGTGATCGCCCTCGACTTCTTCGCCCAATTCGCCCCATCAAGTCAGACCCGGTCCAACCTCCTCGACAACCCCGTCGCCATGAAGTACCGCCGCACCGTCCTCGATCCCGGCGGCTCCCTCCCCGGCAAGGACATCGTCCAACACTTCCTCGGCCGCCCCCAGTCCACCACCGCCTTCACCCAATGGATGAACGAGGAATTCCAGGCTAAATAAAACATGAGAGCACTTAGCTAATATTCATCTATTCGGCCAAATTTCTACAACTTAGCCAAGTTGCTATATTCTAGCTATATTGCTAGAATATAGCCATGAAATCCGTCCAGATCGGCGAACTCAAAAACAAACTCAGCGGATACCTCCGCGATGTTCGCCAGGGCGAGGAGATCATCGTCCGCGACCGCAACCTACCCATCGCCAAAATCATCCCCTACGTCCCCGACAGCATCGAGGAACAGCACCGCATCCTCATCGCCACCGGACAGATGACCCAAAGCAAATCCACTGAGAGTCATGAAGAGTTCGTCAAGCGCTTCCTCGCCAGGCCTCGCCCCAAAGTCCCGGGACGCGTAGCCATTCAGGCACTGCTCGATGAACGGGAGGAGGGCTGGTGATCGAGGCGGCATTTTGGGATGCAAGTGCCATTCTTCCTCTTTGCGCAGAAACGCAGGCTTCACCCAAAGTGGATGAACTCTACCAGCGACACAAAATGATGATCTGGTGGGGAACCCCCGTCGAACTCCACAGCGCCCTCGCGCGTTTGCAGCGGATGGGCGAGCTATCGGCGGTCACGATGGAGAAGAGCCTCGATCTGCTCGATGACCTCCGGCAAAAATGGCACGAAATCGAGCCCTCCCCATCCCTCCGCGATCTCGCCGCGAAATTCCCCGCCCGCTTCGGCCTCCGCGCCGCCGACTCCCTCCAGCTCGCCGCCGCCGCCATCTGGACCATGCACCGCCCCGCCAACCGCCCTTTCATCTCCGGCGATCAACGCCTCCTCGCCGCCGCCGCCGCCCTCGGCTTCCGCACCATCGCCCTTTAGAACTCCGCACGCGCTATAGTTTCCCAAGAAGGTACTCACGCGCATTGCCCCGCGCTGCCCACCACCAGCCGGTGCAATGCCTCTAGGAGCCCCATGCTGTTTCCCCGCTCTCGTCAGCTTTCCCTGACCACCGCCGCCGCTGTTGCGCTCGCTTTCGCCGCTGCTACATTCTCTGCCCCCGCAGCACACGCTCAGGCTCTCACCGTTCCCGCCCAATCGACCGCCAGGCTTGCACCACCCGATCCCGACGCCGGCGTAACCCGGCTGGCCGAGTCCAAAGTCATCGCCAGTATCCAGACACACAACTTCGCCGCCGCGCTCACCGGCGCCAGAGCCATCCTCGCCGCCAACCCTGATAGCCCCAAGGCCAACAAACTCGTCGGCGTCGTCCTCCTCGACCAGCACAAGGCTGCCGACGCGCTCCCCTACTTCCAGAAGGCGCTCCAGATTTCCCCATACGACCCCACCGTCAACGCGCTTCTCCTGCAGGCCTATGCCGAGTCTGGAGACAAGGTCCATCGCGATCAGCAGATCGCCATCCTGCGCCGCTATCACGACGACGGCCAGCACCCCGTCTTCACCCAGATACCCAGCTTCCTCATTGAGACCATTCCCGTCGGCGACAAGACCGTTCAGGCCGCCGAATTCTACAAGCCCTCCGGACAGTTCCACTTCTTCTACCGCTTCAACGTCTACGACGCCAACGGACACCTGCTGAGCTTTTTAGCCCTCGAGTCCGACGACTCCGATCAGCCGCTCTACGCCAAAGAGCATCCCAAACAGGCCGCCGCCGGCCAGCGCCGCTTCTCCCTCGACGGATACTCACGCACCGCCAACGGCAAGGTCGCCCAGGCCCTCTTCATGTTCTTCAACGGCCAGCCCAGCTACGACGACGTGCGCAACCTCGTCGTCAAGCTGGTGCAGGAAGGCAAGGAGCCGGTCTCCGCTTCCGCGCCCGCCGCCACCATCACTGCGCCCTCAGCCAAATCAAAAAAATAGGCCCTCGCATTCCTCTGCTGCAAAATCCGCAGCCTGGGCTTTGCAGTTTAAGTCAAACGTTTGACTATCGTATCTGCCGCGCCTTACCATAGCTTCGCTTTGGGCGGACTGTTTGCGGTGCGCCAAATTCACAGGAGAAAGCCATCCCATGAAGTCCAGATTCTTCGCGCAGTCCGCCACCGCGCTCCTCGCCTGTCTTGTTCTCGCCGCACCCGCCTTGCACGCCCAAATGCCGCCCGCTCCCAAGCCTGTACACCACCCCTGGGACAACAAAGCCCTCTCCCCCGACGTCCGCGCCAACATGGTCCTCAAGCAAATGACCCTCGACGAAAAGCTCCAGCTCGTCCACGGCACCGGCTGGGGAGCACTCCGTCCCGGCGCGCCCGTCCAGCCCGGCTCCAACTGGGGAGCCAGCTTCGTCCCCGGCATCCCCCGCCTCGGCATTCCACCCATCAACATGCAGGACTCCGCCGTCGGCGTTCGCCTCTCCGCCCTCATGGGCCGCTACTCCACTCTGCTGCCCTCCACCATCGGCGCAGCCTCCAGTTGGAACCCCATGGCCGCCCGCCTCTACGGTGACGTCATCGGCCGCGAGCTCCGCGCCCAGGGCTTCGACATGTCCATCGGCGGCGGCGTTGACCTCCTGCGCGACCCCCGCAACGGTCGCAACTTCGAGTACGCCGGAGAAGATCCACTGCTCGCCGGAACCATGACCGGAAACCTCATGAAAGGCGTGCAGGGTGAGCACGTCATGGGCGACATCAAGCACTACGCCTTCAACGATCAGGAAACCGGACGTAACGTTTACAACGCCATCATCGGCCATCGCGCCGCCCGCGAAAGCGACCTGCTCGCCTTTCAGATCGCCATCGGCATCGCCCATCCCGCCGGAGTCATGTGCTCCTACAACCTCGTCAATGGAGACCATTCCTGCGAAAATAGCTGGCTGCTCAACGACGTACTCAAAAAGGACTTCCACTTCAAGGGATGGGTCCTCTCCGACTGGGGTGGCACCCACTCCACCATCAAGGCCGCACTCGCCGGACTCGATCAGGAAATGCCCGGCGACACCTACTTCGGTCCCGCCCTCAAAAAGGCCATCCAGGACGGCCAGGTCCCCATGTCCCGCCTCAATGACATGGACCACCGCATCCTGCGCAGCATGTTTGCCGACGGCGTCATCGACTACCCCGTCATGCCCCGCTCCGTCCTCAATCCCTTCACCGGACGCGACGACGCCGAGCACATCGCCGAACAGAGCATCGTGCTTCTCAAGAACGAAGGCGATATCCTCCCGCTCAGCGCGTCCACGCACCAGACCATTGCCCTCATCGGCTCCCATGCCGACGTAGGCGTGCTCTCCGGCGGAGGCTCCGCGCAGGTCGACGCGCCAAACGGCAACGCTGTCCACCCGCATGCCGGCGACGCCAACTGGGGCGAAGCCGTCTACTTCCCCTCATCGCCGCTCAAGTACATCCGCCGGCACGCGCCCAACGCCAAGGTCGAGTTCAACCCCGGCACTGACAACGCCTCTGCCGCCGCTTTCGCCAAAACCGCCGACGTCGCCATCGTCTTCGTCAACCAGCCCATGTCTGAAGGCATGGACCGGCCCACCATGTCCCTGCCCGGCAAGCAGAACGCGCTCGTCTCCGCAGTCGAGGCAGCCAACCCGCACACCATCGTCGTGCTTGAGACCGGCGGCCCCGTCGCCATGCCCTGGGCCGGAAGCGTGCAGGGCATCGTCGAAGCCTGGTACCCCGGCATCGGCGGCGCACAGGCCCTCGCCAACCTCCTCTTCGACAACGTCAACTTCTCCGCCAAGCTCCCCGCCACCTTCGCTAAGGACGATGCGCAGCTTCCCCACCCTGAAGTCCCCGGCTACAACCTCAAGGACGTGCCCCACGTCATGACCTTCGTGATCCACGGCAAAACCATCCACCACACCATGAAGGACAAGCCCGAGTTCCCCGTCGACTACAACAAGGCCGGCGCCGCCGTCGGATACAAGTGGTTTGAAGAGCATCACCTCACCCCGCTCTTCCCCTTCGGCTTTGGACTCTCCTACACCACCTACGCCTACTCCGATCTCTCCGTGAACAGTGACGGAACCTCCGCCACGCTCACCGTCAAAAACACCGGCTCACGCCCCGGAACCGAAATCGCCGAAGTCTACGCCGAGCTTCCGCAGGCCGCCGGCGAACACTACATGCGCCTCGCTGGCTTCGACCGCGTCCATCTCGCACCGGGAGAATCAAAAACCGTCACCATCTCGCTCAATCAACTCTGCGAATCCATCTACAACGTGAAGAACGACGCCATGGAGCGCATCCCCGGCCAGTACACCATCCTCGCCGGACCTTCCTCCGCCAACACGCCACTCACCACCACCTTCACCCTCAGCAACTAATAGACATCACCGAGCCAAATCGAAAGGGAGAGCCAATTCGGCTCTCTCTTTGGTTTGCGAGCACGTCACGGATCAGGTTTTGTATCAGGGCACGACTTTACTCGTGCCGAAAAGGTTCACAAAAGAGCGGGGCTTTAGCCACTGACACATGCACTTCGACAGCCACCACGCACGGCTCGGCTAATGCCCGTGCGGCCAGCACCGCCCGCCGCGTAGGCGCCGCCGGAGGCGAACTTCAATGCGCGAGCATCCTCGGCATGTAGAAGTCGAAGAACTGCTCTGGATCAGACTTCAAACACACATTCACATTCGGCGTCCCCGCCTCCGGAATCGTGTTTCCCTTGTCATCCACGCGAATCCGCATCGGAGTCGTCCGGCACAGTCCCGGATCGATCGCGTACCCCACCGCCATGGGGTCGAAGAGCGTGGGCGTCAACTGTCCCCACTCGGGATACAGCAGCGTAAGCTGGTCCGTCACCGGCGACCCATGCCGGAAAAGCTCTTCGCGCTTCACCTCATCCAGCTTCAGTTGCGTCGCATCCAGCGGCATCATGTACACCGGAACCCCCGACGCAAGCAGCTTCCGCGCCCCCGCCACATCGTTCAGCACATTCCACTCCGGCATCGGCCCCGGCAGCTTCGTGTAGCTGTTCACGCCGTAGCTTGCATACCCCACGTGGATTGACCCGCCCATCACCACCACGCACTTCAGCTTGGCAAACGTCGCCGGGTCCTTGTCGATCATCGCCTCGATATTCACGAACGGCCCAATTCCGATCAGCGTAATCTGCCCCGGATACTTCCGTATCAGCGCCAGCGTCGCATCCACCGCATCCCGCTTCGGAACATCGCTCGCCGGAACACGCTCCGCATACCGCGCCTGCGTAAACGTCCCATGCCGCGTCGTCGGCACGCCCACCGCCACCGGAATCTCCCCGTGCCCCGTCGCCTTCAGATACCGCACCAGCAGCCGCGCCCGCAGTGCCGTATCGCCAAAGTCCGAGTTCACCTGCAGAATCTTCAGCTCCGGGCTCTCCAGCGCCAGCCCCAGTGCAAACGCATCGTCAATGTCATCGCCAATGTCCGTATCGAGGATGACCTTCTGCGGCACAACCTGCGCCGTCTGCGCATGCGCCCACACATGCCCTGCCGGCCCGAACAAAAGAACACAAACCAGAATTCCCATCAGATATTTCATGCGCATACACTCTACACGATATGTGCCCAGCTGTACCGGATGCCCTCGACACTCCGGGCATCGCAGGGAACCTTGCATTCCCTCAGCCCGTATCACCTAATGTCTCTACCCTCGTCTTTATCTCTACCCCTTAGCAGGAGCACCACATGAGCGACCTCTGGAATGACATCAAGCACTCCCTGCGCATGTTCGCCAGCAATCCCGGCTTCACCTTCGCCGCCGTCGCCGCTCTCGCGCTCGGCATCGGAGCCAACACCGCCATCTTCTCCGTCGTAAACACCGTCTTGCTCAAGCCCCTCACCTACCCTGACGCCAGCCGCATCGTCATGCTCCTGCACACCTCGCCCCAGGGCAGTGGTGGCGCCGCCAATGTTCCCGAGTTCCACACCTGGCTGCAGCAATCGAACGTCCTGTACGACGTCGCCGCCTACGACTTCGGCGGCCCCGGCTTCAACATCACCGGCGACCGTCCCGAGCAGGTGCATGGAATCCACGTCACTCAGCGCTACTTCGCGCTCTTCGGCGCGCCCGTCATCCTCGGCCGCACCTTCACTCCGCAGGAAGACAGCCCCAACGGCGGCCACAATGTCGTTATCAGCTATGGCCTCTGGCAGCGCCGCTTCGGAGGCGACCCCAACATCGTCGGCAAATCCGTCTCCCTCGGCAATGAGCCTTACACCATCCTCGGCGTCATCGGAAAATCCTTCGAAACCGATCCCCAGGCAGACATCTGGCTACCCTTCCAGTTCGAGCCCAACAGCACCGACCAGGGCCACTACTTCCTCGTCGCCGGCCGCCTCAAGCCCGGAGTCACACTCGCCCAGGCCAACGCCCAGCTCAAAGTCGCCGCCGATCAGTTCCGCCGCCGCTATCCCGACGACCTCGACCCCAAGGAAAGCTTCGGCGTCAAGCCACTCCGCGACACCATCGTAAGCGACGTGCGCTCCTCGCTCTTCGTCCTCATCGGAGCCGTCGCCTTCGTCCTCCTCATCGCCTGCGCCAACGTCGCCAACCTGCTCCTCGTCCGCGCCACCGGCCGCAAGCGTGAGTTCGCCATCCGCTCCGCCATGGGCGCGGGCCGCGCCCGCATCATCCGCCAGTTGCTTACGGAGAGCGTCTTGCTCTCCTTTGCCGGGGGCGTCCTCGGACTCATCCTCGGCTTCGTCGGCGTCCGCGCCCTGCTCGCCATCAATCCCGGCAACATACCGCGCATCGGTGAACACGGTGCCGCCGTCGGCATCGACCCCCACGTCCTGCTCTTCACCCTCGGCGTCTCCATCCTCACCGGAATCCTCTTCGGCCTCGTCCCTGCCATTGGAGCCGCGCGCCCCGACCTCAACTCCACGCTCAAGGAGAGCAGCAACCGCTCCGGCACCGGATTCCGCCAGAGCAAGGGCCGCTCCCTGCTCGTCGTCAGCGAAGTCTCCCTCGCCCTCATCCTGCTCATTGGAGCCGCCCTTCTCATCCGCACCTACGTCGCCCTGCGCAACGTCAACCCCGGCTTCAACCCGCACAATGTTCTCACCATGGAAATGTCCCTCACCGGACCCAGGTACCAGAAAACCGCCGGAGTCGCCCAACTCATCCGCGACGCGCGCGAGCGCCTCAACGCCATTCCTGGCGTCGAAGCCTCCGCCTCAAGCTGCTGTCTCCCACTCGAAGGCGGCTTCGGCCTGCCCTTCAACGTCGTCGGACGACCCACAGGCAAAAGCCCCTACACCGGCGGAGCCGGCTGGATGAGCGCTTCCCCCGGCTACTTCGCCGTCTTCAAAATCCCCATCCTGCAAGGCCGCGCCTTCACCCCACAGGACACCACCGGAGCGCCCGGCGTCGTCCTCATCAACGAGGCCATGGCCAAACACTACTGGCCCGAACAAAATCCCGTAGGCCAGCAGATCATCATCGGCAAAGGCGTCGGCCCTGAATTCAACGAGCCCGCGCGCCAGATCATCGGCGTCGTCGGCAGCATCCGTGACGGCGGACTCGACCGTGACCCGCGCCCGCTCATGATCGTTCCCACGTCTCAGGTCAACGATGGTGTCATCGCGCTCAACAACCGCATCGGCCCAATGGCTTGGCTCGTCCGCACACACGGCGACCCACATCAGTACATCTCCGCCATTACCGAACAGCTCCGTCAGGCCAGCGGAGGCTTCCCTGTCGCCCGCGTCCGCACCATGGACGAGGTCGTCATTCACTCCACCGCGCGCCAGGACTTCAACATGCTCCTGCTCACCATCTTCGGAGCCACCGCCCTCATCCTCGCCGCCATCGGCATCTACGGCCTCATGGCCTACTCCGTCCAGCAGCGCACGCAGGAGATGGGCATCCGCATGGCACTCGGAGCCGACCGCATCCGCATCCGCAACCTCGTCGTCCGCCAGGGAATGCTCCTCGCCATCATCGGCGTCGTCATCGGAACCGGCGCCGCCTTCGGCCTCGCCCGATTCCTCACCAGCTTCCTCTACGGAGTCAAAGCCTGGGACCCGCTCGTCTTCATCTCCGTCCCCATCATCCTCGCCACCGTCGCCCTCTTCGCCACATGGATCCCCGCCCAGCGCGCCTCCAAACTCGACCCCATGGCCGCCCTAAGAGTCGAATAAGCTCTGAACGCGCAGATATAAGTCACACAAGTGATGATTGTGTATACGTTGCCGCGGACTTGGATGTGGGATTGATGAGATGGGTTCAGCTACGCAGGACATCCTCTACCGGGTCTCTGCAGCAGGAAGGTGACTGCCAAATGCAAGTGGTATTTGGCGCGCAGGGATGGGCGGTTTCTCTCCCATCCCTGCGCGCCCCAAGGCCCGTGCGGCAAGCACCGCCCGCCGCGCAGGCGCCGCCGGAGGCATTCTAAGCTAGCCACAGTCCTACCAAACCCGGCACGTATGCGCCGGCATCATGGGATCGCCGACTTTGCAGCCGAATGCTTTGCCCATCTGCGGCATGTTCTGCACCACGCCATTGGCGCGAATCCGGTCCGGTGAGTGGGGATCGGTCTGGACAAGAAGCCGGGTCAGTGCCGGACGCATCTCCCCGCACCAGTCCTGACCGAATGCGAGGAAGAACTCCTGGATCGGCGTGTAGCCGTACTTGTCCTTCTTCTTCAGGTCAATCCCCTTGCGGTGCGCGTCCGCCAGAAACGCCATATACGCCAGCCGAATCCCGCCGTTGTCGGCAATATTCTCGCCTTCCGTCAGCTTCCCGTTGACCTTTAGCTTGCCTACCGCCGTAAAGTTGCCATACTCGTTCACAATGCACGACGCCTGCTGCTTGTAGTTCTTCGCGTCTGCCGGAGTCCACCATTCGACCATGTTGCCGTGCCCGTCAAACAGCCGCCCCTGGTCGTCAAACCCGTGCGTCAACTCATGCCCTACCGTCGCGCCGATATGCCCATAGTTCTCCGCGTCGGTTGACTTCGCGTTGTATTCCGGAGACTGCAAATAACCCGCCGGGAAGTTAATGTCATTCATGCTCGGGTTGTAGTACGCGTTCACCGTTTGCGGAGACATCCCCCACTCATCCCGGTTCACCGGCTTCCCAATCTTGTTCAGTTCGCGGTGGTTCTCAAACTCCGCCGCGCGCAGCGCATCGCCCACTGCGTCTCCGCGCACAATCGTCAGCTTTGAGTAGTCGCGGAAGCGGTTCGGGTATCCGATCTTGTCCCGCACCATGTGCAGCTTGGCCTCCGCCTTGGTCTTCGTCTCCGCGCTCATCCAGCTCACGTCATGAATGTTCTCGCCCATCGCCGCTTCAATGTCGTGGACCATCTTCACCATGTACGCCCGCTGTTCCGGCGTAAAGTTCTTCTCTACATACACCTTGCCCACGGCCATGCCCACCGCGCCGTTCGTTGCGGACACGCAACGCTTCCAGCGCACCGGCTGTACCTTGTCGCCTTCCAGGTAGCGCCCGTAGAAGTTGAACCTCGCCTCATCCATCGCCTTCGGCAGCGTCCAGCTGGGCATCGCATGGATGTACTGCCACTTCAAATACGTCTTGATCGTCGCCAGATCCGTCGACGCGATCAGCGCCTGCATACCCTTGAAGAAATCCGGGTTGGTTACGTTCAGCGATGTCACCTTGGGCGTATTCGTCAGCTTAATCAGCTCCGTCCAGTCAATCACCGGAGCCAGCTTGCTCAGCTCCGCCACCGTCATGATGTGGTAAACCTTCTTCGGGTCGCGCCGCTCCGTCACGCTCATTGAAATCTTGGCCAGCGCCGTCTCAAACTTCAGAATCGTCTTCGCGTCGCTCTCCGCCTTCGCCTCCGGCTCGCCCGCCAAATGCAGCATCGTCGCCGCATACTGCTCGTACTTTTGCCGCGCCTCCACCGAGTGCGGATCGGTCCGCAGATAATACCCCCGCTCCGGTAACCCCAGCCCACCCTGGTCCACCACCGCAATCTGGTCCTGCGCGTTTTTGAAGTCCTGCTGCTCCCCATACCCGAAAAACGCGCCCACATTCGTCATCTGGAATTGCGCCAGCAGCGGCGTCAGGTCCTGCTTGCTCTTCAGGTCCGCTATCCGCCTCAGCTCCGGCTCCAGCGGCTTCAGACCATTCGCATAAATCTTCTGCGTGTCCATGCACGTCGCATAGTAGTCGCCGATCTTCTGCTCGTCCGGAGTCCGCGACGCGCTGTCCACCGCCGCCTGCTCCAGCAAATGGTGGACCACCGCCTGCGTATGCACATAGATCAGAATGTACGGCGCAATCATCGGCAGGTCCGCCGGAATCGGATTGTGCTTCAGAAAGTTCCCGCACGCATACTGATAAAAATTTGTGCAGGGGTTAACACTCGTGTCCATCCACTGCGTATCCAGCCCTGGAGGCAGCGGCTTCGGCGCCTCCGCGCCCGCTGTCTTCTTCGCCTGTGCCTGCGCCAAACCCGCGCCCGCTCCCGGCAGCATCACTGCCATCAAACCAGCCACAACAATACAGCTCAGCTTCTTCATCGCTCTCCCTCGCAGATTTCGCGCAACTGCTCAATATACGACATCTTTACCTCTTCCGTTCATTAACCCAGCCACCACCCGGGTGCAATTCTTGCCGCAGCTTCATCGCGGCAAGGGTGGGACCGATCGACTCTCCATGAAGAAGTGCCATCCCGACCGTAGCGATACGGATTGAGAAGATCCCTCGCGATTTCCTCTTGACAATCTCGAAAATTGTATTACTGTATTAATACAAATGAACCACGCCGCATCAATCCGCGACCAACGGGAGCGTCCACGCGAACAGGTCCTCGTTCGCGGGGTGGAACGGGAGCGACCACGCGAAGCCATCGCCTGGACGGCCAGCCCATGATCGTCAGAGTCCATCCCGCCTCCGGTGTCCCCATCTATCTCCAGATAGAGTCGCAGATCAAGCACGCCATCGCCGCCCAGGCCATCCGCCAAGACGATTCCCTCCCGCCCGTGCGCAAGCTCGCCGCCGAAATTCGCGTCAATCCCAACACCGTCGCCCGCGCCTATCAAAACCTCGAACGCGACGGCGTCATCCGCACCGTGCAGGGCGGCGGCTGCTACGTCAACGGACAGGCCCCGCGCCTCCTCAAGCCCGAGAAAGTCCGCCGCCTCAAACCCCTCGCCATGCAGCTCGCCGTCGAGGCCCGCCAGCTCATGCTCCCCCGCGAAGAAGCCATCCGCCTCCTCGACGAGTCCTTCAACCAGTTGGAGAGGCAGTCTTGAACTACAGGAAAACACCATGACCGATCTCGCCATTCAAACCCACGCCCTCTCCAAACACTACGGCCCGCTCGCCGCCCTCGACCGCGTCAACATGCACGTCGAGCGCGGCTCCGTCTACGGCTTTCTCGGCCGCAACGGAGCCGGCAAAACCACCACCCTACGCATCCTCGCCGGACTCGCTCCCGCCACCGGCGGCTCCGCGCACGTCCTCGGATTCGAGGCCGGTCGCGACAACATCGCCATCCTCCAGCGCACCGGATTCGTGATTGACAAAATGCTGCTCCCCTATATGACGGGCCGCGAGCTGCTCCGTTTCAACAAAGGCTTCTTCCCCACCTGGTCAGACACCGTCGCCCGCCGCTACGCCGAGGCCCTCGAAATCCCCATGGACCGCAAGTTCAAAAAGCTCTCCCACGGCAACAAAACCAAGCTCTGCCTGCTGCTCGCCCTCGCGCAAAGCCCCGAACTGCTCGTCCTCGACGAACCCACCTCCAGCCTCGACCCGCTCGTCACCGACCAGCTCCTCCGCGTTCTCGTCGAAGACTTCGCCAACGACGGCCGCACCATCCTCATGTCCTCGCATCATCTCTCTGAGGTCGAAAAAATCGCCGACTGGGTCGGCATCCTCGACCACGGCCGCCTTCTGCTGGAGGCCCGCCTCGACGACATCCGCGCCCGCTACCGCCGCATCCGCGTCGCCGGAGAACAGATGCCAGCGACCTCGCCCGAAATCCTCACCGCCAGCGCCTCCGAGGGCGTCACCGAATACGTCCTCTGCGCCGGAGAAGATCAGTTCCTCGCCGACCTCCGCAACAACGGAGCCAACATCCTCGAAGTCCTACCCATGAACCTGTCTGAAATATTCGTCGAGCTGGTAGGAAAGGAGAAAAACCATGTACCTGTCGAAACTCTGGCGTGAAGGCCGCCTCCTCACCATCATCGCCGCGGTCGCTCTCCTGCTCATGTCCGCCGGCATCCTCCGCTTCAATTACTTCCTCACCTCCGTCAAAATGCACCACCCCGACCCGCACCAGTTCTACGGCGGCGTCGCCGCGTTCCTCATCGGACTCCTCTACTCCGAGTCCATCCTCGTCTCCTTCTGGGGTTGGCTCTCCGCAAGCATTGGCGTCGGCAAAAACCTCGGCGAAGACAGCGGCTCCTACCTGCTCACCCGCCCGCGCACCCGCGCCTGGTTCCTTTGGAGCGACTGGGGCTACACCATGGCCCAGATCGCCATCATCATCGCCGTCACCAACCTCATCTTCCTTCTCTCCATCGACCACGTATTCGCGCTCATGCACGCGCCCGCCGTCATCCCCATCGATGCCGGCTCCGCGACCATCTCCATCGCCTTCCCCATGTTTCTCATCAGCATCGCCGTGCTGCTCGCCGCCGGACTCATCTACGGACTCTCCTACTGCTCCACCATCCTCATCCAGCGCACCTCCGGAGTCATGCTCGGCGCCGGCATCCTGCTCGGCTACTTCATCCTTCGTGGCATCCTGCACCATTACTCCCCGGTCATTCACCTGCCCAACCTGGTCATGAACATCTTCGCCTTCGGCCAACACACAGGACCACATCTGGCCGGCAGCCTCGCAGCCAGCATCGCCGCCCGCACGGCCGTCGTGCTCGCCTTCCCCTTCGCCGCCCAGCTCCTCCTCAACCGCGCCGAAATCTAATCCTGAATGGGGTGCATCCCAGCCACCACCGGGGGTGCCCCATCCTTGCCGCAGCTTCATCGCGGCAAGGATGGGACTGATCGGCTCTCGAATGGATCGTCTGGTTGACTGTATCCCTGCGACCAACGGGAGCAGCCACATGCGCTCACACCAGGATGGCGGCGAAGCCGCGTGTGCCCGTGCGGCGAGCACCTAAGACCAGTAAGACCGGTCCAGCGTCCGGTACTGGATCGCCTCCGCGATATGCGGAACCGTAATCCCCGCCGCGCCTTCCAGGTCCGCAATCGTCCGCGCCACCTTCAAGATCCGGTCGTGTGCCCTGGCCGTCAGGCCCTGCTGCTGCATCGCGCGCTCCAGCAGCTTCTCCGCGTCTGCCCCCAGCTCGCAGAACGTCCTGATCTGCCGCGTCCCCATCTGCGCATTTGAGTAGACCTTCTCCCTGGCGCTCGCAAACCGCTCCCGCTGCAATCCCCGCGCCTTCAGCACCCGCCCGCGAATCGCCGCCGAGCTCTCACTCGCCGCGCCGCTCCGCAACTCGCGATACTGCACCGCCGGAACCTCAATGTGAATATCAATCCGGTCCAGCAGCGGCCCGCTCACCTTCGCCACATACCGCTGAATCAGCGGCGGCGTGCAGTGGCACTCCCGCGACTTGTCATTGAAATACCCGCACGGGCACGGATTCATCGCAGCCGCCAGCATAAAAGCTGAAGGAAAGCTCAGCGACATCGACGCTCGCGCAATCGTCACGCTCCGGTCCTCCAGCGGCTGCCGCATTACCTCCAGCACATTCCGCGGAAACTCCGGCAGCTCATCCAGAAACAGCACCCCATTGTGCGCCAGAGAAACTTCGCCCGGCCGCGGAACCGCCCCGCCGCCAATCAGCCCCGCATCGCTGATCGTATGGTGCGGCGACCGAAACGGCCGCTGCGTCACCAGCCCTGCCTCCGCATCCAGCACCCCCGCCACCGAGTGAATTTTCGTCGTCTCCAGCGCCTCTTCAAAACTCAGCGGAGCCAGAATCGACGGCAGCCGCTTCGCCAGCATCGTCTTCCCCGACCCCGGCGGCCCAATCATCAATATGTTGTGTCCGCCCGCCGCCGCAACTTCCAGCGCGCGCTTCGCCGTCTGCTGCCCGCGCACATCCGCAAAGTCCAGCGCAAAGTGCTGCTCCGCCTCCAGCACCTGCTCCGCCTCCACGCGAAATGGCGGAACATGAATCCCGCCATTCCCCGCCGCGTTCAGCAGTTCCCTCACCTCAATCAGCGAGCCCACCGGATACACATTCACGCCCTCAACCACCGCCGCCTCGCGCGCATTCGCCTTCGGAATCACCAGGTTCTTGATCCCTCGCTCACGCGCCGCCACCGCCACCGGCAGCATGCCCGGAACCGCCCTCAGCCCTCCATCCAGCCCCAGCTCGCCCACCAGCAAAAACTGGCTCAGGTCCCGCAGCTCCAGCGCCCCATACGCGCCCAGTATCCCCACCGCCATCGGCAAATCAAACCCCGACCCTTCCTTCTTCAAATCCGCCGGAGCCAGATTGATCGTGATGTCTGTCGGCGGAAGATCGAATCCCGAGTTCTTGATCGCCGCCCGCACCCGGTCGCGGCTCTCCCGCACCGCCGCATCCGGTAGCCCCACCGTATGGAAGTGCTCCTGCTCCGACTTACGCCCGGAAAAATCCACCTCAACATCAATGATGTTTGCGTCAATGCCGTACACCGCGGCGCTCAGGACTTTAAAAAGCATAAGGAGAAATAAGCAGAGCCTGGAACTGGCTGGGTATGTGGTTTGTATCAGGGCACGGCTTTAGCCGTGCCTTAGAGGACCGTATTTACTGGGGGCTTTAAACCCCTGAGAAACACTCTTGAACTCGCGCATTCACGTTTATCCAATTATTCCCGGTGAAATTCAGCCGCAAGGTCTTGGAAGATTGCCTGAAGTATAGGGCTCAGCCCCCGCGCTTCACCGCAGGAAACCGCCTCCGCCCTCAATCACGCACATGCCCTAAGTAACGTTGCCACGGCGAAACAATACCAACCGCATTCCCATCGAAACCACCTCACCGCCTCCATACGGCGTTCCACCATCCGGCCCGCATCAGAACCCGATACATATTGGCTCTATTCATTGGAGAAAAACCATGGCTGTAATGTTGCAGGCGTTCTACTGGGATGCGCCCCCTAAGGAAGATAAGCGCGGTGAGTGGTGGAACCATCTTGCCGAAACCGTCCCGCAGCTCGCCGCCTCCGGCTTCAATGCCCTCTGGCTTCCACCGTTCTGCAAAGCCGCCAGCCCTGTTTCCAACGGCTACGACCCCTATGACTACTTCGATCTCGGCGACTTCGACCAAAAGGGCTCCGTTAAAACCCTCTATGGCAACCGCACCGAGCTTGAAAACCTCATCCAGGTCATCCACAAACACGGCATGGGAGCCATCGCCGACATGGTCATCAATCACAACTCCGGCGGCGACGAAGAAGAATCCAATCCCCTCGACGGCCAGAAGCGCTGGACCAGGTTCAAACCCAAAAGCGGAAAGTTCCCCCGCGACTGGAACTGCTTCCACCCCAGCCGCTACGAGCGCGTCATGATCGAAGGCGAAAACTTCGCCGGCTTTCCTCACCTCTGCCATCGCAACCCGCGGGTCTACGATGCCATGTTCGAGTACGCGCGCATGGCCATCGAAGAGCTGGACTTCGACGGCTTCCGATTCGACTTCGTCAAGGGATTCGGCGCCTGGATGATCGGCCTCCTCGCCAAGTACCAGTACCAGAAAAAGGACGGCCGCGAATTCTTCCCCTTCGTCGTCGGCGAATACTGGTCGGGACCCGAAGACATCGACGAATGGCTCGACGAGGTGCTCACCGTAACCGATCAACAGATTGCCGCCTTCGACTTTCCGCTCCGCTACAAACTCAAGGATGTCTGCGACACCCCCAGCTACGACCTCCGCAACCTCACCGACGGCGGCTCCGTGTCCGCCGGACGCCCCTTCAACGCCGTCACCTTTGTCGAAAACCACGACATGCGCGGCAACCAGATCGTCAACGACAAAATGCTCGGCTACTCCTTCATCCTCACCGGAGACGGCTACCCCTGCATCTTCTGGTATGACTACTTCAACTGCAAACTCGCGCGCCCCAACACCCCCAATGGCATCGATGCACTCATTGACGCCCATCACCGCTACGCAGGCGGCCAGTCCCGCATCCTCCACGCCGACCCCGACCTCTACGTCATGCAGCGCGAAGGCGCCGAGGGCCAGTCCGGCCTCATCTACGTCCTCAACAATCTCGGCGATCAGTGGAGCGGCACGTCCGTCAAAACCCGCTGGCCAAACCAGATCTTCAAACCTGTCGCATGGGACGGTCACGACATCGCCCACCCCGACCAGCGCACAACCGACGAAGACGGCAATGCCGAGTTCCCCGCCCCTCCGCGTGGATACTGCGTCTACGTGCCCGTCTGCGAATAGCGCAAAAAACGGAAGCACGCTGGAAGAGTCGGCTCATGCCACTCGCCCAGCGTGCCTCACTGCCTCCGCGCGGATTCTCTAGATCACGCGCAACAGCAGCAGAACGACCACGATCAGCAGAATCACGCTGATTCCGCCGCCGCCGTAGTACCCGACTCCAGGGCCCATCCTATAACCGCCAAATCCAAACAACAGCACCAAAATGATCAGGATAATTAAAAGCATAGGTTCTCCTTCGGGCCATACCCGTCTTGTTTTGCGTCTTCTTCTGTACCGTTGAATTGCCGTGTGAATAGAAGAGGAAGACACAACTCCGCCCCTGCACTGCACCGGGCATCGGGCACATCTGCAAATCGGATGGGTTTCCGGGCGCAAATGTTGTTTGCTGCCCCAGCGAAATAATTCCGCAATCCCCTGCAACACTTGCCCGGTCCCTCGCTCCCTCCGCCCGCGCCGCGTTAGCCTTCCTCCAGCACTTGCTAAATCCAGCCCACTCGAGTGAGCACGAGAAACGGATAGGCAAGCAACAGCCGAGTCCTCGCCACCCCGCACTCCGCCGGAAACTCCACAGAAATTAAAGAACCGTCCTAAAACAGATCCGAGTGCGTCCCCGTCCGAACCAGGTAAAGTTCATCATTCTCAATTTTGTAAAGCAACAGCCAGTCCGGCTCGATATGACAATCTCTGAAATGCTTCCACTCTCCGCTCAGCGGATGGTCTTTGTACCGCGCCGGCAACGCCTTGCCCTCCGCCAGCAGCAAAATCAGCTCACGCAGCTTCGTCGTGTCCCTGCCGCGCTTCTCGGCCTTCTTCACATCCCGCTTGAACTGCGTGCCGAGAATAATCTCCCGCATTTCAGATCCCCAGATCCTTCAACGCCGCCTTAGCCGTAGGCAACCGCTTGCCCCGCTTCCTGTCCGCCGCCTGCATCGCCTTCACCGTCGTCGCATTCGGCACCCGAACCTCAAACGGCAGCGCCTTCTCCTCCGCCACTCGAATCAGCATCATCCGCACCGCGTCCGAAACTGAAATCCCCATCTTCTCCAGCGTGGCCGCTGCCTTCTCCTTTACCTTCTCGTCCACCCGTACATGCACCATCGTCGTCGTCGCCATAAATTCCTCTTGAGATACAATGTATCTCATTTGATCCGGCGCGCCAAAACCCCTCGATTCGCCGTACACTACTCTGTGCAAACCAGCCTCTTCGACCTCTATAAAGTCGGCATCGGACCCTCCAGTTCCCACACCATGGGACCCATGCGAGCCGCCCGCGGCTTCGCGCAGTCCCTTGCCGACTCCGGCCTGCTCGACCGCACCGCCCGCGTCTGCGCCGAACTTTACGGCTCGCTCGCCCTCACCGGCATCGGACACGGCACCGACCGCGCCGTCCTGCTCGGCCTCAGCGGAGAAGCCGCCGCCACCATCGATCCCGCCACCATCGACGCCAAGCTCGCCACCATCCGCGCCTCGCACTCGCTCCCGCTCCACCGCGTCCGCGTCATCCCCTTCAATGAGTCCACCGACCTCGTCTTCCACCGCGACCAAATGCTCCCACCCGGCGCGCAAACCCACCACCCCAACGGCATCCGCTTTACCGCCTTCACCACCAGCGGAAAAACTCTCTCCACCGCCACCTTCTTCTCCATCGGCGGAGGCTTCATCCTCGCCGACGGTGAAGACATCACCCCCGCCACCCGCGCCGTCAACTCCCCCGGCCCCGAAGTCGCCACCACCCCCTACCCGTTCCACAGCGCCGCCAGCCTGCTCGCCACCGCCGCGCAATACCATCTCGCCGTCTGGCAGGTCATGCTTGAGAACGAGTGCGCCCTCAAGCCCTACGCCGCCGATCCTGAATTCGAAGTCCGCTCCGGCGTCGCCCATCTCTGGCAGGTCATGCAGGACTGCATCGAACGCGGCATCGCCACCGAGGGCATCCTCCCCGGCGGACTCAACGTGCGCCGCCGTGCCCCGCGCCTCGCCGCGCGCCTCCGCGATAAAGAAAATCCGCAAAATTCAAATCAAGACCCGCTCGCCCCGCTCGACTGGGTCACCGTCTACGCCATGGCCGTCAATGAGGAGAACGCCGCCGGAGGCCGCGTCGTCACCGCACCCACCAACGGAGCCGCCGGGGTCATCCCCGCCGTAGCGCGCTACTACCAGACCTTCCTCCCCAACGCCAACGAAGAGGGCCTACTCCGCTACTTCCTCACCTCCGCCGCTATCGGCATCCTCTATAAGGAGAACGCCTCCATCAGCGGAGCCGAAGTCGGATGCCAGGGAGAAGTCGGCGTCGCCTGCTCCATGGCTGCCGGAGGACTCGCCGCCGCCCTCAACGGAACCAATGGACAAATCGAGCACGCCGCCGAAATCGGGATGGAGCACAACCTGGGAATGACCTGCGACCCCATCGGCGGCCTCGTTCAAATCCCCTGCATCGAGCGCAACGCCATGGGCGCCGTCAAAGCCGTACACGCCTGCCGCATCGCCATGAGCGAAACCGACGAGCACAAAGTCTCCCTCGACCAGGTCATCCAAACCATGTACCAAACCGGCCTCGACATGCAATCCCGCTACAAGGAAACATCGTTGGCCGGCCTCGCATTGAACATCATCGAATGCTAGGAACTTGTTGAAATAGGTACCTTTGTGCGACGGAGATCTGATGGCATTCGTCTAACAGGTATGCGTGGAGATGAGCGGATTCAGGACGGGATGTTCAGCTATGTTTCATTGGAGCAGCGAGTTCCACAGGATCAT
>DATKRT010000016.1:0-7992 GCA_035532055.1 Acidobacteriaceae bacterium | reverse complement strand
ATCCGCTGCGCCAAAGTTAAATAGCTGAACATCGCCGTCTGCTTCTGATCGTCTCCACGCATGCTTCTGTCTTAAATCAAACCTCGGTGGAGAAAAAGTAACTCATGCATGACTTTTTCCGCAGCCTGTTTAGCCCCTGCGGGGATTTGATTCAATCCGCGCGGTGATGGATGAAAGACCCTCTAAGAGTCGAGTCCAAAAAATAACAGCTTCCCACTGCGAACTTCATGCAGCGACGCCACAAAAATTATAGACGGTGCATGTCCCCGCGTGCCGTATCGTTCCCTAAGCTCAAATAGCATTTAGCATAAAGACAACTATGGCCGATTTCAGGCAGCAGGATCCATCCAACCCGCCCATGTACTCTGGTTCTGTCCATCCGGATATACTGCCGCCCGCCGGCCATGACACAAACCAGTCCCAGAACCGCGGTTGGTATCCGCCTCCGGGGAAGGAATTCCGCCCGCCACCGCCGCGCCGCCCGCGTCCTCCCGGCTGGGCCTTCGCCCCCGCGACCTACGTCCTCGTCGGAATCAACTGCGCCGTCTTCCTCGGCATGCTCCTTACCGGAGGCTCCTTCTGGGATCCTTCCATCCAAAAGCTGGTCACCTGGGGCGCAAACAACGGCACGCTGGTCTTGCAATATCATCAGTGGTGGCGTCTCGTCACCGCCATGTTCGTCCATGCCGGAATCATCCACATCGCCGCAAACATGTGGTGCCTCTGGAACCTCGGCCTTCTCGCCGAACCCCTCATGGGGCCGACCGGCGTCGTCGCCTGCTATCTGCTCACCGGCTTTACCGGAAACATCCTCAGCGTCGCCATGCACCCCGGCGTTCCCGGCGGCCCGCACGGTGAGGTCGGCATCGGCGCATCCGGCGCCGTCTTCGGAATCGCCGGCGCTCTTATCCTCCTGCTCAACTCTCCGCTGCTCCCCATCCCGCGCGCCGAGCTCAAGCGCCTGCGCAAAAGCGTCATCTACTTCTCCGTCATCAACCTGGCAATCGGACTCTACACCGCCGTCGGCCCCAGCCCCATCAAGATTGACAACATGGCCCACCTCGGCGGATTCCTCAGCGGACTCCTCCTCGGCGCACTCATGATCCCGCGCATCGGAGCACCCAAACTGCGCTTTGAGCGACGCCTCCTCTGGTCTGTCGTCGGAATGACCTTCGGACTGCTGCTCATGACCTACGGGGTCCATTCCTTCTGGGCCGTTACGTCTCCTCTGCTCAAGTAAAAAGGCCGCGCATCGCGCGGCCTCAGGGGCATCTTCTGCTTGCTTCTATTTTGACGCTTCGTCTATCTCGTAGCGGTGGCTGCGAACTTCTTTACCATCGCCAGCAGAAGTTTACGGTCGCTCTCGTTCAAATTCGTCGAGTAGCGGCGGATCTGGGCCAAGAATCGGAGTTCATCATCGTTCAACCGGTGTGTATCCATTTCGTGCCGAAGAGAATCTTCCGAGAAAAACTGTGCGAGCGGAATATCCAGCGCATGCGCAATCTTGCCTAGGGTATCGAGCGAGGGTACGGTGTGGCCGTTCTCAACCCGTGAAAGGTAGCACCGCAGTAGGCCGGTACGCTTTTCAATATCTCCCTGAGACATTCCCTTTTGCAGGCGGTAGCTCCGGATCATCATTCCTATTTTCATTGGGCTGCCTTTCCACTGCACTTCAGCCGCCCGGCTTTGTGATTTGTCTCGGACGGTTGAGGAAACGAAGTGTTGCCAGCATAGTTACCATGCGGTAACTAGTTGATGCAAGTACTATTTGCACACATCTTCGTGCTTAGCACAGCTTTATGGGCAATTTCCTGCAAAAATGCCTATGGCAAACACCCTCTGTGACGCATTACCATTGGGGGAATTCTAGTAATCAAAACGCCTTCAACTGCTATTCCTGCAAATACTTATGGAAGAACTCCCGCATCCGTGTATGTGCGTCGCGAGCGTCTGCCGCGCGATAGCCAGTTTTATTGTTGGGATTCTCAAAAGCATGCCCCGCGTCCGGATAAAATTTTATGTCCACCTGCTTGCCCATCCCCCGCAGCGCCTGGGTAAAGGCGTCCGCCTCCTGCGGTGTCACCACCCGATCCTGCCCGCCAAAGTTCCCCAGCACCGCCGCATGTATCTTCTCCAGCGACGCCCGATCCGTCGGCAGCTCTCCATAGTTAATGGCCACCGCTTTCAAATTCGGATCAGCCACCGCCAGCCGCGCCGCATACCCGCCGCCCATGCACCAACCCACCGCGCCCATGCGCTTCGCATCCACCGCCTTCAGCCCCGTCAGATAATGCACCGCCGCCAGCAGGTCCCGTACCCCGCGCTCCGGCGGAAGCCCGCGCATCAGCCCCATCGCCACCTTGGGATCGGTCGTAGACTGGCCCCGGTACAAATCCACCGCCAGCGTCACGTATCCCTGCGCCGCCAGCTCCGCCGCCTGATCCTTCACCCAAGGCACCAGCCCCCACCACTCATGGATCACAACAATCGCCGGATGCGCCCCCGCCCCGTCAGGCAGATAAAGAATTCCATGAACAGTTGCATCACCACTCTTGTAGGAAACTTCCCTCGACCGCACCGCCGCCAAAAGCGGAGAAGTAACAAGAAAGCAGGAAAGAAGAAAAATCAAGCGTCTCATTGTGCCCAACATCATAGGCGATTCTGCCCACCTTTGTGCAGGTGACCCATCCTTCACACAGCCACAAATCGAGGGTGGGAGAGATCGAATCCTCCCTTATCCACACTCGCCTCGCCCCACTCCGCCCACCATCTAACCCCTTTGTTTTATATGAACTAAAAAATTGAGCGCAGCCGCTGAACACCCGCCGCCCGCTGCAATGCAAAATGCAAAGCGGGTTCCCGGAGTAGATATTTATCCGGGAACCCGCCAAATTTGCACCCCTTATCCATGCCGGACAACTACCACCGGCGGACAAGGACTAATTGTCACTGCTGATCTGGCTTACATCCGCAACCGTGAACGAATAGTTGCTTGAGCTATCCACCAGCAGATAACCGTGGACTTCGAGGTTGGTCGCGACAGCAAGCGAGCCGAAGCTGCTTGCCGTCAGCCCATCCTCGTACTGGGTTTGAGCGTTCGTAGCGGCATCCAACGTGGTCAGCGAGTCAAAGGTGGTCAGGAAGGACGCCGCCGGCAACTGCAGAGTAAAGGTATACGTCGGAGCCGTACCCTGCGGGGCCGCCGCCAGCGTTCCCGACAGGCTTTCCGCTGCCAAATCGACTTCCTGCGCTGTAATGGAGCCGTCGCTGGCCGTCGTTCCGATGACCGATACGGACTGGCCGGGGAATATCTCCGCATTCGTAAAGGCCGCTGCGGAGATGCCTTCCTGCACCGCATCCTGGCTGACTCCGTAGGTCGTGGAAGAGGACAGGTTCACCGTCAGTGGCGAAGCCGAAGACGTGTCACCAAAGTCCTCGCGCGGAACAAACGTGAAGGACGTAACGTTGCCGCCGCTTGTGGTCACCGCGGTTACGATACCGCTGCCGCCACCCTGCGACATACCTAGGGCGTCGCCATTCATCGAAGCGGAAATCATCGTCGCAAGCAAAGAGCCGTCCGTCTGCACCGAGCCCTGAACCGTAACAATCGAGCCCGGCTTGATGCTGCCGACCGACGTGTTCGCGGAAAACTCCGTGGACGAGTTGATGGCGAAGGTCGACTGGACACCGGTCGATGCCGATTGCACCGTGATCGACGTCGAGCTGACCGAAACGACTGAGCCGGTCACCTCAACTTCGCGCTCTGCCTCGTTCTCCTGCTCAATCGAGGCCGCCGCCGACGTGATCGACGGCGTAAAGGTGAGCGTCGTGCCGGTAAGGTCAAACGACTGCGCCAGGTTGAAGTTCAGGCTCAAATGAACATCCTGCCCCTGCGTCACAGTCAGCGTGGGATTCAGCGTGACCCTGTCATTCGGCGAATTGACGGTTGCCGTGCCCGTTACGACCTGACCCGTCGAGTCCACATAGGTCACAGTTGCGGAGCTTACCGTTAGGTTGACCGCGTTGTAGGTGCCCGCGGCGACGTTCGCTGTCTCAATGGGCTCCTGAATCGCGCCCAGGCTGGACAGCTCAATGGTCCGCGAACTCGACAGGACCGTGACGTCGCTTCCGCCGCTGGTAGGCGTCAGGCTGATGGCCGAAACCGTAACGTTGGCCGAAAGGATATTGTTCAACGGCGCATCGCCCGCGGTGACCACCATCGCCGGGCTGTTGGCTCCCGTCGCTCCAGTGGATGCGCTGCCGGCTGTTGAGCTGCATCCGGTGAATGTAAGCGCAGCGAAACTAGAAACTGCCAGGGACACTGCGATGCCGAGAAGACGCTTATGTTGCATAGGTACCTCCGTTGGGGGGAAGATCGCTTGCTGCCGGAATTCTACGGCGAGCAATGAGTAAATAGCGTGTGTTTAAAATGAAGAATGCGTCATAAATGACAGAACGGGAAGGCCTTACGGGTATGAACCGGTAGCTTTTACACTCCGTGTAGAAAACTCCCGAAGAAACTACACGAATCGACCCAAAATCGACGCAGCTCCCGCAAATCCCTCACTGGCCGAATGTACAGAAACAACACAACACCCAAGACCTCACCCTCAGAACTTGTCCTGAAACAGGCCGCGCCCGGGTTGGCCCACCCTTCATCTTCATCGGCGACCGGGTCAAGCGCGGGGCGCTTCTCAGAAGAAAATTCCATTGCTTTCCTCCCCGCGACTGGATAAAGTGACCGGCTAGAGTTCTTGGGCCCTCTTCCCCCGCTGTCAATTTCCCCCGAAGTCAATCGCAAGTACTCGAGCGCGCACGGCGCCCGCTGGGAGTTTTGTATCCGCATCAGCACTTGCCGCGCTGACGACGCAGGAGTGCCCGCTTGAACCACGGAGTTTGCGGCTGATTCGGGCCGCACGGAGAGCAATATGCATGTAATGACGGAAGTGAAACGCCCCGTGCTGTGGAATCCGCGCGAGGACCGCACCATCCATGCCGTGTGGCTGGGCCTGTTCTGGGTGGGAATCCTGGTGGGATTCGGCTTGGATATGAAGCCGTTTGTGCACCAGACGGTTCCGTGGATTGTGTACCCGCACGCGGCCATCTATGTCGGCTGGCTGCTGCTGCTCACCGCGCAGGTGCTGCTGGTAATGAAGGACAAGGTGGCGCTGCACCGGCGGTTGGGAAAGTTTTCGGTGGGTTACGCCGTGCTCGTGGTGCTGCTCGGGCCGCCGACCGCGCTGGCTGTGGTTGCGGCAACGGCGCATGCGCAGGGCCCGAGTGTCCTGCCGCCCCAATTTCTAGCGGTCAACTTCGTTGACGTCGGCGGCTTTGCCGTCATGTTTGCATGGGCCATTGCCATGCGGCGCAACCCCGCCGTGCACAAGCGCCTCATTCTGGCCGCCATGGTGGCCTTTGCCGACCCGGGCTTTTCACGCATCACCGGCAACCTGATGGCAGAGCCGAAGACGATGTGGCCGTGGTTCTGGTGGTCGTTCTACGGAAACGTGCTGCTGGTCGTCCTCATGCTGGCGTGGGATCTGTGGCGCTATCGGCGGACGGTGTGGCAGTTTGCGGTGGGCGCTGGAGCCGTGCTGGCAAGCGAAGTCTGGGCAACGGCCATGTATTTCGACCCGGCCTGGAAAGTCTCCATGTCACACCTTGTAGTTGCATGGGGGAAGTTCATGCACTGAAGCGGGGCAGCCCGCCTTTTACGCCGAAGTGAGACGGGTGGCCCACTCAAGCTTCTTTTGCTTGAGTGGGGAACAAGGGCTCGACCGAACCCCAACCACTCGCCTCGCTTGAGTGAGGCCCGGCAGAAGCACTGGCCTTTAGGCCAGTGAATAAAACCCGTCACAGACAAAGGGCCTTAGCCCCGGCTGCGGACCCGGAAGACCGCCCCTGGTCGCGCTTTCGCCATGATCAAACGGGCATGCGTGGAACCGTGGAGATCGAATCGGAGTGGACAGCCAGGCACAGAGGCGGGCAGCTACCCGCATGGATGCTCGTTGGTGGGCACACCACCTCGTCATCCCCCGTCCCCAAACGCGAGGGACCGGGGGCACCCTCAACTGGATACAAGCTCACTTGAGACCGAGGCCACCCGCCCTTCCGGCGGTAACAACTGAAGGTGAGGAAGTGGAACGTGGAGGCCTGTTGGTAGCGGACAAGTCCTCGTGGCATAGTGAAGCCCGAGTGTAACGCCTCCCACCCTTCGCGCAGCGAGACTGCGCAAAGGATGGGGCACCCAGAGTAACGTTTAGATAAGGGTGGGCCACCCGCCATAGCTACGATCAGTGAGACATCTCTATGTTCGGAGAGTGGAGAGAAAAGCACCCCTAACGGCATCAACCGTGCTACCGACAAAATCAACAAGCTTGTAGAGCGTTGGAAGAATTGGGAATCCATAGAACGGCATTCCATTACCGAAAACTATACTGAAGGACGCCTTTCCCTTACTTGTGAGTTGAAGATTGCGCCATCCCTGGCAAATGTGAACAGACGGCAAGCGACCGGAAAATTCCCACACGGGGATAGTGAAGTATCTTCCACCGCCGTCTTCGCAAGTAATATCCCTAATAAGCGCGATTTCTTTTTTGGCGATCACGATCCTGTGTTTGTCGATAATGTCGAGAGCGTGAAGACTCCAGAGGCAATCACCGTTCCCTCGGCGGTACGGCTGTACGGAATCGACAATGAAGTCAATGACGACAGATGGAACCTTATCCCTCAACCCGCCATTGACGGCAGCTACAAGTTTTTCTCTGGTTTCATAAACTGGGAATTTGGTGAAAGTGCTTCTTTTCCCGTGCCTGAAGAACTCGATATCGTTTATGACAAAGTCCAAAGCAGACATGAGGTTGTGGACGGCGTCCCCGACGATCAAAGGGATTTTATCGGGGACGGACTGATCGAGGCTGAGTTCAAGGATGCTATCCCCAGTATCCGGGTCGTCCTTCACCGAAATATTGTGAGAGCTGCGCTTGTAGGCGATTATCCATTCGCGCTGGAGATCGCGGACGTGTTTTTTGGCCCGATGAATTTTTAATTCGGAGCCGCGAGAGAAGGGGTAAGACATAAACGCAAAGTCTCCGCATTTAGTGGTTTCCTGTGGTGGTACATCCGTGAAATCCGCCGCAAAAAGCGGCTCACTGAAATTCCGGCGAGCCGCAAGGAAGTGGTATGGTTATGTCTTAGCCCCGCTTTGGCGACGGGCGATAGACAGTTTCACGTTCTGTTGTCCTCGGATGCCGATCAGAGTATGCTTCCGTGACGATCCTTCCGGATACCGAGTCGCGATAGATCACAATCGGCTTATGTTTCACCGTTGCTCCCTTCGTTTAATGGTGAATGGTTATCCTCTCCGGCTGTGTCTGGTATACGCAGCCGTGAGGGGCTGGCCTGCCGCATCCTTTCGGAGACAGGATCAATCATCCGAACCTTTCGCTCGCGTTCTCCGAGGAACATTGGCTAGGGGAAGTCAAGCCCCGTGCCCAAGCACGCTAAAGCTCAAGGCGTCAAACCAACCCTCGACTGCAATGGAGTGCTAGCAGAATAGCAAGAGCGTGTCATACGTCGCTTCGAAATACAAGAGAAAAAAAGAACTTACAGGGCCATGTAAACTCCCGGTTGCACCGAAGCGCAGGCGAAAAATTATCCAGAATTGATGCATGACTTTCGCAGACTCAAGGGCGTGTTGACCCGATCTGAAAAATGTTGAGAAGTAAGATGTCCCAAATCTCGAAGAGATGTGGGACAGACCAACCCAGAAGCTCCAACCTCCCGCCTCGCTTGAGCGAGGCCCGGCAGAAGAACTGGCCTTCAGGCCAGTGATTAAACCCGTCCATCCGAGGGGCTTTACAGGCTGCGGAAAAACCCTGGATTCCTGACTCGCTTTTCGTTTCCGAGCGGATTTTTTGCCTTTTCGGCCTGTTGGGCCGCGAATTCCTGTTTTCGTTTTGTGCCTGAAAGCCGTTTTTATCGGCATCCAGG
>DATKRT010000015.1:0-8986 GCA_035532055.1 Acidobacteriaceae bacterium | reverse complement strand
CACTGACCTCTTTGCCCGGGAAGATGGGGGGATAATAATCCCCACGCGTGATCGCTCAAATCGTGACGGTGATACGCGGCTCGTGACTGCATTGCCTATTAGTTTCGCACAATACGCAGTCTCGTGACGACACTATCTAGCCGACTGTGCAAAGGATGGCGCGCGGGACGGATATTCTGTAGGTGAAATGTCTGTACCGACTGAAACCGCGCCCAAGTTGCCCTCGCTCTATGAGTTTTTTGCGCCGGGCGGCGTGCTGGCGCGCTCTGAGCTTCCGTATGAGTTCCGCAAGGGCCAGCTGGAAATGGCGCAGGCGGTTGAGCGGGCGATTGAGGAGAATCGCCACCTGATTGTGGAGGCGGGCACGGGCACCGGCAAAACGCTGGCGTATCTGCTGCCAGCGCTGCGCTCGGGCCGGCGGGTGATTATTTCAACCGGGACAAAGAACCTGCAGGAGCAGCTTTTTTTCAAGGACATACCGTTTCTTGAGTCGCTGCTGGGGCCGCTGCGCGTGTGCTACATGAAGGGGCGCGCGAACTATATTTGCCGGCACAAACTGTATGCGCTGCGGAACCAGCCGATTCTTACGGGGCTGGAGGAGATTTCGCAGTACCAGTCCATTGCCGAATGGGAGAAGACCACCGATACGGGCGACCGCGCGGAGATTGATGACCTGCCGGAGACAAGCCAGTTATGGGCCAAGCTGGATGCGCGCAGCGATGCGTGCCTGGGGCAGGCGTGCCAGGACTACGAGCGCTGCTTTATTACCGAGATGCGACGGCGGGCGGCGGAGAGCGACGTCATCATTGTGAATCACCATCTATTTTTTGCCGATCTGGCGATCAAGCAGCAGGCGAAGGCGGCTCCGGATGCGGGGGTGCTGCCGGATGCGGGCGTGGTGATTTTTGATGAGGCGCACGAGCTGGAAGACGTGGCATCGAGCTATTTTGGCCTGAGCCTGAGCAACATTCGCGTTGAAGAGCTGGCGCGCGATGTAGAGACCATGCTGCGGGCCAAGGGTGCGCTGAATACCAGCATTACCAGCACGGCGCAGACGACGCGCGAACGGTCGCGGATGTTTTTTGGATCGCTGCCGCGCGGCGCGGGCAATGAAGGACGGATGCAGTTTGCGGGGCGTGAGGAGTTTTTGGAAGCGCAAGGCGACCTTTACCTTGGCGTGCTGAACGCGCTGCACCGGCTGGAGGGCGAGCTGGACCGGGTGCGCGGGGTGGAGGAGGCTGCGCCGCTGCGCAAGCGTACGGCGGACATTCGCGAGCAGCTGAAGTTTTTGATGGAGGCGGAGGACAAGAACACGGTCTTCTGGCTGGAGCGGCGCAGCGGCAAGCAGGGCAGCTCGAGCACGCACTTGCAGGCGACTCCGATCGATGTGTCGGAACTGCTGGAAGAGCTGCTGTTCGAGAACTTTCCGTGCGTGGTGCTGACCTCGGCCACGTTGACGGTTCAGGGAGGCTTCGGACATATACGCAAGCGGCTGGGCATGCGCGAGGCGCGTGAGCTGGTGGTGCCGTCGCATTTTCGCTATGGCGAGCAGGCGGTGCTGTATCTGCCGCCGGAGATGCCGGACCCGCGGGATTCGAATTTTCAGGAAGAGGCGGCGGCGCGCATCCGGCGGGTGCTGGATATTACGCGCGGGCGCGCGTTTTGCCTGTTCACCAGCTACCAGCAGATGCACGACCTGTATGACCGGCTGCTGACGGAGGTGGGCTATCCGCTGCTGCTGCAGGGGACGGCCCCGCGCAAGGCGCTGCTGGAAGAGTTTCGCATGACGCCGAATGCTGTGTTGTTCGGCACATCCAGTTTCTGGCAGGGAGTGGATGTTCAAGGTGAGGCTCTGAGCTGCGTGATTATTGACCGGTTACCGTTTGCGGTGCCCAGCGATCCGGTGGTGCAGGCGCGGATGCGCGCGATTGAAGAGAACGGCGGCAGCCCGTTCTTTGAGTATCAGGTGCCGTCGGCGGTGATCACGCTGAAGCAGGGTTTCGGCCGGCTGATCCGGTCGCTTGAGGACCGCGGCGTGCTTATGCTGCTTGATCCGCGCATTTTGCGGCAGCGTTATGGGCGCGTGTTTCTGGAGAGCCTGCCGCCGTACCTTGTAACGCAGGACATTGCGGCAGTCGAAAGATTCTTTATGGGCGCGTAGCATAGGAGGCGGAAAATGGCGCGCAATCTTTACATTCTGGCTGCAACGTTGCTCCTCTTCGCGCTGGTTTCCTGCGGCATGATGTTCGTGGGGAGCCAGTACCAGCAGGGGCTGCCCGACAACGGAACACTGTGGAAGACGCTTTCGCTCTTCCTGTTGCTTGGCGGTCTGATTGTGGCGTTTCTGGGAGTGATGACGGCGATGTTTGAGCAGGTGGACCGCCGCGCGCGCGAGCGGCAGATGCGGGCGCGGGCCCGCCGCAAATAAGCGCGCGTCGAAGTTACAATGTAGGCAGGGCGCTTTTGCCCCGGAAAGCCAACGAAGAGCATGTATGAAGTAACTGTGGAGCGCGAGTTCTCCTCGGGTCACTACCTGAGAAATTATCGCGGCAAGTGCGAGAATCCGCACGGACATAACTACAAGGTCCGCATTACGCTGCGCGGCGAGACGCTGGACGTCTCCGGCCTGCTGCTGGACTTCAAGGACCTGAAGCACGTGATGTACCCGGTGATCGAGCGGCTTGACCACCAGATGCTGAACGAGCTGGAGCCGTTTACCGAGATCAATCCTTCGGCGGAGAACCTGGCCCGGTATTTTTACGACGAGACGAACCGCCAGTTGAGCTCGATGACGCAGGGCCGCGTGCGGGTGAAGGACTGCACAATTTACGAGACCGACACGACAACGGCGACCTACTACGAGTAGTCAGGGCCTGAATGTATCTGATCGAAATTTATAAATCGGTGCAGGGCGAGTCGAGCTTTGCGGGGCGGCCGTGCATCTTTGTGCGGCTGGCAGGGTGCAACCTGCGCTGCTCGTGGTGCGACTCAGAGTACACGTTTAGCGGCGGCTATAAGGCAACGGAAGACGAGATCGCCGGCGAGATTAAGAAGCTTGCTCCGGTGAAGCTGATTGAATTTACCGGAGGCGAGCCGCTGCTGCAGGAGCGCGAGCTGGTTCCGCTGATGGAACGGTTGTTGCGCGAAGGCTATGAGCTGATGATTGAGACCAGCGGCGAGCGGCCTGTCGAGAATGTTCCCAAGGCGGTGCACAAGGTCATCGACGTCAAGTGTCCGGGGTCGGGCGAGGCGGGCCGCTTCCGCATGACCAACCTGGCCAGCCTGACGGAGCTCGACGAGGTGAAGTTCGTCATCACGAATCGCGATGACTACGAGTACGCGCGGGACTTTATCCGCGACAACGCGCTGGAAGGGCGCGTGGGCGGGATTCTGCTGTCGCCTGCGTTTTCGAAGACTCCGAGTCCGGAGCGAACGAGTGCGAACTGCCTGCTCGATCCGCGGGATCTGGTGGAGTGGATGCTGGCCGATGGGTTGGACGCGCGGCTGAGCCTGCAAATTCACAAGTACATCTGGGAGCCGCAGAAAAAGGGCGTCTGAACTGCGCGTTCGGCGACACGCGCCTTCGGCGCCATGGTTGTGCCGGCATTTGTGGCCGCTCCCGGTGGTCGCGGGATGAGCTGTGATTGAGGGCGTCAGCGGATGGTGCGTGTGCGGTGCTGCATGTAGTCCATGAGGAGATATTCGCCGAGCGTTTCCGGGCGCGTGAAGTAGGCCTTGCCGCGGCACATCTGCGAGACCTGGTGGACGAACTGCATCAGGCCGGGATCGGACGCGAGCATGAAGGTGTTGATCATGATGTTCGCGCGCTTGCAGCGTGCGACTTCCTCCAGCGTTTCGCTCACCACCAGCGGATCAAGCCCGAAGGCATTGCGGTAGATGCGGCCGTCTTCGAGGGTGAGGGCTGACGGTTTGCCATCCGTGATCATGACAATCTGGCGCATGTCCTTGCGCTGTGTTTTCAGGATGCGCTGGGCGACGCGCAGTCCTTCGCGGGTGTTGGTGTAGTAGGGGCCGACCTTCACGCGGGCCAGTTGCGAGATGGGAATCTCCTCGGCGGAATCGTGGAAAAGGACCAGCGAAAGCGAGTCGCCGGGATACTGCGTGCGGATGAGGTGCGAGAGCGCCATGGCGACTTTTTTGGCGGGGGTGAAGCGGTCTTCGCCGTAGAGGATCATGGAGTGCGAGCAGTCGAGCATGACCACGGTCGCGCATGAGCTTTGGTACTCGCATTGATGGACGTGCAGGTCGCGGTATTCGACGTTCAGCGGCAGGGTGAGCCCTTCGCGCGCGATGGCCGAGGCCAGCGTGGCGGTTGCGTCGAGGTTCAGGACATCGCCGAACTCGTAGGGGCGGGAGGCTCCTTCGGATTCGATGCCGGTGGCCCAGTAGCGCGTGTCGTGGCGTCCGCTGTTGGCTTTGCCGAGTGAGCCGAGCAGGTTGCGCAGCGCCTTGTAGCCGAGAAAGTCGAGGCTCTTGTCTGTGACTTCGAAGCGGGCTTCGCCCTGCGGCTCGCTGATTTCACCCTGTCCCTCGGTGAGGGTGCCGCCCATTTGGGGGTCTTCCGCGGAGATGAAATTCTCCTGCATCATGCGTTGCATGATTTTGTCGATGAGCTCGTCGAGCTTGTCTTCCTGTTCGAGCGCGTCGATGTCCTGCTGCATTTGTTCGTCGAGGAATTCGCCGGACATGAGGGCCTGGCGGATGGCCTCGCGCAGATCGTCCAGCGTCTGGTCCATGGAGCGGAAGGGCGAAGACGGATCGTCGAAGCCGGAGTCCAGAAAATAGTCGGAGAGTGCCTGCAGAAGATCTTCGAGGTCGATCTCCGAGGCCAGGTCGCCGGTGTATTTGGTGTAGCGAACGCGCTTCATGTGTGCTCCGCTGGTCCGTTTCTGCGATTAGTTGAAGCTGCCGCGACGCGTGCGCCGGGATTGCCATTCCTGAAATTCAGGCTCGAGGGCGACGCGCTCCTGGCGTGGCTGCGATTTTTTTTGCGCGGCGAAGGTACGCTCCTCGCTTCGGCTCAGGCGCCGGTGCGAACACATGCCTTCCAGCAGAAACTCGGCCGCAGCCACAAGGCTCTCCGGTGCGTCCGATGCTTTCACCCCGAGCAGCGAGAGCTTCTCGAAGAGCCCTTGAATCTCGTGAATCTCTTCCAGCGTCTCCGCGGCGGATTTTGCGTCTTCGATTTTTGTGACGCCGCCAAGATTGAACCACTGCTCGATCTGCTGGGTGTTGGTGTCGGCAAAATATTTGTCGAAGATTTTTCCGATGGCGACGCGGACGACTTCCTTTACTACGGTGTCGGCTCCTTTCATTTCGCCTTCGTACTCGAGCTCAAGCTTGCCGGTGATGCCGGGCAGCGCGGCGTACAGGTCGCCGACGCGGGGCAGGACCAGCGACTCGCCGTGCAGCAGCGCCCGGCGCTCGGCGTTTGAAACAACCAGCTCCAGGGTGGCGATGGGCAGGCGCTGGCTCACTCCGCTGCGTTTGTCCACGCGTTTGTCTTCGCGCGCGGTAAAGGCGACCTGCTCTACGATCTCGCGGAGGTACTGCGGGACCTCAGTTTTTGCGTGGCCGCGCTCGGTCCATGCTTCCTGCGCGGTGATGGCAAGGCCTTCCTCGATGGTCTCGGCGTAGTGCGTGCGAATCTCCGATCCGATGCGGTCCTTGAGCGGCGTGACAATTTTGCCGCGCGCGGTGTAGTCCTCGGGATTGGCGCTGAAGACCAGCGCAACGTCGAGCTCAAGGCGGACGGGATAGCCCTTAATCTGAACGTCGCCCTCCTGCATGATGTTGAACAGCGCGACCTGAATCTTTCCGGCCAGGTCGGGCAGCTCGTTGATGGCGAAGATGCCGCGATTGGCGCGGGGCAGCAGGCCGTAGTGCATGGTGAGCTCGCTCGCCAGGTCTTCGCCGCTGCGCGCTGCTTTGATGGGATCAATGTCGCCGACGAGGTCCGCGATGGTCACGTCGGGCGTGGCCAGCTTTTCAACGTAGCGGTCGGCGCGGGAGAGATACGCGATGGGCGTCGCGTCTCCGCGCTCGGCAACCAGCGCGCGGCAGCGTTTGCAGATCGGATGGTACGGGTTGTCGCGAATCTCGCAGCCGGCGATGTAAGGCGCGTGCTCGTCGAGCAGAGCGGTGAGCGCGCGGAGGATGCGGCTCTTGGCCTGTCCGCGCAGGCCCAGCAGGATGAAGTTCTGGCGCGAGAGCAGGGCATTGATGATCTGGGGGACGACCGTATCCTCGTAGCCAACGATGCCGGGGAAGATGGTTTCGCGCTTTTGTAGCCGGGCGATGAGGTTTTCGCGCAGCTCATCCTTTACGGACCGGTGAGCGATGCTCGCCTCTGCGAAGTCCTTATGAGCACGAAGTTTCCCGAGCGTTTGCGGCAGGTTACGAGTGGCCATTTGCACCTCCGGATGTGAATGACGGCGGATACCGCTGTTTTTAGATTAGACGATGGGGGATCGATCACGATTCGGGGAAATGCAGGGTTACATGATGTGGCCGTTATGGGCCGCTGCCTTATTGCCCGCGGCCCCGGCGCGGAGTTTGGGAAGTATGGCCTGATAAAACTCAAGCAAATATTCGGTGCGTTTGGCGTCCGACCGGCTGTTGAGCAACTGCTGCTTGAATCCGAGGTCGGCGGGCAGGCTGGAGGCGAGCAGGAATGAGATTGAGCTATCGAGGCTGGTGGGCATCCCGGTGGACGAAAATCCAGTGAGTTCCATGGTTTCAAAATGGAGGGCCATGCACTCTTCCTTCAGGGTGCGCGGTGCGCTCTCTTCTTCGTCGTCGAAGAAATCAACCTTGGCTTCAAGATAGGCGCGGGCGTTTTCAAGCATTTCGATTTCAAATCGCTGTTCTCCGCGGCACAGGATGTCCATGCGTCCGTCGTCGTAGTGATGCAGCACGCGAGTGATGCGGGCGGTGCAGCCGATGACGGCAAGCCCGTCCCGCTGCGCGCGCACCACGCCAAAGGCGGACTGGTTGGCCAGACACAGGCCGATCAGTGCCTTATAGCGCTCCTCAAAAATGTGTAGCGGAAGAGGTTCTCCGGGAAACAGAACCACGTCCAGTGGGAACAGGGGTATTCGCATTGCGTGTCTAAATTATGCACGCATCCGTTCAGTCGAGCGCAATGGCAAAGCAATTGCTTTTGATGGGCTGTGAATTGATTGATCGCGCGAGTTTGATATCGTGCAATCGAGATTTATTCCGCCAGCTCCAACTCGTCGAGCAGGGCCTGCATTTCGCTCAATGCGTGCAGATTGTTGGTGCGTTTTGCACAGGCAATGCCCTCGGCCAGGCGGGCCTTGGCTTGGCCGGCGCGTCCGGCCCTGGCCAGTGTTTGCGCGGCCATAAAATAGCCGGCGGTGTAGTCGGGATGGTCGGTGAGCAGGCGCGAGAATTCGGCCAGAGCGGTGTCCGTTTCGCCGCGGCCTGCGTACTCCATGGCCAGGCCATAGCGGGCGAAAGCGTCGGTAGGGTTCTGCGCCAGAATTTCATTCAGCATTGCGATCTTGTCCATCTCGGTCGTTGTTTCTCCTTGGGTAGCTTTATTTTCTCCCGAGAGGGCCATTTGCCTAAAATCGCGCGATTGCCGACACTGGAAGAAGACCTCCGCATACGAGTCTTAAGGTAAGAGGAAAGAGAGCCTTCGCATGGATTTTGCCGGTCATTCGCTCCCGGTACGCACGGTCGCCGAGTCCCAGTCGGGGATGACGGAGCTGATTTTGCCGAACGACACCAACACGCTGGGGAATTTGCTGGGTGGCCGGCTGATGCACTTTATCGATCTGGTGGGAGCCATGGCGGCCTATCGCCACGCGCGTACGCATGTTGTTACGGCGTCGATGGACCACATAGACTTTATCGCGCCGGTGCATGTGGGCGATCTGCTGATTCTGAAGTCGTCGCTCAACCGCGCCTTCAACACGTCGATGGAAGTCGGCGTAAAGGTGTGGGTGGAGAACACCATTGTGGGGACGCATCGCCATGTGGCCTCGGCTTATCTAACTTTTGTCGCCATTGATTCGCAGGGGCGGCGGGTGCCGGTGCCGAAGCTTAGTCCGGAGAGCGAATGGGAGAAGCGGCACTTTGAAGACGCAGGACGCCGGCGGGAGCTGCGGCAGCACGAGATGGAGCGCAAGCGCGCCACAAAGCCGGCGGAAGTCGAAGGACAAGGCTCGGTGAGGCCGGGCAGATCATAATTTTTAATTCAGGGAGTTTTTGAATGGCGCATTCACATGCTGCTGTACCTGCGCCCCAGGCATTGCCGGGGGTTGCCAACATTGTTGCAATCGGATCAGGAAAGGGCGGAGTGGGCAAGACCACCGTCGCGGTAAACCTGGCGATTGCCCTGCACAAGCTGGGCTTTCGCGTGGGGCTGATTGACGCCGACATTTATGGCCCGAACGTGCCGCTGATGTTCGGCACAACGCAGCAGCCGCGCGTGCTGCCCAACAACCAGATTGAGCCGAACACGGTGCACGGCGTGAAGATAATCTCCATCGGGCTCCTTTCGCCGGGCGACAAGCCGCTGGTGATGCGCGGACCCATGCTGCACCAGATCATCCGGCAGTTTTTGCAGCAGGTGGAGTGGGGCGAGCTGGACTTTCTGCTGGTCGATCTGCCCCCAGGCACGGGTGACGCGGTCATCTCGCTGGTGCAGACTGTTCCGCTGACGGGCGCGGTGGTGGTGTCGACGCCGTCCGATGTTGCGCTGCAGGATGCCCGCAAGGCGCTGGAGATGTTTCATCAGGTGAATGTTCCGGTTTTGGGGGTGGTGGAAAACATGAGCCACTTTACCTGCCCGCACTGCCATCAGGAGATTGATATCTTCTCCAAGGGCGGAGCGGAGCGGACGGCCAAGCAGTTTAATCTTCCTCTTCTCGGATCGATTGAGCTGGATGGGGAGATTCGGCAGGGCGGGGACACCGGGTTGCCGGTGGCGCTGGCC
>DATKRT010000014.1:0-22516 GCA_035532055.1 Acidobacteriaceae bacterium | reverse complement strand
GGTATCCGCTGCGCCAAAGTTAAATAGCTGAACATCGCCGTCTGCTTCTGATCGTCTCCACGCATGCTTCTGTCTTAAATCAAACCTCGGTGGAGAAAAAGTAACTCATGCATGACTTTTTCCGCAGCCTGTTTAGCCCCTGTGTGCTGCTATTCGAATCGCTTCCATGAATCGAATTGTTGAATAAACTTCAGACTCAGGACACTAGCAGCTAAAAGCTGCCCTCTACCACCGCCACCGAATCCGGAATCAGCGTCAGCCCATCCTCCGCCAGCACAATATCCTCGCAGGACTTCAGCACCATCTTCGCATTCCGCGCCACAGCCAGCTTCACCGCCTCCGGCCCCGCATTCAGAGCAACCACAAACCGCCCGCGACGCAGCGTCAGCCAGCGCGCCTGCTCGTCAAACTCTACCTCCACATCGCCCGTCACCAGGTCGTCGCGGTGCGTCTGCCGCAGCGCAATCAGCTCGCGATACCATCCCAGCACGCCCGCATGCTCCGGTTCCGCGATCTCCGCCCACTTCAGCCGCGAACGCAAAAACGTCCCCTTCTGCTGCGGGTCTGGAATCTCCTCCGGCCTCCACCCGAACGCCGCAAATTCCTTCTTGCGGCCCTCGCTCACCAGCCGCCCCAAATCCTCTTCATGATCCGTGAAATACAAAAATGGCGACGACGCCGCCCACTCCTCGCCCTGAAAAATCAACGGCACAAACGGAGCCATCAGCACCAGCGCCGCCGCAATCTTCACCCGTCCCAGCGACGTCCGCATGTGCAGCCTGTCGCCTGTCGCGCGATTCCCCACCTGGTCGTGGTTCTGTGCAAATCCCAGAAACCGCCACAGCGGCAGCCCCTCCACCGGCCTGCCATGCACGCGGTCGCGATACCCCGAGTACTTCCCGTCATACACAAACGCCGTGCGCAGCGCCTTTGCCACGTCCGCCATCCGCCCAAAGTCGGCGTAGTACCCACCGCGGTCGCCCGTCAGCAGCGCCACCAGCGAGTGATGAAAGTCATCGCTCCACTGCGCGTCCATTCCATAACCGCCGCGCACGCGCTCCGTCACCACTCGCGGATCATTCAAATCGCTCTCGGCAATCAGCACGTAGCTCCGCCCCGTCTCGCGCTCCAGTTCAGCGACCTCCGCCGTCATCTGCTCCATAAAATGCACGGCCGAGCGGTCCAGATACGCATGCACCGCATCCAGCCTCAACCCGTCAAAGTGGTAGTCCCTCAGCCACATCTTCGCGTTGTCGATAAAGAAGCGCCGCACCTCATCGCTGCCCGCCTCCTCAAAGTTCACCGCATCGCCCCAGGGAGTGTGGTGGCTCCCCGTAAAGTACGGCCCGAACCGCGACAGATAATTCCCCGACGGCCCCAGGTGGTTGTAAACCACGTCCAGCAGCACCGCCATCCCATGCGCGTGCGCCGCATCGATCAGGTGCTTGAGCGCATCCGGCCCGCCGTAGCTCTCCTGCGGAGCAAACATGTCCACGCCGTCATAGCCCCATCCGCGCTCCCCCGGAAACGCCGCCACCGGCATCAGTTCCACATGCGTCACGCCCAGCGTCTTCAGATACTCAAGCCGCTTCTCCGCCGCCGCAAACGTGCCCTCTTCCGTAAACGTGCCCACATGCAGCTCATAGATCACCGCATCCTTCAGCTCCGGCGCGTGCCACTCCGCATCCGTCCATTGGAACGCAGCCTGATCCAGTACCCGCGACAATCCATGAACGCCATACGGCTGCCACGCCGACCGCGGATCGGGCAGCACCATTCCCTCATCGCCATTCAGCACAAAGCCGTAATCCGTCCCGGGCGCGGCCTCGGCAACCTCGGCCTCCCACCAGCCGCCGTCGCCCTGCGCCAGCGGCCACAGCGCATCCCCGATCTTCACGTCCACCCGCTCCGCCAGCGGAGCCCACACTCGAAACAAATGCATCCTTCCATTCTTGCAGCTTCTAGCCTCTAGCTAGTAGCTAACAGCTAAAAGCTAATAGCTGCCTTTCACTGCTCGTGATAATTCCGCATCAGCCCGCCATCAATCACAAAGGTCGAGCCGTTAATATACGCAGCCGCATCCGACGCCAGAAACGCCACCAGCCCCGCAACATCATCCACCGACCCCAGCCGTCCCAGCGGAATATTCTTCAGCAGCGCATTCAGCTTCGGCTTGTTCTCCAGCAGCGCCGTGTTGATCGGCGTCGAAACCGCCCCCGGAGCCACGTTATTCACTGTAATCCCCAGCGGCCCCAGCTCCACCGCCAGATCGCGCATCAGCATGCGCACGCCGCCTTTGCTCGCGCAGTACGTCGCAAAATTCGGAAACGCCATGTCCTCATGCACTGAGCTGATGTTGATCACCCGTCCCAGCTTTTTCGCCGCGATCAGCCTCTGCGCAAACGCCTGCGTCAAAAAGAACGGCCCCTTCAGATTCACGCCCAGCACAAAATCGTAATCGTGCTCCGTCGTCTCCCAGAATGGCGATTCCTTCTCCACGCCCGCGTTGTTCACCAGAATGTCCGCGCCGCCAAACGCCTTCCACGTCTCGTCCACCAGATTGCGCACCGCGCTCACCTGCGACACATCCGCCTCGACGATTACGCCCTTCGCGCCCGCTGCCTGCACCTTCTTCAGCGTCTCCTGCGCGCCATCCGCGCTGCCCACGTAGTCAATCGTCACGTTCGCACCCTCTTGTGCCAGCCGCTCCGCAATCCCCTGACCAATCCCCGAGCTCGACCCCGTCACAATCGCCGTTCGCCCTGTAAGCATACCCATCCCTCAGCTCCTCCATTCCACGTATTTTTGGATTCAAAAAAATAAGATGCACAATCCTGTGCATCCGTAGGACGCGCACACCTTGCCGCGTTGAAAGCAAGCCCCCCGCAGGGGGGCTCTGCGCAATCAGATAAAGTTTCCCGGATCCACCGGCTGCAGTACGGCCTCGGCAGACTTCCCCGAAGTTTTCTTCTGCGTCTTCTCTTGCGTAGCGTTTCCCGGCGCAGTAGGAGTACCGCTCGTCGTGCCTGTCTTCGTCGTGCTCGCCGACGTTGCGCCTGTCTTCGGAGTGCTCGTCTTTCCGGTCGTCGTCGTGGCAGTCGCAGCATTCGGTGATGTCACGCTTGGCGATACCGTCGGCGTCGTTGGTTCCTTCGGCGTCGTGGCATTCGGAACCGCCTGCGTGCTTCCCGCCGCCGCTGCACTCGATGGCGAGGACGATACCGCTGGCGCTACCGGCCCTGCCGTCGATCCCACTGCCGGCACACTCGTCACCCCCACGCCTGCCGCGGGAGCCGTTGTCCCCGTGGCCGCGGGTACCGCTGCGCCTGTGCCGTCATTCGGACCCACATAGGGCGGTCTGTACTCCTTCTGCGTCGCCTGCTTCGCGCCGCCCTCAATCTGCGGCGTCAACGTCACCAGGTTCACCGCCGAAGGATCATCCCGCAGCTTCACATACAACTGCCCCTTCAACCCAGGATGAGGCACCGGCAGCGTCCATCCCGAAAACCCATCCGGCACCTGCACAGCATTCTTGAACTCCTGGTCCTGCGCAATCGCATCCACCAGAAAAAGATCCGAGCCCTGCAGCTTGCACGTAGCCGTGTCGTCCGCACTGCACTTCAGCGAGGCCAGCTTCGGCAACCGCACCAGCGTCGCCAGCGGCTGCCAGTCGCCCTTCACGCCGACATCTGTCACTACTCTGAACTTCAGCGGCCCGAACGCCGACGAACCAAACACCTCCGACGGATCAAACGTCGCCAGCGCCGTGTGCGAGTCCTGCAGCGTCAGCCCCTTCGCCAGCGTCAGCGTCGTTGTGTACGACCCATCCGCCGTCGCCACTTCAATCTTTTCTCCACGCATAAACCTCGACGGCGTCTGCGCCTTCAACGAGAACAGCAGCGTCGCATTCTGCGGCAGCTCGTCCGGATCAGACAGTTGAATATTGCTCGTCGCCTCTTCGTTCGCGCCCGAGCCGTTCATCTGCACGCTCTTGCTCAGCAAGGTCACGCTCGGCCTCGCATCCCCAATCGTGCCCCGCACAGTCTCTTTCCGCCCGTCCTTAAGCATGGCCACGGCCTTGAATGACTCGCCCGCCTTCAGCTTGCCCGTGTCCTTCTCATTCGCTGCCACCATCGGCAGCGTGTCCATCCCTTTCGTGCTCGTCAGTGTCCCCGGCTTAAACTCCACGCCCTTCAGCTTCACGCTCGCCACTTCGTCCAGCCGCGTCCCCTCCAGCATCCCCTGCTTGTCGCCCGCGTACAGCGTAAACGACGTCAGGTGCCCTTGCTCCGAGTACGCCTGTACCGCCACATCCTCCGGCTTGTCCACGCCCGCCTGCTTCACCATCAGCGTCATTTGCCCCGGCTGCGCGTCCTTCAGCGGAAGCGTCACCTCCACCTGATTCGGCTTCACCAGCTTCCAGTTCGCCTTCAACGCCTTGCCAGCCGCGTTGCGATACTCAATTCCATCCACGCAGCTCGCGTCGTCCGCCTCCAGCGTCAGCGTGTCATCGCGTCCCACCACCAGTGAGTTATCTCCCTCGTCCGCGATCTTCCACGTCTGCGCGTGCGCGCCCTGCAGCCGTACCGCTGGCCCGGTAAACGGCTCAAAACCCCAATACCCGCGGATCGACGCCTTCACATCCGACCCGATCACTGCTCCCTGCAGCGGCTTGGTGTCCACATCCAGCCCGCCTCGCACCGCATCCGGCGTCAACGGCAGATTCACGCTCTTCCCGTTCGCCGCCTGCAAATGCAGCATCAGGTTCCGCGCATACCCCGTCGAAAACACCAGCGGAGCGCCCTCCACCGGCAGCGCCAGCGTTGCATTCTGCGCACAATACACCTGGTCTTCATCCACCGGACGCAGCGGCGGAGGCTGCGCACCCTCCACTGCCGGAAGTCCAATCACCAGCACTGACTTTGGATTGTGAAACGATGGCGGAGTATTCAGCTTCAGCTCCAGCGCCTTGTTCTTCATCTCCGCCAGCGCCGGTATGTACTGGTACTGCGCCGTGTGCAACGAGTCCAGAATCCGCACAATGTCCATCGCCGACGCCACATACGACCCGTAATATCCGTAGTTCAACTGCGGCGTGTAGCTCGCCTGCATCGCCAGGTCCGCCGACGGCCCCGACGTCAGCGCTCCCACAATCGACTGGCTATGCCCGTCATTCAGCACCAGATTGCTCTGCTCCTGCGTCAGGCACGGCGCAATCTCAATCATTTCCCGGTTCAGGCAATCCGGCTTCAGCCGGATGTCCAGGCTCCGCGCCAGCAGCGGTGAAACCGTCTTCAGTTGCTCCGGATCGGTCTCACTGATCCGCCGTACCGCCACTAGATATTTGTCCAGCCGCGACCGGTCCAGGCTCGCCTGATTCAAATCCTGCGACGCCCGCACAAACGCACCCGGCTGCCCCCGCACCGCACCCATCAGCGTCTTAAAGTCGCCGCCCGTCTCCGGAGCCAGAAACAGCAGCACCTGCTGCGCACCCTTGGGCACCGTAATCGTCATGCCCTTGTGCTTGAACTTGTCTTTCCAGGTCTCCGCTTTGTAGAACCACTTCTCCGGCGGAACATTCGTCACCCCGCGCAGAAACGCCGCCACCAGCAGGTAGTGCACCTCCTGGTCCTCCGGAAAATCCGGATGAATCCACAGCTTGTCCCCCACCGCCAGGTTCGGAACCTCGGTGATCGGCAGCGTCTTGCCGTCGCGCGTCACCGTCACGTCGATCTTCGGCCCGTTCAGGTCAAACGGCGCGGCACTCCCGTACGCTGCCGCGCACACGCACAGCAATCCCGCAACCGTGATTGCAGCAACACGAAAAGACAAAAACCGCGGGGAGGTCATGACTCTAATTCTATGGAACTCCGGGATGAAAAGCTTTTGAGCAACTCCGAATCATGCAAACAATGACACACCCGAACCATGTCGAATACTCCGTCCGGACGTAACTGATTGAGACCATTCATCCCCGCAGACAGGGCCTCGCGGCCCCACCCACGGAATTCTGCCTCTAGGAAGATAGACCGCTCAGAAAAAAAGAAGTTGCGCCTGCAGTTCGGGATGACCCATAAATCTTGATATTTGCTGGAATCTCGCGCGTCCCAGGACAGCGCAACCAACAGACCCCTCACCCTCGCAAAACAAGTAGACCCGCTAAAACACACATCAACTCAATGAACGACTCACCCTCCACACAACAACCCACCTCAAAGGCAACCTCATAACAGGACGACAGCCGACATGCACTAGGACTTATCGTTCTCAATGTTGTCGATGAGCGAATTGGCGATTTATCATGAATTGAGATTATGAATTGCGTTTCGCAGCGGTCCCCATACCCGAGAAAGCAGTGGTTAATTTGGAAAACTATTGGGTGTGAGGCCACTCGCCGAGTCAAAAACCATATTATGGAAGGCGGATAACGTAAGTAGGTGCGAGGTAAGGTTCGCATGACGAATGCCGAAGAACATTTGAAAGCAATTCAGCAGCTTAATTTTGACGGCAAAGGCGAGGCCTTTGTCGAGTCGAAATTCCTCACTCCATTGTTGGAGTGTCTTGGATATGAGACGCACAAGGATTATGAGGTCCTTCGCCACGGCGACCTCGGTACGTCTTTCAAGCTTCGCTATCCTCCGGTCGAGATGGGCGCGCGAAAAGTCAAGCACTATGACCCAGACTATATGCCCACAATCCGGAAGAAGATGTTCTGGGTGATTGAAGCCAAATCGCCCAAGGATGTCTCTGCTCCGTTTGGTCTTCAGTACCTGGTGCAGGGGCTTCAGTACTGCATTCACCCGGAGATTCAGGCACCTTATCTTCTTGTGAGCAACGGTCAAGTTTCTTCGATCTATGACGCTCACGGTTCGGTATTTCTCGACTCTGATATATATGAGCCGGTCCTCGAATTCAGAGCGAACGAAATTGTGAGCAGATGGCCCGCAATATATGAACTACTCGCGGTTGAGAAGATCCGGCAACGCATTGAGGATCAGCTCAAGGTGATGTATGACAAACTCTGCTTGTCCAGTCTCGACAAGAACTATCCCGCCGACCTGATCAAACGGATTGGGGTTTCCAGCGGTGAGAATGCGAAGACAATCGCCAGGACCGTGAATCGTCTCTTTGTTGAAGGAATGGATCGAGAAAAAGCGGAATGGGTTGAATACATGAACGGCCTAGACCTCGACGCCACCTATGCCTCCATGGATGATCCCGCAATGCCGGGGCAAACACAGGTCCATTTTGTTTTCGGAAAGAGCGGTGAACATGGCAAAGCGGACGGTGAAATCTTCCATCGCCTCACTCATGACTTTGATAGGCAGAACATCTTCCACAAAGTACAGACATTTCATGCGGTCGCCATCCTCTTCGTGAGGACACCTGATCCAGCGGTGAAAGCCGCCGCAGAGGAGTTCTTGCGAACCTACAAGGACGCAGAACTTCCACTCCTGAACCAGGTCGAATGCGCGCTCCTTCGCCTGACGCGAAAGCGAAATGTTCTTTTTGCATATCCAGCGCTGCGCCCGCAAATCGCCAAAGTTCTGGAATCAGCGCCCGAGATCGAACGATACGTTTGTCCTCCAAATTCTTACCGCCTGACCTATGCAGGAGAGGTTGACCAGCATCATCGAAGCTTTGAGATTCTGAAAACATTATCTGAAGAGCAGTTAGCGGCGCTTTTGAAGTTATTCTTGGATGCTGAGGTCAAAATCAATGATGACTTTTGGCAAGCACGCGGAAAACTGTCAGATTCCGAGAAACAGTTGCTCGGTTTTGAGTGCTATGGAGACGATGGCCGACACTACGCTTTCAAAGGCATCCTAGGCAATCTTGGGATCAAATTTAAAGAAATAGACGGAACATCTTTCAAGGCGAGCTAATAAAGATAACCCTAGCTTTATGAGACGCTGGCCCGACATTAGCGCTGGCCCGTGTTTAGCAAATTGTCGTGCCCCGGTGAGTCAACTATTGCCAACAGGCCGATGCACTCATTGACACAGCAAGCTAACTTTTTATCGGTAACGGGAAACGCCCATCCGTCCAAAGATTCATCCCTTCCGCTAAGACAACCGCATCATCGCCAACCCACCCCCACCGCCGAGCCACCCTCCGCAACCGAAAAGCAAAACCCCGCAGCGCAAACGCGCCGCAGGGTTTTCAATTCAATCGCTCGACCGCTTTATCAGCTGACCGATTTTTAGCTGACCGATTTTTAGCTGACCGGACCTTAGCTGACCGCTTCTTAGCTGTTCTTACTGCCCATCAACTGCTCAATCCGCACCGGAAGCTTCCGCACCCGCACGCCTGTCGCGTGATACACCGCCATCGTCAGCGCCGGAGCCACGCCCACCAGTCCGATCTCGCCGATGCCTCGCGCGCCGTACTCGCCCATCACCGGGTCAGGAATATCCAGGAAGATCACCTCCTGCTCCGGAATGTCCGCATTCGTCGGCACCATGTAATCGGCAAAATTATTGTTCAGCGGCTTGGCGTTGCGCTTGTCGTAGTAGGCTTCTTCAAACATCCCCATACCCAGGCCCATCACCACCGCGCCCAGAATCTGGTTCCGCGCCGACTTCTCGCTGATGATCCGCCCCGCGTCCATCACCGTCACCGTCTTGCGCACCCGCAGCCGCGCAATGCCCGGGTCCCATCCCACTTCCACAAAGTGCGCGCCAAAGGTATGCATCGAGTAGTTGCGCATATCCGGATTGCCGCCCGTCTCCGCCTCAGCCTCCAGCGCCGCAAGATTCCCCATCTGCAGCAGCTTCTCAAACGCAACCCCGCTCTCCGGCGACTCGCCCTGCTTGTGCACGCGCCCGCCGGTCATCGCCAGCGTCTTCGCGTCCACGCCCTTGTACGGCGAGCCGTCCGTCTTCGACGCCAAATCCAGCACCAGCCCGATCGCCTTCACGCTGGCCGCAGCCACCGCCGGCACAATCGTCGCCGTGCACGTCGATCCGCCCGACATCGGCCCCGGAGGCAGCGAGCTATCGCCCAGCACCGAATCAATACGCTCCACCGGAAGCCCCGTCTTGTCCGCCACAATCACGGCCATCACGGTATAGGTCCCGGTCCCCAGGTCCTGCGTCGCCGACGCCACCCGCGCCCGTCCGTCCGCGCTCAGCCGCACCCGCGCCTGCGCTCCGCCACGGTACGCGCCCCAGATCGCCGTGCCTACGCCCAGCCCCAGAATCTCGTTGCCGTCGCGCATCGAACCCACGCCCGGCGTCCGCTTGTCCCAGCCAATCGCCGCCGCGCCCTTCTCGTAGCACTCGCGCAAATGCTTGCTCGAATATGGCTTGCCCGAGCTCTCATCCTTCTCCGCATAGTTCTTCAGCCGAATCTGCAGCGGGTCCATGTTCAGCTTGATCGCCAGATCGTCCAGCGCCGAATCCAGCCCATACATCCCCGGGCACGCGCCCGGTCCGCGCATCGCCATCGGCGACCCGATATTCAACCGCACAATCCACTGCGCCGTCTTCACATTCGGGCAGCTGTACATGGTCGGAGTTGACCCCGTCGCGCCTTCCATAAAATCGTCCACCATCGACGTCGGGTTCTTCACCTCATGAATAATCGACGTCAGCTTCCCGTCCTTCGTCGCCCCCAGCCGGATATGCTGCTCCGTCAGCGGACGATGCCCCACCGCCGAAAACATCAGGCTCCGCGGCACCGTCACCTTCACCGGACGTCCCAGCTTCCGCGCCGCCATCGCCGCCAGCATCGACTGCGGCCACGGAAACAGCTTTCCGCCAAAGCCCGATCCCATAAACGGCGAAATCACATGCACGTTCTCCAGCGGCAGGCCCAGCACCTGCGCCATCACGCCCTGGTGGTTCACCACCCCCTGCGTCGTCTCATACAGCGTCACCTTGTCGCCGTTCCACACCGCGATGGTTGCGTGCATCTCCATCGGATTGTGCGTCTCCGTCGGCGTCACATACACGCCATCCACTTTCACTGCGGCGCTCTGGAACGCCGCCTCCGCGTCGCCGCGCTCATATTTCCGGTGCGCAGGCCCCAGCGGCTTTGTCACCTCGCTCATCCGCGTCAGCGGCTTCTTGGTCTCGTAGTTCACCTTCACGTGGGCCGCCGCATCCAGCGCACGCTCAAACGTATCCGCCACCACCAGCGCCACATACTGACCGTAGTAGTAGACCTTGTTGTCCGAAAACGGAAGCCGCCCCTCGCTCACAATGCTGTTTGGCTCAAATCCGCCCGCCGTCCGGTACAGCGGCCCGCTGTTGCCGTGGTGCAAAATCCCCAGCACCCCCGGCATCTTCTCCGCGACTGACCCGTCAATGCCCGCAATCGTCCCCGAGCCGACCGTGCTCGCCACCGGCACGCCGAACACCACCCCTTCTATCGGATGATCCACCGCATACTGCGCCGCGCCCGTAACCTTCAGCTTGCCGTCAACCCGCGTAACTGCCGATCCAACCACTGCTGATATCGCCATCTCTCTATCCTCTGCCTTTGCTGACTAGCTGACCCGCTGACTCGCTGACTCGCTGACTAACTGACCTGCTCCAGCGTCCGAACCAATGCCTTCTTCGCCAGCTCAATCTTGAACCCGTTGTACTTCAGCGGCTTCGCGTCCTTCATCGCCGCCTCGGCTGCTGCTTCAAAGTGTTTCGTCTGCGTCGGCTTGCCTTCCAGCTCCGCCTCGGCCTCTTTGGAACGCCACGGCTTCGTCCCCACGCCGCCCAGCGCAATCCGCACCCGCCGAATCCGCCCGCCTTCCACATGCGCCACCACCGCCGCAGACGCCAGCGCAAACTCATATTGCGCCCGGTCCCGAAGCTTCAGGTAGTGGGACTTCGTCCCCGCCGCCAGCTTCGGCAGCGTCACATACGTAATCAGTTCGCCCGGCTCCAGCACGTTCTCCATATTCGGAGTCGATCCCGGCTCCAGATAAAAATCCTCCAGCGCAATCTGCCGTTCGCCTTTGGCGCCCTTGGTGTGCACCACCGCCTCCAGCGCCATCATCGCCACAGCCATGTCAGACGCATGCGTCGCCACGCAATGCTCGCCTCCGCCCAGCACCGCATGAATGCGGTTGAACCCGTCCTGTGCCGCGCACCCCGACCCCGGCTCCCGCTTGTTGCACGCATAATTCGTGTCGCGGAAGTAGTAGCACCGCGTCCGCTGCAGCAGGTTGCCGCCCGTCGTCGCCATGTTCCGCAGTTGCGGAGAAGCACCCGCCAGCAGCGCCTCCGACAGCACCGCGTACCGCGCCTTTACCTCAGCGTGGTTCGCCAGGTCGCTGTTCCGCACCAGCGCGCCCACCTTCAGCCCGCCGTCCGCCGTCGCCTCAATCCGGTCCAGCGGCAGCAGATTAATGTCGACCAGCGAGTGCGGCGTCTCGACATTCAGCTTCATCAAGTCCACCAGCGTCGTCCCGCCGGCCACAAAGCGCCCACCCGGTTCCAGCGCCCCATCCACCGTCTTCGCCTGCGTAAATTCAAATGCCTGCATACCAGCTACCCTCCGCCGCCTTGCTAACTTGCCGCCTTTGCTGACTTGCTAACTTGCCGCCTTTGCTGACTTGCTAACTCGCTGCCTTTGCTGACTTGCTAACTCTCTGCCTTTGCTGACTTGCTAACTCTCTGCCTTTGCTGACCCGCTGACTCGCTGACTAGCTAACTAGCTAACTAGCTAACTAGCTAACTAGCTTTTCTAGCCTGCTGTACCGCCGCCACAATGTTGTAGTAAGCTCCGCACCGGCAGATATTCCCGCTCATCGCCGCGCGCACGTCATCGTCCTCGGGACCAATCGGTTCCTTCATAAGCGCCGCGCCCGACATGATCTGCCCCGAAGTGCAGTACCCGCACTGGAACCCGTCATGATCAAGAAACGCCTGCTGCACCGGATGCAGCTCCCCATCCTTCGCCAGGCCCTCAATCGTCGTGATCTCGTCCATCTGGTGCATCACCGCAAAGCTCAGGCACGAGTTCACCCGCCGCCCGTTCACATGCACCGTGCACGCCCCGCATTGCCCGTGGTCGCAGCCCTTCTTCGTGCCGAACATCTCCAGCCGCTCGCGCAGCGTGTCCAGCAGCGTCACCCTCGGCTCCAGCATCAGGTGGTGCTCCACGCCGTTCACCCGCAGCGTCACCGGAACCGGCGCAACCGCAGCCTCCGCTGCCTCCGCGGCCGTGGCCGCCGGGGCGTCGATAAATCCCTCCGCGCCATGCGTCAGGGGTGCGGCTGTGGCAATTACGCCCGCCGCGCCAAGCTGCGCCATGAACAGCCGTCGTGAAAACTTTCCAAAGACAGGCGCCTCCTGCTCAGGAAGCACATTCGTGGTGGAATCACTCTGCTTCTTCATTCGCTGACTCCATGTCAGATTGATCTGTTTTGATCTGTGCGTTGTGTCGAGCTGAATCGAAAACCCGAAATTAAAATCCGGAAACCGCGCCAGGCTCCAGTTCGAATGAGAACACCGCAGCGCGGATATTAGAACGTTACAGCACCCCGCCGCACACCGTCCACAATCCAAGCCTTTGTCTTCCATGAAAAAATAAGTAAGATGAAATACGTATCAATCTAACGTATTAATTCGAATAAATTAGACGCTTCTATGCCCAGAATACGCCCGCGCACCCTCCTCGTCTCCGCCCTCGCCGCTATCCTCACCGCCTCCGCCGCCTTCGCCCAGCAGAGCTTCATCGCCCGCTGGCAGGCCCGCGCCAACTCCACCCAGGCCGCGCAACCCCACTGGGTCACGCCCCTCGCCACCGTCACCCCGCGCCTCGAACAGGAGTTCCGCTCCGACTTCAACCGCCAGATCACGCCTTCGCACACCGACACCTGGATCTACGGCAACGGCAAAGGACTCGAGCTCATCCCCCAGCGCCACATCGAGCTGCTCTTCAACGTTCCGCCCTACATCCAGCACAATTCCCCAACCGCCAAAGACGGCTTCGGAGACACCGTCCTGCTCATGAAGTACCGCTTCTACGCCCGCAATGAGCAGCACGGCAACGCCATCCTCACCGTTTTCATCGGTGGCAGCATCCCCACCGGCAGCTACTCCAACGGATCCACCGACGCCACCATCCGCCCCACCCTGGCCTTCGGCAAAGGCTATCGCCGCGCCGACTTCCAAAGCACCATCGGAGCCGTCCTACCCGTCGCCAACACCAACAAACTCGGCCGCCCCATCGAGTGGAACACCGCCCTCCAGTACAAAACCGGCGAACACCTCTGGCCCGAAGTCGAATTCAACACCACCTTCTATAAAGGTGGCCCCCACGACGGCAACGTCCAGAACTTCATCACACCCGGCATCGTCGGCCACTGGAAACTTCACCACCGCCTCGGCCTCACCCTCGGAGCCGGTATGCAGATCGCCACCTCCCGCTACCACGCCTACAATCACGGCCTCATCCTCTCGGCCCGCATGCCCTTCTAGCAACGGCGCGCAACGCCCGCCACAGTAGACCCGCCGCTCCCACAGCACCTGCTAATCTCCAGCTCCAGCCGAGTCAGAGTCCTCTGCGCGCTCTGCCCCACTCGCTTCCCCGGCCCCGCACCCTTTCCATCTCCCTGCCCAGTTCCCTTACCCATCGCCAAGCACCATCTCCTAAAGTCTTCGTAGACTTCTATGAGAAGTACGACCGGAATCAGGTCTTTATGCAAATACGTCCCGACTGGTCGATTCTGCTCAGCAACGGCTTTAGCGACTCTTTCGAAAAATATTCATCGACTGCCTTCTTGGCGCCGGCCCAATGGCCATAATCGTCAACAATCAAAACCCCGTTCCTTGAAAGACGGGGAAAAAGATGAGTCAGTTCGTGTTTCGTTGACGAGTACCAATCCGTGTCTAGTCGAAGAATCGATATTTCTTCGGGCGCGTGGTGCGGAATTGTCTTCTCAACCATTCCCTCGACGAGATGAATATGATCGGGCGGGTACCCCGTCGATTCAAGATTCCGGCGCACCTCCTCAATAGGCGCGTAGGCCCTCACTTCGCTCAGCTTGGTGGATTTCGAAAGTAAATCTTGGGCGCTCTTGCCGCTGGCGGCGTGGAAATCCTCTTCGCCGGGAGCGGGCATACCCGCAAATGTATCGAAGAGAAATAAATCGATGTCTCTCACGCCCAGTTCAAGATAGGTTAGGGCGGCGGCCATACTGCTGCCGCCCTTCCACACACCACACTCTACAAAAGCTCCAGGAATGTTATTCCCTATGACGTATTCGACCGCCTGGGTTAAGGCGGCGATCCTTTCCAAACTCGTCATCGTATAAGGCCGCGCCCGTATCACGATGCGTCGTTCCGACGGCGACAAATCCGAGAGCTGCTCTGAAATTCTCGCGACATCGACTCCAAAGAAACTCGTAACTCTTCGGACAAAATGTTGAAGCACGCCGCCCCCTTCAATTCACAAGCCATCTTCCCGGTAACAGATCCCGAGCATTCTCAGCTCAACGCGAACTGTCTTCATCGCAGCGCTGGCCTTGGTATATTTCACAGACCGGATGATTGGTTCTTCTGTAGTAACACACAACTCTGGCGAAACTCGCGGAAGAGCCAGGGAACAAAACTGGAACTCCCTTTGACCCCGCCGTTTTCGCTCATACCCGCAAGGCGCTGCTTAACCTTTTGCACAAGTGAAATCAGATTGCCGCCCACATAATCCCAGCCGGTGCCACAGCCGATGACCTCACCACGAACAAGCCGGCAACTTGGAAATATGCGAACTATTTCTTCCACGTCCGGCCGAAACATCGTATCGATAGGGTCCGGGTGGTACGGAAACCGGTTCGGCACTGTGACGATAAGGTATCCGCCGACGGGCACCAGATGCTCAAGCCTGGCACAAATCGCCGCCGGATTGACAACATGTTCGAGTAGGTTGCAGCAGAGCAGCGATCGAAAACCATAATCTGCCAGCCCTGCGACAAAGAACTCATCGGTGAGGTCACCATGCAAATCAATGCCGTCACCACTCCGAAAATCAAGGTTATAGACCTTCGCACCTCGCTCGTGCAGCGGTACAAGAATTTCGTTGTGAATCCACGGCTGCACCTGCTCCCTGAATGCCGCGTCCGAACTGCCGACATTCAGGACTGGAGAAAGGGTACCAATGTCCAACTGCGCCAGGGCATGCCCAATCCAGCGCGCTTCAGCAGCTAACATTGCGGCGAACTCCTCCGTATATTTCGCTGTCTGGCAGTAGCCTTCCGCCACTTCATCTTTATTGCCCTTTCGGAGCCTGCGGAGCGGGCGCGCCAGTAACATTTCTACAGCAAGACACTATCACGAATTCTCAATTGGTCAGGCGCGAAACGATCTCCAGGTAATGCTCTGTCGCACGCCGCCACGAATAGTGCGCAATTGCAAAGGCTCGGCGCTCCTCAGCCATGCCACCGGCTCGCGACTCGCAATCGAGAACTCTATCTATGACAGAGAGAAATTCTCGAGCGGTCTTCTCATCAGCGCCCGGAAACAACGGAGCGGCGGCCACGAAGGCCTCCATGGCCGGGTCTGCGCCGAGTGTCTCTTCGCCACACACTACGGGTAAGCCCGATGCCAATGCTTCTTGAATGACCAGCGGAAACCCTTCACCCGTGCTAGGCAGAGCCAGAAGATCACAGCATCGAAAGAGCGGAGCCAAAGAAGGCCCTCGCAAGCCGGAAAACACCCGCACATTCGGCAGGTTCCACTGGCCAGGATCAAGCGGCCCTGAGCCGGCGAAAACCCATGTCCAGTCTGGGCGCATCGCTGCCATTCGCTTCATTGCGGCGATGCCCTTCTTCTCAACGAACCGCCCAACAAACAGAATCACTACGCCGTCTTCGGGCAGGCCGCTTGCACGGCGTATCTCCCGCACAGTCTCAGCTCCTTCAAGCATGCGAAATGTCTCTGTATCGACGCCATTAAAAATGACCTCAGCCGCATTCCTTAAATGCAGCCGGCGAAAGCATTGCTTCGTTGTCTCGCTGATGAAGACTACTTGTGCGGAGTGTGACAACATTGGCCCAGTTACTACCTTGTTAGCCGCCTTCATTACAAGCTTCAGAAAAGGGTTTCGGTACAGGATAAAACCGATGTGCTGGATGACAATAACTGGTGTTCCGCGCCATTGGGCAGCAAGAAACGCGAGAATATTGCTCAGGTAGAGACTGTCGTGAAGAACGAGTACGTCGGCACTCCTGACCTCACGCACAATCTTTCTGATCGATCCCGGCGAGGGAATCGGAAATGGCACTCCGGTTTTATCTTCAAAAAAATTGAAGATGCGAAAAGGTACTGTGCGTGATCTGCCCAACGCTTGCGGCGGCGGCGTTGCATTTCCAGCGATCCAGACAATGTCCTGACCTCGGCTGGCGAACTCGTCAAACAACCTTCCGGCTACCAACTCTAGCCCCCCCGGATGAGAGCTGAAATAGCTGGACCCCATTAAAATCTTCATAATGTTTAGTCAGACCCCGGTCAGAGAACCGTGCCCGGCGGTTCATGGAATGCTGCGGCCATCGCGGATATCGAACTAGAAGGCATCCGACACCCCGGCAGGGAGATACGGTATGGACAAGTACACCATACGTTTTGCTTCCTTGCGGCCCAGGGTAACTGAATCGAGAATCAATCCACAGGCGAGAGATAAAAACGAGAGCAGCACAATTCCCATGGAAAGAATCGCGGTAGGAAATCGCGGCACCATGCCCGTTCGCTGGTATTCCAATAAAACAGGGATGCTGAGTGTGACTCCGAGCAGAAATAGCATCAGGAATGCAATGGAAAAAAACTGGAGTGGGCGCTCCTGCTTAATCAGCCATACGATGGTTCGAAGAATCCGCAATCCGTCGGAATAAGTTCGCAGCTTGGAAGCCCCGCCCTCGGCCCGCTCACGATATGGAGTTGGCATTTCGCCCAGGGGGACTCTCAACTCAAGGGCATGAACGGTCAGTTCCGTCTCGATTTCGAAGCCGGACGACAATGCCGGGAACGACTTTACAAAACGCCGGCTGAAAACCCGATAGCCGGAAAGCATATCGGTGATGCGACCACCGAAGATCCGCGCCACAACGCCGCTCAGCACAAGATTGCCGGTACGATGACCACGTCGGTATGCGCCCCGGTCACTGTTTACCCGCGCGCCGTTCACCATATCAAGCCGGTTCTGCAGCAGCATACGGATCATCCCGGGCGCTGACGCGGCATCGTACGTACCGTCTCCATCTACTAGAACGTAGATATCCGCGTCCACATCGGAGAACATGCGCCTGACCACGTGCCCCTTACCCTGAAGCACTTCCCGGCGAACATGCGCTCCGCTGCCGGATGCCAGGAGGCCGGTATCGTCGTTGGAGTTGTTATCGTAGACGTAGATTTCGGCCTCGGGCAAGTAGCGGCGAAAATCAGAAACTACACTCGCGATGGAGGTACCTTCGTTATGGCAGGGAATAAGGACTGCCAGCCTAAGCACGTCCGAGCCCGGCAGTCTCTGCTGCGGGGAACTCGCTTCGTCAACAAAGTCTTTCATTGCCGGGCCATCTCACATACATTATCGTAAATTGCACGAAGGTTACCATAGTCTCGGATGTCTTCGACGCGCAAATACTAAGAATCCCTGACCGAAATGCGGAAGGCAAATTTCATACATGGCTGAAAGCCAACTTGCATCTGGGATTGAACCGCAGAGCCTCCGCATCAATCAACAACGCAGTTGGACGTGCCTCGTCCTCTACCTCCTCGCACTACTCGCCTCCATCTCCACATGGTTCCTCGCCATCCGCGCTCCGCTCTGGCCAGATGAAACCGGCGCCTACTGGATGATCAGCGACGGCGTCTCAAAAATCTGGCCGCATAAGTCGATCCTCTTCCCCGCCTACGACTACATCCTCTGGAGTTGGACCAAACTCTTCGGCACATCCGAGGTAGCTCTCCGCTCCCTCTCCATCCTCGCCACCCTCGCCGCCGCCTGGCTTCTTTACCTCGCCGCCCGAAAACTCTTCGACCGCGAACTTGCCCTCATCGCCGTAATCATCTTTTGTCTTGACCCCATCACCATCTTTGAGGCGGTCGACGTCCGCCCCTACACCTTCGCCGTCCTCGCGGTCTGCCTCGCCATCTACCTGCTGCTCCGCCTCCGCAACAGCAGATCCCTGCTCCTTGCCGCCGCCTTTGGACTCGCGGCCGCGCTCATCCTCTACTTCCACCTCCTCTTCGGAACCATCCTTCCTGCACTCCTCATCGCCTTCTTCATCCTCAAAGCCTCCGACCGCAAAAGCCTCCGGCGACAGCTCGCGGTCGCACTCGCTACCTTCACCGTCGCTTCTCTGCCGCTCATTCCCATCGTGCTCTACCTGTTCCGAACAAGCAGCGCCCGTGTCTACGAGAAAGCCCCGAAGCTCATCACCCTTCTCGCAACCCTCGCCCCGCGCTGGATGCCCATCGTCCTGATCGCGGTGGCTCTCCTTGCCCTCGTCATCGCTGCCCTCCGGACGCGCACCGCTGCCCCCAAAAAACCTCCCTCGACACGCGACTTCCAGACCATCCTCATCGCCGCACTCCTCGGCCTCGTTCCCGTCCTCATCCTCTACGGCGTCAGCGTCGGAACCTCCATCCACTGCTTCGCCTTTCGCCATCGGCTCGAAGCCATCCCCGGCATCGCCCTCTGCTGGACATGGCTCGTGGCCCGCTTCCGCCCGCCCATGCTCCGCCGGACATTCGTCTTCTTTCTTGTCGCGCTCACCGTCTTCTCCTATTGGAGTTCACCTGCCGCGCGCAAGCACGGATTCTCCTGGAAGCAGGCCCTCCAGGTCACCGAACAGAACGCCGCTCCCCACAACGCCCCCGTCCTCATCTGCAGCACATCGGTTGAGACCAACTACTTCCCCATCCCCCTCCGCACGGCCAAAACCAGCCGGTACTATGCCCAGCTCTCCTACTACAAGCTCACCGTTCCCGTTGTTCCACTGCCCCGCAAGCTCGACGCCCAGTCCATCCAGATCGCAACTCCCTTCCTCCAACAGGCAGCAAAAAACCGCCAGCGATTCTTCGCCGACGGCTACATCCCCTCCTATTCCACCCTGCAGTGGCTCACCGCTCACGCCGCGCCCAACTTCAACGTCCGCCAACTCGGCAACTTCGACGGATACAAGGTCCTCGAATTCACACCCCGAGCCAACACCTCCCCGCCCGCCGCTCCCCAAAAACCCTGACGCAAAGCCTTTTTGCTGGAGATTTCCCCGCAGACTCGGTCATAATGGGCTGCAACGCCATACATCACAAGCTGTCCGCATGCTCCTATGACTGGTTTGAATCATCCCCGCCCCCTGAACCTCCGCCGCCTCTCCCGCTCTAACCCCTGCGCCGTTCCCCGGCCACTCCCGCGTTAATGAGCAACCTCCAGACCCACCCCGCCCCTCCGCCTTGCAACTCCTCCGATCACACCCCACCCGCGCACCGCAACCTCACAACGATCACCTTTGCCCTCGCCACATTTGCTCTCGCCGCCTTCGGCGTCTTTGTCCTACCCTTCTTCTTCCCTCCCACGCACCTCGCACTGTCCGCTGCCTATTCCGCCGGATTCAACAATCGCGCCGCCGATCTCGCCGCTGCCTTCGTCGCCTGCCTCACCTTCTTTGTCGCATGGCGATTCCGCCTCTACCCTCACACTCAGCCGCAGCACGATCCGCGACCCACGCCGCGCCTCGTCCTTGCGCTGTCCATCGCCGCCTGCATCGCCTTCAACGGCTTCCTCGGCTGGATGTCAGCCCGCACCAACCTCGCTGTCTACGACGCTCGCTACTTCCTCGAAGCCATGGACGACGTCATCCGCTACCACCTCCACATCTACTCCGGCTTCAACTTCGCCTACGGTCCACTCCTGCTCTACTTACCTATTTGGATACACTCCCTCCTCGCCCCATTCCACACCGGCACGCAGGGAGCCTACTACACCGCCCTGGTCCTCATGCAGTGCCTCGGCCTGCTCCTTCTCCATGCCACCCTCAAGGCCCTGCAGGTCCCACGCGCCGTCCACGTTCCCGCCTTCGTGGTGCTCACACTCACCACATTCAATCCCATCCTCGGCATCAACTACACCCTCGTCCGCTCCCTCTTGCCCTTCGCCACACTTCTCTTCGCCGCCCGCGCAAAAACGCCCCGCGCCCTCGCCATCTTCTTCTTCCTCGGGGAACTGCTCCAGCTCGCCGTCTCTCCTGAGCTCGGCTTCGCCTTCGCTGCCGGAGCCTGCTTCTACGCCCTCTGTCTCGCCATACGCGACCGCCACAACCGCCCCCTCGGCTGGCTTCCCGCCATCGCTGCGCCTCTGGCCGCCGCAGCTCTATTCCTCGCCATCTTCGGCAAAGCCTATCTCGCCTCCGTCTTCACCTTCGCCAACGGCGACTATAACCTGATTGTTGAGCCGCTCGGCTACATCCTGCTCTTCCTGCTTTGCCTCGTCTGGATCGTCCCCCGCAGTCTCGCCGCCGACTTCCGCCGGCACCATCCTCAGGCCCTGCTCCGCGCCGGCCTCTTTGTTCTCTCTATCGGTCTCCTGCCCGCTGCACTCGGCCGCTGTGAACCACTCCACGTCCTTTTTGCCGGACTCGGCGTATATGTCCTCGCCGTCGCCGCACTGGCCCCTTGGTCAGCACCTACGCGCAACCTGTGGTTAATACTCTTCGCAGGAATCATCGCTTGGACGCAGTGCGTCAGCTTCATATATCACCAGCAACCGAGAGTAGCCGCTGCCATCTTGTATCGTCACGCTCCATGGCAGGAGTCGATTGACATCGCCCGGCTCCGCACTCTCACAGGTGGACAGCCTGTCTCCGTGCCCTTCATGATCCCGCTCAACATCGAGCGGCAGATCAAGCACAGCTACCTCTACCTACCCGACCGCGAGGAGTTCCGTATCAATGTAGGCGATCCTGCTTCAGAAGACGCCAAAGCTGCCCGCATGAACAAAACCGGCTGGGCACTCATTCCGGCCCAAATCCCCGAGTCGGTTTATACACCTCAAACAACATCAGTAAGTGTCGGCTTTGGATACAACTTCTATCCAGTAAGGCAAAAACCCTACATCAGCGGCGCCATCATTGCCCACGACCTCAAGGCACACTGGACACCCGTCGCCTCCTTCGGCAAATGGGTGCTCTACCACCGTAAACAGCGTGAACAGAGATGAATAAACCAACCCACGACACCCGCAACGGCCTGCTCTGCGCACTTGCCGTCGCTGCTGCCTTATGGGCCAGCTATCCCGTCGCCGAGATGGGCTTCATCGATGACTGGTCGTATATCAAGACCGCTCAGATGTTCGCCCAGACCGGCCACTTTGTATACAACGGATGGGCGGTAGAGATCCTGGGCTGGCAGGTTCTATGGGGTGCCCTGTTCATCAAGCTCTTTGGCTTCTCCTTCACCATCACGCGGTTATCGATGCTGCCCGTCGTCATGGCAACCATCTTTTTACTTCACAGCATCCTGCGGCGCTTTGGCGTTACGCCCCGCAATGCCATCTTCGGCACCCTTACCTTTGGGCTTTCGCCGCTCTTCCTCCCCCTCGCCGGCAGCTTCATGACCGATGTGCCGGGGGTATTTGTCATCCTGCTTTGTCTCTACCTCTGCAAGCGCGCCGTGGATGCCGGAACAGCCCGGTCCACCATCGCATGGCTCACTCTCGCCGCCGCCTCCAATGCGCTCGGAGGCTCTGTGCGGCAGATCGCCTGGCTCGGTGCATTGGTCATGCTGCCTTCCACCGGATGGCTCCTGCGCAAGCGCCGGGGCGTGTTGCTGGCCTCATTCTTCCTATGGGGAATCAGTGCGGCCGCAATCTTTCTCACCATGCAATGGTTTAGCCACCAGCCCTACTCCCTGCCAGAACCGATTCTCCCACCCGCGGGCCTCAATCCCATCAAACATTCGATCCATCTTTTATTTCAACTCAGCGGCGCGCTGCTTTGCATACTCCTGATGGTGTTTCCTATTCTGGTCGCGTGGCTGACCACGGTGCGCTCGCTCAATTCTGCAGCCCTATCCAAACTCGCCTTAATTACCGCGACATTCGGCGTTTTCGAGTGGATAACAAGCTGGACGGCGCCTTGGCTCTACCATGTGCTTAGCGCGGAATTCGACCCGAATAGAAACGGCGAAAACGGTGCGGCAATGTTTCCCGGACTTCCGAAGTGGGGGCGGGAAACAATCTCTTTGCTGGTGGTGGTCACAGCTCTGATATTGCTGCGACAGTTGCGCAGCAAGCTCTGGCCTCAGCTCAAGTCCTGGGCCAAAGGCCGAACCGCATTGCCCTCGCCCTGGCAGGACATCCTATGGCTCTTGGGACCATTCACCGTCTGTTATTTCCTGCTGCTCATACCCCGTGGCTACCGTTTCGTGATCTCTGACACATACCTGTTGCCGATCATACCGATTGCCATCCTCTGCTTGCTCCTCCTGCATCAACGATGGATCGCAAAACCTATACCGCGAATCTCTTTCGCTGTGCTGGCCATATTTGCTCTCCTCTCCGTTGCGGGAACCCACGATTG
>DATKRT010000013.1:0-42282 GCA_035532055.1 Acidobacteriaceae bacterium | reverse complement strand
TTCCCCAGCAGCAAATCCACCTTCCGCACCAGCTCGCGATTCACCTCCTGCGCCTTCGCCTTCCCGCCTATGCTCTTCCAAAGCGAAGCCCGATAGTTCAGGTCATAGGAGACCGGCGTCCCATGCCTCCGCGCCGCATCCATCGCCTCGCTCGCCACCTCCACCGTCGACTCCGACAGCGCCGCAAAAATCCCGCCCGTATGGAACCACCGCGAGCCCTGCGCGCCAAAAATCTCCTCCCAGTCAAAGTCCCCGCTCTTCGTCTGCGAAATCGCCGTATGCCCTCGGTCTGAGCAGCCCGCCGCGGCCCGCAATCCAAATCCGCGTTCGGTAAAGTTCAACCCGTTGCGCACAGTGCGCCCAACTCCGTCATATGCCACCCAGCGAATCAGCGACGTGTCCACGCCGCCCTGCAAAATCAAATCCTCCGCCAGCCGCCCTACCGCGTTATCGGCAAACGCCGTCGCCACCGCCGTGCGCAGTCCAAAGCACCTCCGCAGCCCGCGCGCCACGTTGTACTCGCCGCCGCCCTCCCAAACGTTGAAGTGCCGCGTCGTATGCACCCGCCCTTCACCCGGATCAAGGCGCAGCATCACTTCACCCAGGCTCAGGCAGTCCCACCTTGCCCCCTCCGGCTTCACAACAATCGCATCCATATGTAGTTCCTCAATTGCACTCCCATCATAGTCGGGCCGCGTTGTTCTCAGCACGGGCCCAACAATCATCGCGCTTCGAACTCCAGCGCTGCACGCCCATGCACGAACCAGGAATACACCGTCTCTCGAAAATCCACCGTAAAATCATTGAGAGGTAAGAATCCGTTGAACGACCTTAAAATCACCGGCGCTCGCGTCATCGATCTGCGCTTCCCGACCTCGCGCGAAAACATCGGCTCCGACGCCGTCAACGTCGATCCCGACTACTCCGCCGCCTACTGCATTCTCGAAACCAACCACGGCCCCAAAGGCTTCGGATTCACCTTCACTCTGGGCCGCGGCACCGAGCTCTGCGTCGATGCCCTCCGCTACCTCACCCGCTTCGCCGTTGGACGCAATCTCTCCTCCATCACCGACGACCTCGGCGCCTTCTACCGCCAGCTCACCTCCGACAGTCAATTCCGCTGGCTCGGCCCGGAAAAAGGCGTCATTCACCTCGCCACCGGCGCGCTCCTCAATGCCGTCTGGGACCTCTACGCCCGCGTGCAGAACAAGCCCCTCTGGCAGCTCCTCGCCGACATGCCCGCCGAAGACATCGTCCGCGCCATCGACTTCCGCTACATCTCCGACGTGCTCACACCCGATGAGGCATTGCATCTCTTACGCGAACGCCGCCCCGGAATCGAAGACCGCCTCGCCCACCTCCGCCGCGAAGGCTATCCCGCCTACACCACCTCTGCCGGATGGTTCGGCTTCAGCGACGAAAAGATCGCGCACCTCTGCGATGAAGCCCTGGCCGCGGGCTGGACGCACTTCAAGCTCAAGGTCGGAGGCGACCTCGAAGACGATCTCCGCCGCGCTCGTCTCGTCCGCGCCAAAATCGGCCCCTCCAACAAGCTCATGATGGACGCCAATCAAAAGTGGGATATCGGCGAAGCCATCACCCGCACCCGCGCCCTCGCTGAAGTCGATCCCTGGTGGATGGAGGAGCCCACCAGCCCCGACGACATCCTCGGCCACGCGCGCATCCGCCGCGAAACCGGCGTTCGCATCGCCACCGGCGAGCACTGCCACAACCGCGTCATGTTCAAGCAGCTTCTGCAGGCTCAGGCCATCGACGTCTGCCAGATCGACAGTTGCCGCCTCGCCGGAGTCAACGAGAACCTCGCCGTCATCCTCATGGCCGCAAAGTTCAATGTCCCCGTCTGCCCGCACGCCGGTGGCGTCGGCCTCTGCGAATACGTCCAGCACCTCTCGGCCTTCGACTACCTGTGCGTTTCAACGTCGCTTGAAGACCGCGTCACCGAATACGTCGATCACCTGCACGAGCACTTCGTCGATCCCGTAAAAATCCGCAACGCCCACTACGTCCTGCCCACCCAGCCCGGATACAGCGCCGAAATCTATCCCTCAACCCTGCACGAGTACAGCTACCCCGACGGCCCGGTCTGGATCGCGCCGCAATAGCCGGCCAACCGCCCCGCCCTACTCCAGCGCGCGGTCAAGATGCACATAGCCGCCGTCCACAAACAATTGCTGCCCGGTCGTGTGCCCCGACTTCTCTGACAACAGAAACACCGTCATGCTCGCAATCTCCGCGGCCTCAGTCATTCGCTTCCCCAGCGGAATCTTCGCCGTAATCCCGCGCAGCTTCTCCTCCGGATTCGGAAACGTCGCAATCCATCGCTTGTACAGCGGCGTCATCACCTCTGCCGGAACCACCGCGTTCACCCGAATCCCATACGGCAGCAGCTCCACCGCCCACTCCCGCGTCAGCGCCAGTTGCGCGCCCTTCGCCGCCGCATAGGCTGACGTCCCGCCCTGCCCCGTCACCGCCGTCTTTGAGCTGATGTTCACAATCGCGCCCCGCGCCGCCTTCAGCGACGGCAGCGCATAATGCGTCATCGAGAAGTAGTGCCACAAATTGCGATGGATCGACTCCATGAACTCCTGCGGCGTCCCGCTCTCCAGCCCGACTTTATCGTTCGCGCCCGCATTGTTCACCAGCGCGTCAATCCGTCCGCAACGCCGCAGCGTCTCCTCCACCGCCTGCTTGCAGCTCTCCGGCTCCAGCAGTTGCATCGCCAGCAGCTCGCAGCGATGCCCCGCCGCCTTCAGCTGCGCCACAAAGCTCTGCGTTTCCTCCGAGTCGCGATTCACCATCACCGGAATCGCGCCCTCTGCCGCGCACGCCTCGGAAATCGCGCCGCCGATGCCCCGCGCGCCGCCCGTAATCAATACCACCTTGTCCTTCAATTGCAGGTCCATAATATCCGTCCCTTCAGCCACTACCGCAAATTAAAGAACCCGCCGTCCAGCGGAATATCCGCTCCCGTAATAAACGACGACGCATCCGAGCACAGATACAGCGCCAGCGTCGCCACTTCATCCGGCTCGCCCATCCGACCAATCGGCTGCGCCTGCGACAGCTTCGCAAACATCTCCGCCTCACGCCCCGGATAATGCTCCTTCAAATACGCATCCACAAACGGCGTATGAATCCGCGCCGGCGAAATCGAGTTGCAGCGAATCTTGTCCGCCAGGTAATCCTTCGCTACCGACAACGTCATCGCGAACACCGCGCCCTTGCTCATCGAATACGCAAAGCGGTCGTTCAACGCCGCCGTCGCCGCAATCGACGCAAGATTCAGAATCACCCCGCCGCCCCCGCGCTTCATCGGCTCAACCACCGCCTGCATGCACAGGAACACGCCCTTCACATTCACGCGAAACAGCCGGTCAAAATCCTCTTCCGTCGTGTTCTCCAGCCGCCCAATGTTCGACACCCCCGCGCTGTTCACCAGAACATCGATCCGCCCCTCCGCAGCAATCGCGCCGAACGCGCCCCGCGTCGCCTCGCCATCCGTCACATCGCACGCAACCACGCTGGCCGGCGCTCCACCCTGCTCCGCGATCAGCCGCGCCGTCTGCTCCGCGCTCTCTTTCCGCAAATCCAGCAAATACACCTTCGCGCCGCTCGCCGCAAACCGCCGCGCAATCGCCTGCCCAATGCCGCTCCCCGCGCCCGTCACAACCGCCGTCTTGCCATCCAACCGGAACTCTTCGCTCACACCCACTCCTTCATCCAGCCAATCTCCGCACTCAGCGCATCACTCCGCCGCCACCGTCCGATTACGCAGCTCGCCAATCCCCTCAATCGTAATCACAACCTCTTCCCCCGGCTTCAGCCAACGTTGCGGAGTCCGCCCCAACCCCACGCCCGCCGGAGTTCCCGTGCTGATCACGTCACCCGGCTCCAGCGGAACCACCGCCGAGATATGCGCAATCAGCTCCGGCAGCTTGAAGATCAGGTGCTTCGTATTCGAGTGCTGCAAGACCTCGCCATCAATCACCAGTTGAATATCCAGCGCATGCGGATCGCGAATCGCATCCGTCGTCACAATCGCAGGCCCCATCGGCGCAAACGTGTCAAAGCTCTTGCCCAGCGTCCACTGCGTGGTCGCCAGTTGCACATCGCGAGCGCTCACGTCGTTCATAATCGTGTAGCCCAGCACATGCCGCTCCCAGTCCTCTGCGCGAATATTCCGTCCGCCCCGCCCGATCACCGCCGCAAGCTCCGCCTCATAATCCGGCTGCGACGAGTTCCGCGGCAGCACAATCTCCGCTCCCGGCCCCGTCACAGCATTGGGCAGCTTCAAAAAAATCGTCGGCACCTCCGGAATCGTCATCTTCGACTCAATCGCGTGATCACGATAATTCAACCCCACGCACAATATCTTCCCCGGCTTCAGCACCGGAGCCAGCATTTGCACCTCGCTCAACGCAATCTGCTCCGCCTCCGCGGCGCCGGCAAGCTTCCGCGCCGCATCCAGCGCCGCATCGCCCCCGGCAAAAAATGCCGCGTCACTCCCGTAGCCCGCCGCCGCCAGCGACCGCACAAACCCATCGCGCTCCACGCCAAACTCAACCCGACCCCGGTATCCAAAATTCACTAATCGCATCGCTACAGTCTCATCCTCCGTCGTGCCACTGATCATAGGCAAACTACACCATCATAACGGAGCCCGATCCCATCGAGCCGCTCCGCCGGCACCCTCTCGCGCAGCTCACACCTCAGCCTCAGTGCGCCTTCGCCCTGTACCCCTGCCACACATACTCCAGCGCTTCGGCCATCGTCTGCTTCCTGACCGCGTAGTCCACATGCCCCGCGTTGCGCGCAAACACAAATTGATAATGGTATCCCTTCGCCGCCAGCACCTTCGCCATGCGCTCGTTCGCCACCACCCAGTCGTGCATCCCGTCGCGCATCACGTTCGGGTTGTACAAATCCCGGTCGCCCACCTCCATCCATATCCGCAGCGGCTTCCGCGGCGACTCCGGAATCAGCCGCTCATGGAACTCCCACGCCCCATGCGGCATCTTCGGGTTATACGGCCATTGCTGATTCACAAATGTCCCCGAGTAGCTCAGCACCCGGTGGTACAGCCCCGGGTGATACCACGCCATAATCAGCGCGCACGCCCCGCCCGAGCTGCCCCCCATCGTCGCCCGCCCATCCGGATCATGCGTCAGCCGCACCTGCGCCACCGCCTCCACTCGCGGCAGCACTTCGTGCTCAACAAACTCCGCATACTTGCCCGACATCGTGTCATACTCCAGCCCCCGCTCGCTCCCCTGCGCGTCGCCCCCGCCGTTGCCAATCGAAATCGCCACCATCGCCGGAACCTTCCGCTCCGCAATCAAATTATTCAGCACCGTAAACAGCAGCGGGTCCGGCCCGTCCTCATCCACAATAAAAGGAGCCGCCGTCCCCGCCACATACTGGCTCGGCACATACACCGTCACCACCCGCGTCCACGCGGCGGCATGGCTCGTCGTCACCATCAGCCGCGCCGGATTCTTCGCATCCGGCGTCCCGAACGTCCCCTTCTCCCGCACAATCCCCGGATAAAACCGGCTGTCCTCTGACCGCATCGTGAAGCGATACACCCGCCCCTGCGCCACGCCCGCCCGCACCGCCGACTCCGCCGCAGGCGTGTGCAACGGCCCCAGCACAAAGTTCCCATTCTTATCCGCCGGAGCGTTCACCCCATCCGGCAAATCCACCGCCTTCACATACCCCGCAGCATGCGGATCGCGCACCGGCACCGGAGCCCGCTTTGGTCCCGCCGCCCACGCAACCGCACCCACACACAACAGCCCACACACCACACCCGTACACAACCGAATCATCCCTGAACGAATCATCCCGCCATTCTATGGCCTACACCCAGGCGCAGTCCGGCGAGGAGCATGATTCCGGCATAAATGAAAAACAAGCACCAGCGCACCACTCACCTCCCCTATGGTAACTAATGTGTTACCATTGAAAAATGGCCGCAGTCCGGGAGCCATCGCTCTCTGGTCCGCATACAAAAGAGCAGTGCGAAAGCACAGATAGGAGACATCACCATGCCCCTAACGCGCGACTTCAAACAAACCGTCCTCGCCCGGGTGCAAAAAGACCGCGCCTTCCGACGCGAGCTGCTCCGCGAGGGCATCGAGTGCCTCGTCGCCGGAGACCTCGACACCGCCAAGTCCATCCTGCGCGACTACATCAAGGCCACCGTGGGATACGCCCAGCTCGCCCAGGCCACCGCCATCCCCGAAAAGAGCCTCTTGCGCATGTTCGGCCCCTCAGGCAATCCGCAGGCCCGCAATCTCCTCCAGGTCATCGCCTATCTGCAAAAATCCGAGGGACTGCGCCTCCAGGTCAGGCAGCGCAACGCCGCATAGCCATGCCTCAGCACAAGCTCCGCCCGCACAACCCTCGCCGCCCCCGGCCCAGAGTAAAATCGAGCTGTTCTTCTCGGAGCTCTCATGAGCCGTACCCTCGTCATCGGAAATCGCGCCGAAATCAGCCGCACCATCGCGGATGCCCTTCGCAACGCGGCTTTCCCTGTCGAGTTTGCCGCAGGCGACGCGGACGCGCTGCTCCGGTTGCGCAAGCAGCCCTTCGCCGTCGTCATCACCAACCCGGAAAGCGCCATCGCCGAAGATCTCGCGCTGCTTGAAGAAATGCGGCTCATCCGGCCCGGCGTCAAGTGCATTCTCCTTGCCGCCCAAAGCACCTCGGAAGACGTCATCGCCGCACTGCGCGCCCGCGTCTTCGCCTGCTTCACGCCGCCCTTCGACCCCACAGAGATTGCCTGCCTCGCTCAAAGTGCGGCTTCCGACGACGATTCGTGCGACGACCTTCACATCGTCTCCGCCCGCCCCGGATGGGTCACCGTGCGCGTCGTCCCCCGCCTCATCAATGCCGACCGCCTCTTGACCTTCATCCGCAAGCTCGCCGAGCGATTGCCCGACGATACCCGCCAGGACGTGATGCAGGGCTTCCGCGAAATCCTGCTCAACGCCATGGAGCACGGAGCCGCCTTCGACCCCGACCAGTTCGTTGAGGTCACCGCCGTTCGCACCGCGCGTTCCTACGTGTTTTACGTGCGCGACCCCGGCTCCGGCTTCCGCCCCGAAACCCTCACCCACGCCGCCATCTCCAATCCTGCCGGGGACCCAGCCGCTCACACCCGCCTCCGCGACGAACAGGGCATGCGCCCCGGCGGATTCGGCCTCCTGCTCGCGCAGGGAACCGTCGACGAACTCATCTACAACGAAATCGGAAACGAAGTCCTCCTCATCAAGTACACCCATCCTCCCACACGGCCTAACTAACAGAACCGGCTGAAACCTTCCAGCATCTTTAAGAATCTAAATGGACTTACCCAGCCTTGGGCCTGCCACCCCGTATCCATTTCGGTAACACCCATAATTTCCCCGGGCGGTAAGCGAATCCACTCAGCGATTCGTCGTACAGTAAGGAATGAGGGCAATGCAGGGTAGCGCAACGGTACACGTCTTTCGAATGCTCCGCGTCCTCGTGTGCTCTTTTGCCGCTCTGGCTCTGCTTCCTCCTGCTGCCATCCTCGCGCCGGAAGTCCATGCCGAGCAGGCAACTACGGTCCATCACAAGACCACGGCCAAACGAAAAATTACCCACAAAACCAAACACCATACGACCCGTCGCCGGTTCCGCCGGACCACGCATCCTACCCAGCGTCACACCACGCACCACACCGCCCGCCGCTCCACCCGCGCCAGATCCACCCACCACCACTCCACCCACCATCGGACTTCGCACCACCGGACGACTCATGCCCGGGTTCGGCATCGCAGCCGCTCCCATCACATGACCCGCCGCGAACTGGCCCGCTACCGCCGTCTCCGGCGCCGGCGCCACCTTCGCCGCCGCCGCCTTACGGCTCGCGAGCTGGCACGCAGCCGCCATTATCAAAAGGCCTTCATCGCCTCATCGCAGCTCCGCCCCATGGCCCAGCAGCTCTCTCTCCTGCTTTCTCCCGCCGCCTTTGCCGGAGTCACCCGCTACGCCAACGCCCACTCCGGCGAGGCCGCCTCCGCCGCCCGGCTCGCACTCGGCCACGCCTATCTGCTCGACCATAAATATAGTCAGGCCGTGTCCGAATTCGCCGATGCCGAGCGCGACGGCACCTCCCTCGACGACTACGCCGCCTACCTTACCGCGCAGGCCTATCTTGCGGACAACAAGCTCGATGACGCCCAGCGCGTCCTGCTCGGGTTTGCCAAACAGTACCCGGACTCCATCTTTGTCCCGCGGATCCCGGTCCTCCAGGCCAACCTTTATATCCAGCAGGGAGACCCGCAATACGCGCTCCGTGTGCTCGATCCGCACATGTCAGAGTCCATCGCCAACAAGCCTGACTTCCTCTCCGATCTGGCCAAAGCCAACCTCATGTCCGGCAACAAAGACATCGCCGAGAAGCTCTACAAGCACATCTACCTCGACTACCCGCTCAGCTCGCAAGCCGTGGACGCCCGCAAGCAGCTCGTCGCGCTCGGCGTGCTCGACTCCATGCCCATCTCGCAGCGGCGCACCCGCGCCGACGCCCTCTTCCGCGCCCACCACTATGCGGACGCCGAAGAAGAGTACCGCTCGCTCGCCAAAAGCGCATCCCTCGTTGATGGCGCCCACAACGAAATGATGGTCGCCGTCGCCGCCTGCGAACTGAAGCTCCACAGGCTCATCAAGCGCGACCTCGATCGCCTGCCCGACACCAACGACGAAGCCGGAGCCCGCCGCCTCTATCTCATGATGGAGCTGGCCCGCCACGACAACAACACCGCCGCCCAGCAGTCCATCGTCCAGCAAATGGAGTCGCGCTTCCCCCACAGCCCCTGGCTCGCCGAAGCCCTCTACTCCAGCGGCAATATGTACCTGCTCGCCAAGGACTATCCAAACGCGGTCCGCTATTACGTCAATCTCTCCACGCAGTTCCCGCATCCCTGCGACTCCCGCCACCACACGCAGTGCTTTGACGCAACCCCCGCCGCCCACTGGCGCGCCACCTGGCTCACCTACCAGCTCGGAGACTATTCCGAAGCCGCAAAGATGATGGACGAGCAGATCCGCGACTATCCTGAAAGCACCGAGACCTCCGCCGCCCTCTACTGGCGCGCCCGCATCTACGCCGGCCAGGAACACAACACCGCGATGGCCGTGAAGTACTACCGCACCGTGGCCCGCGTATACCGCCACTACTACTATGCCGACATGGCCGAGCAGCGGCTTCAGGACATGGGCTACCGCCGCAACGACGCGCCGACCGGCTCCGCCGTGCTCGACTCACTCCAGCCGGACGACGTACCCGAGCTTTCAGACAATATCCCCGACCAGGACCCGCACCTGGTCAAGGCGCGCCTCCTCGCCAACGCCGGCCTCAACGAGTACATCTCGCCGGAAATCGAGGCGGCGGAAGGCAGCGACACCTGGGGCAGCCTCGCCGAAGCCCAGATTTACGCCCACTACGGTGAACCGTGGCACGCACTGCATCTGATGAAGCGGGCCATCCCCTACTACACAACAGCGCCCTTCGGCGAGATTCCGCTGGCCTACTGGCGCATCCTCTTCCCGCAACCGTACTGGCCCGCCATCAAGCGCTACTCCACGCAGTACAACCTCAACCCCTACATGGTCGCCTCGCTCATCCGCCAGGAGTCGGAGTTCAACCCCGGCGCCGTCTCCTACGCCAATGCCTACGGACTCATGCAGCTTCTACCCCGCGTAGGAAGCGAACTGGCACGCAAGGAAGGCATCCGGCACTTCCGCACGCGCGATCTGCTCGACCCGGAAACAAACATCCGCCTCGGCTGCCTCTATCTGCGGCAAATGCTCGACGAGTTCAACAACCACCCCGAGTTTGCCTTCGCCGCCTACAACGCCGGTGACAACCGCGTACAGGACTGGCAGTCCGCCGGAAACTTCAAAGACATGGACGTCTTCGTCGAATCCATCCCCTTCACCCAGACCCGCAACTACGTCCAGTCCATCGTCCGCAACGAGAACATCTACCGCAACCTCAATCAGGTCCAGACCGAACGCGCCGCCGCCACCGAACCCTCCTCCCACGCCAGCCAGTAAAGCCACGGGAACCGCCTTCCGAGCGGCCTCAAAAACCACACGCCTCGCGCCAGCGAGGCCAGGCAGAAGCCCCCGCAATCCAGAACTTTCCCCCACCCCGAAGGGCCACGTCAAGTAACAGGGCACGGCTTTAGCCGTGCCGTAAAGCCCACTCCGCAGGAGCTACCTTGCTGCCGCAGGCCGGAGTGGAGCCGATTCCGGGGCCCCCGCGGACAGGTCTTTGTCCGTGGGGTGGGGTCAGGCGCAACGACCGCAACGAAATGTAGCCCGGCTCGCAGAGCCGCACCTTTTCCACACCCCCCGCCCCCAAAATCTTGTCAAGGGGTAAATCTTGTAAGCAACACATTCCAGAAAGCTTATAAATGCATCTGAATTCTTCCAATCTGCTATCCTATTATTAAGAGTATTTTCCAGATTTTCCTTCTCCAGGCGCAGCCCACAAAGCTGCGCTTGATCTCTTTATGCCCACGTAAACTCTCAAACGCTCCAGGAAACTCCTTTGTTAAGAGGAGCATAGCGATAACCCGTTTCATTGGAATAAGCTAGCGCCGAAGCGCCCGTAACCATAGCAGAATCAGCATCTTGACTTTTGAAAAACGCGCCCCGGCAGCGACAAGTTTAGGAACAGTGATCCAGCCTCTGCCCGATCCGCGGGGCCCGCAAGAGAATAGGCCAAGGACTGCTCATAACTCCTTTATTAAGAGGAGCATAGCGATAACCCGTTTCATTGGAATAAGCTAGCGCCGAAGCGCCCGTAACTAAAGCAAAATCAGCATCTTGACTTTTGAAAAACGCGCCCCTGGGACTCCGCCCTTAGCTTAATACGCCTGCAGTTGCTCCACCGGGATGCAGGCCTCGAAGCACGTCGCGCCCGGCTCCGACTGCACGTGAACGTACCCGCGATGGCGGCGGACGGCGCAGTGCTTAAATAATCTCGGGAGTCGGGGTACGGCCCTGGGTAAGGCTTGGGGCAGCCTGATCCAGTACGGGCAAAGAACCGGCGATAGCCATAGAAGCATGACCTCTTTCTGAAATGGTACCTGATCGATCGCGCCAACGGAGATGCCGCCGAGGTTAATAGGAGTCGCGGCGCAGCTCTTCCCGCTTCCGGCGCGGCCAGGTGTCAATCAGCCGGTCCATCGGCGTCACGCGGATCGGCTCGTCACTGCGCATGGCAACGTCGCCTTCTTCGTTCAGCAGCACCACCTCAAAGCGGTCAGGCGGAACGTGGAAGCGCGCGCGAATGGCTTGCATCTCATGCTCGTTCAGCACGATATAGAGCGTGTCGAGTGGTGTCACGTACTGCTTCGGATTGGGAACGATCGGCGTCAGCAGGATAAAGCGGTCCATCATCGAATCGGCAGCAGCATCCAGAAGCTTGGTCTGCTCGCGAAGGCGGGCGTCAGTCGCTGACGGGCTGAAAACCAGCAGCGGACGATAACAGTGCAGCATGGCGCCAAGCGTTTCCGGACGCATGGGACAGCTCAGGCTGGCCTGCGCAATTACGGGCAGAGGAAAAAGAAAAAGAAGGCAGAGGGAAAATCGAACCATAGAAAAATAGACTGCCGCACTGGGCATAAGGGTATGTGCGCGCAGAGACGGCAAGGGGCAGCGATTTAAATCGCCGCCCCTCGGTGATATTGCGATCGGTTACGCAGTCGGAACGGAAGACTGCGGCTTGTTGTCCTTGACCGTAACCGGATCGAGGAACGGCATGGCGGCGCGCAGGCGTCCACCGACCTCTTCGATCGAGTGCTCCGCCTCGTCCTTGCGGATCTGCGTGAAGAACTTGCGGCCGGTCTTGTTCTCCTCGATCCAGTTCTTCGCAAAGGTCCCGTCCTGAATCTCGGTGAGCAGCTTCTTCATCGCAGCGCGAGTCTCGTCAGTCACAATGCGCGGGCCGGCCGTGTAGTCGCCGTACTCAGCCGTGTCGGAAACCGAGTAGCGCATGTACGCAAGGCCGCCGCGATACATCAGGTCCACAATGAGCTTCAGCTCATGCAGACACTCGAAGTAGGCGATTTCCGGCTGATAACCGGCGTTCACCAGCGTCTCAAATCCGGCCTTGACGAGCGCGGATGTGCCACCGCAGAGCACCGCCTGCTCGCCGAAGAGGTCCGTCTCGGTCTCTTCTGCGAAGGTGGTCTGGATCACTCCGGCGCGGGTGCAGCCAATGCCCTTGGCGTAGGAGAGCGCGTCGGCAAGAGCATTCCCCGATGCGTCCTGATAAATCGCGACCAGTCCCGGCGTCCCTCCGCCCTCGGTAAAGACTTCGCGTACGCGATGGCCGGGAGCCTTGGGCGCAACCATCGAGACATCAATATCTTGGGGCGGAACGATAGCGCCAAAGCGGATGTTGAAACCGTGCGCGAACATCAGCGTCTTGCCCGCCTTCAGGCTGGGCGCGATGTCCTTGGCGTAAGTCTCGCCCTGCGAGTGGTCGGGCGTAAGGATCATGATGACGTCGGCCCAGGCGGCGGCTTCGCTGACGGAGCTGACTTCGAGGCCGGCCTTCTTCGCCTTGTCGATGGACTTGCTGGTCTCGGGCAGGCCGACGCGAACTTCGACGCCGGAGTCCTTGAGGTTGAGCGCGTGGGCGTGACCCTGCGAGCCGTAGCCAATGATGGCTACTTTCTTCTGTTGGATGATGGACAGATCCGCGTCCTGATCGTGGTACGTCTTCGCCATTGTGTTTCCTCAGTCTCTTTCTGGTTGGTTGAAATTTCGATTGGAACAAAAGCTCAAATAGCGCTGCCGGACTATTGCGGCAGCTTCGAAGGCTCCTCAATGACGGCGCGCACGGCAGCGTCGGCGCCGGTTTCTGATTCAGGCTCGGGAACCCGCATGGCGTCGAGCACGCGGCTGGTGTGCTCCCCGCGCCGCATCACCATGCGTCCGGTGCGGGAGACCTCGAGGATGCAGTCCTCGCTCTCGTTGAGTACCTGCAGGAGCCCTTCAATCTTGCTTTCGACGCCGGTGATCTCGATCATCAGAGACTCCGGCGCTAGATCGACAATGCGCGCGCGAAAGACCTCAGCCAGCTCAAAGATATGGCTCCGGGTCTTCGGCGTCGCCGCTACTTTGATCAGCGCCAGCTCGCGGCTCACGCTCGAGTGCAGCCCTATGTCATCCACCTGCAGTACGTTTTCGAGCTTGTACAGGCTGGCCATAATGCGGTGCCCTGCGGTAGGCGACGCCTCGGCCACGATGGTCATGCGCGAGGTACCAGGCTTCTCCGAACGGCCCACGGTGAGCGAGACAATGTTGATGTTAAGCCGCCTGAACAGCGACGCAACGCGCGTCAGCACGCCCGGCTTGTCTTCTACGAGTGCAACAAATGTGTGCAGCATAGCTTGAAGTCCTTACTTACACCTAAGCGTCCTGCGCTGTCTCAACCAGCGGGTTATGGTTTGGCCTGCGAATCATCTCATGCAGCGCCGACCCTGCGGGAATCATGGGATAAACAGAGTCTTCCTTCTCGACCAGGAAGTTGATGAGGAACGGGCCCTTGCGCTCGCGCGCGGCCTTGACCGCGGGCAGCACTTCAGCGCGGGTCCTCACCGTCGCGCCCGGAATACCGTGCGCCTCGGCCAGCTTGACGTAGTCGGGACTTAGGATGGGCGAGGACTCGTAGTTCTTGTCGTAGAAAAACTCCTGCCACTGGCGGACCATGCCCAGGTAGCCGTTGTTGACGACGGCGATGTTGACGTCGAGGTTCTCCTGGGCGATGGTGGAGAGCTCGGCGGCGGTCATCTGGAAGCCGCCGTCTCCGGCGATGATCCATACTTCCTTGTCCGGCTGCGCAACCTTCGCGCCGATGCCCGCGGGCAGCGCGAAGCCCATGGTGCCGAGTCCGCCGGAAGTGATGAGGGTGCGCGGCTCCTCGTGCTTGTAGTACTGCGCCTCCCACATCTGGTGCTGGCCCACGTCCGTCGCGACAATGGCCTTGCCCTCGGTCGCATTCCACAGGTCGTACATCACGTGCGCGGCGTAGAGGTGGCCGGTGTCGGGAAGCTTTTGAATGTCGCGCACCGCGCACTCGCCCTTCATGGCGTTGACTTCGCGCACCCAGGCGGAGCTTTTGCGCCCGCTCAGATGCGGCAGCACAGCCTCCAGCACTTCGGCCAGATCGCCGATGAGGGCCACGTCAATCCTCACGTTCTTGTTGATCTCCGCAGGGTCGATCTCGATGTGAATCTTCTTCGCATTGACGGCGAAGGTGGCAAGCGATCCGGTGACGCGATCGTCAAAGCGCATGCCGCAGGCGATGAGCAGGTCGGCCTGCTGAATAGCCTGATTGACCCACGCCTCGCCGTGCATGCCCATCATGCCCAGCGAGAGCGGGTGCGATGCGGGGAATCCGCCAAGGCCGAGGAGCGTGGAGGCGACGGGAATCTGCATGCGCTCGGCGAGGGCGATGACCTGCTCGCGCGCGCCAGACCGGATGACGCCGTGTCCGGAGAGAATAACCGGGCGTTTGGCGTTGCGGATGAGCGCGGCGGCCTTCAGCACTTCTTCGCTCTCGGCGCGCAGCATGGGGTGAGGGCGATGCGGCTGTGGCGCGGCGGCGGCGAAGTCAAAGTCGGCGGTGGCCTGCTGCGCGTCCTTGGTAATATCCACCAGCACCGGACCGGGACGGCCAGAGCGCGCGATGAGCATCGCCTCGCGGAGAACGGGCGCAATGTCCTCGGCGCGCGTCACCAGGTAGTTGTGCTTGGTAACCGGCAGCGTGATGCCGGTGATGTCCACTTCCTGGAAGGCGTCTGACCCGAGCACCTTGCTCGAAACCTGCCCGGTGATGCAGAGCACGGGAATGGAGTCGAGCATGGCATTGGCAATGCCGGTCACCATGTTGGTTGCGCCGGGGCCGGAGGTTGCAATCGCCACGCCGACCTTGCCTGAGGCGCGCGCATAACCATCGGCCATGTGCACGGCGCCCTGCTCGTGCCGCACCAGAATGTGGCGGATAGGAAATTTGCGCAGCGCATCGTACGCGGGAAGAATCGCCCCCCCCGGATAGCCGAAGACTTCACGCACGCCTTCGCCCTCAAGCGTCGCCCACAGAATTTCGGCGCCGGTTAGGCGGGTTGCATTCGATAAAATTGCAGGGTCCTTTTTCTGGCTCATCGCAATTGTCTCCTGTGTGTTCCCCTTGCCTGTATATTTTCCTTGTTGGTTCAGTGCGTGACTGCGCCCTGCGCAGCCGACGACACTGAGTTGGCATACTTGCGAAACACTCCGCGCGCAAACCGGGGAGCGGGCTGCTGCCACTGCTTGAGGCGGGCCGCTATCTCTTCGTCCGATACCTCCAACTCAAGCTTGCGGTTGGGAATGTCAAAGTGGATGATGTCGCCCTCGTGCACGGCGGCGATGGGCCCGCCCACGGCGGCTTCCGGCGCAACGTGCCCGGCCATCAGGCCGCGCGTGGCTCCGGAGAAGCGGCCATCGGTCAGCAGCGCAACCGTATCGCTCAGCTCATCGATTCCGGCGACGGCGGCGGTAACGGCAAGCATCTCGCGCATGCCGGGGCCGCCAACAGGGCCTTCGTAGCGAATCACGATGACGTCGTTGGGCTTGATCTGGCCAGCCTCAATGGCGTGGAAGGCGTCCTGCTCGCAATCATAGACACGCGCCGGGCCACTGTGCTCGAGGCGCTTATGGCCCGCAACTTTGATCACACAACCTTCGGGCGCAAGGTTGCCCTTCAGGATGACCAGTCCGCCGGAGGGCTTAATGGCCTTATCGACGGCGTGGATGACGTCCTGGCCAGGTGTCTCCTTTGCCTCGGCAGCTTCCTCGGCAAGCGTGCGCCCGGTGGCGTTCAGTCCGCTGCCATCCATCAGGCCCGCGTCAATCAGGCGCTTGGCCAGCAGGCGGCTGCCGCCCGCGGCGTGATAGTCCGCAGCTACATAGCGCCCGCCGGGCTTGAGGTCGCAGAGCAGCGGTGTCTGCCGGCTGATGCGGTCGAAGTCGTCGATGGTGAGGGGCAGGTCCATCTCATTGGCGATGGCCAGGAAGTGCAGCACGGCGTTGGTGGATCCGCCGGATGCGGCGACGCTGGCGATGGCGTTCTCCAGAGACTTTGCCGTGATGAGCTGCGAGGGCTTGATGCCCTTTTTTGCGAGCTGCATCACGGTGCGTCCGGCTTCGCGCGCGGCGGCGAGCTTTTCCGGGAGGAAGGCTGGAACTCCGGAGAGTCCGATGGGCGAGATGCCGAGGAACTCGCAGGCCATGGCCATGGTGTTGGCGGTGAACTGGCCGCCGCATGCGCCCACGCCCGGACAGGCATTGGCTTCCACGGCTTCGAGGCCGACGTCGTCGAGCTTGCCTGCGGCGTGCGCGCCGACAGCCTCAAAGACGTCCTGCACGGTGAGGTCTTTGCCGTTGAGATGGCCGGGCGCAATGGAGCCGCCGTAGAGCATGAGCGAAGGAATGTCGAGACGGGCGAGCGCCATGACCGTGCCGGGCATGTTCTTGTCGCAGCCGGCGATGGCCACCAGGCCGTCAAACTGATTGCCGCGCGCGACCAGCTCGACGGAGTCGGCGATGACTTCGCGGCTGATGAGCGAGGCCTTCATGCCCTCAGTGCCCATGGTGATGCCATCGGAGATGGTGATGGTGTTGAACTCCATCGGCGTGCCGCCCGCCTCGCGAATGCCTTCCTTCACGGCCTCCGCGATCTCGCGCAGGTGGTAGTTGCAGGGGCCGATCTCGGTCCATGTGTTGGCGATGCCGATGATGGGCTTGGCGAGATCCTCGCGCGTGAAGCCGACAGCGCGCAGCATGGCGCGGGCCGGTGCGCGGCTGGGGCCCTCAGTGAGTGCGATGGAGTATAGTTTTCCGCTTCCGTTACCGTTGCCGCTGCTCATGCCTGCGCTGCCTCTCCCGTATGTTGTGCTGCGTGTGGTTTGGGCGCGACCCAGAAGGCCGCATCATGCTGCTGCTCGAATGTGTCCAGTTCGCCTGCGTGGCGGAGCGAAAGAGCGATGTCGTCGAGGCCCTGGAGCAGGCAGTCGCGACGGAAAGGGTCGATGGAGAAGGACGCCGAAAAGCCTTGCGCGTCCCTGACGGTCTGGTCTTCCAGCGACACGGTGAGCGAGTAGCTGTCAGTCTTCGCGGCGCGGTCCAGCAGCGTCTGCACCTGCTCTTCCGGCAAGGTGACCAGCAGAATGCCGTTCTTGCCCGCGTTGGAGTGGAAGATGTCCGCAAAGCTGGGTGCGATGACGCAGCGGAAGCCGTAGTTGGAAAGCGCCCAGGCGGCATGCTCGCGCGAAGAACCGCAGCCGAAGTTTTTGGCGGCGACAAGAATCTGCGCGCCCTTGTAACGCGGGTTGTTCAACTCGAAGGCAGGATCCTTGCGCCAGTCAAAGAACAGAAACTCGCCGTAACCCGTGCGCTCAATGCGCTTGAGGAATTGCTTGGGGATGATCTGATCGGTGTCCACATTGACGCGGTCGAGCGGCAACACGCCAGAGGTGAGAGTACGGAAAGATTGCATTAGGCCAACACCTCTTCCTTCTTGAATTCCCATGTGCGCACATCGGTAAAGTGCCCGGTGATGGCGGCGGCGGCGGCCATCATGGGGCTCACGAGATGGGTGCGCCCGCCCTGTCCCTGACGGCCCTCAAAGTTGCGGTTGCTGGTGGAGGCGCAGCGCTCGCCGGGCGAAAGAATGTCCGGGTTCATGCCCAGACACATGGAGCATCCGGGCTCGCGCCACTCAAAGCCTGCGGCGCGGAAGATCTGGTCGAGGCCTTCGCTCTCGGCTTGTGCTTTCACTTTCTGCGAGCCGGGCACAACCATGGCGCGGACTCTGGCATTTACGCGATGGCCGGCGACGACCTTGGCGGCCGCGCGGAGATCCTCAATGCGCGAATTGGTGCAGGAGCCGATGAAGACGCGATCGATCACGACCTCTTCGATCGGCGTTCCCGCCTTCAGGTCCATGTACTCGAGCGCGCGCTCAAACCCGCGGCGGTCGGAGTCAGACTCCGCGGCGGCGGGGTCGGGAACCACGTCGGTGACGGCGATGACCATGCCCGGGTTGGTTCCCCAGGTGACATAGGGAGCAAGTTCGATAGCGGGGATGACCAGTTCGCGGTCGTACGTTGCGCCGGGGTCGCTGGGGAGCTCGCGCCACTCGGCCACGGCCTTGTCCCAGTCAGCGCCTTCGGGCGAAAATTCGAGGCCCTTGAGGTAGGCGAAGGTGGTGTCGTCGGGAGCGATCATCCCGGCGCGCGCGCCCGCCTCAATGCTCATGTTGCAGACCGTCATGCGGCCTTCCATGGAGAGCGCGCGAATGGCGGATCCGGCGTACTCGATGACGCAGCCCGTGGCGCCATCCGTGCCGATGCGGCCGATGATGCCGAGTGTAACGTCCTTGGCCGTAACGCCCTCGGGCAGCTCACCTTCGACAGCAATACGGAAGGTCTTCGGCCTCGACTGCGGCAGGCACTGCGTGGCCATGACGTGCTCGACCTCGGAGGTGCCGATGCCAAAGGCCAACGCGCCAAAGGCTCCGTGCGTGGAGGTGTGCGAGTCGCCGCAAACGATAGTCATACCGGGCTTGGTGATTCCAAGCTCTGGACCGATGACGTGCACAATGCCCTGCTCGGCGGACTGAATGTCGTAGAGCGTCACACCAAATTCGGCGCAGTTCTTGCGCAGGGTATCGATCTGCTTCGCGGCGATGACGTCCTGAATGTTGACGCGACCTTCGAGCGTGGTGGGAACGTTGTGGTCAATGGTGGCCACAGTGCGATCGGGACGGCGCAGCTTGCGTCCGCTGAGGCGCAGTCCCTCAAAGGCCTGCGGCGAGGTGACCTCGTGGACAAGATGCAGGTCGATATAGAGGAGCGCGGGTTCGTTGGCCGGCTCAGCCACAAGGTGCGACTCCCAGACTTTCTCAAATAATGTCCTTGATTTTTCTGCCATATTTTTTACCTCAGTAATCTTCTGTTGCGCGATGCATCTGCCGGAGCGCGGTTAGACGGCATGCATCGATTGACGCCGGTCGATAAGCTCACTGAGCACCAGATGGACTTGCCGGCCCATCTCCTGCGTGGAGACACCCTGCTGTCCGCGGACCAGGTCGGCGGTGCGGTGGCCCTGCTCAAGCACGGTGCGCACAGCGGTTTCGACGGCCTGCGCGTCCTGATCGAGCTTGGCGGAGTGGCGCAGCACCAAGGCCGCGGTAAGGATTGCGCCGAGCGGATTGGCGATGCCCTTGCCCGCAATGTCGGGAGCAGAGCCGTGGACCGGCTCATATAAATTCACCGCGCCGCCGATAGTCGCGGACGGCAGCATGCCGAGCGAGCCGGTGATAACGGCTGCCTCGTCGGAAAGGATGTCGCCGAAGAGGTTCTCCGTGAGCACGACGTCGAAGTTGCGCGGCGTGTTCATGAGGTGCATGGCGCAGGCGTCTACGTATTGGTGCTCGAGGGTGACGTCAGGATATTGCGCGGCAATCTCCGTAACGGTGGCGCGCCAGAGCTGCGAAACTTCGAGGACGTTGGCCTTGTCGACGGAGGTGAGCTTTTTGCGGCGGGACGAGGCGAGTTCGAAGGCGATGCGGGCTACGCGGGTGACCTCATCGCGGGTGTACCGCATGGTGTTCCAGGCTGCGCCGGCCTCCTTGTCCCAGGCGCGCGGCTCTCCGAAGTAGAGGCCGCCGAGCAGTTCGCGCACAAAGAGAATGTCCGTCCCGTTGACAACCTCGGCCTTGAGGGGCGAGTTCGCCGCGAGCGCGGGCCATGCGAAGGAGGGACGGAGGTTGGCGAATCCGCCAAGCGCCTGTCGCAGCGCCAGGAGTCCAGCCTCTGGACGCTTGTCCGGAGGCAGCGAGTTGAATTCATTGCCACCGACAGCGCCGAGCAGCACGGCGTCGCTTTCAAGCGCGGCGTTAAGCGTGGCGGGCGGCAGTGGAGAACCGGCCTTCTTGATGGCGATACCACCGATAAGCTCCTCGCGGAACTCAAAGTCGTAGCCGCCCATCTCGGCGACCGAGCGCAGCACGCTCACTGCTTCATTTGTAACTTCGGGACCAATGCCATCCCCGGCGACAACCAGCACCTTCAGCTTCATTCGCGAGTGATCTCCAAGTAGTGTGTGGCGGCTGCGTGCGCCGCGCTGTGAGAAGGCGCGCCCTAGTTGGAGCGCGCGGTGGTTTCCGTGGAGGCCTCAACGATCAGGTCCTCATGACGCTCGTGGTGAGCAACTAGATTGATCAGGTCGAGGTCGTAGATCGCCTTTTTTTTATCGGCCAGTTCCGTGAAGGCGCGGTACGCGATGTCGAGATCCTCAGGAGCCAACTTGTAGCCCAGAGTGGTAAGCCGCGAATGCAGCGCGTGACGCCCGGAGTGCTTGCCCAGCACCATGCGGTTGGTGGGCACGCCGACGGAGGCGGGGGTCATGATTTCATAGGTCAGCGGATTGGACAGCACACCGTGCTGGTGGATTCCAGCCTCGTGCGCGAAGGCGTTGCTGCCAACGATCGCCTTGTTCGGGGAAGGTCCAAAGCTGATGGTCGCGGCCAACTGCTGGCTGATGGGAAAAAGCTTTTCCATCTGGATGCCATGCTCGACCGGATAGCGATCAGCGCGGACTAGCAAGGCCGCGGCTATCTCCTCAAGAGCAGAGTTACCGGCGCGCTCGCCGATGCCGTTGATGGTGCACTCAACCTGGCGCGCGCCCGCCTCAATCGCGGCGAGGGCATTGGCGACGGCAAGACCGAGGTCATTGTGCGTGTGCGAGGAGAGCGTGACCTTATCCGCACCGGGAACGCGTTCGCGGATGACGCGAAACATTTCGGCGTAATCATTGGGCGTGGCATAACCAACGGTGTCCGGCAGATTGATGACATCGGCTCCAGCCTCGATCGCAACGCCGACGATCTGGCAGAGGAAGTCATGGCTGGTGCGCGTGGCATCCTCGGGCGAAAACTCGATTTCGCCGGCCAGGGTTTTTCCCAGCGCTACGGCCTTGGCTGCATTCTCCAGGGCCTGCTCGCGGCTGATCTTGAGCTTGTATTCAAGATGAATATCGGAGCTGGCAAGGAAAATGTGGATGCGGGAACGCCGGGCCTTCTTCAGGGCCTGTCCGGCGCGCTCAATGTCCCCGGTGCGCGCACGGGCAAGCGACGTAATGATAGGACCGCGGACATCCTGCGCGATCGCCTCAATGGAGGCGAAGTCGCCATCGGAGGAGATGGCAAAACCAGCCTCGATCACATCGACGCCCAGGTCGGCGAGCGAGTGCGCCATCTGAAGCTTCTCATGCTGGGTCATGCTGCACCCCGGCGACTGCTCACCGTCGCGTAGCGTTGTGTCAAAAAAATAAACGCGGTTGTTGCTCATCTGCTTCTCCTGCAACTTGCGGGACTCTTCCAGTGTGCCAAACGCAGAGGCATAATTCAAATTTATAATTTTTACCGAAACGATCAATATAATTTATATTAGCTGGGTGGCTGCAGCTTGCCGCCGTTGATCTATGGACCTCGCGCAACTGGAAACGTTCTTAGCCGTAATTGAAGAGCGCGGATTCTCGCGTGCGGCACGCCGGCTGCACCGGACTCAGCCGGCGGTAAGCCATACAATCCGCAGACTTGAGGACGAAGTAGGCGAGTCGCTTTTCGAGCGCGCGTCGCGCGAGGGCACGCTGACAGCAGCGGGTGAGCTGCTGATGGAGTACGCCGGGCGGCTGTTGAAACTACGCACGGAAGCCTCAGCCGCGATGGAAGAACTGCGATCCCTGGAACGCGGACGCCTGAATCTGGCCGCGAACGAATACACGTGCCTGTATCTGCTGCCGGTGCTGGACCGCTTTGGCACGGAATGCCCCAACCTCGGCGTGCACGTGCAGCGAAGCCTGGCGAGCCGGATCCCAGAGCACGTGCTGGGGCACACGGTAGAACTGGGGATTGTGACCTTCCGGCCGGAAAATCCGCAATTGAAAACGATCGGCGTCTATACGGACTCTGTGGTGCTGGTTATGAATCCCAGACATCCGCTGGCGCAAAAGAAGAAAGTGGCCCTGAAGGAATTAGGTACGGAAAACTTTATTGCGCACAACGTCGTATCGCCGCTGAGGCGCAGAGTGATTGCTGAGTTTGAGAAGCATAAGACGCCACTGAACATCAAGGTGGAGCTACCAAGCCTGGAAGCTGTGAAACGCTTTGTGGCAATGGGCAACGGCGTGGCTTTGGTACCGGGACTTGCCGTCCGCGATGAACTGGAGCGTGGCGAACTGGTACAGGTACAGGTACCGGAACTGAGAATTGAGCGGCAACTCCTGGCCCTCCACCGCAGGAACGCCACCCTCTCACATGCGGCGCAGGCGTTTCTGAAATGCGCGCGCTTGATTGCGGCCGAACAGGGTGCGCCGTTCGGCTTCCGGCGGCATGAGCGCGATAACGCACCCCGGGTGCGGCATACGGACAAAAGCGACGCCGCAGGCAGGAAATCGTGAGCCTGCAAATAAATGTCATGATAAAAGTTTTTCGCAGGCTGGCCATGCATTTTCCGGGGGGGTGGGCCTGTGCCCAAACCGCTTCGCCCTGTACAATTGCGAGAGTGGGTCAGACTTAGGTCGGATCGCATAATTTGGCGAGCCCTTCGGGGCTTTTTTATGCCCGCGAGGCGGGCAAGAGGTTCACGAGACGAATGAAGAAGAGTCTGTTGTTGCTTTTGCTGCTGCCACTCGTAGCGGTCACCGGTTTTGCTCAAGAGAGCCGTCAGGATGTGAGCGTAAGCGGATCAGCACTGTTTCCGCCGTACATCGCCGGCAATGGAACACAGCTGCATGCCACAGTGGGTAGGGGTTTGCTGATCAGCTATCGGTATCTGCTGACGCCGACGAGTGGAGTGGAGTTGAACTACCAGTACGCGCAGCAGGTCCAGCACTTCACAAACCCCACGAACAACAACCTTATCCACGACCGCTTTCAGGAACTTTCCGGAGCCTACGTGCGCAGCTTTATTTTCCGGAACTGGAATCCGTTTCTCGAAGCTGGGATTGGCGGCTTTATGTTCCGGCCCATCGATGACCCCAAGACCACCCTCCAGCAGATCGGCTCAAGTACGCAGATCGGTGCCCTGTATGGCGCGGGATTCGCATATGAGATCAGCCCGAGCTTCGATATTCGCGCCGAGTACCGCGGCTTGGTAATGAAGACCCCGACCTTCGGCGTGAACAACTTCAGCACCAACCGGTATTACAACATCAGCGACCCGGTCATCGGCATCGCGTACCACTTCTAACCACTGAGTCGTCAATAGGGCTGCTTCCGGCTAAAATCTGGAAGTGGCCCGGACGACATGCCGGCCACGGCGCAGCGGCAATGCCCGGACTCTCCTCTTACTCCACAGCCAGAACAATCAGGGAAGCATCGTCGGCGAATTCATCGCCACAGAAATGCGTAACCTCTTCCATCACGCGCTGGCGGACGAGGTGCGCACCGTCACCACGGACGGAAAGCACGGTAGCGATGAGACGCTTATAACCAAATTCGTCTCCTTTTCTGTCGGCCGCTTCCAGCAGACCATCGGTCATCATGACGAGGACATCTCCGGAGGCAAGCAGAAGGTCCTGGTCGTTGTAGGTCCAGTGCGAGAAGAGGCCGAGGACGCCGCTCGAGGCTTCCAGTATTTGAATGGATCCGTCGGCACGGACCAGCAAGGGCAGGCAGTGACCAGCGCTCTCATAGCGTATTGTGCGAGCAGAACCGTCCAACAGGGCATAGAACAAGCTGACGTAGCGGCCCGGTGCGATATTGTCTGACAGCACTGCGTTAAGCTGTGAGCAGAGGGCAGAGGGAGAGACATCCGCCGCGGCGAAGGTCTTGAGCGAGGCTTGCAGATTGGACATGAGTAGCGCTGCGGGTGTGCCCTTACCGGAAACATCGGCAATGCATAGGCCCAGCTTGCCTTCGCCGAGTGGGAGTACGTCGAAGTAATCCGCACTGGCGTCCTTCGAGGGCTGCCACGCACAGGCGATTTGGAAGCCGGGCAGCTGCGGCGTCTGATTCGGAAGCAGGCGCATCTGGATGCGATGCGCTTCATCGGTTATGTCCGTAGCGCGCTGCTTCACACCCAGTCCGAGCAGAACGCGGCTGTGCAGCTTACTCAACAGATTGGGCCTGCGGGATTTGGTGGGGCTCATGGTTTACGTCCTGCACAGAAAAGGGCAGGATAGCAGATCAATGGGACATGTCAGGATGAAGACTACGGAAAAATAAAAGAGCGCGCCAACAATGTAGCGCGCTCATGGAAATACGTGGAATACGAAGTTGTTAGGATTCCTGCTCGCCGCCCTCGGGCTGCTGCTCGGCAAGCTGCTTCTGCAGTTCCTCGCGGCGCTTGGCCCGGGTTTCGGCGCGCTTCTGGCGCTTCTCGTCAAGAAGCTGTTCCGCACCGATAAGCTCGATAAAGGCCTTCTCTGCGCCGTCGCCACGCTGGAAACCAGTGCGAACGATGCGCAGGTAGCCGCCGTTGCGGTCTCCATAGCGGGGCGCGACTGTATCGAACAGGCGGGTGACAGCCTCGCGGGTCTGCAGGTAAGCCAGAGCCTGACGGCGCGAATGAAGATCGCCCTTCTTGCCTAGGGTGATAAGTTTTTCAACATGAGGGCGCACTGCCTTGGCCTTGGCCACAGTGGTCGCGACGCGGTCCTCCAGAACGATCGACGTGACCAGATTGCGCAGCAGAGCGCGGCGATGACTGGTGTTCCGTCCGAGTTTGTATCCTGCATTACGGTGACGCATGGCGTTTCTCTCTATCTCAAAATTAAATTTTCAACGGCGGCTGCGGAGAGTTCGGGCGCGGCGAACCGCGCCCATTCCCTAAGCCGTGCGCTTAAAAGTTTTCCGTCTCGTTCGGCACTTCGATGTCGCTGTCGAGGTCCTCTTCGTCATCGAAGCCGCCATAGTTTGCTGCCAGCGCGGTCGCTGGGAGAATTGAGGTCGGACCGGGTACGGCATTGCCGTGCTCGTCGATCTTCATGCCCAGCGAGAGTCCCATCTGCGCAAGAATTTCCTTGATTTCGTTGAGCGACTTGCGGCCGAAATTCTTGGTCTTGAGCATTTCGGCTTCTGTCTTCTGAATCAGCTCGCCAATGGTCTGGATATTGGCGTTCTTCAGGCAGTTGTAGCTGCGAACACTCAGCTCCAGCTCTTCCACAGAGCGGTTGAGGTTATCGTTGCGAAGCAGGCCGCGGCCATCGTCGATGGCGGTGTCGGTTTCGATCTCTTCCTCAAAGTTAATGAAGATGCTCATGTGGTCCTTGAGCAGCTTGGCGGCCAGGCCGACGGCATCTGACGGAAGCACTGTGCCGTTGGTCCAGACCTCGAGGGTAAGCTTGTCGTAGTCGGTGATCTGCCCGAGACGAGCAGCCTCAACGGTGTAGTTGACCTTGCGGACGGGCGAGTGGACCGAATCCACGGGTATAAAACCGATGCCGAGGTCGGCGTCGAAGTTCTTGTCAGCCGAGACGTAGCCGCGACCGCGCTTGAGGCGCATTTCCATGTCCAGCTTGCCGCCTTCGCTGACGGTTGCGATATAGATGTTCCTGTCGAGAATTTCCACGTCACCGTCGGACTCGATCTGTCCGGAGGTGACCACACCGGGCTTATCCACGCGCAGATAGAGGGCCTTGGGGCCATCGCCATTCAGCTTGAATGGAATCTGCTTGAGGTTGAGAATGATGTCGGTCGCATCCTCCACGACGCCAGCGATGGACTGGAACTCGTGCAGAACTCCCTCAATCTTGACTGCGGTGACCGCGGCGCCTTCGATGGACGAAAGCAGGGTGCGGCGCAGTGCATTGCCGATGGTGGTGCCAAAGCCGCGCTCAAAGGGCTGAGCGCTGAACTGGCCGTATTTTTCAGTAAGCGTCTCGGAATCAACCGCCAGACGCTTCGGTTTTTGAAATCCTCTCCAAAGCATATCTATATCACCTTTCACGCGCTGCGATCATCGCGAAGCATTTTGCAATGGCAGCGCCTGAATCTCCTTCGTTGATTGAATTTTCGCCGCCTTGCGAACGGCGTCCTGCTTAAAACCTACTTGCTGTAAAGTTCGACGATTAGCTGTTCGTTGACGGGCAGGTTGATCTCATCGCGCCTGGGCAGCGACAGGACCTTGCCCGACATGTTTTCGGCATCGATCGAGAGCCATGTGGGCGCGAGCTGGTGGCTGGCGAACTCGCGAGCACCCTCAACGACCAACAGCTTGGTGGAGTTCGGACGTACCTTGATCTCGTCGCCGACACTCACCTGGAACGAAGGGATGTTGACCTTCCGACCGTTCACCTCGACATGCCCGTGACAGACGATCTGCCGGGCCTGACGGCGCGAACTGGCGAAGCCAAGACGGAAAGCGACATTGTCGAGACGGCGCTCCAGATGCTGGAGCAGAATTTCGCCGGTGACCCCCGGGGACTTCGAGGCCTTCTCGTAGTACTGGCGAAACTGCCCTTCAAGGGTAAAGTACGTGCGCTTCGCCTTCTGCTTTTCGCGAAGCTGAAGACCGTAGCCTACAATCTTGGGCCTGCGGTCGCGGCCATGCTGGCCGGGCGCGAAGTTACGCTTCTCAATGGCGCACTTCTCAGTAAAGCACTTTGCTCCCTTGAGGAAAAGCTTGGTGCCTTCGCGACGGCAAAGGCGGCAGACTGCTCCTGTATAACGTGCCAAATCTCTTCTCCTTGTCCGGCATGTCGCGCGGACATTTTCATACTTCAGAGGCCGACCGGTTTACGCGCTGGCAAGCGCTTCGTCCCCGTCCTGGAACAACCATTCGCCTATGGCGGCGGGTGTTCGTCTCAAAAGGGAGCCGTTGCCGACTCCCCCTGGTTATTCTACCGTTTTGGGCCTGTTTGGGATAGGGGAAGGATTTTCGCCAAACCCCTGCCCGGAACAGTTCCCAACTTACACACGGCGGCGCTTGGGCGGGCGGCAGCCGTTGTGCGGAATAGGGGTAACGTCACGTATCGAACGGACATCGATACCGGCAACCGCCAATGCGCGGACCGCCGATTCACGACCCGAGCCAGGACCGCTGACCCGCACATCCACCGAGCGCAGGCCATGATCGCGCGCCTGGTTGGCGGCGTTGATGGCTGCCTGCTGCGCGGCAAATGGGGTGCCCTTACGCGACCCGCGGAAGCCGAGCGAACCCGAACTCTTCCACGAGATGGTGTTGCCCTGCAGGTCGGTGATGGTGACGATGGTGTTGTTAAACGTAGCCTGAATGTACACCAGACCATAGGGCACATTCTTGCGTTCGCGCTTCTTGAACTTTTTGTTCTTGGCAGCCTTTCCGGCGCCCTGTCCTTTTGCCATTAGGTCTTCGCCGTCGCTTTCTTCTTGTTGGTTACCGTGCCCTTACGCGGACCCTTGCGGGTACGGGCGTTGGTGTGCGTGCGCTGGCCGCGCGTCGGAAGGCTGCGGCGGTGACGCAGACCGCGGTAGGACTGAATGTCGATCAGTCGCTTGATGTTCATGCTAGTGTCCTTGCGAAGATCGCCTTCGACACTGCCCTCGTTTTCGATGACCTGGCGGATGCGGTTAACCTCGTCCTCGCCTAGATCCTGGATCTTCTTGAATGGGTCAACACTCGCTGAAGCCAGAATCCGGAGGGCACGCGGGTTTCCGATCCCGTAGATGTAAGTGAGCCCGATCCGCACCTGTTTGTTGCGGGGCAGATCAACGCCGGCTATACGTGCCATATTTCTATCCTTGGTGCTCCCCGGTAGCTGTGCTGCCGGAGAACTGTTATGCCGGAACCTTCCTGGTTCTGGCGTGGGTGGAACCGGGTATGAAACCGGGGTTCATCGCAAGCCTCTTTGCGGCTAACTAGCCCCTGCCCCGAAGAGCACAGTCCCTATGGTTGGCTCAAGCCGAGCCGCGCAGATTATCCCTGGCGCTGCTTGTGCTTTGCGTTTTCGCAGATCACGCGCACCACCCCGCGGCGGTGAATGACCTTGCACTTGTCACAAATCTTCTTTACCGATGCACGAACTTTCATTCCAAACTCCCTTGCTGTTACTGCCTGTAGCTTACTTGTAGCGATAGACGATACGCCCGCGAGTAAGATCATACGGGCTGAGCTCAACCGCTACCCGATCACCTGGAAGAATGCGGATAAAGTTCTTTCGCATGCGCCCCGAGACGTGCGCCAGAACCTGGTGCTTGTTCTCAAGTTCGACTTTGAACATGGCATTGGGCAGGGTTTCCAGCACCGTTGCCATTACCTCAATCGCGTCTTCCTTCGACAATCCTTATCCCAATTCCGCCGTGCCCCTGCGGACACGGCAACCTGCTTACTGAGTCAAAATATCCGCGCCCTGAGCCGTAACCGCGACGGTGTGCTCAAAGTGCGCGCTCAAGCTTCCGTCCTGCGTAACGGCGGTCCAGCCGTCACTTAAAACCTGTACATCCGGCCTGCCGACATTGACCATCGGCTCAATCGCGATGACCATGCCTTCGCGCAGCTTTTGCCCCTGGCCGCGCTTGCCGTAGTTCGGCACCTGCGGATCCTCATGCAGACGGGTCCCGATGCCGTGCCCGACGAAGTCCCGAACCACACTGAAGCCGCCTGCCTCGACTACCTCCTGCACGGCCGCGCCTATGTCGCCTAGGGTCGCCCCGGGCTGGATGGCTTCAATACCGCGCTGCAGGGAGGCCTCGGTGACCTCAAGCAGCTTCCGTGTCTTCTCCGGAATCTTAGAGCCTACGGCGATGGTTGTTGCCGAGTCGCCATAGTAGCTGTCGATGATGACCCCGGTGTCAATAGAGACAATGTCGCCATCTTGCAACACGCGCCTGGCCGACGGAATTCCGTGGACCACTTCGTCATTCACCGAGGTGCAAAGCACGCATGGGTATCCGTGATACCCCTTGAACGCTGGCTTTGCGCCCAGCTCCTTCATCTTTTCCGCAGCGGCGTCTTCGAGGTCCTGCGTGGAGGCGCCCACCTTGACGAGCTGCCGCACGTGCTCCAGAATCTCGCGAACCACCTGTCCGCTGCGCCGCATTTTTTCAATCTCCTGCGGCGTCTTAATCATGATCGCCATCGCCTAAGCTCTAGCTCCTCAGCCGCCGTACAGCGTCGATCACATCGGCGGTCACCTGCTCAATGGGCTGCTCCCCATTTACCTGTCTGAAGCGGCCAAGGGCACGGTAATGCTCAACCACAGGTGCTGTTTGTGCCTGATAGGCCCGCAGCCGCCCCTCAAAAACTTCTTTCGTGTCGTCTGAGCGCCGCACCAGAGGCGTTCCGTCCAAGTCGCACAGCTCATCCACTTTGGGCGGCTGCAAGTAGATGTTGTAAATACTCTTGCAGGCTGGGCATGAGCGCCGACCGTTAATCCGGCGCAGGAGTTGATTATAGCTGACTTCAATACTGACAGCAACGATGGGAAGCGCTGACACCCCCCTGGACGCCCCCCTGCTGTTGGCGTATGCGTCGACCCAGGCAGCCTGCCCGAGGGTGCGTGGATAGCCGTCGAGGACATAGCCGGAGACAGTGTCCGGCTCGGTGAGCCGCCCGGCCACCATCGCGTTCACCAGTTCGTCGGAAACCAGCTCGCCACGGTCGAGGACGGCCTTGGCCCGTTTGCCAAGGTCTGTCCCCTGGCTGACGTTGGCACGGAGAAGGTCGCCAGTAGAAACCTGCGGGATTCCCCAGGCCGCCATAAGTGCCTTGGCCTGTGTACCTTTGCCAACACCAGGGGCTCCGAGAAGCAGAATGGGACCGGGGGCAAATCCGGGCAGGTTTCCACTCTGCCCAGTGCCTACCGCTTTGGCGCTTTCCACAGACACGGCCAACCTACCAAGCCCGCCTTCCGCGGGTGCGCCCGCTTCGCGCGGAGAAGCCCTCATAGTGGCGCATGATCAGCTGTGACTCAACCTGATTAACGGTGTCCATAGCCACACCGACAACGATCAGCAGTGAGGTTCCGCCAAAGTAGAAGTTGAAGCCCATACCGTTCGTGACCCATAGCGGCAAATGCTCGAACCAACCGCCAACCAAAGGCAGGTGATTAAAGTGAATACCGCTGATGAGAAGCTGCGGGATCAAAGCGACGACGACCAGGTAGAGAGCGCCGACCAGTGTGATACGGGTAAGGATGTCGTTGACGTAGTCGGAGGTGCGCTTGCCGGGGCGGATGCCGGGGATGAAGCCACCGTACTTGCGCATATTGTCTGCGATGTCGTCTGGACGGAAGACGATTGAGATGTAGAAGTAGGCGAAGAAGACGATGGCGACGATATAGATGAACTCGTACCAGGGTTCGCCGGGGGCCAGTGCCGCGAAGATGCGCGAGAGCGGACCGCTGTTGCGGACGAAGGTGCTCTGCGCGAAGAGCAGCGGAGCAGAGAGCACGGAAGCCGCGAAGATGATGGGCATGACGCCGCCGGAGTTGACCTTGAGCGGCAGGTGCGTGGACTGTCCGCCCATCAGGCGGCGTCCCACGATGCGCTTGGCGTACTGCACAGGTATCCGACGCTCAGCACTCTCCACGTAAACGATGAAAGCGACAACAGCAAGCATACCAACGATGAGCAGCACAACAGCGGGCACGGTGAGCGCCCCGAACTTCTGCGTATGGATGGTGTCAACCAGTTCAGCAATGCCGCTCGGGAGACCAACGACGATGCCGGCAAAGATGAGCAAGCTCATTCCGTTACCGATGCCGCGGTCGGTGATCTGTTCACCCAGCCACATAACAACAGCAGTGCCGGCGGTGAGGGTGAGCACGGTCATGAAGATGAAACCAGGGCCGGGATCGAGGACCATGTTGCCGGAGGAGCTTTGCAGGGCCAGCGCGATGGCCATCGACTGCACGATACCGAGCAGGATGGTGACGTAGCGGGTCCACTGGGTAATCTTGCGGCGGCCGAGTTCGCCCTCCTTTTGCAGCTTGGCCAGCGGCTCATACACGACGGTGAGCAACTGGAAGATGATGGACGCCGTGATGTACGGCATGATGCCAAGCGCGAAGATGGTGAGCCGGCGCAGATTGCCGCCGCTGAACAGATCGACGAGGCCGAGCGAGGAGCCGGCCTGGGAGTTAAAGAACTGCTCCAGAGCGGTGACGTTTACACCCGGGGTGGTGATGTGTCCGCCAAGGCGATAGACAAAGAGCACGCCGAGGGTAAAGAGCACACGGCGGCGCAGGTCGGGGATACGGAAGATATTCGCGAATTTTTCAAGCATCGGTGCGTCCAATCATAAATGCCCTGCCGGTCAGTTGTCCGTCAGGGCATTCGCGAAATGTCAGGCTACAAGGACGGCCTTGCCGCCGGCCTTCTCGATCTTCTCCTGCGCAGTCTTCGAAAACTTGTGCGCGTGAACGGTGACAGCAGAACCGATTTCGCCGTTGCCGAGGATCTTGAGCAGCTCGTTGCGACCCCTTAGGAAGCCCTTGGCGACGAATTTCTCGATGGTCAGCTCGGACTCGTTCAGCTCGGCGAGGCGGTCGAGGTTGAGGACTGTGTACTCGGTGCGGAAGATGTTGGTGAATCCGCGCTTGGGCAGGCGGCGGTGCAGCGGCATCTGGCCGCCCTCAAAACCGCGCATCAGGCTGGAGCCGGAACGGGAACCCTGACCCTTGTGTCCGCGGGTGGATGTTTTGCCGTGCCCGGAGCCCATACCGCGTCCGACACGTTTGCGGTTGCGGTTGGCATTTTCTGGCGCTCGAAGATTGGATAAATTCATGATTTCCTCGCTCAACGCCGAATCAGGTGACCTGATCCGACTCGCTTATTTTTGGCTGCGCACAGCGGCACAGCGAATGATGTGACTACTCGACGATCCGCACCAGATGCGGGATGGTCTTGACCATGCCGCGAATGGAGGGGGTGTCTTCGCGCTCGACGATCTGATTGAGGCGGGTGAAGCCCAGGCCCTTGACGACCCTCTTGTGCTTGAACGGGGCCTGAATCGACGACCGAAAGTACTGAATCTTGATCTTTGCGTGCTGTTCCATGCTTATAGCTCCTCAACCTGCTTGCCGCGGAGGGCAGCGACCTCAGCCCTGTCGCGCAACTGGATCAGCGCGTCAAAGGTGGCCTTGACTACGTTGTGCGGGTTGGCCGATCCCAGGCTCTTGGTGAGCACATTCTGCACCCCAGCCGAAGTCATGACCGCGCGGACGGCGCCGCCTGCGATGATACCGGTACCTTCCGGGGCTGGCTTGAGCAGCACCTGTCCGGAGCCGAAATGGCCGATAACCTTGTGCGGAATGCTGGTCTCCGTGAGGTTGATGCGAACAAGATTCTTCTTGGCCGCCTCTATCCCCTTACGGATGGCCTGCGGTACTTCCTTGGCCTTGCCGGAGCCGTAGCCGACCACGCCCGAGGAGGGATCGCCGACAACGATAAGCGCCGCGAAGGACATGTTCTTGCCGCCCTTGACGACCTTGGTCACACGGTTGATGGAGACGACCTGGTCCTTAAGATTGTACTGCCCGGCATCGAGTTTCTTTTTCTTAGCTGTTGCCATTTGCTTTCCAATTCCTTCTGCGCGTGTAAAGCGCGTATGAGCCTGATCTCCGGTTAGAACTCCAGCCCCGCTTCGCGAGCGGCATCGGCCAGCGCCTTGATGCGCCCGTGATACAGGTACCCGCCGCGGTCGAAGACCACCTTCTTGATGCCCTTCTCCTTCGCGCGCTCAGCGACGAGCTTGCCAATTTCCTTGGCAGCTGCAACGTTGCCACTGGTCTTCATCTTGGCGGCGACAGTGGAGGCGGAAGCAATCGTGGCGCCCTTGCTGTCGTCAATGACCTGCGCATAGATGTGGTTAAGCGAGCGGTAGACGTTCAAGCGCGGACGCTCGGACGTACCCTGAACCTTCGCGCGGATGCGCGCATGTATGCGCTTGCGAATTTCGTTTCTCTTCCTCTGCGGAATCATGGTGTTCTTTCCTTCCTAGTAGCGGAGCCGCCTTGCAGCCCCGTTCGGTTTACTTGGCTCCGGTCTTGCCGGCTTTCTTCTTCAGCTTCTCACCCGTGTAACGCACACCTTTGTTCTTGTACGGATCGGGCTTGCGTAGCGCGCGCATGTCCGCCGCCACCTGCCCCACCTTCTGACGATCGATGCCGGAGACGGTGATACGGGTCTGCTTGGGGTCGATGCTGGCGGTGATGCCGGTGGGCAGCGTGAGCTCAATGGGATGCGAATAACCGAGGGTGAAGACCACGGTGTTCTTGCCCTTCATCTCCACGCGGTAGCCGATGCCGACGACGTCGAGATCCTTCGACCAGCCCTTGGTAACGCCTTCGACCGCGTTGGCAACGAGCGCGCGGGTGAGGCCGTGAAGCGCCGCCTGCGAGTCGTTCTCACGGATGGCGTGGATGTGGCCGTCCTTCGTCTCAAGCTTGATAGCGGCAGGAAAGACCTGCTCGAGCTTACCCTTGGGGCCTTCGACAACGAAGGTGTTGCCCTGGACGACATAGTTGACGCCAGCGGGCAACGGGATGGGTTGTTTTCCAATACGCGACATACTCAATTCCTTCTATGTGGCTTGCGAGTCCCGAAGCTGTTCCTTCGTTCCACTGCAGCCTGGCGAATGATTTCGCCTGACAAACTTCAGCCCAGGCCAAAGCCCTGGCCATGCATTTCAATCCCTGCACGAACGGCGGTCGAAGGCCGCGTATCGCCGCACTCAAAGTGCTACCAGACCTCGCAGAGAATTTCGCCGCCCACACCTTCTCGCCGCGCCTGACGTCCGGTCATGACACCGCGCGGTGTAGTGAGGATGCTGATGCCGAGTCCGCCCTGCACGCGCTTGATTTCGTCGCGGCCGACGTAGACGCGGCAGCCGGGACGGGACACTCGGGAGAGGTCGCGGATGGCAGCCTCGTTGTTGGCGCCGTACTTCAGGTAGACGCGCAGGACATTGCGACCATCCTCTTCGGTGGCCTTATAGTTGGCAATGTAGCCTTCTTCCTTTAGAATGCGGGCTATTTCGGTCTTCAGCTTCGAGGCCGGAACATCCAGCTTCTGATGGCGCGCGCGGATTGAGTTGCGAATACGCGTCAGGAAATCTGCTACAGGATCGGTCAAGCTCATCGTTTCTCCTTCATCCCCCGTTCGCCCGGCTTGCCGGGAACCAGCGGGAATGTTTCATGGACCCTTGCGAGGCCCAAACTTGTCTCGCGCCGCGAGGCGCGTTATTACAGAGTTCTCCGGCAGAGGACTACCAGGAACTCTTGACCACACCAGGAATCTCACCCTTGAGGGCCAGCGAGCGGAAGCACAGACGGCATATACCGAACTTGCGCAGGAACCCGCGGGGGCGTCCGCAGAGCTGGCAGCGGTTGTGCTGACGGCTCTTGAACTTGGGCTTGCGGGCGTCTTTAACTCGTTTTGCAGTGGTTGACATAACTTTTTCTTCCCTCTCGTTTACGCCGCGTTGCGGAACGGCATGCCGAACTGCCGCAGCAGGGCGCGCGCCGAGTTGTCGTCCTGGGCCGAGGTCACGATAGTGATATTCATGCCCTTCAGCTTGTCGACCTTGGAATAGTCGATCTCGGCAAAGATCAGCTGATCGCGAATGCCGAGCGTGTAGTTGCCGCGCCCGTCGAAGCTCTTGGTGGAAACTCCACGGAAGTCGCGCACGCGGGGCAGGGCCACGGAGATGAGGCGATCGAGAAACTCGTACATGGTGTCACCGCGCAAAGTGACCATGGCGCCGATCGGCATGCCCTCGCGAACCTTGAATGCCGCGATGGACTTCTTGGCCTTGGTGGCAACGGGCTTCTGCCCGGCGATGGCCGCGAGATCCGCGATGAGCGGATCGAGCAGCTTGGTATTCTGCGTGGCTTCGCCAAGTCCCATGTTGAGAACAATCTTCTCCAACCGCGGAACCGCCATGGTGTTTTCGAGGCCCAGCTCTTTCTGGAGCGCCTCCCGGATTTCCTTGTGATACTTCTCTCTGAATCGTGCTGCCATTTTCTTCCGTTCTTTCTCTCCGGTCTCGGATTGGCCTGGGCCGTTTACCGTTACGGAGGGGATTCAATTGTCCACCGGCCTGCGCTGCAAGCCCGGATGGCGGGTTACTTCTTCTTGATCTTCGTGGTAACGATGTTGCCGCACTTCTTGCAAACGCGCACCTTGGTGTCGCCTTCAAGCCTGTGTCCAATACGCGTGGGGCCGCAGCTGGGGCAAACAAGCAGAACATTCGAAATGTGAATCGGAGCTTCCTGCTCGGCGATGCCGCCCTTGATGTTCCTCTGCGGATTGGGGCGCACGTTCTTCTTGACGACATGGACGTGCTCTATCAGAATGCGATTCTCTTCGGAAATAACACGTAGTACGCGCCCGCGCTTGCCGCGGTCGGCGCCTGAAATGACTTCCACCTGGTCGTTGCGCTGAATGTTCAAACTCATAAATCTCTTCCCTCTCTGGCGTCCATAATTAAAGAACTTCCGGGGCCAGCGATACGATCTTTAAAAACTTTTTCTCACGCAACTCGCGAGCAACAGGACCAAATACGCGGGTCCCGACCGGCTCACCGGCATCATTGATCAGCACCGCAGCGTTCGAATCAAAGCGGATGTAGGTGCCGTCGCGGCGTCGTGACTCCTTGCGGGTACGCACGATGACCGCCTTGACGACCTTGCCCTTCTTGACCTGGCCGTCGGGCGCTGCTTCCTTTACGGAGGCGGTGACCACGTCCCCAAGGCCGGCCTTCTTGCCGCTTGATCCGCCCAGGGGCAGAATCACCCGCAGCTTACGTGCGCCCGAGTTATCAGCAACCTCGAGCATGGTTCTCATCTGCACTGCCATAGCGATCTCTCCTTCTATCCCTGCCGCTTACTTTGCCGCAGCTGCAGCTTTTTCTTCGGCCCGCGCGAGCGCCGAACGGCGAACAATTTCTTCAAGATTCCAGCGCTTGAGCCTACTCAAGGGGCGCGTCTCGCGGATGCGCACCACATCGCCCACACGTGCGGTGTTCTGCTCGTCGTGCGCGTAGAACTTCTTGCTGGTCTTGACGACACGCTTGTACTTGGGATGGGCCTTGCGCATCTCGACCTCAACCACGATGGTCTTCTGCATCTTGGTCGAGACGACCTCGCCCACCTTCTCATTGCGGCGCGACTGGGTCGCGGCCGGTCCGGCGCTGGTTTGCGTAGCTTCGCTCATCGTTTAACGCGCCTCCTCATTTGTCTCTGTCTTGCGGGTCTTTGCAGCCTTTTTAGCCGCCGCCTTCTTGGGACCTGCAACCTTCCTGGCAGCGGTCTTTTTCGGCGCGGCTTGCTTCTCTGTTTCCGCCACAGGTTCCGGCGGAGCAGCAACCGACTTCAGCTGGTGTTGAGCGCCGTGCAGATCGAGTTCGCGCTCGCGCTCGACGGTCTTGATCTTCGCGACGTCCTTCCTCAGGATGCGGATCTTCTTGACGACGTCCGTCTGACCCAGGTTCAACTGAAAGCGAAGCCGAAAGAGCTGCTCGGAGGTCTTGTTAACTTCCACCACCAGCTCGGCATCGCTCAGGTTACGAATCTTTTCGATTTCCATCTCTGTTCTCGTCTTCTCTCCGGGACCATGCTCCCTACGGGAGCTGGTATCCCCTGAATCCTTGATCCGGACGATTGCACCGGATTCACCTACTTGGCTGCGACAACCACCTTCACGTCGTGACGCTGCACGAAGCGCGTTTTGAGCGGAAGCTTGTGCGCCGCCAGACGCATCGCCTCTTTCGCAATATCCGGCGCAACGCCTTCCATCTCAAACAGTATCTTGCCGGGACGGACAACGGCGACCCAGTGATCCGGCGCGCCCTTGCCTTTGCCCATACGGGTTTCAGCCGGCTTCTTGGTCACGGGCTTGTCCGGGAACAGCCGCAGCCAGATTTTGCCGCCGCGCTTGATAAAGCGCGTCATCGCGACACGGCTGGCCTCGATCTGGCGGTCAGTGATATAGCCGCACTCCATGACTTTCAGACCATAGTCGCCGAACGAAAGATCGCTGCCCCGCCACGCCTTGCCGCGCATGCGGCCGCGCTGCTGCTTGCGATACTTCACCTTCTTTGGCATCAACATAACGAATCCTCGAAGCTGGCCATCAGCTAGTAGCCAACAGCCAAATAATTCAAAACCTTCTTTACCGCTACCCGCCTTGGCCACTCACCAGACGATCTGCTGGCTGGTGGCTACCGGCTAAAATACCGACGTGCCGACAGCGGCCTGCGGCTCACGCCGCTTCTGCTGGTAGATATCCCCGCGATAGATCCACGCCTTGACGCCGATGATTCCGTAGGTCGTATGGGCCTCGGCAAAACCGTAGTCGATGTCGGCGCGGAGTGTGTGCAGCGGCAAACGGCCCTGCAAATACCACTCCGAGCGGGCGATTTCATTGCCGTTCAGGCGGCCCGACACACGAACCTTAATGCCCTTGCAGCCGAAGCGCAACGCGGAGTCCACAGACTTGCGCATGGCGCGGCGGAAACCGACGCGCTTCTCAAGCTGAAGAGCGATGTTCTCAGCGACCAGCTGCGCGTCCAACTCGGGCTTGTTGACCTCCAGGATGTCAATAAAAACATCCCGGTTGGTGCGCTTCTGCAGGTCAGCCTTGAGCTTCTCAATCTCCGCGCCCTTGCGCCCGATGATGATGCCAGGACGCGCGGTGCGGATGATGAACCGCAGCTTGTTGCCGGGGCGCTCGATCTCCACCGAGCTGACGCCAGCGGCCTTGAGCTTCTCCTTCAGCTCCTTCTTGAGGTGCACGTCCTCGACGAGAAGCTTGTCGTAGTCGCGCTCCACGAACCAGCGCGAGCGCCAAGGCTTGTTGACTCCAAGCCGAAATCCGTAAGGATGGACTTTCTGTCCCATAATTTCCTCTGAACCTTCCTTCAACCCCTGCGCGGTTGCCCACACCCGGGCTGCTTCCAACAAAAATCCGTTACTTCGCTGCCTTCTTTGCCGGCTTCTTAGCTGCTGCCTTTTTCGCCGGGGCTTTCTTCTTGGCTGCGGTCTTCCTGGCCGCCGCTTTCTTCGCCGGTTTCCCGGGGGCCGCTTCAACAGCTGACTCCTCGGTTACCGTATGCGCCAGACCGCTCTCCGTACGCTCAGCCAGCGCGATGGAAATGTGTGACATGCGACGCTGATAACGAAAGGCGCGACCCATCGGGGCGGGACGAATCCGCTTCATGCGAGGGCCTTCATTGGCAATCGCACTCTTAACGTAGAGGTTGTCGACGTCCACGTCGAGACCCCGCTCCTGGCTCAGATAGTTCGCGTTCTGCAGTGCCGAGCGGAGCACCTTCTCGACCATGGGGGCTACAGACTTCTTGGTGAAAGCCACCGTCGTCAGCGCCTCTTCAACACTGCGGCCCTTGATTAGGTCGAGCACCAGCCGTGCCTTTTGCGGCGAAACGCGCTGGAAGCGCGCCTGCGCTCGAAATTCCCGTGTTTCCATTGCCAATGCCATTGCCTTCCGTCCTCGCAATCTGTGCGGCCCGTCGTCGACGAAACCCGCGGGGAAACCCGATCAGGGGCTCCCGATGTTTTACCTGGCCTTCCCGCCCGACTCGGACTTTGCCGAATGGCCCTTGAAGGTGCGGGTTGCAGCGAACTCGCCGAGCTTGTGGCCCACCATGTTCTCCGTCACGTAGACCGGGACAAATTTCCGCCCGTTGTGTACCGCGATGGTGTGGCCCACCATGTCCGGATGGAGCGTGGAACGGCGCGACCAGGTGCGAACGACCTTCTTATCGTTCGCGAGGTTGAGCGTCTCGATTTTCCCCATCAGGTGTCCGTCAATAAAGGGACCCTTTTTCGTCGACCGTGCCATATCTCTCCTCGGGGGCGCTGGGAACCTTGTCCCGCCCCGTTTCCTGCCTTACTTAGATTTCCGGCGGTTCACGATGAATACATCGGTCCGCTTGTTGTTGCGCGTCTTGTATCCGCGCGTGGGCTGACCCCAGGGAGTGACCGGGTGACGTCCACCGGAGGTCTTGCCCTCGCCGCCGCCGTGCGGGTGATCGACCGGGTTCATGGAGACGCCGCGGTTGGTGGGGCGAATACCCTTCCAGCGGTTGCGTCCGGCCTTGCCGATCGTAACGTTTTCGTGGTCGGTGTTGCCCACCTGTCCGATAGTGGCCATGCAGTCCACCAGCACCTTGCGGGTTTCCCCCGAAGGCAACTTGAGCAGCGCGTAGTCGCCTTCCTTGGCCACCAGCTGTGCGCTGGCGCCCGCCGAGCGCACCATCTGCGCGCCCTTGCCGGGACGCAGCTCAACGTTGTGCACCGTGGTGCCAGCGGGGATATTACGCAGCGGCAGCGCATTGCCAACCAGAATGTCAGCCTCGGGGCCACTGGTGATAGTCTGGCCGACCTTGAGACCGACCGGCTGCAGAATGTAGCGCTTCTCTCCGTCGGCATAACTGATGAGCGCGATGCGCGACGAGCGGTTGGGATCGTACTCAATGGTAGCGACCCGGCCCGGAACCCCATACTTGTCGCGCTTGAAGTCGATCAGGCGCAGCTTCTGCTTGTGCCCGCCACCGTGGTGACGGATAGTCATGTCGCCTGCGTTACGGCGTCCGCCCGTACGCTGCTTGACCGCCAGCAGCGGCTTATACGGCTTGTCGGTCGTAATATCGTCGTTGACCAGCGAGGTCTTGAACCGCAGTGACGGCGTGATCGGTCGATATGTTTTAATCGGCATCGTTATCTTCTCTCTACCCGCGGGCCAACTGCGCCCGCTTCCTGCCCGGCGAATCTTCGCCGGACTCCTGAATCTCTTGGCCCATCCCTGAACAGCGAATTACCGCCGCTTAGAGATTGTTCACATAGTCCGGCATCTTTTCGCCGGACTTGAGGCGCACATACGCCTTCTTCCAGTCGCGACGATAGCCGGTAAACTTGCCTCTGCGGCGCTCTTTGCCGGCCACGTTGGACGTGCGGACCGCAGCTACCTTGACCTTGAAGAGCAGCTCAACAGCCTGCTTGACCTCAGTCTTGGTGGCCTTGGGCGAAACCTCGAAGACCAGCGTGCCTTCGGTCTCCTTGACCCCCAGACCCTTTTCGGTGATCAGCGGACGACGGATTACGTTATACGTGTTCGGCATTAGGCCACCTCCGCTTTCTTACGCTTGGAGACCGTCTTCTTCAGCGAGTCCTGCAGGCTCTCAATGGCCGGCCGCGAAAAGATCGCCCGTTCATAACGGAGCAGATCGTACGGATGGACCTCGTTATTAAGCACCAGCTCGACTCCGGGCAGATTGCGTGCACCAAGAACAACGTTGGGGCTGAGCTCCTTGCCGCTCTCGACCAGCAGTGTGGTGCGCTTGGCCTCGAGCTTGTCGAGGGCGGCGCGGTACAGCTTGGTCTTGGGCTCCTTGAGCTCCAGACTCTCGACAACAGTCAGCTTTCCGTCCGCCAGCTTGGCGGCAAGCGCGGCACGCAGTGCTCCGAGCAGCTTTTTGCGCGGGAACGCATAGTCGTAAGAGCGCGGCTGAGGTCCGTGCACCGTTCCGCCGTGACGCCACAGGGGCGAGCGCACGGAGCCGACACGAGCCCGGCCGGTGCCCTTCTGCTTCCAGAGCTTCTTGCCCGAACCAGAGACCAGCTTACGATTCTTGGTGGCCGCTGTGCCCTGGCGCAGCGAGGCGCGATAATGCTTGACCGCCTCCCAAAGCAGCGCTTCATTTATCTGACTCGGCGCAAAGACTTCATCGGCCAGCTCAAGTGAGCCAACCTTCTTTCCGTCGAGATCTAAAACATCAATGTTTGCCATCGTCTTCTCTTCCAAGCCACAGCCATCCGGCTGAGGCTCTAATCTTCGTGCGCCGCAAAGCGCGTGTGCCTGACGCGGCCTGCGTCACTTCTTCTTGGCCGAAGCCCTCTTGGAAGCCTTCAGCGGATCAACCGTTCCACCGCCTGCAAATCCGCGACGCTCTCGTGGCGGCGCCTTGGACTTGGAGATCATCACATAGCCGTCGCGAGGACCGGGTACCGCACCCTCAACCATGAGCAGATTCTCCTCAAGATCAATACCCCGGATGCGAAGGTTGCGCACCGTCACGCGATCCACTCCGTAGTGACCGGGCATGCGCTGGCCGGGAAAGACACGAGACGGATACGAAGACGCACCGATCGAGCCCTGCACCTGGAACATGTGCCCATGTGACTTGGGGCCACCGGCAAAATTGTGCCGGCGAATGACGCCAGAGAATCCGCGACCCTTGCTGGTGCCGACTACATCAACATATTTCGCGTCGGAAAAGATGTCGACCAGCACGCGATCACCGGCCTTCACATGACCGCTGGCTTCTTCCCCTTCGGCTGCGGGAGACGCGGCTTCGATCGCCACCTCGCGCACAAGCTTGACCGGATCAACGCCCTGCTTGGCGAAGTGACCCGCCCGCGGCTTCGTAACCTTCGAGGCCTTCACGAACTCAACCAGTCCGATCTGCGCCGCATCGTAGCCATCCCTGGCGGCCGTCTTAAGCTGCGTAATCACGCAGGGACCAGCCTGCAGGACGGTGATAGGGTGGACCTCACCCTTCTCATCGAATACCTGCGTCATGCCGATCTTCTTGCCCAAAATTCCTGTTACTGCCATTGCTTCCTCCCTCATCATGCGCCGCCCAAGCGTGCGCACTGCCGGTGACTGTTTTCGCCGATGGCCTACTGGCCCCTTCGGCTTATCCCTACTTCTCGAACGCCTTGATTTCGACGTCAACGCCCGCCGGCAGATCGAGCTTCATGAGCGCATCCACCGTCTGTTGGGTGGGCTCAAGAATGTCGATAAGCCGCTTGTGCGTGCGAATCTCAAATGCCTCTCGCGACTTCTTGTCGACGTGCGGCGAACGCAGCACGCAGTACTTGTTCTTGACCGTGGGCAGAGGAATGGGCCCGGCAACCTGCGCACCCGTGCGCTTGGCCGTGTCCACGATCTCGCCCGTCGAGGTGTCGAGCACCCTGTAGTCGTAAGCCTTCAACCGAATGCGAATTCTTTGTCCTACCATTGCTTCGTTTTCTTTCTTCTGCGGAGACCCGTCAGGCCTCCGCAGAATGGAATGACTTCGTTTACTGAAGGATTTCGGTGATGGTGCCGGCGCCGACGGTGCGTCCGCCTTCGCGAATTGCGAACCGCAGGCCCTTCTCCATCGCCACCGGTGTGTGCAGCTCGATCTCCAACGCGATGTTGTCCCCCGGCATCACCATCTC
>DATKRT010000012.1:0-3462 GCA_035532055.1 Acidobacteriaceae bacterium | reverse complement strand
CCGTTGATCTGCATCTGGAAGCTGCCGGTCGACGAGTTCACACTGCCGGGAACGACCGTGCCGTTGAAGCCCCAGTGGCGCAGCACGACCCGGTTCACGGTAACTGCCTTGGCATTTCCCGCTCCGCTCGCCGGTCCGCCCACGGAAATGCTTTGGCCGGGCAACATGGCGCTCGCATTGAACAGGAACTGCGACATCGGATTGTGCATCCAGGAGATATAGAACTTCTCATTGCCGCTCAGATTCACCTGCGCGATCTGGCCGAGAGTGAGCCCTGTGCTCGTGGGTAGAAGTCCGCGCACATACAGGTCAAAGCTGGTGGCTGCGCCTGTCGCCGGCTGGACATAAGTCACCAGGCCGTTGGCGTAGAAGCCATCCGCCGAGAGAAGCGTAACCTCGTCGGCATCCAGAGTGAAGATGGAATTACTCAGCTTGCCGGAGACCTTCACTATGTTGCCGGCCGCCAGCGTCGCGAGGCTGACGTTGCCGTTCCAATCCGTCTGCGAGCTCACGTTGACAGTGAACTGCACGCCATGCGGCCCCTGCAGCATAAACGACTGCGCGCCCGCATTCACGCTGACCACGGAGCCGACGAACTCGTCGATATGCGCATCCGCGTCGCCTTCACCCACCGCTTTTACGTTGAAGACCGGTGTCACTTGGCCAGTGATCTGTCCGGTGCTATCCACCTGGATGGACTTGCGCAGGTTCAATTCCACGCGCAGGCCCACCGGCGGGCCGGCATGAACCACCACCAGAGGCTGGTTCAGCGTGACCTTCACCGTGGGTTGCGTGATGGTCGCCGATTCGGTTTGGATGGTGGGCGCGCTGCCGCTGGTGACGTTGAGATAGCCGATGTGGCCCGCACCCAGGGTGATCGACACGCTGTTATAGCTGCCTGCCGGAACGCTTCCCATGTCGAGCAGGGTCTGGAGTCCGTTGTAGCGCGCAAAATCCACGGTCTGCGCGCTGCTCAGCAACGAAACGCTGTGCCCGTTGGCATCGGTTAGGTCAATGCTTTCTACCTGAACGGAGAACGATGTGACGGCTGCCATCGGTGCATCGGTGCCAACCACAAAGGCCGTACCCGATGTGGCGCTGGACTGACTTGAGTTCATGCCGGAGCTGCACCCCGCTGCCACAAGCGCGGCAGAGGCAAGCAATAGGAGAGCCATTCTGGAAAGCTGGAGGCGTGATTTGGGAGGCATATCGGGTAATTCGCTTTCTGCGGGACTTCCGCGGCTTACGGTGCTTTCACAATTTCTGTGACCTTTCCTTGAGGGTGCCGGGCAGTCCGCCAAGGGGACGCACTTGACCGCAGGAGCTTGGGTCTACAGCAATTGTGAAAACACTGGAGGATGAGCGAAGGCAGAGTAGGCAAAATTACGGCCTCTCTACCAGGAGTAATGCCAAGACGGCGAACCGTGCCGGGACACGCTTCTGCGGGGACCCGGAAAGGGCTCTTCTGACCCTCGGCAATCATGCTGAAAAAAGATCGTTCCATGGCGTGGCTCGAGTGCTGAGCCATCGCCGGAGTTGGCTTGCGGCGGCGGGAAATGTGTTCTACGTCACCTTCGACCGTCGTACAGCTTAGACACGGGGTGGTTCAAAAAAGTTGCGCGGATGCAGCGAAATTTACTTTGGTTTCAAAAACCTTGCCCGATAGGCCGGCTTTTAGTCCCTGAGCGGTTCGCGCCAATATCTGCCCGGCGATTGCTAATACGCGCTCTGGGAAAAATGCCTGGCCTCTCATCTCATTGCGTCAGTGTCAGCGCGCGGCTTGCCGGGCAAATATAGCTCGATTGCGCGCGATGGCCGCGGCCGCTTGCTTTCCTTTCTTGTTGCGGAAGAAGAGCAGAAAAGGAAGGCACAGCAGGCTCAGATAGCCCAGCAACCTGAAGTCCCCTATGTAAGAACAAAGAGTAGCTTGCCGCACAAGGTCGCTGTAGAGAGTGCCCATGGCCATGTGGGACCCTGCCGCGTTGCCGCGTTGCACGGCGAAGTAGCGCGTGAGCTTCTGCAAAGTGCTCGTGTAAACCGGATCCGTGCCGTTCAAGTGCGCCGCCAGGATGCTCTGGTGCGCCTGCTCCCCGCGGGTCAGCAGCGTCGTCACCATTGAGATGCCCAGGCTCGCGCCCAGATTGCGCAGCAGGTTGTAGAGCCCCGTCCCCGCGCCCATCAGCTCGTTCGGCAGCGTCTTCATCGTCATCGTTGTGAGCGGAACAAACAGAAAGCCGTTGGCAAAGCCATTCACAATGTTGGGCCACACCACGCTGCCCATGCTCATAGTGAGGTTGAGGTCGCCCAGCATGAAAAGCGACGCGCCGCGGATCAGCACGCCGATCGTAATCAGGATGCGCTCGTCCACGCGGCCCACCAGCCGCGCGGCAAGAACCATGGAAAGTATTGCGCCAATGCCGCGCGGCGCCACCGCAAGGCCGCTGCTGTACGCCGTGTATCCGATCAGCTCCTGAAGAAACAGCGGCAGCAAGGCCGTGGTTCCGTAAATGATGACGCCGAGCATGCCAATGAGAAAGGTTCCCGTGGCCAGGTTGCGGTCCGCAAAAACCCGCAAATTCACGATTGGCGAGCGCGTGCGCAGTTCGCGAACGATAAAGGCAACCAGCGTCACCGCCGCGACGGCCACAAACCAGCGCACCCACACGGCTCCGAACCAGTCCGACTCCTGTCCTTTATCCAGAACCACCTGAACCGCAGTCAGGGAAATGGCCAGAAATCCAAACCCGATGTAATCGATTCGCTTGTCTCCCGACCTGCCGATGTACGGAGGATCTTCCACGAAGGTATGAATCATGAGCAGTGCGAGGATTCCCACCGGAACATTGATATAAAAGATCCATCGCCAGGTGTAGTTGTCCGTAATCCACCCGCCCAGCAGAGGCCCCAGCAGCGGCGACACAATAATGCCCATGCCGTAGACCGCCATCGCCTGGCCGCGCTTGTGCACCGGAAAGCTTTCCAGCAGCACAGCCTGAGAAACCGGCTGCAACCCGCCGCCGGCCGCTCCCTGCAGCACCCGCGCCGCAATCAGCATGCCCAGGCTGGTCGCGGCACCGCACCACATCGAGGCCAAGGTGAAAATCGTCACCGACAGCAGCTGATACCGCTTCCGCCCCAGAAGGTTGCTGAGCCAGCCCGACGAGGGAAGAATAATCGCATTCGAGATGAGATAACTGGTAAGTACCCAGGTGGATTCGTCGGTGGTCGCGGAGAGATTCCCGGCAATATGCGGCAGCGAGACCGTAGCCACCGAGGTGTCCAGCACTTCCATGAAGGTGGCCAGCATCACCGAGAAGGCGATCAGCCAGACATTGTGACGCGGCTGCCAGGGGCTGTCGCCAATCCCGGATTTGGCCGTCTCAATCGAATCCAATCTTCACCACGCACCTTTCGCACGGACCGGAAAAGATCCAGCGAGCCGCTCCATTGCCGGTCAGCCGC
>DATKRT010000011.1:0-6705 GCA_035532055.1 Acidobacteriaceae bacterium | reverse complement strand
CTCTTAACCGACAGGTTGTAGGTTCGATTCCTACCGCGTCCACCAATAAATCAACAGCTTAGCTGGACCCGCGCTCTGCTTGCGCTCCGTTGCTGTTGAACGCGAGCTGCACTATCTTCATTCCCGCCGTAGCCATCTCATCTGTGACCACATCACCATAGACGTTCATCGTCGTTCTGATGTCCGTGTGGCGCATCATCTTCTGCTGCACCGCGACGGGTGTGCCCACTGCATCCAGCCAGGAGCGGTATGTGTGCCGGAAGGAGTGTGAACTTACGTGCGCGATCTGCGCAGCCGTACCCGCACGTTCCAGCTCGTGCCAGACTGCGGTGTACCGCGATAATCGCCATGCAAATGGTACCGACGTCTCTGTCTAAGAGCAACGTTAATGGATTTATCTACAACTCCGGAAACGATCCGGCTGCTGGTGCGCCGCTCGGCGCCGTAGGCGAAGACCTTTATCATGGTAACGGCGAGGGCATGACCGTTAACTGCTCGGGCACAGTGGCCATTACCATCAATTAAACCTGCCCCTTCGCTGAAAGGCCATCCTTCACCGGGTGGCCTTTCTTTTCTGTCCCAGCAGTGTGCGCACCCTCACCCCGACCATCCGGCTAGACGAAGATCGATCAAACTGCGCGGACAAATCGTCCGCAATCAGCGAAATGGCTCACTCGTGGCTTTTCGTCTGCACCCAGCGCCAACCGCCAGACAAAGGCGCCGCCAGTATAAGCATCTAATCAGAAGCGCGGGCTTTTCTGCGGGCGCTGGGGCAGCCATTGGAGGACATTGGTGAGATTTCGTCGTAATCGGGCTTTCGCGCCTGCCGCGAGAAGCATGGTCTGGAACACTTTATGGATACTTCTTCTCTTCTTCGGATTGCCAGCCTGCCTGCCGGCTCAGCCTGGAAGGGCTATGCCGCCCGCCAACCGGCAAAGTGCGCGCTGCATGTTCTGCCTGCCAGAAGCGCACCTGTTTCCGGCGGTGCAGATGCCGGACGATCCAGGTCAAGCACAAGCTTCCCCTCAGCCCAGCACGCCCGGCACCGGCAGCGCTGACGACCCTGACCAGAAGAAGCCTCAGCAGAAGTCCCAGCAGCAGGGCGGAAAATACAGTCCTTCTGCCAATACGGGTTCGCCCGGGCATATCTTCTGGGTAGTTCCGGCTTTTAAAGTGAATTACGGGAAGAATTTCAAACCGCTAAGTCCGCATGAGAAGTTCCAGGAGTGGGCGGAGTCAGTCTACGATCCTCTGGGTCTCGTCGCGGGAGGAGTGGAAGCGGCAACCCTCGAGTACTCGTCCACCGACGGCTTCTGCGGATACGGGCACGGCTGGACGGGGTACGGAAAATGCTACGGATCAATGCAACTGGATGCCACCGACTCCAGCTTCATCGGCGATTATGCCCTGACCGTTCTGCTGCACCAGGATCCACGCTACTTCCGCCTCGGCAAAGGCTCAATTGGCAAGCGGGCCCTCTATTCCGTCTCCCGCGTATTCATCACCTACAACGACTCCGGGCACAACACCTTCTACACCTCCGGCCTCACTGGAACGGTGGTTGCGGGCATCGTTTCAAATCTTTATTACCCGCAGCATGACCGCGGAGTGAGCCCTACCATTTCGCGCATCGGGCTCGACCTTGGCAACACGGCGCTGTACGACGGCGCGGCTGAGTTCTGGCCCGACATCCACCACGAGCTGCACGAGGTCTTTTCGAGGCAGAGCCGGGCGAACCACTGAAATTTCCCCGCCGCACCGGCCAATCTGCGCCCCAGGAACAATACAAATATGGCGTTTGAAAGCGTGAACAAGGTCTGGCATAAACGCGGGTCAAATTAGGCGTGAAACCTACAGCACAGAGGCCGCGAAAATGCACTCTATCCGCGCTCTGTCTATCTGTTTTAGACTGCTTTGTGCGGTCCAGGGTGTCATCCGCTGACCTGCATGTTGTTGAAAATACGTTCGGCTGATAATTCTATTCCCACCACGTCCACCGTAGAATCAAGAACTTAGAGAACGTGCCTCGGTTATCTTACCCCACACAACCCCACAGTCGGTTAACCCGCCGTTGCTTGCGACTCAGCATTCGATGCTTCCCGATTGATGACCATTTGTATAACCTTCGAGTTTGCCTTTTGCATCGCTCTTAAAGTCGCTTCGCCACAGACGTTCATGGTTGTGGCCACGTTGCTTTGCCGCATCAGTCTTTGTTGCATGCCGACCGGCGCACCCGTTTCATCCAAGAGGGACCGGCAGGTGTGCCTGAAGACGTGCCGCCCGAGTCCGACTCCCAAAACGCAGATCCTTTCAAAAGGAGACTTGAGTATCTTCTGCTGAATGACGCCTGCATAGGTGCAGCCGCCCGTAAAAGGGGGGAACGGAAAACAAGCGAGGTCGAGTAGTCCCTTTCCAATCGAGTAGGATTTGAGTGTCAAGGGCGACTTCAACACTTTATTTTCGTACGATCTCGAGATCGATCGAAGGTGTCGGCGCGTTGGTGGAGAGAGCATTACCGCTGAGTGAGTCTTTCGCCCGGCAATTCCGAAACTGGGCCACCCCTCGCGCCGACTTTCCAACCGTCCTATTCGGGCTTCACGCTTAGAGTTTCCGCCGGCTTGTCGTGCGCGGTCCGCCGCAAATTTCCCGTTTCCTCCACCAGCAGCCATCTCCGCAGTTGCAGAATATCGTTCGCACGCACAATCCCCACCGGACGCAGATCCTGGATCGACTTCACCACCACCACGTTCTCCACGTTCTTCAACATCATCTTGCGTTGCACCCGGTCCACCGTCTCGCCCGGAAAGGCCAGCACGTAGTCCTGATGCGCCAGCTCCTTCATCGTGAAGTGATGATCGGGCTGTTCAATACGCAGCAGGTCATGCGCCTCCACGATCCCGATCAGGCTCCCATCGCGATCCACAATCGGCACGCAATCCAGATGGTTCGGAGGAAGCTTCAGAATGACCGAGCGCAGTTCCTCATCGCCTTCAAGCGCTGTGAATTCGCTGCGCATCACCTGGTCAATGCGCGCCCGCATAAGCACAGGTACCCAGTAATCCTGCAGCACAATCAATCCGCGCTTGACCAGTTTTACGGTCATGATCGAGTCCCGGCTGAACAACCGCACCACCCCGTCCGCGATCATCACGCAAACGATCAGCGGCAACATCGAGTTGGGATTATGGCTCAGTTCGAGCAGGAACACGATGCTGGTGAACGGTGCGCGCGCAATACAACCGAACACGCCTGCCATAGCCACCAGAGAGTAGAGCGCCGGATCGCTGACCAGGTGCGGAAAGATGTGCTTGCAGCCCACTGCGAAGGCCGCGCCTAACCCACCTCCAACCACCAGCGACGGAGCAAATACACCACCAGTTGTCCCAGAACCCAGCGAAATGACCAACGCCCAGAACTTCGCAAACCCGATTCCAAGAAGGCTGCCAACAGTAAGCCGATCGTTCAGCATGTCGCGGATGGTGTCATAGCTAGTGCCGAAAACCTGCGGGCAGAAGAATCCGATTACCCCCAGAATGGCCGCTCCGATCGCAGGTGACCAGATCGCCGCATATTTAAAAGGAAGGTGGTCGAAGAAGTCTTCAAGCCACGAGAGCGTGCGGATCATGACGATCCCCACCATGCCCATCAGAATGCCGAGCACCGCAAAAAGCCAAAGCTCGCTGGTACCTGTGATCTGGAACTCCGGCGTAGGAAACAGCGGAGCCCATCCCACAAAATAGACGCGCACGCCCGTCGCCACGGCAGAGGCCATTGCGACTGGAATAAAGGACTTCGCGCGCAGTTCAAACAGCAGTAATTCCACCGCCACCAGAATGCCCGCAAGCGGCGCGGTAAACGTCGCCGCCATGCCTGCGGCCGCGCCGGAGGCAAGGAGCACCCGCCGGTAGTAAGGGCTCAGTCCCAATGCCTGCCCCAGCAGCGAGCCGAGCGCGCCGCCCGTTTGAATGATCGGTCCTTCCGCTCCAAACGGGCCGCCGGTACCGATGGCCAAAGCAGTTGCCAGCGGCTTTAGAATCGCCACTCGGGGACGCATGCGGCTATGGCCGAAGAGCACCGCTTCCATCGCCTCTGGGATGCCATGGCCCTTCAGCGTAGGCTCAAAGAAGTAAATCAGCAGCCCCACCACCAATCCGCCTATGGGTGGAATGAGCACTACCCAAAAGTGCAGGTGATTGTGCGCGGGATAGGTGATTGAGAAAGAAAACCTACCGTAAAAGAAAAGATTGGTAAAGAGATAAATCAGCTCCAGCAGACCCTGCGCCACCAGGCCGCCAATGAGTCCAACCAGCAGAGCGTAACAGCATATCTTTACTACCTGAGGCTCGAGCGCAATGCCGAACTGCCCCTTGTCTTCAGCCGCCAACTCCAGTTGCTCGACGGCTTCGGGAACGGAAAAGTCGGACATATGGACCTCCTCCACTTCAGGTCTTCGCCGGCCTCACGCCGGGCTCGGTACCACCGTCTCTTCGTCGCTGTCCGGCTCCAGGTTAGGCAGCAGCAGCGTCTGCAAAACATCCATCTTCGTGAGAATGCCCACCACTTTGTGATCCTCTTCCACCACGAGCAGCGTAGGCTCGCTGTCCTCGCGCAACATCAGGCGCAGTGCCTCGGGCAAATCGGTTTCCGGAGAAACATGGGCCACGAGCGGGCGCGTGATATCTCGCACCGTTTGGCTGTTCCACTTCTCCGGCGGAACGTGGCTCAGCGACCAGACGCTACACGTGCCGATCAACTCCTTGCCGTCGAAGACAGGAAATACCTCGTGGCGCGTGTGCGGCGAAAGGGTCGCAGCAAACTCGCGCAGCTTCAGCGAAGCCGGCGCGGCAAGCACGTCGCTCTGCATCACTTCGCCTACCGTGACGCCCTCAAGTGCGTGTACCTTAACGGCCTCATGCAGACGCTGATCGCCCGACGCCGACGCATCCCCCGAAACGGCATACGCAACCGCCGCACCGATCAGGCTGGGAATAATAAACGCATGTCCGCCCGTCGCTTCGGCCACAAATACCACGGCCGCAAGCGGCGTCTTATATCCCGCGGCAATGAACGATGCCATCCCCACCGCCGCATACAGCGCCAGCGACGGGCTATGCGCAACCGACTGCGCAAACGCCACGCCAAATGATCCGCCTGTCAGAAACAGCGGTACGAACATTGCGCTCACGCCGCCTGCCCCGAGGGTGAATATCGTCGCCGCCAGTTTCAGCAAGCCGAACAGAACCAACTCCACCGAGCTGTGCGGATGCTGCAAGATCAACCCCACCGCTTCGTAGTTCGGTCCCAGAGGCGTCAGCGGTCCGTTGTATAGATGCACAAACGCCAATCCGCACAGGCCCGTCAGCAAGCCGCCGATCGAGAGCTTCACCCAGTGTGGCGCCCGCCAGTTCACACAGAAGGTGCGCACTCGCCGAAACGTCGTAACAAATGCCATCCCAACCAACCCGACAGCCAGCCCCAGCAGGGCGCACCACAGAAGATCGCGGCGCGTGAACGAGGGTTCGGCGACAAAATCGAAAAGCGGTGCGCTGCCCAGGAATGAGCTGAGCGTCATAAACGACACCACCGAGGCAATCAGCGACGGCAGCAAAGCCTCGTGCGCCAGATCGTCCTTGTAGGGCATCTCAAGCGAAAACACAATGCCCGTCAGCGGTGCGCGAAAGACCGCCGACATCCCCGCCGCCGCGCCGCAAATCAGCATGATGCGTCTGTCGCGCGCATCCAGACTGAAGCGTCCCGCGCTCTTTAGTCGCTTCCACATCCACGAACCGATGGCGCCACCGCCGTAGATGCTGGGCCCCTCGAGAGCCGCGCTGCCGCCAAAGCCCACGGTCGTAATCGCCGCCAGCAGCTTGGGCAGAAACGGCCGCATGTTCACGTCGCCCTGATGCTCGTGGTACGAGCGGATGATTTCTTCGGTCGAGTGCTCATCGGGATCGGGCGTAAGGTACTGCATGATCAGGCCGGTCGCTGCACAACCCACCAAGAGCCCCAGGATCATGGCCCAGTGATGGTGCAGATAGTAGTTGAGGATGGGTGGCCACATGCGGTTCAGAATGATCACTGCAATGGCCGTGGTGAGCAGCCCCGTCAGCACCCCTATGAGCGGCGCGATCAGCAGCCACTTGCGCAGATCGCGCGCATACACCTCGATCAGATCCTTGTGGAGCAGCGGCGCATATTTCCGTAGCAGGGGATGGTGGAGAAATCCATTCTCCTTTCGAATCCTCGTGTATTTTGCCCTCATCGATTTTCCCGGTGGGTGAATTGGCCCAAAGGCCGTGCGGAGCGGGCCTGCTCCCGTGCTCGGCTGTCAGCCCGTTCAGCGCGGTTGGAGGAGTCCGCGTTCAGAAATTCCTCACGCAGGCGCTTCACTTCTTCATGGTGCATCATCGCCAGTTTCTTAAGAATCTCTTCGCCCCGTTGCGTCAGCGAAACCAACACTACCCGCCGGTCGGCTTTGTCTTCCGCGCGCTGCACCAGCCTGCTCTGCACTGCGCGGTCTACCAGCCCCACCACGGAGTTGTGCTTCTCCTGCAAAAACTCGGCGATCTCGGAGATGCTGGCATTGCCCGTGTCGGTAAAGCCGGCAATCCCCAGCATCAATTGATGTTGCTGCGGCGTGATGCCGCAGGCGCGCGCGGCATGCTCGCTGAAACGCAGAAATTTGCGCAGTTTGTGACGGAA
>DATKRT010000010.1:0-10748 GCA_035532055.1 Acidobacteriaceae bacterium | reverse complement strand
TGATCCGCCGGTATCCGCTGCGCCAAAGTTAAATAGCTGAACATCGCCGTCTGCTTCTGATCGTCTCCACGCATGCTTCTGTCTTAAATCAAACCTCGGTGGAGAAAAAGTAACTCATGCATGACTTTTTCCGCAGCCTGTAAAGCCCGGTGCTTCCACCGGGCCTCGCTCAGGCGAGGCAGGAGGTATTTGAGATTGGTGGTTGGAGGCGGGTTTTCCCACATCTCTCTGAGATGTGGGAAAACCTTTATCGGCGGGTGTGGGCTATTTCCGGGGCTTCGTCGGATTCGGGGTCGTGCGCGGTGGAGTCGGGTTGGAGGTGGTGCAGGGTTAGGTCTTCCTTTAGGATTTCGAAGGCCTGGTCGGGGGTGTCGGCGGTTTTGAAGAGTTCGCGGTCGCGGGGCGAGACGGTTCCCTTGTCGACGAGGACGTCGAAGTTGATGACCTCGTTCCAGTAGGACGAGCCGTAGAGGACAACGGTCATGTTTTTGGCGAGCTTGCGGGTTTGCGCGAGGGTGAGGATCTCGAACATCTCGTCGAGAGTGCCGAAGCCGCCGGGGAAGACGACGAGTCCTTTGGCGAGATAGGCGAACCAGTACTTGCGCATGAAGAAGTAGTGGAACTCAAAGTTGAGCGATGGCGTGATGTAGGGGTTGGGGTACTGCTCGAAGGGCAGGCGGATGTTGAGTCCGATGGTTTTGCCTCCGGCCTCGTAGGCTCCGCGATTGGCGGCCTCCATGATGCCGGGGCCTCCGCCGGAGGTAACGACGAAGCGGTGGCGGCGCGACTTGAGGGTTTTGGACCACTGGGTGAGGAGGAAGGCGAGGCGGCGCGCGTCCTCGTAGTAGTGGGCCATTTCAACGGCGGCCTTGGCGCGGCGGAGGCTGAGCTGGCTGGCGGTTCCCTGCTCGATGTCGGAGGAGCGGGCGGGCTGCTCCTGCAGGGGCGCGGGCTGGCGTGAGCCGGTGTTTTCGAGTAGTTCGAGCTGCTGGCAGGCTTCGTCGAGGGCGTGAAAGCGGGCGGAGCCGAAGAAGACGATGGTGTCGCGAATGCGCTCGCGGCGAAAGCGGGCGAGGGGCTCAGAATATTCAGACAGGATGCGTATGATGCGGCCGTCGGGACTGTTGAGGAAGGCAGGGTTTTCGTAGGCGAGCGGCGCGCTGGCGAGAGGTTCGGGCGGCTTGCGAGGCATAGGCGGCGGGTCCTGGAGTTGTTCCCTGGAATTGGTCCCAGGAATTGATCCCAGGATTTGTGAGAACAAGAATACCGTGCTTGCTCTATTTAACTCTTACGGCTCGTTGTAGTGAATGGCGTCGTCGATACCGATCCATACATTGAGGAGGCCGAGACCGGAGATGATGCCGCGGAAGGCTCCGTTGAGCAAGAGCATGGCGAGATGCGGGTAAAGGAGCAGGTAGCGATTATCGGTCCAGAAGTGTGTCCATGGAAGCGCGACGATGAAGAGGCCGAGGTAAATGCGGACGACAACGCGGACGGAAAGCTCAAGGAACTGCAGCCAGTTGGATACGGCAGGCGGCGGTGGCGGCGGTGGCGCGGGTCCGCCGGGCGCAATGCCCTGGGGCTGAGTCCCGCGCGGATCGGCAGGCGAGTCTGGGGCGCGAGGTGAAACCGGGGTTCCCTGGGAGAATAAAGTGAGCTGCTGGGTCATGCGGTCTCTTTGATTCTAAATGCAAGCGAGGTAAAGGTTGCAGAAGAGGGTTCGTAGCGGGATTTTGTGGAGAATACAGAAGCGTGAGCGATGGAGCCAAGGCACTTATTGCCCTTATTTGGATGGAATGCCGGCAAACAGGCGCGGGTCGAACTCGATGGGCAGTGTTTCCGCGATTTTGAGCCGGGCCGCGGAGAGGTGGCCGGGGTTGAGGAGCACGTTCCAGGTGCTGGGAGCGATGGCCGAGGGGACGCGTGCGAGGGCGGGGCGGTGGGACTGAAGCCAGGCGTCGCCGAGGCGGCGGGTGAGGTCAAGATTGTTCTTCCAGGCTTTTCCGGCGGGGACTTTGAGGGATTCGATTTCGATTGTGTCCGGAGCTTCGACACGGAGAAGCTTATAGGAGCGGGGCAGGCGCGCGAAGTCAAGCTCGATATGCACCAGGGCTTCGAGGAGCGCTCCGGCAGGCGACTCGGCGAAATAGATGATGCGGTGCCCGCGGGTATGCCAGCGTCCGGAGTACGCGAGGCCGCCTTCGCCGGAGAGAGACGCGTAGTTGCTGATGCGCCACAGAGAGCGCGCCGGGGAGGGCATCTGGGAGGGCATCAGGCGAAGATGCCGTGGTCGATCTGGCCGAGCATTTCCTCAACGAGGCGCGAGCCGTAGTCGGTACGCAGCAACTGCAGGGGTGTGCGGCCCTCGAAGCGGCGCTTGGGCTCAGAGAGCCAGTGCAGGGCGTTCTCGCGGTCGCCGAAGACGCGAACCGTCTGGTCGTAGACACGGACGAGACGGACGAGCTTGTCGGATTCGTCGAGGGAGAGCGGCTCCTTGCGCGCCTTGCGATGCTTGAGGGTGCGTGCAGGGATGACGACGTCGTAGACGTCCTTGAGCGGAATGCCGGAGGCGGAGACGAAGCCGGCGAGCGTAGAGGCGGGAAGGCCGGATTCGACGCTGGCGAGGTTCATGTGGAGCGCCGCCATGAGCGGGGTTCCGAGATCGAGCGCATGCGCGGTGTGGGCCATAAGGACATTATGCCATGTTTTCATCGGCAAAATGGCCGACCGGGGGCCAAGGGAAGTTTCGAGGCGGCTACGGCGGGCTGGCGGTATAGATGGCCGTATGTGGTTGAAAGTCCTTGTCGACTGAGGCTAGATGGTTGCATCCTAGTTGTTTATGAATGAGATGGCGGCGGACAAGGTTCTGGACAAGGCGGAAGAGCGGGACGGGGGGCAGGCGCGGGAGCGGTCGTTGCTGAAGGGCGCGGTGGCGGGGCTGATTGGCGGGCTGGCCGGAGCGGGCGCGAAGATTCTGGCGGAGAAGATATTTCCGCCGCGTGAGCCGGGCACGGTTTCTCCGAATGTGGCGCTGGCGGAACGGGCGGTGGGACGCGAGCTGACGGACGAGCAGCGGCGCGTGACGGAGAGCGCAATCCAGTGGGGATTTGGCGCGGCGGCGGGCGCGGTATACGGAGCGGCGGTGGAAGAGGCGCCGGCGCTGGGCGCGTGGAAGGGCGCGGCTTTTGGACTGGCTCTGAACCGGCTGACCCACGAGGCGGTGCTGCCGAAGCTGGGTGTGGTTCCGGCAAAAGAAGAGCAGGCGGCGCAGGAACGCGTGAGCGGGTGGATTACGCACGCTATTTACGGGTTGGTGACGGACGTGGTGCGGCGCAGGGTGAGAAAGGCGCTGTAGGGATTCGCGGCTTCGGCCCTTGCGGTGAAGACAGACTGAGACAGCGGCTAAAGCCGCACTTCTACAAGCATGTTTACGGCACGAGTAAACTCGTGCCCTGATACAAAGCCGTTGCTACGAATCGCGCACCTGGAATCGCGCACCTACGAATCGCACCTACGAATCGCACCCTGGAATCGCACCCTGGAAATGATTTGTTCAGGCCTACTGCTCGGAGGCGGGCTCGGGCGCGGTGAGGGCGTCGACGCCGATGTGGGCGGCGTCTTCGCTTTCCTCGGAGATTTTGCGGAGCGAGACGTGGTCGAAGCGCGCCCAGATGAGTCCGGTGGGGACGACGCTGAGGAAGGTGACGATGAGCAGCACCGTGGCGCAGCCGAGGGCTGGCTCCGGTGCAGCCCCGAAGAGTTCCTTCATCGCCAATGCCAGGGCGGCTATCTGCGTAAACCAGCCAATCACCGGCAACTGGACAATGCTGACCGCCATGCCCGCCGCCATGAGCACAATGCAGCGCGCCAAAGTCAAGTTGTGCAACGGCGGCGAGTCAACAAAGGCGCGGATGCTGAACAGGTAGGCGTAGGTGATGAGTCCCCACATGAAGAGGGAGAGCAGTGCCGCAGATGCAATGTCGCGCAGGGAGCCCAGCATTTCCAGCCCCTCGCGGAAGGCGAGGATTTTAGAGGACACGGACGCGCCAAGCGAGGCGGAGAGCTTGCCGAGTGACTTTTCAGCGAGGGCGGCGACGGTTTTTCCGCTCATGCGAACGACGGTGGCGAGAATGGCCAGGGCGACGGTTCCGGCGAGGCCAAGCGTGCCGATGTGGCGGAGCAACTCGGGATGTGGCAGGGTGGCGCGGTCGGGCGCGAAGAAGAGCACGGTGGAGAAGATGAGGGCCATGGCGCCCACATCAAACATGCGCTCGACGATGTAGACGGCGATCTGGGAGCTAAGCGGGAGCTTGAGGCGGCGGGCGACGAGGTAGGGCCGGACGAGGTCGGCGGCGCGGCCCAGAAGAGCGACTCCGGCATAGCCGATGACCTGGGCGGCGAGTACATGGAACCAGTCTCGACTGAAGAAGCGAACCTTATGAATGGGCTTGAGGAAGAGCGCCCAGCGGACGGCGCGAACGACGTAGCCGAAGGAAATGAGGGCAATGCCGAGGCCGATCATGGAGTAGTTGGCGAGCTTGAGCTGCTCGACAAAGACGGCCCAGTTGAAATGGATCCGGTGGCGCGCATAGAGGACGAGCGCGACGAGAGCGACGCCGACGACCAGATAGAGGATCCAGGTTTTCTTCTTCAAACGGTTGATTCTCTCTGTCTCTATTTTTGACTGCTTGAGGTCTTCCGTCTCTATTGTGCCTGTTGGCGAGGTTCTAATGTAAGGCTGAAGCGACCTGGGTAAGAGGGGGTGTGCGCCGTGCGGCAATACGCCGGTTGAATTCGTGGATGACGCGGGCGACGTAGAGCTGGGTTTCGCGATAGGGCGGGATGCCGTGCCAATGGGCCACGGCGGCAGGGCCGGCGTTGTAGGCGGCGAGTGCGAGCGCGAGGTTGTCGTGATAGCGATGGAGCAGCGCGTCGAGGTAGGCGGCGCCTCCGCGAATGTTCTGGCCGGGAGCGAAGGCGTTGGTGACACCGAGGCGGGCGGCGGTGGAGGGCATGAGCTGCATGAGTCCCTGTGCTCCGGCGCGGCTGACGGCGCGGGGATGGCCGCCACTCTCTTCGCGGACGACGCTGGCGAGCAGGTCAACGTCGAGGTCGTGGGCCTGACCGGCGCGGGCGAGAAGCTGTTGGAGCTCGGCGGGGGTGATTTTGGATTCGGGGGTGGAGGCGGCGGGGCCGGGGTTGGCAGATTGTGGGGCGGCGGGTCGCGTATCGGGGATTTTGACCGGCTCGGCGGAGGCAATCTGTGAAGCGCGGACCTCGATGAAGTTGTCACTGCCGGAATCCATATAGAGACGGATGCGGTTGCCTGCGGGGCTGCCGACGGCGGCGCGATGGTTGCAGGTGAGGTGGAATCCGTTGGTGAGGGTGATGCGCTCCGCAGCACGGGCTGGGGTGGTGAAGGCAAAGGCGGCGATGCAGGCGAGCGCGACAGCAGCCCTGCGGAGGGCTGGGCGACGGCGCGTGCATCGTTTACGGGTGATCAACGGGCGCTGGCCTCCGTTGACTGGACGTTGAGAGAGTCCAGAACGCTCTCGACGGCGAGGGCGACGCCGTCCTCGTCGTTGGAGGCGGTGCGCCGCCAGCTGCGGGTTTGGGCGATTTCAATGAGTCCGGGGGCGGCGTTGGCCATGACGACGGGCTGACCGACAGACTCCAACATTTCAAGGTCGTTGAAGTTGTCGCCGATGGCCATCATTTCAGCGAGCGAGATGCCGCGCGACTGGGCGAGGCGTCGGATGGCGACTCCCTTGGAACAGCCGGGCGGGAGGATGTCGAGGATGGTGAGATCGCGGTCGGGATACTCGGTCCGATGCAGCTCAATTTTTCCGGAGAGCTCGCTGTCTTCGAGCCAGATGTGGGCCTCGCGCATGCTGTTGACGGTGCCGCAAACCATGCCCTGCACGGGCGCCTCGCCGGAGTCGAAGGCGCGCTCAAGGGGGCGGACTTCGGTGATCCAGGGGCGATTGGCCTCAACCCAGAGGGCGATGCGGTCGTGGAGCTGATCGATGGACTCCAGGACGAGCTCGCCGGGGCCCTCGTGATCGAAGGTGAAGACGGTGGTTCCGCCAAAGCGGCGCAGCGTGGGGCACAGATCGAGAGCGGTGGCGACGGGCAGGAAGAAGCGGTCGATGCGGTCTCCGCCGAGAGTGCGGGTGACGGTGCCGTTGGAGGTAATCATGACGGTGTGCGGCTTGAGGCCGATGGGGTAGATGAGCGGAGTGGTGTAGGACTGGCGGCGTCCGGTGGCGATGACGATTTCGATGCCGGCGGCCTCGGCGCTGAGGAGGGCGCGGCGGTTGCGGTCGCTGATGTGGGTTCCGGTACTCGGGAGCAGGGTGCCATCGATGTCGATAGCGATGAGTTTCGGCGGGAGAGCCATTGACTAATAGTTTAACGGAGGGCGGGGAGGCACCGTCATCCACAAAAATGGCCCCCGGTGGCGTGTTATCCAAAATTCCATGCGCCGCGGAGGACATATGTCTCTGCAGGAAGACAACGCAGGGGGAGTTGACTGGGGCATGTTTGCAAATCCAGTTTGGCGTGCGCTGGAGTTTGGCGTGCACTGGAGACACGACAGCGGAAGTTTCGGGTAGGTTGCGGTCGTAGCAATTCCGCATATTACAATCGAGGGTTCGAGGAAACCACCGATGATAAACCCATCCCGTGTACGCACATTTTCTCTGATGAAGGCGAAAAAACTCTTGTCCAACCTTTCCACTCTGGCGGTAGCCGGCGCTGTGGCGCTTGGCGCGGCCAATGGTCTTGCGGCAGCGCAGACCATTGGCCCTGAGAATCCTTTTTACGCGCCCAGCCCGCTGCCGTTTCAGGCTCCGCAGTTCGACAAGATCAAGGACTCGGACTACCAGCCGGCGATTGAGGCCGGCATTGCGCAGCAGCTCAGGGAGGTCGCAGCGATTGCGGACAATCCGGAGCCGGCAACGTTTGAGAACACGTGCGTGGCGTTCGAAAAGACCGGGCAACTGCTGACCCGTGTCATGGCGGTGTTTAACGGGGTGACGGGAGCGAACACCGATCCGGCGCTCGAGGCGGTGCAGACGATTGAGGCTCCGAAGCTGGCAGCGCTGCAGGACGCGATTTACCTGAACCCGAAGCTGTTTGCGCGCGTCAAGAAGGTCTATGACGAGCGGGCGTCGCTGCATCTCGATCCGGAGTCGCTGCGGCTGGTGGAGTACGACTACAAGGAGTTTGTGCTGGCAGGCGCGGCCCTGGATAAGGCTGACAAGGCGAAGCTGGCAAAGCTGAATCAGGAAGAAGCAACGCTCTCCAACGACTTTATTGTGAAGCTGCTGGCAGCGACCAAGGCCGGAGCGTTTCACACGACAGACGAAGCGGCGCTCAAGGGTTTGAACCCGGCGCAGATCGCCGCAGCAGCCCAGGCAGCGAAGCAGCGCGGTGAGCAGGGGTGGGTGCTTCCGCTGCAGAACACGACACAGCAGCCGGATCTGGCTTTCCTGGCGGACCGCGCAACGCGCAAGGCGTTGTTTGAAGACTCCTGGAATCGTGCCGAAAGGGGCGGCAAGAACGACACGCGCGCGACAATTGCGCGGCTGGCTCAGGTCCGGGCGGAGAAGGCGAAGCTGCTCGGGTATCCGGACTATGCGGCGTGGAAGCTGCAGGACCAGATGGCAAAGACTCCGAAGGCGGCGATTGATTTTATGAACGCGCTGGTTCCGGCGGCGAAGGCGAATGCGGCCAAGGAGGCCAATGCGATTCAGGCGCTGATTGATGCGCAGCATGGCGGGTTCAAGCTGCAGCCGTGGGACTGGGAGTTCTATGCGCAGCAGGTAAAAAAGGCGAAATACGACGTAGATGAGGCCGAGGTAAAACCGTACTTTGAACTCAACACTGTGCTGGAGAACGGCGTGTTCTATACGGCGCACAAGCTGTATGGGATCACGTTCAAGGAGCGGCACGACATCCCGGTGTACAACCCGGATGTGCGCGTGTTCGAAGTGTTTGACGCAAACGGGAAGCCGCTGGCGCTGTGGTACTGCGACTACTTCAAGCGCGACAACAAAAACGGCGGCGCCTGGATGGACAACTTTGTTGGCCAGTCGAAGCTGCTGGGCACGCTGCCGGTGATCTACAACGTGGCGAACTTCCAGAAGCCTGCTCCGGGCGAGCCGGCGCTGATCAGCTTGAGTGACGTGACGACGATGTTCCACGAATTCGGGCATGCGCTGCATGGGATGTTTGCGGACACGGAGTATCCGAGCCTGTCCGGGACCAATGTGCCGCGGGACTTTGTGGAGTTTCCGTCGCAGTTCAATGAGCACTGGGCGACGTATCCCGAAGTGTTTGACCACTACGCACGGAACTACAAGACGGGCGCTCCGATGCCGGCAGCATTGAAGGCCAGGGTGCTCAAGTCAGCGAAGTTTAACGAAGGCTACGCGATGACCGAACTGCTGGAAGCGGCGGAGCTGGACATGCAGTGGCATACGCTTCCGGCGAGCGCGCCTCTTGAGAATCCGGACACGTTTGAGATAGCGGCGCTGAAGAAGACGCACATGCTGATCCACGATGTGCCGCCGCGCTACCGGTCGAGCTACTTTATGCACATCTGGGGCAATGGCTATGCAGCGGGCTACTACGCCTACCTGTGGAGCGAAATGCTGGATGACAATGCCTTCCAGTGGTTCGAGGACCATGGCGGGCTGACGCGCGCGAATGGCGACCGGTTCCGGCGGATGGTGCTGTCACGCGGCAACACGGAAGACCTGGAGAAGATGTACGAACTCTGGCTGGGCAAGAAGCCGGTGATTGGGCCGATGCTGAAGTTCCGGGGACTGAATTAGGGACTTGCCGTCCAGGCACACGCGCCTTCGGCGCCTTCCTCGAACCAGGGTCTGCGGCACTCCCGGTGGTCGTGGATAGGAGTTGACAGAGAGCCGCTTGAAGGCATTTTCGAGCGGCTTTCGTCTGTTGCGGACGCTGGAGGGGAAAAGATTTCCCTGGTTTTTCAAGCCGTGCGGTTTCGTCCTTCAGGGACAGCGCCCCTGGACGCGACCGCTATACTGGCTTGAGGAGCAGCACAGGTGCATCTGGAGCGTATTTTAAGGACGACGCGGGCGACGGTTGCCGGACGCAAGCAGGAGGTTCCGCTGAAGGAAGTGGAGCGTCGTGCGGCAGAGCACACGCCGCGAGGCTTTGCGCGGTCGCTGCGGGAGCGGTCGGCGATGGGGCCGGCGATGATTGCGGAGCTGAAGAAGGCGTCGCCGTCGAAGGGGCTGATTCGTCCGGATTTTGATGTGGCGGCGCTGGCGGATTCGCTGAAGGCGGGCGGAGCGACGGCGTTGTCTGTGCTGACGGATGAGCCGTACTTTCAGGGCAGTCTGCGGAACCTGGAGATTGCTTCAGCGCGGACGGGACTTCCCTGCCTACGGAAAGACTTTATCGTAGACGAGTACCAGATTGTGGAGGCGCGAGCGCATGCGGCGGACGCGATTCTGCTGATTGTGGCGGCGTTGCACAATGTACAACTGAAGCGGCTGGCGGGTTATGCGCATGAATGCGGCCTGGATGTGCTGTGCGAGGTGCATACGGATGAAGAGCTGGCGCGGGTGCTGGCGATCGATGCTGGCTGCGATGCGTATGGAGTGAACAATCGCAACCTGAGCACGTTTGAAGTGAGCCTGGAGACTTCGCTGCGGCTGGTGGACCGGCTTCCGGCGGGTGCGGTGCGCGTGGCGGAGAGCGGGATTCATACGGCGGAGCACCTGGCGCTGCTGCGTACGGCGGGATTCGATGCGTTCCTGGTAGGCGAGTCGCTGATGCGGCAGGATGATCCGGGGGCGGCGCTGCGGGCGCTGATGAGTGGAGTTACGGAGAAGGTTGCGCCATGTGGGTGAAGGTTTGCGCGAACACGTCGCTGGAAGACGCGCAGATGGCCGTGGACGCGGGCGCGGATGCGGTGGGGTTTGTGTTTGCCGAGAGCGCGCGGCGCGTGTCGGTGGCACAGGTGGCGGGGATTGCTCCGCTGCTGCCTGCGAGCGTGGAGAAAATTGGTGTTTTTGTCGAGGCGGATTTTGATGCGCTGGCGGCGGCGATTGAGGCGTGCGGGCTGACGGGCGTGCAACTGCACACGGCGAGCGATCCGGCGATTGCGGCGCGGCTGCGCGAGCGGTATGCGCGGGAGCAGCTGCGGATTCTGCGCGTGATCCATTTCCAGCAGGGTCTGGAGGCGGAGCTGCGCGAGGCGGAAGCCGACACGGCGATTGACGGCGTGCTGGTGGATTCGCGCACGGCGACGATGCTGGGTGGAACCGGGATTCAGTTTGACTGGAAGGCTGCGCGGGTGAGCTTTGCAGGCGTGCGGCTGCGGCTGATCGCGGCGGGCGGGTTGAATCCGGAGAATGTAGCGGAAGCGATTTCGACGCTGCAGCCGTGGGGCGTGGATGTAGCGAGCGGCGTTGAGGAGCGTCCGGGAAAGAAGGATTCGGCCAAGGTAAAGGCCTTTGTTGAGAATGCGCGGGTTGCGGATTCACTGTCCAGGCAATCGCTTCGCGTGGCTACTCCCGCTGGTGGTGGGAACAAAGTCAGGGTTTAGGTCCTGTTAACAGGCCCTAGGTAGTGTCGTCACGAGATATTGACCCACAGCATGAGACATCTGATCTGCACGGCGGCGAGGAAGGAATCGGCTCGTTTTGCGTATCGGGTAGCGATTCCGCGCCATCGTTTGAGGTGCAGGACGGCATTTTCCACCA
>DATKRT010000009.1:0-14525 GCA_035532055.1 Acidobacteriaceae bacterium | reverse complement strand
CCTGGATGCCGATAAAAACGGCTTTCAGGCACAAAACGAAAACAGGAATTCGCGGCCCAACAGGCCGAAAAGGCAAAAAATCCGCTCGGAAGCGAAAAGCGAGTCAGGAATCCAGGGTTTTTCCGCAGCCTGTAAAGCCCGTACCCTTCAAGGAGCCGCCCGTACCCTTCAAGGAGCCGCCCGTACCCTTCAAGGAGCCGCCCGTACCTTTCAAGGAGCCGATTTGTACCTTTCAAGGAGCCGATTTGTACCTTTCAAGGAGCCGCCCGTACCTTTCAAGGAGCCGCCCGTACCCTTCAAGGAGCCGATTTGTTATGCGCAGTCTGGAGCCTGATGGTGCGGCGCTTAGCTTGATGGTGTGGCGCTTAGTTGGATGGTGCGGGGGCTCCGGCGCTGACGAGGTTGGCGAGGATGCGGAAGGCTCCGGGGACGGCGGCGGGGAACTGGCGGTAGAGGGCGTAGGCGCAGTAGATGTAGATTCCCTTGCCGTAGGGGGCGTAGAGCAGGCCGCCGTGTTGCGGGCTCTGGCCGTGGTCGTGGGTTGAAGTGAGGGGTTGGTAGTGGCTGTCCCAGGTGGTCATGAAGGAGTGGCCGCGCTCCTCGACCCAGTGGTTGAAGTCGGCGGAGGTGATGTGGTTGGGCGACTGGAAGAGCGAGGCGGAGGGCGGAGTGAGCGCGACGGGCGCGGTCTCCTCGACGACATTCTGTGCATTGCCGAGCGAAAACGGATAGGGGCCTTCATTGTCAAAGTTGCCGCGCTGGTATTGGACGATGAGGGTTCCGCCATTGTGGACGTAGTTGAGCAGGCGGGTATTGTTGGCGATGAGGTCGGGGCGGTTGGAGTAGGCGCGGATTCCAATGAGGATGGTGTTGTACTGGCTGAGGTCGGCGTTGGCGAGATCGGATGCGTTGAGGAGGGTGGGGTGGATGCCGATTTCTGCAAGGGCTTCGGGGACGGTGTCTCCGGTGCCCATTATGTAGCCGACACTGAGATGCGGCGCGACCTTTACGTTGACGGCGCGGACGCTGTAGGTGGCGGGGCGGTATAGATAGTAAGGACGCAGGCCGGGATAGCCGACGGTGGTGACGCCTTCACTGTATTGATAGACGCCGCTTTGCGCGGTGGCCTGAATGGTGTAGTTCTGCGTGCTGAGCGCGGAGGGGTGAATGGCGAAGTGCAGGTGGATGGAGTCCTGCGGCGGCAGGTGGAAGTTGTAGGCGGGCGGCGTGGCGGTCCATCCGGCGGGGATGTTGAGGTTGAGCTTGCCGTCGGCGTTGTCGCGCTGGTAGTTGGTGACGGAGATGTCGAGCGGGAAGGATTTAGTGCCGAGGGGGATGATACCGGCGGAGGAGTCGAGGTTGACGGAGAGATCGGGCTTGACGACGAGCGGCTGGTAGACGCCGCCGTATCCGTGGACGAAGTGGACGGTTTGAATGACCTGTCCGATGCGGATGGGGACGCCGTGCCAGGTGAACTGGGCCCATCCGGCGAGCGGGTAGGGCGCGAAGGGCTGGTCGAGGAGGCTGGGGCCGGAGATGTTGTAGTAAGGCTGCTCGGGCGTGGGGCGCGTGAAGTAGGGGCGGGTGTAGGCGGCGCGGCGCGGGACGGTGACGCTGAAGACGACGTCGCCGTGGTCGCTGGTGGCAACGTCGAGACCGGGCGCGCCCATGCGCGTGATCTGCCAATGCTCGTTTTTCGGCGATGCGATCCAGGTGCGCGTGACGCGGAGGTTGGCGCCCGCTCCCCACGGCTCGGCGCTGGTGATGTGGATGCGGACGTAGAACCGCGTTCCGGGAGTGACGGAGGTGGGGGTGTAGGCGGCGCTGTTGCGGAAGCCCCCGAAGTGCTCTGTGACCTTCGGGATCATGAGCGCGTTGACTTGCAGTCCGAGGGATTCGGCGAGGGCGGTGTTGAACTGGACGAGCTTGATGTTGAGCTCGTGGAGGACGTTGTACTTGTCGTTGGCGCTGAGGGAGCTGGCGTTGACGGCGGCGATGAGGTCCTGGGTCTGGTGATAGCCGGTGGCGAGCACGGGCGCGATTTTTTGCGGTGCGGACGGCAGGTAGTTGAAGGTCGCGGTCATCACGGTCTGGTCGAGCTGGCGGAGGGCCTTGGTGAGGAAGGCGGTGTCTCCGTGGGCGAGCATGGCGAGGCCGGGGAGGGTGGTGTCGATGCCGGTGAAGAAGTTATCGGCGGGAGGCGTGGGGGTGTTGGTTACGGCGAGGTTGGAGCCGTAGAGGTGGTATCCGACGAAGTTGGGGCCGGGGAGCGCGGGATTGCCGCCGCCGTATTGGGATTTCTGCTTCATCCAGCCGCGACGCGCGATCTGGGAGTAGGACTCGCCGAGGATGGGGTCGTATGTGCCTTCGGGGATTTTGACGCTGGCGGCGGGGACGTGATCGGTCCATTGGCCGGAGACGTAGTTGAAGAAGCGCACGGGCGCCCACTTGCCGGTGGCGTAGTCGTACATGCCTTTGGAGGTGACGTGGAAGAAGGGCTCGCGGGCGTAGACCTTAAGCGGTGTCCAGGGGCGCAGGCCCTGCGCGATCTGATCAGGAAAGACGCTGGGGTCGCCGGCCATTTTGAAGGCGAGCTGGGCGGCTTCTCCGGAGACCTGGTGCTGGCCGTGACCGTCGGTGATGCCTCCGACAAAGGTGGAGGTGAGGATGAGGGGGCGGTTTAGCCGGACGGCGTAGACGACGTCATACATGACGCGGTTGAGGCCCCACTTCTGCTCGGATTCTGCCTTGGTTTTTGAGAAGCCGAAGTCGGCGACGGTGGAGAAGAGCTGCTGGCTGCCGGAGTAATGGTCGCTGAGCAGCAGCTCATTGGTGCGGATGAGGCCGAGTGCGTCATCGGAGGCGCTGGACATGGCGTCCTGCCCGCCCTCGCCACGGGTGAGGGTCACGAGCGCGGTGCGGTTGCCGATGCCACGCGACTCGTAGGCGAGCATGCCGCTGTCCTCGTCGTCGGGATGGGCGACGATGGCCATGACACTGCCCCAGTGGTGGAGTTTTTTGAGGGTCTGGGCGAGCGCGTCAGCGCCGCGGTCCTGGGGCAAGGTGTGCGCGTCGGGAGAGGCGACGAACCTGGTTTGCCAGGGAGTGACCTGCGCATGGAGAGGCGCGCAGAGTGTCGCGGCGAGAGTGCAGACGAGAGCGAGGACGAGGGCGAGAGCACGCGGCTTTGAGTTCATGGCTTTGACTAGTGCCAGTGTACAATCCGGCAAGCGATGAGCGGTGAAAACAAAGAGATGCGGACGCCGGGCTTACAGCGCAGACTGGGGCTGGGCAGCGCGATATCGCTGAACATGATGAACATGATCGGCGTGGGGCCGTTCATTACGCTGCCGCTAGTGGTGGCGGCGATGGGCGGGTCGCAGGCGATTCTGGGCTGGGTGCTGGGCGCGGTGATTGCGCTGCTGGACGGTCTGGTGTGGGCGGAGCTGGGCGCGGCGCTGCCGGAGGCGGGCGGGTCGTATGCGTTTTTGCGCGAGATGTACGGGCGCGATGGCGCGGGGCGGTGGTTGTCCTTCTTGTACATCTGGCAGCTTGGGTTCAGCGCGCCGCTGTCGATTGCGTCGGGGTGCATTGGGCTGGCGGAGTATGCGTCGTATTTGTGGCCGGGTCTGCGGGGAACGGTGCTGGGCGGGCATGTGCGGCTGGTGAGCCTGCTGGCGGCGGCGACTTGCGTGTTGGCGGTGGCGCTGCTGTACCGGAACATGACGGCGATTGCGCGCATGGCGTGGGTGATGACGGGCGGCGTGCTGCTGACGATCGGCGCGGTGATTGTGGCGGGCGCGACGCATTTTCATCTGTCGATGCTGGCTCTGCCGCAGGGGGCATTCACGCTGAACGCGGGATTTTTTGAGGGTCTGGGCGCGGCGACTCTGCTGGCGACGTATGACTACTGGGGCTACTACACGGTGTGCTTCCTGGGCGGCGAAGTGAAGGAGCCGGGGAAGACGATTCCGCGGGCGGTGCTGTGGTCGATTGCGATTGTGGCGGGATTGTATTTAATGATGCAGGTGAGTGTGCTGGGGGTGATTCCGGTGCACGAGATGGTGCATGAGAGCACGGCGAAGTTTGCGGTGGTCGCGGTGCTGATGCAACGGACGTTCGGAGACACGGCGGCGAAGGTGCTGGCGTTGCTGGTGATGTGGACGGCGTTCGCGTCAGTGTTTTCACTGCTGCTGAGCTACTCGCGGGTGCCGTATGCGGCGGCGCTGGACGGGAACTACTTTAGGATTTTTGCGCGGGTGCATCCGAAGCACCATATCCCGGATGTGTCACTGCTGGCGTTGGGCGCGGTGGCGGTGGTGTTCTGTTTTTTCAATCTGGCGGCGGTGATTGCGGCGCTGGTGGCGATTCGAATCCTGCTGCAATTCCTGATGCAGCAGGTGGGCGTGATGGTGCTGCGGGTGAAACGTCCGGAGCTGCTGCGGCCGTTTCGGATATGGCTGTATCCTGTGCCTCCGGTGCTGGCGCTTGCGGGATTTTTGTTTATTGTGTTTTCGCGGAAGGCCGCCTCGCGCGAGCTGCTGGATGCGGTGGCGGTGGGGCTGACGGGCAGCGCGATTTATTTTGTACGGGCGTGGCGGCGCGGGGAATGGCCGTTTAAGGGCAGCTAGTCAGCTGGGTCAGCGAGTCAGCAAGTTAGCGAGTCAGCTAGTTAGCGAGTCAGCTAGTCAGCAAGTTAGCAAGTTAGCAAGTTAGCGAGTTAGCGAGTTAGCGAGTCAGCAAGTTAGCGAGTTAGCGAGTTAGCGAGTTAGCGAGTTAGCGAGTCAGCTAAAGTCAGCTGGTCAGGCCATGGTGGCTCGGATGGCCTGCTGATATTTTTCGGGTAGTGGCTTCTTCTGCATCTGCTTGTCGACGTTGACGTGGACGGTCTCGGCCTCGGCGAGGAGCTGGTTGCCGTCGGGCGTGACGCGGAGCAGGCGGTAGCTGAACTTGATGATGTAGGTGCGCAGTGCGGTGACGGTGGTCTCGATGATGACCTCGTCGTCGTAGCGGGCGGGTGCTCGGTAGCGGCAGTTGGCTTCGACGACGGGGAGATGGCAGTCGTCGGCGATCTCCATCTGCTTGTAGTCCCAGCCGAGCTGACGGAAGTATTCGACGCGGCCGATTTCGCACCAGACGAAATAGTTGGCGTAGTAGACGACGCCCATCTGATCGGTTTCAGCGTAGCGAACGCGGAGTGTGGTTTGCGAGGGTTTGGGCATCACAATCGGAGCTTGGGCAGGATGTTGAGCTTGGCCACGTCGTTGACCATGACGAAGACGAAGAAGAGCACGATGACGACGAATGCGACCTGATACATGCGCTCTTTGAAGTCCTGGTTGAGGTCGCGGCGGAGCATGCTTTCGACGAGCAGGAACATGATGGTTCCGCCATCGAGGATGGGGAAGGGCAGCAGGTTGAGGATGCCGAGGTTGAGGCTGATGCCGGCCATGAGGTCGATGAGCGGCTTCCATCCCATGGAGACGGCCATGCCGGTGGCGTGCGCGATGCCGATGGGCCCGCTGATCTCCTTGACGTTGGAGGGCTTGGAGACCATGCGGCGCAGCATTTCAAGGATGAGGCCCGAGTAGCGGATGTTCGACTTAAGGGAGGACTTCATGGCCTTGGGCAAGGAGAGATGCTCGATGTGGTACGGCGGCTGCGTAGTGTAGAAGCCGAGCCTGTATCCCATGGCGCCCGCGCCATTGTCCGCCCAGGTGGGCTTGACGGTGATGGTGAGGAGTTTGCTGCCGCGCAGAATGTCGAGCGTGACCGGCTTGCCGTCGCTTTGCTGGAGCCATGCGCTTACGGCCTGCACGGAATAGACGGACTGCCCGTTGATGGAGACGATCTTGTCTCCAGCCTTGAGGCCGGCCTTGGCTGCTGGGTCGCCGGAGATGACGTCGCGGACGCCGAGCGGGGTGTCCTGCATTCTGGGCAGTACGCCGAGGTCCTCGATTTCGAAGGTGTCGCTGTGTTTTGGATTGGCGAGGAAGAGCGAGGTCTGGATGATCTGCTGCCTGCCGTCGACGGTGCGCTCGATCGTAATGGGCACGTTGGCGTTGGCGTTGGCGATGGTCTGATCTTCGATCTGCTCCCAGTTGGGATTTTTGCGGCTGGCGAAGTCGAGGATCTTGTCGCCGGGGCGGATGCCGGCCTTCCAGGCGGCGGAGTCGTGCGGGATGACGTCAGTGACGGCTGCGCCGGCAAGATAATTGGGGACCTGGTTATGGGTCATGTACAGGCCGGCCATGAGCAAAAAGGCCAGCACAAAGTTGGCCCCAGGTCCGGCCAGGCTGATGAGGATGCGCTGCCAGCGAGGGCGCGAGGTTAGTTCGCCGGGGTCGCCGGTGCACGGGTCGCCGGGCTCTCCGCCGGCCATTTTGACGTATCCGCCGAGAGGCAGGAGGCTGATGCGGTAGTCGGTGTCTCCGCGTCGGAAGCCGAAGAGGCGTGGCGGGAAGCCGATGGAGAAGACCTCGACGCGGACACCGCACCACTTGGCGACGAGGAAATGGCCGAACTCGTGCACGAGCACCATAATGCCGAGCACGATGAGCATGGAAACGATAGCTGTCAGAGCGGAGGTCATTGAATCAAAAGGTTCCTAATGTGCAGTAGCAGCCTGATGAGCAAACCTTACTGCCTCCCGCCGAGCAGTCTCTCGCGCCTGTTCGTCGAGGGCGAGGACTTGTGCAATGGTAGCGGGGTGGCTTTCCGGGGTGGCCTGGAGCACTGCTTCTATTGTACGCGGTATGGCCATGAACGGGATCTCCCGCGCGAGGAAGGATTCGACGGCGATTTCGTCGGCGGCATTGAGCGCGATGGCGTGCGCGCCGCCTTTCTCCGCGGCCTCATAGGCGAGGCGGAGGCAGGGGAAGCGCTCGAAGTCGGGCGGCTCGAAATTGAGCTGGCCGAGCGCGGCCATATCGAATGTCAGATCGCTCGCAACGCGTTCGGGATAGCTCATGGCGTAGAGGATGGGCAGGCGCATGTCCGTGACGGAAACCTGTGCGAGGATGCTGCCGTCGATGTACTCGACCAGCGAGTGCACGGTGGACTGCGGATGCACGGTGACCTTGACGGCAGAGGGCGGGAGGTCGAAGAGGCGGCAGGCCTCGATGATTTCGAGCCCCTTGTTGAGCATGGTGGCGGAGTCGATGGTGATGCGCCGGCCCATGACCCAGGTGGGGTGCTTGAGGGCCTGCTCGACGGTGATGTTGGCGAAGTCGCGCAGGGGCAGGTTGCGGAAGGGGCCTCCCGAGGCGGTGAGCCAGAGGCGGCGGACCTCATGTTTTTCTCCGGCGCGCATGCACTGGTGAATGGCGTTGTGCTCGGAGTCGATGGGGAGCAGGGGGACATTTTTTTCGCGGGCGGCGGCGGTGAGGATTTCTCCGGCGGCGACCATCGCTTCCTTATTGGCGAGGCCGACGGGTATTCCGGCAAGGACGGCGGCGTAGGTGGCTTCGAGCCCGGCGACGCCGACGATGGCGGAGACGACGAAGTTGACTTCCGGCAGGGTGGCGACGCGGACGGTGCCGGGGGTCGAGTGGACGACCTCGATGCCGGTGATGCCGGCGGTCTTGAGGCGCGCGGCGAGAGTCTGGGCCAGCTGGGCGGTGGCGACGGACAGGACGCGGGGGTGGAACTCGACGCACTGTTCGAAGGCGGTGTCGAGGTTTCGTCCGGCGGCGAGGGAGGCCACGTGGAAGCGATCAGGGAACTGGCGGATGATGCTGAGGGTGCTTTGCCCGATGGAGCCAGTCGAGCCGAGGATGGCGATGTGTTTCAAGGCTGTAAGTCCTTTAATTCAATAGCCTTATTGTTGATCTAAAAGGACTGCTGAATGATCAAAGCGTACCACAGGATGGGGGCAGCGAGCAGCAGGGCATCGATGCGATCGAGCATGCCGCCGTGACCGGGGAGGAGGGTCCCGGAGTCTTTGACGCCGGCCCCGCGTTTGATGGCGGACTCAATGAGGTCACCGACCTGCGCGGCGACATTGACGATGACAGCGAGGACGAGCCAACGGATAACCGAGCCGGGATAAGAGAGGGTGGTGACGCCATGGGCCTGGAGAAAGACGGCGAACCAGAGGAGCAGTCCGGTGATGATGAGGCTGCCGCTGACGGAGGCGATGGAGCCCTCCCAGGTTTTTCCGGGGCTGATGGATGGGGCAAGCTTGCGGCGTCCCCAGGCGCGGCCGACGTAGAGGGCGGTGGAGTCTCCGGCCCAGACGACAAAGAGGAGAAAAATGAGCAGGGCGGGGCCGTTATCCTGCTGACTGAGGAGCGGAAGTGTGGTCAGGGAGAGTCCAATATATAGGACGCCGAAGACAGAGAAGGCGGTATCGGCCAGTGCTCGGTCGAGCGGGGAGTGAAAGACGCATACGATAAGGATGGCGAGAGGGATGGCTCCGGTGAGGGTGACGAGGAGCTCGGGCCGCCAGTAGGTGGCGAAGTAAAGAAAGGCCACGGCGATGAAGGAGGAGATACGGGCAGTTTTGACGCCGGAAACGTTGGCGAGGTTGCAGTATTCCCAGAGCGCGATCTCCGCGACCAAAGCGACAACGAGGTCGACGAGCCAATAGGGCCTTTCGATGACGAGGACCAGGACCAGGGGAATAAGAACAAGTGCCGTGAGTACGCGTTTCATCATCATGGAGGATACACGATTCAAGCCAAAACAGAGCTACTGTAAAGTGGCTGTGGTAGTGAAGAGAGCACCGTTTACACACTCTCTGATTTTGCTTTGATCGGATGGAATGCGTGAGAACAACATAGCGATGCCGTATGTGTTCAGCTTAAGAGAGGGATTGTCCTGGGCTTGGGATGGTGTGCCTGGAATCATAGAGGAGAGGAATTTATGAAGATTCACCGTTTTTTCGGCGCTGCTGCGGTGTTCGTGGCGGTACTGTTCCTTGCTGTTGCTGCTCCGGTGGGGGCGCTGGCCCAGTCGGGTGGGAGTGTGCAGGTAAAAACCATCATGACGGCGGTGCCTAAGCATTCAGAAGAGGCGTCGACGATCCTGCCGAGCGATGTGAAGATCAAAGTGAACGGACATTCTACCCAGGTAACGAACGTGACGCCGCTGCGGGGAGACCGGGCGGAGCTGCAACTGGTGGTTCTGATTGACAGCGGAGTGTTGCAGTCGCTGGGGCAACAGATGAGCGACATTGCGGACTTTGTGCGGGCGTTGCCGCCGACCACCGAGATTGCCTTTGCCTACATGATGAATGGCCGGGCGGTGTTTGAGCAGCCGTTTACCACGAACAAGAATCTGGCACTGCGGTCGCTTCACCTGCCTGGCGGTACGGTGGGCAGTAGCGCCAGCCCGTACTTCTGCATATCCCAACTGGCGAAACACTGGCCGTCGCACAACCTGAATGCGCGCCGCGAGGTCATTGCAATCACGGATGGGATTGATCCGTATGAGGTGCAGTTCGATCCAGAGGATCCGTATGTGCGCACTGCGGTTCGCGATGCGATACGCAATAGGGTGGTGGTGGACGCGATCTACTGGCATGACATGGGGATGGCGAGCCGGATTGGTTTTCTGGCCAGCGGAGGGCAGAGCCTGCTGGGCATCGTGACCGAAGATACGGGCGGCAAGTTCTACTACCAGGGGTTTGGGAACCCGGTTGCGTTCCATCCCTACCTGCGCGATCTGAGCAAGCGGCTGGAGAACCAGTATGAGCTGGACTTTATGGTTCCGGCGAAGGCCAAGCCGCAGATTGCATCACTGAGGATCAAGCTGGTGATGCCGAACATGAAGACGAATGCGCCGCAGAGGGTGTTTGTGCCGGGCAGATAGAGCGATCCATTGAACCGAGGCCGTGGCGAACTGGAGTGAGACTCCGGGATGCCACGGCTTTTTTTGTGCGCGTCAGGCTGCGGGCGGGATGGTGATGGGCATGTCAAGGGTGCCGAGGCGGTGATTGTTCATATCGGTGACGCCGAGGCGCAGGAGATAGCTGCCGGGCTTGAGGGGCAGGCGGAGCGCGAAGTTGATTCCGGTTTTGAGGATGGAGCGGTACTGCGCGGGAGTGAAGTTAAGGTGCAGGGCGCCGGAGGTTTGCGGCGGGCTGTCGGGTTGCATGGCGGACTTGCGATTGTCGCTCCGGTTGAGAGCGACCAGCAGCACGAGGAGCTTGCCGTGGCGAACTCCGGCGGAGTCAGTGGATAGGCTGACACCGGATGGATCGACGGTGGTGTCGAGGAGCAGATTGGGATCGGCCTTGGTGGGCATCTGTAGTTTGCTTTTGAGCCGCAGCATGGTGGACTCCGGCGCGCCGGGCTGGAGGGCCTGGTTGAGCTCGTTGGCGGAGTTCTGATCGCCGATCTCCCCGGTGTTGGCGAAGTAGCCGCGGCGGTAGGTGAGCGAGTAGTGATGACCGAGGATATCGACCTTGATTTTGCGGAAGGCTCCGTTCCAGTTGGCGTCCCGCGGGCGGTAGGCGAGGGTGTAGTAGTTGGAGCCGTCCTGCATGGTGCGGCGGAGCGCGCCGGCGATGTCATTCGAGCCGAAGACGGCCTCGCCTCCGGTCTGGTAGGCAATGTCGTTCATGGCTCCGCGGAGTGTGCTGCGGTTGAAGAACTGCTGGGCGAGAGTGTCCCCCATGGTGTGGTTGACGCTGCTGTTGCCGGAGCCGGCGGCGCTTTGGCCGAGGGTGCCGCTCATGGCGGTCATGGACTGTCCGCCGACATCGACGCCGACCCCGCCGGTCTGGAGGCCGAGGACGCTGATGGGGTAGACGGCGATTTGTGAGTTGGCGATGAGTTGGGAGGTGCTCTGGACCGCGCTGTAGTCGGGCGTGGGCAGCTCGGGTGCTTGAAGGTTGCTGAACTGCAGCGGGCCTGTGATGTTGTACTCCGACTGCAGGGCGACGCTGAAAGGGAAGCTGCCGGAGAGCCAGTAGAGATTTTTGCGGCCGGGGTATCCGGCGGCGGCGTGGGCGATTTCCGCGAAAGCAGAGAGGGTGATGCGCTGGCGGACTTCGTTCGTCTGCTCGTTCTGGAAGGTCAAGAGGTTGGCGAGACTCTGGACGGAGCCGCCAGGGTCGCGCCCGCCGTTGGCGTTCTGCATGCGGCCGAGGAAGTCGATCTGGTGCATCTGCTCGGAGTCCGATTGGTAGAGCTGCATATTTTTGGGGTTGATCATTTTTGCGGCAGTGGTGAGCAGGTCGGAGCTTCCGGTGAAGCTCTGGAACAAGTGCAGGCGATTGGAGAGGACGAAGAGTGCGACCTGCTGGCCGGGCGGCAGGGCCTTGAGGAACTTGAGCATCTGCTTGCGGGCGTACTGCTGGTCCTGCGGAGCGGTGTTGACCAGGTCGAAGAGGAGGATGTTGACGGCTCCGGCGGGGCCACTGATGGGGACGTTGGAGAACTGGTTCTTCGGCGCATAGACCGCCATTTTGTGCGGGGCGTTGATGTCATAGCGGTGCGCGACGAAGTAGTCAGTCTGCTGCGGTTTGCCGTCTTCGAAGACCTTGAAGTCTTTTTGGGTGAGGCCATGCACGAGATGGCCGCTGGAGTCGTGTACGACGACGTCAACGTAGACGATGCGGCTGGTGACCTGCAGGGTGGTGGGGGTTGAAGCAGGAGCGGGTGTGGTCTGAGCGAGGGCAAAGGCGGGGAAGAGCAGGAGAGTGAGAAGGCAGCGAGCGGTTGGCGAGAGGGTCATAGTTGTGGTCCCAGGGTTGACTGCGCGGAACAGCGGGAAGATTGCGCACTGCAAATGCTAGCGCAGGCGCGCAACGGTTGAAAAACGGCACATACGACGAAGTAATTTCGCTGTGCTGAATTTTGGCGGCCACAAAATAAAGCCCGCCCGGAAACAGAACTCCGAGCGGGTTGTTCAAGCAAAAAGGACAGCAGACTTCAGAACTACTTGACGTCGAAAGCCTGCGATAGAGGCGTGCTCTCTGAAGAGTCGCCGACGTAGACAACGAATTTACCGGGGTCAACCTGCCAGTTGTTTTTGGCGACAGACCAGTAAGCCAGCGAACGGTGATGGAGCGCAAGGGTTACGTGCTCGGTTTTTCCGGGCTCGAGGCGAACTTTTTCATATCCCTTCAATTCTTTTGCCGGACGTTCGACCTTAGCGGAAGGATCGCCTACATATAGCTGTGCGACGTCGGCTCCGGCGCGGTCTCCGGTGTTGGTGACATCAAAGGAGACGGTGATGGGGCCGTTGGGCGATGCGTCTGCTGGAGATACTTTGAGGTTGGAGAACGAGAAGGTGGTGTAGGAGAGGCCGTATCCGAAGGGATAGAGCGGCTGAATGTGTTTGGTGGTGTAGTAGCGATAGCCGAGGAAGACGCCTTCACAGTATTTGATGTGGGGCGTTTGTCCGGCGGGGACGGGCGGCGCGTAGTAGCAGTCGTGGGTCGGGTTCTGCTGCCATGACTTGGCGAAGCTGAAGGGCAGGTGACCCTCAGGCGAGTGCGCGCCGAAGAGGATTTCTGCGATCGCTTTGCCGCCGGCCTGGCCGGGGTAGTAGTTGTCGATGAAGGCGGGGACGCTGTTGAGCCAGCGGTGGGTGTCGACTCCGCCGCCCGCGGTGAGCGTGACGATGGTGTGCTTGTTGGCGGCGGCGACGGCCTGGATGAGCTCGTCCTGACCGAAGGGCAGAGTGTAGGAGCGGTCGAAGCCTTCGCTCTCGGTGGAGGGGCTGAAGCCGACGGCGACGACGGCCGCGTCGGCCATCGAAGCGATCTTTGCGACTTGAGGCGAGACCAGCTTGCTGGTTGCGATGATGCCGATGCCGAGACGCGGTGAGGAAGCGTCCGGCAGGTAGTCAACGCGGAGATGGACGGGCGTGCCTACGGTGAGATTGACCTCAGTGAATTGCGGGGCCTGACCCTCGCGATGCGGCTGCTTGAGGACCTCCTTGCCATCGAGGTAGACGGTGTAGGTGTCTGAGCCTCCTGCTCCGGCGAGGATGAGATAGGCGCCGGTGGTTTTAGGCATGTACTCGGCGGTGGCGCGCATACTCTCGCGGACTTTGGAGGGAGGCGTCCACTCCGCTGGCTTATAGCTGGCGATGACCGGCACGTAGGAGACTTGCGGGGCGCCGCTGAAGCTGGGGTTGTTGAAGGTCTCGAGCTTGACGGCCTTGCTCATCCACCAGGGAGCGCCGGACTTGGTGTTGTTGTCGACGAAGCGGGTGTCGCGGAAGATGTCGTCGGCAGTGGGAAGGCCGCGCACATAGAGGACATTGACGCGATGGCCGAGGTAGTGGGAGAGGCCGGTCATGATGCTGGTGGCCTCAAACGGGGTAACGTGCGAGCTGCCTCCGCCGCCGGTGACGGCGGGCCATGCGTCGGGGCCGAAGACGGCGATGGTGTGGATCTTGCTCTCGTCGAGCGGGAGCAGATGGCCTTCATTCTTGAGCAGGGTGATGCTTTCGAGCGCGCCCTGCAATGCGACGTGGCGTGCGAAGGGCGAGTCAAGCGGGATGCTGAGATCCAACTGCGGGCGATCGAGGAAGTGGAAGCGAATCGCAGTGCGGAAGATGCGGCGTACCTTTTGATTGATGGTGGCGACGCTGACCTGTCCGTCCTTGATAGCGGGCATGAGGTTCTTCGGGTTCATGAATTTGCCGGAGGGCATTTCCAGGTCGAGGCCGTTGTTGGCTGCGCCGACGGCGCTGTAGGTGGCGTCCCAGTCAGACATGAGGATGCCGTTGAAGTGCCAGTCGTTGCGGAGGATGTCGATGTTGAGGTGGTGGTTCTGCGTGGCGTGGACGCCATTGAGCAGGTTGTAGGAATTCATGATGGCGCCGACGTGGGCGATCTTTACGGCTGCCTCAAACGCGGGCAGATCGATTTCGCGGAGGGTGCGCTCATCGACGTCGGAGCTGATGTTGTGGCGGTCGTACTCCTCGTCGTTGGCGGCGAAGTGCTTGGCGGTGGCGACGACGCCCTGGCTCTGCACTCCTTTGATATATGCGACGGCGGTGTGTGCGGCGAGGAAAGGGTCTTCGCCTAAGTACTCGAAGTTGCGGCCGTTCATGGGCGCGCGGTAGATGTCGAGGCCGGGGCCGAGAAGGAAGTTGACGCCACGGGCGCGTGCGTCGTCGCCGGTGGAGACGCCGCTTTCGTGCGCGAGCCTGGGGTCCCAGGAGGCGGCAAGCGCGATGCCGCCGGGGTAGGCGGTGTCGGGTCCCCAGGTGCGGACGCCCATGGAGGCGTCCGACATTTTGAGGCGAGGGAAGCCGACGGAAGGTTCGGCGCGAATGTACATGCTGTCCTGGCCGCCGATGAGCTCGATCTTCTGTTGCAGGGTGAGCTTGGCAAGCATGGCATCGACACGTTTTTCAATCGCGGGCGAGTCGGGCACAGGCGAGTCATGAAGCGGCTGCTGTTGCGCGTGCACGAGAGGTGCGGCGACAGCGAGACAAATAACGAGAGCAGCAAACTTAAACGATTGAGTAGACAACGACTGAACCCCCTGAAGAAATTCCTCGACAAGGCTATAGCATTCTTTGTCTGAGTGTCCATAGATGTTCGAAGTGGTGTGATG
>DATKRT010000008.1:0-2504 GCA_035532055.1 Acidobacteriaceae bacterium | reverse complement strand
GTGATGATCGATGCGGGCATAGCCAATGTCCTCAAAAGGAAGGTTGCGCAGGCGGTCAACGGCCGATTCCACGCTGAGCTTCCCGCTCCGCACCTGCTTCAGCATCTGTGTGATTTCTTCTGGCGACATTCCCCCACCATTTCCTGCCATCTTTAAGAAGGCGCTATCAGATTGACCCGGCGGCTCCCGGTTTCCGGACGGTACGAAACAGGTTGCTCGTCCCGCAGCAACCCTCGCCCCCGCCCGAATGTTAAGAGTATAACAAAGGAACACTAGGTTTCCTTGACTTTACCGAAAGGGCTGGCGGAGAATGCCTTCGATGACTCTAACTCCGCTTCCAGGCCCGAAAACCATCGTTCTAGGCGTCACCGGAGCGAGTGGCGCGGTGTTTGCGCGCCGCATGCTTCAGATGCTGGAGACCGATGAGCGCGTAGGCAAAATCCACCTGGTGATTTCCGGCGCGGGACTCAAAGTGCTGCGCGAGGAGCTGGAACTGGACGCCCTACGGAGCGCTTCCATCCCGGCGGCGCTGGCCTGCGGCCTGGCCCCCAAAACCACCTACCTGCTTGATTCCGACATCGGCGCCTCCATCGCCAGCGGCTCGTATCGCGTGGATGGCATGATCGTCATTCCGTGCAGCACAGGATGCCTGGCCCAGGTGGCTCAAGGCATCTCCTCCACGCTGATCGAGCGCGCCGCGGACGTTTGTTTGAAGGAAGGCCGCACGCTGATCCTGGCGGTGCGCGATACGCCCCTGAGCCGCGTCCATCTGCGCAACATGCTCGACGCCCAGGAAGCGGGCGCGGAAATCTTTCCCATCATGCCGGCTTTCTATCACCGGCCGCAGACGATTGACGACCTCGTCACCCAGTTCTGCTGCCGCGTGCTGGCGCACCTGGGACTGGAGCAGAAGGATCAGTTCCGGTGGAAAGGGGAACAAGCCCTCAAACCAAACCGGGGGAAGAAAGCGCCTTGACCCTGCGCGCAGCGGTGATCGTGCTGTCTCTTGCCGGACTGGCAGACGCGCTATATTTCACCTTTGCCTGGTATGGGCGCGTCAGAAGGGCGCGCTGGGTGCCCCACGCGCTTTGCGCGCGGGAGGGATCGAGCTGCGTAACCGTCATCAGGACCCCTTATGGCAGCGTTTTCGGCGTACCCAATTCCCTGCTGGGCATCTTCTATTATGGACTGCTGATTCTCTGGGCCGTGGCCTGGCAGTCGGTGTCTTTCGGCTTCCAGTTGGGCATGATGTCTTATTCCATCACCTTCACCAGCCTGCTGACGGCTGCAAGCGCCGCGACCGTTGCCCTTGGTTTCTATCTGATTTACGCCCTGAGGCGGATACTACGCATCAACTGCCCGTTCTGCTATGCCGCCCACGCCATCAACCTGGCGCTGCTGGTAATGCTGATCCTGGCGCAGTAGAATGGTTAGCAGATCGCAAGGAGCGCCCCGCACGCGCAGGTTTGGCCTGGAGAAACGGGTGTGATCCGTAAAAATGAGGGCCGGTACCGGCAGGCCGGGCCGGTCAGCTAAAATTTTCTCTTGTTTAGCCTATTGCAATTCTGAGTCCGAATAACTATAATTGGAAGTTTGTGACCGCTGGCGTAGCTCAGCTGGTAGAGCATCTGATTTGTAATCAGAGGGTCGGGGGTTCGAATCCCTTCGCCAGCTCCAAGCTGAAGCAGTCGTGCGGCAAGGCCGACCGGGAGTGCTGGCCGGTAAAAGGCGTGCAGGATCGGGCAAAGAGGTTTATAATTTTTGTTGCACCCTGACGGTGGCGAACGGTTGGCCCTCGAGTGGAGTTACCCGAGGCGCGGGTTCTTATCGGACCCGGCAAGAACCTGCTGCGAAATAAGGAAGCCCCCGAGGACCGGGGCAGTCAGGATAAGCTTCGGACAGGTGGCCGAGCGGTCAATGGCAGCAGGCTGTAAACCTGCCGCTCCTTGCGAGCTACGGGGGTTCGAATCCTCCCCTGTCCACCAGGTCCACGAGGCACGCATCGGTCAGCGTTCGGAAGATGGGCACCAGAGTCGATCGCGCATGTTGCGAGGCGGGAGTAACTCAGTGGTAGAGTCACAGCCTTCCAAGCTGTTGGTCGCGGGTTCGATCCCCGTCTCCCGCTCCAGATCTAGCGTGGGGCAGCCATCGTAAAGGCCCTTTGCGTCAAGAATGAATGCCGCCGGTGGAGGGCGGAACAGCCTCTTGTGCCGATGTAGCTCAGTTGGTAGAGCACGTCCTTGGTAAGGACGGGGTCAGCGGTTCAATTCCGCTCATCGGCTCCAGAAACAACGAAGGTCCACACAAACCCATTGTCGAGGGTCACTCAGCACTGATTTAGGTTAATTCACTAGCGGGGTTGCTATGGCGAAGGAAAAATTTGACCGGTCGAAGCCGCACATGAACATCGGGACGATCGGGCACATTGATCACGGGAAGACGACTTTGACGGCGGCGATCACGAAGGTGCTGTCGAAGGACAATCCGAAGATCAGTTTCCGGGC
>DATKRT010000007.1:0-7933 GCA_035532055.1 Acidobacteriaceae bacterium | reverse complement strand
GTCAATCTCCCGCGTCGGCATCGGAATGTAGCTGTCCACCGCGTCCATCAGCTCGTGGATCGACTTCTCCCACTTCGCGTCCCCTTCGAGCGCCTTCAGCGCCGAGCCCCGGATCACCGGAATATCGTCCCCCGGAAAGTTGTACTTCGACAGCAGTTCCCGCACTTCCAGCTCCACCAGTTCCAGCAGTTCCGGATCTTCCACCGAGTCGCACTTGTTCAGGTACACCACAATCGACGGCACGTTCACCTGCCGCGCCAGCAGCACGTGCTCCCGCGTCTGCGGCATCGGTCCGTCCGTCGCCGCCACCACCAGGATCGCTCCGTCCATCTGCGCCGCGCCCGTGATCATGTTCTTGATGTAGTCGGCGTGCCCCGGGCAGTCTACGTGCGCGTAGTGCCGGTTCTTCGTCTCGTACTCCACGTGCGCAATCGCGATCGTGATCCCCCGAGCCTTCTCCTCCGGTGCGTTGTCGATCGAATCAAACGCCCGGAAACTGATCTTCGGATTGTCCTTCGACAGCACCTTCGTGATCGCCGCCGTCAAAGTCGTCTTCCCGTGATCAATGTGCCCGATCGTCCCGATGTTCATGTGCGGCTTCGACCGGTCAAATTTTTCCTTCGCCATGTCTCAAAAGCTCCGAAATCTAAATTGTCGGCACCAACTTCATGCCGCCGTCACGGACTGATGGGTACGGAGATACAAGATTGCAGCTTCGTTCAAAATTTGTCTCGGATAGCGTACCGGGTCCCAATATCCTGCCCCACCCCAGGAGAGTTGAAGGCGAAGGAAATCCTCTACGGCGTCCAACACTTTGTCGTCGCTTCCAAGCCTTTCGCGCAATTCCTTAAGGGCGAGATCTCCCACTTCGATGACGACTTCTGTTTCACGCCTGCCCGATTCAAGAATAGCCCGAAAGTCGACTGAGGTTTTGATTCCCCCGGACTTGCCCCGTGAAGGGCCGATTCGTTCGACCTCTTTAACGGACCAGACGGCCCGCAACACCGAAATTATCTGAACTCCGTGGGACTGCATCTTAGCTCGAATCGACCCGATCAAATTTTCAGCATCCCCTAACTTCGACCCATCGTTCAATACCATCTCGACAAAAAAACCCTCCGAAACCTCCAAGACCTGGCTTTTGTCGCGAACGATGTAGGGCGCGAGCCCCGCTGATTTCAACTCGTCCGCCAAAGCCTTCTTCAATTCATGTTCCGTCATTTAGGCCTTCTTCAGCCCGAGTCTTCGCTTCGCGAGCTTTAGTGTGCGCTCAAATTGCGTTTTAGCCTCGGCCAATACCTGACCTGCCCTTAGACGATAAGCACTGATCTCGCTGTCATATTTCATGTGGACGACATCCGGAATGTAATCCGCCTCAATTCGCAGCGCCTGAAGAGTAGCTAAAAATTCACCTAAGAGAGCGTCTTGCTTGCCAACTTCCGTGCTAACCAATGCATGTCCACAATATCTACCAAGCACCACATGGCTGAGGTGGAAGAAGGCATAGTAGCAGCGAGACAGCGCATTCCGAATTTCGTACTCAGAAGCATCAGGACTTATGTCAACAGTCTTAAATATGCCCGTCGCAAGATTCAACCGAGCTGCGCTCTGTCTCGGTTTGTCCATGCACAATTTCTGGAGCCGATGAGCGGAATTGAACCGCTGACCCCGTCCTTACCAAGGACGTGCTCTACCAACTGAGCTACATCGGCACAAGAGGCTGTTCCGCCCTCCACCGGCGGCACCGGGCATCGACTCAAGGGGCAGTTATAAGGGCTGCCCCACGCCAGATCTGGAGCGGGAGACGGGGATCGAACCCGCGACCAACAGCTTGGAAGGCTGTGACTCTACCACTGAGTTACTCCCGCCTCGCAACTTGCGCGATCGACTTGCCACCCATCTTCCGAACGTTGACCGATGCGTGCTCTTACCTCGCGAACCTGGTGGACAGGGGAGGATTTGAACCCCCGTAGCTCACAAGGAGCGGCAGGTTTACAGCCTGCTGCCTTTAGCCACTCGGCCACCTGTCCGAAGCCTATCCTGACCGCCCCGGCACTCGGGGTCCCTTCTTCCGCAGCAGGTTCTTTCCGGATTCGATTCGAACCCTTGCCTCGGGGTTGCTCCACTCGAGGCCCAACCGTTCGCCACCGTCAGGGTGCAACAAAAATTATAAACCTCTTTGCCCGATTCTGCACGCCTTTTACCGGTCAACGCTCCCTGCCGGCCTCACATCACAACGACCTCAGCTTGGAGCTGGCGAAGGGATTCGAACCCCCGACCCTCTGATTACAAATCAGATGCTCTACCAGCTGAGCTACGCCAGCGGTCACAAACTTCCAATTATAGTTATTCGGACTCAGAATTGCAATAGGCTAAAAAAGAGAAAAAATTCCTCCCTGGCAGCCTCCCTGCCGGTACCGGCCCAATTCCTTTGGAGAACAACCTTTCTCAGGCAGAAACCCACAGTCGCGTCAAAGTCGCGTCGGCCGGGTCTGTAGCGCAGCGTTCGCCTTACAACGCTGCGCTTTTCGAGGCCCATTCAAGGGCCGCACGCCTAAACGGCGACCCCCTGCGCTACAAAAGCAACCTGCCAGGGCCTGTCCTCAACTTTGCCGGGACCCTGGGCAGCAACTCGCGCGCCGGGGGGTCCCTACTATCCTCCAATTATTTTACCTCGCAACGACCAGCAAGACCAGCAGCGCCAGGTTCATGGCGTGGGCCGCATAGCAGAACGGGCAGTCCGTGCGCAAAATCCGCCGCAGGGCATAAATCAGATAGAAGCCCAGGGCGACGGTTGCAGCGCTCACGGCAATCAGCAGGTTGGTGAAGGTGATGGAATATGACGTCATACCCAGCCGGAACCCGAAAGCCACCGACTGCCCGGCCACCGCCCAGATGAGCAGCAGTCCATAATAGACGATGCCCGGCAGGGAATTGGGCACGCCGAAGACGCTGCCATAGGGGGTGCGGACAACCGCTACGCAGCTCGATCCTTCGCGCGCGCAAAGCGCCGGGGGCGCCCAGCGCGCCTTCCGCACGCGCCCGTAGTAGGCCAAGGTGAAATAGAGGGCATCCGCAAGCCCGGCAAGCGATAACACGATCACCGCTGCGCGCAGGATCAAGGCGTTTTCTTCCCCGTGTTTTGCTTAAGAGCGTGCTCCCCTTTCCACCGGAACTGCGCTGTCTGTTCCAGCCCCAGGTGTGCGAGCACGCGGCAGCAGAACTGCGTGACGATGTCGTCGATGCTCTGCGGCCGGTGGTAGAAGGCCGGCATGATCGGGAAGATTTCCGCGCCCGCTTCCTGGGCCTGCAGCATGTTGCGCAGATGCACGCGGCTCAGGGGCGTATCGCGCACCGCAAGGACCAGCGTGCGGCGTTCCTTCAAACAAACGTCCGCGGCGCGCTCGATCAGCGTGGATGAAATGCCATGAGCAACCTGCGCCAGGCATCCTGTGCTGCAGGGGATGATGGCCATGCCATCCACGCGATAGGAGCCGCTGGCGATGGAGGCGCCGATGTCGGAATCAAGCAGATACCCGGTTTTCGGCGCTGGGCCGCCCGTCAACGCCCGCGGAATGGATGCGCTTTTGGAAACGTCCAGGTCCAGTTCCTCGCGCAGCACTTTGAGCCCCGCGCCGGAGATGATCAGGTGAATTTTGCCCACGCGGTCATCGGACTCCAGCATCTGGATCATGCGGCGCGCAAAAATCGCGCCGCTCGCCCCGGTGACGCCTACAACGATCGTTTTTGGGCCTGGTAGCGGCATGGAAGCCATCGAAGGCATTCTCCGCCAGCCGTTTCCTTAAAGTCAAGGAAACCCGGAACCTTCCGTTCCTTTGTTATACTCTTAACATTCGGGCCGGCGCGAAGGTCGCTGCGGGACGAAGAACGCGCAACTTGTTCTGACCGGAAACCTGAAATCGCCGGGTCAATCTGAAAGCGCCCTCTTTTAAGATGGCAGGGAATGGTGGGGGAATGTCACCAGAAGAAATCACTCAAATGCTGAAGCAGGTGCGGAGCGGGAAGCTCGGCGTGGCATCAGCCGTTGACCGCCTGCGCAACCTTCCTTATGAAGACATCGGCTTTGCCCGCATCGATCATCATCGCTCGCTCCGGCAGGGATTCCCGGAAGTCATCTTCGCCCGCGGCAAATCTCCGGAGCAGGTTGAAGGGATCGTCCAGGGGATGCTGCGCAACCGCCACAACATTCTGATTACGCGCGGCGACGAAGAATTGTACGAGCGGATCAGGAAGCTCGATAAGCGCACCCGGTTCCATGCGCTTTCGGGCGCGATTTCAATCCGGCGCGACCGCAAGGTCCGCGGCAAGGGCAAGGTCCTGGTGGTCAGCGCGGGAACGTCCGATATTCCCGTGGCGGAAGAAGCTCAGGTGACGGCGGAGGTGATGGGCAACCGCGTCGAGTTTATTTACGACGTCGGCGTGGCCAATATCCATCGCATTTTGAACGAAAGCAAGCAACTGCGCAGCGCCCGCATCATCATTGTGGTGGCGGGCATGGAAGGCGCGCTGCCCAGCGTGGTGGCGGGCATGGTCAGCGTGCCGGTGATCGCCGTGCCCACCAGTATCGGTTACGGCGCCAGCTTCGGCGGCGTCGCAGCCCTGCTCGGCATGCTCAACAGTTGCGCTTCCAACGTCGCCACCGTCAACATCGATAACGGCTTCGGCGCAGGGTACCTGGCCAGCGTGATCAACCGGTTGTGACTACCGACTCCCGCGTGACTACACTTTTCGCGATGCCGCCGGAATGTTAGGAGAGGTGAGCCTTTAATGCGGGGAATCTTCACAATAATTGTCATTGTGCTCGTTGTACTCTTGGTGTTGTTTGTTGTGCGAAGGCGAACGATAAGTACAAAAGGGCCTAGACCCCCAAAGGGGCCGATTGCCAGGGTGGAAGTCCATGAAGACGGTACAGTGACCTTTGACGGCACCGATATCTCCCTCGATGAGCTCCGCGTCCGCCTCAAGAAGCTGAAGGAAGCAGATGGCGCAGTGTGGTACTACAGAGATAGTTCTGACAAAGACGCAGAGGAGACCGGGGAGGCGGTGATCAAGGTCGTTATTGAGGCGAGAATTCCCGTAAGGTTGATGGATGAGCAAACTCACAGATGATCGCGGCGGCGTGGATACCCATGAGTTGACTCCTCTCGTCGCCGCTAGGAGAATCAGCGGGTAGATCACGAACTCCTGCGCGGCGCGGCTCAGGCGTTCGATGGCGCGCTGCTGTGTCTGAACCAAGCCACCACCAAGCCAAGTGATGTGCGCAAACCATTCAACGCCCCAAAGGTCTTCCACTTATGCGCTGAATTCGAAACACTGTGCATTGCGTTCGTTGTAAGATGCCAATTCGCATGTACAGAACTTCCACGCCTTCCCGGTTCCTGTTTGGCCTCTGTTTTATCGGCACTTTTGGCGCCTTGGCATTGCTGCACGGTCCGCTGCTGCACCTGCCGTACTACTGGGATGAGGCCGGCTACTACATCCCGGCGGCGCTTGACTTCTTTCATCACGGGCTCCTGATTCCCCAAACGACCCTGCCAACAGGACACACTCCCCTGGTCTCCGTCTGTCTTGCGCTGGCATGGTGGCTGCTGGGGTATGCTCCGCTGGTCACCCGGCTCACCATGATCGCCTTTGCGGCCGCAACGCTTGTTGCCCTCTACGCGCTGGGCCGAACCGTGGCGCGCCGCGAAACTGCGTTGTGGGCCTGCATCCTGCTGGCGCTGTCCCCGCTCTTCTTCGCTCAAAGCTCGCTGGCGTTCCTGGACCTTCCGGCGGCCTTCACCACCACCGTAGCCGTATGGGCGCTGCTCCGGCGCCGCATGGCCTGGTTTGCCGTGGCCGCGTCGCTGGCTGTGCTGACCAAGGAAACCGCCGTCGTCATCGTTCCGGTGGCAATGGTCTTCGGCTGGCGATTCAGAAAGGACCTGCGCAAAAACGACGGGTTGTGGCTGGCCGCGCCGGTTGTCACGCTTGGGGCCTGGGGCATCTACTATCATCATGTGACCGGCTTCTGGACGGGCAATGCGGAGTATCTGCAGTACAACCTGTACTCCACCCTCGAACCCGGCAGGATTGTGTTGAGCCTGCTGCGCCGCCTCCACCAGGTGTTTATAGCAGGATTCAACGGGCTGCTCGTCGTTGCAGCTCTGCTGGGCTACCGCCGGATGAAGAAGGGGCCTGCAAACGCGATTGGGAATGGCGAACGAGCAAGCGAACAATTCCCGGCCCGCAAGGAGTTCTTCTTCCTGTCCGCCGGCCTGGCCGTTGCCTATGTCGCAATGCTCAGCCTGGTGGGAGGCGCGGTCCTGCCGCGATATCTGCTTCCCATGTTCCCCTGCTTCTACCTGGCGCTCATCATGCTGGTGGATTGTTTGCCCCGCCGGGTGATGCGCGCCGCTCTGGTGCTGGTCGCGGCCTGTTTTGTGGCGTCGTGGTCCATCAACCCGCCCTACCCGTTCGCTTATGAGGACAATCTCGCCTACGCGGATTTCATCCAATTGCATCAGCAGGCAGCGGAGATTCTTTCCTCCCGGCCGGATGGTCCGCGTGTTCTCACGGCGTGGCCTGCCACCGATGAGCTGGCCCACCCCGAGCTGGGATACGTGAAACGGCCGATACGCGTGGCCGGGGTCACGGGGTTCACCGCGCAGGACTTCAGGAACGTTTCCCCCGGCTCGTTTGATCTGCTCTACCTCTACTCGCGCAAATGGGACCCGCCGTCAAACTGGCTGCGGCGCCTTCCGCTGATCGCCCGTACAGACGAATATGCGCCGCCCATCGTTCCGGGTGTTCTGGTGAAGAGATTTCATCTGCGGTTGCTGGCCGCTTTCAGCCGGCGCGGGCAGTGGGTCAAAATCTATGCAAGACAGAAAAACCAGCATCCAGGAGCTCCTGTAAATTTTTGAAGAAACGATTGCACACCGGGGTTGACGGCGATACACTCAGGCGTCACCCATACAGCAGGGGTGAAACATCATTCTCGTTATCATCGCGGAGGAAACCTCAAAATGGACAGCAAAATGATCTCTCGTCGCAGCTTCATGGGACAGGCCGCCGGAGTAACCGGAGGAATGCTGGCGGGACGGGCCATTCGCCTCGATGCAACGGCGCCGGAAGGAGCGCCGGCGCGTCCTGCAGCGCCCAGTGACACGGTGCGCTTCGGCATTATCGGCGTCGGCATGCGCGGCTCGGGCCTGCTGAGCAGCGCCATCTCGCTGCCCGGCGTCGAGTGCGTGGCGGCGTGCGAACTTTACACCGGCCGGCAGGAACTTGCCAGGCAGATTGTGGGCAAGCCCATCCAGGTGACCGGGCGTTACCAGGACCTGCTGGACAATAAGGACATTGACTGTATCATCGCCCCCGTCCCCGACCACTGGCACCATCGCATCGTGCTGGATTGCTGCAAGGCCGGCAAAGACGTCTATGTTGAAAAGCCCATGACCCACGAGGTGCAGCAGGGCTTCTCCATGATCGAAGCGGCCAAGGCGCACAACCGCATTGTGCAGGTGGGCAGCCAGGAACCCAGTTCGGTGCTCTATCAAAAAGCCCGCGAGCTGCTGAAACAGGGCGTGATCGGCGACGTCTGCCTGGTGGAGTCGTCGCTCGGCCGCAACAGTCCCTGCGGCGCCTGGAACTACACCATTCCACCGGACCTTTCTCCCAAAACACTTGACTGGGAGACGTGGCTGGGCCCCGCGCCCAAACGGCCGTTTTCCAAGCAGCGATTCACGCGCTGGCGCAACTGGCAGGATTACGGCGAAGGCGCTTCCGGCGACCTGTTTATCCATTCGCTGACCGGCATCCATTGTGCGATGGATGTGACCGCGCCTCCCAAACGCGCCGCCACCATGGGCGGCCTGTTCCACTGGAAGGAGGGCCGCGACGTTCCCGACGTGATCACCACCATCTACGA
>DATKRT010000006.1:0-18482 GCA_035532055.1 Acidobacteriaceae bacterium | reverse complement strand
GCCCTCGGGATCGCTTCCGAAAGCCCTGCAACACCCTATAAACACTGGCCAGACCTGCATTGCAAACAGATTTCATCCGGGAAGAAGCGCAAATCGCCAGGAAAGACGCTACGACGCGGCGAATTTCAACGAGTTCCTAGGGATATCCGTAATAGGCGCCAAAACCTTAAAATCACGTCATGAACCCCAAGGACCGAATTGGACTTATCGAAAAGTCAAAATCCATTCATGGTAAGAACCGGGTCTACGGAGGTTACGAACTTGAAACCCTTTGCGGCGATTACCTGAAGCAGCAGAAGGATCTGGATTTCGTCCCGGATATCTACCCTGTGCGCGCAGTATCAATACTTGAAGTCTTCACGCGCGGGTGGGTTACTCGAGTGGCGAACCATTCGCCGACTTTTGCAGAGCGCGCTATTCCAGCCGTACAAAATTTCAAACCCGACTACAGCCTCCTGCTAAGTATTAGCGGTAAGTCGATCACTTTCGGCGACATCGTTGGCTTCGCAATCTCCGTCAACAGGCTCGACCAGATAATTTCGATCTTCTCGACGCTGTGCGGCAAAGACATCGTGCCGCTGCTGAAAACAGCGGTTGATCGTCGGGAAACTGAAATTCATGGTAAGCCTGAGCAGCCGATAATTGCCAGCTACGACGCAACAGCCGCGTCCATCTCAGCACTATTTGAAATTCGCCATGCAATTTGCCACGAAGCGCCCTCACATCGAGACTTAGACTTTATCAAACTCGGGGAAATGTTGGACTCTGCGGTCGATTTTGCCAAAGCCCTGACCGAAATACTGGTGCTTGAATTGTATGGAAGAGTGCCGCTGACCCAGGCCGGTATGAATCAGGCCGCTTACGAAGAGTACAAAGTCGCCGAGGAAAAACTGAACGCCGTTCTCGAGAATCTTCGTGAGCAATACAAGGAACACCCTAGACGACTGAAGCTTCTGAATACCTCGCAGCGGGTATGGGAGCGATACATCCGCTTGCAGGCCCTATTCCGTCACGACCCAGTCGGCGGCGGAACGATTGGCCCACTGTTGCATGCACGTGAAATGGAGTCGCTTACGGATGAGCGTCGTCAGAGACTAGAAAAATATGTCGATAATGAATATCTCTGAGGACGTTCTCAGGGAATGCGAAGACAGTGAATCGCCCAACTCAAACATCGTCCACTTGAGCCCCTCACCCCAACCGCCCCCACGCCACCGCCGTCTCATAAACCATCCGCACCACCCCATCCTCCTCATACCCCCCAAACAACTCCGCAATCGCATCCATCATCGCCGAATACTTCCCATCCCCCGCCTGCGGCATGTACGACGACGACAGCACCCGACCCTCCAGACCCTCCCGCGTCAGCTCCTGATAGTTCTTTAGCACCGCGCACCGCATCTCGCTCGGCGCAAAAAAACCCGCCAGCTTGTCATCCGTCATGTGCTTGCTCTGCACCGCGCGATAGTCCCCGCCATACTCCACCAGCAGCCGCTCATATCCATCATGAAATCCGTCGCCGCCCATCCGCCTGTGGTTGTAAACAACGGCGCACCATCCACCCGGCTTCAGCACCCGCACGAACTCCGCGCGTGTCGGCGCCAGATCGAACCAGTGCATCGCCTGCCCCACCGTCACCAGATCGGCCACGCCATCCGCAAGCCCCGTCGCCTCCGCCGTCCCGTCCACGCACTCCAACCGCGGATACTTCCCCCGCAGCTCCGCGCAAGCCTCGCGCATCGGCCCGTTCGGTTCCACCGCAATCACGCGGTTTCCGTTGTCTAAGAAAATCTCCGACAGCAATCCCGTCCCCGCCGCCACATCCGCAACCACCCACTCCGGAGTCAGCCCGCACTCCCGCCGCAGCAGCTCCACCACTTCCCTCGGATACCGCGGACGAAACTCCCGATACGCCTCCACCCGAGTCGAAAACCGCTCCGTCGATTTCACCTGTAACCACCCCTTAAAAAGTTGATGTCATTATGAGCAAGCGAAGCGAGTCGAAGAACCCGCAGTTTCCAACCCAGCCACAACCGAGGGTGCCCCATTCTTGCCGCAGCTTCATCGCGGCAAGGGTGGGACCGATCGACTCTTGAATGGATCGTCTGGTTGACTTAATCCCCGCGACCAACGGAAGCGGCCACAAACGCCGGCAACACGATGGCGCCGGAGGCGCGTCTGCCCGTGCGGACAGCACCGATGGCGCCGGAGGCGCGTCTGCCCGTGCGGCCAGCACCGCGAAGCGCTATTCGCCGGACGCGCAGTTCTCCACCGCCAGCGCCACCGAATTCCCTCCGCCCAAACACAGCGCCGCAACCCCCCGCTTCGCATCCCGCTGCATCATCGCATGGATCAGCGTAATCAAGATCCGCGCACCGCTCGCGCCAATCGGATGCCCAATCGCCACCGACCCCCCATTCACGTTAACCTTCGCCAGCGGAATCCCCAGCTCCCGCGTCACCGCAATTGCCTGCACGCTGAACGCCTCGTTCAGCTCATACAAATCCACGCTCTCCGTCGACCATCCCGCGCGCTCCAGCACCTTCCTTACGCCTGTCACCGGAGCCATCATCACCCACTTCGGTTCCACGCCGCTCGTCGCCTGCGCCACAATCCGCACCAGCGGCTTCAGCCCCAGCGCCTTGGCCTTCGCCGCCGACATCACCACCAGCGCCGCCCCCGCATCGTTCACTCCCGGAGCATTCCCCGCCGTCACCGTCCCATCCTTCTTGAACGCCGGCTTCAGCGCGCGCAGCGCCTCCAGGCTCGCGTCTTCGCGGATCGACTCGTCCGCATCCACCACCGTCGCCGCCTGTCCCTTCTTCTTCGCCGGAACCTCCACCGCCACAATCTCCGCCGCAAACCGTCCCTCGCGCTGCGCCGCCGCCGCCTTCCTGTGCGACTCCAGCGCATACGCATCCTGCTCCTCGCGCGTAATCCCGTACTTCTCCGCCACGTTCTCGCCCGTCACGCCCATGTGGTAATCGTTGAAGGCGTCCCACAGCCCGTCATGCACCATCGAGTCCACCACCACCGCGTTCCCCATCCGGAACCCGCTCCGGCCCTGCGGCAGCAGGTAAGGCGCATTCGTCATTGACTCCATCCCGCCCGCAACCACAATCTCCGCGTTGCCCGTCAGCACCGACTGCGCCGCCAGCGCCACCGCCTTCAATCCCGATCCGCAGACCTTGTTGATCGTCATCGCGCTCACCTCCGGCGCCAGCCCGCCGAACAGCGCCGCCTGCCGCGCCGGATTCTGCCCCAGCCCTGCCGACACCACGTTGCCCAGGATGCACTCGTCCACGCTCGTCGCATCAATCCCTGCGCGCCGCACCGCCTCGCGCACCGCAATCGCCCCCAGCTCGGTCGCCTTCATCCCCGCAAACGCTCCCTGGAACTTCCCCACCGGCGTCCGCACCGCCGCCACAATCACAATCTCATCCATCGCGTCTTTCTCCTCATCTCTCTGTTCGATGCACCCAACTCGCGAGTACACTCGATAGGCGAACTCATGAAGGTATCAGAGAACACCGATCCAGTTCCATCCGCTCTTCCCCAGCCCGAATGGCCCATCCGCAATCAGCCGGTCGCCCCCTGGTGGCACACCGCGCTCATCGCCGCCATCATTATTGCTGTCTCTGTGCGCGGCGGCATGCACGCCCACGCCATTGTGACCGCCGGCATCCGGCACATCCGCAACTACGTCGTCACCATCCTCTGGGAACTGGCCCTCGCCCTGCTCACCTGGTGGGGCCTCCGCATTCGCCGCACACCCCTGCGCCAGATCCTCGGCACGCGCCGCTGCAGTCTCCGCGAGTGGCTCAACGACATCGCCATCGCCATCATCTTCTGGATCATCGCCATGCTCGTGCTCGGCGCCATCGCAGCCCTGCTCCGCGTCTTCCATCTGTTGCCCGCGCAAAAGGTCGTCGCCGCCATCGCTCCGCAAAACATCCCCCAGGCCATCGTCTGGCTCCTACTCTGTATCACCGCCGGCATCGTGGAGGAGTTCGTCTTCCGCGGCTATCTCCTCCAGCAGTTTTCTTCACTCCCCGTCGGCGGCGCACGCGCCAAACTTGCCGTCGGCATTCTCGCCTCCTCGCTGCTCTTCGGCGCCGCGCACGGATACGAAGGCATCGGCGGCATGATCGCCATCACCGCCTACGGAGCCATGTTTTGCGCTCTCGCCTTCTATCGCCGCAGCCTTCGCCCCGGCATCATCGCGCACGCCTGGCAGGACTCTTTCGCCGGCATCGTCGCAGCCATCCTCCGGCATATACACGCCATCTAAAACGGAATCAAAATGCGCGCGTCCATCCGTACTCGCCCACTCCAAAAAAATCGTCCCCGCAATCCATTTTTTTCTTGACACTCTTTTGGCTTGCTTCTATACATTCGGTAACTGCAACAATTGAGTTGCAGCACAAAAGGGAGAATAGAAAACCATGGCAACCAAAAAGGCAGCCAAAAAAGCGGCTAAGAAACCTGCAACGAAGGTCGCAAAAAAGAAGTAAGCATTCTGCAATAGGCAACACATAGGGGGAACGCAACCGCGTTCCCCTTGGTGTTTCTGCATAGTGTTTTTGCTTAGTATTTATGCGGTGTTTGCGCGCACTTCTTCTTCACGCCAATTTGCGACAATAGATGTATGACACGCCGACGCTGGATCGCAGACACCTGGGACGAAGCCACCGCCACACTCTCCGGCGAGCAGGCCGCTCACCTCATCCGCGTCCTCCGCGCCCAGCCCGGCATGGAGTACGACATCGTCGCCGGCGATCGCGTCTGCCACGCCGTCCTCGCCGGAATCACCGGAGACACTGTCCGCTTCAACCTCATCGCCGAGGTCACAGCCGACCCCGCGCTCCCCGTCACCCTCCTGCTCGCCGTCTTCAAATTCGACCGCATGGAGTGGGCCATCGAGAAAGCCACCGAGCTCGGCGTCAACCGCATCATCCCCGTCATCGCCCGCCGCACAGAAAAGCATCTCGCCCACGCCGCGCCCAAGCGTACCGAGCGCTGGCGGCGCATCGCCCGCGAAGCCTCCCAGCAGTCCCGCCGCTCCGACGTGCCCGTCATTGAGGAAGCCATCTCCCTCCGCGCCGCCGTAAAACGCGAAAGCTCCGCCGTCCGCCTCGTGCTCGCCGAGCAGGAACGAACCACCACTCTGCGCGACGCGCTCGACCAGGCCCTCGCCCAGACGCTCAGGGAATCCGCCGGCGGCACCGCCGACGACTCACCCGAGCTGCAGATCGCCGTCGGCCCCGAAGGCGGATGGGCCGCCGAAGAGGAAGCTCTCTTCGACGCCGAAGGATGGAAACCTGTCAGCCTCGGCCCCCGCATCCTTCGCGCTGAAACCGCCGCCATCACCGCCCTCGCCATCACCGCCGCCCTGCTCGAATAGCTTCCAACTGCTAGCTATTAGCTGCCGCCTGCCAACTGCGAGATCTATTCCGTCCATTTAAGCTGCACGGCTGCACACGCCTTTTTCTGTTCCTGTCGCAATCTAAGCCACCGCCGCAACGCACGCAAAAAACAAAGGCTGCCTGCGGTATTCAAACCGCCCAGGCAGCCTCATTTTGGATTAAAAGCTAGAAGCTAATAGCTAGCAACTAGCAGCCGCCTCTAAGAAAACATCTCCTTCACCCGCTCGAACAGCCCGTGCGGCGTCGGAGTATTCTCCACCATCAGCGTATCGCCCAGTTGCCGCAGCAGTTCCTTCTGCGCCTTGGTCAGCTTCTTCGGAATCTGCACCACCACGCGCACAATCAGGTCGCCGCGCCCATGCTCGTTCAGGTACGGCACTCCCTTGCTCCGCATGCGGAACTCCTTCCCGCTCTGCGTTCCCTCGGGAATCTTCAGCGCCGCGGCGCCTTCCAGCGTCGGAATCGTAATCTCCGCTCCCAGCGCCGCCTGCACAAACGAAATCGGAATCTGGCAGTGCAGGTCCTGTCCATCGCGCTCAAAAAATTTGTGCGGCTTCACCGAAAGCACAACGTAAAGGTCGCCGCTCGGCCCGCCGGCGCGGCCCGCTTCGCCTTCGCCCTGATAGCGAATCCGCGTCCCCTCTTCTACCCCCGCCGGAATCTTCACCTCGATGAGGTGCTCGCGCTCCATGCGTCCGTCGCCGCGGCAGGTCTTGCACGGCTCGGTAATCACCGTCCCCACGCCGCCACACGCGCCGCACGTCCGCGCAATCGAGAAAAAGCCCTGCTGGAAGCGCACCTGCCCGCGCCCCTGGCATTGCGGACAAGTCGTAGGCCCGCGCCCGTTCGACGTGCCCAGCCCGCGGCAGTCCACGCACGCCTCAAGCCTGCGGATCGTGATCTCCGTCTCTTTGCCGAACACCGCTTCTTCAAACTCAATCGTGCGATCGTAGCGCAGATCGCGGCCCTGCTGCGCGGACGACTGCCGTCGTCCGCCGCCGCCCATGTTGAATCCGAACAGGTCGCCAAATATATCGCCCAGGTCCTGGAAGTCCACAAACGGACTCCCCTGTCCCCCCGCGCCCGCGCCGGAAACTCCCGCATGCCCAAACCGGTCATACGCCGCCCGCTTGTCCGGGTCGCTCAGCACCTGGTAAGCTTCGCTGCACTCCTTGAATTTCTCTTCCGCGTGATGGTTGCCAGGGTTGCGGTCAGGATGGTGCTGCATCGCCATCTTGCGATACGCCGCCTTCAGTTCCTGGTCCGTGGCCGTCCGGCTCACGCTCAATACTTCGTAGTAATCAGTTTTAGTCACGTTGGCAGTTGTACTCATGCTTCCTTCTGGTGCGGATTGCTCGCCACCCGCACCATCGCCGGCCGCAGCAGCCGGTCCTTGATGCGGTAGCCGCGCCGGACCTCTTCAAACACCTGGTGGTCGGGAACGTCCGGCTTCTCCACCATCTCAATCGCCTCGTGCATCCGCGGATCAAACTCCGTTCCTACCGCCTCCACCGGCTGCACATTCAGCGTCTTCAGTACCTCTTCCATCTGCTTTACTATCAGCTCCACCCCGGCGCGCATCTGCTCCGCGGACCCCGTCGCCTTCAGCGCCAGATGAAAATTATCCAGCACCGGAAGAAACAGCTCCACCGCTCCCGCCACCGCAAAGTCGCGAAACTCCGTCCGCTCCCGCGCCTCGCGCTTGCGGGCATTCTCAAACTCCGCCTGTAGACGAGCCATCCGGTCCAGCAGCGAGTCGCGCTCCGCCTTCAGGTGGTCGCACTCTTCCTGCAAAACCGCCTTCGCCGACGCTTCCTCTCCGGCTTTTGCTTCCTCTGCTGATTCCGCAGCCCGGCCATTCGAGGCAGCCTGCGGCTCCGTCTTCGTCTCAACCTCGGGTGCTGCTTTTAACGTCTCTTTACTCATCTTCCCATCGACAATTATTCGTTTGCTCATAAAGTGGGTACTACTACCAGTCTATCGTGCCCGGCCGATACGGCCATAGATCGCCGCAGAATCGCGCCTCACATTCGGTTTCGTATCAGGGCACGGCTTTAGCCGTGCCGAAAAATTCCTGAAACTGTGGGCTTTAGCCCCTGCAACAACATTTTACGAATCTCACACGAGAAATAGGACAAACATGCGCTCGTGCCGGCCCACATCAACCCTTACTCTTTCAGATGCTCTCATCCCCGCGACCAACAGGAGCCGACCCGCAGGCGCGTCTGCCTGGACGGCTAGTCCTCCACCGTGCCCGGAAACAGCTTCCCTGACAGCTGCGCAATGTACGCCACCGCGTTCATCGTCTCTTCGTACTGCATGCGCGTCGGCCCAATCACCGCCACCGTGCCTACATTCTCCGCGCCCAGCCGCGCCGGCGAACCAATCAGCACCAGGTTCTGCATCCCCGGAATCGCCTCTTCCAGACCCACCACCACCCGCACCGTCTGCTGACGCGCGTCCACATAGGCCGTCAGCAGCTCAATCAGCCGCTGCTTCGCCTCCAGAGCCTGCAGCATCACCCGCAGCCGCTCGCGGTCAATCTCTCCGGCCAGCAGATTCGCCACGCCTTCCACAAAAATCACCGGCCCCGCAGCCGCTTCGCTCGCCAGAGCGCCCTTCCTGTACAGCTCGTTCACCGCACCCTGCAGCCGATCAACCTCCGACCGCTCCGTCTCAATCCTGCGGTCCAGCTCCCCGCGTATCCGCTCAATCGACCAGCCGTGGAAGTTCTCGTTCAAAAATCGCGCCGAACCCTCCAGCTCGCTCAGACGCATATCGCGGTCCAGCAGCAACACCCGGTCCTGGACCATTCCCGACGTCGTCACCACCACCGCCAGCACCCGCCCCGCGCTCAGCCGCGAAAAGTGGATGTGCTCCAGCACCTGCGCCTCGCACACTGCCGCCAGCGCCACGCCCACGCCGCTCGATACCAGCGCCAGCACATGCGACGTCCGCTCCAGAAACTGCTGGCTCGATCCCACGCCGGCAAAGCTTTCGTCAATCTGTTCGCGCCGCTCCGCCGTCAGGCCCAGCGGCCGCGCCATCCCCGTCAGTTGTTCTACAAAAAACCGAAACGCCCGCGCCGTCGGAATCCGTCCCGCCGACGTATGCGGCTGCTCCAGCAATCCCGCCTCGCCCAGCGCCGCCATGGTGTTCCTGATCGTCGCCGCCGACATCCCTTCCTGGTTGCCGAACTGACGCGCCAGCGTCTGCGACCCCACCGGCTCGCCCGTCGCAATGTAGCTTTCGATAATTGATGTCAGAACCAGCCGCTCCCGCGCGCCGATTCTCACCTCACCCATTCGCGGATCGGATGACATCCCTCACTCAGCCCCGCACCACTCTGCCGGACTCCTTTCTATAAGTCTAGGTTCCCAAAATCGCAGGGTCAATCGAGGAACCTGCTTTCCCACCCCAGCCACACCCCTCGACCTGGTGGCCCATACAAGCCCGCCTTTGGCTTGTGTGGGGTACAGCGACGCTGGCACGGGTGGTATAGCGATCTCCCCCAGCCACACCCCTACTTCTTCGCCACCACCGGCGGCAAATCAAAAACCTCAATCGCACCGCGCCGCAAAATCGCAAACCGCCGCCCGTCCGCCGACAGCGCATAGTTCTGCCCTTCGCTCAAGATCGGATCGGCATTCTCCACCAGCACCAGCTTCCCCGTCTTCGTGTCGAACACCCCCACCGGCTGGTCCACTATGTCCTCCTGACTAAACGAATCCATCGTCCCGACGGGCCGGTTCGTCTCCATCGACTCATACGCAAACCGGCTTCCGTCCTCCGCATAATCAAACGTCGGCCATATGTAGCGCGACCCCCACCGGTCCTCCCACAGCACCTTGCCGCCCAGCTTCAGCGCCACCACGGAGTTGCCGTTCGCGCCGTTCGCCGGACACCCCAGCAGCAGCACCACGTCCCGGCTCAGCACCTGTGTCTGCGGCGGACAGGCGGATTCAACCTTGCCCACCTTCTCCAGCCTCTTCTGAATCGTCTGCTCCTGCGCCACCCACTGCTTCGAATTGCTCCCGTGCATCATCCCCACAATGCCGTCTTCCATCAGCGGCACATCGCCCGAGGCCCGCAGTTGCGCCCTCCCCAACACCGTGTGCTCCCCCGGACGCACCAGCAGCATCTCCGTTCGCGTCGTCTCAATCGGTTTCGTCCCGCCACCGCCCAGCAACGTAGGAGCCTGCCCCCCGCCATCTCCCTCCGCCATCTCCGCCGTCGGAATCACCTTCTTCACCTCCAGCAACATCATCGTGCGCTCGGGAGAAACCTCCACCCCCTGCAAGTCTGTCCGGAAGGCCAGGTACGGCTTCAATTGCAGGCTGCTGTCCGTCAGGTACAGCTCATTCCCCCGCCGCACCAGAAACTTCCCGTCCTTCAGCGCCCAGATGTAACGCGCGCGGTCATACATCCGCCAATCCGCCGTCCGCACTACCTTCCCCGTCGCAATCTCCAGCACATCCGCGCGAATCATCTGGTCATCGTCGCCCCGCGACTCGCCCGGAGCACGGTGCAGAAGTTCATTCACATGGAAGGTAAACAGCAGGTGGTCCTTGTCTATAAAATTCAACGACGACCACGCCAGCCGCATCTGCAGATACGCCGGACTCTGAGCAAGAAATCCCAGCGGCGCAACCCTAATCCGCGCCACCGGCGCCGGCGATACGTCTTTCTGCTTCGCTTTGTCACTGGCCCCATGGGCCGCGCACGTCGCCAACAACACCGCAACGGTTCCCCGTACAAGCCTTCTTCTGGCTTGTACGGGGAACGCTCTCCACCACCGGCGCTCATTCCGCACGCCCATCTGCATCATTCTCAGGGCTGCACCCCGCAATTTCAAATGCTTCCGCCCTCTCCTATGATAGAAAAGGTATTTTCGCTTCCTGCCAAACGGAGGATCACAGGTGTCTGCATCAGAATGGCGCGACCCCGGCGCGCCGGGGCAAGTCCTCCGCAATACGAAGGGGCAAGCCCTCGGCTATGGCTCCTGCGCCCTCGCCGGAACCTTCTGGGGCACCGGCTTCTTCTTCGGAAAAATCGCCCTCACCCAGCTCTCCGTCGGGCACATGGTCTTCTACCGCTTCCTCTTCGCCTGCCTCGGACTCGCCCCCCTGCTCCGCCCCGCCCGCCTCAACAAAAAAGACTGGACCCTGCTGCTTACCGCCGCCTTCCTCGGCATTCCCCTCCAGTTCCTTATCCAGTTCTACGGCCTTTCTCTCACCACCGTCAGCCACGCCGCCCTCATGGTCGGAACCATGCCCGTCATCCTCGCCCTCGGCGCCGTCATCTTCGCCGGCGAACACCTCGACTGGAAAGGCTGGCTCGCCCTCGCCGGCTCCACCACCGGCGTCACACTCATCACCCTCAGCGGCTCCCGCCATCCCTCCGCCCACGGCCCCTCGCTTACCGGAGACCTCCTCGTCGTCTTCTCCCTCGTCATCGCCCTCGGATGGGTGCTCATCAGCCGCGAGCTCATGCACCGCCATCCGCCCATCACCATCACCGCCTACACCATCTTTGCCGGAACCATCATGCTCGCCTTCTGGATCATCCCCATCGACGGCCTCCCGCCCATCCACGGCCTCGCCACCCGCGTCTGGATCGCCTGCGCCGCCGGAGGCCTCCTCTGCACCTCCGCCTCCACCTTCCTCTGGAACTGGGGCATCCATCGCGTCCCCGCATCCCGCGCCGGAGTCTTCCTCAACATCGAGCCTGCCCTCGGCTCCATCCTCGGCGTCGAACTGCTCGGCGACAAACTCGGCCCCGCCGCCTGGCTCGGAGGCGCGCTCATCCTCACCGCCGCCATCGTCCTCACCGCCACCGGCCACGTCAACACAGAAGCCATCCTGGAGTAAATGCACTCCCACGCCGATCACCACAAACAAGTCCTTGTCGAGGATTTCGCAACAAGCTTAGGCTCGGACTTAGAGACGAGGTCTGAGTTTTGAATCATCACCGGGGCGATATGCAGCGTTCGGAGCAATCGCGCTGTCTCATGTGGCTGTGAGAAATGAGGGTGCAGTATCCTCGTTTCTCACAGCGTGTGCCCGCGCGGCGAGCACCGCCCGCCGCGAAGGCGCCGCCGGAGGCAAAGCTAACCGAACCGCGCCCGTCCCACGCACCGTCACGCACATCTCCGTCAGCCACGTCCGCACTGCATTCTACTCACCCGTGGGGAACACTCCTGCACGGGCGGCACGCCTTGATTGCGCGTGAAACAGCAAGTCCTCATCAGGCAGTCGGCTTCGAGCAACGAACGACCATGCTCTTCCACAAATAGGGAAGCCGCCCAGCTCCCGTCATCTCCATATTTTCGAAGTGAGCGTCTTCAAGAAGCTTGTAAAGCGTTGAGACCGAGAAAAATTTGACGTGCCCGTGAACCCATTGTGGATGGTGATGCTTGTCCCATTTGCCTGCCGCTGCAAGCGCAATATTCTTCAGATACCCGTGATACGGGGTACTTAAAACAAACCTCCCACCAGGTTTAAGCAGTTCAAACACCTGCTCCACAAAAGCAGGAGGATCATATAGATGCTCAATAACCTCCGTGCTGATAATGAGGTCCGCTGCCCCTAACATTTCGCGCAGCGTCTCGACACAGGTTTGCGCATCAGAAAGCACAAATTGAATGTCAGGATAGCTTTGTTTCGCGGCTTCTATACCTGTAGTGGAGAAATCCAAGCCAAAAAGTTTCCAGCCTCGATCTTGATACTGGGAGAGAAAAGTTCCGTTTCCGCAGCCCAGATCGAGAACTGTGGAACCGCGCGCTATATCGGCTGTAAAGCGATCGACTTTCGGCTTTAGATACGCGTGACTCAGTGAACGGAATCCCGCGCGATGCTGATAACTGATTCCTGGCATTAGGTCGCTCGGCTTGGCTAGGATAACTTCTCTATTGCCGACAATGATACGACAGCAAGAATGAGGACTACGCAGGTTCCTCAATGAAAACAGATCACGCTCAACCGAACCGCGCCCGGCCCACGCCCTGCCGAAAGTCCGCGCCCGACATCCGCACCGTCACGCACATCTCCGTCAGCCGCGACCGCATGCGCTCGCCAATACGGTCACCCAGAGTCTCTTCGCGCGCCGCCGCCCGCGCACCCGTCGCCGCGCCGCCCGGCGCGGCATCCGCATAGTTTGTCGTAATGATCGTCGTCCGCTTGTCGTTGTAGCGCGTGTTCAAGATGTGCGCCACCGTGTCCCACACCCACTCCGTCGGCTTCGACGCGCCCAGCTCATCCAGCACCAGCACCTCGGCCTCAAACACCGGACGCAAAATATCCAGCTCCGTCGTCGCCACCTGCGGATTGTACGAGTGCTGAATCTCCTTCAGCAGTTCGCGGTAGTCGCAAAACATCCCGCGCACGCCCTTCTCCGCAATCAGAGCCTGTAATATCCCCACCGCCAGGTGCGTCTTCCCCACGCCAATCGACCCGGTCAGCAGCAACCCGCGCCCTTCCGTCGTCACCGGATACCCATCCACAAACCGCCGCGCCATCAGGTGCGCCGCCCCCAGCGACCCATCCGCCCCCGGAAAGCGCGTCTCATAGCTGTCGAACGAGCAATGCTGGTACCGCCGCGGAATCCGCGCCCGCTCCATCAATGCGGCAACGCGCGTCTCCAGCCGGCACTCGCACGGCTCCGCGGCAGTGCCACCATCGGCGCGCCGCACCACGCGCATTCCCATCCCCTCGCACTTCGCACAAACTTCAGCCATAGACTACCGAATTCCGAAAACCACCTCACCGGGCGCCTTGTATCAGGGCACGGCTTTAGCCGTGCCGTACACCAGAGGTGATCGAACAAGCCCAGTATCGCAGATCACCCCGCCCGCTCCCCCGTAGGAAAACCCGGCCCATCTGTGCAGGACTATGTAAAATCCTCACAACCACATATTCTGAGCGAAGCTTGAAACGCTCTGCCTTTCAAACTCAGTCGAAGAACCTGCGGTTCTTCTCAACCCGCCACCACCGGGGCTGCCCAATCCTTGCCGCAGCTTCATCGCGGCAAGGGTGGGATCGATCGACTCTCAACCACCCACCGATGTCATTCTGAGCGAGCGCCACACGAGCCGAAGTCGCGTGTGCCCGCACGCCTAATGCCCCACATACTTATCAAAAAACTGCGCCTGCACCTTGAACGCCTCCCGCGACTCCGGAATATCAAAGTTGTTCCAGAACGCATGCGGCAGCCCCTCAAACACCACCATCGGAGCCGTCACCCCCGACTCATAAAAGTGCCGCTGCAATATCGACGTCCCGCTCAGCAGCAAATCCCGCGTGCTCGTCATAAACATCGTCGGCGGAAACCCCTTCACATCCGCAAATAACGGAGACAGCACCCGGTCGCGCGGGTCCGTTGTCCCCACATAATCCTTGTTCTGCGTCCCCGCGTCCGGCACCGTCAAATACCCTGACAACCCATTCAGCGCATACATCGCCTGCGAGTCGCCCGGACGGCTGAAGTCCCCCATCCCTGAGAACACGCCCAGCGCCGCCGGCAGCGGAAGCCCCAGTTGCTGCAGCCGCACCGCAATCTCCGGAGTCAGAATCGCACCCGCCGACGTCCCGTAAATCGCCATGTTCCTCGCCTGGTGCGTCTTCAGCAGAGCCTTGTACACCGCCACCGCATCATCCACCGCCGCCGGAAACTTGTGCTCTGGAGACAGCCGGTACAGCACCGCAATCACCTTCGTCTGCGTCAGGTTCGCAATCGGAATCGTCTCCGTCAGCGAACCCGAATCCACCACAAACCCGCCCCCATGCACGTTAATCAGCACCCGGTCCCGCTTGTTCGCCGGCGTATGCAGCGGAGTAATAATCCGCACCGGCACCCCCGCTATCTTCCCCAGCGTCACGTTCACCGGATACATCAGCTTCGCCTGCGCGCCTGCCCGCTCCTGCCACGCATCCGTCCCCCGCCGCTGTTCCGCAATTGACTCCTTCTTCTCCGCGTCGTTCACCCGCTGGCCCACCCACGCCCGCGCCTGAGGGCTCAAATCCTCCGGCACCGGAACCACACGCTGCACATGCGCCGTCCCCTGCGCGTCAATCACGCTCGTATCGGCCTTCGGACCCGTCCATGTCGCCGTCTGCTGCGCCATCACCAGTCCGGCGCACGCCATCACCGCTACTGCCACTCCCACTCGCTTCATCATTATTTCCGCTCCTCCGCAAAGCGCAAAATTCATCCCCACCAAGCTACACCTGTTGATACTCTCGCAGTCATATCTTGATAATCTGTTGGCCATGATGCGCATCCGTCTTTTTGCCGCCGCTTTTCTAGTGCTCTCCCTTACAGCCGCAGCGCAAACCATCAATCTCCCCACCAGCAAGCGGCTCTATGAGCCGGTCCCCGGCAGTCCGCAGCGCATCAACAATCTCCCCATGTCCATGGCCGTCAGCCCCGGCCATCGCTACGTCGTAACCATCGACGCGGGCTACGGCGGCGCAGCCTACGGCACCATGCAGTCGCTCACCGTCTATGACACGCAGACGCACACCGTCACCAATGTGCCCGACACGCGCACCCCGCTCCGTGCCCATCAAACCCTCTACTCCGGCCTCGCCTTCAGCCGCGACGGCAGCCTCCTCTACGCCAGCATGGACAGCATGTCCGACCCCTCCGGCTCGCACCCTCACGACACCGGCTCCGGCATCGCCGTCTACAGCTTCCACCAGGGACACATCACCCCGCTCCGCATGATGAAGATACCCCTCCAGCCGCTCGCCTCCGGACGCTACACCAAGCTCATCGGAGACCAGCGCGGCGACCTCGGCATCCCCTACCCTGCCGCCATCTCCGTCCTCGGTTCCACCGGCCACGAGCGACTCCTCATCGCCGACAATCTCTCCGACGACGCACTCCTCATGGACGCCAACTCCGGCGCCATCCTCCACCGCTTCGACCTCTCTGAGAGCAACGCCGTCCCCGGAACCTATCCCATCGCCGTCGCCGTCACCCGCGACGGTTCCCGCGCTTTCGTCGCCCTCTGGAACGCCAGCGAAGTCGTCGAGCTCAACCTCGCCGACAACACCATCACCCGCAAGCTCCCGCTCCTCCGTCCAGATAATCCCGTCTCACCCGGCTCCCACCCCTGCGCGCTCGCCATCTCGCCCGACGGACGCACCCTCTACGTCGTCCTCTCCAACCGCGACTCCGTCGCCGCCGTCAACATCGCCAACAACGCCTTCGCCCTCAAGGGCTACTACGATACCCGCCTGCCCCATCAAACCTACTTCGGTGCCGAGCCGGACGCCCTCGCCCTCTCACACAACGGCCGCACCCTCTACGTCGCCAACCTCGCGTCCGACTCCGTCGCCGTCTTCGACACCGCAAAGCTCACCGCCAGCGCCGCAAAAAAAGGCATGATCGAGCCCACCGGCTTCGTCCCTACCGAGTGGATGCCCACCTGTCTGGCCATCGACAGCGGCAAGCTCTACATCGCCACAGACAAGGGCCGCGGCGCGGGCCCCAACGACTTCTCGCCCCACAACACACGCGACAACGGCCAGCCCGGCGACTACACCTACATCGCCACCCTCATCTACGGCTCGCTCGCCAGCGTCGACCTCAGCGCCATCCACACCCAACTCGCGCCCTGGACCGCCGAAGTCATCGCCTCCAATTTCAACGTCGCCATTAAGCAGAAAATCGCCTTCCACAACCACCTGCGCAACCCCATCAAGCACATCATCTACATCATTCGCGAAAACCGCTCCTACGATCAGATCCTCGGCGACCTCTCCTGGCACGGCAAGCCCGTCGGCAACGGAGACCCCCGCCTCACCATGTACGGCGCCTCCATCACCCCCAACGCCCACAAGCTCGCTCTGCAGTACGGCCTGCTCGACAACTTTTTCGTCTCCGGCGAGGTCTCCGGCGACGGACACGTCTGGTCCAACGCCGCCATCGGCTCCGACTACCTCGAAAAAACCTGGCAGCAGAGCTATCGCGGAAACGAACGCACCTACGACTACGAAGGCGTCGTCGCCGACGGATACCCACTCCTCCAGCACATCCCCGACGTCGTCGAGCCCGACAGCGGATACATCTGGGGCAACCTCGCCCGCCACCACCGCTCCTACTACCACTTCGCCGAGTACATCTCCTCAACCTTCTGCAACGACAAAAACGTCGTCATCGGAGCCACCGCGCCTCAGGCCGGCCCCATGCTCGGTGCCCAGCTCGCCTGCCCCAAAAAGGACATCCCGGTCGGCGGCCGCATCCCCGCCAACTGGGGCGGAGGCATCAACAAGTGGCACTGGGCCATCCCACTGCTTGCCCGCAACGTCGCCACCAAACCTGAGCTGGTCGGCCACTTCGCGCACGAGTATCCCGACTTCAACCTCGAAATCCCCGATCAGATCCGCGCCAACATCTTCCTCATCCATCTCAAAAAGTGGATCAACGACCGCGAGCACGGCCACGACACCATGCCCACCTTCATCCAGCTCCGCCTGCCCGACGACCACACCGCCGGAACCACCCCCGGCGACCCCACACCCGAGTCCTCCGTCGCCGACAACGACCTCGCCGTCGGACGCGCCGTCGACGCCATCTCCCACTCGCCCTACTGGAACGACACCGCCTTCTTCATCCTTGAAGACGACGCCCAGAACGGAGCCGACCACGTCGACGCCCACCGCAGCCCCGCGCTCATCATCAGCAAGTACGCGCCCCGCAACCCCAACGGCACGCCCTACGTCGACAGCCACTTCTACACCACCGTCTCCATCATCCACACCATGGAAGCCATCCTCGGCCTCCCGCCCATGAACAACAACGACGCCTTCAGCCCGCTCATCGCGTCCCTCTTCTCCGGCCCCGGCACCCAGCCGCCCTTCAACGCCGACTACTCCAACAAGACAAACGGCCTCATCTACAAGGCCAACCCGCCGCTCAGCGCCCTGCGCAACAACCCCGTCGCCGCCGCCGGCGAACGCGCCTCCATGAAGATGGACTTCTCCCACGCCGACCGCGCCAACTGGCAAAAACTCAACGTAATCCTCTGGCAAAACGCCAAAGGAAACGCCCCCGTCCCACCCCAGCTCCTCATCAAACACAAACAACAAAAAGACAACGATTAGATTCGTTATCTTTCAGCTTGATGTTAGTGGGTAGAAAAGGAAGGACTAGTGTAGTCCGCCGTTAATCTTGTTATTTATTCAGTGCTGCCCGTGCACGGGTGACCTTTTCGAGGATGTCGTTGGCTTTTGCTGTCCAGATGAAGGGCTTCGGGCTTTCGTTGTGGCTGTCGATGTAATCGCCGATGGCCATGATGAGCTGCTCCAGGTCCTGGAAGATTCCCCGTCTGATTCTGTTTTCCGTCAGGTCGCGAAAGAAGCGCTCGATCATGTTGAGCCACGAGGCTGAGGTCGGCGTGAAGTGCACATGGAAGCGCTTGTGTCGTTGCAGCCACCGTTGGACGCGTTCGTGTTTATGCGTGCCGTAGTTATCGCAGATGATGTGGATCTGCTTTTCCGGCGCCACGGTCTTATCGATCAGGCGCAGAAACTTCAACCACTCCTGATGCCGGTGGCGCTGCTGGCATAGGTGGTAGACCTCTCCGTTGGCGGTGTTGAGGGCGGCGAACAGGGTGGTCGTGCCGTTGCGTTTGTAATCGTGGGTCATGGTCTGTCCGCGGCCTTTTTTCATAGGCAAGCCGGGCTGGGTGCGGTCCAGAGCCTGTATCTGGCTCTTCTCATCGACGCTGAGCACCAGCGCGTGCTCGGGTGGATCAAGATAGAGGCCGACGATATCTTCGAGCTTGGCGGCAAACTCGGGATCGTTGCTGATCTTGAAACTCTCGACGCGATGCGGCTTCAATCCATGCGCTCGCCAAATGCGCCCTACGCTGGACTCTGAGATGCCCGCCAGTCGCGCCATCGTGCTGCGCGACCATTGCGTGGAGTTAGCCGGCGTGCTCTGCGTGGTCTTGGCGACGACTTCGGCAACCTTCTTGGCGGTGATCGTCGGCGTGCGGCCCGGTCGCGGCGCATCCTTTACCAATCCGGCCACTCCCTGGGCCAGAAACCG
>DATKRT010000005.1:0-23854 GCA_035532055.1 Acidobacteriaceae bacterium | reverse complement strand
ATCCGCTGCGCCAAAGTTAAATAGCTGAACATCGCCGTCTGCTTCTGATCGTCTCCACGCATGCTTCTGTCTTAAATCAAACCTCGGTGGAGAAAAAGTAACTCATGCATGACTTTTTCCGCAGCCTGTTTAGCCCCTGCGCGACCACCTGGCAGGTGGCCCCGGTCCCGGTGACCCTTCCAAACCACGTTGTGGCTACCCCAGGTCTCGCAGCGACCCGTCTTCGACCGCCGCCCACCCTCTAGCTGATACACGGCCCCCGGCCCTTGCCGATCGGCTGCGCCAGCTCCATCGCCTCGGCGACGTAGGCTTTTGTCCCAACCACAGCTTCTACCGGATCATCCCCCAGCACCAGCCGGCACAGCAGCGCCGACGAAAAAGCGCACCCCGTTCCGTGGGTCGAGGTCGTCTCTATCCGCCGTCCCGGCAGCCACCGGCAAGCACCCCCGGCCAGCCGCAAATAATCGTCCGGCGACTCCAGATGCCCCCCCGTCACCACCAGATTCAACCCCGGATACTCCGAAGCCAAAGCCGCCGCCGCCGCCTCGACCTCCGGCCGGTTCCCCACCGGAAGCCCCGTCAACACAGCCAACTCCTCCGTGTTCGGGATCAGCCACCCGACCCGTGGAATCAGGTCCTCCTTCAGCCGCACCACGCCTTCCGGCGAAAGCAGATCGGCGCCCGAGCTGGACTTAAGTACCGGATCAAGAACTAAATAGGGTTTCTGAATTCCTGCGGAGCCAACAAACCGGCTGACCGCACCAACATTTTCCGCCGTAGCCAGCATCCCAATTTTCAAGCCGGAGATTGCGAGGTCTTCCCGCAGACAGGCAAGGGTCTCAGCCAGAAGCTCCGGCGAGATCGCCTCCACGCGCCGCACTCCCTGCGTGGACTGGACGGTAAGTGCGGTAATAGCAGACACGCCATACATGCCGTGCGCCGCATAGACTTTCAAGTCCGCTGTAATTCCCGCCCCGGACGAGGGATCATATCCGGCGATCGCCAGTAGGATAGGCGGTCCTTCGTCTACAGATATGTCCACCCTGTCTATCACACTCTACCTGTGGAAATCAAGCGGTTTTGAGAAATAAATCCAGTTTTTTGTTTGACTTAGCAATTTTGGCGTCCATACAATTTATGTAGGAGGACTATGAATACTATCGCAATCCTTAACAATACTCGCTTCCGACGAACTGGGCTTATTGCCAGTGCGGTTCTTGCGGCCGTACTCGGTTTAACCGGCGCCTTTGCCGGCAACGCGGAGCAGTCCATTGATCTGAGCCAACTGCCCCCCACACCCGTACACCAGTGGACCCAGACCGGCCGGGCCTCATGGTACGGCAAGCTGTTCCAAGGCAAGGAGACCGCCAGCGGCGAGGACTACAACATGAACGCCATGACCTGCGCACACCGCAGTCTTCCCTTGGGTTCGCTGGTCAAGGTCACCAATCTCCGCAACCACAAGTCGGTGATCCTCCGCGTCAATGACCGCGGACCGGTCCCACCCAGCCGCATCATCGACCTTTCCTATGCCGCAGCCCGCTCCCTCGGGTTTGCCAGCAAGGGTCTTGCTCCGGTGCGTGTGGTGCTGCTGTCAACAACATCCGAAGTGGCGAAGTTGAGCTATCCGGACCTCGCAACTCGCTGATCCCCCCCGGCCAGTCCCGGGCCGCCTCCTCCTATAAGATAGGGTCTGAAATCCCTCGAGGAGTCGTGTCCCTGTGACTGAATCCCGCCCTGAGCCTGCTCGTCTAACCGCGCGCGAGCGCGTAATCGTTGCACTGGACTTTCACGGTGCCAAGCAGGCTCTCGGGCTGGTCGACCAGCTCGGCGGCCTCGTCCAATGGTTTAAGGTCGGCCTCGAACTTTACCTGGCCGAAGGCAATGCGATCGTCGACCAGCTCCGCTCGCGGGGACACTCCGTCTTCCTCGACCTCAAGCTCCACGACATTCCCAACACCGTCGCCGGAGCCGTCCGCTCCGCCTCCCGCGCCGGAGCGCAAATGCTCACCCTCCACGCCGGAGGTGGCCCCGCCATGCTCTCTGCCGCCGCGGAGGCCGCCGCTTCCCTGCCCCACGCCCCCCAGCTTCTCGCCGTCACCGTCCTCACCAGCATGGATCAGTCCCAGCTCGCAGCCGTCGGCGTCTCCGGCTCTCCAGCCGATCAGGTGCTCCACCTCGCCCGCATGGGCTGGCAGTCCGGCATTCGCGGATTCGTATCCAGCGCCCAGGAAGTCGCCGCCATGCGCCACACCTTCCCCGAGGCCACCCTCGTCATCCCCGGAATCCGCCCCGCAGGCGCAGCCGTAGGCGACCAGAAGCGCGTCGCGACTCCCGCCGCCGCCATCGCCGCCGGAGCCACCTACCTCGTCATCGGACGCCCCATCACCCAGGCCCCCGACCCCGCCGCCGCCACCCAGGCCATCCTCGCCGAGATCGAATCCGGAACCGCGACCGCCCGCTAAGCCCCACCCGCGCCCTCCAATAAGTCCTTATTTTTGTATGAATTGCAGATTTAGCCCTAAGTAATCTCTTTTGTGTGATTTAACTTTTCACAGCAGTCTTGCTCTGACTGCCGCGCCGGCATAGAACCAAATCCTCCACTCCATGCGCAGCCGGTCGGCGCCGCGGAATGTCTCCACAAGTGACGCCAGGCACTTACAACCCTCCTGCGGCTGAGCAATTGTGTTGCTGCCGGTAAACACTGTTACGCTCTTCTCTCCGCTCATCACTCAGTCCCCGGCACTCCTTTTGGCGGAGTGAACTCATGCGGTCCTTCAAGGATACCGGGCACCTGTTCCGTCTGGCCGGACTCTTCGTCATCGGCACGCTCCTCTTTTTCGGAATACGCGCCTACTTTGTGCCGAAGAGCTTTGGGCAATACGGGCACTACCGCGGGAATGCCATCCCGGAAATGGCTGCCCACCCGCTCCACTTCGCTGGTCATCAGGCCTGCGAAACATGCCACACAGACATCTTCCAAACCAAAAAGACCGGAAAGCACGCCGGGGTGAACTGCGAGGCCTGCCACGGCCCGCTTGAGAAGCACGCCCAGGATCCTTCCATCGATCCCGGCAAGCCCGACGTCGCCACGCTTTGCATTCGATGCCACGCCGCAAGCGCCGCGCGCCCCAAATGGTTCCCGCAGGTGGACGCGGCGACGCACGCCAACGGCGTCCCCTGCAATACCTGCCATCAACCGCATAATCCCGTCATCGGCGCAGGAGGCTCGAAATGAACATCACCCGGCGTCAATTGCTCATCCTGCTTCCCGCCGCCGCCATCGCATGGGAGCATGTACTGGCCGGCACACCCGAATCCGCGCCCAACTACACCATGACCGAGCACTGGTGGGGCATGCTCATCGACATCCCCAAGTGCATCGGCTGCGGAAACTGCGTCGCCGCCTGCCAGAAGGAAAACGACGTTCCAGACGGATTCTTCCGCACCTGGGTCGAGCGCTACCACGTCACCGACTGGAACCTGACCAACCCCGAAGTCATCTCACCCGACGGCGGCAAGGAGGGCTTCCCCGCCGTGAAGGAAGACGAGAACGGCAAATACTTCTTTGTGCCCAAGCTCTGCAACCACTGTGCGGATTCTCCCTGCACGCAGGTTTGCCCCGTCGGCGCCACCTTCATCACGCCCGACGGTGTGGTGCTCATCGATCAGAAATACTGCATGGGATGCGCCTATTGCGTGCAGGCCTGCCCCTACGGATGCCGCTACATCCATCCGGTGAAGCACGTCGCCGATAAGTGCACCCTCTGCTATCACCGCATCACCAAGGGACTCACCACCGCCTGCTGCGAAGCCTGCCCGACCGGCGCGCGCCAACTGGCGGACCTCAAGAATCCGAAGGACCCGATCCACGAATTCCTGAAAACGCACCCCGTGCAGATACTCAAGCCGCAAATGGCCACCGGCGCCAAAGTGTTCTACAACGGCCTCGACGGATCGGTGCGCTAGCCATGCTCAGGGGAGGAATCACATGCCGCACGTAGAAGGCTTCATGTATCCGAACGAAATCGCGCTCTACTGGAGCATCCTCATCGTTCTCTACCCTTACATCACCGGACTCGTGGCCGGCGCCTTCATCCTCGCATCGCTCGAGCGCGTCTTCCGCGTGGAAGCCGTCAAGCCCACCTACCGCCTCGCTCTGCTCACCGCGCTCGCCTTCCTGCTGGTCGCGCCGCTGCCGCTGCAGTTGCACCTCGGCCATCCCGAGCGTTCGTACGAAATGTATTTCACACCGCACCTCACCTCGGCCATGGCCATGTTCGGCTTCGTCTACCTGTGGTATCTCATGGCCGTTCTGGTCGTCGAAATCTGGCTCGACTACCGCGCGGACATCGTCGCCATGTCGCAATCCACCACCGGCTGGCGGCGTCTGCTCTACCGCATCATGACCCTCGGCTCTACCAACGTCAGCCCGCGCGCCCTGCGCATTGACGACCGCCTCGGCTGGTTCATTACCCTTATCGGCATCCCGTCCGCAGTGCTGCTGCACGGCTACGTCGGATTCATCTTCGGCTCCGTCAAGGCCAACCCCTGGTGGTCATCGGCTCTCATGCCCGTGGTCTTCATCTTCTCCGCCATGGTCTCCGGAATCGCCGCCGTCATGCTGCTCTATATGGTCAGCATGAAGCTCCGTCGCGAGCCCATTGACATGCGCTGCGTCGATACCATCGCCCGCTACCTGCTCTACATCTTCGTCATCGACTTCAGCCTTGAGATGCTCGACCTCATTCACCGCATCTACGAGGCCGACGCGTCCTTCCGCAGCCTCGACTTCATGGTCCACACCAAACTCTACTTCTCGCAGATCGTCCTGCAGATCTACATTGGCACCCTGCTCCCTATCCTGCTGCTGACCATCATGCAGTTCCGGAAGTTCGCGCCCGCGACACGCAAAGCCGTCTACTCCGTCGCGGGATCGCTGACCCTGATCAGCGTCTTCGCCATGCGCTGGAACGTCGTCATCGGCGGACAGCTCTTCTCCAAGAGCTTCCTCGGGTACACCACTTACAAGGTCGCCCTGGTAACCCGCGAAGGCCTGCTCGTCTCCATCGCCCTGATGATCCTCCCGTTCTTCATTCTCTGGATCCTCATCAAGCTGCTTCCGCCCTGGATCACAAAACCTGCTGCCCCACTCGAAAGCAGCACCACCTGACCCGCAGCAAACCTCGATCGCGCTATGAACCCGCAAAGTGGAGTAACAGCCGCGTAACATGCAGCAGAGACCGATGCACAAATAAATCAACAAGAACGCCGCATCCGAGGAAAACCACCATCAGAAAAACTGTCCTGAATGGAAATGTTCTTACCTTAGGCTTGCTGCGATAGTAGATCGCGGACGGCTGTGAGTCGTCCTCTACTATTGCCGCAACGTCAACGTCGTCGCTCACCCTGATAATAAGAGGCCTCTTATGTGAGGGAGAAACTGGGTCGATTGGCTTCTTCATGCTACTGGCTATGTGCACATTAATAGCCAGAGTTGTGGCTCCTGCGAACCGTCCCTTCGACACGGCCTCGTGCGTGTCCGCAGAACCGGCAATCAGGCCCGGATAAACCAGCAGCCAGGTCGATTTGCAAGCCCGCACAGCGCATACGCGGAGTGCGCAACATTAGAGCAATCTAATAATTCACGGCTTCCCGATTCCGCTCTGTGCACCTTTGAGCAGAACCCACAACGCCGGATGCGATCTTACGAGCGCAGTACAAAGCACGCTGATACCGCGATAGAAATGCAGCGATTTGTATCGCGGTTGAAGCGTCCAAACTACTGCGTTTTCCCAGGAATCGGCTCCATATGCGCAACCACAGCCATCCCCGGATGCAGGTCTTCGCTTGCATGCATCGCGATGGTATCCCCCGCGCTGAGTTGTCCAAAGACTTCTGTAAGATCGCCGACTGTGCCGCCCGTCTTTACGTTGACCTGCTCCGTATTTCCTTTGCGAATGCGGATAACGTAGCTCTGGTCCATGCTGCGGCCGACAGCGGATTGCGGAACAAAAAACGTAGGGTCCGCCCGATGCACCGGCCAATTCACCTCAGGAAACATCCCCGAGTGAAGCTCACCGGTTGGGTTCAAGACATCCATTTCAACCGGCATGGTGCGAGTGGCCGGGTCCAATGAATCCGCAACCCGCGCCACCTTGCCGCTGAACGTGCGCCCGGGAAACGCCGGCACGGTAAAGCTGATCTTCTCGCCCTTCTGCACGCCACCCACATAAATCTCCGGAATCGCAACCACCAGCCGCAGGTGCGCAACCTGCTCGATCCGAAGCATCGACGGCTGCGTTCCCGACCCGCCGCCGGGCCCCACCAGAGCGCCGGGGTGCACGTTGCGCTTGGTCACGACACCGTCAAACGGAGCCGTAATCCGAAGATAGCGCTCCATCTCAGCTGCGGAGCGCACGTTGGCACGGGCCGCTTCGACAGTATTGTGCAGCGCAACCACCCGAGCGCGATCCGCCTCAGCTGTCTTCTCCGCCGTCTCCAGCTCCTCGTCTGAGATCACCCCCGGCGTCTTCGACGCAACCTTCAGGCGCTCGTAGGTGCTTGTGTCCGCCGCCAGCTTGGCTTCGCTCGCAATGCGCTGGTTCTCCGCGTTCAGCACCTTCGACTGGGCCTCGGCCTTTTGCGCGACGATTTCCGGCGCGGTCAGCAAAGCGATGAGCTGGCCTTTTTTTACAACCGATCCGCGATCGACGCCGATCCATTGCACAAAACCGCTCACGCGCGAAAACACCCGCACCTCTTCGTAGGGATCTAGCTCGCCCGGCAGTTTGATCTCCATATCCAGGCGTCGCGAAACAACCTGCACGGTATCCACAGGAGTAGGCGGCAGGGGTTGCGACGTAGCCACCGCAGCCACGGCCTTGTTGGATGACGCGTTGCAGCCGCTGACGGCGAGCACCGCCGTCAAAGTTCCAGCGGCAAACAGGGCGCACCAGACAACTCGGAGAGTGCGCCGGGAGCGGAGATCGAGGAAGCGGAGATCGAGGAAGCGGAGATCGAGGAAGCGTTCTCTTTTCATGATGTTTTTCCTTTTCCTCACAGCATCGAGTAGGGGCTGTGTTCGTCAGTAACGTCAAGGGATGCCGATGCTTTGGACGCCTTTTCCTGCAATGCCGAATAGACCGACGGCAGGATGAAGAGCGTGGCAAGCGTGGATGCGGCAAGTCCGCCAATCACGGCGCGGCCCAAAGGAGCGATTTGGTGTCCGCCTTCGGTGATGCCCAGGGCCATCGGAATCATGCCGGCGATCATTGCGATGCTGGTCATCAGGATCGGACGCAGGCGGGTGCTTCCCCCGAAGACGGCGGCATCCGTCGATGAATCTTCGCTTAAGCGGCGATGGTTCTCGGCAAAGGTGACCAGCAAAATGGAGTTTGCCACCGAAACGCCAAGCGCCATAATTGCGCCCATGAACGATTGCAGGTTCAGCGTGGTTCCGGTCAGATACAGCATGATGACTACGCCGCAGATAACAGCCGGTGTGGTCGATACCGTAACAAAGGCCAGCCGCAGCGACTGGAAATTCGCAGCCAGCAAAAGGTAAATTGCAATCACTGCGATCAGCAGCCCGAACGTAAGTGAGTGCAGCGTTTGCCGCATCGGCGCCACCTGTCCGCGGAGCTCAACGGCGACTCCGCGCGGTGGCGGACCGGCACGGCGTATAGCCGCATCCACCTGATCGGCGGCCCGGCCCAGGTCTTCACCCTCGACGTTCGCAGTCAGTGAAAGCATGCGCTGCATGTCGTACCGGTCAAACTCGCCCGTCACCTGCCCGTAGGAGAGATGCGCAACATCGCCTACATTCGGGTGGCTCGACTTCCCACCGCTTACCAGTGGGATGCTCGCCAGATCATCCATCGACTTCATCTGGCTTTGCGGAACCTCGACCTGCACCTGATATCCGATGCCGGTGCTGGGATCCTGCCAGAAGTTGCGCGAGACAAACCGGCTCGACCATGTCGCGGTCTCAACCGATCGCGCCACCTGATCCACGGTGAGCCCAAGCTGGCCCGTGCGGGCACGGTCGATATCCACGTTCAGGCTTGGATAATCGAGTGGCTGTGCGTAGTGCAGGTCGCGCAGGTGGTCGAGCTTGGCCATCTCCTCGCGCACGCGCTCGGCATACGCGTGATCGTTCGTAAGATTAAAGCCCTGAATCGCAACCTCAATCGGAGTCGGCGAGCCAAAATCCATAATCTGGTCCACAATGTCGCCGGACTCAAATGTAAACGCCGTGCCCGGAAAGTCCCGCGCCAGCACCGGACGCAGTCGTTCCTGCAATTGCAGAATGCCGATGTGCGCGCTCGGCTTCAGTTGCACGCGCAGCACCGCCTCCTGCGGTCCGCTCATCCACAAATAGATAAGGTTCACCGGATAGCTGGGCGCGTAGGTGCCCACATAACCCAGGCTGATCTCCACGTTGCCGGGACCCGCCATGCGCTTGATCTCATCCAGTGTCTTGAGGGTCATCTGCTCGGTCACTTCAATCCGCGTTCCAGACGGCGCGCGCAGCCGCAGTTGGAACTGCGTCTCAGGTGCGTGCGGAAAAATTTCACGTCCCAGCTGGGGTCCAACCAGCAGAATGATCCCCGCAGCCGCAACAACATATCCTCCGATCACCAGCTTGCGGCGGCTGATGAGCTTTCCGATCAGATGCGCATAGCGGTCGCGGAAGTGATCGAAGCTGCTGCGGCCAGAACTCTCCTCCACGTCGCGGTGCATGCGCCGGTTCAACCAGATATACAACACCGGCACAAAAGTGGTGGAGAGCAGGAAAGACGCAAGCATGCTGAAGCCGACCGCCAGCGAAAGCGGCACAAACAGTGCGCGCGTCACGCCCACCATCAGGAACGATGGAACAAAGACAGCGAGGATGGAGAGCATGGCGAGGAACTGCGGAATCATCGTCTGCCGGGTTCCGTCGAGCACGGCCTGGGGAACATTGTCCGTGATCGTAAGGTTGCGGTGAATGCTCTCGATCTCCACCATCGCTTCATCCACCAGAATGCCTACCGCCAGGGCCAGTCCGCTCAGGGTCATGATGTTGATCGTCTGGTCGGCAAGCCAGAGACCGACGACCGCGAAGATCAGTGCGATGGGTATTGACGCAACTACGATGAAGGAGCTGCGCCATTCACGCAGGAACAGGAACACCATCAAGCCGGTAAGTAGCGCTCCGATAACGCCTTCCCATACAAGCGATGACAGCGACTGGCGCACCCGGCTCGACTGGTCAAACTCGTAGCTCACCTGCACGTCGGGCGGCAGCACGTTCCGGAAGCGGTCCATGCTTGCCTTGACCTCGTTCACCACGTCGAGCGTTGAGGCATCGGCGCGCTTGGTCACAGGCAAGTAGACCGTGCGGTGTCCATTCACCAGCGCATAGCCCAGAGTGATGTCGCTGCCGTCCTCTACCGTTCCAACATCGTGCATAAACACCGTGGGCCCGGCGCCCGTTCGGATAGGCATATTGGCAAGGTCGTGAATATCCGAGACCACCGCATTCATCGGCGTAATGCGGTCGAGGCCTCCAATGCGAATGTCGCCCGCAGGCGCAATCACATTGCCGGAGAGAAGCGCCTTCACCACCTCTCCCGTCGACATTTTGTAGCTGTTCAGCTTCTCGGTGTTCACTCGAATCACAATCGAGCGCGAGCTGCCGCCGAACGTCGCCGGCGAAGACACACCCGGCAGCGTGGTAAACAACGGCCGCACGCGATTCAGCGCCAGGTCCTGCAGCTCGTCCACGCTGTGCGTCTTGCTCGAAAAGACAACGTACCCCACCGGAACGCTCCCCGCGTCAAAGCGCAAGACAAACGGCGGCACCGTGCCTGCGGGCATGTAGGCATGCGCCCGCTCAATGTAGGCCACCGTCTGCGACAGCGCCTGATTCATGTCCGTGCCCGGCAAAAACGACAGCTTGAGCAGCGCAAAGTTTTCGACCGACTTCGACTCCACGCTCTGCAATCCTGAGATATAGAGGAAGTTCGATTCATAGTAGTAAGTCAGGTAGCCTTCCATCTGCGCCGGACTCATCCCGCCGTACGGCTGGGCCACATAGATCACGGGCAGATTCAGGTTCGGAAAAATATCCACCGGCATGCGCCTGAGGGCAAGAATGGAGCACAGCGCAACCGCAATGACCCCAACCAGGACAGTAATGGGACGCCGCAGAGCGGCATGAATGAGCCACATACGATTAGTTCTTTCCCCCGGAAACGCCTGTAGACGTGTTCGCGGGCATGCTGCTTGCTGTTGTAAGGAACGGAGTCAGGTCGCCCTTTGCGCTGGCCAACCCCGCAAGGGCACGCCAGATGCGCAGCCGCGCAAGCGAATCATCCATCTCGGCCTGCGCCAGTAAACTCTGCGCCTCGGCCACATCCACAATGGTTCCCAGCCCGGCGTGGAATCGCGCCAGCGCCTGCGACTCGCTCTCGCGGGATGCGGCCAGCTCCGTCGGAGTGTTCTGCGCCACGCGGCGCGCTCCATCCAGATCAGCCATTGCGATCCGCTGCTGGCTGGTCAGCGTCTGCATGGTCTCTGTGTAAACAGCTTCCTCGCGGCGGCGGTTTGCCACCTCTACCTTCTTGTGCTCCCGGATGGAAAAGATGCTCGTCAAATCCATCTGCGCCGTCAGGCCGGCTTCCCAGTTGTAAACATCAAAACCCAGCCCGTTCAGCCCCGGCTTCACTTCACCGGTCGACGTCTCCCCGCTGCCGCGCGCTGAAATCAATCCCTCCGTCGTGAAGTGCGGATAGTACGAGTGGTTCAGCACGCTGATCCGCGCCTTCGCCTCAGCCACCCTCCGCTGCTGCGCCAAAGCTGCAGGATGTTCCGCCAGTTGCGTCTTCGCCCAGTTCTCGTCTGGAGGAAGCTGCAGGAACGGCCCCGCCTTGATCTGCACCGTTGCGCCTGCCAGCCCCAGCACCTGCGCAAGCGTAATCCCCGCAACCTGGCTGTTCTGCTGTGCCTCGATCAACCGCGTGCGCGCTGCAGCCAGCTCGGCGTCAGAGCGCGACGCATCCGCTCCCGGCCGGATATGCGCATCCACCAGGGCATGCACCGACTTGTCAAACACCTCACGCCGGTTCACATCCGCCAAAGACGCACTGACCCGCTGCTCGTTGGCCAGCACAGCCAGCGAAGCCTCCGCCACCGCCGTCGCCACTCCCAGACGCGTCAGCTCCACCTGCGCCTGCATGCGGCTCTCCGTAGCCTGCGCCGAACGCACCTGCGACCGGCGATAGCCAAAGTCGTACGGCTCCCATGAAAGCAGAAAGCCTGCGCCGCCGGTCCAGAACGGACGATTCGCATGCGGCGTCACACCGCCCTGCGTGCCGGTCAGGATATTCGGGCTCTGCGGCAGCATCACCCCCAGCACGCTTTCACGCGAGCCGCGGTCCCCCTGCCACACACCATCCAGCCGAGGCAGGTAGTTCGTTCTTGCCAAGCCCACTCCGGCCCGTGCCGCGTTGTACTGTTCCAGCGCCGCGCGCACCGCGGGATAGTTGGCCAGCGCATAGTCCACCGCCTGTTCTACGGTGAACTCTCTCTCCGCCGGCGCAACCGTCTGTTGCGCCATGGTGTAAATACCCTGCAGGCATAGTCCGCCTGCAATCACGATCGCTAGGGTCTTTCTGCTTCCGGTCAGCATGTACCTACCTCCGGCAAGTTCGTCTTCACTGAATGTGTCTTCCTCTGGTGCACAATCTCTTTGTGCTTCACGTGCACCCTCTCTTACGCCCTGCCGCAACGCTGAGGCAGAACTACGCTTGTAAGTCGATTCGCCAGGGACCCTTGGCACGCATGCCGCGCCTCGCGATTCAAAGCAAGTCGCACAATGTTGTGGCCACAACCTTTTCCCGGCAGATTGAAGTTGCGTGGAACACACTTCTGCCGCGGCCATGCCGTCCTGGCGCACTATCGCATTGGGAATGAATTAGGAGAGAGGGGGAGAACGGCCCGAAGACCGGACCAGAAATACGCGCAGCGGCTCACTGGCCGAACCGCGCAATCTGGCAACCTGAACAAGGTCAGGTGAGAGCTGTACACAGGCCGCATCGAGTTCCGGCCTGCGCGTGCGATGCTGTGAGAAATTTATGTCTGCGCTGCCATCGTGCAGCTTGGGACCGTAGGAACTGGTTCCCCGGAAACATGGAAGGTCGCGGCGCGCATGGCCAATCCTCCGGGCTGCGCGAATCCGCCGCGCCACCGCCGCATAACTCCTGCCGCTCATGCGCACAGCGTAGTGCGGCGAGCCCAGCAAAAGCGCCGATGCCACTACCAGCCAGACTAATACGTGAGCTTTACGCAGCTTGTTGCTCCAAAGAAGTAGCGCTTATAGTACACGAAATTCTTCTTCCAAAACGGAATATATGACCACCCCGGTACTCCCTGAAGACAGCCAACAATGACCGCATCGAAACCACCCCAAAAACCGGCCTCGCCGCACCGCACCGTCACCGCCGGATTATGCACTTAGACGGCTGCCGCACCGCCCAGGACTACATCCGATGGGATAATTTTTTACATCCAGGCCTCTGCCGACTGGCAGGCTCCGCTCGCAACCGCGAGGGCGCTACAGGGTGCGGACGCGCGACTGCGCTTGAAGGGCAAGAGCATGGATCTCGGCGTGTGTCAAGGACTCTTGCTAAAAAAGGCAGCAGCAGATGCTAGTGAGGAATAGAGCTTGGCACCGCTGGATTGGGCGGATGCGCCGACGACGGCGTTGCAGTATTCCCGAAAGTTGGCAAATTCGCGTCGGAGAGATTCAACTTGCGAATTGCATCCCACAAGTATTCGACAGGAGCCATACCAGCGACATCGGAGCCCAAATAAGAAACAGATTGAACGCCTAAGAGGAATGCACGCTGTCCCCCCGCTGAGATGCCCGGGAATCCTACCGGAACGAAAAAGATAGGCGAACCGCTATTACCGGGTACAAGACTTGCCGCGATCATCCAATCGTGCTGAAGATGTGCAACGCAGCCCGGACAGCAAGCCACAGAGACCTTTTCATCAGGGACACTGGATACATATCCAAACTTGAATATCGGGTAATTCCTTTCCGTCCCGCTTGCACCTAATAAGAGCCCAGCAGAGACTACCTGCGCGCCTGTATTGACGCGATCCACCTCTTGCGGCGACGGTAATTCCGATATACGAATCGGTTGATTTTCAACGTTCAGTTTACTGATCTTCCGTCCGTTAAGAATCGTGACAGCGACATCCGCTGAGTCGTCGTCGGGAAACATCCAATCACGGGAAAGGGGAACCTCTACAGTTCCCCTAGTTTCCTTCTTTGGATCAAAGCCCTTTTTGTTGAAGACGGCGACCAATGTGTCATTGGTCGCCGGGCAACCAGCCCATTGCGGATCGACGATGTGGCGCGCTGTGACCAGCAATAAGTAGCCCTTATTGGGATCGCTCTTGGTTGGAACAAGCAACAAAAAGCCGGTCCCCGCCTCCTTCAACTGCCCTCTGCTATCGACGATGTGCAGAAAAACGACTGATCGCCGAACAGCATCAAGATTGATATTGAAAGCGCTCTGAGCTGAACAGGGCTTCGCGAATGGAAGGACTCCCAAAACAAATACGGCGACCCAGTGCTTGATTGTTGTCAGTCTCATAGATGAACTACCCCCCAATTGATTGGCTGCAACGCATTGTTAGCCAATCGCCCACGTTTCCGTTTTCGCTACGAAGATCACGATATCTTGCTGAATATCAGCTTTGATCTTGGTTCTCAGGGAATCAAGAAGATCGCCCGTGGTCGTGCTGGATTGGCCGTAATAGGTAGCATGGGGAAGATCAAACGTTGCATCGTTGCCCGATGGGGTAACGCCGCGAATTGTCCGTTTGAATCCTTGTGCGGCCATGAGTTCGTGCAGCTTTTCATATTCTTCGTACGATGGATCGCCTTTCAACTCGACGCGAATAGTGTATGCAGCCATAGTCGTTTACCTCTATAGGTTGTGCCAGATTAGACTTCTCCCCTTACATATAGTACTACGAAGAAATGGCGAAGATGTCAACGGTAAATCATTACGCTATTCAGGCAAGACCGAATTTCGTTATGGGACTCGGATATGCAGGGATGCGCCCCGGCGCGATTTTGGGCGCAATCCAGGGGGTAGGGGTCTCGCTGGTACTCCTGAATGCTTTGCTCGCCGGTCGAACGGCGCAAATGCCTCAGACGCGGACTGCCCCGCACAGACAAGCCTTATGACATACGCTTGACGTACGCGACTTATCTTGCCCCACTAAGTTGTTGATTATTCCGCAACGCCATCGGGGATCGAACCCGAACTACACCTTCAGCCCTCGCGCCTCAGGCGCCGCTCGTTACGGGATCAGATACGCTCCCGGGATCTTTCCATCCAGAGTCGCCAAAACCGCTCCGTTCGCCTTCGCCAACTCCGCCAGGTGCCCATCCGTAGTCTGCCTGGCTGACTTCACCCACACCGGAAGATGCGAAACATCGTGACCGTCCGGAATAAACGTGAATGAAACCACATCAGACCGTTTCAGACGCTGAAGCAGCGTTCGCGCCTGCGCCACGGTAAATCCGTACGGCTGAGCCTGCGAGAGCACGCGCACAAAACCCAGCTCTGTGATGGGGCAGCTTGCCAGCGGCGGAAACTGCTGCGCCTTGATCCACCTCGCCGTCCGCTCATGGAACTCGTGATGCATGAATCCCAGCGCAACCAGCGCATTCACATCGAATAGATACTTCATGGGAAATTCGACAGAATCTCCGCAACATCCTTGCTGCACAATACCGGAGAATCCTCGCCTGCGCTCAGAACCGGAAGGCCAGTGACCGGGTCTGCGACGATCCTCCCTTTACGGGTCGTCTTTCTCCGCGGAGTCAGAATGATGCTTTCACCCTCGATGTTGGCCTCCAGCGGGTCGCCCGCGCGGATGCCGAGCCTGCGGCGAAAGGGCACAGGGAGAACGATCTGGCCTTTGCTTGAAACTCTGGTCTGCATGGTAAGACAATCTTACCTTTCAGGACTACGCGAAAGCAACAAGGCCGCTTCAGTATCGGCCTCTCTATTTTTTCAAGGGGGACTATCAGGCTTGGTAGCGCCATCGGGGATCGAACCCGAACTCTCCGCCTTGAGAGGGCGGCGTGTTAACCAGTTACACCATGGCGCCAAACAGGAAACCCGACCAGGGAAGGTATCCGATCAGGCATGCGGCCAGCCACTCTCGCGGCCCCGCCAACTCTTTTGAATATATCAGAAAAAGGCGGCTAAACCCGCGCCCCGCGCACGCTCAAATGCCCAGCTTCTTCACTTCGTCGTTGTAGTACTTGCGGTAAAGAATCTCCCATTCCTGGCTGCCCTCGGGAATGATCTTCCGCTGCGAAGCAATTTTCTGGCGGGCCGCCATGTCGATGCGCGTCTCCTCCAGCAACAGCCGCTCCAGTATCCCGCGCGCCGTCTGGCGAATCGTGTTCCGGTCCTCAAGAAAATCGCATTCCTTAGTCTCGGCCAGCGTATCTGCAACCACGTGTGCCAGCTTGTTCAATTTATCGCGCGAAATCCTCACAGCACCGCCTTATATTTCTTCGCCAGCTCCTGCTTCACCTTTTTAAACATCTCGGCGTATGCCGCGCCTGTACGGTGCATCTCTTCCTGGTAGGCATCCAGAATTACACGCACTTCTTCGTTAATGCGGTCTTCGAGTGAGAGTTCCTCAAGCACTGCGGCGTTCACGCGTTCGTTTACCGCCGCTGGCTTGTCCGTGCGGATGACCTTTGCGTTCATCAGTCCCGCGACTGTCTGCTTTGCCAGATATTGGACATAATCCCGTGAAAATATCATCGATCTTGCTCGAAATATAGCACATTCGCGTGCTCTCAAACGAGCCTGCGGCCCCCGCTTGCTCCATCGCCGCATTCTGACGGCTTTTCTCCCCCTTGTACCCGCTTTTCCACGCCCCTCTTGACGAAAGCTGCGACAATAGAGTGAGAGGGCGTGGCCCCGCTCCGCTACAAAGCGTTGCGCGCCGCTACCCGAAACAGAAAAATGATGAATATGATCCCTACCAGCCTGCTCTCCCTGAAAGACGACATGGTGGCCTTTATTGAAGGTCACGGACTCCGCCGCATTCCCGCCTACGTGGGCGAAGAGGTGCCCACCGTGCTCTGGGATGACGCCGAAAACCCCGACAGTTGGAAGGACTTTGTTGAAGCCGCCAAGGCTGCGGGCGCGGTTTTTCTCACCATGGGCGAAGTCAGCCTGGAGAAGGCCGACCTTGAGCTGCTCATTGAGGAACTGCAGGAGGACAACTTCCCCGACCATGACACGCCCGAACTCGACGAAGCCCAGGCGCTCGCCACCTACGTAGGCAGGGTTGGCTACATTCAGATCGGCTTCGCCTATCAGGGGATCGCCTTCCTGCACGAAAGCACCACCAGTTGGTATGAACGCTATCAGGCGCTGCTGGAGTCGCTCGACGGCTTCGGACCTATGCCCTTCGGCGACTCCGACGAGGAAGAGATCTAGGCCCCAGCCCGTGAGCAGCGCCGCACCCCAAAGCGCACCGCAAAACCCGCTCCAGCCGCCGCCTCGCAAGTGGATCCTCCGCCCGACCGATCTCAGCGCCGCCGAAGCGCTTGCCCGTGAAGCCTCGCTTCCGTCGTTCCTCGCGCAGCTACTCACCACGCGCGGCATACGTACCTCCGAGGAAGCCACGCGCTTCCTCAACCCCAGCCTCGACCAGCTCCACGATCCGTTTCTCATGCTCGGCATGGACGTCGCCGTCCTCCGCATCCAGCAGGCCGTCTCCGCGGGCGAGGTCATCCTCATATACGGCGACTACGACGTCGACGGAACCATCGCCGTCGTCCTGCTCAAGACCGCCATCGAGCGCCTCGGCGGCTCCGTGCGCTTCCACGTCCCGCATCGCCTGCGCGAGGGCTACGGCATGCAGCGCGAAATTCTCGAAACCGCCGCCGCCGAAGGGGTGCGCCTCGTCATCAGCGTCGATACCGGCATTCGCGCTTTCGCCGCTGCGGAAGCAGCCGCCTCGCTCGGCCTCGACCTCATCGTCACCGACCACCACTTACCCGAAGCCGGGACCCCCACGGACAGGTCTTCGTCCGTGGGATCGGAAGCATCGGATCACGCCGCACCCGCCCTGCCCCGCGCCCTCGCCATCCTCAATCCCAACCAGCCCGGCTGCCCCTACCCCTGCAAGCATCTTTGCGGAGCCGGCGTGGCTTTCAAGCTCTCCCAGGCGCTCCTTGAATTCCACGACCGCAACCTCGCCCGCGCCAAGCTCATTCCGTCGTTCCTCAAGCTGCTGGCCATCGCCACTGTGGCCGATGCTGTCCCGTTGCTCGGCGAAAACCGCGTCTTTGTCGCGCTTGGAATTGCCGAACTACAGCGCCCCGTCCACTCCGGCCTGCGCGCGCTCATGCAGGTCGCACAGATCGACCCCTCCCAGCGCCCCCTCACCCCCATCGACATCGGCTTCCGCCTCGCCCCCCGCATCAACGCCGCCGGACGCATGGACATCGCCTCCGAAGTCGTCGAGCTCTTCACCACCCGCGACTCTGCCCGCGCCCTCGCCATCGCGCAAAAACTCGAGCAGCTCAATAACGACCGCCGCAACACCGAGGCCATCGCCCTCAACCAGATTCTCGCCCAACTCGACCAGCCGCAATTTCTCAACTCCCGCTGCCTCATCATCGACGGAGACGGCTGGCACCGCGGCGTCATCGGCATCCTCGCCTCCCGCGTCGTCGACCGCACCGGCAAGCCCACGCTGGTCCTCGCGCACGAGGACGGAGAAGCCTACGGCTCCGGCCGCTCCATCCCCGCCTTCCATCTGCTCAACGCCATCGAAACCTGCCACGACCTCTTCACCAACTACGGAGGCCATGCCCACGCCGCCGGCTTTTCCCTGCCCTCGGCCCGCGTCCACGAATTGCGCGAACGCATCACCGCCTACGCCACCGCGCACCTCAGCGACAAAGACCTCGGCCGCCCGCTCGAATACGACGCACCGCTACCGCTCGAATCCGTCGACGAATCCCTCTACACCTGGCTCAAGCAGCTCGAGCCCTGCGGCATGGACAACGAAGAACCCATCTTCCTCGCCGAAAACATCCGCATCGCCGCCGCTCCGCGCATCATGAAGGAAAAGCACATCCGCCTCCAGCTCGCCCTCGACCGTGGCGCGCGTACCATCTCCGGGCCCCCTGCGGATAGGTCTTCGTCCGATGGGTCCATCGCCGCCGTCGGCTGGAACCTCGCCGAAACCCTCGCCGCTCTCAACCTCCAGCAGGACTCCCGCATCGACCTCCTCTACAAAGTCCGAAAGAACGACCATCCCACCTACGGCGGAATCGAACTCGAAATCCTCGCCCTCCGCCCCACGCAATAGCCCACACCGCTCACCCGGCCACGGGTCTGCGCTCACATCTCAAAGAGTGTCAAGTGCAAAGACATCCTTTACAGTTTGTCTCCGGACATCCTTTACACATTGAGGGGTGCAGTTGTCGTAACCGGTTTACAAACCGTGACGAGTGTGGGAACAATCGCCATCGGAAAAACAAGATTCTCATTGCCATTCCACACTTAACTGCTATTCGTGAAATGCTCTCCGGAAAGGCTTTCATGAGACAACTGCGGCTTCTCATGTTGTTCGCCTTGATCTGTGTCCCGCTCGCTCTCGCTCAGAATCCCGCCGCCACCACCGCCTGATACCCCGGCAATTCCGACCCGCCGTAACTAAAAGCAATCCGGCCGTTGCGAATCTGCATCATACCTGCTATTTATTGTTTGCTTGCTCAGAGGTTCGCATGACAAAACGCGTGATGCTCTCTGTGCTTCTGCTGCTTTTCATCTCCCCCCAGATTCACGGACTTGAAAAATCGGAACCCGCCACGCCGCCCGCGCCTCCCAGCGCGATGCAGGTTTCCTTCGGTCAATCGGTCATTGACGTCAGCGGACCTTGGAAGTTCAGCGTCGGAGACGATCCGGCCTGGTCCGATCCCGACTACTCTGACTCGGCCTGGGAAAATGTCAACCTCGCCCCCGCGTCCGGCTCCTACGACCCCATTACCGGATGGTCCGGCTACGTCCCCGGCTGGTCCGTCCTCGGACACCCCGATTACTGGGGCTATGCCTGGTACCGCATCCGCCTGCAGGTCAACGTTCATCGCGGCGAAGTCCTGGCTCTTGCCGGCCCCACCAATGTCGATGACGCCTATCAGATCTACGCCAACGGAAACCTCATCGGCAGCTTTGGCAATTTCCCCAGTGGCAGCGGCACGCCCACCACCTACTACAGCCAGCCCGCCATGTTTCGCCTGCCCCCCGCCCAGGTCGACGGCCCGGAAAACCTCCTGCTCGCCTTCCGCGTCTGGATGGCCCCCGGCACCCTCGACGCATCCCCCCTCGCCGGCGGCCTTCACAGCCCGCCACTGCTGGGCGAGGTCTCCACCATCTCCGCGGAGTATCATCTCGCGCACCTTCGCCTCATTCGCACCTACATCTTTGGGCTGTTGATCGCAGGCCTCTTTTTCCTGCTCGCCGTCATGGCCTCCAGCCTGCTCCTCTTTGACCGCGATGACCCCGTCTATCGCTGGCTTATCGCCGTCTTCCTGCTCACCTCTGTCTGGAGCGGCGGTGCCTGCATCTCTTCGTGGACCCAGATCGTCAGCATTACTACCTCCTCGCTGTTTCTCAATGCGCTGCTGCAACCCCTCATCCTCGGCGCATGGATCATGGTGTGGTGGGCCTGGTTCCGTCTACGCGAGCCGTGGGTACCCAAATTTATCGCCCTGCTTACTGTCTGCTACATCCTCACCAACGCCATCGGTGAAGACATCTTCTTCGCCTTCGTTCCCCATCCCATTACCTCCTTCTTCCGCCTGGCTTCGGTCGGCATCCGCATTCTCTTCCTGCTGCCGCTCATCTTCATCGTCATAGTCGGAGTAAGCAAACAGGGCTGGGAAGGCCTGCTTGCCCTGCCCGCCGTTATTCTGGTCGGCGTCGCGCAGTTCCAGACCGAACTCGCCGTGCTCGGCTTCCGCGTCTTCTGGTTCCCCCTCGGCGTGCGCATCGGCCTCGATCAGATCGCCTACCTTACCCTCGCCGTCGCCATCTTCATCCTGCTCCTGCGGCGCCTGCGACTCTCCATGCAGGTGCAGCGCGAACTCGAGTCTGACGTGCAGCAGGCCCACGAGGTCCAGAAGGTCCTCATCCCCGCCACTCTTCCCCAGGTCCCCGGCCTCATCCTTGAAAGTGAGTACTTCCCCGCGAAGGAAGTCGGCGGCGACTTCTTCCAGATCCTTCCCAACCGTAAGGACGGCAGCGCCCTCATTATTGCCGGTGACGTCACAGGCCACGGCCTGCGCTCCGGCATGGTCGGCGCGCTCCTCGTAGGAGCCACTCGCAGCGAGGGCTCCTACAGCCGCGATCCCCTCACCATCCTCAACGCGCTCAACTCACGCCTCGCCGGACAGGGACAGGCCACCTGCCTCGTCATGCGCATCGATGCCGACGGCCACTGCGCTCTAGCAAACGCCGGACACCCCCCACCCTACGTCAATGGCAAGGAGCTCCCGGTCGAAGGCGCCGTCCCTCTCGGCATGTTCCCCAACGCCGAGTTTTCCTCAATGGAATTCGAGCTCAACCCCGGCGATCGCCTCATGATGCTCTCCGATGGCGTCTCCGAAGCTCGAAGCGAAACCGGCGAACTCTTCGGATTCGACCGCATCCACCGAATTCTCGACAAACCCATCTCCGCCAGAGATGTGGCAGAGACAGCCAGACAGTTTGGACAGGAAGATGACATCTCCGTCCTTTCAATTGTCAGGGACAAGTACATCATGTTCAGCAAGAGCGGACGTATTATGAGCAGCATGCATTAGGGCCTGGCATCCATTTCCAGGGAAAACCGGCTCCCCCCACTGCTGCCCCAAATCTAATAACAAACCCTAAGATAAATATGAGTGAAATTCACTCACTTTCCGCCCCTGCCCCCTTGACACACCCCACACACACCCGATACCTTAGCAATTGGAAGGTGCAAGTGCTAAAGCATTTCCCGAGTTGTTGTGTCCAGAAGCCAAAAGCCTGGAGTCAACGCGACCAACAGGCAGCGGTGGCCCAGCACGGCGCAAAATGGCCACACTCACTCGGAAAATGCCTTAAAGGCTCGTAAACCTCCCGCCTGGCACTTGCCGCCGGTTTATCCGGCCCCATTTTTCAAGCTGTACCAACAACTCGCGAGGGCTCAATCCTCGCGCGAAGGAGAAGCAACGCAATGGCATCAACATCCGTAGCAACCACCTTTACTCCGCTGCACGATCGCATCCTGCTTCGTCGTATCGAAGAGGGTGAGACGGTCCGTGGCGGCATCATCATCCCCGACTCCGCCAAGGAGAAGCCCCAGGAAGGCGAAGTAATCGCCGTCGGCAAGGGCAAGTCCAACGACGAAGGCAAGGTCTTCCCCCTCGATGTGAAGGCTGGCGACCGCGTCCTGTTCGGCAAATACTCCGGCACAGAAATCAAAATCGATGGCGAGGAGTTCCTCATCATGCGCGAGGAAGAAGTCCTCGGCATCCTCAAAAAGAAGTAAGGCGCATTCCCTGAACGGTTTTGTATCAGGGCACGGCTTCAGCCGTGCCGCAAGCGCGAACAGGATCAAGGGGGCTTTAGCCCCTGTGGCAAGTTAAACCGGGAGCAGCGCCTCCCACTCTGTATTAGGAGATATCGCAATGGCAAAGCAAATTCTGCATGGAGAAGATTCCCGCCAGGCAATTCTGCGCGGCGTGAATATTCTTGCGGACGCAGTCAAGGTGACGCTCGGCCCCAAGGGCCGCAACGTCGTTATCGAGAAGAAATTCGGCTCGCCCACCATTACCAAGGACGGCGTCACCGTCGCCAAGGAAATCGAACTCAAGGACCCGCTCGAAAACATGGGCGCGCAAATGGTGCGCGAAGTCGCCTCCAAAACCTCCGACGTCGCCGGCGATGGAACCACCACCGCCACCGTTCTCGCCCAGGCCATCTACCGCGAGGGCGTCAAGACCGTGGCTGCCGGAGTCAACCCCATGGCCCTCAAGCGCGGCATCGACAAGGCTGTTGAAGCCATCGTCGGCAAGCGCGACGAGAACGGCATCGTCATCGGTGGAGCGCTCTCCAAGTTCTCCAAGCCTGTCACCGGCGACATGATCGCTCAGGTCGGCACCATCTCCGCCAACTCTGACGCGACCATCGGCACCATCATCGCCGAGGCCATGAAGAAGGTCGGCAAGGACGGCGTCATCACTGTCGAAGAGTCGAAGACTCTGGAGACCCAGCTCGAGGTCGTTGAAGGCATGCAGTTCGACCGCGGCTACCTCAGCCCCTACTTCGTCACCGACCCAGACCGTATGGAGGTCTCGCTCGAAGACCCCTACATCCTCATCCACGAGAAGAAGATCAGCTCCATGAAGGATCTCCTCCCACTGCTTGAGCAGGTCGCGCGCGCCGGCAAGCCCCTCGTCATCATCGCCGAGGACGTGGACGGAGAAGCTCTCGCCACCCTGGTCGTCAACAAGCTGCGCGGAACCCTCAACGTAGCCGCCGTCAAGGCCCCTGGCTTCGGAGACCGCCGCAAGGCCATGCTCGAAGACATCGCCAAGCTCACCGGCGGCAAGGCCATCACCGAGGACCTCGGCATCAAGCTTGAGAACGTCAAGGTCGAAGACCTCGGCAGCGCCAAGCGCGTCACCATCGACAAGGACAACACCACCATCATCGAAGGCCGCGGAGAACCCAAGGCCATCGAAGGCCGCGTCAAGGAAATCCGCAACCAGATCGACAAGACCACCTCCGACTACGACCGCGAGAAGCTCCAGGAGCGCCTCGCCAAGCTGGTCGGTGGCGTCGCCGTCATCAAGGTCGGCGCGGCAACTGAGACCGAGATGAAGGAGAAAAAGGCTCGCGTCGAAGACGCCATGCACGCCACCCGCGCGGCAGTCGAGGAAGGCATCGTCCCCGGCGGCGGCGTCGCTCTGGTCCGCTGCACCTCAGCGGTCGACGACCTCATCAAGACCCTCGAAGGCGACGAGAAGGTCGGTGCGCAGATCATCCGCCGCGCCATCGAGGAGCCGCTCCGTCAGATCGTCGGCAATGCCGGCGAAGAGGGCGCGGTTGTGGTCGGCAAGATCCACGAGAGCAAGGACACCAACTACGGCTACAACGCCGGCAGCGGTGTCTTCGAGGACCTGGTCAAGGCCGGCGTCATCGACCCCACCAAGGTCACCCGCACCGCCCTCCAGAACGCAGGATCGATTGCGGGCCTCATGCTCACCACCGAAGCCATGGTAGCCGACATCCCCGAGCCCAAGTCTGCTCCGGCAGGCGGCGGACACGGCGGCGGCATGGAAGGCATGTACTAAACTTCAGGCTGTCATCCTGAGTGAGCGAAGCGAGTCGAAGGACCTGCGGTTTCTCACCCGGCCAACAACCTACAAGTCACCAACTCAAAAGCCCCGCAGCAATGCGGGGCTTTCTTTGTATTGCCATCGAGAACAAAGCACTTGGTCGGTTCAGTTCGAGAGATCTTCTTTCCGTAAGGCACTCTCATAATCGCGCCCTTTATAAAAGACTCCGATAATATTGACCGCATCGTCGCTTACCTCGAACGCGATCACCACCCGCCTTCAATAGCCAGTTGTGCGTGACCTGCCCCCGGAAATCTCTACCAGTTGGAACTGGAGTTCTCTCGTAAATTGAATTGAGGGAGCTGACGATGAAGAAGAGCCGGTACACGGAAGAGCAGATCATCGGGATACTGAAGCAACATGAGGCTGGGGTGA
>DATKRT010000004.1:0-89193 GCA_035532055.1 Acidobacteriaceae bacterium | reverse complement strand
CTCGACTCTGGTCTAGATCGCACAGCGGAATGGTTCCTGAACGGCACGAGGAGTGCGGCGTTATGACCTTTCTGATCATCGCGATTGGAATCCTTGCTGCAGGTTTACTTTCATGGGCATTGACGCGCTATTTTCTGACATTTGCTTTGGATCGCGGAATTATGGACGTCCCCAATGGGAGAAGCCTCCATACCACTCCGAAACCGCGAGCAGGCGGCATTTCATTCTTCCTGATATTTACTTCTGCTGTTTTCATTTTGCTATCCTTACATTTACTTTCTGTCCGGGAGACGCTAGCGCTGTCCTGCGGAATTCTGATCGCAATGGTCGGGTATTGGGATGATCGGATTGGGCTGACCCAGGTTTCCCGCATTGTTGTGCATATCACGGCAGCAGCACTGGCTGTGTTTTGCCTCGATGGTCTGGTTCCGATTCATTTTGGAACCGCAATCTATCTGCCAACAGCAGTCGTTGCCGTCATTGCGGTATTGGGCCTTGCGTGGCTCATCAATCTCACTAATTTCATGGACGGGATTGATGGCATCGCCAGCGTCGAGGCTATTACAACTGCGGGTATTTGCGGCATTCTGATTGTCCACCGGTCTGGTTTCAATGGACTGGCGATTTTGTTCTGTGTGCTTGCTGCTGCCGTAGCGGGATTTCTCGTCTGGAATTGGCCACCCGCAAGAATTTATATGGGCGATATCGGCAGCGGCTTTCTTGGTTTCACTCTTGGGGTGATGGTTTACATTGCCATAGCTCAACACCAATTGTCTCTATGGCCCCCACTGATTCTTTACGGGGTGTTTGTGGTCGATGCAACATGGACCTTATGCCGAAGGGTACTTCGTGGGGAACGGTGGTATGCGGCGCATCGGACACATGCTTACCAAAATGCAACTGTGCGTTGGGGGCACCGGAAGGTTACGCTCTCTGTTGCAGCGATCAACATCTTTTGGCTGGCGCCATGGGCGGTGCTCGCCGATACATGGCCGTCGCGAGGCCCGCTCCTGCTCCTCTGTGCCTGGACACCCCTAGTGGCTGCCGCTTGGTGGCTTCGTGCGGGAAATATTTCCGATACACAGACCCTGGCTGAGTCTTCGCTTCAGTATTCTGTTGACACTGTCAAAAAGATTCTATAATAACCCATATGTTTGATTTCTCTTTCCTTTGAATACCTAATAGTCATCTGTCGTGGGCAGTATGAAGAGGAATACGAGGAAACATGTCCCGCATTAAATGGTATTGGAAGCCGGTAACCCTTCAATCAGCCGCAATCCTTGCATCGCTTCTTCTTTCCTGGCTGGTTAGGTTTTCATTTCACTTTCGCTATATAACGGTTCTGTGGCCAGCCATACCGCTGCTGCTGCTTGCACGGCTCATCGGCCTCTACCTGTTCCATTCACTGCACGGCAACTGGAGATACACGGGGCCCACCGATCTGGCGAGGGTATTACAAGCGACAGTCGCTGGATCGTTGATTTTCATGGTCATCGAACGTGGCCTTTTGGCGAACAAGGCGTTCCCGCTTTCCATCTACCTCATTGAGCTGATTTTTACGACATCCTTCCTTGTTGCTTTGCGGGCCGCTGTCGTGCTTCTGTTCAATGGCACAAGGACCAATCGACATGTCAAAGACGAGTCCGTCCGGGCACTTGTCATTGGCGCTGGGTTTGCGGGCCACATGCTTGCCAAGGAGATGCGCGGATCGAACACCGGGTTTCACATTGTAGGATTTGCAGATGACGACCGCAGCAAACTCGGTACCAGCGTCCACGGCGTTCCTGTCGTCGGAACCATCGACCAGCTTCCTGAGTTGGTGCCCGGCCATGACATTCAAGAAGTACTGATTGCAGTCCCCTCTGCAACAAAATCGCAATTGAATCGCATCGTGCAGATATGCTCCGATACAAAAATAAGATTCCGTAGTGTCCCTTCCCTCGGCGACATACTTTCAGGACGAGTATCGGTGAACACCTTCAAAGATACGGACTTGGATGATCTTATTGGCCGCGATAAAGTTGAACTCGATCTTGCACCTGTCATCGAGTTCCTTGCGGACAAGGTCGTTATGGTCACAGGGGCTGCCGGTTCCATCGGCTCCGAGCTGTGCCGCCAAATCTTACAGTGCGGTCCGGAAAAACTTATCTGCATCGACCGCGACGAGACCGCGCTGTTCCACCTCGGCGAAAGCCTCGACGCTTTGACCGATGCATCTTCTGAAAAGAAGTTCCACCTCTGGATGGCCGATGCAGCGGATGGAAGCACAATGAAAAAAGTGCTTACCGGGAACCATGTACAGGTAATATTCCATGCCGCGGCCTACAAGCATGTACCGCTTGTCGAGGCCAATGTCGCAGAAGCCACCAAAAACAATGTGATTGCACTCTGGAAACTGTTGGAGATTGCAGAGGAAGCTGGATGCGATCGCTTTGTCCTGATCTCCTCCGACAAGGCCGTGAACCCATCGAGCTTTATGGGCTGCACGAAGCGCATCGGCGAGCTACTTGTCGCCTCGCGACCAGCCGGCAAGTTGAAATCCATGTCTGTGCGATTCGGGAACGTTCTGGGATCGCAGGGCAGCGTGGTGCCAACTTTTAAGTCTCAGATAGCGCGAGGGGATGCCATAACCATTACGCATCCTGAAATGACGAGATTCTTTATGGCCATTAGCGAGGCCGTATCTCTGGTGCTTCAGGCTTCGGTTATCGGGGGGCATGGGGAGATTTATGTCCTTAACATGGGCGAACCCATCAAAATTGTCGATCTGGCGGAGATGCTCCTGCGTCTCAGCGGTAAGTCGGAAACGGAGATCCCCATCCAGTACACGGGATTGAGGCCGGGAGAAAAGCTCTACGAGGAGTTGTTCTACTGCGATGAAGAAATGGCGCCAACGTCTATCGATGGGCTTCGCATGGCCAAGGGTAGAACGATGAACTGGCCCATACTCAATAGTCAACTCCACCAGCTTGCGGAACTTCTGGATGGGAGCGTCGCTTCGATCCGGCAGAAGGTGAAAGAGATCATCCCTGAGTACCAGCAGCCAGGTGTGATGGACATTCCGAATAAAGAAGCTGTCACTGTGCCGCTGGCACAGTGGGCAAAGGACCAAAAACAAATTGGCCCACTTGCGATAGATACCCAGATAAATTAGAAATGCTATAGCGCCAACGAAGTAAGGCGCACTTGACGTTCGCCGTGAGTCCTCTATGATGAGGGTATCCAGAAATGGATAGCCGGAGGATACACCGAAATAGAACCCTTTAGCGGTGGCATCCACGGAGCAATCTGTGAGTGCTCCGGCTAAAGGGTTTTTTCGTAAAAGGTCGATTACGCCACCTGTAAAGAATCTTTACTACCACCAGTCAAAGATCTTTACTGGTACCTGTAAAGAAACTTTACACAAACAAGAAGAATGGAATCAGAAAAATGGAATAAGAGCGGATTGTTAAAAAAGTACACACGGAACTCTCCCATAAAATGGAAGATGGGTTTTTCGATGATCCCAACTCAGATTCTCATGGACGAGCGATTGTCGCGTTCGTGCCTCGTGGTGTTTTGGGTTCTCACCGTGCATATCTTTCGCGGAAAGAGATTTTGCTTTCCCTCCACCGCGACGATTGCCAAGGAAGCGCACTCGTCCCGACCTACCGTGATAAAGGCAATCAAAGAACTTGAGCAGTACGGATACCTTGAGGTGGAACGATCCTCAGGCGGCGTGAGCAAATACTACTTGAAGGTTCTCGTGTGACTTGGCACCGACGAAGCCCAGGACAATTTTACGGCAGCTTCCAGTGCGTCCTGGCGAGACTTCACCCACGGCGCATAATGCTTCTGGGTAGTTTTAATAGATGTATGCCCCAGCAACATTGAAACGGTTTCGAGTGAAATTCCTTTTTGCAGAAGTTCCACGGAAAAGGTGTCTCGCAGCCGGTGCGAATGGCCGTCTTCAACGCCGGCCATCGTGTACACCAGCTTGAGCCGCTGTTGCCATTCTGTGATGGCACTTTTGGGCTTGCCGATATTCCGATAAAAGAAATATTCGTTGCCTTCATCGCACTCTGCTATCGCATCAACAACATTCTTCGGGAGCGGAACCCATACGGGATGCTTCGTCTTCTCCTGCTTCAGAAACAGCTTTCCATCTTTCAATTTTTCGCGCCGGAACATTACAGCGTCGGAGATTCTGATACCGGAATAGCGCATGAGCAGGATGAGAGCCTTGAGCTTCTTCTCCGTCCCCTGGGGGATTTTCGGATGCGCCTCACGGATTGATTCCGCCGCCCACAGAATCTTCTCCATCTCACCATCCGTGAACGGGAGCGTCGGGTCGTATTTCACAGGCGGCGCTTCAACGCCCCTCGCCGGATTCTTATCAATCCAATCTGAGTCCATGCAGAATGTGAAGAACTTCCGCACCATCTCCAGGCGCTTTTGCGTTGTGATCGGCGCGAGCTTCCAGGACTCGCGCAAGCGCCGGAGCTGATCCGTCGTGACCGACCGCAGGGGGGCATCCCGGAACTCGCGATCAAGCTCCGCCGCGACGCTCCGATATTTCCGGATCATCGCCTCGCTCAATTTCATAGATTCCCGGTCGCTGACGAACCGCTCCGTGGCCTCTTTGACGCTCACGATGACCGCCGCGCCGTCCACTTCCCAATCCCTGATAAGACGGCTTGCCGCTTCCCAATTCGTGAGGTCAAGCGATTTCCTCACGTTCTCGCCCCGAAGAACCCCTTGCGTCCATATAGGGCAGGAGCATTTCGCACGCCTTGCGGAGCTTTTGCAGTTCGCCCGATGCCTCCGATACAGACTGAGCATGGCGATAGTTTAGTACATATCAGGTACATAAGTTTAGAATAAACTGTAACCTGATGATAATAAACGACTTATAGTGGTGCCGGGAGGGGGGGTCGAACCCCCATGACCTTGCGGTCGGCGGATTTTGAGTCCGCTGCGTCTGCCAGTTCCGCCATCCCGGCGTTGAATGGAGGGTCTCTGGCAGTATCGCACAGGGCCCGAGGGACTACAAACATGTGTCATCTAAGGATTAAGGCCCAATCCGCTGGGCTGTTTGTAGAGCCGGTCATTCGTGAACCTGCCTCCCTGGGTGATGCGAGCTATACAAAAGCTAAAAGCGGCCACGGAGTGTTCCGTGAGCCGCCTTGCTGAGTTCAGTCTGACTTCACCAAGTTGATGGGTGATTACATTGCTTCCAGGAACTGCGGGAAGAAAACGGTTAAATGTTCCTGGAAGAGTGTTGTCACGTGTGCCAGCATGTTTCCATACGCGCATGCAGCGCTATGGGCATTTACGGAAGCGGAAACTCCGGAATGAGAGAAGCCATAGCGAAGCAGAGCGGCAAGCACGGAAATCCGCAGATGGAGGGCATCGCTCCGAAGTTCTTCGATCATGAGTTCAGGTATGGCATCGCCCCCATGTGCCGCGGCATAATCCGCCAACTCCATCAGGACACCCGCATTCACAAACATGGCCCAGAGTCCATTGGCGCCATGGATACGGGGCCAAATGTCTTCCGAAGTAGCCTGGATTGTCGGACTGTAAAGATAGCGCTCGGTCAATTCGTCAAAGCCGAACTCGCTATTAGAGCGGAAGCGGGACACGATGGACTTCCAGTCCTCGCTGCGGCGCTTCGCTTGAGCGCGCCGCCAATACACGGCGTAAGCCGTGGGAACTGCCGCTACTGCGATCGTCAGGATAGGAAGGAGCATTCTTTATTGATCACGTGTACGGGCAAGAACAGCTCGTTGCCTCTTTGTGCTTCCAGATATTAATACCAGAAATTTGGCCATTTGTGGACTAAATTCTTTGCGGGGAGCCTCATTTCGGGCAAAAGCATAGCACCAAAAGTACAGTGCACAAAGGTAACCACCTATGCGGAGATGATCGAGGACAATGTAGGTCGAATGGTAGGAGGGGCTTGCACGTAGGTGACTATGAGCCAGTTCGACGATGAGTGCTACTACTGAATAAAAGGCCAGGCCAGATGTCAGTTGAAGCACATGGTTCTTCCATGTGAGTCCAAGAAGTTGGGAGAAGCCTGCGATCAGGACAAAAATGGTAAGACGCAGGATTGCCATCGTGGTATTGACGACAAAGTATGTACGTGGATGAGAAAGTGTGGCTGAATTAAGGTCGGCGGTTAAGAGAAATGCTCCTGCAACGATGACGGTCAGGACGATGGCAAGTATAAAGAGCACATTTTTCGACATCATCTTGACGACCGGGCGCATTATAACTGATGCAATTTCAAAGAGAACCGAGAGCTCAAGGATGTATTGAATGATATTGAAAACAAAGTAGGTGCGGTAATATAAGCGGCCACCATGATCGTGGTGCGAGGCAAGGGCAGCCATTAGGAGCGGATCGGAAATTGCGAGCCAGACGATGTATGCGGTGAACAGAGGGAAAATTTTGTAACGGCCGCGAAGGATAAGTATGGCTAAAAGCAGTAATTCCCCTGTGTTTCCTAAGGCCCAAAAAATATCGTCGATGCTTGATAAATGCATCTACCGTCCTTCTGCTTGTTAAGAATACCAGCAGAAGGACGGCTTTAGAGGAAAACTCGCACGCAGGTAACCACTTAAACCGCAGGCGGAGGTACCGGCGAGGGTGCAGCCGGGCCATACATAGCGGCTGGCGGAGGCACGGGGGACGGAGCAGCCGGGCCAAGAAGGGCTACCGTAGGCGGAGGAACCGGAGACGGAGCAGCTGGGCCAAGAAGGGCTACCGTAGGCGGAGGAACCGGAGACGGAGCAGCCGGGCCGTACATAGCGGCCGGCGGAGGCACGGGAGAAGGGGCAGCCGGGCCAAGAAGGGCTACCGTAGGCGGAGGAACCGGAGACGGAGCAGCTGGGCCGAGGGCGAAGGTAGATGCAACCGGAATCAACAGGGCAGCAACGGTGGTGGCAACTGAGCGGAAGAGCAACTTCGTCATGAGGGAATTTCTCCTGTAAATGCGCCTATAGCGCGGAATAGGCAAATCTTAGGTCCCATATAGCATAGGCCCTCGCGATTTGCTTTTGAAAATCACTTCCTGCGGGTAACTTTAGACCCAGAAGGTGGATATTCAGCAAATTCAGGCAGTTCTACAGAGTTCAAGCGTGACAATATTAGGTTCTGGAAGTAACAGTCTGCCGGGGGATGGCCTTCCAGCAGTCTCAGCGCCCTTAGATGGCTCTTTTGCGCATAGGGATGCTCCTATTCAAAAAAAATATGGGCAGCTTGGCTTTCGAGCTTGGGCACCCCCTACCACCCCTACCATCACCGCGACAGGATTTCCATTATCGCGATTATTTTAAGCGACTTAACGTCTTTTTGGGGGGTGGCGGAGGAGGAGAAGTTCGAGGGATATTTTCAAGAGAAGCCTTGCCTTCAGCTGTTTGAATCAAGAAATCCTGAGCACTGAAGTCCGGCAAACCATCCTGAGAACCGGGCGTACGCGTATAGACCCCTGACGGGTCGAGCAGCCTGGCCTTGACGTTGTCGGCGAGCAGAGCAGCGAGGATCTCATTACGTATCCGTGCACTGATTTGAGGATCACGGACAGGGAAGATAACTTCGCAGCGCTCAAACAGGTTTCGGGGCATCCAGTCGGCGCTGCCGCAGTAGACCTCTTCCTGTCCACCGTTATTGAAGTAGAAGATGCGGCTGTGCTCGAGGAATCGGCCGATGATGGAGCGGACGCGGATGTTATCGCTGAGTCCCTTGACGCCGGGGCGAAGCGAACAGATGCCGCGCACGATGAGATCAATCTGGACGCCGGCCTGCGAGGCGGCATAGAGCGCCTCGACGATCCCCGTTTCAAGCAGCGAGTTCATTTTGGCGATGATGTGAGCGGGACGGCCTGCCGCGGCATGTTCAGTTTCGCGATGAATCATGCGGATGAAGCTTTCGGCCAGGGTGAGCGGCGCGACCAGCAGGGGTGAATAGTCGCCGGACTCGGAGTGGGCCGTGAGGTAGTTGAAGACCGCGTGCATGCTGGCGGTGATCTCCGGGTCGGCGGTGAGGAGGCTGATGTCGGTATAAAAGCGCGCCGTCACCGGATTGTAGTTGCCGGTGCCGAGATGCCCGTAGCGCCTTACGACGCCGTCGGGATCGCGCCGGACAAGAAGGGCCAGTTTGCAGTGTGTCTTCAAACCGACGATTCCATGAAAGACCTGGACTCCGGCGTCTTCCAGGTCGCGCGCCCAGCGGATGTTCGTCGCCTCGTCAAAGCGCGCGGTGAGCTCCACCACCACGGTCACTTCTTTGCTTTGGGCGGCCTCGGTGAGGGCGTTGAAGATGGTGGAGTCGGCGCTGGTGCGGTAGAGGGTCTGTTTGATGGAGACGACGTTCGGGTCCTGGGAGGCAGCCTCGATAAATCCCACGACTCCCTCGTAGGAGTCGTAGGGGTGATGCAGGAGGATATCGTGGTGGCGCAGCTCTTCGAACAGGTCGGCTGATTTTCGATTCAGGCGCAGCTCATGAGGGACAAAGGGTGTGTACTTGAGGTCGGCGCGTGGCGTGTCGCTATAGATCTGCATGAGTCGCGACAGGTTGACCGGTCCGTCGGTAGGGAAGACCTGTGACTCCTCAAGTTCGAAGTTGGTGCGCAGGCGGTCAACAATCACGGGGTCGGCCAATTTCTCGATCTCAAGCCGTACTGCGTCACCTTTGCGGCGGTTGTGCAACTCGGCGCGAACGGTCTCAAGCAGAGTACGGGATTCCTCTTCCTGGAAGTAGAGATTGCTGTTGCGTGTGACCCGGAAGGCGGCCTTGGAGAGGATTTCATAGCCGCGATACATGGCGGCGGCGTTGCGTTCAATGAGGTCGTGCAGGAATACATAATCGTGTGTGCCAGATGGCGAGGGCAGGGCGACCAGTCGCGGCAGGGCGCGCGGCACCGTAACGACTCCCAGGACCGGACCTGCCGAGCCGTGGCGCTTCCGTCGCAGGAGAAGCGCGATACAGAGGGCCTTGTTGAGGACGCGAGGAAAAGGGTGGGCAGGGTCGATGGTGATCGGGGTGAGCAGGGGATCGACTTCGCGCTGGTAAAAGGCGGTCGCCTCTTTACGGGCCTTGTCGTCCATTGCGTCCCAGCCGAGGACGCGCACACCGGCTGCGCGCAGTGCGGGAAGAAGCTGGCGGTTCCAGCAGACATACTGGGACTCAACAAAGCGGTGCATGTTTTCGTTGATCCCGGCGAGCGACTGTTCGAGGGTGTGTCCCTCTTCGCCGCTTTCCGAATAGCCATCTTCAATCCGTTGCAGGATGCTGGCGATGCGGATCTCTACAAATTCGTCGAGGTTGCTGGCTGTAATGGCCAGAAACTTTACGCGTTCGAGCAGGGGATTCTTGTTGTCCTGGGCTTCCTCCAGCACGCGGCGGTTGAAGTCCAGCCAGGATTCGTCTCTTCCGATGAACCGGCTTAGTTTCCGTTTTTGGGTTCGGGGCATGTTGAACGCGGTTCCAGACTCAGGTTCCAGTGTAGCGATTCCTGGGTAAGCTGATCATTTTCTATCGCCGGGAGATGAATGAGTGATGAAAGTTGAGCCGCCTGAGCAGGTTACTGCATCTTGAAGATGACGTGCGGACTGCATCCGGTTGACTCGGTAAGGCCGCTGCTTGAGGATGAAGGAGCAATGTAAGGAGACGGGAATGGCGGACAGCGATTGTCAGGATGCCCAGGCAAAGGTGCATGAAGCAGCGGGCGAGCTGTACCAGATTGCTGCGCTGATGATGGGAGATGAGTCCCAGGCGGTGGAACTGGTGGAAACAGCGGTGGCTGAGACCAGGATAGATCCGTGTGCAGAGGCGAACGCCTCGGTTGAAGCAGCGCGGCAGGTACTGGTAGAGTCGGCAGTTTCCCGCCTGAGTAAAGCAGATCCGAAAGCTTTTGATATTCCATTGCATATGGAGAATGCCAGCGGGAACTGCATTGATGGAGATGATCTTGCCTCAACGGGAATCTCAGCCAGTCAGCTCGCGAGAATTGTGAACGGCCCGGAACGCGGGAGACTGCGTGACTGGTTGAACAAGCTGCCTGTAGCGCAGCGGACCATTTTTGTAGAGCGTGCGATCCTGGGCTGGGACAACGCGGCTGCTGCTGCCTCGCTGAACAAAGCTGCGGCTCATGACTGGCAGCCGCGGCAGGTCAGTGAGCTGTTCCGGCAGGCATTGTGCTCACTGGCAACTTCACTGGTGCACGCGGCGGCTGCACAGGCATAGATTGCGCGGCAGAATACCGCCTCGGCGCAATAGGTACAGGATGCCTTGCCGGTTGGCGTATTTGGATTGCGGGGGGCCAAAGCCGGCCGGTTAACTCGCTCTTTTTTTGAATACTTTCCAGTGCCGGGGCATCCAAAACGAGTAACCTGAAGAATGGCTTTTGATCGCTTCAGAGGCGTGATCTGGAGCTATTTCCCGTAATGGAGCTTTTGTGTTGAAGGCAAGTTCCCGCCGCCGGAGAGGGTTCGTGTATTCCGGCTTGCTGTTGGCTGTACTGTTGCCGGCGATCATCTGCCCAGCGGCGTATGCGTTCCAGGTGCAGCAGAGCTCGCCGCTGCCTGTAGCGCAGCCGCAGATCAACAGCACGACCTTTCAGGGCAGCCAGAGGGAAGGAAAGGCGACCAGTGGGGTGCTGCCGTTATCACTGAACGCCGCCATTGCGCGGGGGCTGAGGTACAACCTGGGCCTGATCCTGACACGCCAAAGCACGCAGTCCGCCCACGGCCAGCAACTTACCGAGCTGCAATCGCTGTTGCCGACGGTGGACGCTAGTCTGAAGGCTTCAGTGCAGCAGACAGATTTGCAGGCGCAGGGACTTCGGATTCCAGGATTCCCATCAATCATCGGGCCTTACGGCTATACAGATATTCGGGCTTCCTTGAATTGGTCATTGCTGAACCTTTCCGCGCTGCAGAGCTACCTGGCATCGAAGCACAATTTTCGAGCTGCGAAGCTGTCAGTGTATGACGCGCGGGACATGGTGGTGTTGACTGTCGGCAACGCGTATCTGACCTGCATTGCGGACAAGAGCCGGATTGACGAAGCGAAAGCGCAGGTCTCGACGGCGAAAATCTCGCTGGACCAGGCGGACGATAATCATAAGGCCGGAACGGCTCCGCTACTCGATGTACTGCGCGCCAAAGTGGACTACCAGACGCAGCAGCAGTCGTTGATTGCGGCGAAGGATGTGTATGCCAAAGAGCGGATTGCGCTGGCCCGCGCTATCGGTCTGCCGCTGGACCAGAAGTTCAAGCTGACCAGCCAGGAGCCATATGCGCCGCTGGACCATTTGGATGCGGATACGGCGGTGAAGCAGGCATTGGCCGCACGCAGTGATCTGAAGGCTTTGCGTGAGCAGGTTGCGGCGGCGGAACACGCCCGGAAGGCTGCGACCGACGAACGGCTGCCGGTGATAAAGTTCAAGGGCGATTATGGCGATATTGGTGTGAACCCCTCGCATTCGCACGGCACAGGCGATGCTACGGGGACGCTGGACGTGCCGGTATTTGAAGAAGCCAGACTGCGCGGCGACGCCAAACAGGCGCAGGCGCGGCTGGATGCAGAGCGTGCGCGGCTGAGTGATCTGCAAGGCCAGATCAGCGCGGACGTTCGGGACAGCATCCTTGATATTCAGGCAGCAGAGAAGCAAGTAGGGGTGGCGCGCAGCAATGTAGATCTGGCGCGTGAGGCTTTGAATGAGGCGCAGGAGCGGTACAAGGCGGGAGTGGATAACAACCTTGCCGTCTCGCAAGCGCTATCCGCTATGGCGCAGGCCGATACCCTGTATGTGAGCAGCCTTTACCAGCACAACATGGCAAAGCTGTCACTGGCACGCGCGTTGGGCGTGGCCGGCAATGATTACGAGATGTATGTGGGAGGAAAGTAACTGTGGCGGACGAAAATCCAGAGCAGGACAACAGGGCGCAAAACCAGCCGGTTCAGAAGGGCAGTAGTACGGAGCCCGAGCCCACAGATCCGCGCAACAAATCACGCCGCCGGTATGTCGTGATCGGCCTGGTGGCAATTCTGGCGGTCGGCGCATTTCTTTTCTGGTGGCACTCCACGTATTACGAGAACACCGATGATGCGCAGATCAGTGGGAACCTTATCCAGATCAGCTCGCGTATTGCCGGGCACGTGATCGAGGTGAAGGTTGAAGAGAACCAGTACGTGGACAAGGGCACGGTGATCGCGGTGCTGGATCCGACGGACTTCCAGACTGCCGTACAGCAGGATGAAGCAAACCTGGCGAGTGCGGAAGCCGCGTACGAGGCGGCCAAAGTGAGTGTCCCGGTCACGCACATTAATACCGGGGCAACGCTATCTTCGGCGGGAGCGAATCTTTCCGGTGCGCGGGCCGGCGTGGCGCAGGCAGAAAAGCAACTCCAGGCCGCGGTGGCTGCCGTGGCCCAGGCCAAGGCGAACTCAGTCAAATCGCAGCAGGATCTCGAGCGCTACACGCCGCTGGTTGAGAAGGACGTAATCTCCAGGCAGCAATACGATGCAGCGGTGGCCGCAGCGCAGGCGAACAAGGCGGCCGTGGCGCAGGCTGAGGCAAATCTGCAGGGAGCACAGGATGCGGTTCACATTGCACATGACCGCGTAAGCGGGGCTCAGGCTGGCTATCATAACGCACAAACCGGGCCGCAGCAGGTGGCGATCCAGCAGGCCAAGGCGGATGAAGCCGCTGCCAGGGTCCAGCAGGCCAAGGCGGCACTGGAACAGGCGAAGCTGAACCAGAGCTACACGAAGATCATTGCACCGGATGCGGGCATCATCACGCGCAAAAGCGTTCAAGTGGGTCAGAACGTAAGCGTGGGACAGAACCTGATGACGCTGGTGTCGCTCGACAATATCTGGGTGACGGCGAACTTCAAGGAAACGCAACTGGACCACATGCGGGCGGGCCAGCCGGTGGTGATCAGCGTGGATGCGTACGGCGGACGGAAGTATGACGGACGTGTGACGCAGATCGGCGGCGCGACCGGATCGGAATTGAGCCTGTTTCCGCCGGAGAATGCCACGGGCAACTACGTGAAGGTGGTGCAGCGGGTTCCGGTGCGCATTGACTTCACCAAGCCAAGCCAGATTGCCAACCACCTGCTGCGGCCGGGCATGTCAGTTGAGCCGAGGGTGCGGGTGAAGAAGTAAAACTTGTGGGCTATGCTCTGAGAATGGTGCAGAACTGGTTTCGAGACAGAGTTGTTTGAAGAATTTCCATCCTTATGGTTGAGTCCTAATCAATCGCCCTCCCTGTATAACCGGGAGGGCCTTCATTTTCGGAGCATCAATTCCGGGTGAGCGGCATCTGTTCTACAGGTGTTCTTTTTCTTAAGGCTGTAAGTCATGCCGGTTGCGCTCGATTTCTTCCTCAAATACGGTTACTTGATCCTTTTCCTGTGGGTGCTGGTGGAGCAGCTGGGTGTGCCGATTCCGAGCGCACCGTTGCTGCTGACCGCCGGGGCCCTGACTGCCACTCACAAAATGAATCTGCCACTGGCGATGCTGGCGATCCTTGCCGGCAGCCTGATCGGCGACAGCCTTTGGTACTGGCTGGGCAAGCGCTACGGCGGGGCGGTGGTGAAGCTGCTGTGCCGGCTTTCCATGGAGAGCAACACTTGCGTGCGCAAGACTGAGGACTACTTTGGCAAGCACGGAGTGAAGGCGCTGGTGGTGGCGAAGTTCCTGCCCGGGCTGAGCACGGTGGCTCCTCCGATTGCCGGGCAGACGGGGATGCCATACCGGCTGTTTGCCGTGTATGACGCGATCGGAATCATGCTGTGGGGTCTGTCCTTCACGCTGACGGGGCGGTTCTTTGGGGATGTTCTGAAGCAGCATCCCAATGCCTTTGCGTGGGTTGCGCGGTTCGGGGTAGTGCTGTTTGTACTGCTTCTGGTGGCCTTCGTGGTGTGGCGGTTCCTGCGTCAAAAGGCGTTCATGAACGAGATACGGATGGCGCGTGTGGCTCCGGAAGAGGTGAAGGCCATGCTGGATGACGGCAAGCCGGTGTTTATCGTGGATTTGCGGCATCCGCTGGATTACCTGCCTGACCCGCGAACCATTCCCGGAGCTATCTTATTGTCTCCAGACAAGTTAGTGGCGCGGTGCGCGGAGATTCCGCGGGATCGCGACGTAATCCTGTTCTGCACGTGCCCGAGCGAGGCGACGGCGGCCAAGATGGCGCTTACGATCCGAAGGATGGGAGTGAGCCGGGTGCGTCCGCTGCTGGGCGGCTTCGACGAGTGGAAGCGGCTGGGGTATCCGCTGGTGGAGATTGAGCCGACGGCGGCGTAAACCGGGCCGGATTTTCGTTGCGTGATGCAGCCGGATAAATGCGCGCAAAATATTGATTTGATTGGGTTGGAGGTTTGGGATTTGGGGCCAAGTTATTGATTCGACAGGTTGAGTCCGGAAGATATTGATTCTGAACGAAGTTAGCTGCGACTGGCGGTAAAGTATTGATTCGGCTGGGTGATGCCGTAAATTCTTGAGCGACGGAGAGTTGCGGGAGCGGTACAGCGGGGCGGCCGGGTTCGAGTTGGGAGATAGATGCAGGCATTTTGAGGCTCCGGTAAGAAGAAAAGCGCAATGGAAAAGGGCCGCGCCTGCGTTTTGCAGGGGCGGCCCTTGGAATTTTTCTACTGTTTCTATTATAGCGAATTGGAATAATTCAAATGCATCGGGTGCGCAGATTTTTGGCCTTTGGAATGAGTTGGTTGTGAGGAATTTTTGGCTGGAGGGGTTGACAGTGCTGGCCGCACGGGCACACGCGCTTCGCGCCATCGCAAAAAGGATGGTAGGGAGCTGGTCCCGCTGGTCGCATGCCGGAGTATTTCGAGACAGCCCCAGGGTTGGGTCTGGAGGGGTGTACTGACGTACCAGCCCATGATCGATAGGAAAAGAGTGAAGGGCGATGCCATTCGGGCGCGGCTAGAGGCGCGCGGACAAGGTGCGGCCCCTTCGTGTCCGGGCTACGTTCGTCCATTTGTTGGGTCGTTTCGTCTGACGACTCCACTCCGGCCTACCGGCAGTGCGGTACGCGCGTGACGGCGCGATTTTATCCGCGGACTAGAAATCACCCTACAGACGAAGACCTGTCCTCACCCAAGCAAGCAAAAGCCGCTTGCCGGGGACCCCGAGTGCCTGTGGGGACCCCGATTGGTAGGGGCTTCTGCCGGGCCTCGCTCAAGCGAGGTGGGGGGTGGGTGAGAGAGGTTCGATCTTTCCCGCCCAAGCGGAGCTTGGACGGGGCACCCCCGGTTGTGGGGGATCTGCATCACAAGGGGTTATTAGGCTGGCCACCCGCCCGAGGCATTGGTTGTAATGGAATCCATTACAATATAATATTCTGGTATGGCTACTGCTACTGCAAGGAAATCGAAGGTCTACACGATCAGCCTGCCGCCTGAGCTTGCACAAAGGGCAGAGGCGCTGGCTCGGAGGGACAGCCGCACCATGAGCGAGCTTTTCCGTGAAGCCTTCCGCACCTATTCTGCACAGCAGGCGCGGCGGACGCTGGATGAGTTGGGCGAATATGCGGAAGGACGCAACCCAAAAGGCTACACCGAGACCGATGTGCCCCGGCTTATCAAAGAAGTGCGCGCCGTGAAGCCGCGTCGCCGGGCAAAGTCTAACGGGTGATCGTCCTCATCGACACGCACATCCTCACCATTTTTCAGACCCGGTCCACCCGCCGCTACTGGTTGTTTGGGTAGTTCGAGTTGTTCGGGTTGTTGGCGTTGGGGGGGTGCTGGTTGGAGACCTCGGTCATGGTGGCGGGGTTGGGGATGATCTGGCTGCCGCTGTCGAGGTAGACGGGGACGGAAGCGGCCGAGTTGGTCTTGAAGGTGAGCAGTTGCTCGGGCTTGAGGTCAATCTCCTGGCCGCGGCGAATGTTGGTTCCGGCGCCGAGTCCACCACCGGCCAATGCTCCGATGGCTGCGCCTTCACCTCCGCCGGCGAGGGCTCCGATGATGGCCCCGAGAGCCGCGCCACCTCCGGCCTTTTCGGCGGTATTTTTGCCGCGTCCCTTGCCCTTGCTGGAGAGCGGGTTGGTGATGAGTCCGATGCGGTCAGGGCCATTTGGCGTGTTGAGGATGAAGCCAGTCAACTCAAGCGAAAGCTCAGGGTAGCCGGTGAAGCGGCCCGCGGACTGCGCGCTGATGACGCGTCCGATGAAGACGGTGTCGTGCGGGATGAGGACGAAGTCGTTGGCTGTGATGTCAGAAAGAAGCGTTGCGTGGAAGACATCGTTGGCCTGGGCGTTCTTGGTGTTGATGCCTTCGACGAGGCGCACGGGGAGGGAGGTGTCGGCAGGCAGGTTGACGGTCTGCATGCTGGTGTACTCCTGCGTAGACGGCGGCGGTGGGGGTAGTTCCTGGGAGGCTGGTGGTGGCGCGGGAGCAGGAGCAGATGTCTGCGCATTTGACCCGGCGGGTACGACGTTGAGGTTGTTGAGGACCGTCTTGATGCCGTTGATGCCGGAGATTTCCGTGGAGGCCAGCACTTTAGCGGCGTAGCTGGTTACGGTTCCGGTGAGGGTGACCACTCCGTGCGAGACAGATGGGATGATGGTCATGCCGTTGAAGGCCTGCTCGTTGGCGAGGGTGCGGCTTACCTTGATGAGTATCTCGCGGTCGGTGGGACGGTGGGTCTGGGAATATCCGGCCACGGGGAGGGCTGCGCATAGGACGAGAGCGCTGATGGTTCGGATCATGGGTGCTCCTTACAGTTTTGATTTTAAACGAGCGGGACTCGCCGTCCAGGCACACGCACTTCGCGCCATTCGCGGCGGGGTGAACGCGGCGGCGCGCCCGCTGGTCGCGGTGGGCAGGGCGGGGTGAGTGCGGGCAGCAGCAAGGGTTGATCGATTAGACTTGGCGGTGGCCGGGAGGGGTGGAATGAATCGGCGGGAGTTATTGAAGGCGGGTGTGGTGCTGGCGGGAGCTTCGGGCGTAGCGAATGTTCGGGGCATGGTTTGGGCGGATGCTGGTGCGCACAATGCGCTGGAGGCGAGGTTGGCGCGTGATCCGCGGCGGCCGCAGTTCCATTTGCTGCCGAAGCGGAACTGGACGAATGATCCGAACGGCCCGGTGTACTGGAAGGGGCAGTACCACATGTTTTTCCAGTACAACCCGGATGGGGCGTACTGGGGCGATATGCATTGGGGTCACGCGGTGAGCCCGGACCTGGTGCACTGGCGGCATTTGCCGGTGGCGCTGGCTCCGACGCCGGGTGGGCCGGATGCGCAGGGGTGTTTTTCCGGCACGGCGGTGATAGATGGCGGCGAAGTAGCGGTGCTGTACACGGGCGTGGTGAGCGCGCCGGAGAACGATGCGACGCTGCGCGATGGAGTGCACAGCTTTCGCGAGACGCAGTGTCTGGCGACGTCGGATGATCCGGAGCTGAAGGTGTGGCGGAAGCGGGCGCAGCCGGTGATTGCGGCTCCGCCGGTGGGGATGCGGGAGACGGGGTTCCGGGACCCTTCGCCGTGGCGGCAGGGCGATGTGTGGTACATGACGGTGGGGTCGGGCGTACCGCATGAGGGTGGAGCAGTGCTGCTGTACCGGTCGAAGGATTTGCGGCAGTGGGAGTATCTGCATCCGGTGGCGAGCGGAGCGGGGTCGGGTAAGGATGCGGCGAATCCGGTGGACACGGGCGATATGTGGGAGTGTCCGGAGCTGTTTCCGCTGGGCGGAAAGCATGTGCTGATCTACTCGGCCAAGGGGAAGGTGCACTGGCAGACGGGCGTGCTGGATGACGGGACGATGCGGTTCCATGCGGAGCGATACGGGGAGCTGGATTACGGGACGTATTACGCGGCCAAGACGCAGTTGGATCTAGCTGGGAACCGGATTGTGTGGGGATGGATTAACGAGACGCGTCCGCTGGCGGAGTATAAGGCATCGGGTTGGGCTGGATTGATGTCGCTGCCGCGCGTGCTGACGCTGCGCGCGGACGGGACGCTGGGGATAGAAGTACTGTCGGCGGTGCGCAGGTTGCGCGAGGGCGAGAAGAGGCTGGTTCCGGGAGCCGATGTTGCGGCGGAGTGCAGGCGGTTGGCGGTGCGGTCGGCGACGGGCGAGATGCTGGCGAGACTGGCGCGCGGCCGGGAGCCGTTCAAGGTGGAGCTGGTGGGAAGGCTGACGACGGGCGAGATGGCGGAGCCGGTGGTGACGGTGGGGTATGATCCGGTGGACGGGGATGCGGTGAAGGTGGATGGTGTGCGGGTTCCGGCGGCGGGTGGCGATGGGATTGAGGCGCACATCTATATTGATGGCTCGGTGGCGGAGCTGATTGTGCAGGGTTCGGCGGCGTATACGAAGCGGTTTTACTATGCGGGGAATGAGGCTCCGGCGATGGGGCTGCGGGTGCATGGGCCGAAGGGGACGCTGCGGGATTTGCGGGTGTGGCAGGTGAAGCCGATCTCGGCAGACCGGCTGACGACGTAAGCGGCAAGTAGAATGAGGAGTGCGCCTGACTACCGCAGAGCGCAGGGGAAGACATTGGCATACAACGACCTAAGAGAGTGGATAAAGGCGCTGGACAAGGCGGGCGAGCTGAAGCGCGTGCGCGAAGAGGTGGATCCGGTGCTGGAGATGGCGGAGATTACCGACCGCGTTTCGAAGATTGGACGGCGGGGGATTGGGCGGCGGGGCGCGCCCTTGAAGAAGGGCGCGGAGAAGTATGCTCCGGGTGGGCCGGCGCTGCTGTTTGAGCGGGTGAAAGGGCACGCGGGCGCGCAGGTGCTGATGAACCAGTTCGGCAGCGAGCGGCGGATGCAGATGGCACTCGAGGTGGACGATCTGGATGAGATTGCCGGGCGGATTCGGGCGCTGATGGATGTGAAGTCTCCCGAAGGGTTTTTGGACAAGCTGAAGATGCTGCCCATGCTGGCGGAGGTGGGGAAGTTCTTTCCGAAGACGGTGGCGGCGAAGGACGCTCCGTGCAAAGAGGTGATTCTGCGGGAAGGCTTCAGCGTGCTGGATTTTCCGGTGCTGACGTGCTGGCCGCTGGATGGCGGGCCGTTTATTACGCTGCCGTGCGTGGTGACGCGCGATCCGAAGACGGGGAAGCGCAACGTAGGGATGTACCGCATGCAGGTGTATGACGGGCAGACGACGGGCATGCACTGGCAACGGCAGAAGAATGCGGCGGAGCATTTGCGGGAGCGTCTGCGGGCGGCGGCTGGGGATTCGGCCGCGGCGCGTGTGCAGGCCATGGCGGAGACGGCGGGCGGTACGGTTGCGTTGGGGAACGTGAAAGACGACCGGATGGAAGTGGCGGTGGCGATTGGGACCGATCCGGCGACGACGTTTGCTGCGATTGTGCCGGCTCCGCCGGAGGTTGAGGAGTTTGTGATTGCGGGGTTCCTGCGGCAGAAGCCGGTGGAACTGGTGAAGTGCGAGACGGTGGACCTTGAGGTTCCGGCGCATGCGGAGATTGTGCTGGAAGGGTATGTGAAGCTGGATGAGCTGCGCGTAGAGGGGCCGTTCGGCGACCACACGGGGTTCTACACGATGGAGGAGGAGTATCCGGTCTTCCACATTACGTGCATTACGCACCGCAAGGACCCGGTGTACGCGGCGACGATTGTGGGCAAGCCTCCGATGGAAGACGCGTGGATGGGCAAGGCGGTGGAGCGGATCTTTTTACCGCTGATGAAGCTGACGCTGCCGGAGATTGTGGATGTGAATCTGCCGGTGGAAGCGGTGTTCCACAACCTGATGATTGTGTCGATCAAGAAGAGCTACGCGGGGCAGGCGCGCAAGGTGATGAACGGCATCTGGTCGATGGGGCAGGCGATGTTCACCAAGTGCGTGATTGTGGTGGATGAGGACTGCGATGTGCAGGACCTGGCGGAGGTGACGCTGCGGGTGGCGAACAATATCGATCCGGAGCGAGACGTGCAGTTCACGCTGGGGCCGGTGGATTCGCTGGACCACGCGTCTCGGCTGCCGAACTACGGCAGCAAGATGGGGATTGACGCGACGCGGAAGTGGGCGGCGGAAGGGTTCACGCGGCCGTGGCCTCCGATGATTGCGATGGACGCGGAAACTAAGGCGCGGGTGGATGCGATGTGGGAGAAGCTGGGACTGGACTAGGGTTTATGTTCCCTCTGTCTACGAGACAGGGGTCGGACGGCTTCGGTTCGGGGCGGGACGGTGTCTTGCCTCCCGCCCAAGCGGAGCTTGGACGGGGAACCCCCAGTTTGTGGTGGAATCGGCGTCAGAAGAGTTAGGCTGAACCCGCCACCCCCAGTTTGCGCCAGGATGGCACCCGGCTACTCCGTGATTGCGGTGTCGAATTTTGTGTAATTGTCGAGGTATTCTTTGATGATTGAATAGCACTCGCAAGAGGCCTTCGTAAGCCCGGGGAAATCGAGGATACGGATCTCCTCGCGAGTGTATTCGATGAGTCCCTTTCGCTTGAGAATTCCGGCGGTGGTAGAAATTGTGGGACGAACGCCTCCCAGCATATCGGCCAGAAACTTATGCGATATCTTGAACGTGTCGCTGTGCGAGCGGTCCGCACAGAGAAGCAGCCAGCGGGCCAAGCGCTGTTCGAAGTTATGCTTCGCATTGCATCCGGCCGATTGCATTGCCTGAACCAGTTGTGCCTGAACGTAGCGCAGAGCCAGAAACTGAAAGGCGCCGCCCAGGCGGAACTCTCTACTGGCGTCGCCCACTTGGCAGGTATAGCCATGGCCGGCAATCTGGGTGTAGACGCGATTCAGACTCTGTTTAGTTCCCATGAGAGCTGAGACGCCGATGACCGACTCATAGCCGAACATGCCTACCTCGACCTGAGACCCATCCTTGAAGGTTGTCGTCATTGACGCCATCCCCTCTTCGAGAAAATAGAGACTATCGATGGGGTCGCCAGGATACTCGATTTCGTGTTTCAGCTCGAATTTCACCGGTTGCAAACGGAGGCGCGCAATGACGTCCGCATCCAGAGCGTTCAGCAGAGTGTTCTTAAATCCGCCCGTGGGCAATGTTCCCTCACTTTCAGGTAAAACTCAATCGCCGTTTCTATGCCTCATTCACAGTATTTGAAGGAGACCTCGGGTTGTGTCCGATACCTGACACAGATGGCAAAACTAAGCGCGTAGAATCTGTTGCTTAAGGGACATGGCCCCCCGGGGGGCGAGATCTCTTCAAATCCTGCGTCAATCACGGGACATGGCGCAAGGTGAGTTGAGCCGGGTCTGGCCATTCGGTCCGGAAGGGATTTTCGCGGATTTCATAGCGGCCCATCCTTGCACCACCGCGATAGGAAGAGCGATGGAGGCTCTACATCCCGGATAGCTTTTCGGGCAGCTTTGATAAGGGCTCTATCCGGAACGGCTGATTGAAGAGAAAGATGTGAGAATCATGACCTTTGACGTCGCCACCTTTTTGGAGCAAGCAGGAGTGGGCAAAACACTCGTCCACTTGCAGCCCAAGCAGTCCTTCTTTACGCAGGGAAGTCCGGCGGACGCCATCTTTTATCTTCGAGTGGGCCGAGTAAAACTCACCGTCGTTTCGCACGAGGGGAAGGAGGCCACAGTCGCGCTTCTCTCCGCCGGGGAATTCGTTGGAGAGGAGTCGCTGGCGAGTGTGGGCGGGCTGCATTTGGCCACCGCAAGCGCGGTTTCCGCCTGTGTGGCGCTCCGCATCGCGAGGGAGGAGATGATCCGCGTGATGCACCAGGAGCATTCCTTGTCCGAAAGGTTCCTGAAATTTCTGCTGACCCGGAGCATGCGAGCCCAAGCTGATCTTGTCGATCAGCTTTTCAACTCCAGCGAAAAGCGTTTGGCGAGGATTCTGCTTTTGCTGGCCGAATTTGGTGAGCCGGGAAAACCGGAGCGGTTGATTCCTCCCATCACGCAGGAAACTCTGGCAGAGATGGTCGGCACAACCCGTTCCCGCGTCAGCTTCTTCATGAATCGCTTTCGCAGGCTCGGCCTCATCGAATACAACGGCCGCATCCGGGTCCATAAGGCGCTGCTCAATGTGGTGCTGCACGATCAATTCACCGAACATGCCCCCGCGAGACCTCCCGTTTCGGCCACTCCACGTGTTCGATCGAAGCCGGCCACACGCGGCTAGCGTGGTCCTGTGGTTGCGGGCAATTTCAATTCTCATCGGAAAAGAAACAAAGCCCATACCAGGCTTTGCGAGTAATAATCTGCAAGACGCGCGCCGACGCTATCGGCTTCATCCCGCGTGGGCCGGCAACGCCGGCGGGAAACTCAGTTGACGAGAACAGGGCAATGCGCTGCATCCGCAGACGTTTTTGACGTGGGGGATGAACGGCGGGGATTTGCCGGTGGGGTTTGGCGGGCCGCTGCGGCTGCGGGTTCCGCGGCAACTGGGATACAAGAGCGTGAAGTACGTGATCAAGATGACGGCGACGGACGATATCAGGAAGTTCGGCGACGGGCTGGGCTCGGTTGATCCGGAGGGTGGCTACGCCTGGTACGCCGGAATTTAGGGCGGGGATTTCACGCAGACATTCTGAAGCGAATTGAGTCCAACTCATGCCAGGGCTGGAAATGCCTGGGCAAGTATGAGCCGTGTGCCGGGTGCTGTGGTGCGGGGCCGGAGAATCAGAGAAAATCAAGTGTATGAAGCGTAGTTGCATTGTGTGGGCGGTCGTGTTGGGGTTAGGCGCGATGGGCGCGCAGGCGTTTGGGGCTCAGGCGAGCGTGGCAGAGAAGACGGCTGCGCCGGTGGTGCGGTTGAAGCGGCATCCGGTGGTGGCGCTTACGTTTGATGATCTTCCGGCGGCGGGCGGTCTTCCCGATAACGACACACGTGTTGGGATTGCGACGCGGCTGACGGAGGTGCTGCGGGCGAACCACCTGAAGGGCGTTTACGGATTTGTGACGGCGGTGGATTTGGATGATGATCCGGACACGCACGGGGCGCTGAAGGTGTGGATGGATGCGGGGATGAAGATCGGCAACCACACGTGGTCGCATCCGGCGCTGTCAGACGTGACGGCAGCGGATTACATCCACGAGCTTGCAGAGGATGAGCCGGCGCTGAAGCAGTATGCTGGCAAGACGGACTGGCACTGGTTCCGGTATCCGTATCTGGAAGAGGGCGATACGGTGGCCAAGCACGAGGCGGTGCGGGGCTGGCTGCGTGCGCACGGGTATAAAGTCGCGGAGGTCACGCTGAACTTTAACGATGATGACTGGAGCGATCCCTATCTGCGGTGCCTTGCGAAGCACGACGAGGCGGGTATTGCGTGGCTGAAGCAGAGCTACATGGCCTCTGCGAAGGAGTTCATCCGAAGAGGGCGCGAGAGGCAGAAGGCGGCGTTTGGGCATGAGATTCCGAATGTGCTGCTGCTGCATGCCACGGCGTTTACGACGCTGATGGCGCCGGCTGTGATCCAGATGCTCAGGCAGGAGGGTTTCCGGTTTGCTTCGCTGGAGAAGGTGGAGCGGGATCGAGCCTATTCAATTGACCCTGAGGTGGGGATGGTGAACGGCGGACCGTTTGCGTATGAAGTCCTGGTGATGCGGCATTTGAAGGATAGCCTGCCGCCGCCCACTGTACCGGAGCCGGTTACACAGTTGGACAGCGTGTGCAAGTAGCGAGGCCTGGCTGTGGTTTGCAGCATCCTGCTGTGAATTTTGATTGGAATAGAATTGCAATTCGCGTGGGCAGAGCCGACGCCTGCAGATGGAATTCTCTAGTATAGATAAATGCGTTCCACCCTTTGCAGGTGTAAGGAGGGCCTGCCCAATGCTACTTCTGCCACATATTTCACTCCCTGATTCCGGTCAGATCTACACATTGGCCGGGCACCTTGCCCGCATTGTTGTAATCCTGCTTGCTGCATGGATCACCACGCGGGCGATTCGGCAATGGTTTCCGCGTTTCCGCGCGCACATTGTGACCCATATGCTGGCGCAGCGCGGCGGGGAAGACATTGAGCTCGAAAAGCGAGCCGCGACCATTGGCGGCATCCTGCGCAAATCGCTTGGCGTGGGCATCTGGATTCTGGCCATTGTGATGGCGCTCAAGGAGGCCGGATTCGACATCGGGCCCATCCTGGCCGGTGCCGGCATCCTTGGTCTGGCCGTTGGATTCGGCGCGCAAAACCTGGTGCATGACGTGATTTCGGGCATGTTCATGCTGCTGGAGAACCAGATCCGTGTGAACGACGTCGCCGTTTTGAACGGGACGGGCGGACTGGTGGAGGCGATTCATCTGCGCACGACAGTGCTTCGCGGCCAGGACGGCACGGTGCATGTGTTCCGCAACGGAGCCATCAATACGCTGTCGAATATGACATTCGGTTATTCGTATTACGTGTTCGATCTGGGCGTTGCTTACAAGGAGGACACGGACCACGTGGTCGAGGTCCTGAAAGGCGTTGCCGATGAATTGATGAAGGAAGAGAATTTCAAGCGCATCATTCTGGAGCCGCTGGAGGTTCTGGGGCTCGACAAGTTCGGCGACTCCGCGGTGATCATCAAGGCGCGCTTCAAGACGGCTCCCATTAAGCAATGGACGGTGGGGCGCGAGATGAACCGGCGCATCAAGAAGAAGTTTGATGAGGTGGGCATCGAGATTCCGTTCCCGCACACCAGCATCTACTTTGGCGAGGCGAGCAAGCCTTTCCAGTTGCAGATGCAGGGGCCGGACCGCGAGCAGATGAAGACGCTGATTCGGGAAGTGCAGGCTGAGTCCGAGGCCTGAGGGCGACGGACGGGTTCTGATTGGGGCATGGTCTTCGGCGCAGGGCGAAAACGCTATGCTGGAGACGTGCCCCTTGATTGGAAATCCGGAGCGCTGGCGGAAGGGCTGCGCTGCTATCGCAACGCGGAGTATTTCGAGGCGCATGAGCACTGGGAGAGCGTGTGGCTGGGGCTGGACGAGCCCGAGAAGAGCTTTCTGCAGGCGCTGATCCAGGTGACGGCGGCGTTTCACCATTACAAGCAGGGGAATGCGGTTGGCGCGGCGTCGCTGCTGCGGCGGGCATTGCGGCGGTTGGAGGTGTGTCCGGCGGAGTTTGGGGGTGTAGCGGTGGGGCCGCTGCGGGATGAGGCGCGGGCGTGGTTGAAGGCGCTGGAGGATGGGGATGGTGTGGTTCCGGCGAGCGTGGTGAGGATTTGGGCGGAGACCTAAAAGGTGCGGGCCGAGCACTGGCGAGGCTGGTTTTTCGCGCTGTATACTTGAAGTATGTCGATTGTTCGTAATATTGCCGCTATCGGTAAGGGTATGAGCATTACGTTCCGGGAGATGTTCCAGCCGACAGAGGTGGAGAACTATCCGGATGGGCCGGGGCCGACGCGCGGGGCGATGCTGCAGGAGCGGTTTCGCGGCGCGCACGTGCTGCAGAGGGACGAGAACGGGCTGGAGAAGTGCGTGGCGTGCTATTTGTGCGCGGCGGCGTGCCCTTCGAACTGCATCTACATTGAGGCCGATGACAACACGGCGGAGAAGCGGATTTCGAGCGCGGAGCGGTATGCGAAGGTCTACAACATTGACTACAACCGCTGCATTTTCTGCGGGTACTGCGTGGAGGCGTGTCCGACGGACGCGATTACGCACGGGCACGGGTTTGAGCTGGCCACGCTGAATGCGACCAACCTGGTGATGCGCAAGGACGACATGTTGGTGTCCATCGCGCAGGCCAAGGGCGAGTTGACGGCGCAGACGACGTAGGCTGAACCGAATTCGGTTCGGGTCTGATGGGCCAGGCTTCGGTTTGGGCCCGGAATCTTTCATTTAACAGCGAAAAACAGCACTTCCACGCAACGGAGTGTGGGTTTTGGGAATCCTTTCAGTAGCATGAAAGAGATACCGGGCAGAGGTGTGTCCGGGTGACGGGTAAATCGAACGATATGTCTGACTTTCTTGAAGTATTGCGGAACCGGGTGGTGGTGTACGACGGTGCAATGGGCACCAATATCCAGACGCATGCGCCGACGGTGGATGACTACTGGGGCAAAGAAGGCTGCAACGAGCTGCTGGTGCTGAGCAAGCCGGAGATCATTCGGAGCATTCACGCGAGCTTTTTTGAGGCGGGCTGCGATGTGGTGGAGACGGACAGCTTTGGATCGACGCGCATTGTGCTGGCCGAGTATGAGCTGGAAGACCGCACGCGCGAGCTGAACATTGCGGCGGCGAAGCTGGCCAAGGAAGTGGCGCGGGATTTCTCGACCAAGGACAAGCCGCGGTTTGTGGCGGGGTCGATTGGGCCGACGACCAAGCTGCCGTCGCTGGGGCACATAAGCTACGACGCGATGGCGGCGAACTATGTGGAGCAGGCGGAAGCTCTGATTGAAGGCGGTGTGGACGTTCTGCTGATTGAGACGGCCCAGGACCTGCTGCAGGCGAAGATTGCGCTGGCGGCGTGCCAGGACGCAATGCGAAAGATGGGGAAACGGCTGCCGATCCAGATGCAGATTACGCTGGAGGCGACCGGCACGATGCTGCTGGGCACGGAGATTGGCGCGGCGCTGGCGGCGATTGAGTGCTTTACGCCGGACATTATCGGGCTGAACTGCGCGACGGGACCGGCGGAGATGAATGACGCGGTGCGGTTCCTGTGCCAGAACTCGACGCAGCCGATCAGTGTGCTGCCGAATGCGGGGCTTCCGCAGAACGAGGGTGGACAGGCGGTGTACAAGCTGACGCCGAAGGAGCTGGCGGCCTACCACAAGCGGTTTGTGACGGAGTACGGCGTGCAGGTGGTGGGCGGATGCTGCGGGACGACTCCGGAGCATTTGCGCGCGGTGGTGGAGGCGGTGAAGGACGTGACGCCGGCGAAGCGCGAGGTGAAGCCGCAGAGCGTTGCGGCGAGCGCGTTCGCGGCGGTTCCGTTGGAGATCGACGGGCAGCCGGTGATGGTGGCGGAAGAGATGAACACGACGACCCGCGTAGAGCACTTCCGCAACATGGTGCGCGCGGGGGATTACGACGGGATTCTGGCGTTGGCGAAGAAACTGGCGGCGGAAGGGTCGCAGATGCTGGACCTGTGCTGCGCGATTGTGGGCGAGGACGAGAAGGGCTACATGAACGCGGTGCTGGAGAAGATTGCGACGCGGGTTCCGGCGCCGATCCTGGTGGATTCCACCGAGGCGGATGTGATCGAGGAGGCGCTGAAGCGGATTCCGGGCAAGCCGGTGATCAACTCGATCAATCTGGAAGATGGTGAGAAGCGCACCAGCCAAGTGCTGCCGATGGCGAAGCGCTATGGCGCGGCGGTGATTGCGCTGACCATTGACGAAGACGGCATGGCGCTGACGGCGGAGAAGAAGCTTGCGATTGCAAAGCGGATCTATGCGCTGGCGACCGAGAAGTACGGAATTCGCGGGCAGGATTTGATATTTGACGCGCTGACGCTGCCGATATCGACGGGGCAGGAGGACTACCGCAGCGCCGGGATGGAGACGCTGGAGGCGGTGCGGCTGATCAAGCAAGAGCTGCCTGCGGCGAAGACGATTCTGGGTGTGAGCAACATCAGCTTTGGGCTGAATGCGTATGCGCGGCGCGTGCTGAACAGTGTGTTCTTGAAGGAAGCGGTCGATCGCGGGTTGGATGCGGCGATTGTGAACTACTCGAAGATCTATCCGCTGTACAAGATTCCGGAGCGCGAGGTGGAGCTGGCGCGGAAGCTGATCTTCCAGGACAGGTCGGAAGGCGATCCGCTGCAGGGGTACATGGCGCACTTCAGCGGGATCGACAAGAACGCGGTGAAGGAAGATGAAGCTGCGCTGGAGTCGTTGTCGACGGAAGACAAGCTGAAGCAACTGATTATCCGCGGCGAGCGAACCATTGGGCAGGGCGCGCACAAGCAGACGCTGGAAGAGGTAATTGAAACTGCTCTGGTTACATATACACCGCTGGACCTGATTAACACGGTGCTGCTGGACGGGATGAAGACGGTGGGCGAGCTGTTTGGCGCGCGCAAGATGCAACTGCCGTCGGTGCTGGATTCGGCGGCGGTGATGAAGGCCGCGGTTGCGTATCTGGAGCCGAAGATGGAGAAGAAGGAAGGCTCGCAGAAGGGCACGATTGTGCTGGCGACGGTGAAGGGTGATGTGCACGACATTGGGAAGAACCTGGTGGACATCATTTTGTCGAACAACGGGTACAAGGTGGTGAACCTGGGCATCAAGCAGGCGGCGGACGTGATCATCAAGGCGGCGCAGGAGCACAGTGCGGACGCGATCGGGCTGAGCGGGCTGCTGGTGAAGTCGACGCTGGAGATGAAGTACGTGATCCAGGACCTGGAGCGGCTGCAACTGGAGACTCCGGTGATTTGCGGCGGCGCGGCTCTGACGCGGAAGTACGTGGAAGACGATCTGCGGAAGGAGTACTCGTCGGCGGTGTTTTATGCCGAAGACGCCTTTGCCGGGCTGCACGTGATGAGCGACCTGACGGCGAGGGAAGGTGAGACGCGGACGAAGCGCATTGAGGAAGGCCGGACGGTGAAGGTGTTTGTGCGGCCGGCAGCGGCAAACGCTGATGTAGCGCAGGGGCCGGCTTCAACCGAGCGGTCGTTGTGGGTGCAACCTCCGCCGGATATACCGGCGCCGCCGTTTTTTGGCGTGAAGGTGAAGAAGGACTTTGATCTCGATGAGGTGTTCGGGTACATCAACGAGACGGCGCTGTTCAAGAACCAGTGGCAGTTGAAGACGGCCTCGGCGACGGACTATGTGCGGCTGGTGGCGGAGAAGTACCGGCCGGTGTTTGAGGAGCTGAAGGCGGAGATCAAGGCGAAGGACTGGTTTCACCCGCAGACGGTGTATGGGTATTTCCCGGCGCAGTCGGAGGGGAACGATGTGATCGTGTACACGTCGGAGGAGCCGACCAAGGAGCGGCTGCGGATTACGTTTCCGCGGCAGCGCGAAGGGCGCGGACTTTCGATTGCGGATTTTCTGCTGCCGAAGAGTTCAGGGAAGATGGACATGATCGGCTTCTCGGTGGTGACGATTGGGCATCGCGCGAGCGAGGAGACGAAGAAGCTGTTCGACGCGGGCGACTTTACGCGTTACCTGTATGTGCACGGGCTGAGCGTGGAGACGGCGGAGGCGCTGGCGGAACTGGTGCACAGAAACATGCGCGCGGAGATGGGCATTGGCGGCGAGGATGCCCCGAGGGTGACGGACCTGTTCCACCAGAAATATCGCGGATCGCGGTACTCGTTTGGATATCCGGCATGCCCGAATCTTGAGGACCAGGCGAAGATATTCGAGCTGCTGGAGCCGGAGAAGAACATTGGCGTGCGGCTGACGGAGGGATTCCACCTGGAGCCGGAGCAGAGCACGGACGCGCTGGTGATTCATCATCCGCAGGCGAAGTATTTTGTGGTTTAGCTGATAGGGTTTATATCGTGTTCCGGCGCAGCTCGGCCTTGAGGATGGTGGGGTGGATGGATCTCTCATGGAGCAGGAGTTCGTTGGCCTGGAACTCGCGGTTGGCGTGGAACCACTCCTGCACGATGTTGTTGTCCAGCAGATTCAGGATGGCGAGCAAGGCCATTCCCTGATGATGGGCCATCCATTCCTTTACGAGAACGGGCTTTTTGCGTGAGGCGGTGTAGTCGGCTGATTCATAGAAGCCGTAGGCGCCAGTCCAGCCTGCATTTTCCATGCGGTGCAGGTTGCGCAGCGCTTCCTTTACGTTGACACCCAAGGCCAAAAAGGTTGAATAGGGCGAGATGACGGGGCCTGCGGTTGCGTCCCATTTGAGGGAGATCTGCGGGATGCCGAATGCCTGGTACTGGTAATGACCGGCGTCGTCGGTTTGTGCGTGGCCGGCCTCGGAGATGCCCCAGGGTATCCCGATAGCGCGGACGAAGCGGCGCTGGATTTCGACGGTGGATGCCAGCGAGCGTTCGATGAGGGTGCCAGGGTAGCTACGCATCCAGATCGTGGGCATGAGGTACTCGAACATGGTACCGCTCCATGAGAGCAGGACGAAGCGTCCGAAGGCTGAGGTATGGGTGCGCGCCATCTTGAACCAACTCGAATGCGGCAGCTCTCCGCGCGAGACGGCGAGGAAAGTAGCGATACGGGCCTCGGACGCGAGCATGTCGTAGCATGCGTCGTGCAGTTTGCCGGTTTCGACTTCATAGCCGATGGATAGCAACTGGCGGCTTTCCAGTACAAGGAACGAGAAATCCATCTCGACGGCCTTCTGGAAGGCTTCTGCAGAGATCGCCTGGACTTCCGCTTCGAGGGCACGGAGGCGGGTACTGACGGCGGGTAGCTCGGCACGGAGCTTTTCAACCAGGAGACTGTTGCTGGATTCATCTTCCGTGATGTTCAGGGTGGCCCAGGTGCGGGCGAGACGATTTTCCAGCTGATTGGCGAACGCGGCAGCATCTTTGAGCGGTGTAAAAAGATCGTCCGCGTGCAGGCCGAGAGCGGGTATCTGCCGCAGGGGTTCGAACTCAGGAAGGAGCCAGGGAGCATAGCTGGTGATGAGTCCGTTGATGGCGCGAATGCGGGCGCCTGTTTCGTGGAGCCACCAGGCGGATTCGCTCGGGCATGGTTGCAGGATTTCGGGTACGCCGGTGAAGTCAGGTAGAGAAGCGGCGGCAAGGGTCCAATCACACCACTGCTGCAGGCCTGCGTTGGAGGCGGGCAACGGGTGCGAGGCAATGGTCGTGGGGATGTCTTTGTGTTGATGAAGCAGCTCCCAGTGTGAACGCAGACCCATGAAGAGCTGACGCGAGAGCAGGGACATGCCGAGGAAAGAGTCTGCTCCGGTGCGGAGAGTATAGAGCGAGGCACACAGGTTGCCGCTATCGACCGATGAGATGGTGATGGGCGGGAGCGGCTCAAGCGTGTGGGTGTTGTACCAGTTGTAGAGGTGGCCACGATACTTTGGAAGGCGGTCCATGGTGGCAAAGCTTTGCCGGGTGAGTGCCGTGAATTCTGGCAGGGTAAGGAAGCCAAGGCGTACGGCTGCCTGGCGTGCGTTGAGCAGCAGGCCGAAGTTGGTGGGCGAGACGCGGGCGGCTTCAAAAAGGTCGCCCTCCTCGACGTTGTCAGGAATGAGATGGTTGTGACGTTCGCCGCCGTATTCGTAGAAGAATCGCCAGATGCGCAGGGCATGATGGAGAAGGAATGTTTTTCCGCTGGGGCGGAGGATGTGTTTGAGCTCGCTTGGCGGATGGTTAAGCCAGAGCGAGATGCCGCTGGCGAATCCCCAGAGGATGAGGAACGGCGCGGCAATGAGTAGAGAGCGCAATTCAGTAGCGGCAACAAGGATGGCAAGGGCGGCGGCAAAAATGGAGGTTGCAGCGAGGTAGCTGTCGACGGAAGTTCTCCTGCCCCGGGAGGCTTCGGCCTGAGCTGCGGTTTCCCACTCCAGCAGCCGCTCGCCGGTAACAAAGCGCCGGATAAGCGAGCGGATAATGGCGTCGAGCGAAAACATAGTCTGGTGCGGCAGGAAGGCGATATTGAGCAGGACACGAAACATGGCCTGGCTCAGACCATTCATGACTCCGCTGATGCTTCCTTGTTGCTGGCTGGTGAGAGCGTGGCCAAGCCTGAAGACAAAGTGAACGAGGGTGGGTGCGACGAGCAGGAAAAGCGTGACGAGAGTCCAGTAGAGCGCACCGCCTGGCAGGCCAAGCCAACCGGAGATGAGCAGGATGAAGGTAAAGGGCTCGACGAGTGAGCGGCGTAGATTATCGAAAATCTTCCAGCGTGAGATGGTGGAGATGGGGTTGCGGACACGATGGCCGGACTCGTCAGGAACGCGGGAAAAGAGCCATTGCGCGATCTGCCAGTCTCCCCGCACCCATCGGTGCTGGCGGCGTGTGTGGGCACTGTAATGGGATGGATAATCGTCGATGACCTCGATGTCGGTTAACAGTCCGGCACGAGCGTACGCGCCTTCGATGAGGTCGTGGCTGAGAAGTGAATTACGCGGGAAACGCTTGTCGAACACGGCGTGCAGCGTGCTTACCTCGTAGATGCCTTTGCCGGTGAAGCTGCCCTCGCCGTAGAGATCCTGATAGGCATCGGAAATGGCGCGGGTATAGATATCGATGCCGGTCTGGCCGGAGTAGAGGGCGGCGAGACGTGAGCGGGTAGCAGAGTGCACGCTGACTCCGACGCGAGGCTGTAGGATTCCGTAGCCGGCGGTGACAATGCGGCGGACGGGGTCAATGATGGCGCGGTTGAGGGGATGGGCCATGGCTCCGGCCATGGCGGCGGCGGTGCCGGGCGGGAGCTGAGTGTCCGAGTCGAGGGTGATGATGTACTTAACCTGCGCGAGCGTGGGCATGTGGCCCACCTTGACGGGGAAGGCATCGTATGCGGCGGAGAGGAATTTGTTGAGGTCGAGCAGCTTGCCGCGCTTTCGCTCCCAGCCCATCCAGACGCCCTGGCGTGCATTAAAGACGCGGAAGCGGTGGAGGAAGAAGAAGGAGCCATGTTTGCTTGAGGCGGGATAGCGGCGATTGAGATCGTTGATAAGCTCAACGGCCAGATCGACTAACGGGTCGTTGTCATCTTCGCGAGGGCGCGTGACGGAGTCGGGAAGATCAGTAAGCAGGGCGAAGTGGAGGTTGGGGTCGGGGTTGGCGAGGAAGCGGACTTCCAGTTCCGAGACAAGCTCTCGCACCTGTTTATCGCTGATCAGCAGGGTAGGGACAGCAACGAGCGTGGAGTATTCGGCTGGAATGCCCTTGCTGAAATCAAGCTTGGGCAAGGTCGTGGCCTGGAAGAGCGAGGTGGTGGTGTTGCTGATGAAATCGACCGCGGCCTGTGTTGCGGGCAGCAGAAGAATGATAAAGGCGTAGGTAAGTCCACCGATGATGGAGTAGTTGGGGACGAGCGGGGCGAGAATGGCGGCGATAAGCAGGACGGAGAGAATCTCAATGCCGCCGATGTAGAAGTCGTCGGCGTTGCGGCGCACCAGCGTGCGGAGACGGTCGAGGAAGGTTGGGTGGTAGCCGACGCTGGTAAGCAGCGAGGGAAGTCCGCTGTCGATGAGGTAGTAGCCGATGTGTGCGTGGCGCGCATGGAGCCGCGGATCGTCAACGTGTTTTTGGTGCGCATCTTCGGCAAGTTGAAGTGCGATGGCGGCGACCTGCGACTCGGAGCACTCGGAGCGGCGTGCGATTTGCGCGATGCGCTTACGGTAGTTCTCGCGGCTGTCGAAATCCATACGCGGGTATGCGCCGGTGGGATCCTGTTTGAGCGCGGCATCAAAGAGGATGAGCGGCTCCATGAGCAATGTCCAATCGACGTGCCCGATATCGCGGAGGCTTTGGATGCGTGCGGCCAGCAGGGTTGGCGCTTCAAACTGAGTTGTCTGCGAAGCGTGCAGCAATGCGTTGGCTTGAGCGAGGATAAGCTGCAGCAGTTCATATTTGAGGAAGGCAGGCAGGGCCCAGAGCTCATTCAGATCAAGCGGGTCTTTCTGCTGAATCGCATTGACGTAGATGCGGAACGCGGAGCCATTCCATAGGGAATGCGCCGCGTCAAAGTAGGCGCGCGCGAGGACGGCGTTGCGAGGTTCGTTGTTGATGCGTGGTAAGCGAGAGATTTTGCGGCGAATGGCAGCCATCTCCAGAATTGCGCTGTGGAGCAGGCGTGGGTTTTCGCGCAGATCGCGGAGAGAAGCAGCGCTATCCGGCTTGAGTTGCTGCAACTCATCCGTCAGGGTATGGAATGCCGTACGAACCTGCTCAAGCGAATCAAGAATCGGCAGAGGGCCAACAGGACGATGGTTGGTAGACCACTGCGCGGGCTGCGCGAGCGCATGCTCGGTAAGCGATTCCACCCGGATACCGGCCTGGTCGAAGAATTCCTGATCTATTTCCGGGATTTGATACGGCATAGATCTCCATTATCGATAACTTGCGGCCTGCATTTCGAACATGGATGCATAACGGCCGCCGAGGGCGATGAGCTGCGGGTGCGTGCCTTCTTCGACGAGATGGCCGCCCTCAAGAACTACGATGCGGTCGGCCATGCGAACCGTTGAAAATCGATGCGAGATGAGCAGAGCCATTTTGCCCGCGGTCAACTCAGCGAAGCGCTCGAAGACCTCCAATTCGCTCTTCGCATCGAGCGCTGCGGTTGGTTCGTCGAGTACCAGAAGCTGGGCATCGCGCAGATAGGCGCGGGCCAGAGCGATCTTTTGCCATTCGCCGCCGGAGAGATCGACGCCGCCCTCGAAGCGGCGGCCGAGCATTTGCTCGTAGCCTGCCGGCATTTTCTGGATGACGCCGAGGGCGAGGCTCTTTTCTGCGGCGGAGTCGATTTCTTCCTGCGTGTGGGGCAGTTCGACGCGGCCGATGGCGATGTTTTCGCGCGCGGTCATTTCGTAGCGCATGAAGTCCTGAAAGATGACTCCGATTTCTTTGTGGAGGTCGTCGAGGTCGTAGTCGCGGAGGTCGATGCCGTCAAGGAGGATTTGGCCTTTGGTGGGGTCGTAGAGGCGGGTGATGAGCTTGACGACGGTGGTTTTGCCCTGGCCGTTTTCTCCGATGAGGGCGATGCGCTCGCCTGGGCTGAGGGTGAAGTTGAAGTCCTCAAGGACGCGACGGGTGGTGCCGGGATAGGCGAAGGAGACGTTGCGGAACTCAAAGCCGCGGCGGATGGGGCGCGGCGCAGGCGAAGCATTGGGCTTGGACTGTACGGTGGGCTTCATCTCAAAGAAGGCGATGAGGTCGGTGAGGAAGAGCGCCTGATCGGCGATGCCGGAGGCGGTGGAGAAAGCCTGCTGGAAGTTGGAGCTGGACTGCTGAATGGCTACGGTGACGAGCGAAAAGACGCCGATGGTGGGGTAGTGTCCGGTGACAGCTTCGTAGACCGCGAAGACGTATGCGCCGTAGTAGCCGAGGGTGCTGATGAGGGAGAGGAGTCCGCCCCAGAGGAGCTTGCGGCGGGAGAGGGCAATGTCTTCCTCGAAGATTTGCTGGGAGAGCTTTTTGAAGCGATCGGTGAAGTAGTTGCCGAGGTTGAAGAGCTTGAGCTCCTTGGCGGCCTCCTTGCTGCCGCCCACCTGGCGGAGGTAGTCGAGCTGGCGCTTGATGGGGGTCTGGCGGAAGTTTTTGGCGTAGCCGAGGAAGGCGAAGTGGGTTTCTCCGAAGAAGGACGGGAGCACGCCGCCGATGAGGAGCAGGATCATCCAGGGGGAGCGGTAGATGAGCACGCCGCTCCAGATAATGGTGAGGATGATCTGCTGGAAGAGGCGGCCCATCTGCTGGATCATGGCAAGGCGGTCGGTGGCCTGCACGCGGGCGCGCTCAAGGCGATCGTAGTAGACGGGGTCTTCGTAGGTGGTGAGGTCGAGCTGCGCGGCCTGCCGCATGACCTGCACGCTGACGTGAAGGGTGTAGCGGTCGGCGAGGAGCTGATCGGTGTAGTCGATGGCGCGGCTGAGGATTCCGGTCAGCAGGGCAAGGGCGACCTCAGCGGCGACGAGCCACCAGAAATAGGGGAACTGCGGCTGGTGTTCGAGGGCGCGCGCGACGCCGGTGACGATTTTGGCGGCGACGATGCCGATGCCGAGGCCGAGCAAGGGGACCACGACACGGAGGATGAGTCCCCAGACGACGATGGACTTGCCCGCTTCCCACACAATGCGCAGGACGGCGGGCACGTTGCGGAGTGCGCGGATACGGTCGCCCCAGGCCTGGTGGGGTTTGGATGGAGAGGTCTCAGCCATAATGTAGATACAAAAGTACTTCGATGGCTGGCAAGCAGAGAGAGTTGTGCCCGGACCAACAAGCAGATGAGAAGTTTAAGGGGACTACTTCAGGATGGCGTTGTAGCCGTCGTTGATCAACCGGGATCGCATGGCCTGGGCCTGCTGGCGTGTGGGAAATGGCCCAATCTGGATGTGGAGGAGATGGTCTGAAGTCTCGCGGCGGGCGGTAGCGTTAAATCCGCGTTTTTGCAGCGCGGAGATGAGCACATCGGCATCCTGGGAGCGCGAGATGGCGGCCACCTGGACCATGATGGGCGACTGTGAGGGCGCAGCGGCGGGAGCAGAAGATGGGGCCGTGGCGGATTTTGCCGGGCTGGTGGCCATGGACGTTGTCTGCAGCGATCCAGCCGGCTGGGTCCCGGCCGAAGCGCTTGCTGGAGGCGTGGTTCCAGAAGATGTAGCGCCGGGAGTGGCGGCGCCCTGGACCTGCGTGGTTGTGGCCGAGGGCGTAGCTGGCGGTGTGGTCTGCAGGACGGCTCCAGAGGGTTTGGCCTGCGCCGAGTTGTTGGAGTTGAAGTCGTAGGGATCGTTTGTTTTGGACGGGGAAGACTGATCGACGACGGTGGTGATCGGGGCCGGTGTAGTTGCGGTCGCGGCCGACTGCGCATTTATCTGCGGCGCGGCGGACGGCTTGACTGCATTGCTGCGTCCGAGCGAGTAGCCGAAGCCGAAGAAGACTCCGCAGATGAGCACGAGGCCGAAGAAGATGCCGAGGATGGAACGCAGGCCCAGCGTAAATTCGGTATCAGTGCGTTCGGGTTCGTCGTCGAGTTTGTCGTATATGCTCATTCAGATTTCTGCGTGGGTTCATTTGGGGTCTTCGGGTTCGTGTTGTTGACGAAATTGCCCATCAGGGCGATGAGTTCGATAGGTAGCGGGAAAATGACGGTAGTGTTCTTCTCGGCGCCGATATTTTCGAGCGTCTGTAGATACTTGAGCTGCAGCGTCACCGGCTGCTTAGCAAGAAGATCGCCGGCTTCCACGAGGCGCTGGGCGGCGGCGAATTCACCTTCAGCGTTGATGATTTTGGAGCGTTTTTCGCGCTCAGCCTCGGCCTGTTTGGCCATGGCGCGCAGCATGGACTCGGGCAGATCGACTTGCTTGACCTCGACGCTGACGACCTTAACGCCCCAGGGCTCGGTGCGCAGGTCGATGATGGTCTGGATGCGCTGATTGAGGGCATCGCGGTGCGAGAGCAGTCCGTCGAGTTCGACTTCGCCAAGGACAGATCGCAGGGTGGTCTGCGCGAACTGCGAGGTCTGGTAGACGTAGTTTGTGACTTCGATGACGGCGCGAGCGGGGTCGAGGACGCGGAGGGTGATGACGGCGTTGACCTTGATGGTGACGTTGTCGCGGGTGATGACGTCCTGCGGAGGGACTTCGAGCACCTCCTGGCGGAGCGAGACGCGCACGATCTGGTCGAAGGGGCGGAAGACGAGGATGATTCCGGGGCCTTTGGGCTGAGGCAGGGCGCGGCCAAGCCGGAAGATGACTCCGCGCTCATATTCGCGGAGGATTTTGATGGAGTTGAGGAGATAGAGAACGACTATCGCTACTACGATTAGTGTCGGAATGCTCATCTGTGCGTCACCCGCAGCGATTGTACCGCACCGGAGCGCTAATCGGGTGTAGAGCGGGCGGTGGTCACCCGCTCCACCAACAGCATGAGACCGCGGACTTCGCGTATGCGGACGGGCTCGCCGGAGCTGATGGGTGTGGTCGATTCGGCCTGCCAAAGCTCGCCGTGGATGAGAATTTGTCCGTGGGGCGCGATGGGCTGCTGGGCGATTCCGGTGGCGCCGATGAGGGCCTGAGGGCCGAGCATGGACTTGTATTTGCGCGCGCGCCAGGCAATGCGAACGAGGAAGGATGTGACAAGCCCAAAGCCGAGGCCGGAGGCGATGGCGGTGGCAGGGTGCACGCGCATCTCGGGAATGGGGCCGTTGACCAGGGTGAGGGTGCCGAAAATGAGGGCGATGATTCCGGCAGATGCAAGGATGCCGTGGCTGGGGAACTTGACCTCAAGCATGAGAAGCACAAAGGCTCCGATGATGAGCATGAGGGCGGTGTAGCGGATGGGCAGCAGGTTGAGCGCGAACAGAGAGGTAAGCAGCAGGAGAGTGCCGAGTGCGCCGGGAATGATGGTTCCGGGGGAGTTGAATTCGAGATAGATGAGCAGGGCGCCAATGATCAGGATGAGGACAGCCAGGTTGGGGTCCATGAGGCGGTCGAGGATGCTTTCGCGCAGTGTGGGCTCGATTGTAGTAAGGACGGCTCCGCGGGTGTGCAGGACGACGGTGCTGCCGTTGAAGCGGGTGACGGTGCGTCCGTCGAGGGAGTCGAGCAGGGCGCGGTCGTTGGGGGCGATGAGGTCGATGAGGTGAAGCTGGAGCGCTTCCTGGTCGGTGTAGGACTTGGAGTTGAGAACGGCCTCCCGGGAGGCATCGACATTGCGGTTGCGGCGCGTGACGTAGGAGCGCAGGAAGGCCGTGGTGTCGTTCTCAAGCTTCTGCTTCATGATGGGGCCGAGCTTGCCGATTTCGACGACGGGGTGAGAGGCTCCGGCGTTGGTTCCAGGGGCCATGGCGGCGATGTCTGCGGCTTCGAGAAGGAAGAATCCGGCGGAGCCGGCGCGGCTGCCGGAGGGCGCGACGAAGACGATGACGGGAACCGGTGAGGCGAGGATTTTGCTGACCATGGAGCGGGTGGTGGTGAGCAGGCCGCCGGGTGTGTTTAGGTCGATGAGGATTGCGTTGGCGTTGGCTTGAGCTGCTTCGGCAAGGCCGCGGTCGAGGTAGTCCTCGCTGATGGGCTGGATGGTGTCGTCGAGGTGGAGGACAACGACGTGCGGCGTGGTGTGATTGCTCTGCGCGAAGGCAAAAGAGGCGAGCAGGAGGACACAGACGGCGGCGAAGAGCGAGGCCGCACGCCTGGCATGTGCAACATCTGCGGAGTTGGCCGAGGGCCGGTTGGGGTCGTTGCTGGAAGGGCATTTCATGGGACTTGTTGTCCTTTGGCTTCGACAGCCTGCTTCATGCCGAGGGCATTGGCGTTCGTGGGCTGAAGGTGTAGCGCCTGGCTGACCTCACGGGCGGCGGCGGAAAGCTGATTGGTGCGGAGATCGATCCGCGCCAGAACCAGATAGGCGGGAACATTGGGCGCGAGTGTGAGGGACTGCTGGGCCTCAGTGCGCGCGGCCCTGAGGTCCTGGCTATGCTCGCGGACCTGTGCGAGTCCGGCACGAGCGTCCGCGGAGACGGGATTGGCCTTAAGTGCGGATTGGTACTCACGTTCAGCCTCAAGGATGAGGCCGCGATGGAGGAACAGGTCGCCGGAGGCCACAAGTTTTCTTGCACGCTCCGCGGGTGGGAGCACGGCCAGCCGGGCTTGCTGCATCTGCTCCATTTCAAAAGCGGCCTGGCGGAATTCCGTTTCGTTGTAAGTACGCTTGATGCGCTCAAGGGGAAGGGATTCGTTGGTCGCCGCAGTTTGGGCGGGAGTTGCGGCGGGCGGGGCCGGTTTTTGAAGGGTGGCGAGAAGGGCCTGGGCCTCGGTGTCCTGCGGATGGAGCTTGAGAGCCGCCTGTATCTCGCGAATGGCCCCGGGAATGTTGGAGTGTTTACGCAGGGTGATGGCGAGGTTGAAGTGATAGTCGGCATCGTGCGGGTCGGCGGCGATGGCTTGGCGGAAAAGGGCTGCACCGTCGTGCCCACGGCGGCTGGCGGCCACCCCTTCATTGTTGACGACCTCGGGCAGAGGCAGCTCCGTGGCGACGAAGGCGAAGGCATCCTCGGCTTTCAGGTATTTGCCGGTGTAGAAGAGGGCGAGTCCACGATAGAAATCGGCCTCAAGCGCATTGGGATCGTCGCGGGGCATCTGGCCGAAGGTGGTCGCGGCATCGTCGTAGTCCTGATTGGCGAAGTAGGCGCGGCCCAGCTCAAGGCGCGCGGGGGTAAAGCCGGGGCTGAGCCGCACGGCCTCGCGGAGATGCGTGATGCGGTCGGAGGGCGCCTCGGCGATCATGCCGCGGATGTAATTCTCAAAGGCGCCGGGACGCAATGGTCCGTCGGCTGCGAGAAAGGTCTGCTCGGCGACGGAGTAGGAAGGGTCGAGCTTGCGTGCGGTGTCCCAGGCGAGGCGGTTGAAGGTGTCCAGAATGTCGTTGAGGTTGCCCTGCTCGGTGATGGGCTGGCTGAGGGTGAGCTGATGCAAGTTGAGGATGCGGGCGGAGGCTCCTAGCTGTTTGCCGTTGAGGGTGTAGTCGCCGATGATGACAAAGTCGGCGTCGAGCAACTGGGCGATGCGGATGGTGGTGGCGCGCGAGGGACGGAAGTTGAGCGGCAGGCCGAGGCGGTCGAGCGAGTAGAGGCGGTCGTCGCGGGTGATGGTGAGGAAGCCGGCGGCGTCGAGGCGGCGGTTGAAGATGTCGGCAGCGCCGGAGCCGATCCAGTCAAGATTGGGCTGGCCGGTATGGTTCTCAAAGGGCAGGACGAGAAGCAATCGCCCGTGCGGATTAGCGGCAGCGAGATGGGTCGCTGGAGATGTGGCGCCGGTTGGCACCGCGGACTGCTGCGCCGGAGCGAGCATCGCCGTGAAAACAAAAAACGCGGGGAGTAGCACCCGAAGGAGCCGTCGGAGTCGGAACATCTGCTGCACGAGATGGATTATAGATGCGGCGCGGAGGGCGTGGAGGGGGTGGGCAGGCAGAGATGGGCCACTTGCGGGCGATCAAAGTGGATAACCGCGGCCCAGAGCCCCTTGCGCTGCTGTTGCCAGACCACATGGCCGCCGAGTAGCCGGGCTATGAGCGCCGGCGGAAGGTCATAGTGGAAGCCGAAATAGCGTGAATCCATAGCGCGGTTGAAGCGGCCAAAGAGCAGGCTGCGGCGGGGTGAGTACTTGGTGGCGAAGATAAGTCCGACGGAGTAGTGTTGGCCGGGCTGGGCGGCGCGCTGGATCTGACTGTAGGAAAAGTTGTTGATGGCGGTCACCGGAATGGGGTGGGTGACATAGCCTAGCTCGGGTCGGGTGAGTTCGTCCGTGGCAGGCCAGGCAGTGAGGACCGTTTCGCCGGGATAGCGGGTGACAATCTGCTGGACGGCGGCCTGTTGCAGGTGGATGAAGTCACTGTAGGCAAGATTATCTTCCGGCGCGAATCGGTAGGGAGGGTTAATGAACAGTGCAGCGATAAAGGCGCCGGCGGAGAAGGCGATGAACCAATGCCAGCGGCGGGCGTGGCGGTGGAATGCGGCGACGCAGAAGAGAATCACCAACGGATAGAGCGGCAGCATGTAGCGGGTGAGGAGCGCGCCTCCGATGAGAGAGAAGAAGAACAGGTTGGCGAGGATGATGACGAGGAAGGCGTCGCGGGATGCGCGGGGGAATGGCGGGCGGGGGGTGTTGTCGGATTCGGGGAGAGGATCGAGCAGCAGGCAGGCCAGCGCAAGCAGCACGGGGACGAAGAGATCCATATGCAGGGTGAGCTGGTTGACGCGGTGCCAGAGAGCGACAGCGAAGCGCAGAGGTGTGAGCGTAGAGGTTGCGTTGTATTTGAGATATTCGGGATTGCCCAAGAGAAACCCGGTGCGGCGCCAGTAGTACGCATACCAGAGCATGAGCGGCAGTACCGGTAGTGCGAGCTGAACAGCGCTGCAGATGGGTTGTGCGGAGCGGGTGCGGAGCGCGCGGTAGAGCATCCACGCGGCAAGCGCGAGCGGGGTAATGATGGCCGTTTCTTTGCAAAGTGCGGCGAGAGAAAAGAAGAAAACCGCGGGCCAGAGCTTTCGCTGGACAAAAAAGACAATCGCCCAGAGTGTAGCTGCGGCTGCAAACATGTCCGCATGGGCCAGTGAGCTTTGCGCGAAGAAGACGGGATAAATGGCGGTAAGAAAGAGCGTGGCGAAGGCGATCGAGCGGCGTTGCGAAACGATAAACGCGATGCGCCAGACGGCAGTGAGGGCCAGCGCCGCAAAGAGGCACATGGTCGAGCGTGTGACAAAAGGGTGGAAGCCGAAGAGTTTCCAGAAGGCGGCTAAAAAGATCGAAGGCAGCGGTGGATGTGCATTGGAGAGCGTGGAGTAGGGGATAAGCGCGCCTTTGCGGAAGAAATCAAAGGCGGCGGGGATGTAGTAGCCCGCTTCGTCCCAATAGTAGGGCAGGCGGAGCAGCGGCCAGTGGGCGAGCCAGATTGCCGCGAAGGTAAGAGGGAAGACGGCCCAGGCTGGGACGCGACCGGAGACCGCGGCGAAACGGGAGGGCGATGTGCCGGAGCGACTCACCGTGGGTTAGTGGACCGGGCCGGTGGGAACGGGAATGGGCGTGCTCTGCGGCTCAAGCGCGATGACCCCGAAGGCCTGTTCATACTGAGCAAGGTTCTGATTGAGCATGTTCCAGAGGGCCTTGGCCTGCTGCGGGCTGAGGTAGACGCCGCAGTGGTTCTGCACCGTGACCTGATCGGGGACGTCGGAGTGGGCGACGCCGAAGTTGAGGAAGAAGTCCCATACGCTGACGCGGATTTGCACGCTGTTGGCGTAGGTTTCGCGATAGTCAGAAGACTTGATGAGGTTGATCTTGGGCTGCTGCTGGGTGGGATTCATGAATAACAGGGTAATGCAAATTGGGAGGGTTGGTGCGAAAGGGGGAATTTGAATCCCCACGGGTTGCCCCGCCAGATGCCAAGTTCACTCTAAGGCGAAGTTCGGGCAAAAAAACGGGTTCTGTCCGGTCAGCCAACCACCAAGGCGTAATTCACTTCTTTAGTGAGTAGACTTAGCGGACTCTTTTGATGTCGCTTTGTGTGGGAGGACTAGATGAAGATTCAAGTCAATAGCGACCATACGATTGCCGTGGACGTGAGCCTGACGCATTTTGTGGAAGGCGAAGTGAGCCGTCTGCTGGGCAGGTTCGCCACCAGGCTTACGCGGGTGGAGGTCCATCTTAGCGACGTGGATAACAAGAAGACAGGCCAAGCGGACAAGCGCTGCCTGATTGAGGCACGCCCCAAAGGCGCCCAGCCGCGAAGCGTGAGCACGAAGGCGAAGGAGATGTCGTCCGCAGTCGACGAGGCAATAGGCAAAATGCAACGATCACTCACCACCTTCTTCGGGCGGAGGGGAAGGCCAGCAGCTGCAATTTCAACGCCTGCTTCGGCGGCCAGGAAGACGGCGGCCAGGAAGACAGTGGCCAAGAAGTCAGTCGCCAAGAAAGCTGTGGCCAAGAAGGTGGTGGCTAAAAAGGTGGTGGCCAGGAAGACCACCATCGGCACGAGAACGAGCGTCGTGGCGAAGAAGGCCCCGGTTGCGAAGTCGACAAAGCACAGAGCGCGGGGCCCGAAGAAGAAGAGAATCTACCAGGCCCGACGCAAGCCCTGGCCTACCAGATAGCGGTATGGACATGAGGAGATCACGCTCTTCGATGTCAGATCAGAGTGGCTTGCTCTCAGCAGGCTTCATTCCAGGATGCATAGAGCCCGGCGCGCGGGGCGAAAAGATGCTGGTGCGAAAGGGGGGATTTGAACCCCCACGGGTTGCCCCGCCAGATCCTAAGTCTGGTGCGTCTGCCAATTTCGCCACTTTCGCGTGGTGGTGCTGTCTTTAACTCTAAGGCATTTCTCCATTTTCTGTGGAGTTTCCAGCAGCGTACAGGGTGGCTTTTTCTTAAGGGAAAAGCCACTTCAAGGCCATTCTGTCCCCTCTACACCAACTGGAGAAATGCTATAGCCTGGAAGGCGCGCGCATGCAATGGAAACGCGGACCGGAGCGAGGGTTGCCGCATGCTAGAATCAAGGTGATTTGGCGGGCTGCAAGTACCTTGAAGTAAGGGGTTTTTGCGGCCGCGGAGCCTGGTTTTGACGGGCAGCGCGCGACGCTTGAAGATGCGTCCCGAGCAGAAAGATTCTTCAGTGACAACGACCTCCACGAACATTGCCGGACTGAAAAGCAGGATCGAAGCTCGGACGGCCCGCATTGGGATTATTGGGATGGGCTACGTGGGGCTGCCTCTGGCCCTGCTGTTCAGCGAACAGAAGTTCGCGGTGACCGGCTTCGACGTCGATGCGCAGAAGGTGGACAAGCTGAACGGGGGCGGGTCGTACATTGTGCGGATTCCGGGGACCGAGGTGCAGGCGGCACAGCGGAGCGGGTTTCGCGCAACGGCCGACTACCGCGAGATTGCACGGATGGACGTGGTGATTATCTGTGTGCCGACGCCGCTCGATGAGTATCACGAGCCGGACCTGAGCTACATCAAGGGCACGCTGGAGGCGATGGCTCCGCATGTGCGCGAAGGGCAACTGGTGGTGCTGGAGAGCACGACCTATCCGGGCACGACGGAAGAGATTGTGGCGCCGATGCTCGAGCAGGGCAATGCGGCGGGGCTGCGGGTGGCGCGCGACGCGGAGTCGCAGGGTTTTTATGTAGCGTTTTCGCCGGAGCGTGAAGACCCGGGCAATGATACGGTGGCGCGGCGGGATATTCCCAAGGTGATTGGCGGGTGCGGGCCGGTGGCGCTGGAGCTGGCATCGGCGGTGTACGCGGCGATTTTTAGCCGGACGGTTCCGGTGTCGACTCCGGCGGCGGCGGAGATGACCAAGCTGCTGGAGAATATCTACCGTTCGGTGAACATTGCGCTGGTGAACGAGCTGAAGCAGCTTTGCCTGCGGATGGGCATTGATGTGTTCGAGGTGATCAATGCAGCCAGGACCAAGCCGTTTGGGTTTCAGGCGTTTTACCCGGGGCCGGGACTGGGCGGGCACTGCATTCCGATTGATCCGTTCTATCTGTCGTGGAAGGCGAAGGAGTTTGACTTTCACACGCGGTTTATTGAGCTGGCGGGCGAGGTCAACACCAACATGCCCTACTTCATCATTGACCAGACGATGGCCGCTTTGAACGAGCATGGCAAGCCGCTGAAGGGATCGCAGGTTCTGGTGCTGGGGGTGGCGTACAAGCGCGATGTGGATGACCTGCGGGAGTCTCCGGCGCTGACGATTATCGAGCTTCTTCGCAAGCGCGGCGCGGTGGTGAGCTACAACGATCCCTACTTTGCGCGCGTGGGCCGGGGACGGCACTACGATCTGAATATGGAGAGCACTCCGCTGAATAACCTGGGGCAGTATGATGCGGTGCTGATTGTGACGGACCACTCGGACTATGACTACGCGCGGATTGTGGCGGAGTCGCAGTTGGTGGTGGATACACGAAACGCGACCAGGGGAATCGTTTCCGACAAGATTGTGCACTGCTGAGAGGCATAGCGGCGAGAGAGCATCGGATGGATTTTGTTGATCTGAAGGCACAATACCGGCTGATCAAAGAGCGCGTGGATGCGGGCATCCATGCGGTGCTGGAGCATGGGCAGTACATTCTGGGGCCGGAGGTTGCGCAACTGGAAACGGAGCTGGCCGGGCGGACGGGCAGCAGACACTGCATTGCATGCGCGAGCGGAACGGATGCGCTGTTGATTGCGCTGATGGCGCTGGGAATTGGACCGGGCGACGAGGTGATTACGTCGCCTTTTACGTTTATCGCCACGGTGGAGATGATCGCGCTGCTCGGTGCGAAGCCGGTGTTTGTCGATATTGACGCGAAGACCTATAACCTTGACCCGGCGAAGCTGGCGGCAGCCATTACGCCGAAGACGCGGGCGATTATGCCGGTGTCGCTCTATGGACAGTGTGCGGATTTTGATGCGATTGCGGCGGCTGCGGGCGATGTTCCTGTAATTGAAGACGCAGCGCAGAGCTTTGGGGCGACGTACCAGGGGCGGTCGTCGTGCAATGTGAGCACGATTGGCTGCACGAGCTTTTTCCCGTCGAAGCCGCTGGGATGTTACGGCGACGGTGGCGCGTGCTTTACGAATGACGATGCCCTGGCTGAGGTGATGCGGCAGGTCGGCAACCATGGTCAGGCGTCGCGTTATAACCATGTGCGGGTGGGAGTGAACGGGCGGCTGGATTCGATGCAGGCTGCTGTGCTGCTGGCGAAGCTTGAGGTCTTTGACCGCGAAATTACTTTGCGGGAAGAGGCGGCGGCGCGGTACGACGCGAGACTGAAGGGTGTGGTCCAGACTCCGCACATTGCCGAGGGCAATACGAGCGTCTATGCGCAGTACACGATTGAGCTTGAGGAGCGCGAGTGGGTAGCCGATGCGCTCAGGCGGGAAGGGATTCCGACCGCGGTGCATTATCCGGCGCCGGCACATTTGCAGCCAGCGTTTGCCGGGCGGGGATACAAGGGCGGTGAGTTTCCGGCTGCGGAGCGGGCTGCGGAGCGAGTGTTGAGCCTGCCGATGCATCCTTATTTGAAGGCGGACGATCAGGAGAAGATTGGCGCCGCGCTGGAGCGGGTGGTGAAGCACGGAGCTTCGGCGGCGGTGTTCGATTCGGCGCGGTAGATTGGGCACAAGGGAAGGGATATGAGTCAGCAGACCACGATTGCGGTCGTTGGTTCCGGATATGTCGGGCTTGTTTCGGCGGCTTGCTTTGCCGAGATAGGCCATCGCGTGATTTGCGTAGACAACGATGAAGACAAGGTTCGCCAGCTGAAGGAGGGCGGCGTACCGATACACGAGGAGTACCTGCCGGAGTTGTTGGAGCGGCACCGGTTGGGAAACATCGAGTTCACCACGGATCTTGCAGGAGCGGCCACGCAGGCGGATGCGGTGTTCATTGCGGTGGGGACGCCACAGTCAGACACGGGCGATGCGGATTTGTCGTATGTGGACGCGGTGGCGAGCGAGATTGCGCGCTCCGTGGATGGTTACAAGGTGATCGTGGAAAAGAGCACGGTGCCGGTCTACACAAACGAGTGGATTACACGGATTCTGGAACGGAACGGTGCTCCGCGAGAAGCGTTTGATGTGGTGTCGAACCCCGAGTTTTTGCGGGAGGGCACGGGGATCACGGATTTTCTGCACCCGAGCCGGATTGTGATCGGCATCGAGAGCGAGAGAGCGGCGAAGGTGATGCGGCGGATCTATGAACCGCTGACTTCGGGTGAATATTACAAGCTGCCGCATGCTGTTCCCGGGGGGCGCAGCGCGGAGAATCCTCCGCCCATCCTGGAGATGTCAACTAAAGCAGCGGAGCTGACCAAGCACGCGACGAATGCGTTTCTGGCAATGAAGATCTCGTTCATCAATGCGGTAGCGAATATCTGCGATGCGGCCGGCGTGGACGTGGAAGAGGTAGCCTGGGGCATTGGAATGGACGAGCGCATTGGATCGCAATTCCTGCGCGCCGGCATCGGTTATGGCGGCTCGTGTTTCCCGAAGGATGTGGCGGCATTTCGCTGGGTGGCGGAGCAGCTGGGGCAGCAGTTTGACTTACTGTCCGAGGTGGAGAAGATCAACACTCAGCAGCGGAAAATCTTCTTCCGTAAGATCCGGACGGCGCTGTGGACGCTGCGCGGCAAGAATCTGGCGGTATTCGGGCTGGCTTTCAAGGGCGGCACGGACGATATTCGCGAGTCGCCGGCGATTGAGATAGTGCAGATGCTGTTGAAGGAAGGCTGTACGGTGACGCTGTATGATCCGGTGGCTGCGGAGCGAGCCAGGATGGTACTGCCGCCAGGGCCGCAGGTGCGCTATGCCGGAGACATGTATGAGGCCGCGCAGGATGCCAACGCGCTGGTGATCCTGAGCGACTGGCAGGAGTTTGCTGCGGTGGACCTGGAGCGGCTGCGGTTGGCCTTGCTGCATCCCATTGTGATTGACGGAAGGAATTTATTTGATCCGCAGTTGATGCTTAATAAGGGGATTACATATTTCAGCGTGGGGCGGCCGCATCCAACGGTTGGAGTGAAGGCGCTTAAAGACCAGTAGAAGGAGTCCAACGGGTTGGCAGAAAAACGAGTATTGGTGAGCGGCGCAGCAGGATTCCTGGGGTCGCATCTTTGCGAGGCCCTGATTGCGGACGGCAATCAAGTGTTGGGAGTGGACAACCTGTGTACCGGCAATCCTGAGAACCTGACCGAGCTTAATCGAGAACCGAGGTTTGAGTTCATCGAGCACGACATCTGCGAGCCGCTGAAGATTGACAGCGTAGACTACGTTTTCAACTTTGCCTCTCCAGCCAGCCCTGCCGATTATGCCCGACTGGGGCCTGAGACGCTGAAAGTCGGTTCGTATGGAACGATGAATATGCTGGAGATCGCGCGGTCGCGCGGTGCGAAGTTTCTGCAGGCTTCAACTTCAGAGTGCTACGGCGATCCGGAGGTACATCCGCAGCCGGAGACGTATTGGGGCCGGGTGAACCCGATCGGGCCGCGCTCAGTGTATGACGAGTCGAAGAGATTCTCAGAGGCGGCGGTGATGGCGTACCACCGCTATTGTGGTGTGGATACGCGGATTGCCCGCATCTTTAATACCTATGGGCCGCGGCTGCAACCGACGGACGGGCGGGTGATCTCAAATTTGATGATGCAGGCATTGCGCGGCGAGGACCTCACGGTTTTCGGGGACGGTTCCCAGACGCGGAGTTTCTGCTATGTGTCAGACCTGATCGATGGGATTCTGCGGCTTTCAAAGTCCGAGGAGCACCTGCCAGTGAACATCGGGAACTCGGAGGAGTGGACGATTCTGGAGTGCGCGGAGCAGGTGCTGGCGGTGACGGGATCGAAGAGCCGGATTCGATATGAGGCGCTGCCGGAGGATGATCCGACGCGGCGCAAGCCGGATATTACGAAGGCCAGGGATCTGTTGGGATGGTCGCCCAAAGTATCCCTCCAGGATGGGCTACGGCTTTCATTGGGATACTTTGAGAAGCGGGCGAAAGAGCCGTCCGCTGCTCGCGCAGGATGCGTGGATTAAAGCAAAACCAGAGATGGCGTAAGGCGGAGCGGCGTCCCTGATGGTCCTTCAAAATGGAAACACCTTGCGGTAACTCTGGTTTTGCTCTAGTTAGTCATCGAACTGCACGCTGACCGAGCCAAAGTTGGAGAAGCGAATGCTGGCGGTAGAGCCGGGGTTGGCGAATGTCTTCCCGGACCAGCTTCCGGTGGTGATCCACTGGCCAGACTTGAGGCCTCCCGTACGCTCGCTGCCATCGTTTGCGAGCCAGGTGACAAGACGGAGCAGATCGGTCCCGGCGGGGTTCGAGGCTTTTCCTTCGAAGCGAACTGCGCCATCGATGGCAACGGTCGCCGACTCCTGTGTAAGATCGCAGGTCTTCCAGCCAGCGTATGCCGTGCCGTAAACGAAGCCGCCGTTCATCTGCAGGTCGGCGATCATGGACAGTCGGTCAACAGCGTCAGGGTCGGCGTAGGCAGACTCGAGCAGCTCAATGGCGGGGTGCGCCGAGGCAATCGCGTCCACGACTTCCTGGCGCGAATAAGGCTCGCTGCGTGGCGGCAGGTCTTTGCCGAGGCAGAAGGCAATCTCTGCCTCAATGCCGCGGAGGCGCTTGAAGGTGGGTGAGATGCGGCTGCCGGATTTGGCGAATCCGCCCCAGAGCGGCATGGGGCCGAAGAGTGGCGTGGCATTGGGCGAGGGTGCGCCGACTTTCCAGCCGCCAATGTTGCGCATGGCTTCGGCAACGATGTCCTGGAGAGCATAGGCTTCTTCAAGCGAGCTCGGGCGCAGACTTTCGGGCAGTTTATGGATGGGCTTGACCTCGCGGCGGGCCTTGAGGAGAACTTCTGCTGCCTGATACAAACGGTCGCGCTCGACGGCTGTGAGAGGATTCGCGACTGTGCTGGTTGCCGTCATCTGCGGTGCTCCTTTTCCTGGTTGGTTTTCAATTGCCTTGAAATGATTTGGAAGACTTTGAGAATGTTTTGGTTATTTGTATCCGGGTGGTTGTGGGGCTTGGACGTGCTGAAAGGATGTGGTGCGTGGCCTGCGCACGTACGGTAACCTGATAAGTGCAGTAAGAGTCGAATAGCAGAGGAACTTTGTAGCCATGCCGATTCGCAAGTCTGATCCGAATTCTATTCCTTCTTCCAAGATTACTCCCCGTTCGGCCTACATGAATCGCCGGGCATTTATGGCATTGGGTGCATTGGGTGCGGCGGTGCTGGCGGCGGATCGGCTTTTGCCTGTGATGGATCCCGAGGGCGTGCAGGCGGACACGAAGCTGGCGACGGTTCCAAGCCCGCTTTCAACCAAGGGCGTGACCCAGACCTCCTTTGACAACATCACGCATTACAACAACTTCTATGAGTTTGGGACCAATAAGGACGATCCGGCAAAGTATGCGGGGAGTTTAAAGACGCGTCCCTGGACAGTGACGGTGGAAGGCCTGGTGAAGAGGCCGAAGACGTTTGACATCGACACCCTTCTGAAGCTGCGGCCGATGGAGGAGCGCGTGTACCGCTTCCGGTGCGTTGAGGCATGGAGCATGGTGATTCCGTGGGCCGGGTACTCGCTTGCGGAGTTCATCAAGGAGTGCGAGCCGTTGTCTTCGGCCAGATATGTGCAGTTCATCTCCGTCGACCGGCCGAGCCAGGAGCCGGGGATCCGCGAGGTCAACCTGAACTGGCCATACTCCGAAGGGCTGCGCATGGACGAGGCGATGCATCCGCTGACCCTGCTGACCTTCGGGCTTTACGGGCAACTGCTGCCGAACCAGGACGGTGCTCCTGTACGCGTGGTGGTGCCATGGAAGTACGGCTTCAAGTCAGCCAAGTCGATTGTGAAGATACGGTTCGTGAAAGATCAGCCTCCGACGACATGGGACCAGATGGCTCCGGATACCTATGGGTTCTACTCCAATGTGAATCCCAATGTGGACCACACGCCGTGGAGCCAGAAGACACAGCGGATCATCGGGGCTCCATTCTGGAAGCAGCTTGAGCCAACGTTGATGTTTAACGGCTACGGGGACCAGGTGGCGAGCCTGTACAAGGGCATGGACCTGAACAAGTACTTTTAGCCCGTATCTGGGTTAGCCGTCCGGGGTTAGGGGTCAGGTTGGTGTGGGCCTGGAGCAACAGCCTGCTGGCGCATCCCGGGGCGCCGACGAAGTATCATTGAAGGGCAAAGCAGAAGATTCAAGATGCCAAATCGTGTTGTGATTGCTCTGAAGGCGCTGGTTCATATAGCCTGCCTTGCGCCGATTGCCTGGCTGATATTCCACCTGATACAAAACACGCTTGGCCCCGACCCGACGCGTGCGGCGGCGTTCTTTACGGGGCGGGGTACGTTGCGGCTGCTGGTGATCACACTGGCAATCAGTCCGCTCCGGAAGCTGATTCCAAAGCTGGGGTGGGTGATCCGGTTCCGGCGGATGCTGGGGCTGTATGCCTTTTTGTATGCGTGCCTGCACATGCTGACCTATGTATGGCTTTATGCAGGGTTTAGCCTGGCTGCAATGGTGGACGACATCAGCCAGCGGAGGTTTATTATGGCGGGACTGGCGGCGTGGATCATGCTGGTTCCTCTGGCGCTGACCTCAACGTCATGGTCGATCCGGAAGCTGGGGGGCAAGAACTGGAACCGGCTGCACCGCCTGACCTACGCGGCGGCCATTGCCGGGGTCATCCACTACTGGTGGGGCGTCAAGCAGGGGGTGCTGACTCCGCTGGAGATTACGGTGGCGCTGGGAGTGGTTCTGGCGGCGCGGCTGCTGTTGACGTGGGCCAGGAGTCAGAGCGCGGTCAAGGCACCTGCCGAGAGGGGTATCTTATAGGCGGGAATGCATCTTCGGATTCAGGTCGCACATCTGTTATGGTTGAGTGTCACAATTCCGTAGGTAGAAAGGCCGGTAACCATGGCGAAGGCAGTCTGGAATGGCGTAACAATCGCAGAAGGCGATAAGACTCAGACAGTTGAAGACACTGTGTACTTTCCGGAGAGCGCCGTCAAGCGCGAGTATCTGCGACCCAGCTCGACGACTTCGACCGATCCGTGGAAGGGCCAGGCGCGGTACTACAGCCTGATGGTGGAAGGGCAGGAGAATCAGGATGCGGCCTGGTACTATCCGGACCCGAAGCCGGCGGCGCGTAACATCAAGGGATACATCGCTTTCTGGCGCGGGGTCGAGATCGAGAAGTAAGCCGCAGCCCGCAATGGGCCGGCACCCCGGTCCGGCTCTCCAGCAGTGGGAATCACACAAGTTACCGAACAAGTTATTGACATTGAACGCAAGTGCGTGAAAGATGCAGGGAAGCGGAAAGGGCATTTCGGAAATAGAGTGGCCTGGTTTCTTGTGTGCAGGATCAACGCTTGCTGTTGGCAGCGTTGACTTTAAGGTTGAGGCTTGGGTCTACAGTAATGCCGAAAATGCTTTAGCCCGGCAGGGCAGCCGCACTTTCCCTATGTGGAACCGCAGGCGCGACGCAAATGCATCCACGAAGAGTCCAGGGGCTGCGCAAGTGGCTGCGGGACAGGCAGTGCGCCAAATTATTGATTCTAACAGATATATGGGTCATCCAAGAGGCATGGCGGACGGCGAGCCGCGGGCTTGTGGCCGCAAAAATACCATTGCCGCTATCGATCCCAGGCAAACGTACCTTAGAGGCACACGGGCGGACCGGAGCATCGCGCAGGCAGCCGGACCGTAAATCCAGAACAAGGGCGAACACGAAGACAGGAGGCGCAATGTCATCGGAACTACAACTGCTCGATCAGTGGATTCCAGAACAAATGGAGCCGGGAACGCTGTTCCTGCTCGAGAACGAGGAGGGACTGGGCGATCCGAGGGACCCGTATGTTGCGGTGCTGGCCTGTCCGGGGTGCGGGACGCTGGGGCTGATTACCCGCGGTCAGTGCATGGGCATGCTGTCAATGATCTGCGGATCGGACCAGTGCTCGCTCGAGTACTACCTGCGGGGCGACGAGATCGAGTACCGGAAGCCGCACTGAGGAGAGCTAATAAGCGGTCGTAGTTATAACTTCTGTTATAGGGTTCTCTCCCTGCGGAAAAATCAAGTTCTTCATTCTGCATGGCTTACGGGAGTTTTTTCGCTAAGCCATTCCATCTAAAAGGCTTACACGTAAAATACTGCAAAATAAAGAGTTATGGACAGGAAAGTCTAGTGTGCTCCGGAAAAAGCGAAAGGCGCAGCAAGTGGCTGCGCCTTTTTTCTTCTATTTCAATGATAGCAGATTTGGATAATTCAAATGCATTTGTAAGTCGTTGCAAAGAGATTGGTTGCGAGATTTTGGCCTTGACAAGCCAAATGACCTGATTTGACTGCTGCGCCGCGAGCGAGCGGTGGTAGGATGGAGCGCAATTCAGGAGACCAAAGAGGAGCGGGCGATGAAACTGTTGAGTTTATATGTGGCGGCGGTGCTGGTGGCGGGAGTGGCGGCGGTTCCGCATGTGGCGAGGGCCCAGGCGCTGGGCGAGGCGGCGACTTTGAGCGCCGGAGTTTCGTCGGCCGGTTCGGGGGCGGGTTCGACGCTGGGGCGGCGCGTTGGCGGGGCGATGCGAAGCGAAGGTCGTCGCATGGGTTCGAGCGGCAGGACCTCGACCTCGGGCGGGGTGATGAATCTGCACTGGAGCCGGGCGCAGCGGGAGCGCTACGAGCGGACGGAACGGGCACGGCGGGCGCACTCAAAAACGAAGGCGAAAACGAAGAATGGGAAGCCTCAGCCGGCGTTTGTGATCTTTGGAGCGGATACCCCGGATGCAGGCTCGGGCGACGCGGCGGTGAGCCAGCCGAAGCCGGATACGAAGAAGGATGCGTCGGGGTCAGGCGGGAAGAAGTAGGTTGGTGCGGGGTTTCCACCATGTCCGAGGGGGACACTAAAAAGCGCACCCGGAAATCTCCGGGTGCGCTTCGCCTATGGCGCTTGATTAGTGGTCGTCTCCGCGGTCATGGTCCCGTCCGCGATGCCAGCCGTTGTCGCGGTGGTCTTCGCCTCTCCAACGGCGGTCGCGCTGGTCATCGTCGCGGCGCCAGCGGTGGTCGTCATCGCCGCGGTAGTAGTTGCCGCGGTAGTTGCTGTAGTTGTTGCCGTAGTAGCCGCGCTGGTCGTCATCGCGGCGCGCCCAGTATCCGGGCACCCAGTTAGGGCCGCTGTAATAGCCTGACATCCAGACATAGCCAGGACCGGGGTAAGCGGGCTGGTAATACTGCGCCGCGACGACTGGACCGCGTCCACCGCCGAAGTGGAGGTAGATTCCTGTCTGGGCCTGGGCAACCATGGTAGCTCCGCTCAAGAGAGCAGTAAGAACGAACGTGGCAAGCACTCGATTGAGTTTCATCTGGAGACCTCCTCTGGGTTTGCCCCATTTTGTCTCTGCCTGTTAGAACCCGCAGCGCCGAGTAAGTTGCATATTTTTTCGTCATTTTCTTAGCCTTAAGTCTTTCTTAATGAACGTGTTGTCATAGTGCGGCAGGAGTGGAAGAATCTGCACGATACTTACCCGTTTTGTGTACTTATTACTTGGAGTGTGGGTAAGTTTTGCCTTCAGATCGAGTGGCTGTGTTTAAGAAATAATCTGAAAAGATGGGTATCCCCAGCCAAGCCCCGAACCCTTGGGCGGTTCTACCGGGCCTTGCTGGCGCGAGGCGGGAGGTTGGTGGTGGAGATCTGATCTTTCCCATCCTTTCGCAAAGAGCGCGAAAGGATGGGGCACCCGGCGAGGTGGGAGGTTGGTAGTGGAGATAGGATCTTTCCCACCCTTTCGCAGAGAGCGCGAAAGGATGGGGCACCCGGCGGGCGCGCGATGAGAGTCAGATCGATGCGGAAGGGTCGCGTTCGACCGTAGCCACGCCTTCGGGCAGGCCCGCGTAGGCTCGAGCGCTGCTCCATTCCCATTGCTCAGAGGCAGCCGCGAGGCCGGCCTTCACCGGCTCCGCGTGCATGGCCGCCAGGGTGGCGGCGACGGCCTCGGCTCCCACGATGTGCCTGTCGGAGAAGTGGGTCTCCCAAACCTGCTCGTCGGATCGGGCAGAGCTGTTGTATCTGCGGCGGTAGCGAGCCTGAAGTGTTTTGACGGCATTGGCGGCGGTATCGATCAGGGGCTCGCGCATCAGCAGCCGGAAATGATCGGGCATGACCACGTAGCCGACGATTGCGAAGCGAAACTTGACGCGCAGCTCTTCCATGAGGCGCACAAACACGTCCCGATGCTTCTCTTCGGCTAGCTTCGGCAGCTTCCGGGAGCAAGCGCAGGCGATGAGATGGAGATGGCCTTTGCCGTAGACGGCATCCGAGAACTTAGCCATGCCATTCAGTGCCGGGGCTGCGGGCCGCTTCATGAGAGTTGGCGGAGCGCCCGGCGGAAGAATTCATCGCACCGAGCAAGAGGCAGTAGAAGACCATTATTTTCACCTTCATTCAACACCGGCGCAGGAAAATGCGCGGTTTGAACTTATGGTACGGCAGATGCCCGAATCCAGCGTCAACGAGTGCGTGGAGCAATGTCCCGGCGGTCGCGTTATTGTGTGGGTAGAGAGCGACATCGCCGGGGAATTGCGCATGTGTTTCTTTCTCCTGCGCGGCATTCTGTTCATTTTTCCTGCACGGCTGGTGCGTCGTACTTCGAATCGCCTGCTAAGGCGCGGAGGTGGGCTGGTAGGTAGGGGCGGATTAGGTATTGGTAGGCGGCTCCGCCGATGATGCCTCCGATGAGGGGGGCGGCGATGGGGACCCACCAGTAGTTTTGGGGTGAGGGGAAGGCTGCGGGGCCCCATCCGGCGATGAAGGCGAAGGCGCGTGGGCCGAGGTCGCGGGCGGGGTTGATGGCGAAGGCTTCGAGGTATCCCATGGAGGCCCCGATCAAGGCGACGAGGAGGCCGATCATGAAGGCTCCGAAGTTGGCCTGTGGGGCCATTTCGTTGTACTGCTCGGTGATGGCGAAGATGCCGAAGATGAGCAGCGCGGTGAGGATGATTTCGTCGCTGAAGGCGTGGAGGGGCGTGACGGCGAGGCCGGGATGGGTGAAGAAGACTCCGGCGGCTCCTCCGGCGGCGCGGGTGAGGTGGGCGGCGGCGTTGAAGTGGTTGATGACGGGCACGTAGAGGATATAGACGACGATGGCTCCGAGGAAGCCTCCGACGGTCTGGGCGATGCAGTAGGGGATGACCTTGACCCATTCGAATTTGCGATAGAGGGCGAGGGCGAGGGTGACGGCGGGATTGGCGTGGGTTCCGGAGATGGCGCCGGTGGCGTAGATGGCCATGGTGACGGCGAGTCCCCATGCGATGCAGACGCCCCAGTAGGATCCGGCGTAGGGGTTGGGGGAGTAGACGGTGTACATGGCGGCGACGGAGTCTCCGAAGGCGATGATGATGAAGACGGCAATGCACTCCGAGATGAGCTCGCCGACGAATTGTTTCTTCATGATTGCAATTCCTTTTAGACAGCAAGTGGGCAATGCAGCTTCGACGGCTGCGCGTGTATTCTGGGCGCGGCGCTTTACGGCCAAATTTCGGCACAACGAATCTTACCGGGTTGCGGCCAAAAACAGAAAGGTGAGCGATGAAGTACATTCTTGCGCTGGATCAGGGGACGACGAGTTCACGGGCGATTTTGTTTGATGAGGCGGGGCAAATTGCGGGCGTGGCGCAGCATGAGTTTCGGCAAATGTATGCGGAGACGGGCTGGGTGGAGCATGATCCGTATGAGATTTTGACGTCGCAGCTAAGCTCGGCGGTGGAGGTGATGGGCGCTGTGGGGGCGCGGCCTCGGGATGTGGCGGGGCTGGGGATTACGAATCAGCGGGAGACGACGCTGGTGTGGGACCGCGAGACAGGCAAGCCGGTGTACAACGCGATTGTGTGGCAGGACCGGAGGACTGCTCCTTTGTGCCGGAAGCTGCTGGAGGAGGGCGCGGAGGAGATGGTTCGGCAGAAGACGGGGCTGGTGATTGACCCTTATTTTTCAGGCACGAAGGTGGCTTGGATATTGGAGAATGTTGCGGGCGCGCGGGCGCGGGCGGAGCAGGGCAAGCTGGCGTTTGGGACGGTGGACAGCTGGCTGATATGGAACCTGACGAGTGGGAAGCGGCATGTGACGGACCGGACGAATGCTTCGCGGACGCTGCTGTACAACATTGTGGAAGACAAGTGGGACGAGGATTTGCTGCGGCTGCTGGGGGTTCCGGCGAGCATGATGCCGGAGGTGGTGTGGTCGAGCGAGCGGATTGGGCCGGTGACGACGACGCTGGGGCTGGGCGAGGTGGAGATTGCGGGGATTGCAGGCGATCAGCAGTCGGCGCTGTTTGGGCAACTGTGCACGCGGCCGGGCGACGCGAAGAATACGTATGGGACGGGATGCTTTCTGCTGGAGAACATTGGCGGGGAGTTCATGCTGTCGAAGGAGCGGCTGATCACGACGCTGGCGTGCAGCACGGCGCGCAAGCTGGAGTATGCGCTGGAGGGCAGCGTGTTTATTGGCGGCGCGGTGGTGCAGTGGCTGCGGGACAACATGAAGTTTATTGCGGCGTCTCCGGAGGTGGAGGCGCTGGCGGCTGGGGTGAGCGGGTCGAATGGCGTGGTGTTTGTGCCGGCGTTTACGGGGCTGGGCGCTCCGCACTGGGACCCGTATGCGAGCGGGATGATTATCGGGATACAGCGGAGCACGGAGATTGGGCACATTGCGCGGGCGGCGGTGGAGAGCATCGCGTTCCAGGTGGCGGATGTGTTGTGGGCGATGGATGAAGACACGGGCAGGCCGTCGCATGTGCTGCGGGTGGACGGCGGCGCGGCGGCGAATGATCTGCTGATGCAGTTTCAGGCGGATTTGCTGGAGATTCCGGTGGAGCGGCCGGCGGTGCTGGAGACGACGGCGCTGGGAGCGGCGTATCTGGCGGGACTGGCGGTGGGGTTCTGGCCGGATGAGGAGGCGATACGGAAGCATCGCGAGCCGGGACGGGTGTTTGAGCCGAAGGCGGATCGCGCGTCGATCAAGAAGATGCATGCGAAGTGGAAGGACGCAGTGGTGCGCGCGAAGGGTTGGAACAGGGAGAACGCATGAAGCGGGATTTGATGCTGGCGCGGGCCCGCGCGAGGAAAGAGCCGTGGGACATGGTGGTGATTGGCGGGGGCGCGACGGGCGCGGGCGTGGCGGTGGATGCGGCGAGCCGCGGCTACGCAGTGCTGCTGCTGGAGCGCGAGGATTTCGGGAAGGGGACGTCGAGCCGGAGCACGAAGCTGGTGCATGGCGGCGTGCGGTATCTGGAGCAGGGAAATGTGTCACTGGTGATGGAGGCGCTGAAGGAGCGGGGGATGCTGCTCAGGAACGCGCCGCACCTGGTGCATGATTTGCAGTTTGTGGTTCCGAATTATTCGTGGTGGGAGACGCCGTTCTACGGGATCGGGATGAAGATCTACGATCTGCTGGCGGGGAAGTATGGGTTTGGGAAGTCGCGGATACTGTCGCTGGAGGAGACCATTGAGCGGCTGCCGACGATTCAGCAGGAAGGGTTGAAGGGCGGGGTGGTGTATCACGATGGGCAGTTCGATGATGCGCGGTTGCTGATTGCCCTGATGATGACGGCGGTGGAGCAGGGGGCGGTGGTGCTGAATTATGCGCCCGCGGTTGAGTTGACGAAGGATGCCGATGGATTTGTGAACGGCGTAGTGGTGGAGGACCGCGAGAGCGGCGAGCGGTTTACCGTGGCGGCGAAAGTGGTGGTGAATGCAACGGGGATCTTTGCCGATGAGGTGCGGCGGATGGCGGAGCCTGGCGCTACGGCGATGATTGCGCCGAGTCAGGGGATTCATCTGGTGTTTGAAAAGTCGTTTTTGCGGGCGCGCGCGGCGATCATGGTTCCGCATACGAGCGACGGACGGGTGCTGTTTGCGATTCCGTGGCATGAGCACACAGTGGTGGGTACGACGGACACGCCGATCGACGCGCCGGAGTATGAGCCGAAGCCGTTTGAGGAAGAGATTGAGTTTGTGCTGGAGACAGCGCGGCAGTATCTAAGTCGGCCTCCGAAGCGGGAAGACATATTGAGTGTGTATGTGGGGATTCGTCCGCTGGTGAAGGCGGCGGGATCGGGCGCGGGAAACACGTCGGCGCTGTCTCGCGACCATACGATTGAAATTGACGACGCGGGCTTGCTGACGATCGCGGGCGGGAAGTGGACGACGTATCGGCACATGGCGGAGGATGCGGTGGACCATGCGATGACGCTGGGCAGGCTGGAGGATCGTCCGTGCATGACGCAGGATTTGCACATTCACGGTTATGAGGCGCGAGAGGTGCAGCGGCATCCGGTGGGCGATGCGGAAGAGGACTCGCTTGGCGCGTATGGAACGGATGCGGCGCCGATTCGGGAACTGGCGGCGCGCGAGCCGGAGCTGGGGCAGAGGCTGGATGAGGCTCTACCTTATATAGGCGCGCAGGTGGTGTGGGCGGCGCGCGAGGAGATGGCGCGGACGGTGGACGATGTGCTGGCGCGGCGGACTCGTGCGCTGTTGTTGAATGCGCGGGCAGCGGTGCGGATGGCTCCGGCAGCGGCGCGGCTGCTGGCGCGGGAGCTGGAGAAAGATGCGGCGTGGGAGCAGGAGCAGGTGCGGGTGTTCCGGGCGCTGGCGGCACAGTATTCTGTAGAAGGGACTGCGTAATCGACGCAGGCCTGAAGGATTTGAAGCAAGCAGGAAGGATGGAGCATCGAACGGACATGGCTACGACAACAGTTGACACACCTTTTGCAACGCGGCAGCTCGGCAACTCAGATTTGAAGATAACCCCCATTGGATATGGGGCATGGGCCATTGGCGGCGGGAACTGGGAGTTTGCGTGGGGCGCGCAGGACGATGATGAATCAGTAAAGACGATTGAGCGCGCGCTGGACGCGGGCATCAACTGGATTGATACGGCGGCGGTGTACGGGCTGGGCCACTCGGAAGAGGTGGTGGCGAAGGCTGTGAAGGCGTCGGGCAAGAAGCCGTACATTTTCACGAAGTGCTCGATGCGGTGGGACAACGACCGGCAGATTTACCGCAGCCTGAAGGCGAAGTCACTCGAAGAGGAGCTGGAGGGATCGCTGCGGCGGCTGGGGGTGGAGACGATTGACCTGTACCAGATTCACTGGCCGAATCCTGAAGGCGAGATTGAAGAGGGATGGGAGACGCTGGCGCGGTTCCAGAAGGAAGGGAAGGTGCGGCACATCGGCGTATCGAACTTCAATGTGGAGCAGATAAAGCGGGTGCAGAAAATTGCTCCGATTACGTCGCTGCAACCGCCCTACTCAATGCTGCGGCGGGCGATTGAGGCGGAGTTACTGCCGTTCTGCGAGGCGAACAACATTGGCGTGATCAATTATTCGCCGATGCTGTCGGGCCTGTTGACAGGCAAGATGACTGCAGAACGCGTCGCGAATATGCCGGCGGATGACTGGCGGAAGCGCAGCGCGAACTTCCAGGAGCCGCAGCTCTCGAAGAACCTGAAGCTGGTGGAGCTGCTGCGGGAGATCGGCAAGCCGCACGGCGTGGAGCCGGGCGTGGTGGCGATTGCGTGGACGCTGCGCAAGCCGGTGGTGACAGCGGCGATTGTGGGCGCGCGGAGACCGGACCAGGTAGACGGCGTGTTGCCGGCAGCGAGCTTCCGGCTGAGCGAGGCGGAGTTGAACAGGATTGAGGAGTTTTTGCAGACGAATATGTAGTTCGCGAGCCAAAGGAAAAGACCCACGCCTGTGCGTGGGTCTTTGTGCATTTGCAGGCAAGTGTTGCGCGCGTTATGCGGCGCCGGACGCCTCCGCACCATGGAGGAAATTTGTCGAGATTTTGAGCAGGTTCATAATCTGATAATCCTCGAGCTCGGGGTACTTCTCATAGAATTGACCGGCCGTGTAGTGGAGCGCAGCCGAGTGAGATGCTACAAGATTGTCGACCAGAGGGCGAAGTATCTTGGCAGTGGGCCGCGAGATTACGGGGGTGGCAACGACCAACTGCCGTGGGGCTTGCTGGCGGATGCTGGCAATGGCGGCCTGGATTTCGATGCCGCTTGCAATGCCGTCGCTCACCAGGATGACGGTGCGATCCGTCAGTGAGGGAAGCGGTTCACCATTCCGGTACCGTTTGGCTTGCTCGACAATCTCGGCTGCAGCGGAGCGGATCACCATCTCGGTTTCGCCAAAGGTAACGCGTGCGGAGTTGGCAATGTCCTGATCAATAAAGCGGCCGCCACCTTCGGCCAAGGCGCCGAACGCCAGCTCTTCATGTCCGGGGACGCCAATCTTATGGGTTACGAAGACGTCCAGGGGCGCGTTCAGAGCCCGGGCGACTTCAAAAGCAACGGCAATGCCGCCACGTAGGATTCCAAGAACGATCGGATTCCCAGAAGAATATCCCACGAGTTCCAGGCTTAACTGCCTGCCAGCCTGTTCCCGGTTCCTGAAATAAAACACCGTAACCACCCCCAACAACAGAAGACACAGAAATCGCGCAGAGGTATAAACTGCACCGCTGAATGTAGATGCGGATTCATTGAGTTTTGTTGGGTCGGGGAGGGGATATTTTTTGCCGGCTCGCAAGGCCGGGCTTCCGGATGGGTCCGGGAGGCGGGATGAATCGGATTCAAAGTTTGTACATCCAATGAAGAGATCAAGTTACAACAGGAGATGGATTGTATGGCCTCGTTACTCGACCCGATACGTGTAGGGGATCTGGAATTGCCGAACCGCATTTTTATGTCTCCCCTGACGCGGCTTCGCGGGACGGTGGACCATATTCCGACACCGCTGATGGCGGAGTACTATCGGCAGCGGGCGGGCGCGGGGCTGATTATCAGCGAAGGCGTGCCGGTGGACCCGATGGGCGTGGGGTATGCGCAGGTTCCGGGGATTTGGAACGCGCAGCAGGTGGAGGCGTGGAAGCCGATCGTCCAGGCAGTACATGAGGCCGGTGGACGGGTTTTTATGCAGATCTGGCATGTGGGGCGGATTTCGCACCCGCTGTTTTTGGGTGGCAAGCTGCCGGTGGCTCCGAGCGCGGTGAAGCCGAAGGGACATGTGAGCCATGTGCGGCCGGTGACAGAGTTTGTGACGCCGCGCGCGCTGGAGACGGCAGAGGTGAAGGACGTAGTGGAGCAGTTCCGGCGGGGGGCGCAGAATGCGCAGGCGGCGGGTTTTGATGGCGTGGAGCTGCACGGCGCGAACGGCTACCTGCTGGACCAGTTTTTGCAGGACGGGACGAACCAGCGGACGGACGAGTATGGCGGGCCGGTGGAGAATCGCGCGCGGCTGATGCTGGAGTGCGCGGATGCCGCGGTGTCAGTGTTTGGGCCGGGGCGCGTGGGGATGCATCTGGCGCCGCACTCGCCTGTGCATGACATGCACGACTCGGACCGGTGGGGGACGTTTGGCTATGTGATTCGGGAGCTGGGAAAGCGGAGGCTGGCGTTCATTTGCGCGCGCGATCCGCTGGGGCCAGAGTACCTGGGGCGGAAGCTGAAGGATGCGTTTGGCGGCGTGGTGGTGACAAACGAGGGCTACACGCGAGAGACATCGGAACAGGTGATCGAGAGCGGCGAGGCGGACGCGGTGGCGTTCGGGAAGCTGTTTATCGCCAATCCGGATTTGCCGCTGCGGTTTGCCAGGCAGGCGGAACTGAATGTTCCAGTGCCGGAGACGTTCTATACGCATGGGCCGGAGGGGTACGTGGATTATCCGGCGCTGGGCACGTGAGGCGGGTAGCCGACGAGCCGCCTACCTGCTGATTGCGTAAAGCCTGACCCGGTAGACGTGGAAGGTGTGCGCGTCCATCAGGAGCTGGCGTCCCTGGTTGCTCTGGTCGCCGTTGAGTCGCGCGACGGGCGTCCATTTGCCGTTGACGGACGTAGGATAGCCGGTCGATGCTTGCAATGCCTGCGACGCGGTTGTCCGTGTCGGGATCGCGCCGGAAGTTCACGTTCAGCCCGCTGCCCAGGATGTAGAACTCATTCGGCGACCTCTGCATCACCATCATGGCGCCGTTTTCGGCCTCAAGGCTTTGTGTGAACCAACGGCGCGAGAGCATTCCCTGAAACAGGTAGTCTCCGAGCGCGATGGTTTGCGAGGGCCGGGGGCTGGTTTTGTACAGGACCAGGGCGCGGACCGCGTTCTGCTGTTGTGCGCGGAGGATGGTGGGACTGAGCTCGCTGAGCAGCTTGTATTCGTGGGGCAGCGGCGAGCCGGGGCAGGATAGTGTCAGCCTGCGCGGCTGTGCCGGAGGAAGAGTTGCCGAGCTCGCCACCGAATGCGAGAAAAGGCTGGCCGTGCACGATAAGCTGCGACGCGCCGTTTACGATGCGAACGGTGGGCGGGGTCTGGGCCTGCGCCGTGTGAACGGCAAAAGAGAAGAGACACGACACCAGAGCGATACGCAGAAGAATCTTCACATGACCTCCATCAAGACAGCACGGGTACAAGCAGGATGCGCGGAGTTCCGCGCCATCAGCTCTTGTATGGGTAGCGGATGAACTTGTCGACCCACTGAATGAAATATTTCATGTTCGGCGCGTCGGTGTGCCCGCCGTCGTCCTGCCTCCAGGCCAGTTTGCCGCCCAGCAGTCCATCGTTGACGGGAGGCATGGGCGCGGTGTGGTAGTTGAAGCCGGAGGTGCTGAGACCGTGCACGCCGAGCAGCGTCCATACCGGGCTGGCGGCCACGGTGGCCATCCAACTGCCGCGCTGGTCGAGCCATTTTGCGTCGCCCTTTGCCGGGATGCCGTAACTGATAAAGGTGAGGCGGGGCGCGCAGAGGGCGATGAGTTCGTTGGAGTCGACGGGGATGTCTCCGGGGTTCATGCTGCCGAAGGTGGCATTGGAGGCACCGTACTTCATGTAGTTGCCTGCCATCCAGTAATACTCGCCGCCGGTGAGGCTGTAGACGGACTCGCCGAAGTTGCGGCGGGACAGGGTGGCTCCGCCCTTGCCGGAGGAGCCGACGAGCACCATGGCGAAGCGCTGATCGAAGGCCATGGTGACGAGAGCCGCCTTGCCGTAGCGCGAGACGCCTTCGATGCCGACGTGTTTGGCGTCAACGGCGGGATTGGCCTGCAGGTAGTCGAGTGCGCGGCTGGCGGCCCATGCCCAGGCGCGGAGCGCGCCCCATTGATTCGGTTTGCGGGGCTGGCCTTTGTTCACGAGGCCGATGATGCCGCGGGTGATGCCGGCGCCGTTGTCAGGCTGCGCGCTTTGCGGATCGAGCATGGCGTATCCCCAGCCGGCGGCGATAAGCTGCCAGGTGTTGGGCAGGCCGCCGTCCGCGTTCAGACGCGGGAAGGTGAATGGAACACGCTTGATGGGCTGCCAGGCGGGATATTTGGCGATTACGTTTTTCAGGGCGGGGTCCTGCCTGGCGAGCAGGGCCTTCATGGTGGTGTTGATGCGGGCGAGCTCGTCGGGTGAGGGCTGGACAGGGTTGGGGAATCCGCTGGGGCCGAACATGATGAGCACCGGCACGGGGCCTTTGACGTCGGCGGGCGTGACGAGCGTCATGCGAAGGTTGACCTTGATAAGGGGGTAGGACGAGTTGTCCACGTGACCGCGCAGCTCCGTCGCGATGACGGGATGGAAGCCGACATGTTCCTTCTCGCTGGCGATGACGGACCAGGTCACTTTGGGGACGTTCTTCGGGATGAATCCGTAGACGTATTGCTCGAAGCCGTGGACGATCTGCGGACGGCGCTCGGTCCACCACATGCGGGCGGAGGCGATCTTCTTTCCGTTGTTGAGCGTGAGCGCGTCGGGCAGGTTGGGGTAGGGATTGGCCTTGGCTTCATCGTAGTTGGCGTGGTTGGGCGCGGTGGGGTCTCCGCTGGGGCCGGGACGCAGGGCCTGAATGCCGAGCTGGTGCATCATGTTCTGGTGGTCCTGCTGCGCCGTGAATGTAACCGGCGGAGGATACGCTTTTTGCGCGGCGGCGGCGGCATGCTGCGCATGCGCCAAGGGAGCGGCCATGACAAGTACGGTGAAGAGGGAAGCAGACAGCAGGATGCAGGGCGGATGCGAGAGCTTAGGAGTCGAAGCCATCCTCACCTCGTTTGAGAAAAGCGATTTAGTTCGGAGCACATACTAAACCAGCCGCCATGGCATCTGCAAAGCGATTCCATGGCGGCTGATGGCGGGGGCGGACTTAGCGCAGAAACAGCGGCAGGAGTCCGATGAGCGCCAGGGCGGTGAGCAGGGCGAGTCCCTGCAGGCCGGTGCGGCGGTCGCCGATGGCGAAGGCGTAGATGCCCTTGATGAGGTTGTTGCTGGCGGCGGCGATGACGATGGCGCCTCCGGCGACGGCGACGGGCGTGGCGGCGGCGGAGGATGCGGCGAGGCTGAGGATGAAGGGGTCCACGTCGGTGACGCCCATGACTCCGGCGAGCGCGAAGAGTCCGGACTTGCCCAGATAGAGCAGGGCGTAGTGGGTGATGAAGAGCATGGCCACGAAGAGCGCGGCGAAGAGGAAGGCGGCGCTCAGTTCGAGCGGGTTTTTGGGCTCGATGGCGGGCTGGGAGTTTGCACCGTTGCGGTCGGGCAGGCGCGTCCAGAGCAGTCCGCCAAGGATGGCGGCAGCGGCGAGCAGCAGGAACGCGAGTCCGATGCGGTGCAGCAGCGCGAGGTTGAAGATGGCGAGCAGAGCGAGCAGGCGGAGGTACATGACTCCGGAGGCCATGAGCATGGAGCCGGAGTAGAGACGGGGGCGGTTCTGCTCGCGTCCGCGGCGCGCGAGGACGACGGTGGCGAGGGTTGAGGAGTAGGCTCCGCCAAGCAGGGCAGCAAGAAGAACGCCGCCGCGTCCTTTGGCCCAGAGCTGCAGCAGGTAGCTGCCATAGGAGATGGCGCTGACGGCAACTACGACGAGCCAGGTTTTGAAGGGGTTGAAGGCCATGGCGCCGAAGCTTTTGTCGGGCACGATGGGAAGAATGACGGCGGTGAGCAGCAGAAACTTGGCGCCGGTGAGGATTTCAATGCCGGGAACACGGCGGGCGAGGCCCTCAAGCGCGGTCTTGAGTTCGAGCAAGGCGACGCTGAGCACGGTGATGGTGGTGGCGACCCAGTACTGCTCGCGCCAGACGAGCGCTCCGACGACATAGATGAGCAGAGCGGAGATCTCGGTGGTCATGCCGGCGGGGGCCGCGCCTTCGAGTTTGTAGCGGTAGGACTGCCAGAGGAAGGTTCCGACGACGGCGAGGCCGATGCCGGGCAGCAGAAGGTTGCCATTGGAGACAAGGCAGAGCGAATAGCCGAGCAGGCCGAGCAGAGGGAAGCTGCGCACGCCGCCGAAGCGGTAGGGCTCGGGAGCGGCCTTCTGCTCCTCGCGCTGCAGGCCGACCAGAAAGGAGAGGAAGAGCACAAGAACGATCTGCGCGCCTTCCTTCGGGATGTATTGGATGAGGGTATTTCCCATGGTTCCGCTGTGCTGTGGGGGATTGTATCGCGTCGTGGAAGGTGGGGGTAGTGAGAATTTAAAATCCAGGGGCTATGATTTCTAACAGGAGTTATGCATGGACTTTGATTCTTTGATGGTGAAACGACGCGAATTTTTGAAGGCGTGTGCCGCGACAGCAGTTGCGTCGGCCCTTCCTGCTTATGGTGTTGCAGCAACCAGCGCCTCGACGCGGTCCGCCCGCGCGCGGCTCTCCGGCAAGTCCGCGGCGTGGCCGATGATCGGCACCGGATGGCACGGCCATATGTTTCCCGGGGCGGTAGCGCCCTTCGGCATGGTGCAACTGAGCCCGGACACCAGCGGCATGCCCGAGCCGAAGTGGAATGGCAAGTGGAACGTGACCGGCTGGGACCACTGCTCCGGCTATCACTATGGAGACAACGTGGTCATCGGCTTCAGCCATACCCATCTGCAGGGCACCGGCGCGAGCGACCTTGGCGATGTGCTCATGATGCCTTTGGTCGAGGGCCGCAACTGGCGCTGGAATTCCGGTGTTCCCGGGCTGCAGGCCGAAACGCAGATTGAAGCCCTGGGGACGCACTCGGGTTGGGTGCTCAATCCGGAAGAGGAAGGGTACTGGTCCTTTTTCTCTCACGAGGGAGAAGAGGCGCAGCCGGGCTACTATCGCGTGCATCTGAAGACGCCCGACGTGACGGCCGAGCTGACCTCGACCACACGCTGCGGAATGCATCGCTATCACTATCCGCAGGGCGGCAAGCAGGGGCTCATGCTGGACCTGGTGCATGGCATCGGCTGCAAGGTGTATGCCGCCGAGCTGCATGTGGAAAGCCCGACGCGCGTGAGCGGAGTGCGCTCCACCCATGGCTGGGCAGCCGATAAGCAGGTATTTTTCGTGATCGAGTTCTCCCGTCCCTTTGCATCCCTGGAAGCCAAGGTGGACGGCAAGGTGCAAACCCTGGCTGTAGGGGACAAGGTGAGCGGCAAGGATATCCAGGCCATCTTTACGCAGTCTGCAAACGCGGAGCCGCTGGTGGCGCGGGTGGGCATTTCCGGCACCACGATTGACGGGGCGAGCAAGAACCTGTCCACGGAGATTCCGCACTGGAACTTCGACACGGTGCGCGCACAGACCCGCCGGGAGTGGGACAAGGCGCTGGACGTGCTGGCGGCAGAGTGCGCAACGCCGGCGATGGAGCAGACCTTCAATTCCGCGGTCTACCACGGGCTGGTTGCGCCGGCTACGTTCAACGATGTGGACGGCACCTATCGCGGGCAGGACCACAAGAACTACCCGAACCCGGGCTTCACCAGATACACCACGATTTCCATCTGGGATATTTATCGCGGTGAATTTCCTTTCATCATGCTGATGCAGCCGGCCCGCGTCCGCGACATTGTGGAAACGCTGCTGGCGGATTATCGCCAGCTCGGTCAGCACTCCCTGCCGGTGTGGCCGCTGTGGGGCAACGAAACCTGGACCATGACCGGCTTTCACGTTGTGGGCATGATTGTGGGCGCCTACGCTCGCGGCTTCCGCGACTTTGATGTGGAAGCAGCATACGCCGCCATGCGCGACACGGCGCTGGTGGGGGCGAAGATAAACGGAAACTTCGAGCTGCAGCAGCAGTTCCGCAAGCTGGGCTATGTGGCCTCCGAAGGACGGAACCAGTCGGTGTCGCGCACGCTCGATTTCGCCTATGACTACTGGTGCGTGGGCGCGATGGCCGATTTGCTGGGCAAGCACGAGGATGCTGCGATGTTCTACAAGCTTGGCCAGAATTACCGGAACATCTTCGATCCGAAAACCGGCTTTATGCGCGGCAAGACGGAAGCGGGAACGTGGCGCGAGCCATTCCGTCCGGACGAGGAGTACTGGCAGGACTTCACCGAGTCCGATGCCTGGCAGGCGACCTTCAACGTGATGCAGGACGTCGACGGGCTCATCGGCCTGTATGGCGGAGACGACGCGTTCATCGCCAAGCTGGATGCGATGTTCGCGGCTCCATCGAACGTGCTGGAATCGCCGCCCGACATCAGCGGCATGGTGGGGCAGGACGCGCAGGGCGACGAGCCGAGCAACCATATTCCTTACCTGTACTCATTTGCGGGCGCGCCGTGGAAGACGCAGGAGCGTGTGCGGCAGGTGGCGGCGCTCTACAACGACACTCCCGCGGGAGTGCCGGGCAACGACGATTGCGGACAGACGTCCACATGGTTGGCGTTTGCGGCGATGGGCTTCTATCCGGTGAACGCGGTCACGGGCGTGTATATCATCGGCAGCCCCATGGTGGAGCGGGCCACGCTGCGGAACACGAAGGCCGGCACCAGCTTTACCGTGGTGACGGAGAACAACGCAGCGGAGAATATGTACATACAAAGCGTAACGCTGAACGGCAAGCCGCTCACGCGGAGCTGGTTTACCCACGCCGATATTCTGGCGGGCGGGGAGATGCGCTTCCGGATGGGCAATCGGCCGAACAAGCAGTGGGGCGCGGCGAAGGAAGACCGTCCGCCTTCGGGCCTGATTAAGAAGTAAGAAGAAGCACAGGGCCGCCCCGGTGGATCGCGGAAGATTGCGAGGCCGGGGCGGTGGTGTGTTGCTGATGATCTTGGGGCCGATTGTTTGGTGGGGGTCTTTTTCGATCCCTTGTCCGTCGTAGACCAAGATGGCTATAGTGATGCGAACCGAAAAGGAGGTCTCTGATGTCGTGGAAGATGTCTGCGCTGTTGGTAGTTCTCCTGGTAATTGCGGGTGTTGGTGTGCCGGTCTTGGCGCAGAACCAGTCGTCGCAATCGACGGCGGCCCCCCTGACCATTAAGCAGTACTCGCGGATGGTGAACCTGGATGTGGTGGTGAAGGACCGCAAGGGGCATCCCATTACGGGTTTGACGGCGAAGGATTTTGAGATTTTCGAGCAGACGCCGAGCAAGAGCAAGGAGAAGCGGGAGCAGCGGATCGCCGCGATACGAGAGGTGCACACGGCGGCGATGAAGCCTCCGGCGGCGGCTCCGACGAATATCGCGCCGGGGGTTTATTCCAACGCGGTTGCGGTGCAGAAGGATCCGGTGCCGCCGACGATTCTGCTGGTGGACGGGATTAACACGGAGATTCAGTACCAGGCGCAGGTGCATCAGCAGATGTTGCGCATGCTGCGGCAGCTACCGCCGAACGTGCCGGTGGCGGTGTTCCTGATGGGTAAACACCTGGAGTTGCTACAGGGTTTCACCACGGATCCGGAGCTTCTGCAGACAGCGCTGTCGAGGGCGGAGAGTGCGACGGGGCAGGGGCTGGGGCATCTGAACCCGATTGACGATCCATCGGCTGCGGGCAATCAGTTTTATGGCCTTACGCCTTTGGCCAGCGGCGATGTTGCGGGCATGATTGCGGCGGCGCAATCGTTCGATCAGATGGTCTACGCCGCGAATATCCGTGAGCGATTTGACAGGACCTACACGGCGTTTCTGTCGATTGCGCGGAGTCTGGCGGGCTATCCCGGGCGGAAGAACGTTCTGTGGCTGTCAACGTCGTTTCCGCTGACGCTGAATGCGTTGCCGCAAATCACCGATAGCAACCCTTTGGTGCAGACTAATATTTCCCACCTGGATGTTCAAAGTCAGATGCAGATTCTGGACAACGCCTTGAGCGACGCCAAGATTGCCGTGTATCCAGTGGACATCGGCGGCGTGCGGAACTTGCAGGTGTACTCGGCGGAAGCGAGACCGGTTGGTCCGAATGGCCCCTATGCGGATTCCGCGACGGCTGTGGATGGACGGCGGGTCGCGGCCGCAGCGTCGCGCCAGATCGAGATGCAAAACAATGAACAGGACACGATGCGTTCGATTGCGAAGGACACCGGCGGGAAGGTGTGCATTGGCAGCAACGACCTGGCGAGATGCGTTCGCAACGCGGTGGAGGACAGCAGCGACTTCTACGAGATTTCCTACTATCCCGATTCGTCCGACTGGAATGGGGAATATCGGAGGGTATTTTTGAAGGTCAGGGCGCATGGCGCGCACCTGAGTTACATGCGGGGATATTATGCAACTCCGGAGGGAAGCAGGGACCGGACGTTGAGGGCGGTTGCGATGGCGAACGACTGCGGGGACCTGCTGAACGCGACGGGGATTGCGTTTACGGCGCGGAAAGTGGCGGAAGATCATGCGGGGCGGCTGGAGTTCGGACTGGCGATCGACCCCTCGAAGCTGACGTTTTCTCCGATGCCGAATGGCGCGCAGCAACTGAATGTGGAAGTGGGCGTGTGCACCTTCGACAAGCATGGTTGGTCGCAGAAGCTGGTGGGGTATCCGATTGAGACAAACCTGAGCCCGAAGGCGTACAACATGCTGATCCACGGAGGGCGCTTGTCGGACTCGATTGTGTTGCCGGGGCCGAAGCCGGTGGCGGTGCGGCTGCTGGTGAAGGATGTTCCGAGCGGGAGGTTGGGGTCGATCTACATTCCGACGGCCGAGAGCCGGGTGAATTGATACGGTCCACCAGCGGAGTGTCTGGCCGCAGGAGCTGCAGTCGAGCTAAGCGTTGCGACGCAGGCCGGGGCTAAAGCCCCGTTTCTTTGAGGGTCTTTTCACCGGCCTAAAGGCCGGTGCTTCCACCTGGCCTCGCTCACGCGAGGCGGGAGGTTCATGACATCGGTGGATTTGGAGGTGATTCCTCCCACATATCTTCGAGATGTGGGAGCACCCGGTCGGCACCAGTTGTACGGAGGAAAAAAGCCCGGCGCGAGGCCGGGCTTTTGGTTTCTGCGGCGGAAGCCGCGTGTGCCCTTCTGGCTAAGAGCAGCCGGAGGTGCTTCCGCAGGACATGCAGCGGTAGCAGCTTCCGTTGCGGACCATGATGGCTCCGCAGGTGGGGCAACTGGGTGCGTCGCCCATGTCGTACATCTCTTTCATGGCGTCGGCGGCGTGGAAGACCTCTCCGGAGCCGCGAGCGTCTCCGGGGCCCCCGATGAGGCCGCGGTCGGGCAGATTCAGGTTTGCGGGTTCCTCCGGTACGGGCGGGTGGAGCTGGGCATTGGCTTTTACCTCAGGAACGATGCCGCCCTGGGGCGCTCGGGTGCTTCCCATGCCCCGCAGCGCATCGAGCAGGCGTGAGGAGCGCGTGGGAGCCATCGCCGCAGCCTGCGGTTCCGAGGTGGGCGAGGGCTCAGCCTCCGTTGGATAGGTTGCGGGCGCGCTAGAGGGCGCGGCTTCCGTGGCGGAGGCTTCAATGTCGAAGGATGGTTCGCTTTCAAGCGTGCTCTCGACGAGCGGCTCGGGAGCCTGGGTTGCAGCGACTGAGGTCGTGGAGGAGGCCGCTGGGTGGGGCGCCGTTGAAGACAGAAGCGCGGACGGTGGCGGCGCGGTTGCTGCTGCCACGCCGGTTCCGGCGAAACCGGCAAAGAGGGAAAGCTGCTGGCCGGAGAGGAAGCGGAGCTGGAGCCAGCGGAAGATGTAATCCATGATGGACTTGGCGTAGCCGATGTGCTCGTTGCCGGTCCAGCCGGAGGGCTCGAAGCGGCTGTGCGCGAACTTGTCGCACAGGACGCGGAGCGGGACGCCGTGCTGCAGGGCGAGCGAGATGGCGGTGGCGAAGCTGTCCATAAGGCCGGCGACGGTGGAGCCTTCCTTGGCCATGCGGATAAAGATTTCGCCGGGCTGTCCGTTGGGGTAGAGGCCGACGGTGATGTAACCCTCGTGTCCGGCAATGGAGAATTTGTGGGTGAGTGAGGGGCGCTCCTCGGGCAGGCGGTGGCGGACGGCGCGCGGCGGCGCGTCGGCGTGCTGATTGAGCGGCGCGGAGGAGACGGGAGCCTCGGGCGCGGCAGGAGCCATGGGAGCGCGGGAGGCGCCTTCGGCGCTCGCGGTGGCGAGGGCGACGGCGGCTCCGGTGACGGCCATGGAGGTGACCAGCACCTTTTCAGCGGGCCGGCCTTCCAGGCACTTGAGGTCGGACTCGGAGGGAGTGATTCCGATGGAGAGCGCGGAGAGGATGCGGTCGGCGGCGGTGGAGAGCGCGTCGTCCAGGGTGGACATCTTGATGGCCTTGGCCTTGTTGCCGTCGGAGACGTTGAGGGGTTGCGCGCCCTTGGAGCCGTCGCGGTAGATGGCTACGGCCTTGAGGCCCTTACGCCATGACTCAAGGTAGGCCTCGGCGATGTCGTCAATGGAGCAGTCGTGGGGCAGGTTGACGGTCTTGGAGATGGCGCCGGAGATGAAGGGCTGCGCGGCGGCCATCATCTTGATGTGGCCCATGTAGTGAATGGAGCGTGTGCCCTTGGAGGGCTTGAAGGAGCAGTCAAAGACGGCGAGGTGCTCGGGCTTGATGCCGGGCGCGCCTTCGATGGTGCCGGTGGAGTCGATGTAGCTGACGATGGAGTCCACCTGTGCGTTGTTGTAGCCGAACTTGAAGAGCGCGGTGGGCACGGTGTTGTTGACGATCTTGATCATGCCGCCGCCGACGAGCTTCTTGTATTTGACGAGGGCGAGGTCCGGCTCGATGCCGGTGGTGTCGCAGTCCATCATGAAGCCGATGGTGCCGGTTGGCGCGAGGACGGTGACCTGCGAGTTGCGATAGCCGTGTTTTTCGCCGTGGGCCAGGGCCTGGTCCCAGCACTCGCGACTGGCGCTGAGCAGCTCGTCAAATTGCGGGACGGCGAAGGTCTTGTCGCCGGAGGTGACGGACTTGCCGATGTTGTTGACCTCGGCGCGGTGCATGCGGATGACGTCAAGAAACGGCTCGCGATTGACGTAGTAGCCGGGGCAGGCTCCGCCTTCCTTTTTGACCTCGGAGGTAGCGGTGAGCGGTGTAGCGGAGGCGAGCGCGGGGCACTTTTCGGCGATGCGCGAAGACTGGAGGTAGGCCTCGCCGCACATGATGGCGGTGAGGGTGGCGGCGAAGTCGCGTCCGGCGTCGGAGTCGTAGGGCAGGCCGAAGGCCATGAGCAGGGCGCCGAGGTTGGCATAGCCGAGGCCCAGCGGGCGGTAGTCATGCGAGTTGCGCGCGATGGCCTCTGTGGGGTAGCCGGAGTTATCGACGAGGATATCCATGGCGGTGATCAGGACGTCGATGGCCTTGCGATATGCCTTGATGTCGAAGGTTCCGGCGGGGGTGAGGAACTTGAGCAGGTTGAAGCTGGCCAGGTTGCAGGCGGAGTTGTCGAGGAACATGTACTCCGAGCAGGGGTTGGACGCGTTGATGCGTCCGGTGTTCTTGGAGGTGTGCCAGCGGTTGATGATGGAGTCGTACTGCATGCCGGGATCGCCGCACTGCCAGGTGGCCTCAGCGATTTTGTGCATAAGGTCGCGGGCGCGGTAGGTCTTGACCGGCTTGTGGTCCTTGACGGTGTAGGTGGTGAACTCAGCGTCGCGCTCGACGGCGTGCATGAAGGTGTCGCCGACGCGGACGGAGTTGTTGGCGTTCTGGAAGAAGATGCTGGAGTAGGCTTCAGAGTCGGGGCCGGAGGAGCCGTCGTAGCCCTCGCGCATGAGGGCCCAGGCCTTGGCCTCTTCCTTCATTTTGCACTCGACGAAGTCGATGATGTCGGGATGGTCGACGTTGAGGATGACCATTTTGGCGGCGCGGCGGGTTTTTCCGCCGGACTTGATGACGCCGGCGAAGGCGTCAAAGCCGCGCATAAAGCTCAAGGGGCCGGAGGCGGTTCCGCCGCCGGAGAGCTGCTCCATGGAGCCGCGCAGGCTGGAGAGGTTGGTTCCGGTGCCGGAGCCCCACTTGAAGAGCATGCCCTCGGTTTTGGCGAGGGTGAGGATGGAGTCGAGCGAGTCGTCAACGGCATTGATGAAGCAGGCGGAGCACTGCGGATTGCGGTAGCCGGTAACGGAGAACTCGATGGCGCAGGTATGGGGGTTCCAGTGCCAGTTCCGGGCGTCAGAGTTGGGCTCGAGGCGGTCGCAGCCGACGTTGAACCAGACGGGCGAGTTGAAGGCGGCCTTCTGGGTGACGAGCAAGTGCACGAGCTCGTCGTGGAAGACGGCGGCGTCTTCGGGCGTGGAGAAGTATTCACCGGCGAGGCCCCAGTCGCGGACGGTTTCCGCAACGCGGGAGATGAGCTGGCGGACGCCGGTCTCGCGCGCGGGCGTGTCGAGCTGCCCGTGGAGGTATTTGCTGGCGACGATGTTGGTCGCGGTCATGGACCAGTCGACGGGAACCTCAACGTCCTTCTGCTCGAAGATGGCTTTGCCGGAGGCATCCGTGATGAGGGCGGTACGGCGCTCCCACTGGACTTCGTCGTAGGGCGAAGCATCGGGTTTAGAAAAGAAACGGTCAAAATGCAGGGCACCGGACGCGGCAGGTGTGGCGTCGGAGGTGGAGGCGGTTGCAATGGTTTTTCCGGTGGCCTCGGCCATGAGTGATCCTCCAAAAGGGGCTATAAGTTGGGGCGCCCTACGTGGGGCAGGTTAAGAGTCGTTGAAGGCGACACGATCGGCCAATCCGGCCAAATTAAACAAAGCACAAAGGCCGGATGGGGGAAGCTGCGCTGAACGGGGTCTAAGCCGTCTGAAGCGTTGAAACTGCCAAATTCCCTGGCCTGCGGCGCAGTACTTTATAAGTGCCGCAGTTGGCAAAGTACCGCTGTTAATAGACCGTGTCAAGAGATAACCACAATATCTTGTATTTTCGATGCTAATAGGTCACCGGGTGCCGCAATTTAAGGCATTTGCCTGTGGAGAAGCCCGGAAAGCCTCTGACGGCGTGGGGTAAGAGTAGCCGGAGCAGAGAGGGGTGGCGGACCACTATGGGAAAAGCCCTGAGACTGACGGTACGCCCAAGGCGAATGGAGGGGCAAGACGCAGAATCGGTGCAAAGTGTGTGGAGGGCTGTGGAAGTGGTGGAGAACGGGATTTTTTTGGTGCGGCGGTGCAAGCGCGGGTGCGGTTTTTGTGGGATGAATTTTGTGGGATGAAGAGGAGGGCCGTTGCGGAGTTATATCCGCGGCGGCTGTTTTCATTCGTAGATGCGGCGGGGTCGGGTAGTCTGATGCATGGATATGCGCCGCGTACTTTTTTTTCTTAATCCTTTTCTGGTGGGTCGCGGCGGCAGGCGCGCTCTGGTGGGCGAGTGCGCGGCGCTGCTGCGCGCAGACGGCTGCACGGTGGAGATGCAGGAGACGCTCTCGGCGTATTCAGCCGGCGACCAGGCGCGCGAGGCGGTGGCGAGCGGGTTTGACACGATCTTTGTATGCGGCGGCGATGGGACGCTGTTCCAGATATTGCAGGGTGTGGCGGGGTCGGAGACGGCGCTGGGCGTGATTCCGTTTGGGACGGGGAATGTGGTGGCGCAGAATCTGCGTCTGCCGCGCGACCCGGTGGCGGCGCTGCGGGCACAGAGGGACGGGAACAGCCGGTCGGTGGTGGTTCCGCTGGGCGAGGTGCGGTGCAGGGCGCTGCGCGCTGCGGCAGGGGGCGAGGAGCGGCGCTGGTATTTTACGATTGCCGCCGGGCTGGGGATGCACGCCGCGCTGATGGCCCTGGCTCCGAACGAAACGGGCAAACGTGTGTGGGGACGGGCGGCGTATTTCGCCGACGGACTGAAGCTGCTGGCAAGGCGTGCCGTGGAGCCGTTTGACGTGGAGATTACGCGCATGGACGGTACAACGACGAGCTTGCGGGCGTCTGAACTGCTGGGCGTGCGGGTGGCGGAGATCAACCGCTGGAAGGCGGGCGGCGATTTGTGCTCACCTTGGTTACGAATGGCGGCAGTGCCGCAGACGGGGCGGGTGGGGCTGGCGCACGCGATATTCCACGCGCTGTTTACAGGTAAAAATACAGATACAAATCGGGCGGGGGGCGGGTTGCCGTATCCATATTATGAGGATGTGGCCCAGATTATGTGCCGTCCGGTGGCGGGACACAGATATGCGGCTCCGATGCTGGTGGAGGCGGACGGAGAAGTGGTTGGAGTGGGGCCGGCGACCTTCAGGATGGCGAAGAAGACGCTGAAGCTGCTCTGGCCGCAAGGGTGAGAGCCGTGCCCAGCAATCGGTCTCGCATAGCTCAAGATTGCTAATTAAACGTTTGAATAGTATGGTTGGGACGCTAGATTTGCTGGAATTTCGGAGGTTTGTATGCGTCGATTCATCGTATTGCTCACGTTACTATGCGCTGCTCCGGTGTGGAGTCAGCAGGCGTCGAAGCTTTCTCCCAACTGGGAAGATCTGACCGGGCCGGACTTTATTCATGCCATACACCAGGCGCAGGGCGTGTGCGTGCTGCCGTTTGGGATCATGGAGAAGCACGGGGCACATCTGCCGATTGGCACGGACCTGATTGACGTGCGCTACGCGGTGGAGCACGCGGTGCAGAAGGAGTACGCGGTGGTGTTTCCGCCGTACTACTTTGGGCAGATCGCCGAGGCGCGGCATCAGCCTGGCACGCTGGCGTATCCGCGGAAGCTGCAACTGGCGCTGCTGCAGGCGACGACGGATGAGATGGGGCGCAATGGCTGCAAGAAGATCATTATTGTGAACGGCCACGGCGGGAATCTGAGCTTTCTACCGTATTTTGCGCAGACGCAACTGGACAAGCCGCACAACTACATTGTGTACGTGTACTGGTGGTCGCATCCGATGCACGGCGGGCCGGCGATCACGGATAAAGTGGATGAGCACGCGGGCCAGACCGAGACGTCGATGATGCTGATCTCGGCTCCGAACCTGGTGCATATGGATCGCGCAACTGCGGAGTCAGGCGCGGACCTGAAACGGGACCCCTTGCCAAAGGGGCTTTATACGGGCATCTGGTGGTATGCGCGGTTCCCGAACCATTATGCCGGCCAAGGCGCGCTGGCGAGCAAGGCCATGGGTGATTGGCTGATGTCGCATTGGGTCGACGGTATCGTGAACGTGATTCGCGCGGTCAAGGCAGACCAGGAAGGCCTGAAGTTGCAGACTGAGTTCTACGCGGCGTCGAAGCATCCGCTGGACACGAAGCAGTAAACGGGAGACAGGGCGCTACCAGATGGTTTTAACGGGGTAGCGGCGGAAGTGCGCGTCATCTGTGAGGATTGCGAGGTCCTCTTCGATGGCCTGCGCGATCAGCAGGCGGTCGAAAGGGTCGCGGTGGTGATGCGGGAGGGACTCAAGGCGGATGAGATGCGATGCGCGCACCGGAAGAATTTGGACGCCGTTGCTGCGCAGGGCTTCCATGACATGCTGAATCGACGCGCCGAGCGAAACGAGCTTTCCGTTCGCCATCTTGATGGTGATTTCCCACAGCGACGCCATGCTGACGACGCGGTTATGGGCACCATCAGCCATCAGGCGTTCTGCGGTTTTTGACAATCGATCCGGCTCAACGGTGCCCCATATAAGGGCATGCGAATCTATCAGCACGTTCATGCTGATTTTTTGCGCCGCTTTGCGGGCTTCTCAGGAAAGAGCGGACTGTTAAGAAACAAGTCTTCAATTTCCTTGTTGGTTTCAGGAGAGTTGAAGTCGTCAGTGATCCAGATTTTGCCTTTAAGCGCGCCCAGGAGCGAGCCAGACTTATTTTCAGGCGCGGGCACCAGCCGCACGGCGGGCTTGCCGTTGCGAGCCAGGACGACCTCCTCTCCGTTCTCAGCCTGCTCGATGAGTTTGGAGAGATGGGTTTTTGCGTAGTGGATGTTGACCTGCATTGTCCTAGGTTAGCTAAGTATATTAGCTAAGTCAATTACTCTGGGATCATCGTTTTTTTTTTGCGGGCTGCGAGGGATTTTCTGCGCGCGGCGATGAGCTTTTTGCGCTCGGAGGCGGGCATGGCGAGGACGTCGCGGGTGCGTTTGGGAAGCTTGTTGAATGTGAGCTGATGCGCGTGGCGGAGGTGCTGCTGGAGTTCTGAAGACGGGAGCACGGAGTAGCTTTCGAGCGCGACCCAGAAGGCGCGGGCGAGATAGGGCGCGGGGAAAACGCCGTCTGTCTCAAGCAGTTCATGGTAGCGTTCGGGTCCAGTGGCGAAGGAGAAGACGCCGCGGCCCTCCTGGCTGAGGTTGGCGAGGGCGAACATTTTGCCGCCGATGGATTTGTCTGCGACCCAGAAGACGAGGTTGTCGCCCCACTGCATGGTTTCCTCGACGTGCGGGAGCGCGAGAAGAAATTTACGGAGCGATTCGATGTTCATAGTGCGCCGCGTTATTTGCGGGGGCCTTTGTAGAACTCGGTGCGCTTGCGGCTGTAGGTGATGTAGATAACCAGTCCGATGGCGAGCCAGACAAAGAAGCGTACCCAGGTGAGGATGGGCAGCCCGGCCATGAGCAGTCCGCAGAAGAGGATGCTAAGCGTAGGCAGGACGGGACCACCGGGGCAGCGGAATCCGCGGCGGCGGCCGGGGTCTTTGTAGCGCAGGATAAGTACGCCGGCCGAAACGAGGACGAAGGCGAAGAGCGTGCCGATGTTGGAGAGGTCGGCGAGCGTACCAATGTCGAGCACGCCGGCCGGGATTCCGACTACGAATCCTGCAACCCAGGTGGAGACTATGGGAGTGCGGAAGCGTGGGTGGACCTTGGAGAATGCTGTAGGCAGCAGGCGGTCGCGCGACATGGCGAACCAGACGCGGGCCTGGCCGATCTGGAAGACCAGGATGGAAGAGATCATGCCCAGCATGGCTCCAATGAGGACGGCGAGGTGCGTCCAGTGGAGTGTGGCATTGGGGCGTGCGTCGTAGATGTGCTTGAGCGTGTTGACGACGGGCGCGGCATCGTCGACGAGCTTGCTCCACTTGACGATGCCGGTGAGGACGACGGCGACGCCGATGTAGAGGATGGTGCAGATGATGAGTGTGGCGATGATGCCGATGGGGACGTCGCGCTGCGGGTTCTTACATTCCTCGGCGGCGGTGGAGACGGAATCGAAGCCGATGTAGGTGAAGAAGATGATGGAGCCGCCGGTGAGAACGCCGGACCATCCATTGGGGAAGAACGGGTGCCAGTTGGCGGGATGGATGTACTCTGAGCCGATGGCGATGAACAACAGAATGGCGGCAATCTTGAGGACGACCATTACGCTGTTCGTCTCGGCTGACTCGCGGATGCCGCGCACCAGGACGACGGTGAGCAGCATGACGATGAGGAAAGCGGGAATGTTGAAGCCGAAGTGCCAGCCGGGCTGGTAGAGAACATGTCCCTGAAAGTCCTGCATGCCTGAGGGCAGGTAGGCGGGCGAAATCCACTTGAGCGCTGGATGGATGCCGAACCAGTCCATGAAGTCGACGGTATGTTCGGCAAAGCCCACGGAGACGGCCATATTGGAGACGGCGTATTCGAGGATGAGGTCCCAGCCGATGATCCAGGCGATGAGCTCGCCCATGGTGGCGTAGGTGTAGGTGTAGGCGGAGCCGGCGATGGGGATCATGGAGGCCAGCTCGGCGTAGCAAAGGCCGGTAAATGCGCAGACAATGGCGACGAGCACGAGTGAAACCGCGAGCGCCGGGCCTGCGCCGGGGCGGCCGAGCATGGCGGTGTGGCGGAGGAGATAGTCGAGGACCGGGGTGTTGAAGATGGAGGAGGTGTCGAACTTTTCTCCGGCGATGGCCGTGCCGATGACGGTAAAAATGCCGGAGCCGATGACGGCTCCGATGCCGAGCGCGGTGAGCGAGACCGGCCCGAGTGTTTTGCGGAGCCGGTGCTCGGGTTCTTCCGACTCGGCGATGAGCTTGTCGATGGATTTACAGCAAAAGGCCTGGCGTGGCAGAGTCCGGCTCCTCTTGAAAGATGCGATGAGGGGAGTTTACCCGGAATGAGGCCCACCCTGCGAGTGAAAACCAGCCGGGTGGGCTTCGTTCAGTGGGAGTTAGCGCTTGCTCTGGCCGCGGCTGAGCTTTTTGACCTGCTGCTTGTTGGAGCCACGGGGAGTAGTGCGGGGTGCCTTGGGTGCGGCCTTTTTGCGCGCAGTGCGTTTTACTTTTTTGCGTTCTACCTTGTCTTCAATCGACTTTGTGTTTGCCATTCGTATCCTTATCTATCCATATCTATATCTGAATCTGTCGTGGAGCGCACGTGCGGGTTAGAGCCGCTCGAGCTGGGCGAATTTCTCAACCAGTTTTTTCACGCCGAACTTTGAAAATTGTACCGTAATCTTCGCATCCTCCCCATCTCCTTCGCGGCGGAAGACGATGCCTTCGCCATATTTCGGATGGCGGACGCGCTGGCCGCTGCGGATGCTGGTGGAGCCGGAGGGAGCAGGAGCGTCGAGCGCGGGGCGCGATTTTGGCACTGCGGCGCCGCGCGAGGAGAAGAAGCGGGCGATGTTGTCCACAGAGTTAGCGGGGGAACTGGCGGGTGAATTGGCGGACGCTGCGGGACGCGTGGTGCGCGGCGGCGCCTGCCATGAGGCGCTCTGGTCCTCGTCCTCATAGCTGTAGTGGCGGGCGGAGCGGTCTTCAGAGTAGCCGGAGCCGTAGTACGCGCGGCTGGTGGAGGCGGATACGGAGCCAGCGGCGGGTTCGAGCAGGTGGGCGGGGATTTCTTCGAGGAAGCGTGAGGGTAGGCTGGCCTCGGGTGAGTCGTTGCCGTAGCGGCGGCGATAGCGGGCACGCGTGACGACGAGAGCATTCATGGCGCGCGTGAGTCCGACGTAGCAGAGGCGGCGCTCCTCTTCCATCTGGTTGGGGTCGTTGAGGGAGCGCGAGTGCGGGAAGAGGCCCTCTTCGAGTCCGGCGAGGACGACGTAGGGGAATTCAAGGCCCTTGGCGGCGTGGAGGGTCATGAGGGTGACGCGGGAGTCGGCGTCGTACTGGTCGGTGTCGCTGACCAGGGCGGCGTGGTCGAGGAATTCGGAGAGGGTTTCGCCGCGTTCTTCGGCGTCCTGCGCGGCGTTGGCGAGTTCCTTGAGGTTCTCGATGCGGGAGAATGCCTCGGGCGTGCCTTCCTCTTCGAGGGAACGGATGTATCCGGTGCGGTCGATGAGGAACTTGATGAGCTCGGGCAGCGTGGCGGCCTCGCCGGGTTTGCGGAATGCTTTTTCCGGCTCGGGCTTTTGCGGCGCGGCGTGGGGGACTGCGGGCTCGTTGGCGAAGGGATTGAAGGCGGTGGCGTCGATGGGCTGGTTGCTCTCGGATTCATTGTGGACGAGCTGGAGCGTGTGCTGCGCGGCATCGCCGAAAGCGAAGCTGGTGTCGTCGGGTGCGCTTTCGGCGGTGGCGGCCACGTCGAAGCTGGTGTCGGTCTCGGCGTCGGTGGGTTCTGCCGCGACGTCGGTGGAGAGCTTGTCGGCAAAGCCGGGGGGGAGCAGGGCGCGGGCGTCGTCGATGATGCGGCTGAAGGTATCGAGGGCGATGAGGGCGCGCGAGGGGAGCAGTTTTTCGCGGAGGGCGCGGCCGAGGGCGGTCCAGGTGCTGGAGCCGGTTTCAAGGGCGAGGCGCTCCAGGGTTTCGACGGTGGTTTTGCCGATGCCGCGCGTGGGCGTGTTGATAACACGCTGCAGCGCGATGGAGTCGTGCGGGTTCTTGACGACCTTGAGGTAGCCGAGCAGGTCCTTGATTTCGGCGCGGTCGTAGAAGGAGAAGCCGCCGACCATGGTGTATTTGATGCCGTAGCGGCGGAGGGCTTCTTCAACAAGGCGCGACTGCGAGTTGGTGCGGTAGAGGACGGCGGCGTGCGGCGTTTCTCCTTCGCTTTCGGCGGTACGGAGGTATTTCTGAATGGAGTCGGCGATAAAGAGGGCTTCGTTTTCGCCGTCAGGGGCCTCGTAGTAGCCGATGAGCGAGCCGCCCTCGCGCGAAGTCCAGAGGGACTTGCCCTTGCGCTGCGTGTTGAGGGAGACGACGGCGGAGGCGGCTTCAAGAATGATCTGCGTGGAGCGGTAATTCTGCTCAAGCCGGATGGTTTTTACGTCGGGAAAGTCCTTCTCAAACTCGAGGATGTTGCGGATGTCGGCGCCGCGCCAGGAGTAGATGCTCTGGTCCTCGTCGCCGACGACGCAGACGTTTTTCTCCGGGCCGGCGAGGAGCTTCATGATCTCGTACTGCGGGCGGTTGGTGTCCTGGTACTCGTCGATAAGGAGATAGCGATAGCGGCGGTTGTAGCGCTCGCGGACCTCGGCGGAGGACTTGAGGAGGCGGACGGCCTCGAGCAGAAGGTCGTCGAAGTCGAGGGCGTTGGCCTTGCGCAGCTCCTTGCGATAAGCCTCGTAGATGTGGGCGATGCGCTCGCTGTGGGGATCGGAGGAGTTGAGGTAGTACTCCTGGGGATCGATCATGTGATTTTTGGCCCAGGAGATTTTGGAGAGCACGGTGCGCGGGGTGAGCTGCTTGTCGTCGAGTCCCATGCGGCGCATGGCGGCCTTGACGACGGCCTGCTGGTCCGTCTCGTCGTAGATGGCAAAGGTGCGGGTAAGGCCCTCGCCGTTGATGCGCAGGGCCTCGATGTCGCGGCGCAGCATGCGCACGCAGAAGGAGTGGAAGGTGGAGACGGCGGGCTTGGCGAGGGTGCTGTGGCCGATGAGCTTTTCGACGCGCTCGGCCATCTCCGCGGAGGCCTTGTTGGTGAAGGTGACGGCGAGGATGGAGTCGGGCGCGACGCCGCGCTGCTGAATGAGATACGCGATGCGCTGCGTGATGACGCGCGTCTTGCCGGAACCGGCTCCGGCGAGGATGAGCAGGGGGCCGTCGACGGCCTCGACGGCGGCGCGCTGCTGGGGATTGAGTTTGTCGAGTAAATGCTGCAATGGGGAGTCCGGGAAATGGAGTTCTGGCTTCAGTGTATCGCTTCGGATGAAGTGCTACTTTGTAATGTCCTCCCCTTGAAGTAAGGAAAATTGTAATATGTAAGGAGAGGTGACTCATGCCTACGGCGACGATGACATCCAAGGGACAGATTACGATTCCGATCGAAGTGCGGACTGAGCTAAGGATTGATGTGGGCGACAAAGTTGAGTTCGTAAGAAACGAGCAGACAGGGTATTACGAGCTGGTCCCTCTGAATGTCTCTATCAAGTCGTTAAAGGGTATTGTGCCGAAACGCGGCAAGCCGCTTTCAATCCGCGAGATAAACAGGATTGTCCGTGAGCGGAGAGCGAGAGCCGGTGATCGGACTTGATACGAATGTTCTGCTGCGATATTTAGTCAAGGACGATCCGGTTCAGACCGAGCGGGCTGCCGCTCTGATCGAATCATTTACTCCGGAGCATCCGGGGTTCGTTGCTTGCGGCGTTCTGATGGAACTGGAATGGGTGCTGACAAGCAAGTACAAGCTCAACCGCAACGATATTGCAGAGATACTACTCCGATTTATGCTTGCACCCGAAGTGGTGATTGAACAGTCGGCGACTGTGTGGGAAGCGTTGCGAATTTATCGCAGCACGCGGGGGGACTTCTCGGATTGCCTGATTGAGCGGATCGGAGCTGCGGCCGGCTGTGATTACACCGTGACTTATGACGTGATCGCAGCCAAAACCGCGGGTATGCGGCTGCTAAAGTAAACGGTTATGGAAAAGCGAAAGAAGTGGATTGCGGTGTTTTGCGCTTCGATGGATGGCGCGAAGGCGGAGTATCTGGCGACGGCGCGCGCGATGGGGCAGAAGATTGCCGGGCGCGGCTACGGCGTGGTGTATGGCGGCGGAAACATTGGCGCAATGGGCGGTGTTGCTGACGGGACGCTCAAGTCGGGCGGCGCGATTGTGGGCGTGATTCCGGATGTGATTATGGACCTCGAAGTCGGCCACACAGGGCTGACGGAGCTGCACGTGGTGCGGACGATGCACGAGCGCAAGGCTCTAATGGCGGAGCGCGCAGACGCGTTTGTGGCGCTGCCGGGCGGCTACGGCACGCTGGATGAGTTTATTGAGATTGTGACGTGGGCCAAGCTGCGCATCCACGCAAAGCCGTGCGTGCTGGTGAATACGGGCGGGTTTTATGATGGGCTGCTCGCGTTTCTGGACCGGTGCGTGAGCGAGGCGTTTCTGAAGCAGAAGGACCGGGACCTGGTGCTGGTGGCGCGGGATGTGGATGAGGCTCTGGCCATTGTGGAGCGGGAGTGGGGTGCGAGGGCGGAGGTTCCGCCGCATGATGAGAGGTTGGATGAGTTGGTGAGGTGAGGCAGTAGGAAGATTTTGCGCTGGTGTACTTAGCTTTCTTGCTTTATATATTGAAGCGCTGGTTTCGGGAGGGAACAAATGCTTCGATTGACGCTGGTGGTTAGTTGCTGTTTATGTGTTGGGGTTTCCTATGGGGCCCAGCTGCCTTTGGATGCGCCGTTGGCCGCGCCTGATCTTCACATCCCCGGAACTGCAATTCCTTATGCGGTTGATGAATATAAAGGAAAGCTGGAGCTTGTTCCAATTCATCATTCCACTGTCTCGGTGAATCGGCACTTCGGAGCAAATTGGTTTAAAGGTACTACAGAATCAATTTTCTATCGGCCCGAAATGACCACCAAAATTCCTGGTCAACATGCCCGGGTGCAATTACACACCCTAACACCTGTCCTTTACATGCATATTGATGTAGACCCCGAAGGCGATAATGGCGGTAAGAATGCACTTACTGAGAAAATTGCGCTCTTACATCTGAAAATTGCCAAAGATCATCGGCGCGTCTCAAAGCTAACAACGAACGCGTGGGGTGGACACGCGAAGCGAAATGATGGCGTCGTCAAGATAAGGATTGAGAGCCTGCCGGGCGGCTGGATTCGTGTTACTCGGGTCGAGCCTTTATCGCCGGGTGAATACGCGGTGAGCGCTATGCCTCAAAACCAGGCATTCTTTGAAACCAATGTATACGACTTTGGGATCAACAAGGACGCCCCTGAGAATAAAGAAGCGATTACCTCGGACGCGAGCAATTAGATTAAGCGCAAACTCGCATGTGACGCGGGATCAGCCTTAGCTAGCCGCGACTCTACTCGCTTGATTTCCGGCACTCCTCGCACTGGCAGTGGCGGCGCAGGAAGTCCCAGGAGTAGATGCCGCTGGTGTGGCCGTCGTTCCAGGCGAAGTTGAGGGCGTAGTTTCCGACGGGGGTGACGGAGTCAGGACGCGGCGGGGCCTGATACATGGGCAGCAGAGTCGGTTCCTTCGGCGGAGGCGCGCCCACGGCGCGGCCGGACTTTCCGCGCTCGTCGTCGCAGGTGGCGCAGGGGCAGGCGTGGCGCAGCCAGGGGAAGCTCCAGGCGCTGTGGTGGCCGTCCTTCCAGTCGATTTCGAGGCCGGTGCCTTCGGATTTGTGCACGCGGACCTTGACGGGCAGGCGTTGTTCGAGGGGAAGTGGGCGGTCTTCGCGATCCTCCCGCTCGATCTGCTCTTTACTGACGAATCGTATGCCTTCGTGACTCATGATCTTTCCTTTTATTGTCCCGCAGAATCGTCAGGGAAGCGAATTGAGCCGGGCCTCGGCAGCTGTAGCGATTTTCTGCTTGCGATCATATTGAAGCTTGAGGCAGAGGATGGCGAGCGCGAGGCCGAGGGTGATGGCGTTGGCGAGGATGACGGGCATGGAGTGGATGAAGAGTCCGTAGAGCAGCCAGAGAGACTCGCCGATGGAGAAGACGAGAAACATGACGAGCGAAATGTCGCGGGCGCTCTTGAGCCGGTAGACGCGCACAAGCTGCGGAACAAAGGCCAGCGTTGTGCAGAAGGCGGCGATGGAGCCGGTGAGATTGACGAACCAGAATGCGGGATGCACTAGAAGCTGCTCCTGTGAAGGAAGAAGTAGATGGCGAGGGAGAATCCGAAGACGATGATGATGGGGCGGAGGACCTTGTCGCTGACGCGGCGGCTGTTGCGTGCTCCGGTGTATCCGCCGATGGCGCAGGCGATCATCATGTACCAGGCGTCGTGCCAGACGATGGCGCCGTGAAAGATGAAGGTGACGCAGGCGACCAGGTTGGCGGTGGTGGTGGTGACGGTTTTGAGGGAGTTGATTTCGGCGATGCGCTCGACTCCGCAGAAGGCGAGGGCGGTCATGGTGAGCAGGCCGGCCCCGGCTCCGAAGTAGCCGATGTAGTAGCAGATGCAGAGCAGCGAGATGAGCAGAGGGATGAGGAGGATGTGCTCTTTGTCGTGGTGCTGTTGGGTGCGGCGCTTGACGGCGCGCGAGACGGGGCCGCTGACGGCGAAGGCGGTGGAGCCAAGCAGGAATAGATAGGGCACGAGGCGCAGAAAAGAGTTCTGGCTGTTGTGCAGCAGGGTCCATGCTCCGGCGGCTCCGCCGATGGCGGCAACGGTGACGACGGGGATGACGAGGCGGAGATGGCGGCGGAGTTCTTCGCGGTATCCGGCGATGGAGGTGAACTGGCCGGGCCAGAGGGCGACGGTGGTGGTGGCGTTGGCCTGGATGGGCAGGAGTCCACTTTTGAGCAGGGTGGGGAAGGCGATGAAGCCGCCGCCTCCGGCGATGGAGTTGACGAAGCCGCCGAGGAAGGCAGCGAAGGCGAGAATGGATATGCGCCAAGCGGGGTAATGAAGAAGAAAGGCAACGTGCATTCTGATTTGATCCTATGGGGTGCTCAGGCGATGCGAATTTCCGGCGTGGCGGCGATGAGGGTTTGCGTATAGGGGTCGCGGGGCGCAGTGCAGATCTGGGCGGCGTCTCCGTACTCGACCATGCGGCCGTGGTGCAGGACGGCGATACGGGTGGAGAGGTAGCGCACCATGGGCATGGAGTGCGAGATGAAGAGGTAGGTGAGGGAGAACTCGCGCTGCAGGTCGCGGAGCAGGTTGGCGATTTGCGCGGCGACGCTGACGTCGAGCGCGGAAAGCGGTTCGTCGAGGACGATGAGCTCGGGGCGCAGGGCGAGCGCGCGGGCGATGTTGATGCGCTGGCGCTGGCCTCCGGAAAACTCGTGCGGATAGCGGGGCAGGGCGGAGTCGTCGAGTCCGGCGGCGTGGAGGAGTTCAGAGGCGCGGGCGCGCAGCTCGGAGCGCGGGCAGACACGGTGGATGATGAGCGGCTCGACGACGATATCGCGGACGCGCATGCGCGGATTGAGCGCGGCGTAGGGGTCCTGAAAGACAATTTGCAGGCGGCGGCGCATCAGACGGAGGCGGCGCGGCGGGAGCGTGGTGAGGGAGATGTTGTCGAAGAGGACGTCTCCGCTAGTGGGCGGGATGAGGCCCATGACCATGCGGGCTATGGTGGATTTTCCGGAGCCGGATTCGCCGACGAGGCCGAGGGTTTGGCCGCGCTCGATGGTAAAGGAGACGTCGTCGACCGCCGGCGCGCTATGCGCGTAGGTTTTGACGAGGTGGCGAGCTTCGAGCAGGGGCATATATCAGCAAGTTAGCGAGTCAGCGCTCCGCAAGCAAGTCAGCTCAGTGTTGGGTGGAGGTTCAGGAAGCCGGCGGCCTGCTGGTAGGCGCGGGCGAAGGCGCAGAGTTTGGCGTCCTGATAGTGGTTGGCGAGGAAGGTGATACTGACGGGCGTGCCGGGGCCGGCGAGGGGTTCGTTGTCGGTGTCGGCTGTGGGCGGCTGGGGCGCGTCGGGGCCGCGGAGTCCGTTGGGGACGATGCAGGCGGGGTGTCCGGTGAGATTGGTGACGGTGAGCTGTTCGCCGGTGCTGCGGGCAACGATGATGTCCACTTTATCGAAGAGCGCGGAAACCTGGCGGATGGCGAGGGTGCGGGCGCGGTTGGCCTGGATGTACTCGACGGCGGGGTAGAAGCGCGCGACGCGGAAGTCGTTGGGCCAGGCGTCTGGGCCCTGACGGGTGAGGAGGCGGTCGCGTCCGGACATGGTGAGCTGGTCGAAGGAGGCGGCGGCCTCGGCGGAGAGCAGCGAAGACATGGCGTCGTAGGGCAGGTCGGGCAGGGAGAGCGGGACGAGGTTGACGCCCATGGCGCGGAGCTTGTCGAGCGCGGCCAAGTCGTATTTGTGGTCGTAGGCGCGGACCTGGTGGTAGGCGCGCTCGATGGCTGAGATTTTGGGGCCGGTGAGGGGCTTGCCGGGCTTGAACTCCGGAGCAAGGTAGCCGACGCGGAGGGACTTCCAGTCGTAGTGGGCGTTCCAGTTGAAGGCGGCATTGCGGACGGAGAGGTCTTCTCCGTCGGGGCCGTAGATGGCGTGGAGGACGATGGCGCAGTCTTCAACGGCGCGGCAGATGGGGCCGAGCTTGTCCATGGTCCAGCTGAGGGCCATAGCTCCGGTGCGGGGGACGAATCCGAAGGTGGGGCGGAGGCCGGTGACTCCGCAGCGCGTGGAGGGCGAGGAGATGGAGCCGAGGGTCTCGGAGCCGACGGCGAAGGCGACGCATCCGGCGGAGGTGGCCGAAGCGGGACCGGCGGAGGAGCCGCTGGAGCCTTGTTTGGGGTTCCAGGGATTGCGGGTCTGGCCACCGAACCACCAGTCGCCCATGGCGAGCGCGCCGAGGGTAAGTTTGGCGATGAGGACAGCGCCGGCGGCGTCGAGGCGCTTGACCACGGTGGCGTCCTGGTCGATGGTCTGGTGTTCGTAAGGGCCGGCTCCCCAGGTGGTGGGGTAGCCTTTGACGGCGAGCAGGTCTTTTGCGCCCCAGGGCAGGCCGTGGAGCGGGCCGCGATATTTTCCGGCGGCGATCTCCTTGTCGGCTTCGCGGGCCTGTGCGAGGGCGCGGTCCTCGGTGAGGGTGATGAGGAAGTGGAGCGTGGGGTCGTAGCGCTTGAGGCGCGCGATGTACATCTGGGTGAGATCGACAGAGGAGACTTTGCGGCGGCGCACCAGGTCGGCGAGCTGGGGGACGGTGGAAAAGGCAAGGTCCTCAAGATTTTTGGGCATGGTGGCCACGGTGTGGCTGTAGACGGGCGCGTGGCGTTGGGTGTTGACGGTTGCGCCGGGCGGGAGCGGATCGAAGATGTAGGCGGGCGGGACGCTGTTGGGCAGGTCGAGCTTGCGGATGGCGGCGTAGCCGGAGCGCTGCTGGTTGAGACCGTCGAGCATCATTTTGGCCTGGTCGGGAGTGACGGTGATTCCGGCGAGCGCGGCGGCCTGGTCGATCATGTCCTGGGTGATGGGCGGGAGCTTGGGGGCCCCGGGCGCGGATTTGGTTTGGGCCTGGGCTTGGGTGGCGAGGGTGAAGAGCGTTCCGGGAAAGAGGGTGGAGGCGAGGCCTGCACTGCCTGTGATGGTGAGAAAGGATCGGCGGTCGAGCGGCATGGATGTCCTTTGCGGAGAAAAATTTGTGTTGAGGCGAAGAAGCGGTTTGGAGGGCAGTATATCGCGAGGGGTGGGCGTGACCTGCCCCCGGAAATCTCTACCAGTTGGAACTGGAGTTCTCTCGTAAATTGAATTGAGGGAGCTGACGATGAAGAAGAGCCGGTACACGGAAGAGCAGATCATCGGGATACTGAAGCAACATGAGGCTGGGGTGA
>DATKRT010000003.1:0-26353 GCA_035532055.1 Acidobacteriaceae bacterium | reverse complement strand
GGCTGCGCCTCTTTGCGTTGAATGAAATTTCAGCTATATCCAGTGTAGCAGGTTGGGATAATTCAGATGCATTTGTAAGTGGTTGAAAGGGAGTTAGTTATGAGATTTTCCTCTTGACAGGGGTCGGCGAGGCTTTTGGGCGGGCGGATAAGGTGCGGCTCTGCGAGCCGGGCGTCGATTTGTTGGGGTCGTTTCGTCTGGCGACTCCACTCCGGCCTGCGGCAGCAAGGTGCGCTCCTGCGGAGCGACTCTTTTGTCCCCGGCCTGAAGGCCGGGGCTTCCACCTCCCGCCTCGCTGGCGCGAGGCGGGAGGTGGGTGAGGGGAAATTCGATCTTTCCCAGGTCTCAGAATCGAGACCTGGGGCACCCGGCGGGCGGATAAGGTGCGGCTCTGCGAGCCGGGCGTCGATTTGTTGGGGTCGTTGCGCCTATTCGGCTCCACTCCGGCCTGCGGCAGCAAGGTACGCTCCCTTCGGAGCGGTTCTTTTTTCACCGGGCCTGAAGGCCGGGGCTTCCACCGGGCCTCGCTGGCGCGAGGCGAGAGGTGGGTGAGGGGAGATTCGATCTTTCCCACCCTACGCGCGATGAAGCTGCGCGTAGGATGGGGCACTCCGGCGAGGTATGCTGATAGGGCGATGCATCTGAACTGGAACGAGATACGAATTCACGCGGCGCGCTTTGCAGAAGAATGGAAGGACGCTGAATACGAGAAGGGCGAAACTCAATCTTTTTACAACGAGTTCTTTGAGGTTTTTGGCGTGCGCCGGAGACGTGTGGCCTCGTATGAGGAGCCAGTCAAGCTGCTCGGTGAAAAGCGGGGTTTCATTGATCTGTTTTGGAAGGGTACGCTGCTTGTCGAGCAGAAGAGCGCCGGTCGCAACCTTGTCCGCGCAAAGCAACAGGCTCTCGAATACTTCCCGGGGCTGAAGGATCACGAGCTGCCCCGGTACATTCTTGTAAGCGACTTCCAGAACTTTGAGCTCTATGATCTCGACGAGGATACTCCGCCGGTAAGGTTCCGCCTTCGCGACTTTTCGAAGCATATCGAGGCATTTACCTTTATTCTCGGCGTCGAGAAGCGGACTTTTCGAGACCAGGATCCCGTCAACATCGAAGCTTCTGAGTTGATGGGGAAGCTCCATGATGCGCTCAAGAAATCTGGATACACGGGCCATGATCTTGAACGCCTGCTCGTTCGTCTCGTGTTCTGCCTTTTTGCCGATGACACCGGCATATTCGAGCAGCGCGACTTATTTCAGGACTTGATCCAGAACCGTACGAGCGAAGATGGCCGGGACGTCGGCGCCTGGCTCGCACATCTGTTTGAAATACTAAACACACCCGAGGATCGACGACAGGTTACGCTTGACGACGACCTGAATGAGTTCCGCTACGTAAATGGCGATCTTTTTGCTGAGCGGCTGCCGATCCCTGCGTTCGATGCTGCGATGCGCGAGTTGCTGCTTGAGGCCTGTGATTTTAGCTGGGACGCTATTTCGCCAGCGATCTTTGGCGCCCTCTTCCAATCGGTAATGAACGGTGAAGAGCGCAGGCAGGTTGGCGCGCATTACACAACAGAAAAGAACATTCTGAAGGTCATCCGCCCATTGTTTCTAGAATCTTTATGGTCGGAATTCGAAGCGCTTCGACAGCGGCGCGATTCAGGGCGGCGGCAGGCACTCGTGCGCTTCCATGACCGGCTTGCGGCAATGCGTTTTTTTGACCCTGCGTGCGGTTGCGGCAACTTCCTCATCATTGCCTATCGGGAATTGCGTGCGCTTGAGACTGAACTGCTCAAAGAGATTTTCAAGGGCGAGAACACGCTTAACCTCGATGTTTCCGCTCTCTCGCACATCAATGTGGACCAGTTTTATGGCATTGAGATCGGCGAGTTTGCTGCCCGCATTGCCGAAGTGGCGCTATGGATGATGGACCACATTATGAATAATCGTCTATCCCTGGAGTTCGGCAACAGCTATGCTCGCATTCCGCTGCGCACTTCGCCGCATATTCATAATGCTGACGCGCTTGAAACTGACTGGCAGCGAGTGCTACCGGCGGCGGAGTGTTCCTATGTATTCGGAAACCCGCCTTTCGGAGGTTCAAAATACCAGACTGATCGGCAACGCGCACAGGTGCGGCGTGTTGCTGCTCTTGGCGGCAGTGGCGGGACGCTGGATTATGTAACGGCCTGGTTTATTAAGGCTGCCGAGTACATTCAGGGGACGATTGCCAAGATAGGTTTCGTAGCCACCAACTCCATCACGCAAGGCGAGCAGGTCGCACAATTGTGGCCTGTACTCTTCGAGCGTTACGGACTCGAAATCTCCTACGCGCACCGGACTTTTGCGTGGGGCAGCGATGCTCGCGGCATGGCGCATGTTCACGTGGTTATTATTGGCCTAACGCGCCGCGCTGATGAGCCGCTAGAAAAACGACTCTTCAGTTATGCGGATATCAACGGCGAACCGGTGGAGAGCTTGCATTCAACGCTCACCCCTTATCTTTTCGACGGCTCGAACCTGACGGATCGGCATCTGGTTGTGAGCGAGGTTACGAGACCGCTTTGCGACGATGTACCTCCTCTGATCATTGGCTCAAAGCCGATCGACGGCGGACGATACATATTTACTGAAGAGCAGAGAGCCGAGTTGCTGCGCGTCGAACCGGGTGCAGCGCGATACTTACGTCCCTACGTCGGCGCTACCGAGTTTCTCTACAACGAGACGAGATGGATTCTCGCTTTGGACGGCGCTGACCCAAGTGAGCTGCGACGCTTGCCGCTGGTACTAGGGCGTATTGAGGAGGTCAGAGGACTCCGAGGACAAAGCAAGAGTGCCGGGACACGTGCTTTGGCAGCGTCACCCACTCGCTATCACGTCACTGTCATCCCGGAGAATCCATTTCTCGTCCTGCCGAAGGTATCCTCTGAACGCAGAGAATACGTTCCTATCGCATGGCTACGACCTCCAGTCATTCCGAGTGACTTAGTGTTTGTACTGAACGGTGCGACGCTGTGGCATTTCGGGATTTTGACCTCGCGGATGCATATGGCATGGCTGCGCTATATCGGCGGAAGATTAGAAAGCCGCTACCGATACTCGGTAGGCGTTGTGTACAACCCATATGCGTGGCCAGAGGTTGATGAGAGGGCCCATGCCCGCATTGCGAATCTGGCTCAGGCTGTGCTGAATGCGCGGGCAGAATTTCCTAATGCCTCTCTCGCAGATCTCTATGATTCCGAAGCGATGCCTCGTCATCTGCTGGAAGCACACCATGCTCTCGACCGTGCTGTGGACCGGCTCTATCGGGGACCGGCCTTTACGTCGGACAGAGAGCGAGTCGAACATCTCTTCGGCATGTATGAGCGGCTTGTCATGCCGGGCCTAGCCCCAGTATTGCCAGAGCCGCCGCCTCGCAGGCGGGTTCGACGCTCCGTCCGCCGCGGCTAGCGAGGCCGCTTGGCTTTCGTCAGTCCTGTCATTTTACGGTTCGTCGTGGTAGATGGCGATTTGGGGTTTGCCGCCTTCTCTTAGTTTGGCTCGGAACATTCCTGGGGTGTTGAAGCTCCAGGCTATTTGGCCGTCGGGGGTTATGGCTATGATTCCGCCGTCTCCGTGGATGGGCGCGAGTTGTTTCTGGATGACTTCGTCGGCTGCGGCTTGCAGGCGCATGTGTTTGTACTGGACCAGGGCGCAGATGGTGCGGGCCACAGTGTAGCGGATGAAGTATTCTCCGATGCCGGTTCCGGAAACGGCGCAGGACTGGTTGGAGGCGTAGGTTCCGGCTCCGATGAGGGGGGAGTCGCCGATGCGGTTCCAGCGCTTGGCGGTGAGTCCTCCGGTGGAGGTTCCGGCGGCGATGTTTCCGTTGACGTCGAGGGCGACGACGCCTACGGTTCCGTAGTTATGGTCGGCGGGGGTTTCCGGCAAGGGAGGCTGGGTATTCAGGGAAGACTGCTGGGCGGATTGCGGCGGGGGCGGTGGAGGCGCGCCGACGGGACGCGGCGGGATGGGGAGCTTCTCCTTCTTTAATTCGCGGACGAGGGAGTCCCAGCGAGGCTCGGTGAAGAAGTAGCTGGAGGGTTCCTGCTGAAGTCCGGCGGAGAGGGAGAAATCGTCGGCGCCCTGGCCGGAGAGCAGGACCCAGTGGGTCTTTTCCATGACGGCGCGGGCGAGGGCGATGGGGTGTCGGGTGTGCTGGACGTCGGCGACGGCTCCGGCGCGCATGGTGGCGCCGTCCATGATGGCGGCGTCCATCTGGTTGGTTCCGTTGGCGGCGAAGACGGCTCCGCGTCCGGCGTTGAAGAGGGGATTGTCCTCCATGACCTCGATGGCGGCCTGTACGGCGTTGAGCGAGGATCCTCCCTTGCTGAGGACGCGGGCGGCGGCGCTGAGTGCGGCGCGGAGGCCGGCGCGGTATTGCTTCTCAGCCTGGGGTGACATGGAGGAGCGCTCGATGACGCCGGCTCCGCCATGGAGGACGATGGCCCACTTGTGCGGGGGCGGCTGGTCCTGCTGGGCGTGGTGCGCGGTGGCAGGGCGGTTGCTGTGCGCGGGGAGCTGAGCGGAGGCGGATGCGGTGAGCACGGCAATAAGGATACAGGCGAGCGGGGCGCGGCGGGCAGCGGGTTTCATTCTGGGTGCTGGCTCCTTACAAGTCGACTTACAGTCCACCTATGTTTTTGTTGACGTCTGCGCGAGGATGGGTGCAATGCGGGTGCGGCGGTACTTAATTTTTGATCGTACCGTATTTGGCGAGGACTTGCCGTTCAAGCACAGGCGCGTCGCGGGACTCGCCGTCCGGGAGATAGTCACAAACTGAAGGAGCGGAGATGAAAAGGGCCTTCCGTAACGGAAGGCCCGGGTGGTGGATGGGGGTAGAGAGCAGACGAGCGGGTGTTTAGTGGTCGTGCCCGTGTCCTTTGTCATGCCCGTGACCGTGGCCGTTGCCGTGTCCGTGGGAGTTGCGGTTGCCACGTTCGCGTCGGTTGCCGCGATCGCGACGGTTGTGCGGGTTGCCGTGCTCCTTGTAGTGGCCGTAGGCGTTTCCGCGTCCGCGCATTTCGCCACGACGCCAAGGGCGACCGCGTCCGTCGAATTCGGAGTTGCCGTGGAAGTGCTCACGGAAGTCGCGGTGGCGGTTCCAGTCGGGGCGTTCACCTCGGCGCGGGTAGGGGCCGTGGTATCCGTAGCGGGGGTCGTAGTAGTGGTTTACGAAGCCGTGGAAATCGCGGGGACCGCGGAACCAGGGGCCAGCGCCGATGAAGATTCCGCCGCTGTACCATGCTGGGCCGTAATAGCCGTAGGGGGAGCAGTTGTAGGGCCGGAAGGGGTAGTATCCGTAGGGGCAAGCCGGTGCCGCGCCGATGCGGACGTTGAAAGATATCTGCGCCTGTGAGGGAGTGGAGCTGACCATAAAAAGGGAGCCAGCCAAAGCGAGCATGGAGAGATATTTCGTAACGCGCATAGTTGTCGTACCTCAGAAAGTATGAACAGCACTCGTCACTAAAGGTTGTGCGGGACTTTCCGTCCCGGGCACACGCGCTTCGCGCCTTTTGGTGAATTCATTGAGTTTGCGGGCCGCCCCCGCTGTTAGCGGGAGCGGGGTAATGCAGGCTAGTATGCGCTGGCCTGCGTAAGTTTGTCGAGGGCTGCGCTGCTGAGTTTGAGGGTGGGCGCGGCGATGAGCGACTGCAATTGCGTGGTGCTGGCGATGGGTGCAAGGATGGTGGCGATGAGTGATCCTTATGATCTGGAGCGGTTTGTGGAGGCGCAGCGCGGCACCTACGAGCAGGCGTGCGCGGAGCTGCGGCGCGGGCGGAAGACGGGGCACTGGATGTGGTTCATTTTTCCGCAAATTGCGGGGCTGGGGATGAGCTCGATAAGCCAGCGGTATGCGATTGGGTCGGTGGGCGAGGCGCGGGCGTATCTGGCGCATGCGGTGCTGGGGGCTCGGCTGCGGGCGATTTGCGGGATTGTGCTGGAGGTTGAGCGCCGGACGGCGGAGGAGATTTTTGGATGGCCGGATAATGCGAAGCTTCGGTCGTCGATGACGTTGTTTGCGAAGGCGACGGAGGAGAATGCGGAGTTTGTTGGAGTGCTGGAGAAGTATTTTGGCGGGGAGCGGGATGAGCGGACGGTGGAGTTGGCCGTCCAGGCAGACGCACCTCCGGCGCCATCCTGATGCCGGTTTTCGAGTTGGGTTCCCCCTGGGGATTTTGTGGGGGTTGGTGGGGCGGGTCTGGGATAATGGAGATGCTCTGGTGTGTTGATCGCTTTTTGCCGCTGAACCGCCCTATCGCGCATGGATTGCGTGCCGGGTTTTGTGGTTGTAGCGGCGGGCGGTGTTTCGCGTCTTGATGAAGCCCTTACAACTGATAATGACTCCGACACGCAACCGGCGGCTGAATGAGCTGATCGGGTTGCTGACGCTGACGGCGGCGATTCTTCTTTTCCTCTCCCTGGTTTCTTACCGGGCGACGGACCCCTCATGGAATACGGTGGGCGGGTTCGGGCCGGGGCTGCGTCCTGCGCACAACTGGATTGGCGTGGTGGGTGCGACGATTGCCGATTTGCTGCTGCAACTGGAGGGCGTGTCGGCATTTTTGCTGCCGCTGCTGCTGGGCGTGCTGGGATGGACGTGGCTGCGGTCGCGTCCGACGGGTTCAGCCAAGGCGAAGCTGGCGGGCGTGGTGCTGTGCATGGTGTTTGGGCCGGCGCTGGCTGGTCTGCTGCCGTGGCATATGCACATGGTGGGCGGGCTGGCAATCAGCGGTGTAGTGGGTCTGCTGGCGGCCGGCGTGCTGGTGCGGTGGCTGAATTATCCGGGTGCGTGCGTGGTGGCGGTGAGTGCGCTGGCGATAGCGTTGTATCTTTCAACAACCTTTAGCTTTGATACCGCGCGGGAGTGGCTGGCGGTGCGGTTTGCGTTTGTGCTGGCGTGGCGCGACCGGTGGCAGAACTGGCGGTTTGCGCGGGCGCGTGCCAAGGAGTTGAAGGCCGAGGCGAAGGCGGAGCGGGTTCGCGAGAAGGAATTTGAGAAGCGGCGCAAGGTCGAAGCCAAGGCCGCAGGGAAGATGCGTCGCGATGAGGCGGAAGCCGAGCCGGTTGCGGCTGTTCCGGTAGCTGCTGCGTGGACAGGCTGTGCGAAGGCGGCGGTTGAAGCAGCGCCGGCGATGGCGGGGATGACGGCGGCGCAGGACGCAGAGGATGCCGCGGAGCCGTTGCGTCGCAGGGGAGGCTTTGCCGAGGTGTTTGCGGAGGAGCATGCCGCTCAGACGGTTTGGGAGCAGATGCCGCGGGCGGTGGTTGCCGATGCTGAGCCGGTGGTAGAGGAGCGCAGGGCGGCGCCGGTGGCGATGAGGCCGGAGATGGTCAGGAAGGAGACCGCCGCGGAGCGGGCGATTGCGGTAGCCGAGCGGGCGGATGCGGAGCACCATGCGGTGACGGTGACTCCGAAGTCGGTGAGCGGGTTTAAGCTGCCGGCGAGCACGCTGCTGCACCGGAGCGACGAGGCGCAGATTGTGCGCGAGGACGAGCTGCGGACCGAGGCGCAGGTGCTGGTAGAGAAGTGCGCGGAGTTTGATGTGCGCGGGCAGGTGGTGAGGATTAATCCGGGGCCGGTGGTGACGACGTTTGAGTTTAGGCCGGAGGCGGGTGTGAAGTACAGCCGGGTGACGGGTCTGGCGGAGGACCTGTGCCTGGCGATGCGCGCGGAGAGCATATTGATTGAGCGGATGGCGGGCAAGAGCACGGTGGGGATGCAGGTGCCGAACCACAACCGCGAGACGATCCGGCTGCGGGACGTGATTGAGGCGGAGCACTTCCGCAACTCCAAGAGCAAACTGACGCTGGCGATGGGCAAGGACATTAACGGGTCGATAGTGACGGCGGACCTGACGACGATGCCGCATGTACTGATTGCGGGATCGACGGGAAGCGGCAAGTCGGTGGCGATCAACGCCATGATCATGTCGATGCTGTACAAGGCGACTCCGGCGCAGGTGCGGATGATTCTGGTGGATCCGAAGCGCGTGGAGCTGGGGATGTATGAGGGGATTCCGCATCTGTTCACGCCGATTATTACGGAGCCGAAGCTGGCGGCGAATGCGCTGCGCAACGCGGTGCGGGAGATGGAGCGGCGGCTGAAGCTGCTGGCCTCGCGCAGTGTGCGCAACATTGACCAGTACAACCGGCTGTTTGAAACGGGGACGCCGAGCCTGTTTGACGACGCGGAAGAAGCGCCGCTGCCGTACATCGTGATCATTATTGACGAGCTGGCCGATTTGATGATGCTGGACAAGGCCAACGTGGAAGAGGCGATTACGCGGCTGGCGCAGATGGCGCGCGCGGTGGGAATTCATCTTGTGCTAGCGACGCAGAGGCCGTCGGTAGACGTGATTACGGGATTGATCAAGGCGAACGTGCCGGCGCGGATATCGTTCCGGCTGGCGACGAAGGTGGACTCGCGGACGATATTGGACTCGAACGGCGCGGAGGCTCTGCTGGGGCGGGGCGACATGCTGTTTTTGCCGCCGGGGACGTCGCGGTTGCAGCGGGTGCACGCTCCGTTTGTGACGGAAGAGGAGATTGCGAAGGTGGTGGAGTTCTGGAAGAAGCAGGGCGAGGCGGAGTATGTGTCGGGCTTCCTTGAGGCTCCGAAGGACGCGGCGGGACGCGATGCGGACCTGGGGGCGGACAGCGCGGATGAGAACGATGAGCTGTTTCAGGATGGGGTGCGGCTGGTGCTGGAGTTTGGGAAGGCATCGACCTCGCTGCTGCAGCGTCGGCTGCGGATTGGGTATGGGCGCGCGGCGCACCTGATCGACATGATGGAGCGCGACGGGATTGTGGGCCCGGCAGATGGTTCGCGGCCGCGGGAGATATTGAAGCCTCCGAGCTGGCTGAACGAGGTGGAGACGAGTTTGCGGTAGGGCTGATAGGGGAATTGTTGGGGTTTGCGCGGTCCTGTGGTTTGGGGCCGCGTTTTTCTTTGGGCTATGCCGGTTCTATGGCACACTATGAGTGGGACATATATATGGGTACACAGAGAGCACATATTGTTTTGCCCGAAGAATTGATTGAGGAGATCGATTCTCTGGTTGGGCCTCGCGGTCGGAGCGCGTTTCTGGTTGAAACTGCACGTGCGGAATTAAAGCGGAGGCGTTTGCTTCAGTTCCTTCGCGACGAGGAGCCTGCATGGAAGGCCAAGAATCACCCTGAGCTTGCGTCGGGCGCGGGAGCATGGGTAAAGCGGCTACGCAAGGAGAGCGAGAGGCGTATTCCGGCAGGGAAGCGGGCAAAGTGAATTATCTGCTCGATACGACTGTGCTCATTGATACGTTGCGGGGCCGTAACGAGCGCAAGCAGCTTCTTGTGGAACTGGTGCTGAGCGGACATACGCTGGCGACATCCGCTATGAATATCGGCGAGGTGTTTGCGGGTATGCGTACAGGCGAAGAAGTGAAGACGGAATTGTTTCTTTCGAACCTTGAGATCTTTCCGATTACAGCGGCCGTTGCACGACGCGGAGGCGGCACGAAGAGCGCGTGGGCGCGGAAGGGCAAGACTTTCTCTCTCGCCGATATGCTGGTTGCGGCGACTGCAATGGAGCACGGCCTGATCCTGATGACGGACAACCACAAGGATTTTCGGAATATTCGTGGCCTTACGCTTTATGACTTTCGCTGATGGTGGCGGCCGGATTGTTTTTATGGCTGGCGGAGGTGTTTGGCGGAGCGGAGGGCGATGAGGCCGAGGATGAGGATGGCGGCGATAAGGGCGATCCAGAGCAGCGCGGGATGTTTTTCGGTGAAGGGGCGCGTATCGGGTCGCGGGGTATAGAGGCGGTTGAGTTCGCCGGGGCCGAGGGTGGCGCGGGCGGCGTTCTTGCTGAGTGAAAAGAGTGTGGCGTAGTCGTAGTGCGGCGGGCTGAGGGCCGGATCTCCGTAATAAAGGGTGTAGGTGGAGTTGGGCGCGGCGTCGAAGCAGAGGCTGCGCGCGATCATCTGCAGGCTGACGGAGCGGATGTCGAGGGGCGGGTCGTCCTGATTGTGGACGGTGATGGTCCAGCTGGTTCCGGTGGGAGCGCTGAAGGACGAGGCGGAGTATGAGGCGGGGATGGCGAGGTGTTCCTCGTCGATTTTGTGGCCGTTACGCGTGGTGTGGATGCGCAGCAGGTTGCCGGATAAGAAGACAGGTTCCTGTACTTCGACCTGGCCGCTGGAGTTTGGCGGCGCTGCTGGATGTGTGACTGTAACGTTGACCTGACGGCTGAAGTCGACGGGTTGCGAACCGATGGAGAAGCGGATGCGGTCGACGGGGACGTTGGGCGGGATGGCGAAGGTGATGATGGAGTCGTGGCCCTGCTCGGTGACCTGGGGTGTGGCGGCGACGGTGACATATTGCGGCGCTCCGGAGGGAAGGCGATCGACTGAGAGCCCGGTAATTTGCTTTGGCTGCAGCGGGCCGCTGATAAAGAAGTGCAGGAAGGGGAAGTCGGACTGCGGGAGATGCAGGACGGTGCTGCGGCCGAGTTTTTGCCGGGTGAAATCGAAGACGGTGTAGGAGCCGAGATTGGTGGTGGGGCCGGATTGCGTCTGGCTGCCGGATACGCGAACGGTGGCGATGAAGTCGTGGGCGTCGATGGCGAGGTCGAGGTCACTGTAGGAGCCGCTGGGCATGGCGGCGTCGAAGACGACGGATCCGTTGCGAAGGCCGAGGTTGAGCGGCGCGATGTTCTGGGCGGCGGGTTGCAGGGGCGCGGCGTAGCTGATGGCGTAGGGATGGATGCTTGTGCCTTGATAGAGGCGAAGGCTGGCGAGACCGGGGCCGGACTGCGAGAAGGCTTCCGCGTCGAGGACCGCGCATGTTTGTCCGGACTGCGCAGGAGAGGTGTAGACCGCGCGCGTGTAGTGGAAGTAGCGCAGGCTGGGCGTGGCGGCGGTAAGGAAGGCGAGGACAAGAGCGGCGCGTAGGGGCGTGATGCGAAAGGTCATGAGGCCTTGTTTGTGTCCTTGCGAAGATTGAGCCAGTCGCGCTGATAGGCGAAGCTGACGGCCAGCAGCAGAGCGCCGAGGCCAAGGAAGCTGAGGATGCGATAACCCTGGCTGAGTTGGCTGACATCTATAGTGAAAACCTTGCCGATGGAAAAAGCCAGAAGGATGAGCGCCTGCCAACGCAGGAAGGCGGAGCGCTGCACGAAGCCCAGGATGAGAAGGATGGCTCCGTAGACCATGAAGAAGGCGGAGTAGGTGAACTGCGCGTACATGCTGTAGTTGCGGAAGGTGGTGGCGAGGCCGGAGTAGCGGAGGTTCCACCAGTAGCTGTGAATCTCAAGGCTGACGGCGATGAGGATGAGAGCGCTGACGGCGAGAGCGGCGAGGGCGGCGGTGACATCCCAGGCGATGGGGAAGTGGAGGCCTTCGACCTCAGTGGAGCGGGAGGCGAGCCAGGCGGTGAAGGCGAAGACGGCGATGGCGGCGAGGTAGGTAGCGAATCGCTGATTGAAGAAGAGCGTGGGCGAGGCAGGCGGGTTGATGGCCATTAGCGCCGCTAGCCCGAGTACGAGCGAGATGAGGCCGAGAGCGCGCAGCAGGCGCTGGGGGACGATGCGGGAGAGCCAGAGGAGGGCGGCTCCTTCGACGAGCCAGCCGATGGTGAGCCAGCGTCCGTGGGTCTCAAGCGGGATGGCGAGGGTGATGAAGATGACGGCGATGACCAGGTCGAGGGACTTAAGTCCGGCGGTGAGGGTGCGGTCGGCAGGGAGCGTTATGCGGATGAGCAGCAGGTAGAAGGCGGCGAAGGCGAGTGCGATCCAGGGTTGTGCTGCTGACGAGCCGGTGCTATCGACGAGGAGATAGAAGCCTCCGTAGCCGAGGGCGGCGTTGATGAAGGGCAGGACGAAGAGCGCGAAAGCGTCGCGAGCCGCGAGATGCGTGGTGCTGGTCTTCCGGTTGAGCCGGACCATGTGCGGCGCGAAGGCAAAGAAAAGGAAGAAGAGCGAGAGGAAGAAGGCGGTGGTTCCGAATTGCGAAGTTGAGTAGAACTGGAAGGACCAGCTGATGAAGAAGAAGATGGTTCCAAAGAATGAGCCGATGAGGAGGCGGGACCAGGGGCGGAGCGCGATGAGCGCGAGGGTGGTGACGCAAAGCAGAAGGAGATAGGAGAAGAGCACGACTTCGTGGTTCTGGCCGGTGGAGAGGAGCAGCGGCGTGGAGTAGCCGCCGACGATGGCGTAGAGGGCGAGCAACTCGGAGTCCTGTGCCCAGGCCATGAATCCGTTGAAGGCGGTGACGGCGAACATGGCTGCGAAGGCTACGGGAGACGGGATGAGATGGAAGAGCGAGAAAGCAGCCCAGAGCGATAGATAGAGGACGCCGCTGCCGATGGCCTTGAGTGAGTAGGAGAAGGCGCGGAAGCCGTGGGAGCGGAAGCGCTCGGACCAGGCGATGAGGGCGGCGCCGGCGAGGATGCCGATGAGGACGCGGCCGGCGGGGCCGATCCAGTGATTGTCGATGGCGAATTTGAGAAACCAGGCCATGCCGATGAGGACGGCGAAGATTCCGATGCGATTGAACCACTGGGAGCCGATGCGGGACTCGAGGGAGGTGTCAGACGTGGCCGGTTGGTGCGTTGCGAAGGACGGGAGCGGGGCGGCGGGTGGCGGAACGGGGCGCGGGATTACAGGCTGCTGTGCTGCTGCGGTTGGGGCGGGTTGGGGCGGTGCGGGTGCGGTGTCGTCGAGGCGGATGCCGCGGGCGCGGAGTGCGGACTCAAGGAGGTAGACGCGCTGGGTGAGTTGCGCGAGCCGCTGCTCCAGATCCTGCACGGAACCTTGTTCAGGAGCGCCTGGAGGTTTGTCTTCCATCGGTGAATACTTTACGGCATTTTCCGAGTTCATGCGGTGTTTTTTGTATCGTGCTGGGGCGACGCTCCCTGTTGGTTGCGCCGTTTTCAAAGGGGCTTCATTCTATTGATGAGGAGTTACGATGCGGATTGCATTTTTAGGAATTGGCAAGATGGGGGTTGCGATTGCGCGGCACCTGATAAAGGCAGGACATGAACTGACGGTGTGGAACCGGACGCGCGCGAGTGCAGAGGTGTTGGGTAAGGAAGGCGCGCGGGTGGCGGAGACGGCGGCGGAGGCGGTGCAGGACGCCGAAGTGGTCTTCACAATGGTGATGGACGATGCGGCTCTCGAAGCCGTGCTGTTTGACGGCAGGGCGCTGAAGGGGATGATGCCGGGCGCGGTGCATGTGTCGCTGAGCACAATCAGCGTGGCGCTGTCGGACCGGCTGACGTTGATGCACCGGGCGGAGCATTCGCAGTTTGTGGGTGCTCCGGTATTTGGGCGGCCGAATGTGGCGGAGGCGGCTCGGCTGGCGACGGTGGCGGCAGGTGAGCGTGAGGCGGTGGAGAAGGTTAAGCCGCTGCTGGAGACCTTCAGCCGGAGTGTGACGGTGGTGAGCGAGAAGCCATCGGCGGCGCATGCGCTGAAGCTGGGCGGGAATTTTTTGATTACGGCGATGATTGCGTCACTCTCGGAGAGCATGGTGTTTGCCGAGGCGCTGGGGATTGAGCCGCGGCTGTTTGCGGAGACGGTGAATGCGGCGCTGTTCCAGTCACCGTTTTACGACACGTACCGGAAGCTGATTTTGAATCCGCCTATGCCTCCGGGCGGTACGGTTGCGCTGGGCGAGAAGGATGTGCGGCTGTTCCGCGAGGCAGCGGAGGGGGCGAAGGTGAAGACTCCGCTGGCGGATGAGTTCAAGGCGCACTTTGACCGGGCGATAGCGGAGGGGATGCGCGATGCGGATTGGGCCGGAGGGTATTACCGGCTGGCCAAGCAGGAGATGCTGAGTTAATCGAAGGAGGCCGGGCGGAGTCCCGGCTGGTTCTCTTACGATAAGGAGATGGAAGGTCAGGCATGAAATTAAAGGGTCAAGTTGTGTTTGTGACGGGCGCGAGCGCAGGGATTGGCGAGGCTTGTGCGTTTGCATTTGCGGCGGAGGGCGCGAAGCTGCTGCTGGCGGCGCGTCGCGTGGGGCGGCTGGAGGCGATGCGGCCGAAGCTGATGGAAGCGGGCGCGGAGGCGGTGCATGCGTTCGGGCTGGATGTGCAGGATCGCGGTGCGGTTGAGCAGGCGATTGCGGGGCTGCCGGATGAGTGGCGCGCGATGGATGTGCTGGTGAACAACGCCGGGCTGAGCCGGGGGTTGAATAAGCTGCACGAGGGCGAGGTCCAGGACTGGGAAGAGATGATTGACACCAATGTGAAGGGGCTGCTGTATGTGACGCGGGCGGTGGTTCCGGGGATGGTGGAGCGCGGGCGCGGGCATGTGATCAACCTGGGATCGACGGCTGGGGAGATCACGTATCCGAAGGGCGCGGTGTATTGCGCGACGAAGGCGGCGGAGAGGTCGATCAGCGACGGGCTGCGGCAGGATTTACTGGGGACGTCGGTGCGGGTGACGTCGGTGGATCCGGGGATGGTGGAGACGGACTTCAGCGTGGTGCGGTTCCGGGGCGATGAGGAGCGGGCGGCGAAGGTGTATCAGGGGCTGACTCCGCTGAAGCCGGAGGATGTGGCGGACGCGATTGTGTGGGCGGCGACCAGGCCGGCGCATGTGAACATAGGGCGGATCGGTATGACTTCGATCGACCAGGCGAATTCGCTGCTATTCAATCGGCGGGCCGTCTGAGGCACACGTGCCTTACCACCCCGCGGACGAAGATCTGTCCGCGGGTGGTAAGGCGCCATGGTGAATCAGGCGAAGATGGCCGCTTCCGCTGGCCGCGGGTGCAGAATGGGTGGCCGGGAAAGTGGAAATGCAGGTCCTTCGACTTGTTCGGCGCGGCATGCGCCAAACTTCGTTCGGGATGACCTCGAGTATTTTTGAAATTAAAGGGCGTTGAGCCTGGATTCGATGTCTACGAGGGCGGACTCGAGGGCTGCGCGGCGGTGCGGGTTGGAGGTGCGCTGCCCGAGGATGTTTTCGCGCTGAAGCTCAAGTTCCTGGCGTGCGCGCTGCTTGTTGGCCTCTTTGAGGTGCGTTTGGTGGATAACTTCGTCTTCGCTCAACGAGGTTGATTCTTTCTCGGCGAGTTGCTCTTCCACGAATTTGCTTTCCCATCCTTTGGCCATGTCTCTATGGTACGGAAGATATGTGGGTGTGGGAAGGAGAAAGAGGGATTAGGGATTGGCCGTATGGAATAGAAGGCGGTCCGTTGTTCCCCAGACAAGCAAAAGAAGCTTGTGTAGGCAGCCTGGATCAGGCGATGGGGGCCAGGGATTCGAGTTCGGTGGTTTTCTGCTCGAAGAATTGTTCGACGGCGGAGAGGATGGCGTCGCCGGTTTTGGACTCGTATATGGATTTGCGGAGGTGCGCGCCGCCGGCGACTCCGTGGGTAAACCAGGAGGCGAACTGCTTCATTTTGCCCTGGGCTTCCTTGTCGCTGGCTTCTGCTTCGACGAGCAGCATTTCAAAGTAGGTGCGGATCATGCGGTAGCGGTCGAGCTCAGACGGCTGGTCGTAGCGTCCGGTGGCGGTGTACTGGGCAATCTGGCGGAAGATCCATGGATTGGCGGGCGCGGCGCGGCCGATCATGACGGCGTCGCAGTTGGTTTCGGCGACGAGGGCGACGGCGTCTTCGGGGGTGCGGATGTCTCCGTTGCCGATGACGGGGATGGAGACGGCGTTCTTGATGGCGGCGATCCACTCCCAGCGTGCCTGGCCGGAGTAGCCTTGCTCGCGGGTGCGGGCGTGGAGGGCGATGGCGGCGAGTCCGGACTCCTGCGCGATGCGGGCGAGCTCGACACAGATGATGTTGTCGTCGTTCCAGCCGAGGCGGATTTTGACGGTGAAGGGGATGGTGACGGCGGCGCGAACGGCCTCAAAAATTTTGGTGATGAGCGGGAGGTCGCGCAGCAGGCCGCTGCCTCCGTTGCAGGAGACGACGCGCTTGGCGGGGCAGCCGAGGTTGAGATCGACCATGTCGAAGCCGGTGTCCTGGACGATGCGGGCGGCGTCGGCGAGGGTTTCAGGGTTGGAGCCGAAGAGCTGCGCGGCGATGGGGTGCTCGTCGTCGTAGAAGGTGAGGTAGCGTTTGCGCTTGGATTCGCGCATGCGGGAGAGTCCGTCGGCAGAAGTGAACTCGGTCATGATGAGTCCGCAGCCGGACTGCTGGTTGGAGATGGCGGTGTTGACGGAGTTTGGCTCCCATGTCTCTGCGAGACATGGGGCACCCGCGCCGGTGGCGGGTGAGGATTCGACGGTGTGGGTGAAGAGGCTGGCGTTGCGGATGAAGCGGCGGAAGACGGTGTCGGTGACTCCGGCCATGGGGGCGAGGACGGTGGCGGGGGTGACTCGGACTCCGCCAATGGAGACGGATGCGGGCACACGGACGCCGTTGGGCATGGCGCGCTCGATCGGGTTGTCCCAGGATTTTTTCATGAGGACTGCGCGTCCAGCGATACGCGCTTCGCGCCTTCGTAAATGTTAGCTTTTGTGGCCGCTCCCGTTGGTCGCAGGTCAATAATAATTACCTGGCCGTGATGGAAAAGCCTCCGCGTTCGGCGGAGGCTTTCGGGTGTCTCGATGGCTGCGAAATTACTTGGCAGCCGCCTCGCTTTTAGCGTATTTGCGGCGGAAGCGCTCAATGCGACCCGCGGTGTCGATCAGCTTTTGCTTGCCGGTGAAGAAGGGGTGGCAGGCGGAGCAGATTTCGATGTGGATGTCTCCATGATGAGTGGAGCGGGTTGCGAAGCTCGATCCGCAGGCGCACATGACGCGGATTTCGTTGTAGTCGGGATGAATTCCTGCTTTAGGCATGACTCTGTTTGGACCTTTCCTGCAATCTTTTTATTTTAACGGGAGATGGCGGGTTGGGGCAAGGAGGACTGGAGACTGGATAGGGCGTTATTCGGCCACGCCATCCATGATTCGGATGCAGTCCATTCGCAGGGTTCCGTTGTCATTGAAAATAACTCCGTTAAACCGGAGCAGGGAGCCCACCGCAGGGGGCTGCGAGCTTAGGGACGCAGTGTTGCCGTCAGCATAGACGATGACCGTGCTCGGATCGGTCAGGGGCGAAGTCTGATACGAGTTGCTGAAGGCCAGTGTTGGGAAGAGGTCATACGGAGCCAGCGTGACTGTATAGACGCTGAAAGCCCCGCTGGTGCTAACGGCGATCACCGTTCCGTCGATTGTTTGCGGCAACAGTGTGATGGTCGCGGCGCTGGGAAAGTTTGGAGCATAGGGAATCGAAGCAGCGTGGGAGGTGATGGCGACGTTTTGCCCGGCGACGACATCGACATCGCTGAAGCTTGCCGGGAACGGAAGGGTCTGGAGATTGGCCAGCCCAGACCAGATATGGAACGACGCGTTGCTCCAGTCGAAATCCATTTCAGTGCTCTCGAGCTCGCCAATCAGAGGTCCCTCCGTCTGTCGGGTCAGCACTCCCACGACCGGTTCGAAATCCACTACTTCCTCGACAGGCCCAACGGCGACGCTCAGGCTCGTCGAGTCGTTGTCCAGAACTGAAATACGCGTGGCAAGGATGGAACCGTCAGGCTGCAGCGTCCCGTCCAAATTGATCGCAGCACCGACGGTAATTCCACCCAGCCCATTGATTCCGCTAAATACCGTGTTTTTGTCCGCCTTTATGATCCACGATATTCCGGTTGTGACGGTTATGGTCTGCTGCACGTCTTCTTTTGGGCCGTCCGCGGCAATCACAGTCAGGCTCCCGGTGGCGGGGTCCACCGTCGTCACGGTCCCATTCAGGGCTGTCATTTCGCCCGGAGCAGGCCCGGGAGCGGTGTCGAGCGGAGCAAGTTCAAAGGTGGGAGTAATGGAAAATGTTGTACCTGTGCTGCAGGGAAGCGGCCACGTGGCAGATTTTGAAAGGTCAAGATCCAGGGATAACGTCATGGACTGCCCCGACACTGTGATTGATGAAGGGAAGTTTATCGTTACGAATTGGGCCGGAACATAGCCGTACCCGAACGAGTTGATGTGAATGTTCTGCGAATAAGTAACGCAGGAAAAATAGGTGGATCCGATGTTCGCGGTTGCGGAAGTATAGATCCCCTGGGGTACGCTGGCTGTCAGCAGCGGCTCGCTGCCTGCATTCAGGGTTGAGAATTCAGATTCCTGAGGAGAGGAAAGTAGCGGAACGATTTGTCCTGACTTCGATTTTAGCGACAAACTCTCAACGAACGTCCGATAGTCCTCCAGCTGGTCATTGCCGGTGCTTGTGAGCATGACCGTGACAGTCGTGTTCTGGCCGGGTATCGGCTGGCCACTGGGGGTGGAACCGGTTTTGGTGCCGCACCCCGTAGCCAGCACCCCGATAATCGTCAACAGAGGAAGGACTGCTGTGAGTGAGCGGGCACGGTGCGGGTGATCGGGATTGTTTTTGCAATATGTCATGCGCGCTACCTGTTGGGCGTGCTCTTGCTGCGTCCCGATATCTTGAGCAGGTATTGTGCGTGGTCCAGATCAAGGGGGCGCAAGCGAACTCTGTCAATCTGGTGGCCGTTGTCGCGCACTTTCATAATCACTGCTACCTCAAAGTAATACCGCTGGCCCGCATGGGCATCGAGTTTAGCGACGTCTACTTGCCTTTCTCGGAAAGCAAGTCTGGACTGCCAATTCACGCAGAGGTGGTGTTCGCCTGGGAGAAGGTTTACCACAAACCACGAGTTGCCCTTGTCTGCCCCCACCCACGAGCCGTCGATCCCAACACGCACAGTTACGCCGCATCCTGATGCGAAACATCTGTAGTCGCTTTCGACATTTTCGGCGAGGACAAGCTGCGCTTGTCCGCTCGCAGGATTTTGTGGAGAATGCTCATTTTTTTGTATGGTGACCGAGAACTTCTGGCTATTGCTGCCACAGGCATCGGGCAAAACGGTTGCCATAGCGCCATTCGATGAACTGATGAGCAATAGTAGAAGGCCGAGATGCTTTTGCATTTTCATTTAATTGCACGCATTTCCGATCGAGACTCAGAGCTCCTGGTTTCGCAGCTTTCCGGCTACCGGACACCGCGCTGTTGGCGATTCCCCCTCTTTTATTGGGTTGGGTAGCACATGAATGTTCCGTAGACGTTGTCCTGATAGACCTCGAATTGAATGGGGCCGTCATACCCGCTACTGGGAGACGGTTCTGAGATGTTGATTTGGGCCGTCTGGCCAACCATGTTAGTGGTTGTTTGACCTTGTGAGCTTGCCCCCGAAAAATGTCCCTCCATTCACTCCCATGCTTTCATTGGTCTGAGCTTGGGCAGGAAGAGGAGTAACTAAGGTAAGCAGTGCAACGAGAACTGCGATGCTTAGTGCGCGAGACTTGCTGAAAGGAAAATCGGGGGGGGGGCACTTGGAAACGCGTTATCATGAGAACCCTTCCTGGTTTGACAACTGCGTTGGTGAATGCCCTGAGCTTACAAGCTGGGAGTAACCGCCTTGGGCAAGAACGGATAGGAAACTACTACATCTACATCGCGTTACTGCGTAACTACATCGCTTTATCGGTGATGACTATACTATCGCGTGAGGTGCTTGTCAACCTCTGGCTTCGGTAGTGTTTTCAGGTGTGTCTTTGGACAGGTCATGAGACGGCGCGGGTTTTGGTCTCGGATTGGGAGGCTTGGCTGGGGGCGGATTGTTCGGGTTCGACGCCTTCCTGCCGGGTCCATCCGGGGAGGTCCTGGCTGCCGGTGATGAGGCGCGCGGCGTGGGTGAAGGTGAAGTAGTTCCAGACCCAATCCAGGAGGACGGCGAGGCGGTTGCGGAAGCCGATGAGGAAGAAGATGTGGAGGGTGAGCCAGGATATCCAGGCGGGGAATCCGCTCCACTTGCCGCGGAAGGGCCACTTGATGTTTGCGACGGCGGCCATGCGTCCGATGGTGGCCATGCTTCCCTTGTCGAAGTAGTAGAAGGGGGTGCGAGGTCTTCGGGCGAGGTCTTCGGCGATCATTTTGCCGACGTGGTCTCCCATCTGCATGGCGGGCTGGACGACGCCGGGGACCTGTTTGCCGTCCTGCTCGAAGTGGGCAAGGTCGCCGCAGACAAAGATTTCAGGATGGCCGGTTGGGTTGAGGGTCTGGTTGACGATGACGCAGCCGCGACGGTCGGTGGGAACTCCGAGGAGCTTGCCGAGCGGGGAGGCCTGGACGCCGGCTGCCCAGAGAGTGACGACGGAGTCGAGGCGGCGTTCGCCGGCGACGACGTATCCGGGTTTGATATCGGTGACCTGGACGCCGGTGTGGACTTCGACGCCGAGGGCGGTGAGCTGCAGCAGTGCCTTGTGGGAGAGCTCGGAGGGATAGGCGGAGAGGATGCGCGGGCCGCCTTCAAGCAGAAGGACGCGCGCGAGGGCCGGGTTGATGTGGCGGAAGTCGTGCCGCATGTAGAGCTTGGCGATGTCGGAGATGGCACCGGCGAGCTCGACGCCGGTGGGGCCGCCGCCGATGACGACGAAGTTGAGGGGGGGGTGGGAGCCGGTTTCGAGCATCTGGCGCTCGGCGAGCTCGAAGGCGAGCAGGACGCGGCGGCGGATCTCGATGGCGTCCTCAATGGTCTTGAGGCCGGGGGCAAATGGTTCCCAGTCATCGTGGCCGAAGTAGGAGTGGGTGGCTCCGGTGGCGACGATGAGGTAGTCGTACTCCATGGCGGCCCCGCTTTTGAGCCGGGCGAAGCGCTCTTTGAGGTCGAAGTAGACGACCTCATCCATGAGGACCTCAACGTTGGGCTTGTCGCGCATCATTCCGCGGATGGGTGAGGCGATGTTGGCCGGGGAAAGCACGGCGAGGGCAACCTGATAGAGCAGCGGCTGGAAGGTGAAGTGGTTGCGGCGGTCGACTACGGTGATGTCGGCGGAGAGTTTGGAGAGAGCAAGGGCCGCGTGAGTGCCTGCGAATCCGCCACCGATGATGAGAATACGCGGACGCCGGGCCTCGGCAATCACCGGGATTTTGACTTTATCGGCAGCCGCGGCTGGGGCCATGCGTATCACTCCTCTTCCTGGTTGATGCGCCTGTTTCTATGGTAAGGGATGCGGAAGAAGGATGTAACGAACGGCAAAAGATGAAGAAAAGTGACGTAAAAGAGAAAGGGGATGAGGCTTGGGGCCTCATCCCCTTTGGATTGATGATGTTAGAGGTTAGCGGCGGTGTCCCTTGTCTTCCTTTTTGGGATGGGCTTGTTTTTCGGGCCGGCTCGCTTTGGGGGCGGCCTGGGGCCGCTGCTGTGGACGGGCCTGAGGCCGGGGCTGGGGACGATTTTGTGGACGGTTGAATTGCCGCGGAGTCTGTTGTGGGCGGTTGGCTTGCTGTGGACGGTTGAATTGCCGCGGAGTCTGCTTTGGCTGGTTGAATTGGTTGCGGTTCTGTTGGGGCCGCCGTGTGAAGTTCTGCGGACGGTTTTGCTGTGGTCGGTTGGCTTGCTGTGGGCGGTTGAACTGCCGGTTGCGGTTCTGCTGCGGTTGCCGGTCAAAGTTGCCGGGCCGGCGGTTGTCGACGCGATGGAAGACAGGAGCGCGTCGCTGGATCTGCATGTTGTGGCGTCGGGCGTCGGGCCTGCGGTCAAAGCGGCCGTAGTAGCCGTGGTTGACGACGTGTTCACTGCGGGAGATGTAGATGTTGCGCTGATAGACGACGGTGCGATCGCGCCATCCCATTCCCCATTGGTGGTATCCCCATCCCCAGTGGCTCCAGGCACCGATGACGATGCCTACACCGAAGCCGAAGGCGATACCCGCGGCAACGTAGTAGCCGACGGGGCGTGGCGGCGCGTAGTATCCGCCCCAGGCTGCAATGGGCGCGCCGTAGACGACCCAGGGGTTGTACCAGGGGACATAGACGATGTTGGGATTAGCGGGCGCGATGATGATGTCGCCGGGCTGGTACTCAACTTCCAACTGCGAGCTTGAGCGTAGGTTGCCGGCGGCATAGGCGCGGGCGCGCATGTTCTGAACGGCGTCCATGACATCCTGCGGCTGATTGTAGTAAGCGTTGCCGAGCTGCGAAGTCCAGTCCATGTTGCGGTCGAGATTGTAGAGCACGGACGGGAAGGCGACGAGGGACTTTACGCTGGGGTCCCAGTTCATCTGGTTGGCCATGTCGCCGAGTTCGTTGGGAGGCAGGTCCTGGTTGGCGCGCAGGAAGTTGTCGGCGTCGGCGACCTCGGTGGGGTAGGTTGAGGCGGCGAGGACCTGGGCGACAAGCGCGTCAGGATAGAGCGCGATGGGCGCGACGAGCTGGTCAAGCTGCTCGGGCGCGAGGGCGTTGTAAGCCTGCGGCGGCGGGCCCTGATTGTAGTTGCCGTTCTGGTCCTGACCATATTGGCCAGATTGATCCTGGTATTGTCCTTGATCTTGCGGCGGCGGGGCCTGTCCCTGATATTGGCCCTGATCGGGTGGCGGCGGAGGCGCGGTTTGCGCGTAGACGTCCCCGATTCCAAGCGGGACCATCAGGTAGGCGAGCGCGATGGCCAAGGCTTTGCGACCTATATTGAGTGCGGCGGCGACAGCTGGTGAATTTGGGATGACGCTGCGCTTAGTTTCCTGTGTGTTCATATAAGCCTCGACTTTCGGGCGATACAGATTACCTCTGTTGAGACACAGAAAACGGGCGCGGAGTTGCGAAAAATCGTACTGAGGCCGCAATGTGCTTGATCTAAAGGATCGATTCCTTAAGGGTAGCTTCAGGGACGGGGATGCGGCATTTACGAAGAGCGCTCCTCTACAGGGTTTGTGGGTACTGGGTGAGCACGAAGTTGAGCATGGCTGAGCTTCCGGTGACGGCAGTGATGTGGAGACGGTCGGGTTGGCCGGAGGCGGAGATGGGATTGAGGGTGACGGTTCCGTCGGCTCCTGAGGTGAGCTGCAGCGTTTGTTGCTGGATGAGGGGTGCGGGTGGGCAGGTAGCCTGCGCGGAACAGGCGGGGGTCCAGGCGTCGAGAGTTTCATAGACGGTGACGATGGCGCCCGCGAGCGGATTGCCGAAGGAATCGGTGACCTGGAGGACGACGGGTGAGAAGGGTTGTCCGACGGGAATGTTCTGTGCGATTCCGGAGATAGGAGATAGCTGGGCTGTGGCGGGTGCGACGGAGACGACGTTGAATTGCGCGCAGGTGGATCCAGAGGAGAAGCAGGCATTGACGGGGACGGTGCTGCCTGCGGCAATGGGGCCGGCGGAAAGTTGCTGGGTGACGATTCCGTTGCTGCCGCTGAGGGTGGCGCTGGTGGGGGTGGTGACGCCGCTGGTGACGGGCGTCCAGGTGACGGCGGTGTTGGGCGCGGGGGAGCCGTTCTCGAGAACGAGGCCCTCGGCGGTCCACTGGGCGGTGGCTCCGGCGGCGAGGTAGAGCGTGGGTGTAAGCGGGTTGATGGATGTGGTGGAACCGGACTGCGCGGCGAAAGTGGTGGAGACGCTGGCTCCGTTGGAGAGCGTGGCGACAACAGTGGTTGATGTGGTGGAGTTGGCGGAGACCGCGAGCGAAGCGGAGCCGTTGGCGGCGGTAACGATGGAGCAGGTGGGTTGTCCGCAGGCGAGAGTGGCGGAACCCTGCACGACGGAGTAGGTAACGGTGGCTCCGACGGCGGGCGTGCTTCCGCTGGCGACGGCTACGGCGTAGGCGAGGGGTGCGCCGGGAGTGACGCTGCCGCTGGGCGCGGAGAGGATGGTGATGGTGTTGTTGTTCTGCGCGCCGTAGCTGAGGCCGTCAAGGATGACGGCGACGCCGAGAGTTTTGGGGTCCTGTACGGTCACGACGACGGTGCCGGTGGCGCCGTTGGCTGGAGGCGCGATGGCGGTGATCTGTGTGGGCGAAACGCTGGTGACGGCGGCCTGGACGCCATTGACGAAAACAGCGGAGTTGGGACGGAAGCCCATTCCGGTGATGGCGATGGGGCCGCCGGCGAGCGGGATGATGGCGGGCTGGACGGTGTCCGCATAGAGGATGCGGCCGTGGTAGAGGTAGTCGGGGCGTCCGTCGCCGCGCATGTCGGCGATGCCAAGGCGGACTTCACTGTCGGCAAGGGTGATGACGGGAAGCTTGGTGAGGCCGGGGACGTCTCCGTTAAAGGGCTGCGAGGTGAAGGTGACAGGCGCGGCGGTGATGGGGTCAGTACCGTTCCACATGCCGAGGACGGGCTGAGCTTTGTCGAGGGTGGGATTGCCGGAGTCGTTGATGGCCTGGGCCTCGACGGTGAACTCGCGATTGGCCTTGGCGCGCCACTGGATCCAACTGGTGTGGTTGTAGCCGGAGATGCGGGCGGTCCACTCGCCGCTGGGCGGGACGGTAACCGGCGCGCCGGGCATGCCATCGTTGCCACTGAGGGGGTCTCCGTCGGAGTCGCCGATGGTGACGTTCTGAATGACAGCGGAGCCAGCGGCGAGGCCGGGGATGGCGATGGCAGGCATGGTTCCGGAGGGCGAGACCTGGCCGGTGGTGTAGGGGCCGACGGAGTCGGAGTAGGTATAGAGCGGGTTGATGGGCTCGAAGCTGATCTGCCAGGTATCGTTGGCGTCGCCGGGCGGGATGGGTATGCCACTGAGGTCGAAGTAGCCTTCGAGCGAAGGGTCTCGGCTGCCGAAACGGGCGAGGATGTTGCCGGATGCGTCGGTGAGTCCGGTGACGACATTGCCTGCGTTGCCATGGAAGCGCACTCCGCTGACGGCGGTGACGGTGTAGCGGACGTCGGGCAGGTTGGCGCCGGGAATCATGGGGCGAAGGACAACGTTGACGCCCTGCATGCCCTGTCCGTTGCGGAAGTGGATGGTTCCGGTGACGGAGAGGGTGTTGGGCGCGGTGAGCTGCTTATTTTTGAAGTTGGCGATGTTGGCGGCGGTAACGGGATAGAGGCGGTTGAGGGCGGCGATGTCGTCGTAGCGGAGGGTGGTGTCGTTGGGCATGCAGGTTTCTCCGCTGGCATGGCAGAGGCGCTCGATGGGGTGCATGATGGGCCAGCCGGCGAGGTCTGCGCTCGTGATCTGGTTTGTGGCGAAGTCTTCCTCGTTGGCCTGGGACCAGTCGAGGCCGAGGGCCTGGCCAAAGGCGCGGATGAGCTGGTACTGGAGGACGGCGATCTGGGCGGAATTGGTGGCGCAGAGTCCGTTGACGAGGATGAGGGCGTGGACGATGTTGCCCGCCGGGGAGAGATTGTCGACGAAGGTGAAGACGCCGTCCTGCTGGCACATGGTGGGGGTGCTGGCTCCGGCGCCGAAGAAGGTGTCGATGACGGAGCCGTCCTCGTCGTAGACGATGGCGATGGGTTTGGCGGTGTCAGAGGATTGGATGTCGGCGGGGATGGTGAGGGTGTTGCCGGAGCGGGTGACGTTGCTTCCGTTGACGTCTTCGCTGAGGCTGCCTCCAGAGGCGATGTTGATGGCGGCGGTGGGGACGGCGTTCCAGACGGCGGCGGCGGAGGCGACGAGGGCATTGGCCTGGGTGTGGGTGAGCTCCGGGCTGAGGTCGCCGAGATCGGTGTAGTAGGAGAGCTGTCCGTTGGCCCAGACGATGGGCCGGCCGGTGACAGAGGGAGAGAAGTAGGCGGTTCCGGCGACGTAGCGTGGACCTCCGGCATGGGCGGTGGCGGCGGCGAGCGTAATGAGGGCGAGGGAGATGAGCAGGCACTTCATGGGAGACTCCGGGGCTTGCCAGAGCGCGTGTGGGGCGGGTTCGGCGAAGCCTGCGTCTATTGCGCCATGTAGGAGGGTGGAGTTGAGGAGAAATCAGAGGGGGAAGTGAGGGTGTGGTTCAGGAATGGGAGGGTGGAGTGGTGGGAGTTTCAAAATGGGAGGAAGGGCGTGGACGGCTAAATGCTGGTAAGTGGATGTGAATTACTAGTTGCCCAAGCAAAGGCGTCAGTGCGCGATGGAGATGTTGTCTTTTGATTCATGTGGTGATCGGCAGCGATATGATCAGTCGTGATGGATAATCTTCGATTCATTCTTTTCGACGGACTGCTTTGGTATCTCGAAACCCGAAATTGGGCCTACGAAAAGATCAAATCCTGTCCTAAGAACTTGTTGAAATAGGTACCTTTGTGCGACGGAGATCTGATGGCATTCGTCTAACAGGTATGCGTGGAGATGAGCGGATTCAGGACGGGATGTTCAGCTATGTTTCATTGGAGCAGCGGGTTCCACAGGATCATCCGCTGCGCGTGGTTCGCAAGCTGACGGACGCGGTGTTGCGGGCTTTGAGCCCGGAGTTCGATGCCTTATATGCGGATTCGGGTCGGCCTTCGATTGCGCCGGAGTACATTCTGCGGGCGCTGCTGTTGCAGGTGTTTTACTCGGTTCGCTCGGAGCGGCTGCTGGTGGAGCAGATTGACTACAACC
>DATKRT010000002.1:0-59962 GCA_035532055.1 Acidobacteriaceae bacterium | reverse complement strand
TAAAAGGTAGGTTAGTCACGTGTTACTCACCCGTGCGCCACTTTACTCATGGATTGCTCCACTTTCTCGTTCGACTTGCATGTGTTAGGCACGCCGCCAGCGTTGATTCTGAGCCAGGATCAAACTCTCGTTTGAAACCTGTGGCTACAACCAGACGACGGAGGTCGCTGGAGTAACCGCCCTTACAGCGCTCGAAAGGCTGCAAGGGACTAACATTGTGAGAATGATCAAACCTATATCTTCTCCCATTCTCACGACTGGCATGTTCAACCTGATTGTCAAAGATCCACACCGGTTGGCCGCCTAAGCGGGCCGTTTTGGATCGGGAATCGCAGACTAGCTGCGGTCCTCGAACTTGCTGCGCCGCATGTTTGCGCGCATTTCCTAAGAATATCGAAATACGCTTTGCGCGTCAAGCCCTCCCTGCAACAATTTGCAGTAACTCTTCCAGAGGCTTTCGAGATGCGCAGCCGTAGCCGCGAACCATGCGCCATGCAACACCAAACTTGAAAAGATCTGCTTTCCGGACTCTGCCGTGAAAGCCGGCCCTTGGGCCGCATAAATCCTCGGGGAACTTACTCTTCCCCTGCGATATGCAATGGATTGTTCGTCGATTGAGGCGCCTTGCGCCCTTCGAACACCCGTCTCGCCTTCATCTGCGCCGGAACCACATTCCGACCAGCAAGACTTATTGCAACATCTCAACTATTACATTACCACTCTACCACAGGCCTTGAAGGGGAGCAACTCAACAGAGTGTCCGCTGATAAAGCCTTTCAGCGTCGGAGCAACAGGTTGAATACTACATGGCGCGGCGCGCATCTGCAACTGTTGAAAAGCGGCGAAAACTGTTGAAATTCTCGCAGCAGGCCGCGCTTGTTGTCATGCGGATCCTCTTGGAGGCGCGGGGCTGCAGACAAAGAGTATTGCATGGCCCGACAGATGGACTATAGGGACGGCAAACCTGCACCAGCAAATTCACCCCTTATAGCCTTTAATTTCAATGTGATGTAAAGTCCGTGTCGGCCTTGCCCATCATGCGCCAGGGTCGCGATGCCTGCTCGCGCCGGGTATCGCCTGCTGGGCCAAAGGTCTTACGCAACCGAGCAGAGCGTACAGAATGTTCGGCTTCCTCCTGGCCGAAACACATCCCTCAAATGAAACAAAATAAATGATTTGGTATCGGATGTGCCTTTTTCGGCAAGATCCCATTTGGAATTTTGCCCTTGCCGTGGCCATCATCAGCGGTTTTAGATAGATTTCAGGCGGCTTACACGCAAGATTTCATGCCTCGAACGCATGACGTTTACCGGAAAAGCACGTCAGAAAAGCAGCCGGCCGAAACGATGCGCCGGATTTAACAGGAAAACACCCAAATGAAGTACTTCTTGAGGCTGTTGATTGCATCCATCTCCGCCGTGGCACTTACCGGAACTTCAGCACTTGCGGCTCCCTTGCTGCATCCAGCAACCACACCGAACAGTCCGGCAACTGCCAATCATACTTCCCAAGGCTACCTGGGCATTGTGTGCATCGACGTAACTAACACGGGCGCTACAGACCTGAAGCTGAAAGATGCCAAAGGAACCGAAATCATCAACGTGGATCGTGACGGCCCTGCCGGCAAGGCCGGGCTCCGCCCGCACGATGTGATCCTGCAGATGAACGGGCAGGTCATCACAGGAGAACAGCAGCTGCGGCGTATGCTCCATGAGACTCCGGCTGGCCGGACAGTGTCGCTGCTGATCAGCCGCTCTGGACAACAAAAGACCATCAGCGTGCAGCTGGCCGACCGCGCCACGGTGGAGCAGAACGCGTGGACGCAGCATGTTGTGATGCCAGATCCGGGCAACCCGGGTGAAGCCTTCTGGGGCGAGTCTTCGCTGCATAGCCTGGGCAGCGGACTGTTCAGCGTCTTTTCAGTTGGAGCGCCATCCGTGGGGCTGGATCTGGACACGCTCGGCTCGCAACTTGCGGACTACTTTGGAGTAAGGGACGGGCTGGGACTGCTGGTGAAGCACGTTTCCGAGAACAGTCCGGCATCCAGGGCCGGGATCAAAGCCGGCGACGTGATCACCAAGGCGAATGGCGAGAGGATTGCCACGCTCAGCGAATGGATGAAGATGCTGCATGCCAATCGGGGCAAGCCCATACAGATCACGCTGATCCGCAACCGGAAGGAGCAGACCACCACGCTCGAGGCCGTGGGAAAGAAGAGCCACAGCGAACTGGTAGCGCCGCCGGGCCTGCAGCCAATCAGCAATGTCGAGCTGGCGGAATCAAGCTCCCTGTTTGGCCCGGGCATGTTCGACCCAAACGATCACGACCTGCAGCTGCTGGAAGCGCAGATGGCACAACAAAGTGCGAGGATGGAATTTGAAATCCGGCAAATGGATGCCAGGATCGAGTCGATGGGACTTGCGCCCACGAGTGTGGATCCGGCTAATTAACCGCTTTCTCCGAAAACGATTACGCTCCGGGTGCTCGATGGGCACCCGATATTTTTGCCGTTCAACCGCCACGGGACGCCGTTCGACGCGGCGCAGTGGCTCCAGATGGTCGCATGTGATTCAATTTAGGAAGAGATGGCAGCTCCCGTTGTACAACCCGGACTAAGCAGACAGACTCCGGCCCGCCGGATGAAAGCCGCGGCACGTAAGGCGCGCGAGCTGGCGATCGTGGGTCATGGGCTGGCGTCGACCCGGCATCCGGTGATGGCGCAGATTGTGCCGATGCGTTTCTGCAATCTTTCCTGCGCGTATTGCAATGAGTACGACAAGGTATCCGAACCCGTACCGATTGATGAGATGCTGCGCCGCATCGATCACCTGGGCCGGCTGGGCACCAGCATCATTACCATTTCCGGCGGAGAGCCGCTCACCCACCCTGAACTGGATGACGTAATTCGCCAGATCCGCAAAGTCGGCGCACTGGCCGGCATGATCACCAACGGCTATTTCCTGGTGCCGGAACGCATTGAGCGGCTGAATAAGGCCGGACTGGACCACCTGCAGATTTCAATCGACAACGTGGAGCCGGATGAGATTTCGAAGAAGAGCCTGAAAGTTCTCGACAAAAAGCTCCAGTGGCTGGCCGAGCATGCCGACTTCCACGTGAATATCAACTCCGTGGTTGGAGGAGGCATCAAGTACCCGCAGGATGCGCTGACCATCGGCCGCCGCGCGATTGAGCTGGGCTTCACAGCGACCATCGGGATCATCCACGACGGGGGCGGCCAACTGAAGCCGCTGGGCGAGGAAGAGCGCCGGGTGTGGGAAGAGATGCGGAGCTGGAAGAAGAAGAATTACTCGCGCTTCAACCAGTTCCAGGAAGCCATTGCCAACGGCCAGACCAATGAGTGGCGCTGCCGCGCGGGCTCCCGCTATCTGTATATCTGCGAGAACGGGCTGGTGCATTACTGCTCGCAGCAGCGCGGATTTCCGGGCGTGCCGCTGGCCGAGTACGCGCAGGAAGACCTGGACCGCGAGTTCCTGACAGAAAAGACCTGCGCGCCGCACTGCACCATCAGCTGCGTGCATCAGATTTCACACATCGATTACTGGCGCGCGCCGCAGACCTCGCGCATTTCGCCCGGAACCCCCGATGGACTGGTAAACATCAGCAGCTAGCTGTGCTTGCGTAAATTGATTCGGCGGACCTGTGGCAGCATCCAAGCCCCAACTCGAGTTCATCCGCCGCCTGCCCAAGGCAGAGCTGCACCTGCATCTTGAAGGCGCCGTAACACCGGAAACTCTCGTGGAACTGAGCCAGCGGCACGACGGCACTCCACTCTCCATGGATGCAGCCAGGGCCATCTACCAATACAAAGACTTCACCGGCTTCCTGTTGGCCTTCAAGGCGGTCACAGAGCGGCTGCGCACTCCTGAAGACTACGAGCTGATTGCCTGGAAAATGCTCGAACGGTTGGCCGCGCAAGGGGTGGTGCACGCTGAGGTGTACATCGCCGTCGGGGTCGTCCACTACTGGGACCACGCCGAGGTTGAGCCGCTCTTCGAGGGCCTGGAGCGGGCGCGCATGCGGGCCGAGCGCGAACTCGGCATCAGCACCTACTGGATCTTTGACGCGGTGCGCCATTTCGGGCCGGAGGCTGCGGCGCGCGTCTTTCGCAAGGCGGCGGAGATGCGCGCGAACCACCCGTCGATCATAGGAATCGGTATCGGCGGCGACGAGCGCAAGACGGGCGCGGACGTCTTCCGCGAGCTGTATGCCGAGGCGCGGGCAGCCGGCCTCCGGCTGACGGCGCACGCCGGCGAATCGGTGGGGCCGGAGAGCATCTGGGGCGCGATCAACATCGGCGCGGAGCGGATTGGGCACGGGCTGACGGCGATTGAGGACCCGGAGTTGATGGGCATTCTGGCGGAACGGCAGATTCCGGTTGAAATCTGCATCAGCTCGAACGTGCGCACGGGCTGCTGCCAGCAGATCCTTGAGCACCCCGTCCGCAGCTACTTCGACGCCGGACTGATGATCACGCTGAACTCCGACGACCCGGCCATGTTCGCGAGCGACCTGGAAGGTGAGTACCGGCTGGCGCGGAACACTTTTGGTTTTACGAACGAGCATTTACGGGAGCTGGCGGCGAATTCGATTGAGGCCAGCTTTCTGCCTGCGGACCGCAAAGTAGAGATTCTTCGGCGAATCGAGCAATTTTTCTAATGTTACATAACTGGTACACCGATAAACACAACTGTCATCTAAGCAAAGGAAATCTAAGTTATGATGGTGGCAACGCGGAGCGGTTCTCCGCGGAAAGCGGGTTCAATCGTGAGCATCCTAAGGTCGCGAAACAGCAAATCCTGTTGTGAATCAAACATCGCCCTGCGCCTTGTGGGCTGGACCTCGGTCGCAGTCGGAGTCGCGGCTGTGGGTTTGTTTGTAGGCCGCGAACTGCGCGACCGCTACAAGTTCAACCACCGCACACCGAGCGACTTCTACGCCCATGCCGGAGATGAATTGCCCGCCGAGTTCGGCGTAGGCGTCTAAACCAACCCCGCTCCCCCAAAAGATCAAGGCCCCGAACCTCATGCTGGTTCGGGGCCTTTTACTTGCTTCGATTTAGGGTTAATTCTTGCCCGCGAGGCCGCGCAGCACGTACTGCAAAATGCCGCCGTTCTCGTAGTAGAGGATTTCCTGCGGCGTGTCGATCCGCACCTTGACCTCAAATTGCTTTGTCGCGCCGTCAGCGGACTTGGCCGTGACCTTCAGCGTGCGTCCGTTGGCGAACTTCGCGTCGAGCAGCGCCTTGAGACCGGGGAAGTCGAAGACCTCCTCGCCCGTAAATCCGAGGCTTTCGATGTTCTGGCCGTCCACGAACTGCAACGGAAGAACACCCATGCCGACCAGATTCGAGCGGTGAATGCGCTCGTAGCTCTCGGCTATGACCGCACTTACCCCCAGCAGCTTGGGGCCCTTGGCAGCCCAGTCACGCGAGGATCCGGAGCCGTATTCCTTGCCCGCGAGAATAACCAGCGGCACACCGCGCTCGGCGTACTTTACCGAGGCGTCAAAGATGCTCATCTGTTCACCCTCGGGCAGCAGTCGCGTTACGCCGCCTTCGGTTCCGGGCGCGAGCTTGTTGCGCAGGCGCACGTTGGCGAAGGTTCCGCGGACCATGACCTCGTGGTTGCCGCGGCGCGATCCGTAGGAGTTGAAGTCCGTGGGCTTCACGCCGTGGTCGGTCAGGTACTTTCCGGCCGGCGAGCTCAGCTTGATGGAGCCGGCGGGAGAGATGTGGTCGGTGGTCACAGAGTCGCCGAGCAGGGCCAGCACGCGGGCATTGTAGATGTCCTCAACGGGCGCGGGCACCGCCTGCATGCCGTCGAAGTACGGCGCCTTCCGGATATAGGTGGAGTCGCCCTCCCACTGGTAAACGTTGCCCGTGGGGAACTTGAGCTGCTGCCAGTTCTGGTCGCCGTCGGTGACGGTGGCGTACTCCTTCAGGAAGATGCCCGAGTCGATGGAAGCGGCGATGGAGTCCGACACCTCCTTCTGCGTCGGCCATATGTCCTTGAGGAAGACGGGCTGGCCGCTCTTGTCCTTGCCCAGCGCAGCCTTCTCGAAATCGTGATCGATGCGTCCAGCGAGCGCGTACGCAACCACCAGCGGCGGCGACATCAAGTAGTTGGCGCGCACATCGGAGTTGATGCGGCCCTCAAAGTTGCGATTGCCGCTGAGCACTGAGACCGCGACGAGGCCGTGGTCTTCGATGGACTTCGACACATCCGTGGGCAACGGGCCTGAGTTGCCGATGCAGGTGGTGCAGCCGTATCCAACGACGTTAAAGCGCAGCTTGTCGAGGTAGGGCAGCAGGCCGGCCTTCTCGTAGTAATCCGACACGACGCGCGAGCCGGGAGCCAGAGAGGTCTTGACCCAGGGCGGAACGCAGAGCCCCTTCTCGACGGCTTTCTTCGCCAGCAAACCGGCTGCAATCATCACCGACGGATTCGACGTATTGGTGCAACTGGTGATCGCCGCGATCACAATGGAGCCGTTGTCGAGGTACTTGTCTACATCGACACCGAACCGCTCCTTGATGGAGGTGGTTGGGCCGGGCTCGTTCATGCTCTGCGCCGAGTCAACGGCTTCAGCGGTGTGACCACCTTCACCCTCCCATCGGGCGACCTGGCGCGCGCCGTTCCTGTTGCCGTTAGGACCCAGCAGGTTGGGCAGTTGCTTCGCAAAACTGGGGCCGGCGTCCTTGAGCAGCACCCGGTCCTGCGGACGCTTGGGCCCGGCAATGCTGGGCTCTACGGTCGCAAGGTCGAGCGCAATGGTCTGCGAGTACTCGGCCTCGGCTGACTCTGCGGTATGGAACAGGCCCTGCTCTTTGTAATAAGCCTCCGCGAGCGCGATCTGCTCCGCCGTACGGCCAGTGAGCTTCAGGTAGCGCAGCGTCTCCACGTCAACCGGGAAGATGCCGCAGGTGGCGCCATACTCGGGAGCCATGTTGGCGATGGTGGCACGGTCGGCCAGAGCCAGCTCGCCAACGCCGGAGCCGTAGAACTCAACGAACTTGCCGACGACGCCGAGCTTGCGCAGCATCTCGGTCACGGTGAGCACAAGGTCCGTCGCGGTCGCGCCCTCGCGCAGCCTGCCGGTCAGCTTGAACCCAACCACCTGCGGCACCAGCATGGAGACAGGCTGGCCGAGCATGGCGGCCTCGGCCTCAATACCGCCAACGCCCCATCCGAGCACACCCAGGCCATTGATCATCGTGGTGTGCGAGTCGGTGCCGACCAGCGTGTCCGGGTAGGCGACGGTCTTGCCGTCCTGCTCCAGCGTGAAAACCACACGCGCCAGATACTCAAGGTTGACCTGGTGGCAGATGCCCATGCCCGGGGGCACAGCAGAAAAGTTGCGGAAGGCCGACTGGCCCCACTTGAGAAACGCGTACCGCTCGCGGTTGCGTTGGAACTCGAGCACGGAGTTCACCGAGTAGGAATTGGCCGTGCCGTACTGATCGACCTGCACCGAGTGATCAATGACCAGCTCGGCGGGCTGCAGCGGATTGATCTTTTCCGGATCGCCGCCCAGCACCTTCATGGCGTCGCGCATGGCCGCAAGGTCAACAATGGCGGGCACGCCCGTGAAGTCCTGCATAAGAACGCGGGCCGGCATGTAGGCGATTTCGCGCGAGGGCTCGGCCTTCGGGTCCCACTTGGCGAGAAACTCAATGTCGTCTGCCGTGACACTCTTGCCGTCCTCATGCCGCAGCAGGTTTTCAAGCAGAATGCGAAGGCTGTAAGGAAGGTGGCTGAGCTCGACGCCTTTCTTTTCGAGCACGCTCAGTCGATAAAACTCATAGATCCCGCTGCCGGACTTCAACTGCGAGTAGCTGCCAAAACTGTCCAGTGATTTGCTCATTGCATAACCTTTCTTCTCGTCGTAAAGGTGAGATTTCCCGATCTTGAGCGCGGCGCGGGCTGGCGCGGGCGGTCATCGATCCGCCGTAAGCGAACTCAGGAAAATTTTAGTGATCTGGCAAAAGAACCGTCTATAGTCGACGGCCACGGTCGCGGCGGCCGTGACCATAGCGCTTGAGAAGTAGCATCCTACACATCATTCTCATCATTCTCATCGTCCTGAACTCATCGTCCTGAACTCTATTTTAAGCCAGTCGCGAGCGCGCGGCCAACGGTGCGGCCAACGGTGCGGCCAACGATGCGGTGCGGCGTGGCAACTGTGAGCGCTGGGCTTTGTTAGGCTGGAACCAGCAATGAGTCAAAGAATTCTTCTTCACTTTTCCGGGCCCGACCACGCCGGGCTGACCAGCGAACTGACGCGCATCCTGGCCGAGGCGCAGGCCTGCGTACTCGATATCGGCCAGGCCGTGGTGCACGAGACGCTGGCACTGGGGCTGCTGATCGAGCTGCCCCGTGGGAGCGACTTCGCCCCACTCAAGTCCGCCCTGAACGAGAAGGCGCTGGCACTGGGACTGCATGCCCGCTTTACTCCCATCAGCCAGCAGGCGCTGGACCACTGGCTGGCGACGCAGGGCAAGGACCGCTTCTTAATCACAATCCTGGGACGCGCAATTTCGGCAGCCGCACTCTCCACGGTGAGCGGCATCATCGCCACGCACGCGCTGAATATCGACCGCATTGAGCGGCTCTCCGGACGGCTGTCACTCACGGCGCATACGCCAAACGCCAACGCCTGCGTGGAGATGAGCACCAGCGGCGCGGTCCGCGACGAGGCAGCAATGCGCGCCGAGCTTGTGGCGCTCACGCAGAAATTGCCCATCGACATTGCCTTCCAGCGCGAAACCCTCTTCCGGCGCAACCGCCGCCTGTTCGCTTTCGATATGGACTCCACGCTGATCCAGGGCGAGGTGATCGACGAGCTGGCGAAGATGGCCGGAGTCGCAGACCGGGTCGTCAAAATCACCGAATCAGCGATGCGCGGCGAGATTGAGTTTCAGGAGAGCTTTCGACGACGCGTGGCGCTGCTGAAGGGTCTGCCCGAAGCACGTGTCTGTGAGCTGATCGGGCGCATTCCGCTGGCTGAGGGCGCAGAGCGGCTGTTTGCGACTCTGAAGACGCTGGGCTACAAGACAGCAATCTTATCCGGCGGGTTCACCTTTTTTGCGCGGCACCTGCAACAGCGGTTCGGCATCGACTACGTACATGCGAACGAACTCGAGTTCGCAAACGGCACAGTCACCGGCGAAGTCACCGGACAGATCGTCGACGGAGCGCGCAAGGCTGCTCTGCTGAAAGAAATTGCGGAGCGGGAGCACATCTCGCTCGAACAGGTGATTGCTGTCGGCGACGGCGCAAACGATCTTCCCATGCTGAATCTGGCGGGCATGGGCATCGCCTTCCGCGCCAAGCCGTTAGTGCGGCAGAGCGCCGGCCACTCGCTCACACAACTCGGTCTGGACGCGCTGCTCTATCTCATCGGCGTCCGCGACCGCGACCTTGCGGCCACTTCGTAGGTGTGACGCGTGTCCCGCGTGTCGCCGGACACGCAGTCCCCTGATAGTCTGAGAGATGCATGATTAAAGGCATTACATTTATCCGTCCGGCAAGCTCCGCCGCAGTGTATGACACACTGGTGAGCTTCTTCTCTGTGCTTGGGTTTGAGCCGGGCAAGGGCTGGAAAGACAAGCTCAGCCGGGGCACACCATTTCTGGCGCCCCTGGGCAATATGGAGTTCGTCGACGGAACCATCCGCATCGGTTCCGACACGCTGATCGAAGTCACTTCTCTCGACGACGTGCGTCAGGTCATTGAGCACTGGCTGGGTAAGCACCTGAGTACCGCTGAGGCCGCAAAGCGCATTACCGCGACGGAAAACACCGACTGGAAGGCGCGGGCCTGCACGGTTGAGCCGGTGCCTGGCTATAAGTTCACCTTCTGGGAGTGGCTGGAGCCGCTCAAGGGCAAGCCCGCAGCGCTCGAAGGCGATCTGGTAGGCACGGACATGAAGTTCGCCATTATCGTTGCGCGCTGGAACGCCGTGATTACCGATCGTCTGCTCCAGGGTGCGCTCGACTGCCTGCATCGCAGCGGCGTGCGCAAGGAAGACATCAATGTGCTGCGCGTGCCCGGCGCGTGGGAAATTCCGGCGGCCGCGCTCGCCGTGGCGGAGACCAAGCTGGTGGACGCCGTAGTGACGCTGGGATGCCTGCTGCGTGGCGAAACTGCTCATTATGAAGCGATTTACAACGAAGTAGCGCGGGGCATCGGCCAGTCGCAGCAGGAAACCGGAGTTCCCCATGCCTTTGGCGTACTGACCTGCGACACGCTGGAGCAGGCGCTCGACCGGGCGGGCCTGAAGGCCGGAAACAAAGGCTTCGAGGCAGCTTCGGCGGCGATTGAGATGGTGTCGCTGGGCCGGAAAATCGACGACCAGGCCGCCCATCGGCTGGACGCGCACGACCAGGAAGCGGGCCAATGAGCACCACCGGTAAACGACGCAAAGGACGCGAACTCGCCATGCAGATGCTCTTCCAGGCGGACATGGGACGGCAGACGCCGGACGAGGTGCGCAAAAGCTTTTGGCTGGCGCGCGATGAAGTCGAGCCGGACACACGCGGCTTTGCCGAAGACCTCTTCCGGGTGGCGACGGCGAAGGCCGAAGAGATCGACGCGGCCATCGAGAAGCACTCCGCCAACTGGAAGCTCACGCGCATGTCCTCGGTGGACCGCAACGTACTGCGAATGGCGGTGGCAGAGATGACTGGGTTCCGGGGAACACCGGCACCGATCGTCATCAATGAGGCGCTGGAGATCGCCAAGCGCTACTCCTCGCCGGAGTCGATCAATTTCCTGAACGGCGTGCTGGACGCAATTGCCCGGGACAACCGATAGTTCGCGAAGTTGCGAAGAACGAAACGCGACTGGCAACGCCCTACATTCGTTTGCCCCTGTGATTAACTCCATGCCCCTGCTTTATCTTCGCGGCCTGACCGGTCGGGAGCGGTCGGAACGCGCAAATCGTCACCTGGCCTGGTATCTGGCCTTTGTTGCGGAGCCGCCAACGCAGGCGGATTCCTTGCTGTGCACCACTACACCTCGCACATGTCCGGCGTGGGTGGCGTGGCCGGCGCTATCGGTCTCCGGCACGTGGGCTTCCTGTTCGCTCTGCCACTGGCCCTGATTCTCATACTGCTGGCTGGGCTTGCCGGTGGCGGACGACGTGCTACGGCGCCAGCGTGCGGCGGCATGATGGGTCTCGCGCGTAAATTTACCCTACGGCCACTGCACGCCGGGATATAGGCTCGGAAGGCGGTCAACGTGGAACTGCGCCGCGTTGGGTGTATTGGCCTGCCATATGAGAGTTTTGCCCGTAGAGTCAAACTCCTGCACCTTAGCGCCGCCAACCGGAGTGCAGAAGTCCACCTGAATGTCCTTGTTCGGAAGCTGTTCCGCGTTGCCACCAAAAAAACTGAAGTAGCTCGGCCCAGGCATGTAGTGGATGAGCATGGTGGCGGTCATGTTCGACTCGTCAATCTGCAGAATGGGCATCGTCGAGTAACAGTCCGAGTTGCTTCCGGACTGCGGCGTGCAGAGAACCTGGCCGGTAGGCGGCGGGAAGATGCGGTCGTTGCCATTGTCCATCAGCCCGAGATCGAAGACTCCGGTTGTATTCGGCGAGAAGAATCCCATGCCGTGCTGTGCGTAGAACCAGTCAGTCGGATCAGCCGCGCCCTCCAGCTTGAAGTCGCCACCCTCGCCAAGCCGCCAAAGAATGTTGCCTGAGCCTTGCCCATTCTGAAAGTCGATCTTGATGATCCAGTTCTGGTGGCGCATGGAGAGCAGAATATTGCCGTCGTCCTTGGAGTAGAGCATGTAGTTCGAGTGCGTCCAGTCCGGGAAGTTCATCGGATGACGGTTGACGTCGAGGTGGTCAAACGAGTTCCAGACCCAGTCGGGCTTGCCGTTCTGGTCAACGTCAACAAGCACGTCACCAAGCACCGTGGTGGTACCGGAATATCCGGGCAGATCGGTGAAGTCCTTGGGATAGGCCGCCATCAGGACCCAGTGCCCGTTGGGCAGCACCAGCACGTTGTGGTGGAAGCTCTTGAGCGTCAGGTTGTAGCCTTCGGCAGCCAGGCTCTGGTTGAGCTGGTCAATAGAGATTTCGCGGACAGTATCCCCGGCAAGATCGATCTCGCGAACAACATCGATGGTTGTGCCGCTGATGTTGTTGGTGCTGTTCAGCGATGAGAGCGGCGCAATAAGAACAAGGAAGTCTCCGTTAGGCAGCATCTGGATACCCTGGAGAAGGTCCTGCTTGGAACCCTGGGCGGGATAGGTCCAGATCACATTGCCCTTTAGATCCGTGGCAAAGGCCGGGGCCGGCTCGTTGGGGATAAGAGTGTCCCACATCTCAATGCCGGGCTGCGGCGTTCCAGCCGACGTCACGTTGACCGTCGCTGTGCCGGGCGGCGTTCCAGTCGTAAAAGTATGGTCAATATCCGTCAGAGTGGCGCCGTCGTCGAGAACAATCTGCCCCTGCAGATGATACTGGGTCTGGCCGAGCATTCCTCCTACAAGAATGTTGACCTGGCCTCCGTTCGCGGACGGTGTAGCGACCTGCCAGGTGTCGAGTCCGTAGCTCGTCGTCTTGCCGAAATTCACGCCCATCTTGCCCGAAGCGGGCAGATAGATGGAGTACTTGGCGACCTGCGGGTTCTGCGTTTTCGAGACAACGCCGGGATTAATAACCGAGGTGACAGCCGTCGCATAGTTCTGCACGGGCGAGGCGGCAAGCGCGGCGGTGATAACAACATTCTCGCTCTGCGGAATCGAAGCGGGTGATTTATAGTTTCCCGCATTGCTGATGGTGCCAACCGTCGAGTTCCCACCGGCCACTCCGTTGACAAGCCACTCGACGGGCTGCGATCCAGAGGCGTTCACGCTGGCCGTGAACTGCACCGTTCCACCGGTCAGCACCGCCGAGTACTGCGGGCTGATCGTCACGGTGCCGCTCTGCGTGGCCACCGGCGGAGGCTGTGCGGGTGGGGTCTGCGAGGTAGAGCCGGCACTGGGAAAGTTGACTCCGCAACCGGCGATCAGCAACAGCGGCAAAAAAAACGCAGCAGGAAGCCGTAGCCTGCGGGCTGGATTGGACGGCGCGAAAAATCGCGAACAGATCGTGCGCGGAGTGAACGGCTGCATAGGTTTATGGGGGCGCCCGGCCACGCGCTGCGGGTCCAAAAATCAGTTTACGTTAAGAAGAACCCGTTCGTCGCACTGCCCGGCAAGCTTGATTTTGCTACACTCATCGGTCATGCAAAACGAACATTTGTTGGTCGAGATATCAGATACGGTTGCGACGATTACGCTGAACCGTCCGAAGGTGCTGAACGCGCTGAATGACGCGCTGCTCAAGGAACTGGATACGGCCCTGCAGGAGTTGGGCTCGGACGACGCGGTGCGCGCGGTGATCGTAACCGGCGCGGGCGAGAAGGCCTTTGCCGCGGGCGCGGACATTGAAGAACTAGCGGCCGTCTCGCAGAACGAAGGCCAGGTGCTGGCCGAGCGCGGGCAGCGCGTCTTCATCCGGCTGGAGACGCTGGGCAAGCCGGTCATCGCCGCCATCAACGGCTTCGCGCTGGGCGGCGGTTGCGAGTTGGCCATGGCGGCTACCCTCCGCATTGCGTGCGAAACCGCACGGCTGGGCCAGCCGGAGGTGAAACTGGGACTGATTCCCGGCTACGGAGGCACCCAGCGGCTGCCGCGATTGGTGGGCAAGGGCGCGGCGTTCAAAATACTGCTGACGGGCGAGATGGTCTCCGCGGCGGAGGCGCTGCGCATCGGGCTGGTGGATGAAGTGGTTCCGCTGGCCGAGCTGATGCCGCGCGCGCAGGCTGTGGCTAAAATGATTGCCGGAATGGCTCCCATTGCTGTGCGGCAGTGCATTGCTGCGGTGCACTCCGGCTACGACCTTCCCCTGGACCAGGGGCTGGCGCAAGAGGCGGCGCTGTTCGGACTGTGTTGCGGCACGGAGGACAAGGCGGAGGGCACGCGGGCCTTCCTCGAGAAGCGCGCGCCGAAGTGGCAGAACAAGTAACTCGGAATGCAAAAAATCGCAGAGCGCCGCACGGCGCGGTATGCTGATCTTGCACGAGCCATGAATCGATTCCGCCTCCTCCTCGCCGCAGTTGTGCTGGCCGCGCTTGGCGCTGCCGCCGGATGCCACAGCCCTGCAAACACCGCAAAGCCTACTCCGCAACAGGTGCAGGCCGAGCGCACGGAGCAGGCATCGGATCGCGTACTGCTCGACCAGATTCCGCCACCGGCCAAGAGCCGCTACATGGCGATCCACACCAGGAGCGACTGGCAAAACCCCCTTTTGATCATCAGCAAGAAGACGGTCACGCTGAGGGTCATGTATCCGCCTCCGCCGCAAAGCAACTTTCTGCCCGGTCATATTCTGCAGCCAACCTCCGCACGCAAGCGCGAGCTGGAACTAAGGCTGGGAGACCTGCCGGAGGCGCTGGCCTCGGTTCCGGAGAGCTCGTGGCCGTATGGGCGCGTAGTCGCCATCGAAGAAAACCCGGCAGAGGGGCCGAACAACCGGGTACAGATTCGGCGCAATGTAGAAGCTACCATCGCAATGCTGAACAATCTCGGCGTCGTGGTCTACGAGTGGCCCTACGCGAAGTAACTGGCCTTCGCCCCGCTGCGCAATAAACAGCAAAGCCGTCTTTCGTGGCGATTTTTAGTGTTCAGTCGGTGACGGATTCGGCGCCGTGAAGGGTGAGCAGCAGGGCTTCTCGACCGGCGTAAACTCCATCATCTCCACACGCGTTTCATCAGGATCGAACAAGTTGTACTGCCACTTGCCGTCCTTGCCCATCTGCATCTGGGTGTGCTGGTTGTCGAGGCGATGCTGGGAGTCGAGCGTGGTGACGGCCTTCTCCATATTCACAATGCCAATGGAGAAGTGGTCGAGCACCCCGTATTCGCGCTGCGAAATGGGCCCATTCCCGGCCTCCAGCATGTACTCCAGCCAGTCGTGACCATTGGGTACCTGCTGCGCGACCCAGTCGGTCTTGCCGGGCTTCATGCCGCCGTACCAGTAGGGCTGGAAGCCGAGCAGCGCGCGATAGAAGGCATCTTCCCTGGTCTTGCTGTGCACGCGCATGCCGACGTGAATAATGTGGCGCCCGATAGGATCTGCGCCGGCCATGGAAATAGGGTGCGGTGCGGCCTGGTTGAATTCCACCTTGTCGCCTTCAGGATCCTTCACGTCGAACCAGCGGCTGCCGTCCGGGCCTTTCTCCACATGCGCGGGAACCGCATAGTGGTGCGCGGCAAGATAGCTGCGCAGCGCTTCGGCGTTCGTGGTCTTGTAGCCGATGCTGTCAAAGCGTGCGTTGCCGGTATTGGCAGGCAGAGGCAGCACCTCAACAAACTGTGTGGGGTTGACGTAGTAGCGCACGCCCGCCGGATTCTCCGGGTCAGGACCTTTCTTTAGGCCAAGATCGTGCACGTAAAAGTGTTCCGACTTCGCCGGGTGACTGGCGTACACGGCGATATGCGAAACGCCGGTAATCGGCGGACGCGCCGGGGTTTGTGCGAAAGCAGCCGTTGCAATCATGGCAAAAAGACCAGCAGACCAGCGAAGGCTTTTCATGCTATCCACAATACTCGCCGTATTGCGGTGTGGGCAATGGATCCGGGACTCCCGTACGTTTGCGCCAGCGGGAGAGTATGGCAGACTATATCCACGCTGTCGGAGGTGCTCATGCTGTTCCGTGCTGCACGCAACACAATTGCCGCGTTGATCGTTCTGACCACCGGAGTCTTCGCCTCAGCGCAGTACCGCATCCTCTTTTCCCCAACGGCGAATGCACATGCCGAAATCGCCCGGGCCATCCGCACGGCAACACGCGAACACAAGCGAATCATTCTGGACTTTGGCGGCAACTGGTGTGCCGACTGCCAGGTGCTGTACATCTATATGCATCAGCCGCCGAACGATGAGATCGCGGCAAAGCACTTCATCGTCGTCCACGTGGACGTGGGCCGGTACGACAAAAACCTCGACCTCGCCCGAAAGTACAACATCCCCTTGAAGCTTGGCGTCCCGGCGCTGGCCGTGCTCAACTCGCGCGGCAGGCTGCTCTACAGTCAAAAACACGGCGAGTTCGAACGTATGAGCATCGTGGATCCGGGGTCGATAACCGAGTTCCTGGAAAAGTGGAAGTGACTCGCCGTAACAGGTTCCGCGCACCCGGCTTCTAAGTCGAATGCTGTATGAGCGGAACAGCCCCGGATGAGGCGCTTTCCTGCCCCGCGCATCAGCCAGCCGAGAAGTAAGGACCAAACGCCAGCACGGCCGCAAGGATGACGGGCAATGGAAACATGCGAATGGCTACAGTTGTAAGTTCAGGATCAGGCGGCCCAGGCGCGAGTATTTGGAATCAAAGCAGTTGGACGTGCCGAGAATGATCCTGGGATGCAGCATTCGCCGCCGGGCGCTCTCGATCTACAGCTCGTCAAATGTAACTTTGCGCCGCGTGAAGGCCCTTCTGACGGCGCCTTTTGCCATCAGCTGCGAGGAGCATCGAGATTGCAGCCATGAAGAAACTGAAAAAGTTTATCGCGGACAACAGCCTGCTGCTTGTTTTTATATTTCTGTTCCTGGGCTTCCTGGCCGGCCAGGTCTTCTCGGGAGCGGCCGCCTACAACGACACCCGGGCGGTCCACGGTCTGCCCGGGATCGGTTATTGGTGCTACGTCGCCACCGGCAATTTTTTACAGGGAGTATTTGCGAACTGGCAGGCGGCGATTCTGCAGCTTGGCTCGCTGATTCTCTTCAGTGTTTTTCTGCGGGCACGCGGCGCCGCGCATTCGATCGATCCGGATAAACCTCGCGAGAAAACCCGCTCTCGCTGGTCTTTGGGGCGGAGCAGGACGAGAGCCTCCGGGAAGACAGCGAGTTGGCTGTATCGCAACTCTCTGTCCATCGCCTTCACTGTGCTGTTCTTCGCGGCCTTTATCCTTCACCTGCTTTCAGGAGCCGCGGCATACAACGAACAGCTTGCACTGTCTCACAGGCCCCCGCTTTCGGTTGCCGCCTTCTTCGTGTCCTCCCAGTTCTGGTTTTCGACGCTCCAAACCTGGGAGGCGGAGTACATGGCGATTGCGCTTTACATCTTTCTGACCATCTTTTTACGTCAGGAGGGATCACCGGAATCAAAGCCGGTCGAGGCCAAAGACTCCGATACCGGCAAAGCCAACAAGTGAGCGTGGTGCAGACTCGGGGACGGCAAGGCCATAATCCTCAACAGCGCAAGCATGCGGAACAGCGGCGCATTGCAAACGCCGTGAGCCGCAGCTTTACTTCAGTGCGTGCGCGGAGTATCGTCAGAAATCGGGTTCGGGCGGCATTCCTCCCATATGAGGAAGCTGCACTGGAGACGATATGAGCATTACGAATTTCCGCACCGGCGGTGCCGCATCAGGCACGCCATCCAAAGTCACCTTCCAGACATTGCAGGAAAAGAAGCAGGCGCATTCGCCGATTTGCGCCCTGACCGCCTATGACTACGCGACCGCACGTCTGGTCGACGAAGCCGGTGTAGACCTGATTCTGGTAGGCGACTCGCTGGCCATGGTGGTCATGGGCTATGAGACGACTCTGCCTGTGACCATGGACGAAATGCTGCATCATACGCGCGCAGTTCGCCGCGCGGTCAAGCAGGCCATCGTCGCGGCGGACATGCCCTATGGCTCCTACCATGGCAACCTGCATGAGGCCGTCAACAACGCCATCCGCTTCGTAAAAAATGGCGGCGCGGAAGCCGTGAAAATCGAGGGCGGCGCGGTGCGCTGCGAACTGGTGGAACGGCTGACAGCAGCGGAGGTTCCCGTGATCGGACACCTCGGGCTTACTCCGCAGTCCGTGCACCGTATGGGTGGATACAAAGTTCAGGGCAAAACGCAGGCCGCCGCCGACGAACTGGCGCGCGATGCACGCATGCTTGAGGCCGCAGGTGCTTTGTTGATTGTGCTGGAAGGCATCCCGCGCGAGGTCGCTGCTGGAATTTCTGCCGATCTACACATCCCCACCATCGGTATCGGCGCAGGGCCCGACTGCGACGGGCAGATTCTGGTCTTCCACGATCTGGTCAACCTGAGCTTTTCTCCTCCGGCCAAGTTCGTGCGCCAGTACGGCGACGCGGCGGCTCTGTTCCGCTCCGCGATTGCCGGCTACAAGCGGGATGTGGAGGAGCGAGCCTTTCCAGCGGAAGCGGAGAGCTATCATCTGCCGGCAAAGTCGGTCTCGGCTCTGTCGCCTGCGTCCGGATTGCGTAAGGCTTGAATCATGCAGCAAACTACAGCACTTCAAATTGCAAGGTCCGCTGCCGAAGTGCGCCAGGCTTTGCGTGAAATGCGGCGGCGCGGGCTTACCATCGGGCTGGTCCCCACCATGGGCGCGCTGCACGAAGGGCATCTGTCACTGGCGCGCGCGGCAAGGGCAACATGCGATGCGGTGGTGGTATCGATCTTTGTGAACCCGACACAGTTTGGGCCAAATGAGGACTTTGCGACGTATCCGCGCACATTGGAAGCGGACTGCGCGGCCCTGGAGCGCGAGGGCGTGGAGTTGGTTTTCACCCCAACCCCGGAAGAGATGTACCTCCCGGGCGCAAGCACATTCATTGATGTCGAAGGCTTGAGTGGACGTCTCGATGGCGCGTCGCGGCCCGGGCACTTCCGCGGCGTGGCGACGGTGGTGGCCAAGCTCTTCAACATTGTGCAGCCGGACAAAGCCTTCTTTGGACAAAAAGACGCGGCGCAGGTTGCCGTCCTCCGGAAAATGGTGCGCGATCTGAACTTCGGCCTCGAGTTGGTGGTGTGCCCCATCGTGCGCGAACCCGACGGGCTCGCGCTGAGTTCCCGTAACCGGTATTTGTCCGCAGAAGAGCGAATGCAGGCCCTGGCTCTGAACCAGGCTTTGCGAAAAGTGGAGAAGCTGGCTGCCGGGGGAGTGACGTCTGCACCCAATCTGCTTACCGCAGCCTCGACGGTTTTGGCCATGGAACCGGATGTGCGCGTGGACTATCTGCGAGTGGTGAATCCGGATACTCTGGAGGACCTGGCGGACGTACGCGACGGTGCGCTCGTCGCCGTCGCAGCATTTGTCGGCACCACTCGACTCATCGATAATCTTCTACTCCCCACTCGTCAGCGCTGAAATACAGGAACCCGCATCGCTACCACCCAGTCGCAGCGATGATAAGAATGAGATTCATGAACAGACGAAATGCCTCGCCACGCGACCGACGGAAGCAGCTCCGCGACCAGCGGGAGCGGCCACAGTATCAGACGCGTGGATGGCGCGAAGCGCGTGTGCCTGGACGGCGAGTCCATGCCTGAGTTGCCTGAAGTCGAAACCGTTGCCAATGGCGTGCACGCGCGCGTGCATGGGCAAAAGATCGCGTCCGTCTGGCTGAGCCGGTACAAAGAGCCGTTCAAGACCCCGCGGGCAGAAATGGCCGACACGCTCACCGGCAAGCGGATTGAGCGGGTCTATCGCGAGGGCAAACACATCGTGTTTGACCTCAGCGCCCGGGGACGCACGAGCAAGATATCTGCACAGTGGATTGTGCATCTGGGCATGACCGGGCGGCTGCTGGTGTCAGCATTTGAGGTTCCCGTGCCAAACCATACCCACGCCGTGCTTAGCCTGAGCGACGGGCGCGAGCTGCGCTTTGTCGATGCGCGGCGGTTCGGGCGGCTGGCATTGCACAAAATGGAAGGCAATCCAGGCTTTCGCGGTCCAGGGCGCGAGCCGCTGACCATCTCCGGCGAAGACTTTGTGGCCCTGTTCCGCAGCCGCAAGCTGGCAATCAAAGCGGCGCTGCTGAACCAGTCCCTGCTGCACGGGGTGGGCAATATCTATGCCGACGAAAGCCTGTTCCGGGCTGGGATCCGGCCCACATGGCCCGCTTGCAGGCTAAGCCGGGAGCGGCTACTGCGGCTGCATGCGGCCCTCAAAGACGTTTTGCGCAAGGCAATTGAGCTGGGCGGATCGTCGGTCTCCGATTATGTGGATGCGGACGGGGTGGCGGGCTTCTTCCAACTGGAGCATCGCGTCTATATGCGCACGGGAGAACCCTGCCTGGTATGTGGAAAACCCATCAAAAGAATCGTGTTGGCCGGTCGCGGCACCCACTTCTGTGCACGCTGCCAAAAATAGGCCCAGCTGAGCTAAATCACTGCGCTTTTTATGGTTTTACGAATGCATATTTCGCTCCGATTCCAGAATTCAGTATTTGATTTCTGCAACACTCCTTCAAGTCATTGATTCCATTAATTGAGCTAAACGGCATAAAGATTGCTTATACATTAGCAACCAGAGACGTAGAGGCTCTCCAATTTAAGAGAAGAGCCATGCGAAATGAGTTCCGGCTGCCGAGAGCGCAAAATCCAACGAGATTCGCCCGGGCCGGAACAAGCAAAAGTCCTAAAGCCAAAAGCTAAGGGCATTTTTCAGGGAGGCCAGTGACTGGCCATTAAAGCAAAAAGCCACCGCAGCGATACGCGCGGTGGCTTTTTGCTGTCCGGCAGAAAATCAAGCGAGGCCATCGCAGGCTGGATATCTATCAATCCAGCCTGACGCCTCGTCTATCGCAACGAACGGATTTGTTCGCCTATCCGCAAAACTCAAAGCCATTGTGTGCCCTTGCTATGTCTGCCACGGGGGAGTAATATCAAATCAACCTATCGAACGGCTGAAGCCTGCTTTTCATGAGAAAGGCGGCTCGTCGTTATTCTCGACAGTGACAATAGGTGGAATTGACCGGCCTTATCCCGGCTTGTGTCGGTGAAGGCAGATAACAGCTGAACCCGTAGTGACTTGACGACGTACCTACTTAGCAGGGTTTCAACGAACTTGTCTCCGTTTGGATTTGTAAATTCGCCCTGTCAGTCCTCCATGCGCCGCATAGACATGCGCCAGCGTTTGCGGTGCAGCAGCACATGGATGGAGCCCTTGGGCTAGATGGACTTTCCGGCATGCTGAGTGGGAACGCGGGCAGCCCCCCCAGCCGGAATCAGAAGGCCCCGCAAAGTAGTAAGGCTGTACGCAGCAAGATTTACGCACCAGGAAGTGCAGGCATGACAACAGAGCAGAACCAGCCCCAGACCGCCGCGGCCGAGGGGCAAGTGCCCCAGCAGGGCCAATCCCCCACCCACCAAAACGGAGGCGGAGGACGCCGCCGCCGCCGCCGCCGCAAAAATAAGGGCGGATCGCAAGCCAGTGGACAGGGCGCACAGCCCGTCCAGCAGCCGCAACAGAACCCCGGCAACCATTCCCAGAAGGCCAAGGGCGACGGGCAAGCCCGCTTTTTTCAGAAAAAAGGAACTGGCCAGCAGGGTGGAGTACGCCGCAAGAACAAGCAGCGGCGACAGCAGGTTTTCGTGGGACCGATGGACCACAGCTATCGCACTACGAACGGCAATATCGCTGATGGGCCACCCTCAACCATCGATGTCGTGAACGGCAACGTGTATGGCGGAGGCTACTCCGGTGAACCGCTGGCCACTTGGGAGCCACCACCTCCGCCGGTCCGCGAGGATGCACCAATCCAGATCTACTTTTTCATCGAAGACCTCTTCTTCCTCGCCAAAATCCAGGAAACCGCGAAGAAGCTGGGCATCAAAGTCGGCTTTTTGAAGAACGATAAGGACACCGTCGCCAGGATCGTGGATGCTCCAGTCAATGAGCGCCCCTCGCTGATCGTCTTTGACCTCAATAACACCAACGCCAAACCGCTCACTCTGATTCCCAAGCTGAAATCCAAGCTTAAGAAGAGCACGTCAATCATTGGCTTCCTCTCGCACCTGCAGGGAGACCTGAAGGGGAAAGCTGTCGAAGCCGGATGCGACATGGTGATGCCGCGCTCGGCGTTCTCGCAAAACCTTCCCAACCTGATGCGCCGCCACGGCCTGACGGATGAGGAGGAGGACTTCGACGCTACTCCGGCCTACTCCTAAAAAGGATTGTAGCTGTGGCATAAAGACCTGCCCCGACGGGCAGGTCTTTTGTTTTTCAGCATCTGGGTGAACCTAAGCTGTGTAACAATGGCGTGCGAAGCGATTCTGCTTTGGATGTTCCAGTTCAAAACTTACAAGGACACACGCGATGCGCCGTTCTTCCGCTCTTCTTCTCGCCGCTCTTTTTCTTCTCGGCGCCTTATTATTCGCAGCGCTCCCGCTCACCGCTCAGACAACCGCTGCCCCTCCGCATCCGATGGGACATATGCACATGCACCACAAAATGCCGCGGCCAACCAACCTGAAGGTGCTTCCCAAAAACATCACAGGCAAGCAGCTGATGACCATCATGCACGGGTTCAAGGGCGCGCTGGGCGTGGAGTGCTCCTTCTGCCACGCAGGAAATCCCGCGACACATCACATGAACTTTGCCTCTGACGAAAAACCGGAAAAGAACATCGCCCGGACCATGCTGCGCATGACGCATGAAATCAACATGAAGTACCTGTCGACGGTGCATGTTTCCGATGCGGCGGCAAACCAGAAAATGGTGACCTGCGGCACCTGTCATCGCGGACACGCAATTCCTGTCGCGTTCGTTGTCAAGGAAGAGCATATGGACTGGCATCCGCACGGACCGCACAAGCCATAGCCAAACCGCAGCCGTGCGACTGCATCTCCTTAATGTAGGGAGCCTTTGCTGAAACGAGGCGGGGCTCACATGAAGGAGAGACCCGCATGGACGAGCCCGAAGTGCCAAACCAGTTAAGGAAGGTGAGCGGCTGGGCCATCGTCTGGGCCATTCTCATCATCTTCGTCGGCATTGTTGCGGTCAGCCTGCCACTGCTCTCGGGCCTCGGTGTGGCCATTGTGGTGGGCTGGCTGTTGGTCATCAGCGGCGTCTTTCATCTTATCGAGGCCTTCCACACCAAGGCCACCGGAACCTTCTTCTGGCGCCTGCTCGTCGGCGGCATCTACCTCGTCGGCGGCTTCGACATTGCCATTCATCCGACCGCCGGATTACTCACACTCACGCTGATCCTCGGAATCATCCTGATCGTACAGGGCATCATCGGCGTGGTCGGATTTTTCGGCTACCGCTCGCTGCCAGGCGCCTACTGGATTCTCCTGAACGCAATCTTCGCGCTTGGCTTCGGGGTCTTCATCTGGTGGGACGGCGCACGGGCCGCAGTGTGGATCATTGGAACCCTCGTAGGCTTCACGCTGATTATCAGCGGCGTAACGCGGTTGCTGCTGTGGCGCGCCGTGCACAAGGCGCTGATGAAGTCTCAACCGTAGCCCGCAGTCCGGCCTGAATCGGAACAATCTCTTGACGCTCCACCCCTATAGCATTTCTCCAGTTGGTGTAGAGGGAAAGGAACGCCTTGAAGTGGCTTTTTCCTTAAGAAAAAGCCACCCTGTACGCTGCTGGAAACTCCACCGAAAATGGAGAAATGCCTTAAAACCGGAAATAAGCACCGATCACCGGCTCGGAGGTCCTTGCAAAGGCGTCGGTTGAAGTCGCGACCTTGAGCAGGTCGGGTGCGCGATACAGATTGCCGCGATACTGCACACGCAGGCCAACGTGCGGCAAAATGCCCCAGTCCACTCCGCCTCCGTAGACAAATACCGGCTTGGCGTTACTCACAACACCAATCTGGTTGCTGTCCGGTCTAAAGTCAATCACGCCGGCGCCCGCGAGCACAAAGGGCCGAAAGTTGAGGATGGGCACGGAAACCACCCAGTCGGCGGTAATCTCGTGCGCGCCTGCTTTCACCCCCTGCTCTACGCTGCGGGTGCTGTAGGCCTGATCGGCGCGATGGTAGGAATAGGTGAGCTCGTACCCCATGAGCGGGTTGGCGATGTAGCGCAACTCAAAAAGGCCTCCCGCCTGATTGGAGGGGCTTTGTATGGTGCCGTTGCCCGTGGTGGTTCCCGTAAAGGCTCCGTAGAAGCCAAGACCAATGCTTGTCTGGGATTGCGCCTGGGCTGAGAACGGCACAAAGCACACCAGCGCAAACAATACGGCGAGAACACGGAGGGAAATAGGGGAGGAATTTCTCATATCTCTACTTTGACGCGGAAACAGGGCCTCGCGTAAGTGCCCGGCTTGAGTCCACTGGATGAAAAACCATGGCCCTGCGAAGCATGTGGCAATGGCTCCGGCACTTTATACTGAGGAGACCAATGGCTAATTTTCTTCCTGTCGATGAGCAGATGGATCTGCTCCAGAAAGGCGCGGCAGAGATCATCCGCGTCGCCGACCTGCGCGAGCGGTTGGAGAAGTCCCGGGCTTCTGGCCTGCCCCTGCGCGTGAAGGCGGGCTTTGACCCGACGGCTCCCGACCTGCACCTCGGACACACCGTGCTCATGCGCAAGCTAAAGCATTTTCAGAACTTGGGGCACCAGGTCATCTTTCTCGTCGGCGATTACACCTCACTCATCGGCGACCCGACGGGACGCTCGGCCACACGCAAGCCGCTCACCCGCGAGCAGATTGACGAGAACGCCAAAACCTACACCGACCAGGTATTCCGCATTCTGGATCGCGAGAAAACTGAAGTACGCTTCAACTCAGAATGGCTCGGCAAGCTGACGTTTGAGGACATCATCCGGCTGGCGGCCAGGTTCACTGTCTCGCAGATGCTCGAGCGGGACGACTTCCACCGGCGCTTCCAGAAGGAGCAGCCGATTTCGCTGCATGAAATGCTCTATCCACTGGCGCAGGGCTACGACTCAGTCGCGTTGAAGGCGGACGTGGAGCTGGGCGGCACCGATCAGAAGTTCAATCTGCTGGCCGGACGCGAACTGCAGCGCGACTTCGGCCAGCCTTCGCAGATCGTGCTGATGACGCCCATCATCGAAGGGCTGGACGGCGTGCAGAAAATGTCGAAGTCGCTCAACAACGCCATCGGCATCCACGAGCCGGCGCAGGAAATGTACGGCAAGCTCATGTCGATCAGCGACGAGCTGATGTGGCGCTACTGGGAGCTGCTGACCGACCTGCGGCAGAGCGAGATCGACCAGATGCGGGCCGATATCGCGGCGGGCACGCTGCATCCCATGGAAACCAAGAAGCGCCTGGCGCGCACGATCGTGGGCGACTTCCACTCCGAAGAAGCCACGCTGGCGGCGGACGAGAACTGGGCGCGGCAGTTCCAGCAGAAGAGCGACGACGTCGAGGGACTGGAAGAGGTACACGCGACGGCCGCGGAGCTTGGTGTGGATGCCGAAGACCGAGTGCGCGTCTCCAAGCTGCTGACGGCGGCCGGACTTACGGTGTCAGCCTCCGAGGCCGACCGCAAGATCAAGGAAGGCGCGGTCCGGGTGGATGGCGAGGGAGTGAAACAGTCACACCTCTCGCTCGATGGGCGGGCCAAGCTGACGCTGCGCGTGGGCAAACGCGCAAGGATCGTTATAATTGAGTAGAGGGGAACAAAAATCGAAACCCGTAGAAGCCACCCGCGGAAGCCATAGACAAGCTTTGGATTAGGCTGACCAGAATACCCCCTGCCGCTCAGCTCGAACTACCATCTGCAAATGGCAATCGCAATTACCCTTCTGAGTAAACCTAACCCCTTCTCGAATTGGTTGACCCCAAACCCCCAAGCTGATAGCTTTTTGACAAGCTTTAATAGGTTCTTTTTCAGGAACACACAGAACTGTCTGGCCCGGTCAGGCGCTCTATTTTTATACAACGCCACGGTTAATTTTTGGATACTGGTGACATAAGCTTGCGGAAACGGTTTTACATCATATTTGTTGCTCGCGAAGAGGATGGCCGCCTCCGCAAGATACCCGTTCCGATGCATTACGCCTACATCTTTGTCGCTGCGGCTGTGGTGGGAGCCTTCACACTCGCAGGAATGGCGGGATCATACAGCCGTATGCTGCTGAAAACGGCAAACTTCAACCAGATCCGAACGGAACACGAAGCTCTGCGCAAGGACTACCGGCAACTGCAGGCCGTCACCAAACAGAAGGAAGTGCAGGTGGCCTCGCTCGGTTCGCTCGCAAGTGAGGTAAGCACGCTGTATGGTCTGCGGCAAAGCCATGCCGCAAAAGTGGCCGCCGGCACGGCCGCAAATCCTTCCAGTTCCAGCGGCACGTTTGCGAATACTAGCTACACGCAGTCCCTGAATGAGCTCGCTTCGCTGCGCAGTACTGCCTTGTCCGGCGAACTCACGCAGGCTTACGCCATGGGAATCAACCCCACGACGAGCGGAAGCAACTGGCGCAAGCTGTTGGAAGCACCGACGCTTTGGCCCGTAATGGGGCGCATTACCAGTTCATTCGGCGAGCGGCTGGACCCGTTTAATGGAGAAGGCGCATTTCACGCCGGAATCGATATTGCCGCCCAGTTCGGTACCCCCATACGCGCTCCCGCCGACGGCATCGTAATAAAAGCTGGACTGGGAGACGGCTACGGACGTGAAATCGTCATCAACCACGGAAACGGCATCTCGACACTCTATGGACACCTCTCCGGATTTGCGGTGACCGCGGGTGAGCGCGTGCGGCGTGGGCAGGTGATCGGCTACCTCGGCGACAGCGGCCGCAGCACCGGACCGCACCTTCACTATGAGGTTCGCATCCACGATGCTCCGGTGAATCCACACAAGTACCTGCGCGAGACGATCACGCAATTTGCCGATGCAGGCGGCGATACCACCTTCAATGTTGGGAACTAAAGCAAAACCATAAATGGTGTAAGGCGGAGCGGCGAATCCCCAGTCGACGCGACCATCAGGGAGCGGCGTCCCTGCACTCACCTCAAAAAGCAAACACCTTACGGGAGCGCTGGTTTTGCTCCAGTCCAGGTTCCCTTCTTCCCTTGCGGCTGCGGCGATTTCTCGGGCGCAGTCTCAATTTGCACCGGCGCGTGCATCAACTGCTCCAGCAAACCAGACGGAATCGTCGCTGTAAAAACCGCGCGCTTGCGGCGGTGTGTAACTTTGGCGCTGTTGAGCAGGGCCTGCACATCCGCCTGCATTTGCGGGTGGGCCGCATCCGGTGGCGCTGAAATCTCGATATTGCGCACAAACTGAAGCAGATTGTTGACTGCTTCTGCCGAGCTGGCTGCGGCTTGTGCCGTCGGGGCAATCTCCACCACGCGCAAGCGCGTCTTGCCCACCCAGTGCAACGAGGCAACAAACGTTGTATCGGAAGAGAGCGGCAGATTGATTCCCAGAACGCTGATCCCGCCCTCGGAATCGTTCAGCGGAAGACCAATTTTACCGATACCCCAGGCTGGCGATAACAACGGCACATCTGAGTAGTGCGCGGCCAGCAGAGAGGATTCCGTGAAGGGCAGCGCCGCGGTGCGATAGCGATCGAGGATAGAATGAATCTGCTCTTCGGTGGGCGTATTGCTCACGGCCACCATGTCACGGCCAAGCAGCGCCACACGGACAGTGCGGCCATCGTGGGGAATCATGTACACGGTGCGCCCGGCATAGGTCTCGGTGCTTGCTGCAATGCCCTTCAGATAGTCGGCCAGGCGGCGGCCGTCGAAGTGGCCCTCAAACACCTCGGAAAATGCAACCAGGCCATTGGGACCATTGGGATTGGGCATGCGCTGCAGGGCAAAAGCAACCTGATCCAGATCGCGCTCCGGGTTGATGCCGGTCGCGTCGATAAAATGCTGGTAGTCTGCGTCGTGCTGTACCGGATGCTGATCGAAGTGCGTGGCCGCGCGCAACGGCCGCAGATTCAGATAGACAATGCCGTCGCACTCGGGCAAAAGCCGTGTCACCTCCGGAGGCGACTTCATGCGCAGATAGAGCGCCCCCGCCAGCAGCAGCAGGACAACAACGGCAATCGATAGGATGATGCGGGCGCGCCAAGAAATCTTCACAAGCATATCGGGCAAGATGCGGCAGCCCGTATCCTTATCTTCTCATTTCCCCGCTGCGGCAGACGCCACCCGGTCAGTCCAGTTTGGCGGTGGAACTGCGAACGATCAATTCCGGGGGGAACATCTGCAACATGGGCTCCTCTTTCGCGTCTTTATCCAGCCCATTCAGCACGCGTCGCGCGGCCGTGGCCCCCATCTCCTCCAGAGGCTGGCGAATGGTGGAAAGGCCCGGCGTACTCAGCGCCGCATGCGGTATGTCGTCAAAACCAAGCACCGAGCAATCATCCGGCGAGCTGCGTCCTGCCTGATTGAGCGCGCGCAGCGCACCGAGTGCGGTGAAATCGTCAAAAGCCACCAGACCCGTGAAAGGCTCGCCGGAATCGATCAACTCGGACGTCGCATTTAAGCCTCCTTCAAACGGCGAAACAGGATCGTCCGTTACAGACAGATCGCGAATCAGTCGAGAGTCAATCTTCCATCCGCTTTCGTGCGCATACCGCTCCACGCCCTCCCAACGCCGGATACTATCGTCCAGCTCCTTCGGACCGCGGATAATGGCGATCTTGCGGTGGCCCAGTTGATGCAGGTGGCGAACCGCCTCATACCCGCCGGCTTCGTTGTCCACAAGCACCGAATGAATGCTGCGCGCGGAAAGATCGCGGCCTACCACTACAACCGGGATGTCTTCCTCCATGATCTTGGCCAGCATTCCACTTTCATCGAAGAGCCAGTTGGCCACAACAATCAGACCTTCTGCGCACCGCGCGATGAACAAATCAATGTAATCCTGAAAGCGAGTGCGATCATTATGCGCGTCGACCAACACAGGCAGCCAGGGCGTGCCCTGCAGCGTTTTTTCAATCCCGCGAAGAATAAGCAGGCAATATGGATCGGAAATATCGAAGAGCAGCACGCCGATGGTGTTGCTGCGCCGGCTGCGCAGCGATTGTGCAAAGACATCGGGCCGGTAGCCAAGCTCCTGGGCAACCTTGCGAATGCGCTCTTTTGTTGCCGCCGCGACGTAGCGCGACAGCGGCGCTTCGCTGAGCACGATGGAAACGGTTGAGGGGGAAAATCCGCTTTCCCGCGCTACGTCCCGAAGGGTTACGCGCTTTGGTCTGGTCTTGCGTACTGACATCATAGGGGCCCCTTCTTATGCTCTACGAAGAATCCGCATAGGTCTAGAAGAAAGTAAGAGGAAGAAAGAGGTTTTAGTAAGCGACGCGCGCGACTTCTGTGAAGTAATCGGTTACAAAGACGCACCTGCGAAGCCCTCAGGTTAAACGATTGACCTTGCCACGAGCATTTGCGAGTCTCCCCGTGTATGCAATCCAGAGACAGGGTTAAGTACGCGGCAACGCGCCGCACTCAACTGTCCTGCACAACGCAAGCAAGGCGCTGGATTGCATCCGTAATGCTTTTGCTCGTACTCATTGCAATGGTGCTTCTGCTTTCGTGGCACGGATCCACTTCTCATCGGCCTGGCCCCTCATACGAATATTCCCTTGCTTGACGAGCACTTGCAAAACATACTCCTGCAAATAGCAACAGCTGTGTCTAAGGTAATTGCTCGCGCACTGGAGCCCGTGCTAGTATCCTTTGCCTCCGGAGGCTCGGCGGTTTCGCCGCAGCGAAATTTCCGCGCCCGGATACACGCCTCCTATGGGCGATAACGGCACCAGAACCGGTTGGAGTGCGCTGTTGAGCGCACCTGCGCCGCGACCTGCGACGCATGTGTTCTCTCCCTGTCTGCCGTTTTGTACGTCTATCTCTTCAGTGCATCTGTTTGATTCGCGCTCAGGCTGCCGGACAGCAGCAGGCCTGAATTTTTATGGGAGTGATCAATGAAGGCATATCTGGGAAGCGAGATTCGCAATGTCGCTGTAACGGGCCACGCACACAGTGGCAAAACCACGCTGGTGGCAGCGTTGTTGCACGCCGCAAAGATGACGCCCACGCTCGGCCGGGTTGAGGACGGCAGCGCCGTGACCGCCTACGACGAAGAGGAAGTCTCGCGCCACATGACCATGCAGAACGCCGTGGCCTTCGCGGAGTGGAATGGCGTGAAGGTAAACTTCATCGATACGCCGGGCTTCCACATGTTCGTATATGAGGCGCGGTCTGCCATGCTGCCGGTGGAAGCGGCGCTGGTCGTCATCAACACACCAAACGGGCCAGAGACGGTAACCGGCACGGTCTGGAAATATGCCGAGGAGTTCAGCCTGCCGCGCGTGCTGGTGCTCAACCAGATGGACCATCCACGTGCCCCCGGGAACATGCACCCCACTCTGGAGGCGTTGCGCGACCGCTTCGGCAGGCAAGTGATTCCCGTGCAGTTGCCCATTGTGACGGACAACGGCTTTGAGGGCGTAGTCGACCTGGTGACCATGCAGGCCTTCACATACACACCCGGCGATAACGGCGCAGGCATAGTCGGCGAGATTCCCACAAACATGCAGGCCGATGCCAAGGCGGCCCATGAGGCTCTGGTGGAACTGGTGGCCGAAGGCAAGGATGAGCTGTTGGAGGAGTTCTTCGCGTTCGGCACGATCCCCGAGCAGCACCTGATCTCCGCGCTGCATGAGGCCATTCGCGAAGACCGTATCTTCCCCGTGCTCTTTACCAGTGGCCTCACCAACGTGGGCGCCGACCACCTGCTCGACTTCCTCAAAGTGTATGCACCGGCGCCGATCGAGCGCGAGCCGGTGGCGGCGCGAGCCGTACTGCTGGCGGTCGCCGATGGCCAAGCGGCTGAGAATGACAGTGAAGAGATTGTGATGCGCAAGGTCGACGACAGCGAGCCGGTATCTGCTTATGCCTTCAAGACTATGACTGACCCTTTCGCAGGACGCATCACCTTCTTCAAGGTCTTCTCCGGCACGCTGAAGAACGACGCCGCCCTTATGAACTATGGAAGACGCTCGCAGGAGAAGTTCTCCCATCTCTCAATCATGCAGGGCAACTCGTCCGTGCCGGTGAACGAGCTGCACGCAGGCGATCTGGGAGCAGTGGCCAAACTGAAGGACACCCTGACCGGAGACACCCTCGGCGACAAGGGCCAGGAGATATTCTTTGAGCCGGTCACACTGCCGGAACCCGCCATGACCTACGCCATCGAACCGAAGACGCGGGCTGATGAGGATAAGCTGGCGCCGGCGGTCCACAAAATTATGGAAGAAGACCTGCTGGTGCGTTTCTATCGCGACCCGCAGACGAATGATTTTCTGATTGCAGGTGCCGGCCAGCCGCATATTGAGGCGATTGTCTCTCGCCTGCGCAAGCGCTATCACACCGAGGTGACGCTGAACCCGCCCAAGGTGCCGTACCTGGAGACGATTCGCGGACACGGCGACGCGCAGGGGCGGCACAAAAAACAGACTGGAGGCCACGGCCAGTTCGGCGACTGCAAAATTCGCATTGAGCCGCTGCAGCGCGGCGCCGGGTTCGAGTTCGTCAACGACATCTTCGGCGGAGCCATCCCCCGCAACTTCATCCCAGCCGTCGAAAAGGGCATTCAGGAGTCGGCGGCGCGTGGCTACCTGGCGGGCTATCCCGTCGTCGACTTCCGCGTGACGCTCTACGACGGCAGCTATCACGACGTGGACTCGAACGAGCTATCGTTCAAAATGGCCGGCCGCATCGCCTTCCGCAAGTGCATGGAACAGGCCAAGCCAGCGCTGCTCGAACCGATCATGCACGTGGAAATTGAGGCTCCGGAAGAGTATGCCGGAACGCTGATGGGCGACCTGAATCAGCGCCGCGGACGCGTGCAGGGTATGGAAACGCGCGGCTCTACAACCGTGGTGCGCGCCGATGTTCCCATGGCTGAGATGCTGAGCTATGGGCAGAGCCTGACGGCGATGACGCAGGGGCGCGGTAGCTACCACATGGAGATGGACCACTACGATCTGGTCCCGCAAGCCATCACCGAGAAGATTGTCACCAGCGCCAAACACACACAGGAAGACGACGAGGAGTAGACCCGGTCAGTCCCCGCAGGCAGCGGGAGGCAGTAGACGATTCTCCCTGCCTGTCCTGCCGGTGGGCCGGTCATCCTCACGCGCAGAATCAGTTGAGTCACGCCCCACCAGGCGCGGGCCGCTGCCACGCAAAACACGAGGGCCGCCGCCCGGCGAGTCCTCTGGATCATCGCCATTGACCACTTTGACCGGACGCAGCTTGAGTGGCAGAACAAAGCTGCATACCGTCCCGTGGCGCGCGGATTCAATGGACGAGCGTACCTGAAGACTGCTGCCGTAACGATTGAGAATGGCCTGTGTAACCCACAGACCCAGCCCCGTGCCGCTCTGCCCCTTGGTCGTGAAGAAGGGCTGGCCGAGGTGGTTGCGCACCTCGGGGGAAATGCCGGCGCCATTGTCGCCGATGGAGAAACGGAGTCCCCGCTCCCGGCCCTGCTGGGTCCAGTAGCTGGACTCGTGAATTCGCATCACGATACGACCGTGCGGAGCACTGGCCTCAAGCGCATTCGAGATCAGATTGGAAAGCACTTGGCGCATTTCGCCTGGTAGCATCCGTACCTGTTCGCGGGTTTCATATTCGCGGACAATGCGGAGTTGCTTATCGCTGATGCGGCGTACGTAAAGACCAAGAACTTCCTCTATTAGATCGGCCAGCTCTACGCGCACTGGAACGCTGTTCTCGCGGGTGAAGGTAAGCGTCTGCCGGGTAATCTGCACCACCCGAGCCAGCTCGCGCTGGGCAATTTGCAGATACTCGGCGACGTTGCCAGACTTGTCCTGCTCAATGAGATAGAGCAGGTTCGTGATGGACTCGAGGGGATTGTTGATTTCATGCGCAATGCTGGCCGTGAGACGGCCGAGCGTGATGAGCTTCTGATTTTCGCGAAGCACATCCGCAACCCGATCCAACTCTGCCTGGCTTCGCTCGGCGTTACTGCGATGCCTGTCTAATCCTGTCATTTGAACCTAAACCACCTCTTGGCCTGTCCTCTGCGATGGGATGAACAAGCTTTACAGGATGTTGCTTGGCCCTGGACTGGCATTTAAGGCCGATTAAGGGCCGCGTTGAAGCAGGTGCCATATCCATGGCTATCTAACAGCAAAGCCGTATCCATGGCTATCTATCGGCAAACAGGATATCCCCTATAGCTTCAAAGACCGATTGGAGGCAAAGTATAGAATCGCAAAAGGGCTTTTTGCCCGCTTGCTGCTGCCGATGCGTGCCCTTATCCTCTCCGACATTCACGCAAATCTCGACGCGCTCAACGCGGTCCTGGCCGCCGCGCCCGCCCACGACGAGGTGTGGAACCTGGGCGATGTCGTCGGATACGGGGCGAATCCCAATGAAGTCATTGAGCGCGTGCGGGACCGGTGTCAGGTATTTGTGCGCGGCAACCACGATAAGGCTTGCAGCGGAGTGGACAGTATCGACGGCTTTAATCCCATTGCCGGACGCGCCGCCCACTGGACCCGCTGCATCCTGACTCCGGAGCATACGGACTGGCTGCGCGCCATGCCGGCCGGCCCAGTCCTACCCGATGGACCGGACATGAGCTGCAGTTGCGTGCACGGCTCGCTGCTGGACGAGGATGAATACGTGCTCACGGTGCGCGATGCCTGGGCGCCCCTTACCAGGGCCCGGACGCGCATCAACTTCTTCGGCCACACCCACCTGCAGGGAGGCTTCGCCACCAATGGCGAGGAGTGGTTCCGCATTACGCCCCAATATCACGCACGCGGCGCCGACGAGTTTGAATTGCCCCTCAGAAACAGTGGCCGGTACTTGATTAATCCCGGCTCCGTGGGTCAGCCCCGCGACGGCGACTGGCGCGCTGCCTTCGCCCTCTACGAAACCGAAGGCAGCGGAGAAGACGCGATCCGCCAGGTCATCTTTTATCGCGTACCCTACGACGTGAAGTGTGCTCAGAAGAAGATCCTGGCGGCAGGGTTGCCCAATCGCCTGGCCAGCCGGCTCAAAGAGGGCCGGTAACAGGCCTTTTCTGCACCAATCACGAAGTAGGCGCGCCCCCAATCGGCCGGTAATATCTCTCCCCCGGAGCAGCACAGGCCAGGCACAGCGTCCTGCCTTCGCGGCGAACAAAGCGGTCGTAGTTGATGCCTTCCCCGCAAACATCGCAGGTCACGCGCTCACCCTTGTAGCCGGGAAACTCCTTCGCATCCAGCGGAACTTCAACCCATTCCTCGCTAAACAGCTCCGCATCCGGCATTTCGCGGTAAGCGCGCATCTGCTGCTGGTTCTTATTCTCAATCTCGGGATACATCGCGCGGGCCCGCGCCTTCGATGACTCCCTGGCCGCGATGCGAATGGCGCGGCAGCTGGGCACATCAATGAAGGTCGCCGCCATCTTCCCCCAGTCGCGGAACTTGAGCGCGCGCTTGCCGAGCCGGCAGCCGGTCACCACGCCGATGGCGTCCGTGGCGCAACGATCAATCTCGACAAATGTAACCAGGCGTTTCCGGTCCTTGCCGCGAGGCTCGTCTATACCCAGCCGCTCGCAGCCCAGCATGGCCATCCGCACACCCAGAATTTGCCCGGCGCACAGGTGCCCGTGCGCCTCTTCAGCCAACTGTAGAAGGTCATCCAGCGGTTCCATGCCTTCAGTGTAGACCCGCTTGCACCCGCCGCCCTCCCTTCCCCCAGCCGGAGCACCCGGCGGATGAGAGAAATGAAGTTTTGTACACGCCGCATGCGGAATGGGAAACCTCTCAAGCCATTTGGGATTTAAGATGTTGGGGCAGCTAAGAAGCGTACGACTCTCTGAACGAACGGCGCGTGATGAGCAGCAAGAAGACCATTTGCGGACTGGGCGAGTTGCTGTGGGACCTGCTGCCTTCGGGCGGACGGATGGGAGGCGCTCCGGCAAACTTTACGGTTATGGCCGCAAGGCTGGGCAATCGCGGCGTCATCGCCAGCAGGCTGGGCGCGGATCAGCGCGGGGCCGGGGCGCTCGCGGAATTGAAGCAATTTCCCGTTGACCTTAGCTACCTGCAGACCGATCCTCAGCAGCCTACGGGAACTGTCGGCGTGGAGATACTGGAGGGCGAACCCCACTACGTCATCCATAAGCCGGTTGCATGGGACTTCATGGAGTGGACGTCCCAGTGGCGCGCACTGGCCGAAGAGGTCGATGCCGTATGCTTCGGAAGCCTCGCACAACGCGAGCCAGCCTCACGCGACACGATCCAACAGTTTGTAGGCGCCACGCGCCCGGACTGCCTGCGTGTGTTCGACGTAAACCTGCGCGCACCGTTCTTCTCCGCCAGGCTGATTGCCGAATCGCTCCAGTTGGCCACCATCTTCAAGCTGAATGAGGGTGAGGTACCCATCGTGCTGCGGCTGCTGGGTGGCCCGTCCATGGCCGGCGCGGAGCAGACAGAAGCCGCGCTGCGCTCCGCCTCTCGCTGGCTGCTGGAGCGGTATCCGCTGAAGATGGTGGCCATCACCATGGGCGCGCACGGCAGCCTGCTCGTGACCCACAACGAACATGACCGGCACATGGGCCTCAAAACCAGTGTGGCAGACACCGTGGGCGCAGGCGACGCTTTTACGGCAGCGCTGGTGGATGCCTACCTGCGCGGCGTTTCCCTTTACAAGATGAACGACGCGGGTAACCTCTGGGGCTCCTGGGTGGCTTCCAGGCCGGGCGCCATGCCGGAGTTGGACGACGCCGCCAGAGCCGCCTTGCCGCACGCGCATGAACCTCGTTTGTAAAGCGCAGGCATTGCGTTGTATCGTGCGAAAACAATGACGCACTTCCCTACTCCACTGGAACGGCGCGCGCTGGGCCGCGCAAAACGCAGGCAAATGGCCCGGCAGGATCTCGCCCGCTGGAAGCCTGAAGTGCGACAGCAAAAACCTGTCACGCTGCTCGAAGAGTCGATGCGCGGACGGGTGCCTGCTCTCATTGCGCTCAAGTACGAACGCATGCTGGAGTCGCCGTTCGGGTATTTTCGCGGCGCGGTTCCGGCCATGGCCGCGGACCTTGCCATCACAGCAGATACCAGCATCCTCACGCAGATCTGCGGCGACGCACATGTCCGCAACCTGGGCGCGTTTGCCGCGCCCGACGGACGCATGGTCTTTGACATCAACGACTTCGACGAGACGATCCGCGCCCCATTCGAGTGGGACCTGAAGCGGCTGGCTACCAGCCTGGTGCTGGTCGGACGCGCCACCGGAGCGAAGAAAAGCGCCTGCGAAGACGCCGTGCTGACCTTGAACGCGCAATACCACAAGTTCATGGAGATGTTCGCGCGTATGCCCGTGACCGGGATGGCGCGCTTTCAGGTGCATCGGCTGCAACGGATTTCACCGCTGAGCCGGGCGCTGCAGCAAGCCGAACGCTGCACCTCCATGAACACGCTGGAGCAGTTGACGGTGCCGGGCAAATCAGCATCGCGCCAGCCCTCCCTCGGGCGCGTGTTCAAAGAAGATAAGCCGCTGCTCGCGCGCGTCAGTGGGGCGCAACGCCGCGCGGTCCTGGCTTCGCTCGGGACATACAATGTGACCCTGCAACCCGAGCGGCGGCATTTCTTCGCCCAGTATCACCCGCTCGACGTGGCCTTCAAGGTCGTCGGTATTGGATCCGTCGGCCTGCGCGACTACGTAATCTACTTCGAGGGCAACGGACAGGGCGATCCGCTGTTTCTGCAACTCAAGGAACAACCCGCCTCCGCCTACGCTCCCTACGTAAACCGGCAGGGGCTGGCGCTCCATCAGGGGCAGCGCGTGGTCAACGGACAACGGGCCATGCAATTCCAGTCCGACCCCTTCCTGGGCTGGACAACCATCGCCAACCGGCACTACCAGGTTCGACAGCTCAACGATCATAAGGGCGCCATTGCGGTCGACGACCTGGCCGGAGAAGGCCTGCTGCAATATGCCGAAATATGCGGGGAGCTGCTGGCGCGTGGACATGCGCGGTCGGGTGACCCCTGCGTGCTGGCGGGATACATCGGCAACGGCAAGCGCCTCGGCGAGGCAATTGCCCATTTTGCCGACGCCTACGCCGACCAGACAGAGAAAGACTGGGAAGCGCTGAAGACAGCAAAAAAACGAGTCCGCCGCCCCGCCGCCCCGCCGACCCGCTGACTCGCTGACCCGCTGACTTGCTGACCCGCTAAAATAGACCTATGCTGCAACTTTCCGGGGCCGGCAAGCGATTTGGCCCCAAGCTCCTCTTTCAGGATGCCGACTGGCTCATCACTCCCGACGAACGTACCGCGCTGGTAGGCGCGAACGGCACAGGGAAATCCACGCTTATGAAGATCCTGGCCGGACTCGACGGTCTGGACTACGGACAGGTGCAGCGCACCCGCGGTATGACCATCGGCTACCTGCCGCAGGATGGGCTGGCCCTCGCCGGACGCACCGTCTTCGGCGAATGCCTCTCCGTGTTCGACGAGTTGCTTGGCCTTGAAAAGGAGATGGAGACGCTCTCGGCCTCTCTCGCCGAGCTTGACCCGGAAGGGGCCGAGTACGCAGCGGCCGCAGACCGCTTTTCGCACATTGACCAGCGCTTCCGCGCGCACGACGGCTACGCGCTCGACGCGCAGGTGGGCACCGTCCTCACCGGGCTGGGCTTTTCAAAGGATGACTGGCAGCGCCCCACCGAAGAGTTCTCCGGCGGCTGGCAGATGCGCATTGCGCTCGCCAGGCTGCTGCTGCAAAAACCAAGCCTGCTGCTGCTGGACGAGCCGACCAACCATCTGGACCTGGAAACGCGCAACTGGTTTGAAGACTACCTGCGCACCTACCCCAACGGCTACATCCTCATCTCGCACGACCGTTACTTCCTCGACGTCACGGTGAACAAGATCGTCGAGGTCTGGAACAAGCGCCTGCACGTTTACCACGGCAACTACGAAAAGTACCTGCAACAAAAAATAGAGCGGCGTGCACAGCTTGAGGCCGCCTACCGCAACCAGCGCGACCAGATCGAGCACCTGCAGGCCTTCATCAACCGGTTTCGTGCGCAGGCCACCAAAGCCAAACAGGTCCAGAGCCGCATCAAGGAACTCGACAAGATCGAGCGCATCGAGCTTCCCGAGGACGAGCCGGAGATCCACTTCACGTTTCCGCAGCCGCCGGTTTCGGGCCGCTCGGTGGTTGAGGTGGCCGGGCTCTCCAAGAGCTACGGCCCCAAACTGGTGCTCGACGACGTGAGCTTCACCATCGACCGCGGCGACCGCATCGCGCTGGTCGGAGTCAATGGCGCGGGCAAGTCCACGCTGGTGCGCCTGCTTAGTGGCGAAGACACCCCCACCAGCGGCCTGCTTAAGCTGGGACACAATGTGCTGCCGGAATACTTTGCGCAGGACCAGTACAAGGCGCTCGACCCGAATGCGCGCATGCTCGACGACATCAGCCGCACCGCGCCCAAGGTGCCAGACAGCGAACTCCGCGGCCTCCTCGGCTGCTTCCTCTTCTCAGGTGACGATGTCTACAAGCCGCTCGGCGTGCTCTCCGGAGGAGAACGCAACCGCTACGCATTAGCGCGGATTCTGGTGAGCCCCGCCAACTTCCTGTTGCTCGATGAGCCGACCAACCACCTCGACCTGCACGCCAAAGACGTCCTGCTGGAGGCGATCCGCAACTTCACCGGCACCGTCATCTTTGTCTCGCACGATCGCTACTTCATCGACCGCCTGGCCACACGCGTGTTGGAGGTAGCCGACCGCAAGGTCCACGTCTTCCCCGGCAATTACGAGGACTACCTCTGGCGCAAGGAAGGCGGCTCCGGGGCCCTGGCCGCTGCGACCGCGGCTGCCGCACAGCCTGAGCTGGGAACACCCGCCATTCCGGAACCCGCCGCTGAAGCACCCTCCAAAGAACGCACAAAACGGATCAATCCCATCAAGCTGAAGCAGATGCAGGTCCGGCTGAAATCCGTGGAGGAGGAAATTCCACGCGTCGAGGCCCTCATCGGCGACGCCGAACAGTCCATGAGCGTATTCGTAAGCGTGGAAGAAACGGCCAGGGTGACTGCCCAACTCGACTCCCTGCGCGAGCAGCACGCAACACTCACCACCGAGTGGGAAGAACTGATGCTGCAGGTGGAAGAGGCTGTCGGCTAGGCAGAAAAATGCACTGCGCCGCTATTCCTGTACCCTGCCTTCGATTCTCCGGTCGGGGACCAGCCACATTGATGGCGGCCACAATGTAAATGGCGCACGCAAGGCACGGCTGAGCCGCTTAAACTCCATCATGCATAATTGATGTAATGCCATCTTTATGGAAACCGGATAGTTGGGCTGGGCGACTCGCTGAGCTTGAAACGCGCACAGGCGATTTAAAAGAAGCTCCGCTGCGTCGCGACGTGCGCTCACTGGGCATGCTCCTGGGAGAGGTCTTGCGCGAGCAGGCCGGTAACGCGATTTATGAACAGGTCGAGGGATTGCGACAGGCGGCCATACGCCGCCGCGAGGCACAAGCCAAGGGCGCTCTGGATAATGCCGACAACCTGCTGCAGGATGCCGTACGGCAGGTGAATGCCATGCCGGTAGACCATGCCTACCAGCTCAGCCGCGCATTCGCGTTTTACTTTGAGCTCATCAACCTGGCAGAGACGAACCATCGCAGGCGGCGGAGACTTTCGGCGCAGATCAGCGGGAACCAGGGCGGCTCGAACAAGGCGGCAAAGACCTCCTTCTTCGGCGTGCCAAGTGCGGATGCCCAGCGCGGCACTCTGCGTGGCACTCTGCGCGCCATGCGATATGTAGGCATTTCTGCCGAAGAAGCGCTCGACTGGCTGCGCAAGGTTTATATCGTGCCGGTCTTCACCGCACATCCTACTGAGGTTGCGCGGCGCTCGGTTCTGAGCAAGCGCCGCCGCATTGGGGAATTCCTGGAGCGGCTCGACCGCATTCCGGTGCCGGACGAAGAACTTTCCGCACTCGAGGATGCGCTTACGGCTGAAATCACCGCTCTGTGGCAGACAGATGAAGTACGCAGCAGCCGCCCGAAAGTCTCCGACGAGATCAAGATGGGGCTCGACTATTACGAGGTCTCACTGTTTGAGACGCTGCCGGGCCTGTATCAGGAAATCGCCGCGGCGCTCAAAAGCGAGTACGACCTTGATATCGACATCGCAGACCTGCCGCTGGTGCTTGGCTTTGGCTCGTGGATCGGTGGCGACCGTGACGGCAACCCCTATGTCACGACCGAGGTCACGCGTGAAGCTATTCGTGAGGCGCGCGAACGGCTGCTGAAGTACTACGACAAGCGGATGCAGTTGCTCATTGATTTGCTCACCACCTCGGCACAGCAACTGCCGGTGAGCGAGGAACTCACTCAACGTCTCAATTCGTACCTTAGCAAGTTACAAATAGGCGAAGAACAGATTTTCGGACATCATTTCCAGTTTGAGATTTACCGCCGATTCCTCGTCTGCATCCATGCGCGCCTGTTGAGTACCGCGGGAATTGAGCCCGCGGATAAAAACAGCACCGAGGCGCTGCTTACCGCGCTGCCCGCCTATTGCACGGCACAGGAATTTCAAAGCGATCTTGAGATTCTGCGGAAAAGTCTGGCCACCAACAACGGCCTGCGCCTGGCGCAAACCCTCGTGGATCCGGTCCTGCTGCTCGTGCGCACCTTCGGGCTGCACCTTCATACGCTGGATATACGTCAACATGCCAGGCTGCATCGCAAAGCCCTCGAAGAGGCTTCGGCATGGTGCGCAGACACGTCGGATAAGGTGCCAGGAAATCTGAGTGACCAGAGCCGCAATGTGATTGAAACCTTCCGCACCATTGCCGAAGTCAAGCAGGGATGCAGTCCGGAGACGATTCGCCAATACGTCATCAGCGGTGCGGCCACCGCGGAGGACGTACTGGCCGTCATCTGGCTGGCGCGGCTCGGTGGCGTCAACGTTGCCGGCAGCGGCAATGATCCTGGCTTGATTCCGGTTCCGCTGTTCGAGTCCATTGAGGACCTGCGCAATGCACCCGAAGTCTGCCGTGGACTCTGGACCAACCCCGAGTATCGCGAACTGCTGAAATCCTGGGGCGACACACAGGAGATCATGCTGGGCTACTCCGACTCCAACAAGGACGGAGGCATGCTCACCAGTACATGGGAGATCTTCCGTGCGCACCGCGCTCTGCACGAGGTGGCGCACGAGTGCGGCCTCAAGCTGCGCCTCTTCCACGGACGCGGCGGCACAGTAGGACGCGGCGGCGGACCAACGCATCGCTCGATTTACGCGCAGCCCATGAATGCCTTCGATGGACAGATCCGCATCACCGAGCAAGGCGAGGTCCTCAACTGGAAATACTCCGACGTGGTGCTGGCCGAGCGCAACCTGGAACTGATGATTGCGGCCAGTCTCGACGCGCTGGCCCGGCCCAACGCGCGCGATCCGCACGGGCACCAGTCCGGCGTCCTGCTGCCGGAGTGGGAAGCGGCGCTCGATGAGCTGTCGCAGACGGCCTTCCTCTACTATCGCGCCAACATCATCGACGACCCAGATATTCTGCACTACTTCGAGGTCGCAACTCCCGTCGCCGAGCTGGAACATGCCAAGATCGGCTCGCGCCCCTCCCGGCGTGGTGGACGCATGAGCTTCGACAGCCTGCGCGCCATTCCCTGGGTCTTCGGCTGGACGCAGAGCAGACTGCTTATTCCCGCTTGGTTCGGCGTGGGCCATGCAATCGAAGAGTACGCAAAAAATCCGGGCGGCATGGAGCTGCTGCAGGCCATGATGGCCGAGTTCCCGCTCTTCATCGACCTTGTCCGCAACGTGGAGATGGCCTTGGCCAAGGCCGACATTGGGATCGCGGAAATCTATTCCTCGCTCATGCCGGACGAAGGAGTGCGCACCCGCGTCTTCTCAAAACTCAAGACCGAGATGGATCGCACCCTGCGCGCGGTCCTGGCCGTAACCCAACAAAGTGAGCTGCTTGAGCAGAATCAGGTGCTGGCGCGTTCCATCCGGCTTCGCAATCCCTATGTGGATCCGATGAGCCTGATCCAGGTGGAGCTGCTGCGGCGCAAGCGCGCGGGAGAGAACACACCCGAAGTCAATCGCGCCATTGCCGCAACCATCAACGGCATCTCCGCCGGCCTGCGCAACACCGGCTGAGAAGCTTGCCGCCCCAACCTGCCTGCGCCATGTCGCCTGCGCCCGGCTTCTTGTACTGCCGAAAGATGGCGCGTGCGTCCTCGGTATAGGAAGTGGTGAATACGAGCGGCATGGGAGCCCTCCTGATTCGTCAACCGTCGCTGATCTATTGCTGCTTGACCATCGTTGCCTTGTCGTGGCGGAAGGTCACCGCCCACCTCTGCGGGCCGGCGTCGTAGTAGACAGTGCGGTTGCCGATATCCGATGTCTCCGATCGCTGCACAACGCCAACAGCCATCGCGGTCTGGAGCTCATTCATGCCCAGGATGGGATGATGCGCGTCAATCGCCGCCCAGACCTTTGCTCCCCAATATTTGTACATGGTCTGCGGGGCATCGTAGTAGAAGATCTGGTCGCAATACATGGTTGCATCCGAGCCCTGCAAAAAACCGATGGCGGTCGCGAACTCCTCGGGCTTGTCCGGCATTTTGAAGACCGCAAATACCTGCCTGTCGCCGTGCGGCACACGCGTGGTCAGGCCCGCGGGCGCCTTCTGGGTCACAATATTTTCAATCTTCATCGGCTGCACGCTGGGAAGCACTCCGGACTTGTGCGCGAACTCGACGCGATGACCTGTATATGGGTAGTAGTCAAGGGAATAACCGGCCTGGATCCAGACAGTCTTGCCTTCGAGTGCCTTGGCATCGCTGGCGTCCTGGATGTACATCTTGCGCGGCAGAACCATCTCGTCCTGCGTAAGCTGCGGCTCAGCCGGCGTGGGAGGCGTCATCATCGCTTCATGGCGCTCGCGCCAGATAAAGAAAACGCGTATGGAGAAGATGATCAGGACAACAAGGGTAACGAGCGAAACTTTTTGCCAGGTTTTCATGGGAGTGGTCCTTGCCTATTCAATCTTATTTGTTCGGAATTATTTGCGCAGAGCTTAAAGCTTCTGCACGTCCCTTCCAGATTCCAGCGCCTCCACATTTAGCAACGCCTCAGCCGTAAGCTCCTGGGCATCCCGAAGCTGAGGAAACAGAACCGCCCACAGGCCGGTGACAATCAGCGAGCCGATGCCCCCATAAATCACCGCGCGAACAGCTCCCCACCACTGCGCGGTCAGGCCGCTCTCAAACTCGCCCAGTTCATTGGATGCGCCGAGGAAGAGCGAGCTCACAGCGCTCACGCGGCCGCGCATCTCCTGCGGGGTGGCAAGCTGAAGAATGGATGAGCGGATCACTACGCTGACCATGTCGGACGCGCCGACTACAACCAGCGCGATCAACGAGAAAACTATGTTCTTTGATAGGCCAAAGAGCACCGTCGCCACGCCAAAAATACCAACACAAACCAGCATAAACGCTCCGGCTCGGCGCTTGATTGGCCACCGGGTGAGCCAAAAGGAAACGACAAGTGCGCCTGCGGCGGGAGCGGCGCGCAGTATACCCAGGCCGCGCGGCCCGGCATGCAGAATGTCCTGCGCAAAAATGGGCATCAGCGCAACCGCTCCGCCCAGCAGAACCGCAAACAGGTCTAGCGTGATGGACCCGAGCAGAATCGGCGTGCTCTTCACATAACGAAAACCGGCCAGCAGAACATGGAGCGAGGCCGCGCGGTACTCCATCCGTCCTGGCCGGACCGAGAGCGAGCTCACAAGAACGAGAAACCAGATGAGCGTGACAAAGGTGAAGAGATAGACAATCGGTGCACCGGCAATACTGCCATGCAGCGGCAGAGTGAACAGCAGACCGCCGATCGCCGGCCCGGAAATAATCGCAATCTGGAAGATCGTCGCGCCCCAGGTAACAGCATTAACAAAATGCTCCTTGGGTACAAGATGCGGGATGAGCGCGGCGCTGGCCGGACCGCTGAAAGCACGGCCGGATCCAATAACGAAGAGCACCGCGTAGATGGGCAGAATGCGGCGGGTGTGATGCAGCGCAAACAGAAACAACGCCACAGTGCAAAAAACCTGAATCGAGTAGCAGACCAGAATGATGTGGCGGCGGTCGAAGCGATCGGCCACGTGACCCGAAGGAAGCATGAACAGCAGTCCGGGCAGAAACAAGGCCAGACCCGTGTAGCCAAGGTCAATGGCGCTGTGCGTGATCAGGTAGATTTGCCACGCCACGGCGAGCGCCTGCGCCTCCGCGCCAATGATGACCATAACGCGCGCGAGCTGGTAGCGACGAAAGTCTGAAGACAGAAAGGCCGCTGAGGCTCTGGCGGGAGGTGTATCGGACATGCCTGCTTTGTTTATACCGTTCGCGGGGCAAGTTGTCAGGCAGAGTATGTGCATGACAGGCCACTTTTCGCGCCAAAGCAGCGACCGGAACGCTGCACTGCCACAAGGCGCTTCCGGACCACATTTTGCCAGAGGCAAGGAAGACCGTAATCTGAAGTGTGCACGACCCGCAACCAGCAACGCCGGTCTCCGCCTCGAATCCCGCGCTTGAGACCGTGGAGGAGCGGCTCGCCCCGCCTCCGGAACGCACCGGGCTCGGCTCGTTTCGCGGAGTCGCAGCCGTCTGCATCTGCGGCATCTTCGCCTTCCTCAACCTCTACGTAACACAGCCGCTTCTGCCGCTTCTCGAACATCTTTTTCATGCGTCGAAATCCGCCGTCGGACTCACCGTCAGTGCCTCCACGCTGGGAGTCGCGCTTTCAGCCCCCATCCTCGGCGCGCTGGCCGAGCAAATGAGCCGCAAGCGTGTCATCGTCACCTGCACGCTGGCTCTTGCCGTACCCACGCTCCTCGCCGCAACCTCGCCTGGGCTCCACGCCATGGTCTTCTGGAGACTCCTCCAGGGCCTTATCCTCCCCGGCATCTTCGCCATCACCATCACCTACATCGGCGAGGAATGGAACCATCACGCGGTGCCCATTGTGATGAGCATCTACGTAAGCGGCACCGCGTTTGGCGGCTTTCTCGGCCGCATGATCGCCGGCGTCGCCGCCGAGCGCCTCAACTGGAGATGGTCCTTCGTGCTGCTCGGAGCCCTCACCTTGCTTGGCGCCATCCTTATCGCGCGCTGGCTGCCCGAGGAGAAGCGTCCGATTCCACGCGGGCCGGAAACCAGCCTGACCGCAAAGCTCGGCGCCATGCTCCAGCACTTCCGCAACCCCCAATTGGTGGCCACCTTCGCCGTGGGCTTCGGAATGCTCTTCGCCCTCGTCGGCACCTTCACCTACATCACCTTCTACCTCGCCGACGCTCCCTTCCATCTCTCCACCGAAGCCCTCAGCTATCTCTTCGCCATTTACCTCGTCGGGCTCATCGTTACACCGGCGGGAGGCTACCTGGTCACCCGCATCGGCATGCGGGCGGGTATCGCGCTCGCCATCGGCGCCTGCCTCGCAGGCGCGCTGCTTACGCTAAGCCATTTGTTGTGGGTAGTGGTGCTTGCCGGGCTGGGGCTGGTTTGTACCGGAGTCTTCATCGCCCAGGCCACCGCCAACAGCTTTCTGCGCATCGCCGCTCCCGCAGGCGGACGCGCCTCCGCGGCTGGACTCTACATCTGCTGTTACTACATCGGAGGCACGGCCGGCGGCGTAATCCCGGCCTACGTATGGTCGCTGGGAAAATGGCCGGCCTGCGTGGCGCTCATCGCCTGCGAACTGGCCGTTACACTGGTGATCGCCTTGGTCGGCTGGCGCATGCCAAAGCAAGCACACTGAAGCATCCCCGGATCGCTTCGCACATCCCTTTTGCGAAGTGCGGATGAATACACTCGGCTCCAAAGTTTTTTGCGGTGATCGCGCCTGCCCTCGCACCGCCATCGAAGGCTCCTACTCGTAGCGCAGCGCCTCAATGGGATCCAGCGTCGCCGCCTTCCATGCCGGGTAGATTCCGAAGACAAGCCCGATGGCCAGCGAAACGGTAAAGGCGATGATGGTCCACATGGAGGACATGGTCGCGGGTAAGACGGTGAGGATGGTGCGGACCAGGAAGGTGACAATTGCGCCGATGAGTATCCCGATCACGCCGCCAATGGCGCACAGCGTGGTCGCCTCCATCGTGAACTGCACCAGAATATTGCGTCTGGTTGCGCCTATCGCCTTGCGAACACCGATCTCGCGCGTTCGCTCCGTCACCGACACAAGCATGATGTTCATCACGCCCACGCCACCAACCAGCAGGCCCACGCTCGACACCGCCACCATAAAGATGGCCAGCCCGCCCGTCAGTTCCTTCCAAAGTCGCGCAATCGAGTCCGGCGAGAAGATGGCGAAGTTGTCCGCCTGCCAGGTATGCACCTTGCGGCGGATGCGCAACATCCCGCGCACCTCGTCCTCAACCAGCGCGCGGTTCTTCGGGCTGTCGTACTTCACGCTGATCCACGCGCCGGCGTTGCGCACATCTTCGGGGTGCATTTGGAAGAAAGTGTTGTATGGAAAGATCGCCTTATTGTCCTCGGGGTTCTTCCCGCCGCCAAAAGCTTCCTTCAGCTTGCCGAAAACGCCTATGACGGTAAACATGTCACCGTCAATTTCAACCTGTTTTCCAATGGCATTGCCGTTTCCAAACAGCTTCTGCCAGGTGTCGTGGCCTAGAATCACCACATTCGCGGCACGTTGATCTTCATCCTGCGTGAACATGCGGCCCTGAATCAGGCTGATGTCGTTGACGTCCTTCATCTCCGCAGTATCGCCCTCGAGCATGGTTCCCTGCGCAATCTTCTTGCCATACCTCACACCGATATTGCCCACCTGGAAGTTCTGGTCAGCATGACGCACGGCTGCATTCACAGCAGCCACATGGGGCAGGCCCCGCAAAGCATAGGCATCCTTCACGGTCAGCTTGGGCCGGGCCAGCATTGCTGGGGTGGGGCGCACGCCGATCACCGGCATGTAATAAACCCACAGCACATTCGAGCCAAGAGAGTTTACCCACTGCTGCACGTTGTTGTTCAGCCCGCTGATGATCGACGAAATGCAGATGACCGTGGCCACGCCGATCACAATACCCAGAATCGTCAGGCCGGAGCGCATCTTGTTGGCGCGCACCGTTTGCAGCGCCATTCGGATCGATTCGCTGGAACTTCCGAATTTCATGCCGGGTACACTCCTATAGCTCCGACCGCAAAGCCACAATGGGATCAAGCGAAGCCGCCTTGTGGGCTGGATAAACTCCGAAGAACACGCCAATGCCGCCAGAGACAAACACTGCAAGCAGCACAGACCATAGGGCGATTTCTGACGGGAACCCGAAGATCGCGGTTACCAGCTTGGCCGCACCCGCACCCACGAGTATCCCGAAGAATCCGCCCACCAGCGACATGGTCCCCGATTCGATCACGAACTGCAGCAGAAGGTCCCTGCGCCGGGCGCCGAGCGCCTTGCGCACTCCGATCTCGCGCGTGCGCTCGCTAACAGAAACCAGCATGATGTTCATGATGACAATGCCGCCCACCACCAGCGAAATGCTGGCTACGCCAATCACAACAAAAAGAAACGTGGAGCTGATGCTCTTCCAGAGGCCCACAAAGGTCTCGTTCGTCGATAGGGTAAAGCTGTTCGGCTCGCCCACACGATCATGCCGCAGCGAGCGCAAAATCACAATCGCCTCGTCCGAGGCGCGCTCCAGCTTGGCGCTCACGCCACCGGCCTTCACATAAATCGTGATGCTGTCGCTGCTTCCGTAGGTGTGCTGGTAGGCCGTGATGGGCACGTCAATGTAGTTGTCCTGGCTTTGACCAAGCGTGGTTCCCTGCTTCTCTCCTACTCCTATGATGGTGTACGGCACGCCGTCCACCCGAATCTCCTTGCCCAGCGGATTCACGCCCGGCATCAGGTTGTGCACAATGTCGTAGCCCACTATGCACACCCGCGCGCCATAGCGCTGGTCAGAGGGAACAAAGCTCCGACCCTGCACAATGTTGAGGTTGGAGATGGCAGGCATATTCCAGCTCCAGCCGCGAATGCTGGTGTTGTTGCTCGAGTGGTTGCCGTAGACCACTTGGCCCTCGGTGTTCAGCAGAGCACCCACGCTCTCGCAGCTCCTGCAACGGTCCCGGATGGCCTCATAATCCGCCATGTCAAGCTTCTTGCGCTTCTGGTACTTCAGATACTCCTGATAGCTGAAGATAACCGGCGGCCGCTTGCTCAGCGTAAAAACGTCGGCGCCATAGCCATAAACCTTGGTAGCCACATAGCGATTCACTCCGTTGCTGAGTGTAATGACGGCGATAACAGACGAAACACCGATCACCACTCCGATCAGCGTCAGCACGGAGCGGAGCTTGTTGACCCAGAGGGACTGGAGCGCGATTTTTATCGCTTCTTTGAATTCCATTCGCGTTGCAAGCCTGGCAGGCCGGCCATGACTTCGCTGGCCCTGACATCATGGTAAGCGGCCAGGAGACAACCCGCATAGGCAGACCATGACGCTCTTTTCAACATACGCATCCTCCGCCCCGGAAGTTCCCGGCTCGGCGCACCCGGCCCCTAAAGGCAGATACGGCGGCCAAATGCCGCCGTATCTGCCTTTTAAGTAGGAAAACCCGGGGATGCAGGCTATCTGTAGCTCCGCTGATACGTGCGGGTCATGCGATCCTGCCAGCCCAGCCGATCATCATCCAGCACCGCCCACAGCAAACCCAGTCCCAGCGGAAGCACCGCGAGCAGAGTGGCCCAGACACGATGCCGCATGGCCTTGCGACCGGGATTCTCATCATCGAACGTGCACAGGGCGATCTTGGCGTAGTGCATGCCCGGTGTGCCTTCCGCATAGGTGAAAAAAAGCCACTGGTAGAGCGCGGCCAGCACACCCAGGGTAAGCCCGGCGGCGGACATGGCCATCTTCCCCGTGGGCAGATGAATGGTGCAGGCCACAAAAACCAGCACAAACAGCAGGAAGGCGCAGAGCACCAGTGCTGCGTCCACAATGGCTGCCATCATGCGGTCCTCCATGGGAGCCACATGCAGCGGAAGCAGGTCGGCAAGCAGCGCCATTCGCTCCGTCGAGCGGCTCGGCTCACGCTTGCGGGGAGAGCGCGTGGAAAACGGTCTGTCGTGGCTATCCTGAAATACCTGTGCGACCGGCATGGATACACCTGCGGTTTCTGAGGCGGCGCTCAGCTCGGCCTCGGCAATACAAGGCTCGGCATCAAGACGAATGGAGCTCCAATCCGGCACCACCGGCGCCTCTCCAGCAACGGAAGCTACCGGCTGGTGACAGATGGTTTCCGGTTCAACCTCGAAGATACGGAGCTGACCCTTCTCTGGCTCGGCATCCGCGTCCCAAAGTGGGCCTTCGGCAATGCGTGGACGCACTTTGCGGGTGGCCACCAGTTCGCGCGGAAATTCAAGCACGCGGGCTGGCAGAGGCTGGGCAGGAGCAACCAGCGCTTCCTCAAAGGGATCGACAACAGACGGATGTGGCTCGACTGCGGCGCGCGGCGCGGGCTGGGACAGCTCAATCCGCCGCTGTACCGGCAGGGACGCCGGATCAACATGATACTGCGCCGAAGCCTGGGCAAACGCCTCCGGCCTCGCATCCCGGGTTCCATGATCGCTGAATTCAAGGTCTGAGGAAGAATCGAGACCGGCCCACAGAACATCCGTAAAGGCCTGCGCAGCCTCGTGCGCCTGTCGCGCTGCATGGGCTGCGGCCTCCGCGGCGCGAGCGGCTTTGGCCGCCTCGGTGGCCAGTACTTCGCTGTAAGAAGGCGCCTTGGAGTAGCGCTCGGCAACCCGCGCCGCAACCCGCGCCGCGCGCGTTCTGGACGCAGCGGGTTCCATGCCGGGCAGCGCTGCCTGTTGCGCGGTTGCGGTTCCACCGCGGTTGCGGTGGGCGCTCACCTTGGCACTGATTTCTTCTTTCCAGGCAGAGCGTACTTCAGCAGTCGCGGCAAGTTCAGCAGTTTGGGACGGTGTGCTCAACGGAAACCCTCATTTCAATTCGGTTCTCCCGGACCGGACCACTTGGGACACGTCCAGGCTTGTTCTTCAACTGTCAAGAGGAATGCGAGGTTGCGGAAACCTTTATTGATAGGCGAACGTCTATCCACGTATTCTGGCTCCAGATACGGTCGAGAAGCGTTTTGTCGAACCAGAGCAGCGCGCTTTCGCCGGGAGGGAACCTTGGTGAAGCTTTGTTATCCTTAAGTTGCCCCTCGCGATGAGAGCCCGCATCTTTTTATGTACCACGCTGTTGGTGCTATGTCATCCGCAGCTTTGGTCTCAGGCAGTAACGAAGCAGTTTCCCCCTGCGTCCACAGCCGCCGCGCAGCCGCAGCTTCAGGCGTCGGTACCGCTCACCGTATCGCAAATATCCGCTCAATCTCTGCCCGATGCGCCCGAACCAGAGAACGCGATTCCCGTCGCGCATGTCGTGCCCGGACCGGCCCTCGGCGTTCCGGTTCGGATCGTGGCCGCCACGCAAAGCTTCCAGAAAACGCACCAGGACAACGTCTACACTCTCACCGGACATGTGGTCATTCACTATCGGGACTATGTCATCTCCGCTGACAGGGCGACCTTCAACCAGACCACCTCCGAGGTGGTCGCGGAAGGCCATCTGCGGCTGGACGGTGGCCCCGATGATGCGCACTTCCTGGCCTCGCACGGCAAGATGAACCTGAACGCGCACACTGCGCAGCTATACGACGTGACCGGAACACTCGGCGCCGGGCAGGATGCCGAAGTAAAAACCGTAACCAACTACATCCCTGGCCGGGGAGCGACCACACAGAACAAACTTGTCCTGCGTTCTCCAAATCCCTTTGCCGTATCCGGCAAGGAGATCATCCAGCTCGGCCCCCGCAGCTATCGCGTCATCGACGGCGCCATTACATCCTGCGAACTACCGCATCCCGACTGGCTGCTGGTGGCCCATAACTTCTTCCTCGACAAAGGCACAGCAAAAGCCACAAACAGCCTCTTTGAGCTGCAAGGACTGCCTGTTGTACATAAGGTCCCGGTCTTCTACCTCCCCTATGTAACCCACGCCATCGGCAGCAATACCCGGCAGAGTGGGTTCGAGATCCCCATCTTTGGCAATGACACAACCAAGGGCATGATCATCGGCGAAGACGTCTACGTTGTGCTGGGCCGCAGCGCCGACCTGATGATTGGCGCGCAGTACTACTCCAAGCGCGGCTTCGCCCCTACAGCCACATTCCGCTACCGCGGCCGAGGGCTGAACTTTATCAATTTCCATTTCAACAGCCTGATAGACAAGCTACCCGGCGCGCAAAACCAGGGCGGCGTCGACATGATGTTCGATGCACGGCATGACTTCTCTCCGGAAACACGCACCGCGGCCGACGTCGAATATCTCAGCTCTTACGCCTACCGTCAGGAGTTTGAGGACAACTACGCCGTCGCTATTAACTCCGAAGTCAAATCGCAGGCCTACCTGTCGCACTCCCACAACGGACTGGCCGAGAGCATCACTGTAAACCGCTACCAGAGCTTTGAAAGCAGCACAGCCTCTGCCGCCGGAGAACAGGAAATCAAGATCCTGCACATTCCCACCGTGCAACTCGACGGCGTGGACCAGTACCTGTCGGGCACGCCGCTGATGTGGGGCTTCGACGCCACCGGCGCGGGCCTTTCTCGCTCAGAGCCCGGCTTCCAGACCTCGCGCTACGTGCCGCGTATCGACCTGCATCCACACATTGCACTGCCTATGCACAAAAACGGATGGACGCTGCGTCCGGTCTTCGGCGTGCGCGATACCTTTTACGCAAAGAGCCAGAATCCGGGGCCCCTTGGAGTAGTGCCCAGCGAGCGCGACGCTACGCTGAACCGCAAGGACTTCGAGGCGGGCGTGGACGTTCGTCCGCCTGCGATCGAGCGCGACTTCTCAACCCCGTGGCTGGTGCATCTGTTCGGATCGGAGGTACGCCACACCATTGATCCGGACGTCGAATATCGCTACGTCACCGGCATCAACAACTTTGACTCCGTGCTGCGCTTCGACTCGGTGGATGTCGCCAGCAATACGAGCGAACTGGACTACTCCCTCACGCAGCATCTGTTCCTGAGGCATCTGCGCCCCCATCCCTGCAAAGGCGACGCGGCTCTTGGCCCAGACAAAACGTGCAGCGGAGAAACCGTAAACTGGCTGACCTGGCAGGTGGCGCAAAAGTACTTCTTCAATCCTGACTTCGGCGGAGCCATAACTCAGGGAACACGCAACGTTCTGGACACCACACTGAACCTGACCGGCGTCGCCTTCCTCGGCCATCCGCGCAACTACTCCCCGGTCATCTCGCGGCTGCGCTGGCAGACCACATCCGCAACGGATCTCGAATGGGATGTAAGCTACGACACAAAAAAAGGCCGCCTGGACGCGAGCAACCTCTTCACCTCCTACAAACACCGCGACTTCACCTTCACGCTCGGAGACGCACACCTGCACACACTGCCCGGCGCGCAGCCTTCAGGCAGCTCATCCTCGACCCAAACGGCCAAATCCTTAAACCAGTCTGAGGTTGACTTCAATCAATTGCGCGTGGCCGCCATCTATGGCAGCCCCATCAAACGCGGGTTAAGCCTCGGCGTGAGCACGGGGTACGACTTCACCCTCAATCGGGCGCAATACACCGGCGTGCAGACCGGCTACAACTGGAACTGCTGTGGACTCAGCTTCGAAGTGCGGCGCTACGCCCTCGGCACGGTCCCCCAGCATACGACGTATCTCTACAACTTCACGCTGGCCAACGTGGGAACTGCGGGCAGCCTGAACTGGGCAACACGTGTCTTCTAGCGCACTGTCGAACTCCAGAGCGCTTGCCTTACAATAACTCCTTGCCTGCGAACGCACAGCCACGCCCCTTCAAGAAGATTCTCATCGCGAATCGCGGCGAGATTGCGCTGCGCATCGCGCGCGCATGCCGCGAGATGAGCATCCCGTTCGTCACGGTTTACTCTGACGCGGATCGCGCCGCGCCGCATGTGCTGGAAGCGGAAGAGTCCTATCGGCTTGGGCCCGCGCCCGCCACGGAATCCTACCTGCGCGGCGACCTGTTGCTCGAAATCACGCAACGCGCCGGAGCCGACGCCATCCATCCCGGATACGGCTTCCTCTCAGAAAATGCGGGTTTTGCCGAGGCTTGCGAACAGGCCGGAATCAAGTTTATCGGGCCACCGGCGGCAGCCATGCGCGCGCTCGGCCCTAAGACCCTTGCACGGCAAGCAGCGGATGCCGCTGGAATGCCACGCACACCCGGTTCAACCAGCGGCTTGGCGTCGTTCGAGGAAGCGATCGAGATTGCGGGCGAAATCGGCTACCCCGTCATGCTGAAGGCCGCTGCCGGTGGCGGCGGAAAGGGCATGCGCGCCGTCACTCAGCGGGAGGATTTGAAATCAGCGTTTGAGGCCGCGCAGAGCGAGGCAGAGCGCGCCTTCGGCTCAAACGAGGTGTACCTGGAAAAACTGATTGAGCGACCGCGCCACATTGAGATTCAAGTGCTGGCCGATGAGCACGGGCGATGCGTCTACCTCGGCGAGCGCGAGTGCTCCGTGCAGCGGCGCCATCAAAAGGTAATTGAGGAAGCTCCGTCGGCGGTCATCAATGCCGAAGTGCGCAGCCAGATGGGTGAAGCCGCCGTTCGCCTTGCCAAATCCGCCGGTTACACCAACGCCGGAACCGTGGAATTCTTATTGGACGGAGATCGCTTCTACTTCCTCGAAATGAACACGCGCCTTCAGGTCGAGCACCCCGTCACCGAACTGGTGACCGGACTGGACCTCGTCCAACTGCAGATTCGCATCGCACAAGGCGAACCGCTGCCCATCGCACAGGATGAGATTCGCCTGCGCGGTCATGCCATCGAATGCCGCATCTATGCCGAAGATCCCGACAACGGATTCTTTCCTTCGCCCGGAAAAATTACGCGCCTGCTACAGCCGGGCGGCCCGGGGATCCGCGAAGACTCCGGCATTTATGAGGGCTGGACGGTCCCCATGGACTACGACCCCATGCTCTCCAAGCTCATCGCCTACGCGCCCACCCGCCAGGAAGCTATCGCACGCATGCTGCGCGCACTCGACGAATACATAATCTGCGGCATCCGCACGAATCTTGCCTTCTTCCGCCGTATCCTGAAGCACCCGGACTTCCAGGCCGGGAACATCGACACCGGATATCTGGACCGCCTGCTCGCCGGCACGCAGCTGGCTCCTCCGCAGGAACCATGCGAGGAGAGAAAAGTTCTGGCCACAATCGCAGCGGCCGTGTTTGAGAGCCATCGCACTACGGCAGCACCGCAACCCGCAGCTCAGTCTACGGGCGGGTGGAAGCGCGCCGCGCGCGAGGAAGGCCTGTACCGTTGAAGTTGCATATTCAGATTGCCGGCAAAACTCGCTCTGTGGACTACAAACCCGGCGCAAGCACTGTAACCCTCGACGGCGAGGTTTTGGAGGTCCATGCACTGGTATTGCGTCCCGGCATCCTTTCGCTCATTGTCGAAGGGCGCGCCTGGCGTGTGGTTCTGGATGATGGTGTGGATGAGTCCGCCGTGCACCTGGCTGGCGAGCGCGTTGCCTATAACCTGGATGATCCTCGCTCCCTCAAAGCGCGCCGCACCCATGCCGGTGACGCCGATGGCCCCATCCACATAAAAGCGTCCATGCCCGGCCGCGTGGTGCGCGTGCTTGCGCAGCAAGGCGACGCGGTGGAAGCACATCAGGGAATCATCGTCATTGAGGCGATGAAGATGCAGAACGAACTCAAATCACCCAGGAGCGGCCACCTTGCGGAACTGCGCGTCTCGCCCGGAGACACCGTTGCCTCCGGCGACGTCCTCGCGGTAATTGAGTAGAGATCGTCAGCTCTCTAGAGCCGGAGTTGCCACTTCACCCTGCTGGATGGCCCGCCGCAAAAACCATAGCTGCGCTACAGCGATCAGAAACAGCGCGATAGAGAGAAGCTGGACATGGTGGACTTTGGCAAAACTGACCGTCTTCCACGAAACAGCCAAAGTAATGATCGCCAGCAATGTGATCCATTCGCTTGCAATGCGCCATTTGAGTTGGCGCAGCGCACCCAGCGTTAGAATGACTGCAATCACAGCCAGCACTGAATCATAGATCGGCACATACACATTCAGCAGCAGGGTCCATGTAAGCGTCGCGGCCCACGCCAGCCACTGCACGGAACGGCTTGCCTTCGCCGACTTCCACAGCAGCAGTACGAGTGCACCCCCGACTACGACGGAGAGTCCAGCGGCAAGCGCCAATCCAGCCGGAGTTCGCCCACCGGGCAACAGGTGCGTAAGCGAGCTGAAATCAAGATACATGGATAGCTTTATATCTGCATGCCCATGCAGCCCGGTCAGCTTCTTGTGGTACTCCAGAAGCTGATAATACGCAGGCCATACGCGTATCCCACCCAGAATAGTGTCCACAAGTACAAGCAATGCGGAGCCCGCGCAAAATCCGGCAAGCGTTCTGAATCTCCGGGTGAAAACAAGCATGGGAAGAACAAGAAGAAGCAGTGTTGGCTTATAGGTCAGCAGTGAAAGAGCCAGGCCGCTGTAGAACAGACTGCCCAATTGTTCGTAGTACAAGCCCAGACCAACCGCAAACACTGCAAATATGGAGAGCTGCCCGTTCACCAGGGTCGAACCGATAAATGGAAAATACGCCAGTGCAAAACAGAAAATGAGCGCCCGCATCGGCCGGTCTACCGGAAAAATCGCCTTCGCCGCGAATCCAATTCCAGCGCAGTAAAGTGACAGCGAAACCAGCATCCACAAAAAATAAGCCGGAGTGAACGGCAGCCGCGCAAACAGGCTAAAGAGGTACGGCACCATCGGCGGATAAGGACTTACGCCAAACGCGCCGCGCGGGTGCGGACATATCTCCAGAAAAACCCGGTGCTGCAGATTCGGATCATAAATCTTTGGCGCCGGATACCGGTTCGCAAGCGTGCCGTCACCGTAATAGAGGACAAAATCTGAATGGCGCTGGATCGACTCGCTGCCGCGTCTTGCCTGGAGGATGAAAACCACAAACGACGGCACCAGCAAAAACGCAATAAGAAGCCCCCAGCATACGATGTTGGCTTCTTTCAGCCCTGGACGGCGGCCAAGCAGACGCACGGGCCAGAGTGCGGAAATACTGAATCCACGCACTTCGCGGTCATCTATTGCTTTCACAGCGGTCATTGGGATTCCTGTCGCATCTTAACCCAGATGCAAGTGTTGACCGGAAAAATTGTTCGCGGATAATCTCGAAATTTGGCACAGCAGCAGTCGCCCGCTTTCGCCCTAAACCACGTTCATGCGCACGCCGTCGCGCCAGCTCTGGTAAGCGGCGTCGAGTACTCGCTGATTGTGCAATCCATCAAGGCCAGGCGCCAGATACTCCCCTCGCCCCTCTACCCAGGCCGAGAAACCGTCCAGCATCAGGCTGTACGCATCGGCGTTCGAGAGCGTCTCCTTCCGGAGAACCTCGGACCCGCAGTGCATGACCACATCCACAGGGAAGTCCACCGTCAGCCCGTTCTCGCACACGATCACGCCCTGCTCACAGGTGACCTCCACCAGCGTGCGATAGGCCGCGCGTGTCGTCACCGTCACCGCACCCATCGCCCCCGAAGCAAAGTCCAGCCCCACCACGGCATGCGACTCAACTGAGCCGGAGTGCTCATCAACATGGGCCAGCGTTCCCACCGCGCTCACATTGGAGTTCAACACATAGCGCAACGCGTCAATGCAGTGGATCCCCACATCGCCGATCGGTCCACCCAGCGCCAGCTTCGGATCATAGATCCAGGTCCGCGGGCTGCCCTTGGCCGAGTACGCAAACTGGGCCTGCGCCAGCACGGGTTTACCCACAGAGCCTTCGGCAATCCACTCGCGCATGCGCGCAAGACTGCGGTTGTAGCGCATGTTCTGCGCCACACCCAGCTTCACTCCAAGGTTTTCGGCTGCCGCCTGCATTCGCTCAGCTTCGCCAATGCTCATGGCCAGCGGCTTTTCGCATAGCACATGCTTGCCGTGCCGCAAAGCCAGCAGAACATGCTCCAGGTGCAGCGCATCAGGCGAAGCTACAAACACCGCGTCAATCTCCGCGGAAGTGCACAGATCGAGCGGTGTTTCAAACACGTGAGGAATGGAATACTCACGCGCATTCTCACGCGCCTTGGCTGCGTCGCGCCGCCACATCCCCACCAGCCTGGCATCGGATGCGCCGGCAAAGCCCTGCATCAACCGCCGGACCGCATGATGACCAAAGCCGAGTATGCCGTATCGAATCATGGCCCCTACTGAACGCCGTTTTTGAAGATCTGTTCCGCGTAGTAGTTCACTACACGCGCGTGGTCCTGCAACATTTCGATATATGCGTTCTGCAGCAGTTGCGAACGCGCGTCATGCAGTTGCTTGCGGATAACCTGCTGCACGCGCGGATCGCTCAGCTCGTGCTGCCCGGCCGATTCCTTGTCCATCAGCTTGTAGATGGCGTAGCCCACCTTCTTCTTGCCGGCAGGCGTGTTCTCATACAACGGCAGCACCGGAGTCACCTCCCCGGGCTTGAGCTGAATGATCGCTCCGTACACCTCGGGCTCGGCTTTCAGTTGCGACTCGGAAACGATGCCCATGTCGCCGCCGCTCTGCGCATTGTCGGGCCGCTCAGAAAAATTGGCCGCGAGCATTCCAAAGTCCTCGCCGCTCTTGATGCGGTTGTCCAGCATCTCGATCTTGCGCTTGGCCTGCGCCTCATTCATCGCCTTGCTGTTCTGCAGGTTGCCGGCCTGCTGCGGCGGAGCCGGAATCGACGTCACAACGATCTGCGCAATGTGGTACTGCGGCTCGATAAGATCAAAGTCGGCCTTATGCGTGTTGTAGTAGCTGGTAATATCGGCATCCGTCACGTTGATGCGCGAGTTGATCTCCTTATTGAACAGCTTCTCTTCCGTCTTGTTGCGGCGAATCTCTTCCTTCAGCTTATCGAGCGTCATGTGCTGCTGATTGAGCCACTTGTTAAACTCGTCCGGCGTGTAGGGCGCCTTGACCTGGTCCAGCTTGGCCTGTACTTCCTCGTCGCTCGCCGTCAGGTGCAGCTTGGCTGCGCGCTGCATCAGAATCTCGCTATCGATCAGGTTGTGAACAATGTTCAGCTTCACAATATCGGCCTGCTCCACAGACGGCTGCTGGTGCGAGTTGCCCAGCGTCTCCTTGTATCGCATCTCCATGTCCGCGCGCATAATGGGCTTGCCGTTGACCGTGGCTACTACATTTGGACTGCGCCCTCCGTGGCAACCCGTAATAGCCACGCCCAGTCCGGCAGCCAGAACCGCGACGGACGCAAAAATCCGGAGCTTCGACGGGCGCGGGCTTTGCAGTGGGGAATCGGTACGCTCAGCGTTCAGTATGTGTTGCAAAAGCATCTCCTTGAGGCAGCAGTGCGCCGCAACTCAGTCCTCTGATCTCACCAGCGCGGGCAGAATCTCCTGGCCTGCCCCCAACCGGTAAGCCCTTACAGAATAAAGCAAAGACGCATACCCCGTGGATTCCTCTACAGAATTCCGGGGCATGCATCGTCAGTGCTTTGCCTGCGCGTGTCCCGCATCGGTAACCGCCGGCTTGGCCGCTTGCTCGTACGGATTCGGCGGCGGCGTCACACCTTCAGCTACCAGTGCGCGGTCTATCACGCGCCACAAAATCTTCAACGGCAATGCGCCCGCGACCACCTCGCCGTTGATATACATCGTCGGCGTCTGGTCTACGCCAAGACGGCTCGCCAGCTTCATTTCCTTGCGCACCGGCGTCTCATCCTGCTTGGCAATACACGCACTCAGCTTGTCCTTGTCCAGCTTGTCCTTGTTGCCCTCGTCCAGCGCCAGGATATCCAGCTGCGCCTGCGAACGCTTCACGTTGCCATCCGGACCGGTTATCTGCTCGCCGTGCGTATGCAGATAACCTACATAGTTCCAGTAGGCTGTTACGCTCTGGGATGCCAGGCAGTTCGCATTCACCGCCGCATGCATGGCCCAGGGATGAAGTTCAGGGATCGGCATATCGCGATACACAATCTTGATCAGCCCTTTGTAGTGGTTCAGCGTATCCGGAAACAGCTCGGAGTAAAGCTTGCCGCAGAACGGGCACTCGAGGTCATCGAAGTTCACAATCACCACTTTGGCCTTCGCGTTTCCACGGATCGGACGGTTGCCGATCGGGACTATGTCCGCGGCATTCCCCGCAATGTCCCACCTCGCCACACGTTCCAGCGTCTTGTTGTCGTTCGAGATCAGAAAATTCAGCATCTGCGAGTGCGCCGGATCGCCGGGCAGAATGAAGGCTACCTGCAAGTTGTCAAAGCCCGGCATGGCGCTCGGTGTGCGCGGCCCCACATGGATCTCGTAGTCCGGGGGAATCCGCAACTTGGAGCGCAACGTAACCTCAATGTTGCGGCTCACCGCCGGATCAATCAGCTTGGATGGAACGGAAGGTGTCGACGCGGCTGCGGGCTTTAGCGAAGCATCCGCAGACGTGGGGTTCTGCGCCTGGCAGGGAACAACCATGAGAGAAAACAGACTAACCAGGATCAGGCCCGGTAACAGGCCCGGTGAGATACGAGTACGCAGCAAATAAAACCCCTTTCGGATATTTCAATTATCGCAGAAAGGACAAGGAAAAACGGCAAGACAAAAGGCCGGGAGTTGCTCCCGGCCCTTGCGGAACCCCAGGCAGAAACGGGGAGGAATCAGGCTGCGGACTTCACAGCCAAAGCCTTCACACGCGCATTCAGCCGGCTCTTGTAGCGGGACGCGGTGTTGGCGTGCAGAATCCCCTTCTGGACGCTCTTGTCGAGCGCCGAAGCGGTGGCGCGATACTGTTCGGCTGCGGCCTTCACATCGCCGCTCTGAATGGCCTCGCGCAGCGCGCGCAGGCTGCCGCGTACACGGCTCTTGTTGGCGCGGTTCACAACCGTGCGCCTTTCGGTTTGACGGACGCGCTTAAGCGAGGATACGTGATTTGCCATGGTGCTTCTCTAAACTCTCTTTTAGGTGGAAATGGGATGCAGCGAATGTGCCATCCCCTGTAACTACCAAGTTTATGGGATTTCCCGGGCCGGGTCAATGAATGCGGGTTCCAG
>DATKRT010000001.1:0-44042 GCA_035532055.1 Acidobacteriaceae bacterium | reverse complement strand
CCGGTATCCGCTGCGCCAAAGTTAAATAGCTGAACATCGCCGTCTGCTTCTGATCGTCTCCACGCATGCTTCTGTCTTAAATCAAACCTCGGTGGAGAAAAAGTAACTCATGCATGACTTTTTCCGCAGCCTGTTTAGCCCGTACAAAAATCACTTGCCCTAAGTGCGGCTTTAGCCGCTGAGGGACGATTGATTTGTTCCTGCGGAAGATATCGTACAAAGCCTTCAACGACAAAAAGTACCGCCCGGTCAACAGTGCAAGCTGGTCTGGGGGATGATATAAAGATCGAGATCGATGCTATCGCGCGCATTCCTTCCCCGGAAAAATGAACGGGGGCATTCACGGTCGCGATCCTGCGAGGCTCGCTGATAACCACTTATTTACTCGATTCCATTCAAGGACCAATCTCTATGCGTTTTCGTCGGCCCCTCTTTCAGGGAATATGTGTGCCTCTTGCAATTCTTCTGTTCTTCCCGCTTTCTTCCACAGCAAAGGCCCAATCCACACGCCTGGCGGTGACGCCGCCGATGGGATGGAACAGCTGGAACCATTTCGGCACAAAGGTGGACGCTGCAGACGTTCGTGCGGCTGCGGACGCAATGGTCTCGAACGGAATGCGGGCCGCCGGCTATCGTTACATCAATATCGACGACAGTTGGGAGGGCAAGCGCGACCCTCAGGGCAACATCCATCCCAATAGCAAGTTTCCCGACATGAAGGCGCTGGCTGATTATGTGCATTCGAAAGGTTTGAAGCTGGGAATCTATTCTTCTCCTGGACCGAAAACCTGCGGCGGCTATGAGGGCAGCTATGGCCATGTCCAGCAGGACGCGAATACCTACGCCAAGTGGGGAATCGATTACCTGAAGTACGACCTGTGCAGTTATGAATCCATCATGAAGCTGTGGGATTTGAAACATCCGAGCCGGCCGATTCCTCCCATGCAGCAGATGAAAGCGGTGGCGATGATGCGGCACGCATACGAGAAAATGCACCAGGCACTCGTCAACACGCATCGGCCAATCGTCTACAGCTTATGCCAATACGGGATCGGTTCCGTCTGGAAGTGGGGGCCGAACGTGGGCGGCAATCTCTGGCGCACCACCGACGACATCTCGGACAACTACCGCAGCATGTCGCTGATCGGCTTCTCTCAGGCGGGACTGCAAAAATACGCCGGACCTGGCCATTGGAACGATCCGGACATGCTCGAGATCGGGAACGGAGGCATGACGCCCGACGAATACCGGACGCAGATGAGCCTTTGGTCGATCCTGGCCGCGCCGTTGATTGCGGGAAACGACCTGACCAAAATGGACGCCACCACAAAAAGCATTCTGCTGAATAAGGAAGTGATTGACGTCGATCAGGACCCACTGGGAATTCAGGGGCACCGTCTGGCGCCGCTTCAGATCTGGATCAAGCCGCTCGCCGGGGGCGCCAGGGCGGTTGCGATTTTCAATACCGTTCTTGACGATCAGGCGATTCCGATTACCCTGCAACTAAAAAGTGTGGGCTTTACCGGCCCGGTTCATGCTCGAGACCTGTGGGCACATAAAGACCTCGGCATTCTTCACGGCTCGTATACGGTAGTCCCGCCGCCGGGCGGGGTGGTCATGCTGCGGCTTTGGCAATAGAGGCCCCCGCCCGTACAAAAATCACTTGCCCTAAGCGCGGCTTTAGCCGCTGAGGGACGATTGATTTGTTCCTGCGGAAGATATTGTGGAGTGCTACGCTTTCATCAGCATGGTCACCGCCCCCACTCTTCCGGCCTTCACGCGCGTCGCGCAACTCGCCGCCGACCGCCGCGTGCACAAGGCCTTTCAGTGGATACACCTCCATGAGCGCCAGATCATGCGCTGGCAAACCGACCTCGTCACCATCCCCGCGCCGCCCTTTGCCGAAGGCCCCCGCGCCGAATGGCTCTGCGCCCGCTTCACCGACCTCGGCCTCAGCAACGTCCACACCGACGCCATCGGCAACGCAATCGGCATCAAAAAATCCGCCGCGCCCTCCGAGCAAGCCGTCCTCATCTCCGCGCACATTGACACCGTCTTCCCCGCCGAAACCCCCATCAAGCCCCGCACCCGCAACACCCGCCTGGAAGCTCCCGGAGCCTGTGACAACGGAGCCGGCGTCGCCTGCCTGCTCGCGCTCGCCGCAGCGCTCCAGCACGCCGACCTCGCCCCCGCCTGCGACATCCTTTTCTGCGGAAACGTCGGCGAAGAAGGCGAAGGCAACCTGCGCGGCACGCGCCATCTCTATCAGCAGCCCGACTTCGCCGAGCGCATCGCCGCCCATCTCGTCATCGACGGAGCCGGAGACGAAGTCGCCGTCACCAAAGCCCTCGGCAGCCGCCGCTATCAGGTCACGCTCGACGGTCCCGGCGGACACTCCTGGGCCAACGCCGACCGCCCCAATCCCATCGTCGTTCTTAGCCAGGCCATCGCGCGCCTCAGCGCCCTCGATCTAAATCAGCCGCTAAGCACGTCCCAGCGCACCACCATGAACGTCGGCACCATCGCGGGCGGAACCGCCACCAACGTCATCCCCAGCTCCGCCTCCGCGCGCTTCGACTTCCGCTCCACCAGCCCCGAGCAGCTCATCCGTCTTGAGGTCGAGCTGCACCGCGCTGTCGAAGACGCCGTACTCGCCGCCAACCAGGCCGCGCCCGACGCCGCACTCATCGGCGCCGCTCTCAACTACGCCATCAGCAACATCGGCGCACGCCCCGCCGGAGCGCTCCCCGAAGACTCCTCGCTCTATCAGCTTCTCCGCGCCGTCGATCGACACCTCAGCATCGCCACGCAAACCCGCACCGCATCGACCGACGCCAACATCCCGCTCTCGCTCGGCGTCCCCGCGCTCAGCCTCGGCGCAGGCGGCAGCGGAGGCGGCATTCACACCCTCAACGAGTGGTACGACGCAAAGAACCGCGAGTCCGGCCTCCGCCGCGTCCTCCTGCTCATGCTCGCCGCCGCCGAATCCGCGGCAGCCTAAGCTTCACTTCTTCTTTTCAGGATTGTGTACCACCAGGAGCGATGTCTTCGCCCGGTGCAGCAGAGCCTCGCTCGTGGAGTGCTCCAGCCAGTGCCGCAGCCGCGACACATGCCGGTGCCCCACCACGATCAGGTCCGCGCTCTCCTCGCTCGCGTGCTTCTCCAACTGCTTTTCCGGATCGCCCTCGACCACCTCAACCAGAATCTCCACGCCCTGCGCCTTCGCCTTATCCGCCATGCGCGTCAGTTGCTCGTTCAACCGCTGCTTCACCTTCACGGAGTCTTCCAGCGCATACCCTTCCGCCTGCGCCTCAGCCGATGGCGGAATCGCTACGCCCAGCAGCACCATCTTCGCGCCTATGCCTGCCGCCAGACCGATCGCCACTTCCACGGCATGCTCCGCCTCCGGCGTGCCGTTGCACCCCACCAGAATCCGTTCAAACACTCGGCCCATCCTGCACAAACTCCTTGCCCCACATCCTACGCTCCACGCCCCGCCAATGCTCAAGTCCTTCCCTTACACTCCGCCGCTTCCAATTCTTCAACCAATTTCTCTACACTATCCTTGTGCGGTACAAAGCCACATTCGCACATCCCGAGGTCACACATGCGCAGTCTTCTCACCCGCAGTCTTATTCTTCTTATTGCGCTCTTTACCATTGCATCCCTTCACGCGCAAAAGATTCCCTACAACAGCCGTGTGCTTGTCCTCGACCACCCCACCGCCTTCTCGGCCCTGCCCAACGGAATCATCATCAACGACGGCGCAGCGCAAGAGGAAATCTACGCCGTCCGCGATGACATCCTCCGCGTCCGCATCACCCCCACCGGAACCATGCCCGAGGACGCATCCTGGGCCGTGCTCCCCGGCCCGCTCAACGCCAGCGTCAGCGTCACGCCCGAGTCCTCCGCCACCACCTTCGGCTTCCGCACCGCCGCGCTCGACGTCCAGGTCAACCGCAGCACCATGCAACTCACCGTCCGCGACCTCTCCGGAAAAATCATTCAGCAGGACGCTCTCCCCGTCCGCTTTCAGGGCGCCAGCTTCCGCGTCTACAAATCCATGCCGCTCGACGAGCACTACTTCGGCCTCGGCGACAAAACCGGCCCCCTCGACCGCCGCAACGAAGCCTTCTCTGACTGGAACACCGACGCCTACCGCTTTCAGGAATCCACTGATCCGCTCTACAAAAGCATCCCTTACTTCCTCATCTATCGCGCCGGCATCGCCTCCGGCATTTTCCTCGACAACACCTGGCGCACCAGCTTCGACTTCGGCAAGGCGCTGCCCGGCGTCTACTCCTTCGGCTCCGTCGACGGCCCGCTCAACTACTACATCCTCTACGGCCCCGCGCCGCAAAAGGTCGTTGAAGACTACGCCTGGCTCACCGGCAAGCCCCCGCTGCCCCCGCTCTGGACGCTCGGCTTCCAGCAGTCCCGCTACAGCTACACTTCACAGGCCCGCGTCCTCGAAATCGCGCATCGCCTCCGCGCCGACCACATCCCCGCCGACGCCATCTACCTCGACATCGCCTACCAGAACCACGACCGCCCCTTCACCGTGAACACCAAAACCTTCCCCGACTTCAAGGGAATGATCTCCCAGCTCCACGCCGAAAACTTCCACGTCATCACCATCGTCGATCTCCACATCGCCAACTACCCCAACCACAACTACTACCCGTATGACAGCGGCGCAGCCGGCAATCACTTCGTCCACAATCCCGACGGCTCCGTCTACACCGGCGTCGTCTGGCCCGGCCCCGCCGTCTTCCCCGACTTCACCCAGCAGCAATCGCGCCAATGGTTCGGCACGCTCTACAAGACCTTCTACAAGACCGACGGCGTCGACGGATTCTGGGACGACATGAACGAGCCGTCCATCTTCCACGTCCCCACCAAAACCATGCCCCTCGATGTCGTCCACCGCATCAACGAGCCCGGCTTCACCACCCGCACCGCCACCCACGCTGAAATTCACAACATCTTCGGCATGCAGAACTCCCGCGGCACTTACGAAGGCCTGCTCAAAATCAAGCCCAACGTCCGCCCCTTCGTCCTCACCCGCGCCACCTACTCTGGAGGCCAGCGCTACGCCGCCACCTGGACCGGCGACAACAGCAGCACATGGAACCATCTCCGCATCACCCACTTCATGCTCGAGAACCTCGGCCTCAGCGGATTCGCCTTCGCCGGCGCCGACGTCGGCGGATACGCCGGAACGCCGCCCACCGATCTGCTCACCAAGTGGCTTGAGATCGCCGCCTTCCAGCCCATCGACCGCGACCATACCGAAATCGGCTCCGGCAATCAGGAGCCCTGGGTCGGCGGCCCCGCGCAGGAGGCCATCCGTCGCAGCTTCATCGACGCGCGCTACCGCCTCATGCCCTACCTCTACACCGTCGCCGACCAGGCCGCGCGCACCGGACTGCCCATGATTCGACCGCTCTTCCTCGACTATCCTGACGCCGCCGCCGACCATCATCCCATCGACATCGACATCCCCGCGTCAGGCGAATTCCTCGTCGGCCACGACCTCCTCGTCGCCCCCTCGCCCTTCCCCGAGGAGCCGGACGACTACGTCGTCGAGTTCCCCTCGCCCGTCTGGTACGACTACTGGACCGGCCAAAAGCTCGGCTCCTACGCGCCCAAACCCAACCTGCCCGTCGATCAGGTTCCGCTCGTGCATCGCGTCAAGCCCGAGCTGGCTTCCCTGCCCGTCTTCGTGCACGCAGGATCCATCCTGCCCATCCAGCCGCTCGTCCAGTCCACCAACGAAACACCAAAAGGCCCGCTCACCCTCAAGGTCTACGCCGGAGACGACTGCAGCGGCAGCCTCTATCAGGACGACGGCCGATCCTTCGACTACCAGCACGGAGCCTTCCTGCGCATCCACTTCACCTGCAGCACAACGCCCTCCGGATTCACCCTCCACGCCGATCCCCAGCAAGGCACCTACCCCGCCTGGTGGACCCACATCCGCATCGAAGTCTACGGATGGAAGTCCACGAAGCGCACCGCCTCACTCGACGGCTCACCCTACAAGGGAGCCCTCATGTCCATCCAGAACGGCGTCGCCCTAACCATCCCCGCAAACTCAAAAGGCTTCAACCTCGAAATCCACTAACCAGGATCCATGAACGGGCGGCTGCCCCACACAAACCCGGCGGGTGGCCCAGCCTAACCCCCTGTGATGCAGATTCCCCCACAACAGGGGGTGCCCCGTCCAAGCTCCGCTAGGACGGGAGGCGTGACACTCCCCGAAACACAGACCGTGTATTCTTACCCGTTACGAGGTCATCGACGTGCCCAAGGGACTGGCGAGTGGACAGCCGGGTGGGGAAGATCAAACCTCATTTATGGGTTGCCATCCCGACCGAACCCTGAGCGGAGCCAACGGAAAGTTGCGGGGCCAGCATTTCATCCAGGATGTGCCTTGCCGCTTCCGCGAGGTCTCTTCCCACCCAATCCGCCTTCAAATTCTCTGCGCTCTCACCCACCAAAATGGTCCGCACCCCCGCCGCTCGTCCGCACGCCACATCCGTTGCCCGGTCGCCCACCATCCACGACTGCGACAGATCGATCCCGTACTCCCGCGCCGCCTTGAACAGAAAATACGGCGCGGGTTTCCGGCACGCGCATGGCCCCGTATACCCCTGCACACCCCCCTCCGGATGATGCAGGCAGTAGTACACCGCGGCCATCCACACGCGCATTGCGTCGAGTGCGTCCCGCATGGCTCCGTCAACCGCCCGCAACTCTCTTAGCGTCGACTTCCCCTTCGCATAATTCGGCTGGTTCGACACCACAAACAGCAGATACCCCGCCGCCTGCAACTGTCGCAGCCCCTTCGACACACCCGGCAGCACTTCAAATTCCGCCGCCGTCAACGGAGCCTCAAGCTCCCCCGTCGCCGGATTCAGCACATTCCGGTTAATTACGCCGTCGCGATCGAGAAAGACCGCTCTGCGCCCATAAACTGTATCTGCTCCCATTTCATCTCATTTCTTCTCAGCCGCGGATGCGACACCAGCAAATGCCAAATCACTGCCTGGAACGACTCCGCATGGGCCGTCACCGTATCGTCCGACAACGTCGGAATCACCACACATACATCCGCCACCTGCGCCGTATAGCCGCCGTCGCGCCCTACAATGCCCGCAATCCGCGCGCCCACCCGCTGCGCCAGCTTCAGGCTCTCCACCAGATTCGTGCTCACCCTCCGGCCCTCGCTTCCCCCGCCCACCGAGAACACAAACACCGTGTCGCCCGCGCGCAACCGGCTCCCCCGCAGCCAGTTCGCATAGCAGCTCTCCCAGCCGTCATCATTAATCCGAGCCGTCAGTTCTGAAACGTTGTCCGACGGCGCATAGCACTCTATCCCCGCAATCTTCCTGAAGTCGTTCACCGCGTGGCTCGCATGCCCTGCACCGCCGCCCACACCCAGAAAGAACACCCGGCCATCGCGCAGCCGCGTCTCGCACAGCAGCTCGACCATCCGCTCAATCACCTCGCCGTCCACCAGCGCGGCAATCTCCCGCACCTCGTCCATGTATCTGCGTATATAGTCCATGCTCAGCACTCCAGTCCTATCGTGGCCCGCACTTCACCGCGCGCCGCCGAAAATAATCTCCCCCGCTCCCGCTGCCGCCATCGCCTTGTCATCTTGCGCGCGCCCTCGCGCCATGCCTGCGGCAATCCCAAAAAACCCGCCAGCATCAGCGCCGACCCCACCGTCGGCCTTCCCTCCCGCACAAACTCCCGCGCAATCTCCGCGTACACTGCAAATCCCGCCCGGCTCTTCACCGCCCGCGACGCGCACTCCGCCGCCACAAACCACGCATAGGCCTTCGCGGAAAAACCCCACCGCATCTCGCGTCCCCATTGGAGCGAGAACGCCCAGTCCTGACTGCGTCCCACGCTCCCGCGCCCGTCCTCCGCGCGATACACCGCCAGCGGCTCATCCACCACCGCAAACCCCACCCCGAACTCACGCTCCGCCCGCAGCACCCAGTCCCAGTCCTGGTGCCGTTGCAGCCCGCTCCGGAACGGCACCGCCAGCATCAGCTCCCTCGGCATCATCAGCGTCGAGGTCTGCATCGCATACGGACCGTCCTTCAGCGACTGCCGGCAGAACAGATACTCGCTCACCGGCTGCCCCGCGTGGTACTCCCGCAGCGGCCGCACCACCTCATACTCCGGAGTCCTTACAATCAGCCGCGATCCCACTACCGGCCACACCGCAATGCTCCGCCGCGCCGCCACAATCTGCCGCGACAGCTTGTGCGGACGCCACTCGTCATCGTCATCCAGAAATGCAATCCACTTCCCGCGTGCCGCGCGAACCCCCACATTCCGCGCCTCCGCGCCGCCCACGCTTACCGCCAGATCAATCACCCGGAGCCGCGCATCTTCCATGGCCTCCAGCGCCGCGCGCGTCGCACCATCTTCGCCATCCATCACCACAATCACTTCAATGTTGCTCACATCCTGCTTGAACGCACTCGTCACAGCCTGAGTCACCAGCTCCGGCCGCCCGCGCGTGGGAACCACCACGCTCACCAGCACGGACCGCTCCGTCTCTCTGCACCCCGTTGCCTGCACCCTGCGCACTCCATATATTGATCGGCTCTACCTGGAATTACCGTCAGCTTACGGCACCTTCTTCTGTATCCTCCCTACACGTCACAAATGTCCTGCACTTAGGTAACCGCGTGGCGCCCCACTTCTGCCCAATCCTCGCTAAGTGGAAACCCGCAAACTCCCCATCACAAACGCGGTATCCTTTTCACGTCCTATGCAGCGCACTCCCGCAGGCATCCTTCGCTGGCTCTTCGATCCGCAATCCGGACTCCGCAATCGCCTGCTGCCTCGCTGGCTCTTTCTCCGCGCGCTCGCGCTCATCTACTTCTCCGCCTTCTACGCGCTGCTCTTTCAAATCCGCGGACTCATCGGTCCCCACGGCATTCTCCCCGCGCACCAGTTCCTCGCCGCCGTCCAGCACGCCTTCGGAGCCTCGCGCTTCTGGTTCGCGCCCACCCTCTACTGGATCAGCTCCGGCAACGGCTTCCTCCTCGCCCTCTGCTGCATCGGACTCGCCGCCTCCCTCGCCGCCCTCTTTAACCTCTGGCCGCGACTCAGCTTCTTCCTCTGCTTCCTCAGCTACATCTCCTTCGTCGCCGCCGCGCAGACCTTCTCCGGATACCAGTCCGACGGCATGCTCCTCGCCGCCGGCTTCCTCGCGCTCTTCCTCTCCCCCTCCGGACTACGCCCTAAACTCGGAGCCGCCAGCCCGCCAGCCCGCGCCGCCTACTTCCTGCTGCAATGGGAGTGGTTCCGCATCTACTTCGAGTCCGGCCTCGCCAAGCTCCTCAGCGGCGATCAGCAATGGCGTCACCTCACCGCAATGGACCAGTACTACCAAAACGGTCCCCTGCCCACCTGGATCGGCTGGTACGTCCAACACCTGCCCCACTGGTTCCAAATCGGAACCGCCGGCGCCACCCTGGTCATGGAGATGCTTCTCGTCTTCATGCTCTTCCTGCCCCGCCGCGCGCGCATTCTCTGCTTCCTCATCGTCACGCCCTGGGAAATCGGAGTCATCCTCACCGCCAACTACACCTTCCTCAACTACCTGGTGCTCGTCCTCGGCGTCCTGCTCCTCGACGACCGCTTCCTGCGCCGCTTCGTCCCCGCGCGCCTGCGTCCCGCATCGCCCGCCCAACCAGAACTGCCCGCGCCCGACGAATCAGCAGAGCCCTCGCTCTCCATTCTCGCGACCGAACGGCCCGCGCCCAGCAGGCCCAGCCGCCCCGCGCTCACCCACTTCCAGGCCGCCTCGCTCGCTCTTTCCACCGTCCTGCTCACCCTCGTCGCCTACGTCACCACGGCTCAGCTTCTGCTCATGCCGTTTCCCGATGCGCCTCTGCCAACCTTTCCCATTCGATGGCTCGCGCCCTATCGCATCGCCAACCGCTACGGCCTTTTCGCCGTCATGACCCATGGCCGTTACGAAATTGAGTTCCAGGGCTCCAACGACGGCAAAAACTGGACGCCCTACTCCTTCCGCTACAAACCGCAGACCCTCAACCAGCCGCCCGGCCTCTACGCGCCCTATCAGCCCCGCTTTGACTGGAATCTCTGGTTCTGCTCGCTCACCAGTTGGCGGCAATGCAACATCGTCCCGCTTACTGAAATTCACCTGCTCGCCGGTAGCCCCCGCGTCCTGCACCTCTTCGCGCGCAATCCCTTCGCCGGATCGCCCCCGCGCTACGTCCGCGCTGTCCTCTGGCAGTACTGGTTTACATCCATGAAGGAGAAGCACGACACCGGAAACTGGTGGCATCGCAAGCTTCTCGGCCTCTACGCACCCGTGCTCACTCTGGCGCCCGATGGCCGTCCCGGCGTCGTTCAATGGCCTCAGCCTTTACCTGAGCATGATTAAATCGAGCCAATGACCAACTCCGCCTCCATCATTGGCTCTGGCCCCAATGGACTCGCCGCCGCCATCGTGCTTGCACAGGCCGGCCTCAAGGTCGATGTTTACGAGGCCGAACCCATGCCCGGAGGCGCGGCCCGTACCATGCCGCTTACCCTGCCCGGCTTTAGGCACGACTTTGGCTCCGCCGCGCACCCGCTCGCCATCGGATCGCCCTTCTTCTCCACTCTCCCGCTCGATCAGCACGGCCTCCAGTGGATTCACTCGCCTTCGGTCCTCGCCCATCCCCTCGACAACGGCACCGCCACACTGATCCGCCGCGACTTCGACTACACCGCGCGCTTTCTCTTCGAGGACGGCAGCCGCTGGCGCTCCATCTTCGAGCCCTTCGCCACCCAGTGGCCCGCGCTCACTGACGATATCCTCGGCCCCGTGCTCCACCGCCCGCGCCATCTGTCTCTCTTCGCCAGCTTCGGCTTCAAGGGAAGGCAGAGCGCTGCCTCCTTCGCCAAAAGCCACTTCAACGGCGTCCGCACCCGCTCCCTCTTCGCCGGAATCGCCGCCCACTCCGGCCTCAGTCTCGCCGCGCCTTTCTCCGCCGCACCCGGACTCGTCCTCGCCATCGCCGCTCATGCCGTCGGATGGCCCATCCCGCGCGGCGGCGCGCAAAGCATCACCAACGCGCTCATCGCGCACCTCAAGTCCCTCGGCGGAGAAGTCCACACCTCCCGCCGCATCTCCTCGCTTGCCGAGCTGCCCGACACGCTCACCCTCTGCGACATCGCCCCCAGCCAGCTTGTCCAAATCGCCGGCGACCGCCTCTCACTCGAGTACATCAAGTCAGTCAGCACCTTCAAGTACGGCCCCGGAGCTTTCAAAATCGACTACGCCCTCTCCCAGCCCATCCCCTGGCTCGCAGCCGATTGCATGACCGCCGCCACCGTCCACATCGGCGGCACCCTCGAAGAAATTGCGCATTCTGAAAAGGAAGTCGCGCAGGGACGCGTCTCGGACAAGCCCTTTCTGCTCCTCACACAGCCCAGCCTCTTTGACTCCACCCGCGCACCCGATGGACAGCACACCGCCTGGGTCTATTGCCATGTCCCCAACGGTTCTGAGATCGACATGACCGAGCGCATCGAAAACCAGATCGAGCGATTCGCTCCCGGCTTCCGCAAAATCATCCTCGCCCGCTGCATCTCCACGCCCTCCGACCTGCAGGCGGTCGACGCCAACCTCATCGGCGGAGACGTCAACGGCGGGGCCATGAACTTCCGCCAGCTTCTCTTCCGTCCCAGCCCGGATCTGTACGCTACATCGAATCCAAAGATTTACCTATGCTCCGCTTCCACCCCGCCCGGCGGCGGAGTCCACGGCATGTGCGGCTTCCGCGCCGCCTCACTCGCCCTGCGCCGTCAGAAGTGACGCACCTTCTGCTGCTCCGCTGGCGCCTCAGCCGGTTTCGCCGTTTCCCGCTCCAGTGAGCGGCTCACCAGATCACGCGACCCCAACCCTACCGCCAGCGCCAGCGCCAGCACTATCCCGCCAAACAAAATCCCGAATGCCAGGTCCACAATCACGCCGCCTATGTTCAGGTGGTCCAGAACCATCGCCACCGTCAGCACCAGCACCAGCCACTTCACGCCCAGCGCCAACAACCGCGCATAGGTCAGGTTCAGATTCACCGCGCCGATCAGCACACTGCGCGAAAGAAAACGCGCCAGCACATTGCCCACAAACAGCAGCACCGCCGCGCTAATCAGGTGCGGCACATAGGCAAAGATATACTCGGGCACGCCCGGCTCGGCGGACGACGCTCCGAATGCCGACAACCCCACCAGCACGCCCAGCACCACAAAACACCAGAACAACAGCCGGGTCATGATCATCGTCGGCGTATGCTGCGGAGAAAGCTCGGCAATCGACCCCGTCGCGCGGCCAATGCGCTCATCGAACTTCATCGCCGTCAGCACCCAGCGCAGCAACGCCGCAAAAAGCCATCCAAGCACCATCAGAATTACCAGCGCCACAATGAACGCCAGAATCCCCGGCAGCAACCTGGCAATCTGCGTCATCACCCGCGCCATTGAGTCATGCAGCGCCTGTCCTATCTGGTTCCACATCGTTTTGCCTTCCTTCCTTACACTGCCCGCTCCGGCCATCTCCAGCGCGAGACAAGATACGGCTTCTGCTCTTCAAACACCTTCGCCAGTTGGTCCACCCTGCGCTCGGCCTCCTGCGCCGTCGCGCCGGACACCTCCTGCACGTAACCTGCAACCCAACCCAGATACAGCGGCGTCAGCGCGCCCAGCACGTGCGTCCGGCTCACCCGCCGCATCCGGTGCGCCAGCGCAAAGTCGTACACAATCCGCGCCCACACCGCATCCGCTAGCCTGAACTGCTCCGGCGCCAGACGCGCCATGCGCTTCAACTCCAGCACCGTCGCCGGAGGCAGCACCAGCCGCCACACCTCTTCCAGGTTCTGCGACGCAATCACAAATGACTCCACCATGGGACGCGTATCCACCGGCTCCTCCTGCTCCACCAGGGGATACGGATCGCCATAGCGCGTCGCCGGTTGCGAAGCCCGCGTTCGTTGCCATAGCGCCGCATTCGCCTCAGCCTCTTCAAACAACGAGCCCACCAGCTCCCGCACCACTGCATTCAGGTCCAACCCCTCGCCCGGAGGCGCGTGACGCACATTGAGCCCCGCCTGGTTGATCTGTCCGCCCTGCATCGCCACCAGATTCGCCGGCCACAGCAGTCCCGCCTCACTCTTTACACGCGAGCCGTCCGCCAGCTTCTCCAGCATCTTCGCGCCCGCGCAAAAGTCCGCCGTCAGCGGCCACCGCACACGCCGCCCATACAGCGCGCGAGACATCGGCGCCAGCAGGCTCTTGTTGATCAGCGCATCGTACTTCCCTGCCGGATAAATCGGCATCAACAGATCAATCCCGCCCTTCAGCACCGGCTCGGCAAATGTCCGCACCGTCTCCGGCTCCAGCGCCGCCAGGTCGCTGTACACCACCATGCACGCCCGCGCCTGCCACCCCGCCGCCAGCGCCAGCACATTCCGCTGCACGTTGGAGACGTCCCGCCACAAGTTCATTTCTCCCGCCGCCGCCGGCATCGGATACCTCGCCAGCAGCACGCCTTCTTCCGTCACCGTCACCGGATCGTCGCTGTCCACGCCCGCATACGCCACCGCAATCCTGGACGGATGCGACCCTTCCCCATCCAGCGCCAGTCCCCGCAACCGCCCCACCTTGACGCGCAGGGCTTCCACGTCCACCGCTCCCGTCACGCCCACCAGCAAATCCACCGGTGCCGTCTCTTCCATCCGCTTCTGCAGCTCTGCTGGAAACTCGATTCCCGCCATCGGCTTCTGACCTTACTCCTCTTGCTCGTCTGCTGGCCCCGCACTCGGCGTCTGCAGCTCAATCCACAAAAAACCGTACGGCCCCAGCGTCAGCGGATAGCATTCCTTGCCGATCACCGGAAACTCCACATACCCCAGCATCTCCACCGGTATCATCCCCTCAAATCGCGTCAGATCCAGCTGTACCGGCTGCCACACCCGGGACAAATTCGCCACGCACAGCACCTGTTCGCCATCCCACTCCCGCAGATACGCCAGTATCTTCCGGTTCGAAGGATCAAGAAAACGCAGCGTTCCCCGCCCGAACACCTTGAACAGCTTGCGCAGCGCAATCATGTTCCGCATCCAGTTCAGCAGCGACGACGGATCGGCCTCCTGAGCCTCTACATTAATCGCCTCGTAACCGTATATCGCATCCATGATCACCGGGCTGTACAGCTTCGCCGGATTCGCCCGCGAAAACCCCGCATTCCGGTCCCCCGACCACTGCATCGGCGTGCGCACACCGTTCCTATCGCCCAGATAAATGTTGTCGCCCATACCGATCTCGTCGCCGTAGTACAAAATCGGAGTCCCCGGAAACGAAAACAGCAGGCTGTTCAGCAGCTCAATCCGTCCGCGATTGTTGTCCAGCAGCGGAGCCAGCCTCCGCCGGATCCCCACATTGATCCGCATCCGCGGGTCCGCGCTGTACGCCAGATACATGTAGTCCCGCTCATCGCCCGTCACCATCTCCAGCGTCAGCTCGTCATGATTGCGCAAAAACAAACCCCACTGGCAGCTCTCCGGAATCTCCGGCGTCTGCGCCATGATGTCCGTAATCGGATGACGGTCCTCCTGGCTCAGCGCCATGTAAATCCGCGGCATCAGCGGAAAGTGGAACGCCATGTGGCACTCGTCGCCGTCGCCAAAGTACGGCCGCACCGCCGCCGGAAGCTGGTTCGCCTCCGCCAGAATCATCCGGTTGTCATACCCCGCGTCTATCGCCTCGCGAATCGCCTTGATCGCCCTATGCGTCTCCGGAAGGTTCTCGCAGTTCGTGCCGTCCCGCTCCACCAGATACGGCACCGCATCCAGCCGCACCGCATCCACGCCCATGTCCAGCCAGAAACGCAGCACCTTCAGCAACTCTTCCAGCACCCGAGGATTGTCAAAATTCAAATCCGGCTGATGCGAGAAAAACCTGTGCCAGTAGTAGGCCTGCGCCACCGGGTCCCATGACCAGTTCGACTTCTCCGTGTCGGTAAAAATAATCCGCGCGTCGCGATACCGCTGGTCCGTGTCGCTCCATACATAAAAATCCCGCTCCGCCGACCCCTCCGGCGCATGCCGCGAAGCCTGAAACCAAGGATGCTGGTCCGACGTGTGGTTCACCACCAGCTCAATCATCACCTGCAAGCCGCGATGGTGCGCCACATTCAGAAACTGCCGGAAGTCCTCCAGCGTCCCGTAGCTCGGATGCACATTCAGATAATCGGAAATGTCGTACCCGTCATCGCGCAGCGGAGACGGGGAAAACGGCAGCAGCCAGATGCACGTCGCGCCCAGATCAACAATGTAGTCCAGCCGCTGGATCAGACCGCCGAAGTCGCCGATGCCGTCATTGTTGCTGTCCGCAAACGCCTTCACGTGCAGCTCGTAAAAAATCGCGTCCTTAAACCACAGCGGATCGTCCGCGCTCCCCGCCTTCTTCGCTACCACCACGTTCTCAGACGCCATCCTGTTCTCCAGGCTCACGCTTCCGAGAGCTCCTTTGCAGCGCTGCGGAATCGGTCACCCTTACTCCCCCATATCCAGTAACAGCTTGCCCGTCGTCTTGCGGTCTGCCAGGTCGCGATGCGCCTGCGCGGCATCCGCCAGCGCATAGCTATACTCCATCCGCACCTTCAGGCTGCCCGCCTGTACCGCATCCAGAACCTCGCCCGCGCGCCACATCAGCTCATCGTGCGTCGCCACGTAGTCTTTGAGCGTCGGCCGCGTCACAAACAGCGAACCCAGCTTCGACAGCTCGATCAAATCAAATGCCGCCACCGCGCCGCTCGACCCGCCATACAGCACCAGCATCCCGCGCCGCCGCAAGCACTTCAGCGACTTCTCAAATGTGGTCTTACCCACCGAGTCGTACACCACGTCCACGCCCTGTCCGCCCGTCAGCCGCCGCGTCTCCACTTCAAAGTCCGCCTCCGTGTAGCGAATCACGCGCTCCGCGCCCGCAGCCCGCGCCAGCTTTTCCTTCTCTTTCGTCGAGACCGTTGCAATCACGCGCGCCCCCGCCTGCGCCGCCATCTGCGTCAGCAGCAAACCCACTCCGCCCGCCGCCGCATGCACCAGCGCCGTGTCGCCCGCCTTCAGCTTGTAGGCGGAGTGCGCCAGGTAGTGCGCCGTCATCCCCTGCAGCATCACCGCCGCCGCCACCCGCAAATCCAGGTCCTTCGGAACCTTCACCAGCGTCTCGGCCGCTACCGCCACATACTCCGCATAGCTGCCCGGCGAGCCGCACCACGCCACCGGATCGCCCGGCTTGAACTCCGTCACGCCGCGCCCCACTTCGGCCACAACGCCCGCGCCCTCCTGCCCGTTAATAAACGGCAGCGCCGCCTGGTAGCGGCCCTCGCGCATATAAATGTCAATAAAATTTACGCCCGATGCGCGCACACACACCAGCACTTCACCCGGCTTCGGCTCCGGCTTCGGAACCTCTTCAAGGACCATCGCCTCCGGCCCGCCGGTCTGTCGAATCAGGATGGCCTTCATAAAGATCCCTTCAAGCCACAAAATCTTCCCACGAGTTTTCAGATGCTGCGCTTGGTGATAAGGGGTGCCCCATGCAAGCCTGCCGTTGGCTTGTGTGGGGAAACGGGGCGGCTATGTTATTCCTGCAGCAGGCTCGCCTCGCCCGTGGCCCGCAGCCGTACCAGCCGGTCAATCGTGTACGGAGCACGCTGCTGAGAGGTATGGTAATGACGCACCTGCAACTCGCCCAGCAACCCGATCGCCAGCAGTTGAATCCCGCCCAGAATCAGCACCCCGGCAATCACAAACAGTGGCCCGTGCTGGTCCATCACATGCTGATGCGTAAAAATCTTCAGCCCCGCCAAAAGCACTGAGATAACTCCGCCGCCCACAATCCCCAGCGCGCCAAACAGTCCAAAGAAGTGCAGCGGCCGCGTCATGTACTTCAGCAGAAACCGGATCGTCAGCAAATCGAAGAACACCCGAAACGTCCGCCCAATCCCATAGTGCGACTTCCCGCGCTCGCGATTCAAATTCCTGATCGGAATCTCGCAAATGCTCGCCCCATACCACGCCGCCAGCGCCGGAATAAACCGGTGCATCTCGCCATACAGCGGAATGTTATGGATCACCTCGCGCCGGTACGCCTTGAACGTCGTCCCGAAGTCATGAATGTCCACGCCCGACAGCTTGGCCATCAGCCAGTTCGCGCACCGCGAAGGAATCCGCCGCATCACAAAGTTGTCGATGCGGTCCTTCCTCCACCCGCTCACCACGTCGTAGCCCTCTTCCAGCTTTTCCAGAAAGTTCGGAATCTCCGCCGGATCGTGCTGCAGGTCGCCGTCCATCGCCAGAATATAGTCGCCCTGTGCGTGGTCAAAACCAGCCGCCAGCGCCGACGTCTGCCCAAAGTTCCGCCGCAGCTTCACCACCAGCACCCGGCTGTCCACTCCCGCAATCTCTTCCAGCAGCTTGTAGGTGCGGTCATTCGATCCGTCGTCCACCAGCACCAACTCGAAGCTCTCGCCAACGTGCTCCATCACCGCCTTCAGGCGGTCATACATCACCGTTACGTTCTCTTCTTCGTTATGGAAAGGCACAACTATCGAATACTTCGGCATAGGCTCTTATTATAGACTTCCACCCCCCGAAAACCCCCGAAAATGCCCCTGTTTCGAGCGCCGAACCTCATCCGGAACCCCGCGTCCGGGTGCCCCATGCAAGCCTGCCGTTGGCCTGTGCGGGGTTAAGACCAGTACCGCTCGAAACCCGGCAACTCCTGCCTCGGATGCCGTAGCTTACACTCAAACCAAATGCTCAACCGGGGCTATGCCTACACCACAATCATCAGCAGTAAACATCATGGGCGGACCCTGCTCTCCCACCTGGCAAGCCTTTACTCCCACTCCACCCCGCAAGCCTGGCAACAAAAACTGAACAACCGCGAAGTCACCCTCGACGGCGTCACCGCCACCGGAAGCGAATCGCTCACTGCCGGCCAAACACTTGTCTGGAACCGTCCACCCTGGATCGAACCAGACTCTCCCCAGCACTTCGAAGTCCTGTTCGATGACCCCCACCTGTTGGCCGTCAACAAACCCGGCGGCCTGCCCACCCTCCCCGGCGGCGGATTCATGGAAAACACCCTCCTCCGCCTGGTCCAAAAGCAAACCCCCAACGCAAACCCTGTCCACAGGTTAGGCCGAGCCACCACCGGCATCGTCCTCTTCGCCAAAACACCGCGGGCGGCCGCTCAACTATTCGCCAACTGGAACACACCCGGCATTCAAAAAATCTACCGCGCGCTGGCTCAAAACATTGCACTCCAGGACAGCTATGAAATCCTCACACCCATTGGCCTCGTACCCCACCCGCTCATCGGTTCGGTGTGGGCCGCCAACCCAACTGGCAAGCCGTCAAAGTCAGTGGCCAGGGTAATCTCACGCAACGCAGGCACCACAATATTCGAGGTAAGCCTGCATTCGGGCCGCCCTCATCAAATCAGAATCCATCTGGCATCCATCGGACATCCCCTGGTAGGCGATCCTCTCTACGGTGTATCCGGCCAGCCGCTTCAAAATCTCCCCGGCCTCCCCGGCGATGGAGGATACTTCCTGCACGCCCAATTCCTGAAATTCCAGCACCCCATCACCGGCGAACCAATCCATCTTGAGGCTCCTTTGCCGTCTGGATTCCCCTTCCATCCGTAGGTTCACCCCAGGATTCAACTCAGCGCAGCCGTTGAAACCTCCGCCCGGTGCCCCTCGATAAGGACGAAGGTCGGGTGCCCCATCCTATGCGCAGCTTGATCGCGCATAGGGTGGGAGAACAATGTAACCTAAGCCGACTCCCCAGCTTTCGCAGCCGCCTCCGCCGCCAATCCACGCTGCACCGTGCTGTGCGACCGGCTATACGTGAAGTAGATAATCAGCCCCGCAATCAGCCACGACCCAAACCCAATCCATGCCGGAGCATCCAGTGACACCATCAGCGAAATCGACACCACCATCCCGCCAATCGGCACCAGCGGAACCAGCGGCGTCCGGAACGGCCGATGCACATCCGGCTGCTTCACCCGCATAATCCACACGCCCAGGCACACAATCGTAAACGCCAGCAGCGTGCCCAGGCTCACCAGCTCGCCCAGGAACGAGATCGAGAAAAACGCCGCCAGGAATGCTGCGAACGCACCCATCACTATCGAAGTAATGTACGGCGTGCGGAAGCGTGGATGAATCTTGCCCGCCCACTTCCAGATCAGCCCGTCGTGCGACATCGTGTACAGCACCCGCGACTGTCCCAGCAGCATCACCAGCATCACTGACGCCAGTCCCGCAATCGCGCCCAAATCGATCAGCACAATCGCCCACGTCATCCCGATCGCCGCCGCCCCGTCCGCCACCGGCGCCGGAACATTCAGCGTCGTGTACGACTTCAGCCCCGTCAGCAGACCGGCCACAATGATGTACAGAATCGTGCAGATAACCAGCGACCCCAGAATCCCGATCGGCATGTCCTTCTGCGGATTCCGCGCCTCCTGCGCCGCCGTCGATACCGCGTCGAACCCGATATAGGCAAAGAACACCACGCCCGCGCCGCGCATAATCCCCGACCACCCAAAGTGCCCAAAGTGCCCCGTGTTCTTCGGAATAAACGGATGCCAGTTGGTCATCATCTGCGACCAGTGCCCAAACGCAAACATCAGCGCAATCCCGATAAACACCAGCACCACCGAGACTTTAATCATCACCGCGCCGCTGTTAAAGTTCGCCGACTCCTGTACCCCGATCACCAGCACCGTAGTGATCACAATAATCGCCGCCAGCGCAAAAATGTCCACGTGCGCGCCCAGCATATGCCCGAACAGGTGAAACGTAAATCCCGGCGTCGGATTAAACGGCATCTTGATCCCGAAGTGCGCCAGCAGGCTGCTCACATACCCGCTCCACCCCACCGCCACCGTGGCCGCTCCAAACGCATACTCCAGCACCAGCGCCCAACCAATAATCCACGCCACCAGCTCGCCCATCGTCGCGTAGCCATAGGTGTACGCGCTGCCCGCAATCGGAATCATCGCCGCGAACTCCGCGTAGCACAACCCCGCAAACACGCACCCGATGCCGGCAATGATGAACGAAATCACAATCGCCGGCCCCGCAAACTGCGCCGCCGCCGTGCCCGTCAGAACAAAAATGCCCGCGCCAATAATTCCGCCAATGCCAATCGTCGTCAGGTTCACCGGGCCCAGCGTGCGCCTCAGCGAGTGCGCGCCGGTTTCCTCCGCCTCTGCCATGATCGTGCTCAGCGCCTTTGTCGCAAAAAGCTTGGCCATACCTTACGCTCCATTCCAATTACGAATGCGCCTTCGCTCCGGCGCGCCCGCCACAAAAATCTCTACGTCTCTTAAGTCTCTTGCTCCGCGGCTTGTCTGCCTTGCCGCCGCCAGAATAGGTACACCGGCACGCCCAGCAACACCAGAAAAAGTCCCGGCCAGGTGTACTGCGGCTTGTAACGCAAAAGAACGATGCAGATCCACGTCGCCATCACAATATAGGCGGCTGGCAGTACCGGATATCCTATCGCTTTATAGGGACGTTGTGCATCCGGCTTTTTCACCCGCAGCACAAAAAGCCCGCCAATCGTCAGGATATAAAACACCAGCGCCGCAAACATCGTGTAGTCCAGCAATTCCCCATACGATCCGGACACGCACAGCACGCACGTCCACACCGCCTGCACTATCAGCGACGCCACCGGCGTGTTGTACTTCGGATGCAGCTTCCCCGCCGACTTGAAGAACAGCCCGTCCTTGCTCATCGCGTAGTACACGCGCGCCCCGGCCAGCGTCATTCCGTTCGCGCAGCCAAAGGTTGATATCAAGATCGCCGCCGCCATCAGCTCCGCGCCGCGTGTCGAGAAGATCGCCTGCAGCACCGCCGTCGCCACGCGGTCCTCGCTCGCATACTGGATGCCCCGCGCCACCGCCGTCGCACCATGCGGATCGCCGTGCAGCGGCAGCACCATCAGGTAAACAATGTTGCACAGGATATACAGCCCCAGCACCATCCCCGTGCCCATCGCCAGTGACAGCGGCAGGTTACGCTTCGGGTTCCGCACCTCGCCCGCCGTAAATGTCACGTTGTTCCACGCATCGGCGGAGAACAGCGACCCCGTCTGCACCACCGCCACAATGGTGAACACCCCCACCATCGCCAGCGGCCCGCCCACGCCCACCTGCACCGCGTGCAGCGTATGCAGACCCGCGCCCTTCCAGAAGTTCGCGCCCCCCGAACCCATTCCAAAGTTCGCCACAACTCCCGCATGGTGCTTGAACGCAAACACGCCCACCAGCACCAGCCCAATCAGCGACGCCACCTTCGCCGTCGTAAAAATGTTCTGCACAATCGCGCCCGACCGCAAACCGAACAGATTCACACCCGCCAGCAGCAGTATCACCACTATGCCCGCCAGGTTCGACGTGTTCAGACCGATGTCCATGTTCCCCAGCACCATCGGCCCCACATGCCACGCCGGAACATGCCCTATATGCCACAGCCAATTCGTCGCCGACACCCCCGGGAAAAATACCCCCAGAAACTTCCCGAACGCCACCGCCACCGCCGCCAGCGTCCCCGTCTGGATCACCAGGAAAAGCGTCCACCCATAAAGAAAGCCCCACATGGGGCCCAGCGATTCGCGCAGATACACATATTGTCCGCCCGCCTTGGGCATCATCGCCGCCAGCTCGCCGTAGCTCAGCGCGCCAATCATCGTCATCGCCGCCGTCACCAGCCACGCCAATATCAGCAGCGCCGGCGACCCCACACTCCGGCTGATCTCCGCCGGGACAATAAATATCCCCGACCCGATCATTGACCCGGCCACTATCGCCGTCGCGCTGAACAGACCCAGGCCCTGAACAAAATGCGCAGATTTGCGTGGAGCTTCGCTTTGCGTCGTCACGTGTACCACTCTTCTACCGGAAAATTCTCAGCAAAGCCAACTCTTTCTGCGCATCTCGACATCCGCGCGCATAAGGCGCGTTTATTTCTTCTCCGCTTCTTTCTCCTGCGCCAGATACAGGTCCACGTTGTTCTTGTCCACCACCGCCGTTCCCCTATCCACAAACACCGGATAGTCCGTTTCGCCTGTCTCTGCGCCGGCCCGCGCAAGCAAAGCAGATGGGCGGCGTTGCGCATCTTTCCCCCTTGCGCTCTGCCGCCCAGCCCGGTCCTGCATCGTGAATGCGTTTCTACCGTCAGCCCTCAGTGGTCGTCATCGCGGCCCCACTGGCGCCCCGTCATCCGCTCCACGGCAAAGCGATACCCCAGCCGGAAAGAGCAACGATACGCCTCCCGCTGCAAACCCCGGTAATGCGGATGCCGGTATTCGTCCCGGTTGTTCACATTCCACGAGCGATGGTTCCCCGCGTCCTTGTGCGCCCCGCGCACGCCTCCCGCAAATCCCTCCTGCATCACCTGCTGCAGACGCTGCGGTATCCCGCCACTCCAGTACTGTCCCTGGTACTGTCTCTGCCCGCCGGAATACCCGTCCTGCCGCGGTGCGTGATAGGCATTGGCCGCCGGAACCGCGATCATCGCCGCTGCTGCCACCACCGTAATCGTAAGACGCGAAATCAAACCCTTCATATATCGTCCCTTTCTCTATCTGCGGTGCAATGTGCTGGCTCGCACCTCTGGATCAACAAACCAATCACCACGGCTCGTTATGACAAAGCAACCGTGGCAAATGCAATATCAGTACATACCCGTCTCTTCCAATTATGTCGCGGACGCGCGCCGCAGAAACTCCCTCGCCCGTGCCGCCGCGTCGCCAACCGGCCCAAACACCGCCGAAATCACCGCTACCGAGTCCGCTCCGGCCGCCCACACCGCCGCCGCATCCTCCACCGCGATGCCCCCAATCGCCACCAGAGGCTTCCGCGTCAGCCCCCGCGCCGCCCGCACGCCTTCCAGCCCCACCACCGGGTCCGTGTCCTCTTTCGTCGCCGTCGCATACACCGGCCCAATCGCCACGTAGTCCACCGGAGCCGCGTCCGCCGCCCGCAACTGAGCCTCGCTGTGCGTCGAAACTCCAACCACGCGCTCCGGCCCCACAATCGCCCGAGCCTCCGCCGCGCTCATGTCCGTCTGCCCCACATGCACGCCGTCCAACCCGGCCTCCATCGCCAACCGCGGCCAGTCATTCATCACCAGCAGCATCCGCTCGCCCGCCGCCGCGCGCATCACCCGCGCGTCCGCCAGAACCTCCGCCGCGCCGCCCCGCTTGTTCCTGTATTGCAGAATCCCCACGCCCGCGTCCGCCAGCTCCCCCACCAGCCGCGCCAAATACTCCGCGCGACCCGCCACCGGCAAATACCCCGCGTCCAATATCGGATACAGCTTCGGAAATCCCGCTCCGCCCGTCACGCCTCATCCGCCGAAGGCCCATACGTCCCCGGAATCGCAACATCATTCAGCCGCAAGTACAGACCAAGCTGCGCCCGATGATGAATCATGTGGCTCATCACGATCATCCGATACGCCACCGCGCGCGGCCCGTTGAACACCTCCCGGCCCATGAACTCCAGCTTCCACGGCTCATTCCACCCCGCGTCGCTGGCCGCCGCCAACGCCTCGCGCGAAGCCTTCAAATCCGCATCAAATTTCGCCAGAATCTCCGCACCCGTCCGGCCCACCCACGCATCCTTGCGCCTGGCCATATCTTCCGCCGTCACCGCGCGAACGCTCGTCGTCAGCACATCCACCGTCCGACCCGCCAATTCTGAAATGTGCCACGCCAGCTTTCCCATCTCCATCGACTTCGCGTGCGGCTTCCATGCCGCCTTGTCATCCGGCGCCAGCGCCAGAAACTTCCGCGTTGTGGCAAACTCCCGGTCAAACTCCCCAAGCAGCATCTCCGACATACTCATCTGCATGCATCTCCTTTGTGCGTCTTCCCATCCAGAATACTGCCTCTCGCCGACGCAAAGCACACGGCAAAGGGTGGCAGACATCGAATCTTAATCACAGATGCAGTGGTTGCGGCGCGACCCAACCTCCATGTCCGTCCGCGAGCGGCATGAGAGCCTCACACACTAGAATGTGTAATACTCTACACAGAGGTGCCCCATGCCCACAAACCTTGCCCTCGACGACAATCTCATCAAAGAAGCCCAGGCAATCGGCGGCCACAAATCCAAAAAAGCCGCAGTAACCACCGCCCTTGAAGAATACGTGCAACGTCACAAACAGGCTGAAATCATCAAATACTTTGGAAAGATCGATTTCGACCCGTCCTGGGACTACAAAGCCGATCGCAGGCGGTGGCGTAAGTGATTGTCCTCGTGGACACCTGTGTGTGGTCTCTCGCGCTCAGGCGTTCTCGAAAAAATATGAATATCAACGAAGGTCGAATCCTTGACACGCTCAAGGAGCTCATCTTTGAGGGCCGGATTCGCATGCTCGGCCAGGTCCGCCAGGAACTGCTCAGTGGCATCCGGCATAAAGAACAGTTCGACTTCATCCTGAATGCTTCCCGGAACTTTCCTGATGTGCCCGTCGGCATCGAAGATTACGAAGCTGCCGCCGTGGCATGCAATACGTGCCGGAGCGCCGGCATTTCAGGCAGCCCAGCCGATTTCCTTCTATGCGCTGTCGCCCAATCTCGCAAGTGGGCCATCCTCACTACCGACAAGGATTTCAAGCGCTACCAGAAGCACCTGCCCCTCGTGCTCCTGCCTTGAAAAACAACAGCGCGGCCTGCCGCTTCCCGCAACCGCTCCGGCTTGAATCCCGCCCCGGCCGTCGCGCTCGCAACACGCCGCGCTGCTCCGTCATGAACAACCTTCGCCCGGTCACCCGGACACTACAGTTAGTGGCTCGCGCTCACCGCCAGCGTCATCTGCGATCCGCTCTCCAGGCTGATGTTCCGCCCTTGCCCCTGCAGCATCGCGCTCGATCCCGCATTGCCTGAGCCGTCAAACGTCACGCCGCGCATGTTCCCCACCGGCATCACCGACGAGCCCGCCCCGCCATTCAGCGCCGTGCTGCTCGCCGCGCCCAGCATCCGCGAGCTGCCGTTCACATTGGCGTTCATCATGCCCGTTGTCGCCGCGCCCGCCGCATGCGTCGTCGAACCCAGTGCGCCCATCGCGTTCCCGGCCACGCTGGCTCCGCCGCCCAGCAGTCCGCCACGCGCCATGCCGCCGCCGCTGCGCATCATTCCGCCGCCGCCCTGCATACCGCCCTGCATCGGTCCGGCCCCCATCTGCGAGCCAAAACCCGTATCCCCATTCGCCGTCAATGGCCGCGGAGCCGTCAGCGAACGCATCACCGCATGGATCGGTACCTCGCGCCCGCCACGCAGCACTGCCCTGTCAAAAGCAAATGCCAGGCTCGATGTCTTGTCCTTGTGCGTCTCGCGACTCACCTCTGTCACATGCCCCAGCAGCTTCGTACCCTTCGGCAACCGCGTGCCGTCCGCCAGTACCGCCTTGCCGGTCGTTTTGGCAAAAACCTCATCGCCAACCTTCGCATGCTTCGTGTTGACGCTCCTGGTCAGCTTCGCCTGTAGGTCCGTCGCCTGCGCCGCGCTCGCGCTCATCCGGCCCTGCTGTGCCGTCGCCTGATTCGCCGTACTCAGCCCTTGTCTGCTCGCCGCAGCAGCACTGCTCTGCGCCACCTGCGTGTGGTGTGGCGCGGTCAACGTCGTTGCCGAGGTGCTTGACGCCGTCTGTGCTCCGGCGTTCATCGTGAATGCTGCAACTGCCAACGCTACCAGTACTTTCATGCCTGTAACCCCTTAAAAACGAAGTTTTTGTCCGTGCACGGCCTTAACCCTGCGCTTTCTATGCGTTACGTTGCAATCCCCATGCCAGAGTTGCGCCAAAATGCCCAACTATCCAATAAGTTTATTGTTTTGTATGGATTGCAAAACAAGCTCCACGCCCTCATCCCGCCGCTGCACCACCGGCAACCGTGTTGGCCTGAACCTCTTACCCAGAGTAAGTTGTACTTTTTACATGCCTTTCAGATCCACCTCCATGCGGCGGATCGACCGGCAACACTCCCCGCAAACCAATAACAGCCAGAAGCCAGAAGCTAGAAGCTAGAAGCTAGTAGCTAGTAGCTAGCCACTCTTCTGCCGCTCGAAGAACCGCTCCATAAACTTAGTGTCGAAATTCCCGGCAATAAACTCCTCGTCCTGGAAAATCTTCTCGTGCAGCGGAATCGACGTATGGATTCCCTCCACAATAAACATCCCCAGCGCCCGCCGCATGCGCAGCATCGCCTCGTCGCGGTCTGCGCCGTGCGTAATCAGCTTCGCAATCAGCGAGTCATAATAAGGAGGCACCACGCCTTCGGAGTACTGCGCCGTGTCCACCCGCACCCCGTTGCCGCCCGGCACATTAAACGCCGTAATCTTCCCCGCCGACGGCGTAAACTTCTCCGGATGCTCCGCATTCACCCTGCACTCAATCGCATGCCCGCGAATCTGCACCGGCTCCGTCACAATCGACGACAGCTTCTCGCCATACGCAATCCGCAGCTGCGCCTTCACCAGATCAATGCCCGTCACCATCTCCGTTACCGGATGCTCCACCTGTATGCGCGTGTTCATCTCGATGAAGTACAGCTTCCCGTCTTCATCCATCAGGAACTCCACCGTCCCCGCATTCTGGTAGCCCACGTTCTCCAGCGACTTCTTCAGCGTCTTGCCGATCTCCTCGCGCATCTTCGGCGTCACCATCAGCGAAGGAGCCTCTTCAATCAGCTTCTGGTGCCGCCGCTGGATCGAGCACTCCCGCTCACCCAGCGACATCACGTTCCCGTGCTGGTCCGCCAGCACCTGGAACTCGATGTGCCGCGGCCGCTCGATGAACTTCTCCATGTACAGGTCGCCGTTGCCAAACGCGTTCAGCGCCTCGGTGTGCGCCGCCTGGAAAAGCGCCGGCAGCTCCGTCTCCGAGCGGATCACGCGCATCCCGCGCCCGCCGCCGCCCGCCGATGCCTTCAGAATCACAGGGAACCCGACCGTCTTCGCCCACTCCTGCGCCTCGCCCTCGGTCGCAATCACGCCGTCCGACCCAGGCAGAATCGGCACCTTGGCCTTCTTCATCGCCTGACGCGCCTTTTCCTTCTCGCCCATCAGCCGCGTCACATCCGGCGGAGGCCCGATGAACTTGATGTTCGACGCCCGGCACACCTCGGCAAAGTTCGCGTTCTCGCTCAGCAGACCATAGCCCGGATGGATCGCGTCCACGTCCGCAATCTCCGCCGCGCTGATCACCGCCGGAACATTCAGGTAGCTCTCCGCCGAGCGCGGAGGCCCAATGCAGATCGCTTCGTCCGCAAACCGCACGTGCAGCGAGTGACGGTCCGCCTCGCTGTACACCGCGACCGTGCGAATCCCCATCTCTTTACATGCGCAGATCACGCGCAGCGCAATCTCACCACGATTGGCGATTAATACTTTATGAAACATATAGGTCTAGTCTACCGGGGCCGCACCGCAAACAGCGCCTGGCCGTACTCCACCGGCTGCCCGCCCTGCACAAATCGCTTCACGATCTCGCCCGACGCATCGCTTTCGATCTCGTTCATCAGCTTCATCGCTTCCACAATGCAAAGAATCTGCCCATTCTCCACCTGGTCGCCAATCTTCACAAACGGCGCTGCACCCGGCGACGGCGACTCATAGAACGTCCCCACTATCGGCGACTTCACCACATGCAGTCCCGCATCCTCGCCCGCATCGCCCGCCGCTCCAGCCGGAGCACCAGCCACATGCAACGGAGCCACCTGCGACGCCGTCGCAAATACCTCCGGCAGCACCGAAGGAGCACCCGCCCCGGACGCCTGCGCCGAGCGCAGCGCCGCCAGCAGGTGCGACATGTCCGCACCGCCTTCCGGCGCAAACTTGATGCGGACCTTCAGGTCGCCCCGCTCCAGGTCAAACTCGCCGATGTTGTATTCCTTCAGAAACTCGATCAGTTCCTTCAGCTCTTTTGTGTCTTCCGGTGTCATCTCTCGCGCTCTCTTTGGTCCTTAACGATCTGTCGCGTCTCGTTTGCTTAAAGTTCAATCAATGCCTTGGTTGATCCGGTCAGCACCTTGTTCCCGCGCTGCGTCACCACAACCATGTCCTCAATGCGGATGCCAAATTTCCCCGCAATGTAAATCCCGGGCTCTACCGTTACCACCATACCCGGTTTCAACGCCTCAGTCTGCCCCGCCGCCAGCCGCGGAGCCTCATGGATCTCCAGCCCCACCCCGTGCCCGGTCGAGTGCGTAAAGTACTTCGCCAACCCCGCCTTCCGCAGCACGCTTCGCGCCGCCTCATCCACATCGCCCCAGGCCGCGCCCGGCTTCACCGCCGCCACGCCCGCCTGCTGCGCCTCCAGCACCGCGTCATACGCGGCCCGTTCCTCGCTGCTCAAGCGCCCCACGCAAACCGTGCGCGTCATGTCCGAGCAATAACCATTGAGAATAACACCGAAGTCCAACGTAAAAAACCCGTTGCGCGGCGTCTTCTGCGCCGAAGCCTTCCCGTGCGGCAGCGCGCTCCGTTTCCCTGACGCCACAATCGTGTCGAACGACATTCCCTCCGCGCCGAACGACCGCGCAAAAAACTCCAGCGTCGCCGCAATCTCCGTCTCCGCCACGCCGCCTTCAATATGCCCCAGCACCGCGCTGAAAATCGTATCCCCGAGCGCCGCAGCCTTCGTCATCAACCGCAGCTCGCCCGCGTCCTTCACCATCCGCAACTCAGCCACCAGAGGCCGCTTCACCGCCGCAAAAAAGCTCCGCCGAATCTTCCCGCTCACCGCCCCGCGCATCTCGTCCAGCGCCGCCACCGTCGTGTGCCCCGGGTCGTAGCCCGCCCGCTTCGCCTCTTTCTCCAGCAGCGCGCACGCTTCCTTCAGCGCCGACTTCTTCGCGATCACCACCCGCGCCCCGCGCACTTCCTGCGTCGCCTGCGTGGTGTAGCGCCCATCGGTAAACATCGCGGCCTTCTTCGCCGTCACCGCCAGCGCCGCATTCGACCCCGTAAACCCGCACAGCCACCGCACATCCGGCAGGTGCGTCACCAGCATCGACTCAATCTCTTCTTCCGCCATCACCGCGCGCAGCGCGTTCAATCGGTTCGCATCACTCATCGCAATTCATTTCCCTCAAGAATTCTCTCAGATCATGCGCCGCTCAGGCGCGCGTCGAGGTTGCCGAATCAGGCACGGTCAACGCGGCAGCCGACCGCTCTCTTAATTTGATGAACCGCGCCGGATTCCCCGCATACACCCCGAACGGCTCCAAATCCTTCGTCGCCACCGACCCCAGCCCCAGCACCGCCCCTTCGCCAACATTCACGCCCGGACTCACCATCGCCCGCGCGCAAATCCACGCATACGCCCCAATCCTCATCTCGAACGACACCAGCCGGAACTCCGGCTCGTTATACAAATGCGTCGCCCCGCACACATACGCCCCCTGCGACACAATCGCGTGCGACCCAAAATACATCGGCGACGGGTTATAAATCTCCACACCGTCCGCAAACGTCACCCGGTCCTCGCAGCGCAAATTCCACGGAGCCCACACCACCGCTCCCGCATAGATATGGCACTTCGCGCCCAGCCGCGCGCCGAACATCCGCAGCAGCATCGCCCGCCACGCATGGCATGGCCGCGGAGAAGGCCGGAACAGCAGCACCCGCGCCACGCCCCACAGCAGCCGTCCCACCCGGCTCCCCATCGACGACATCGGCCTCAGCGTCGGATCACCCTGCGCGCTCATCTCCACATCCTTACCGGAATCTTCTCCACGCCTCGCATCCTATCTCTACACACCCGCCACACGCACCGCCGGCCCGGCAAGCACCGCCGCTATCGCGCCCGCCAGCCGACCCGAATCATACCTTGTCTCAAAACACCGCCGCGCCGCCGCGCCCATCCCCGCCCGCTCGTCCGCACTCAGCGCCAGCCACCGCCGCAGCAGCCGCTCCGTGCCCGCCAGCGAATCTTCCTCCACCAGCGCCGCGCCGTCCTTCTCAATCTCCGCATAAATGTTGATCTTGTCCGAGATCAGCACCGCACGCCCGCACGCCAGCGCCTCCGCCACCGAGATCCCAAAATTCTCCTGATGCGACGGCAAAATAAACGCCTCCGCCGCATACAGCGCGCCCCATTTCGCATCGCCCATCAGCATCCCCGGCCAGTGCACGCGCTCGCCGACGCCCAGCCGCGCCGCCTGGGCCTGCAACTCCTTCGCCCAGCCCGTCTGGTCCGGCCCCGCCACCACCAAATGCAAATCACCATCAGCCACCGCGACCCGCCCAAACGCCTCCACCAGCAAATCGCAGCCCTTCTTTACGTGAATCCTCCCCAGAAACACCAGGAACCGCCGCCCCTTCAAACCCGGGCAAGCCCCGTAAAACGCCGCCTTCAGCGCCTCCGCATCGCCCTTGGGCCCTGGAGTCCCATACGGAACCACCTCGCCCCGCCACTTGTGCAGCCAAAAGCTCTCCGCCGCCAGCCTCTCTTCCGCTTCGCTCGTAAACAGCACCCGCCTCGCATCCCGCAGCAGTCGATACTCCACCAGCGCCCAGTACGGCCACTTCTTCGCATGCTTCAGCGGATACTCCCGCTTGAACCACGGGTCCAGCATCCCATGCGTAAACACCGCATAAGGAACCCGCCCCCGGCACGCCCGCCACGCCGCCAGACCGTGATACTGCCACAGCCCGTTCACCACCACCCCGTCAAACCGCCCCAGGTTCGCCCGCAGCCACGGCAGCAGCTTCGGCGAATACCCATACTTGCCCAGCCCCGGCCCCAGTGCATGCACCGGCATCGGAGCATCCTTCAGATGCGCCGCCTTCAAATCATCCAGCGTCGCCACTTCGGCCTCGTGCCCCGCATCGCGATACCCGCGCGCAAGCCGGCGCACGCCCTCAATCGGGCCTCCGCTCGCAGGATCAAACGACCGCATTACGTGCAGTATGCGCATGCCCCTTCAGTCTAAATTGTCTGTGGAAAAATCACGCGAAGCGCAGACCATGGCTCTTGCCTTTTGAAGGGTACAGCCTTCATGTAGCCTGCACGGCCCTTGCCTTTTGAAGGGCACAGCCTTCATGTAGCCTGCATGGCTCTTGCCTTTTGAAGGGCACAGCCTTCATGTAGCCTGCATGGCCCTTGCCTTTTGAAGGGTACGGGCTTCAGCCCGTACACAAACGTCCCACAGCCAACTGCGGCTTTAGCCGCTGAGGAATTTTCCTCAGAGCGCCTTCGCCACCCTGCGCCCCGCCGACTGCACCGCGCGTACCGGCTTCTTCTGCTTCACCCTCGCCGGACGCTCGGCCTTCACTGCCGTCTGCTCCACCACGCCCGACTGCCGGTCCATCCACTCGTCCAGCCGAGACCGCCGAAACCGCCACCGGTTCCCCAGCTTGAACGCCGGAATAAATGCCTCTGACGCATACTTGTACAGCGTGTCCGCGCTGATCCCCAGGTAATCCGCTGCCTGCCGGATATCCATTACTTCCCGCAACTCACTCGCCCGCATAGCTGAAGCCTTCATAGGTGTTCTCCCTATTTACCTGGACTCCCGGCAGAACCCTGTCTAGGTACGATGCATTATGGCCAGCTACAGCTTATATCGTCTTTTCACCCGTTCGTTCAAGATTTTCCCGTAATTCTTTGGTTCTATTAGGGATTTCTCCGTTGCTTCTCACCTCCTACCGCATCCCCTTGCGCCCCATGTTGACCAATTACACAACACCTTGTGGAGTTCGATTCCGGGTACACACCCCGCAAACCCATACAACCAAATAAGAGTTTATGAAGCAGGCGCCCCATTCAAGCTCGCCTTTGGCTTGAGTGGGAAAAGGCCCACCCAGTCCACCTCTCCGCGACCAACGGGAGCGGCCACGCGAAGCGCGTATCGCCGGACGCGAAATCCTCACTCTTCCCGCAGCACCTCGAGCGGCTTCTGCCCCAGAATCCTGTAGCTCGCCGCCCACCCCGTCACCACCGCCAGCACCACCGTCGCTATCACCGCCACCACCGCCCCGCGCCAGTCCAGGTGATACGCCACCTTCATCCGGTGCAGCAATATCCGCGCCAGCAGATTCGCAAACACCGCGCCCACCACGCCTGCCAGCAATCCCAGCACCGCAAACTCCACGCTGAACACCTGCGCAATCCGGCTCCGCGTCGCCCCCAGCGTCTTCAGCACCACCACTTCCCGTATCCGCCGGAACCGCGTGCTCGCGATGCTCGACGCCAGAATCACCGCGCCTGCCAAAATCGAGAACCCCGCCAGGAATCGAATCACCAGCGTGATATGCCCCATCACCCGCTGAATCGTCTCCAGAATGTCCGCCAGGCTCACCACCGTAATCGTCGGATACGCCGCAAACAGCGCCCGCTCCATCCCGCCTATCTCCGCCGGAGCAAAATGAATTCCCCCGTACCACGTCGCCGGAACATCCCGTATCTGCGCCGGAGCCAGCACAAACTCGCTCCGCCCGAACGCGTCCCCGCGGTCCACCTTATAGATCGCCGCCACTCGCGCATCAATCGTCCGGTCGCTCACCGTGAACACAATCCGCGACCCCACCTTCAAATGCAGCCGCTTCGCTACCCACTCCACCACCGCCAAATCCGCCGGCCCCGTCTTCGCGCCTTCGCCCTTCGTCCACCACTTGCCGTCCAGAACCTTCGTCCCCGCCGGCTCCTTCTCCGACCACGTCAAATTCACCGACCGCAGCATCCGCTTGGGATAGTTCTTGACCTTCAGCTTCTCCACGCTCACGCCGTCAATGCTCTCCATGTGCGACGAAATCACCGGAATCGTCTCCAGCTCCCCCTGCGCGCCCGGCAGCTTCTTCAGCAGCGCCTTCACGCCCGCAATCTCATCCGGCGACATATCCACCAAAAACACATTCGGCGTCTTGGGAGCCACCTCGCTATGCATCTCCCGCACCACCGCGGACTGCATCAGAAACACCGTCAGGATCAGCATCACGCCCGTGCCCAGCGCTGCCAGCACCGCCGCCGACTGGTTCCCCGGCCTGTACAGATTCGCCAGCCCGTGCCGCAACGCCGAAGGCAGACTCAGCCGCGTCTTTGCCAAAAACGCCCGCAGCCCGCGCAGCAGCACCGCCGACAGCCCCAGAATCACCACCAGCGTCGCCACCAGTCCGCCCGCAAACCATCGCCCTATCATCCACGAGTCGCTCAGCGCCGTCGCAATCCCCGCCAGCCCCGCCACAATCACAATCGCCGACGCCCACTGCAGCTTGCGCTCCTTCTGCCGAACCCACCAGCCGCCGACCCCGTTCTCCTCCACCATGTGCCGCAGCACCGCAATCGGCCGCACCGTCCGCACATCCAGCAGCGGAGGCAAACAGAACAAAATCGTCGTCAATATCCCCGTCGCCAGCGCCAGCGCCATCGGACTCGCCGCCACCGCCAGCCCCGGACGCACCGGCAGCAGCGTCCCCAGCATCGACGGCAACGCCACCTGCACGCCCAGCCCCAGCGCCACCCCAATCAGTCCTCCGGCCAGCCCCAAAAACACCGTCTGCAGCAAATAAATCCTTAATATGTCGCCCGACGTCGCGCCCATCGACTTCATGATCGCCAGCACTTCTATCCGCTGCTGCAGGTGCGCGCGCATCGCCATCCCCACGCCGATCGCCCCCAGCACCATCGCCACCAGGCAAATCAAACTCAGCAGCCCCGTCGCATGATTCAGCCCATCCGTCAGCGCCGGATTCGTCTCCCGGAAATCCGTAATCAGCGCATCCGGCAATATCTTCTCCAGCCGCGCCCGTACCCCCGCAATGTACTGCGCCGGATCATCCAGCTTGAACAGATACATCTCCCGCGCCCGGCTCCCGGCGGCCAGCAGTCCCGCCTCGGCCATGGCTTTCCGGGTAATCATCACCCGCGGCCCCAGCCCCACGCCCGCCGTCATCCGGTCCGGCTCGCGCACCAGCACCGCCGCTATCCTGAAATACTTGTTCCCGATCTTCAGCGGCGCGCCCACCTTGGTGTTCAGCCGCACCAGCAGATTCTCGTCCACCACCGCCGTGTCATCCGTCAGCACATCCCGCAGGTTCCCCGCCGGCTGCAACACCACATGCCCATAGAACGGATACTTCGCCGGATTCACCGCCTTCAAGCTCACCAGCAGCGGAACCGAAACGCCCGTCGCCGCCGCCCCTCTTGCTTCCGGCCCCCTGGCCTCGGCCATCGACACCGTCTCCGTCACCGTCGTCCGCTCCACGCCCTTCATCGCGTCCAGTTGCGCGTCTTCCTTCGGCGTCGTCTGCCGAAACAGCCGCGCCGACAAGTCCCCGGCCATCAAACCACGCGCATCCCCCAGCAGCGCCTTCTGAAAAGCCTCGCTGAATCCCCTTACGCCCGTCAGCGCCGCCACACCAATTGCCACTGACAGCAGCACGAACGCAAACTTCGCCTTCGACGCGTGCAACTCCCGCCACGCCACCCGCCACGCCGTCCGCAGCGGAAGACTCGGCTTCGTCCGCGCCACAATTTCGCTCGCGCTCTCCGTCACGCGGTCACTCACGCCGTCACCCTGGTCAATTCGTCCGCCACCACCAGCCCGTCCTTCAAATGGATCTGCCTGTCCGCCCGCGCCGCAATCTCCGCATCGTGCGTCACCAGCACCAGCGTGGTGTTGCTCTCGCGCTGCCGCCCCGTCAGCAGCTCCAGCACATGCTCGCCATTCACTGAGTCCAGATTCCCCGTCGGCTCATCCGCCAGCACAATCGGCGGATCCAGCACAAACGCCCGCGCCAGCGCCACCCTCTGCTGTTCCCCGCCCGACAACTGCACCGGATAATGCCCCATCCTGTCCTCCAGCCCCACCGCCGTCAGCAGCGCCGCCGCCTTCGCCTTGCCGTCCCCCTGCGACCTCGCCGCATTCAGCTCATACGGCAGCAGCACATTCTCCAGCGCCGTCAGCGTTGGAATCAGTTGATACGACTGAAATACAAATCCAATCTTGCTCCCGCGCACCCCCGCCAGCTTGTCTTCCGACAGGTTCGCAATCGCCACTCCATCCAGCAGCACTTCGCCTTCCGACGGAGAATCCAACCCCGCCAGCAGCCCCAGCAGCGTCGACTTCCCCGACCCAGACGCCCCCATCACCGCCACAAACTGCCCCTGCGGAATCACCAAATCAATCCCCCGCAGAATCTCCACAACCCGCGTCCCGCTCCGCAGCGACTTCTTCAACCCACGCACTTCAATCATTCAAATCTCCCTGTGTTCTCAGCCCAATGCCCCACGTCTCGAAGAGACGTGAGTGGGTCGAAGGACCTGCATTCCCTCTCACCCAGCCACAACCAGGGGTGCCCCATTCTTCGACGCACGCGCAGCGTGTGGAGAAGGGTGGGAAAGCACAAATCCCCGCATCCCCAGTCCCCCTGATCTAAACTCTAAACGTGAAGCATCTCCGCCTGCTCATCCTTATCCTGCTTTGCGCCCCAATCGCTTTCGCAAAAGCAAATCACCCCGCGCCCACCATCGCCTGCTTCGGAGACAGCATCACCGCCGGACACGGCGCGCCCATCGGCAAATCCTACCCCGACTACCTCCAGAAAATCCTCACCCAAAAGGGCTACCACTACCGCGTCCTAAACATGGGCATCAGCGGAGACACCACCAAGGACGCCGTCAACCGCCTCCCCAACGTCCTCGCCGCGCACCCCGCCATCGTCATCGTCGAATTCGGCGGCAACGACGGACTCCGTGGCCTGCCCATCACCACCACCCGCGCCAACTACGACCGAATCATCGCCACCCTCCAGCACGCCGGAATCAAGGTCGCGCTCGCCGGAATCACCCTGCCCCCCAACTACGGAGCCGACTACATCCACGCCATCAATCAAACCTACGTGCTCGCCGCCAAAAAGTTCCACACGCCCCTGCTGCCCTTCCTCTACGACCACGTCTACAACGTCCCCGGAGCCATCCAGCCCGACGGCATCCACGCCACCGCCAAAGGCAACGCCCTCGTCGCGCAAAACATCTTCCGCCTCATCCTACCGCTGCTTCACAAGTAGCCGTTCACTTCACGCAACCATGCATTCGTCCACCTCACACACACTTGGACGAGTCACGACTGCATGAATAAAGAGAATGTCATTCTGAGCGAACCCTGAGCGCAGCGAAGGGGAGTCGAAGAACCTGCGGTTTCTCCAACTCTCAAGCCGCCCCATTCAAGCCCGCCTTTGGCTTGAGTGGGAAAGATCGACGCTCCCCCAACCACAATTGTCATCCTGAGCGAGCAAAGCGAGTCGAAGAACCTGCGGTTTCTCAACCCACCACAACTCTCAAGCCGCCTCATTCAAGCCCGCCTTTGGCTTGAGTGGGCAGGTTATAAAAATCCGCTTAGAAGGGGCACGGCTTTAGCCGTGCCGTAAGATCACCCCAAAAACAGGGGCTTTAGCCCCTGAGGGATGGGTTTGCAAGTCCCGCCAATGGGTCTTTGAAACACGCTCGAACATCACCCCAAAACCACCACCGGCTGAAACAGAGTCCCCGCCACCCGCCGCCCAATCCCCACCAGCTCCCGCTGCCCCGCAAACACCTTCACCAACTCGCACGACGAATACTCCGGCAGATTCACCTGCATCCCATTCCGCATCCGGCCCACCGTCTGCGCATCCGCCGTGACTGCGGGAATCTCCGGCAACAGCGTCCGAGGATGCGGCAGCCGAGCCTCCAACTCACCCGCGCGCGCCAGCACCTCCACCGCATCCAGAGTCAGCGCGTCCGCCAGCACAAACGGCCCCGAAGCCACCCTTCTCAAACTGGCCAAATGCGCGCCGCACCCCAGTGCCTCGCCCATCTCATGCGCCACCGACCGCACATACCCGCCCGCCGACACCTTCATCCGGAACGAGGCCACGTCGCCCTCCAGTCCCTCAATCACAAACTCGGCAATCGTAATCCGCGCCCGCTTCAGCTCCGGCTTCCCGCCCGCCCGCACAATCTTGTAAGCAGGCTTGCCGCCCACCTTCTTGGCCGACACCGGCGGAGGCATCTGCTCCATCTCGCCCCCGAACCGCTCCGCCGCCGCCCGCACCTGCTCCAGTGTCAGCTCCGGCTGAACCGCCTCACCCACCATCACCCCGGCGGCATCATAGGTATCGGTAGCAAACCCAAACTTGATCGTCCCCGTATACGCCTTCGCATGCTTGCCATAAAACTGCGCCAGCCGCGTAAACTTCCCCAGCAGCAGCGGCAGAACCCCCGTAGCCATAGGGTCCAGCGTCCCTAAATGTCCAATCGATTGCTCACCAGTCGCACGCCGAACGCGCGCCACCACATCATGCGACGTCATACCCGCCGGCTTATCCAGAATCAGCAGCCCATTCACTTATTCAGGTTACAAGGGAGAGGACGTTTGGGCACACGCATACTGAAGCTTATATCGTCAGCATAGCGATCCAGTGAATACAAAAAGTCGCGCCATCTTCCGCATGAGTAAGAACGCCGGGTGCCCCACATCTCGAAGAGATGTGGGATGCACTAAATCCCGCTCTGCAACCCCTGACGCACCAGCGTCAAAAACTCCGCCCGCGTATTCTGCTTCTGGAAAACCCCCACCATCGCCGACGTCACGGTAGACGAGTTCTGCTTCTCCACGCCCCGCATCATCATGCACAGGTGCCGCGCCTCAATCACCACGCCCACGCCCTGCGGATGGATCGCCTCGTCAATCGCGTCCGCAATCTGCCGCGTCAGCCGCTCCTGCACCTGCAGCCGCCGCGCAAACACCTCCACCAGCCGCGGAATCTTGCTCAGCCCGACCACCTTCCCGTTCGGAATATACGCAACGTGCACCTTCCCGAAGAACGGCAGCATATGGTGTTCGCACAGCGAGAACATCTCAATGTCCTTCACGATCACCATCTCGTCGTAATCCACATCGAACAGCGCGTCGTTCAAAATCGCCGCCGGATTCTCGCCATACCCCTTGGTCAAAAACTTCAGCGACTTCTCCATCCGCTCCGGCGTCCGCAGCAGCCCGTCCCGCGTCGGGTCCTCATCAAACCGCCGCAATATCTCGCGGTAAATGTCCTCCGTCGAAACATTCTCCAGCCCCGTCACGCCCAATATCGCTTCCTTCAGCGCCGCCGCTTCATGACTGTTCCTGCTCATACCGCAACCGCCTTTCCCTCTTGTGCACGCACCGGATCCAGAGCCGGATAGGCAAACGAATTCTTCGCCGTCTCCTCCACCCGAACCTCAACCACATCGGCCCCCGTGAACGCCGCCTTCAGCACCTTGTAAATCTCAATGTTTAGATTCTCCGTGGTCGGCACCAGTTTCTGAAAAACCGCATCGCAATTCAGATTCGCAAAATCAAACCGCTCCACAATTTCTTTCATCACACAGCCGTCCAGCGCCGCCAGGTCGCACACCATCCCCGTTACCGGATCGACCTCGCCGCCCACAACCACCTCCACCACATAGTTGTGCCCGTGGCCGTGCGGGTTGTTGCACTTCCCATACACCGCGCGATTCTCCGCGTCCGTCATCTCATCGCAATGCAGCCGGTGCGACGCGCTCATGCGGTACCGCCGTCCCAAATACGCTCTCATCGCTCACCGTAATAATCCGCAAACAGATCCGGCATCTCATACACCCTCACCCGATGCAGCTTCGCGCCGGCCACCTTCCCTTCCAGCCGCTTCCACACCGCAATCGCAATGTTCTCCGTCGTGGGCTGCGCCGCCGCAAACTCCGGAACCTCCAAATTCAAATGCCGGTGGTCATACACGCTCACCACCTCGCGCTCCATCACATCCTTCAACGCCTTCAAATCCACCACAAACCCTGTCGCCGGATCGATCTCGCCCGCAACCGTCACCTCAAGCGTGTAGTTATGCCCATGCCCGTTGCGGTTCGAGCACTTGCCGAACACGCGCAGGTTCTCCTCCGCCGTCCACGCATCAATCCAGTAGTAGTGCGACGCGGAAAACTCCGCCTTCCTCGTTAGCAGAATCATAAGTTGCAATCTTTAAGCAGAATCATGGCGCTCATTCAATGATAGACGCGCCCCGCGCCAAACACGATTCACCGTCCCCCCACATACTCCCGCCCCTTCCAACTCACCCGCTTCAAAACCGTGTGCTTGAACCAGCTCCGATACAGCAGCGCCGCAAACAACGGCAGAGCCACCGGACTCACCAGGCAATCCACAAAAGGAAAATTCGACTTCCGCACCCTGCCATAAAACCGCCACAGCGTCCGAGCCCACATCAGCAGCAGAGCAAGCGAAAACACCCCACGCACGTTGTGCTTTACCGTCCACAGCGTCAGCAGCGGAAGCCCCACCAGCAGCACCAGATCCAACACCCGCCACGCCGCCATCGCCAGCGCATTCCCAAACAGCAGAGCCAGGTTCTTCGTCCAGCCCTCCGCCATCGCGCCCACGCTGCGATACATCCGCACCGCCACCGCCTCCGGAGCATACCGGAGCCGCAGCCCCTGCTTGCGCCGCTTCACCATCTGCGCCAGCGTCACATCTTCCAGCACCGCGTCCTTCACCGCCTCATGCCCGCCGATGGCAAAATACACATCGCGCCGCACCAGCAAAAACTGCCCGTTCGCCGCCGCCAGCCGCGACTCCGGATCGCTCACCTTCGCCGGCGGATACGTCACCGCCAGCTCGCTGAACACCAGCGGCATCAGCGCCCGCTGCCACAACCCCGTCACAATCTGCCGTGGAGAATACGAGAGCATCGCCACCTCATGCTGCTCCGCCTCCACAATCGCGCGGCTAGCCGACCCCGCTTCATGCACCGTGTCCGCATCCGTAAACAGCAGCCACTCACCCCGCGCGGCCTGCGCGCCCGCCCACACCGCGTTCGCCTTCCCCGTCCAGCCCGTCTCGAGCTTCGGAGCCTCCATTACCGTCACGCCCGCAACACCCTCCGCAATCGCCCGCGTGTCATCCGTCGAGTGGTCGTCCACCAGCAAAATCTCCCACTCCCGCCCCAGCCGCCAGCCGTCTTCCTCCTGCGCCACCAGCGACCGCAAACACTCCCCCACGCAGTCCTGCTCATTCCGCGCCGGAATAATCACCGACAGCCGCATCCCCGCCGCCACCTCCGCGCCGCTCACATTCATCTCCATCCTTAATAGGAAAGCACAAAAGCTCGCACCACCTCATGTACGAGCCTTGTATCAGGGCACGACTTTAGTCGTGCCGCTTTGCATCTGCAGATGATTGGGCTTTAGCCCCCGATAAACCGCTCCGCTTCGTAGTGCTCAATCAGCAGCGTCAGCAGCTCAATCGCCTCGTCTTCCTCCGGCGTCGTCTTCTCCTTGCCCGTCAGCGCAAAAAGTTCAGCCGTGCACCCGGCCAGATCCTCATCGTTTCTTATGAGCCGTGGAGCCCCTTTTTGAATCATCTTTACGGGATCTGCGAATGCCGTTTTCATATGAATGTCCATTATTATAGAAACGTGGCCATCCGCACCGTCTTCCGCTCCGCCGCTCTCGTCGCCGCTCTCGCCATCGCCGCCACCGGCTGCAATCGCGGAGGCTACCCCACAGACATCAACCGCCCCGCGCCCAACGTCACCATTCACGACGGCACCCAGACCGTCTCGCTCGCCCAGTACCGCGGCAAAATTGTCGTGCTCAATTTCTGGGCCTCGTGGTGCGTCTACTGCGCCGCCGAGTGGCCCTCCCTCGAGCAGCTCCAGAACCAGTTCCCCAACCTCGTCGTCATCGCCGTCGCCTTTGACAGCGATCCCGCCGACTACAAGCAGTACGTCACCGACAACCAGCTCCACAACATGACCGTCATCCTCGACCCCACCGACAAGTCCAACCTCGCCTTCGGAACCACGCGCCCGCCCGAGACCTACGTCATCGACCCCCACGGAATGATCCGCCGCCGCTTCATCGGCGCGCAGGACTGGAGCACCCCCGAAATCCAAAGCTACATCCGCAGCCTCGAACCCCTCGTCCCCGCCAAACAAACCACCTAGCCATACCCGTACAAGCGCCTCAGCGCCTCGCCCGCTAAGCCTCTGCCGCCACTTCCGTCACAGAGACCTCTTCGCTCACCTTCGGCAATCCCCTCTTCACCAGCACCAGCAGAGGCAGAATCGCCACCGCGCTCGCCAGCGCATCCACCAGGAAAAGCCCCCGCACGCCGAAGTGCTTGTACCCCTGCCCATCGGCCCACGTCATGTACACCACCGCCGCATTAATCGCCGCCGCAAACAGCGCCAGTTGCGTGCTCGCCACCGTGCTCTTGTTCCCCACCAGTTGGAACCCCAGCGCGTTGAACGCCGCATACACCACGCCCGTCAGCGCGTTGTAGATCAGCGCACCCGCAATAAACGCCGCCTCCGTGTGCCCCGTCAGCGCCAGCGATAATGACACCACCACAATCCCCGCTGACGCGCTCAAATAGAGATACCCGCGATTCACCCGGTTCGCCACATAGCCGCCCAGCAGCGCGCCCAGCCCCGCCGCCACCGCGCACCCTGCGCCCGTCACCAGCACCACCACATGCGCGCTCGTATGGAAGTCCCGGCCCAGCCCGGAAAACAAATTGATCCCCGCCGCCGCGCCCACCGGAGCCAGAAACAGCGCAAACCCCGCCAGGCACTCCCGCTTCGTGCACGCCTTCCACGTCGTCCGCCGCGCGTCCGTAAACACCTGGATAAACGTAAACGAAGACCGTCGCGACTCCGGAAACGCCAGCGACGGCAGCACGCCCAGCACAATCACCACCGCCAGGCCCACGCCAATCCACTGCATGCTCATATATGGGGCCAGCGACATCACCGCCAGCGACCCCAGCGCCCCGCCGCCCAGGTTCGCCACATTCTGCCATCCAGATACGGAACCGCGCATCTGGTCCGGCAAAAACTCCGCCATCCACCCATTCGCCGCGTTGCCAAACATCACAATCGCCAGCTCCGCCATCATCAGCAGGGCCGTCGTCAGCGCAAGCCGCCCCGGAGCAAACACCCCCAGCGCCAGCGCCACACACACCGCCGCCACCGTCGCCGTCAGCCAGCAATACGCTTTCCGCGTCAAACCCGTATCCAGCACCGGACACACCGTCCAGCCCCAGAACGTCGGCGACATCACAATCGCGCTCGTCTCCGCCACGCGGCCCAGCGGAATCCCCTGCCGCGTCAGCAAAAACGGCAGCGCCGTAATCGTAAATCCCACCACCAGCCCAAACGGAAACAGAATCATCCCCATCAGCCACGCCGGTGGAACCCTCACCTCAGCAGATGCATCACTCACAACATTCACTTCCCGCAGAAAACTCCAGCCACAAAAAGAGATACGGCTCTTGAACCGTATCCTCTCACACCACACACACAAGAGACCTACTTTATCGCAGCTCTCACCCGCGCACCAGAAACATCACCGCCCCGCCAAAGCCAGCGGTTCTACCGGTTGCAATAGACCATCGTCAAGGGAGTGAGACAACAATGGCGACCGTGATAAGCAACACCATGGATTGGTGAAACGCCACGATGGTTCCCGGATTCTTCGGCTTGAGATTGACAGCATGGAAAAGCAGGAATCCCACTGCAACCTGTGTGACGGCCAGGTAAAATGCCACGGGATAAGCTGGCATAAGCCAGCCCAACGTAGCCACAACGGTCAGGGCGGCAAGGATATGGACTGCCACAGTCCAATGCGCAAGCCGCTGCGGCCGGTAAAAAGGCCCGATCGGCTGACCGAAGCCGCGTTGCCCAGTGGTCATACCCCCCAGGAACACCGCCAGTAAAAGCGCATGGAGGGCGACCGTGAACTTGAGATACAACCAAAATTCAACGCCGGGGAAAGCAAGTCCGCTGAGATAACTGAGAAAAACTCCGTAGGCCAGGAGTCCATGGATGCCATGCACAAACGCCGGCATCCGGCCGGACAAAACATGGAGGGTTCCTATTCCGAACAGTGCGGCGATGATCACCAGCACCAAACCATTGATGGTCGCCGAACCTGGCGCAAGAAAGACCAGAGCCACCGCGATAAGGCCCACCAGAGTGGCCACCAAACGATGCGCCGCCTCCGGATCTCCCCAGACCATCAACACCAAAATATTTCGGGTATAGGGCCAGCGGGTCCCCAAAGAAAGACCATATCCAAACCCCTCGACAAGGCTACCGAGAAGAATCAGGATACCGGCCAGGATGACCTCGGTAAGAAACAGCCCGCCCACCAGCGCCGCTTTGCCCGATTGCACGCCAACGCTCGCCTTCCAGATGCCGGCCAGGATGGCGCCAACTACCAGACAGGCCATCACCAGCCCTATCACGCGCACCGCGCGCGTCATTTCTCCGTCGACGACTGAGGAGGCGGGCGCCACTCCCGTAGTATGCCGCGCGGAGTTTTGCTCTTCAGAAACGCTGCTGTTTGCCATGCTTCAAAATACGAAGCCCTCCGCCAGCGAACAGTGACATGCATCACGCGTCACGAACTAAGCGCTGCTTTCCACCACCGTGGGTGCCCATTCAAGCCCGCACTCCGCCGGGTGCCCCATCCTTCGCGCAGTTCCATCGCGCGAAGGGTGGGAAAGGCTGAATCTACCCTTACCAACATCCCGCCTCGCGCCAGCGAGGCCCGGCAGAAGCCCCGGGCAATACCAGAAATCCTCACCCGGAAGGGCCACGTAAAGTATCAGGGCACGGCTTCAGCCGTGCCGTAAAGACCCCGCGCCGCAGCCGCGCACCTTGCTGCCGCAGGCCGGAGTGGAGCCGACAGGCGCAACGACCCACCCGAATCAAAGCTCGTCCACGCGAAGCCTCCGCCCGCCCAGCCCTTGTCAAGGGGTAAATCGTATAACTCCCACCCCATCAACCACTTACAAATGCATTTTATTTATCCAAATTTGCTATCCTTAATATAAGAGAGATTTTCCCCGATGAAGTCCTGAAAGGCACAGCCACCGAGCTGTGCCTTTC